>CAWJMS010000032.1:0-1138554 GCA_963843985.1 uncultured Gammaproteobacteria bacterium | reverse complement strand
GGGCATAGGGCAAAGCGCATGGCGTTAATTTCCCCGTTTTCGGTCTATATAAACGGAGTCGGATGGAAAGTTCTATTCAAGAACTTGCTAAGATTTAAGTGTCGCGAGAACCGGTAAAGAAAGGCTTAACGTCTCACAGAGTTCCTCTGGAGAGATGACACACATGACTTCATCGTGAAGTTTTTCGAAATAGTTAATATCGCTGGTGTGCCACGGAGGGATGATCATCCTGGGACAAAGCCTTCCATAGACCCATGACCGAACCCCATCGCCATTTCCGGAAAACAGGGAGAGATTAAAGCTGAGGACATGACCTTTCAAATATTGAAAGACCCTGATCAGGCCCTGAGAAAAACCGGTCCAGTCTTCGGTCCTCACCTCATCGATCGTCGATCGATTGGAAAAGAGAATGAGGATCTCTCCGAATATGCCACGGGGTGAAAAAGCCGTTAAGAAATAGACATCCCCTTGATGGCCGATATATCTTTCCCCCCTCTTGATCTCTTCCAAAAGAAAACTCTCCCAGAAAGAAGGAACTCCCTCATCCCGATACCGGATGATCCCCTCGAGCACCTCTTTATGCGAGGCCGTGGGGACATCCTCAACGAGGATCTGGATATGGGGATGGAATAATCCTGCCCCCGACGAGGGAAGGTAATTCCAGTTGATGGAACTATATTGAAACTCGGGCTGGCTCTTTCCGATCCTTTGGATTCCTTCCTGTGCCGCCAGGAAGCCATCCCTTAACATCTCAACGGAGAATTGATCAGGATAGAGGAAATGCTCTTCGCCAAAGACAATCACCCAATTGTACCGGGCATAAGGAAATGCGTTGGGAAACAACCATGCCCCTCCTCTGCGGATTCTCCCCTCGGAGGCGATCTCAGGCAAAAGCTTCGGAGTGGATGAGGAGAGTTGGTCCGCGCAGAAGGGACAGACCTTCTTTGAAGCCTCCAGCATTTCCGGAGGAATGACGACTTCAGGATACTTTCGACGGTAGGGAAGAATCCGAGACCTATGACCGGTCAGATCATCTCTTCTTAGCTCAAGAGAGATAGATTTTCTCGTAAATCCTTCCTTGGGGTCGAGGAACGAAGATTGAACTTCTTTTCTAATAAATTGAATTTCAGCCATTTTCCCCTCCGCAATCTTAACCCATAACGGTATCATAGGTTTGTAAAATGAAATCATCCGCTTATCAACCCTCATGCGATAAGTATCAGTAGGAGCATGCTGGAAAAGCTGTGGGGTCAGACCTAATTATTGAGTTTTAAAGAAAATGAGCAGCGCCCGCAAAGACAATCCAGGGGATGCGCTAAATCATCCCGCTGGTTTAGGTTGTTACGTATAGCAAACGGTAATCGATAATTCTTGTTGAAGTTTCCGTTTAAAATTTTTAAGATTAAACATGAATCCTGATACTGATAAAGGATTTGGAAGGGGGGGGGAGAAGATAAACAGGAGGCTGATTGAATGTCTTATCATTTTTCTTTTATTGTTGAGTTGAGGATGATCAAATAGCGTGTAGAAGTGGTTTTTAAGGCAAAGATCATTGAAATAACAAGTCGTGCGGCAAAGGAAATTGATATGATCAAAAAGGGTAAAGTGGAGGTTCAGATCGAGGTGGTCGAATCCGGAAAGAAGTAACAATTTACATAAAATAGGGACAGGGATCACTATTGTTGACCGGACTTAATAAGACGAATGGATGAAAGGTTCGGATTTCTGCTATAAATAACGCTCAATCCAAAAAAGGATGCTCAGAATAGCCAGCCCCCATTTGTTCATCGTTGGGACTGCTGCAATAACGCCATTTTTTTGCAGGCAAGGCCGGGCCCCCCCGCATCCACAATGATTCGTACGCATCATCCAATGCTTTCCAGGGAGGCATCCCTTTGCCATGGGCATCTGCAACACGAACAATTCCGGCTTCCAGAGTCAACGGCTGACCTTCTCGATCGATGGGAGATGATGGTGTGAGGATCTCGGAGAAGGATGGTCCGCATCGAAACCTCATAGATGCATATTCCGACGCATTCAAGAAATCGAACTTTTTAGAAAGGAATTTGGAATTTGAAATGAAAGGAGAAAATCAATAAAAAATTAGGAAGGTGTCTTTTAAAACAATGGGGGCAAATGATGTAGGATCTGCCAATCCGAAAGCCAGTGTCCTAAGTTTTGTGCTAAAATTAGCGAACCTTCCCAAAACACCCCCCGTATTCCGGTACCAAGATTCTTAAGGTGCCTGAACGCAAGACTTGAACGATCCTGGGGCATATACAAGGCCATGCACCCTTGTTTATTCCCATTAGGTTATGACTTTCAATCCACATTGCCACCTCAACTGCCTGAGTGCCTTCTAATCACCCTGGGTGGCCTTCGTTATTAGTCCTGATTGATCTCGATATTTTCCCCAAATGCTCTAATCTGATCGTTTTCTGAACTGTTTGTCCTCCACCACCTTTTCCTTGCACAATGACAAAATAAATTCACTCTCTTTCACCATTTCACCTTCCTTCCATTTAAAGGCCATTGACCTTTTAAGGGAGATTTTTCAGGGCTTTTTTCTCCATTAGCTTTGAAGACCTTTCAATTGGTTGATCTCTCTCCGCAGGCCTTGGAGAAAGGGCTAATCCTCCAATTAACTTACTTTGCTTCCCACCCTTATCACGAAAACGTGGGAAGACTCTGGGTCCCCTGCAGAGCGATGCCAGTGTTTTTCGCCAGCAGGGATAAGAACAATATCACCAACCTTCCGGATCTTCTCTTCCGTCTCCGTGGCTACGATGCCCTTTCCCTCCTTGCTAGTCTCTGTATGCCTTAATCTTTCCTTTCCGCCTTCTGTCTGAGACTCCTTCCAATTCAAATTGTCCGATTATTGGTCTTTAGGAATTCTAGGACTCTCCATTCTTTGTTCATAATAATATCTCCCCCATCCCGTTAGAATACCTGCCTCAAAAACTACAGGTGTGGAATCTATATTTTGCCATCCCGTGCCTGGGCAAGAACCTGAAGTGAGATAATATAAAATTTCGACGGCCACACCATTCCGTTCAAATTTCTCTGATTTGTCTGCTGTACCCATGAGAGTGAGAACTTCAGTCTTTGTCATTCCAATTTCTGATTTCTCTAAATTCTTAATATTTGTATTGTCTTTATTTACCATTCGATAGGCGATACCTCCACTTGTACATCCAATAACTAAAAAAACAAAAAGGCATAGAATAAATATTGAAACACAATTTTTCAAAATATCCCTAAGAACCCATTTTTTGTGAATCATAAATTTACCCCCTCTCTACAATTTCCTTGCATAAGGCCAAATAGTCTTCTGCCCCATTGCTTTCCGTCATCCGATTACTCGGAGTTTGGTTTATCGGGATTTTGTCCCGTGGCTGGAATGATGGACCCGGCACGAAAATCCCCCAGCTCGCCGATCCGACGAAAAATGCCCTTGTCTCTCCCGATCCAATTCCTGGATGGTGTCTGGCATGCATTTGTCTTCCTCATCCCAGCGTATCATTCGAGAATTACCTTCTGGTCCACAGGAGGGACACCTCTTACCGTCGTCTTCTATTCCAGTAATAGCCGCCCCCGCCGCCGAACACAAGAACCAACAACACGATCAAGATGATTAGCATCATGATGCTTCCCTCCATCTGGCGGCGAGCATATCCACATCTGTCAAATATTCCAAACTGCGGATCTCACAGCCCGCCAACCCAAATATAATAATTGCAAATGGCTTGCCAACAACCAAAAAATAATCAGAAGTTTGGAATCATCCTTTAATAACGAGGGATTAGATTAATTAGAGAGAACAGAAGGGAAGTATGGATCCATCTGTTTGGCCTCAATATGTGGTGGAACCTGAACGGGCTCGAGGGCCAGCTCTTCAAGGACCTCGCGATCACGATGTCCGTGTCGCACGCTGCATCGCTGCTGGTGGCCATGACCGTCATCCCGGCCGCCAACCGCTGGGCGCTGGCCGGTGGCATCCCGGACGACCAGCACCAGCATTGGTGGAAACGCATGAGCGAATTCGCCATGCGACTCACCGACCTTCCGGCCGCCCGCCTGGGGTGGATCGGGGGCATCACGGCGTCCAGCGTGCTGCTGGTGCTGCTGCTGGCGCCGAAAGTCGATTATCTGCCGGTCGCGCAGACCGACATGATCTGGAACAACGTGCGCCTGCCGCCGGGCGGCAATCTCGAGACGGCGCGGCAGGAATTCGCGCCCGTGGTGATCGAGAGGCTGAAGCCGCACCTCGACGGGACCAAAGCACCGAAGGTGAAGTACTACAACCTGTCCGCCTTCGGCGGCGTCGGCGCGACGGCCGTGGTCTATCCGGAGGATCCGCGCGACATCAAGGAGATGGTCCGCGTGTTGCGCGACGAGATCATGGTCGGGTTCCCGGACACCGCCGTTTACGTGCAACGGGGCTCGCTGCTGAATGTGGACGGCAATAATTCCCGCGAGTTGCGCCTGGATTTCCAGGGCGCGGACCTCGGCGCGCTGATGGCGGCAGCACGCGTCGCGGTGGACGAGATTCCGCAGACCATCGAGCGCACGTATCCGCAGGCCTTCCCGGGCCTCGAGCTCAACCAGCCGGAACTGCAGCTCGTCCCGGACGAATGGCGCATCGCGCGCGCGGGCCTCACCCGCACGGAGGTCGCGGCATCGATCCGCGCCTTCACGGGCGGCTTGTGGGCCGGCGAGTACTTCGACGGCAACGAACGCCTCGACATCATCGTGAAATCCAGCAAGTGGCGCTCGCCCGAAGAACTCGCCGAACTGCCGATCGTGACTCCGTCGGCGGGCGTGCAGACGGTCGGCGAGCTGACGGGTCTGCGCCAGACGGTCGGGCCCGCGCAACTGGTGCGCATCAACGGTCACCGCACGGTCAGCGTCAATTTCGAGCCGCCGGAGGACATGACGCTGGACGAGGCGCTGAAGCGCGTGCAGAACGTGGTCGAGCCGAAGATCCGCGCGGCGATGGCACCCAAGGTCCAGCTGACTTATGCGGGCACGGCGAACGACCTGCACCAGGCGTTGCGCTCCATGGCGCAGAACTTCCTGCTCGCGCTGGTGATCCTGTTCGCGCTGATGGCCGCGCTGTTCCGGTCCATCCGCGACAGCCTGCTGGTGATGGTCGTGATGCCGGTCTCGATCGCCGGCGGCATCCTCGCATTGCGTGTCGTCGGACTGTTCGGCTTCCAGGCGCTCGACCTGCTCACGATGATCGGGTTCATCATCCTGCTCGGGCTGGTCGTCAACGCCGCAATCCTGCTGGTCGACCAGACGCGCGCCCGCGAACGCAATGGGCTGCCGCGCCGGCAGGCCGTGCGCGAGGCGCTGGAGACCCGGGCGCGGCCGATCGTGCTCTCGACGCTGACCGCGGTGCTCGGCATGGCGCCGCTGATCTTCATGCCGGGCCTCGGCGCCGAGGTGTATCGCGGGCTCGCCGCGGTCGTGTCGGGCGGCATGGTCGTGGGCACCCTGTTCACGTGGGTGCTGATGCCAAGCCTGTTGAGGCTCGGCGAAGTGGAAACTGCGCCGGTGGCACTGGCGCCGGGCGTCGCGCTCGGAGGATCGGCGCAATGATCATCGGGAATCGTGTGCAAGCCCGTCTCGGCATCGCGCTCGGATCAGCGCTCGCACTCGCGGCGGCCACGGCGCCGGCCGAGGAGCGGCCGGCCTCGGTGCAAGTGGCGCAGGCGCAGCTGCGGGAACTGGCTCCCGTGGTCCATGCGACGGGACTGGTGCGCTCACGTGAGGCAGCCGACCTCGCGTCGGCTGTGGCAGGGCGATTGCAGTGGGTGGCAGAACCAGGCGCCTCGGTCTCCGCCGGAGACATCGTCGCGCGCCTCGAGACACGTGAGCTGGCGCTGGGGCGGGCCGAGCAGGCTGCGCGCGTCACGCGGGCGCAGGTCAACCTGAAGTCGCTCGAGCGCGAGCTCGAGCGGTTGCGGGCCTCCGGCAACGCGGTGTCGCGATTCAACGTGGACCAGGCCGCGTCCAACCGTGACCTGGCCGCCGCCGACCTCGACGTGGCCCGCGCGTTGCTCGCACAGACCGACGACCAACTGGCGCGATCGCGACTGACCGCCCCGTTCGCGGGCGTGGTATCCGAACGCTTGCGCCGCGTCGGAGAGGAGGTAGCACGAGGTGACGTCGTCGCCCGGCTAGTCGACCCCGACGAGCTCGAAATTCGCCTGTTCGTGCCATTACGCTACGTGCGTGCCATTCAACCCGGGCACGCGGTCGAGGTAACGTCCGATCAGCGCGAATTCACGGCGACGGTGAGTGCCATCGTGCCCGCGGGCGACACCCGCTCGCAGTCGTTCGAGGTGCTGGTGAAGGCGCCGCAGGTCGACGGCCTGCTCGCGCCTGGCAACTCGGTCCTGGTCAAGCTGCCCCTAGGCACGCCGCAGCGCAAGCTGGCCGTGCCACGCGACGCGCTGATCATCCGCGCCGATGGACTGTACGTGTATCGCGTCGGCGCATCGCAGCGGGCGGAGCGCATCGGCGTCAAGGCCGGCGTGGCCGACGGCGACTGGATCGCAGTCGACGGCGCGCTCGCGGCAGGCGACTCGATCGTCGTGCGCGGCGGCGAGCTGCTGCGCGGCAACGAGAAAGTGCAGGTGGTCGGCGTGTTCGAGGACGAACCCGCTCCCGTTCGACGCTCCGCGGACGCACGGCTGTAGTGCTGCGGGTCGTGCTGACAGAATCGCGACCGGCTCGAAATCCGCCGGTCAATCGAGGCCGATGATCACCCTGAAGGTCACACCTCGCTTCTGCCACGCCCGCGCCGATTCCTCGAGCACGTCGAGCAGCGTCACGAAGTCCTCGGGCGCCGCCTCGCGCAACTCACCGGCGTGCTCGAGCACGAGCAGGTGGCCCGGCGCGGCCAGCCACTCGAGGTCGTTCAGGCAGTCGTAGAGCGCGTCCCAGTTGCCGCCGAACCAGCGCGGGAATGCGAACGCCGCGCCGATCTGCGCCAGCACATCGCCCTTGTCCCGGCAACCCGCGAAGTCGACGCGCACGGAGCGCAGTCCGATCGACTCTCCCAGTGCGCACAGCGCGTTCGCCGTGTGCGGCCCGAAAGGCACGTCCTGCACGAAACGATCGTTCATTGCGGCCACTCCAACCGGCGGAACGTCCGGTAGTGATCGTCGGTGTAGTAGTAGACCTCGGGCGGATCCCCGCCCGCGATGATGCGCCTTGCGCCGCGGTCGGATGCGCCGGGCGTGCGCACCGTGTACTCGCGGTAGTAACCGCGCGGCCGGGCGGGCAGCCGTCGCTCGCGGTTCTGGAACAGGACACCGTCGCGCTCGTACGGGAATGGTCCGCCCCGCTCGATGGCCCGCAAGGTGTCGATCGCCTCGGACGGCAGGCCCGGGGATACGCGCGGCACATCGGCCGGCCCGTGGCTCGCCGTCGTCGCCTCGGGCACGCGTTCGTGCCCGGACCACCAGCCGTAAGCCGCCAGCACCGCCAGCAGCAGGACCCCGAGCCTGAGCACACGCCACATCGTCTGACTCGTCCCGTCGCACGGAATGCCGCCGTTGCGGGGAATCCTAGCCGTTTCCAGGCCGCGCGGGCGACGATACGTGCTCGGGGCGCCCGCATTGCAATACACTGACGCGATATGAAGAGTGCCCTCATCTGCGACGCCGTTCGCACGCCGATCGGCCGCCACGGCGGCGCGCTTGCCTCCGTCCGCGCCGACGACCTCGGCGCGATCCCGCTCAAGGCGCTGCTCGAGCGCAATCCCGGCCTGGATCCGAACGAGATCGACGAAGTGATCCTCGGTTGCGCCAACCAGGCCGGCGAGGACAATCGCAACGTCGCGCGGATGGCGGCACTGCTTGCCGGGCTACCGCCGAGCGTGCCGGCCGCCACGGTGAACCGGCTCTGCGCCTCGGGCCTCGAGGCCATCAACGTCGCGGCGCGCGGCATCCGCACCGGCGAGTACGCGATCGCGCTCGCGGGCGGCGTCGAGTCGATGTCGCGCGCGCCGTACGTGATGGGCAAGGCCGACAACGCCTACTCACGCACGCAAGGCCTCGAGGACACGACGCTCGGCTGGCGGTTCGTCAATCCGGCTGATCGAAGCGCTGTACGGCGTGGAGACGATGGCGGAGACCGCGGAGAACGTCGCCGAACAATGGAACGTTTCGCGCGAGCACCAGGACGCGTTCGCGCTGCGCTCGCAGTTGCGCGCCAGCGCCGCGGAGGCTTACGGCCGTTTCAATCGCGAAATCGTCCCGGTGGCGATCGCCGGCCGCAAGGGCGCAGTCACGCACGTCGCCCGCGACGAGCATCCGCGCGCGGACACGACGCTCGAGAGCCTGGCCCGCCTCGCCACGCCTTTCCGCAATCCCGGCACCGTTACCGCGGGCAACGCCTCCGGCATCAACGACGGCGCCTGCGCGCTGCTGCTCGCGGATGCCGACAGTGCGCGCT
This sequence comes from uncultured Gammaproteobacteria bacterium, assembly GCA_963843985.1. GTDB lineage: Bacteria > Pseudomonadota > Gammaproteobacteria > Steroidobacterales > Steroidobacteraceae > RPQJ01. The sequence continues at coordinate 1,130,085 of CAWJMS010000032.1, read as the reverse complement.
ACTACGGACTCACGCCGCGGGCGCGCATCGTGGCGAGTGCCACGGCCGGCGTCGAGCCGCGGATCATGGGCATCGGTCCGGTGCCCGCGGTGCGCAAGCTGCTGGCGCGAACGGAAGTCACGCTGGCGCAGATCGACGTGATCGAGTTGAACGAGGCGTTCGCGGCGCAGGCCCTCGCCTGCCTGCGCGAACTCGGCCTGCCGGACGACGCGGAACACGTGAATCCCAACGGCGGCGCCATCGCGCTGGGCCATCCGCTCGGCATGTCGGGCGCGCGGCTGGTGACCACGGCCGTCAACGAACTCGAGGCCCGCAAGGCGCGCTACGCGCTCTGCACGATGTGCATCGGCGTCGGCCAGGGCATGGCCTTGCTGATCGAGAGGGTGTGACCGGCGTGACCTGATCGCACGCGCACATTGCGGGCGCAGTGGGCGGTGGGCGATCATCGGGCGAATGGCACGGCCCGTCGACGTTGCAGAATTCACGCTGAAGGCCGTCGCCATCGGCGTCGTGCTCGGCATCGTCTTCGGCGCCGCGAACGCGTACCTGGGCCTGCGCGTCGGCATGACGGTCTCCGCGTCGATCCCCGCCGCGGTCATGACGGTGGCCGTCTTCCGACTTCTGCGCACCAACGGCACGATCCTCGAAGCCAACATGTCGCAGACCGTCGCGTCCGCGTCGACTGCGCTCGCGACCGGCACGATCTTCACGATTCCCGCGCTGTTCCTGTGGGGCGCGGTGCCGCCGTACCTGCAGGTCGTCACGCTGTGCTTCCTCGGCGGCCTGCTGGGCCTGTCCGCCATGATCCCGCTGCGACGCCTGCTGATCGTGCAGGCGCACGACGAGTTGCCGTACCCGGAGGGCAAGGCTTGCGCCGAGGTGCTGCGCGCGATGAATGCCGACGGCGCCAGCGCCGCAAGCAGCAGCCGGTGGATCTTTCGCGGCATGGCGGTCGGCGCGGGCGTGAAGCTGCTGGTCTCGCTCGTCTACCTGATGCCGGGCGAGGTGCACGCGGCACTGCCGGTGTTGCCGAAAGCCGAGCTGGCGCTCGAAATCGCACCGGCGCTGCTCGGCGTCGGCTACATCCTCGGATATCGCCAGTCCGCGGTGTGCGTCGCGGGCGCGCTGATCTCGGCGGTGACGATCACGCCGCTGATCGCCTGGCTCGGCGCGCAGACGAACGCGCCCATCTACCCGGAGACGGTGCGGCTGGTGTCCGAGATGGACGCCGGCGACATCTGGGCGCGGTACGTGCGCTACATCGGCGCCGGCGCCGTCGCGACGGCCGGCATCCTCACGGTGCTGCGTGGCATGCCGACGATGGTCGGCGCGTTCACCGCCGTCGCGCGCGGCCTGCAAGGCGATGGCGCCCGCGGCGACGGGACGGCCGGCGCGCACGGATCGCGACCTGCCGGCCTCGTTCGTGTTCGGCGGCGTCGCCACTGTCGTGCTGGTGGCGGCTTTCGTGCCGGGCGTCTTCGCTGGCGACATGAGCTTCGTGCAGCGCGCGGTGCTCGCGAGCGGCGTCGGGCTGTTCGGCGTGCTGTTCGTCGCCGTGGCGGCGCGCATCGTCGGCATCGTCGGCGTGTCGTCGCAACCGACGTCGGGCATCACGCTCGTCACGCTGCTCGGCACTGCATCGGTGTTCGCCGCGGCAGGCTGGGTGGGACCCGACGCGCGCGCCGGCGTGCTCACCGTCGGCACCATCGTCGCGATCGCCGCCAGCAAGGCCGGCGACATTTCGCAGGACCTGAAGACCGGCTGGCTGGTCGGCGCGACGCCGGCGAAGCAACAGCTCGGCCAGCTGATCGGCGCGGCGTTCGCGTGCTGGGCGGTGGCCGCGACGGTGCACCTGCTCGGCACGGCGTACGAATTCGGCTCCAGGGAAATCCCTGCGCCGCAGGCCACGCTGATGAAGACCATCATCGAGGGCGTGCTGAGCGGCCAATTGCCCTGGAACCTGGTGCTGACCGGCGCGGGGCTCTCGCTCGGCGCAATGCTGTGCGGCGTCTCGGGCCTGGCATTCGCAATCGGCGTCTACCTGCCGCTCGCGACGATGGCGCCGCTCTATGTCGGGGGCTGCGTGCGTGCGTTGGTCGAGCACGGGCGCGGCGCACGATCCGACGGCGAACACGACGCCGGCATCCTCGCCGCGTCGGGCCTGGTCGCCGGAGAAGGACTGGCCGGCGTGCTGGTGGCGGGACTGGTCGCCGCCGGAGTCGCGCCGAAATCGATGGACCCGCGACTCGCCGGGCTCGCGGGCGATCTTGCCGCACTGCTGGTCGCCGCCGCCGTCTGCTATTTCCTGCTGCGGGGCGGACGGGCGGGCGCGAACCCGGTCCCTCCCCGAGTCGCGTTATAGTCTCCGGCACTGGGCCCGGCGGGGGCCCAGAAAACAAGAGCATGTGGCGGCACCCATGATCGCTTTCCTGCAGGCCGCGGCCGACGCCATCGGCCGCCTGTTCGGCGCCCTCTTCGGCCACCTTCGCTGGCAACCACCCGCATGGTTCGACGCGATCGCCGGCCGGGTCCGGCTGCTCCTGGCGCCCCTCGTCATCCGCGCGCGCGCGCGTCCGCAGGCGGCCCGCCTGGTCGCGCTGCTCGTCGTCGCGCTCGCCGCCGCCGGCGTATTCGGCTGGCGCTGGTACCAGGCCCAGCCGAAGCCGCTCACCATCGCGTACGTGGTCAAGGCGCCCGAGGTGACCTGCTACGACTGCGACCCGCCGCGCAAGCCGAATCCGTTGCGCGTCGAATTCGCCGGATCGGTGGCGCCGCTGGAGCGCGCCGGCAAGGCTTTGGCCGCGAAGACGGGCGGCGTCGCGATGGCACCGTCCACCGAGGGCGAGTGGCGCTGGGTCGACGACCGCACGCTCGTCTTCCAGCCGGCGACCGACTGGCCGGTCGGCGAGTCGTATCACGTCTCGCTCGACCGCCGGAAGCTGTTCGCTCCGGAGGTGCGTCTCGCGAAATACGACTTCGAGTTCGACAGCGCGCCATTCACGGCCGAAGTCGCGAGCACGGAGTTCTACCAGGACCCGCAGGTGCCGGCCGGCAAGAAGGCGGTGATCGGCCTCAAGTTCTCGCACCCGGTCGACCCGGAGCGCCTCGAGCGCAACCTCGCGCTGACGATGTACGAGCGCGTGAACGACGCCATCGAGAACAAGCTCGGCTCGCGCAAGTTCAACGTCGTGTACGACAAGCTGAAACTGCACGCGTACGTGCACTCCGAAAACCTGCCGGTGCCGGCCAAGCCGGCGCGCGTCGAGGTCGTGCTGGACCGCGACGTGCGAGCCGCACGCGGCGGCAACGGGCTGAAGGAGCCGCTGAAGGCAAGCGTCGCGGTGCCTGGCCTCGACAGCCTGAAGATCGAGAAGCTGAACCTCGACATCGTGCGGGACGAACGCAACGAGCCGCGGCAGGTGCTGCTGGTCGAAGGCTCGGCCTCGGTGCTCGAGTCCGTGATGCCGGCGAGAGTGCACGCCTGGTTGCTGCCCGAACAGCATCCCGACCCGAAGGTGCAGGCGGAGTTCGAGCGCTACAACCACACGCGGCGTTTTGCGTGGAGCGCGGAGACGGTGACCAATGCCGTGCGCGCCGCAGCGCAGGCCGTGCCGCTCGAGCCGCAGCCTGGCGAGACCGATCACTACACCGTGCATGGCTTCCGCTACCAGGCCGACCCGGGCCGGTATCTATACGTGAAGGTGGACCGGGGCCTGCAGTCGTTCGGCGGCTACCGGCTCGGCGAGACCGTCGAGCGGCTGCTGCCGGTCCCGGAATTTCCACGCGAGCTGTCGATCCTGCACCAGGGATCGCTGCTGTCGATGTCCGGATCGAAAAACCTCACGGTTTTCTCGCGCAACGTGCCCGCGTTCCGCGTCGAGGTCGGGCGCCTGCTGCCCCGGCAGGTGCAGGCACTCGTGACGCAGACGTCCGGCAGCTTTTCCTACCCGCGGTTCGGGAACTGGGCCTTCAGCGATCTCGACCTGACCGAGCGTTACACCCGGATCATTCGCGTCCCGGTCGCGGGCCCGGCCGCATCGCACTACGAAGCCGTGGACCTCGGCGCCTACCTCGCGGACGACGCGCTGGACCGGCGCGGAATGTTCCTGATCCGCGTGCAGGCCTGGGACGCTGAGAACGACCGGCCGCTCGCCGGTTACGAATCGACCTGGAACGACGCGCGCTCCGCATCGCTCAGCGATGCGCGGCTGGTGATCCTCACCGACCTAGGGCTCATCGCCAAGCGGGCGAGAGACGGCTCATTCGACATCTTCGTGCAGTCGATCACCCGCGGCGAACCGGTGGCGGGCGCGACGCTCGAGGTGATCGGCCGCAACGGACTGCCCGTCGAAAGCGGCGCGTCCGACGATGAAGGACACGTGCACTTTGCCGACTTCAGCAACCTGCGCAACGAGCGCCAGCCCGTTCTGTTCCTGGCGCGGCGCGCCGGCGACAGCGTCTTCCTGCCGGTCGAGGAACGCGACCGCGCGCTCGATTTCAGCCGCTTCGACATCGGCGGCGTAGAGCCGAGCTCGGATCGCGCGGCGTTGACGGCCTACCTGTTCTCGGATCGCGGGATCTACCGGCCGGGCGAGCAGATCCGCCTCGGCGCGCTGGTCCGCAGCGAAGACTGGCAGCAGAGCCTCGACGGCGTGCCGCTGCAGCTCGAGGTGACCGATCCGCGCGGCATGACGATCCGGCGCGAAGCGTTCGTGCCGGGACGCGCGGGCTTCGACGAAATCCGCCACGACACGAAGATCACGGCGCCGACCGGGCTGTATACGTTCTCGATTTCGACGGTACGCAAGGACCGCGGCCGCAACCTGATCGGCTCGACGACCGTGCAGGTGCGCGACTTCCAGCCGGACCGCTTGCGGATGCGCACGGTCTATTCGTCCGCATCGCCCGACGGCTGGGTGTCGCCGGCCGACCTCAAGGCGCGGGTGCAACTCGACAACCTGTTCGGCACGCCTGCCGAGAACCGGCGCGTGACGGCGCAGATGACGCTGTCGCCGGCGATCCCGTCGTTCCGCGCCTACCCCGACTACCAGTTCTACGACCCGCAGTACGCCAAAGAGGGCATGACGGAGTCGCTGCCGGAGGCGAAGACGGACGCGACGGGCGGCGCGGACCTCACGCTGAACCTGCAGCGGTTCGCCCGTGCGACGTACCGCGTGCAGCTCGTCGCGCAGGGCTTTGAGGCCGACGGCGGTCGCGGCGTGACGTCCGAGGCGACTCAGCTCGTCTCGAACATGCCGTACCTCGTCGGCTACAAGCCGGACGGCGCGCTGGCCTACGTGTCGCGCGGCGCGAAGCGCAGCGTGAGCCTGCTCGCGATCGACCCGCAGGCGAAGCCGCGTGCGGTCGACGGGCTCACGCTCGCGCGCGTCGAGATTCGCTACGTCTCGGTGCTGATGCGCCAGGATTCGGGTGTCTACAAGTACGAGTCGCGACGGAAGGAGATCGCCGTCGACAGCCGCGCGCTCGCGATCGCGGCGGCCGGCTACACGCTGCCGCTCGCCACCGACGCGCCGGGTACGTACGCGTACTACGTGCGCGACGCGTCCGGCACGCAGCTCGCCCGCGTCGAGTACCAGGTGGCGGGCGACGCGAACGTCACGCGGCAGCTCGAGAAGAACGCCGAACTCGAGCTGAGCCTGTCGAGCCCGGACTATGCGCCGGGCTCCGAGGTCGAGTTGTCGATCCGCGCCCCGTACGCCGGCGCGGGCCTGATCACGATCGAGCGCGAGAAGGTTTACGCCTGGAAGTGGTTCCACAGCGAGACGACGAGCTCGGTGCAGAAGATCCGCCTGCCCGACGGACTCGAGGGCAACGCGTACGTCACCGTCACCTTCGTGCGCGACCCGGGTTCGGACGAGATCTACAGCAGCCCGCTGTCGTACGGCGTGCGTCCCTTCTCGATCGCGACCGACGCGAGGCGCACAACGGTGACCGTGCAGGTGCCGGCCACCGTGAAGCCGGGACAGACGGTCAAGCTGCGCTACCACACCGACCGGCCGGCGCGTCTCGTGCTGTTCGCGGTGGACGACGGCATCCTGCAGGTTGCGCGGTACCGCGGCCCCGATCCGCTCGGTTACTTTTTCCAGAAGCGCTCGCTCGGCGTGCGCACCTCGCAGATACTCGACCTGATCCTGCCGGAGTTCCGGCAGCTCGCATCCGAGGCGGCGCCCGGCGGCGACGCGGAAGGGTTGATCGGGCGCAACCTCAATCCGTTCCGGCGCAAAGGGGAAAAGCCGGTCGCGTTCTGGTCCGGCATCGTCGACGCCGACGCGACGACGCGCGAGGTGCAGTACACCGTGCCCGACTATTTCAACGGCACGTTGCGCGTGTTCGCCGTCGCGGCGAGCGACGAACGCATCGGCGTGACCGAGGACAAGGTGCTGGTGCGTGGCGATTTCGTCCTGACGCCAGCGGCGCCGTTGACCGTGACGCCGGGCGACGAGTTCGACGTCAGCACCGGCGTCGCGAACAACGTGGCCGGCTCGGGCGCGAATGCCCGGGTCCGCGTCGGCCTGGCCGGCGATGCCGCGCTCGAAATCGTCGGTGCCGCGAGCCAGGACGTTGCGATTGCCGAAGGCCGCGAGGGCACCGCGCGCTTCCGCGTGAAGGTGCGCGATCGTCTCGGCAGCGGCGTGCTGAAATTCACGACCGCGCTCGGCAACGCCGGGGCCACGCGCACGATCGACATGAGCGTGCGGCCGGCGTCGCCCTACCTGACCACGCTGAAGGCCGGCGTGCTGCCGAAAGGCAGCACCGAGGTGGCGCTAGCCCGCAACCTGTACCCGCAGTTCCGCACGCAGCAGGCCGGCGTATCGACGCTCCCGCTGCAACTGGCGCACGGCTTCGTGAGCTACCTCGCCCGCTACCCGTACGTCTGCACGGAGCAACTGGTGAGCCAGGCGATGCCCGCGACGCTGCTGGCGCGACGGCCGGAGTTCGGTTACGTGAAGACGCAACCGGGCGCGGACCTCGGCGCCCTCGTCGACGAACTGCGCATGCGCCAGAACGATGCGGGCGCCTACCGGTTGTGGCCGGGCGCCGATTCGGTCGTCGAATTCGTCTCGCTGTATGCGCAGCACTGGCTGCTCGAAGCGCAGGAACGCGGCCAGCCCGTGCCCGACGACCTGATCCGCGCGGGGAACGGCTACCTCGTGCAACTGGCCTCGCGCGACGGCAACAATCTCGCCGACGAAAGGCAGAGCGCGTACGCGATCTACCTGCTGACGCGGCAGGGCCGGCCGATGACGGCCGAGATCGCCGCCATGCGCAAGCGACTCGCCGAGCGTTACGCGAAGGAGTGGCCGCAGGACCTGACGGCCGGCTGGCTCGCCGCGTCGCTGAGCCTGATGAAGCAGGATCGCGAGGCGCTGCAACTGGTTCGCGGCCTGCGCTTCGACGCCAAGGCGCCTTACACGCCCTACGACGACGCGATGACGCGCGACGGGCTGCTGCTCTTCATCCTCGCGCGACACTTCCCGGCGCAGCTGGCGTCGCTGCCGCCCGACGTGCTGCCGAACCTCGCGCAGCGCGTCACGCGCGGCGAATACCAGTCGTTGTCGGCGGGCGCGACGCTGCTGGCACTCGACAGCTACGCGACGGCCACCGCAGGCCAACGCGCGGCGTTGTCGGTAGAGGCTGTGCCGCGGGCCGGCGGCGCACCGCAACCGCTGCCGTTGCCGGCCGGTTTGCTGCCGCGCGCAGACGTCGCCGACACCGTCCGGGCGCTGCGCTTCACCAACGACAGCCCGCTCACGGCGTTCTACCTGATCGAGCAGTCCGGTTTCGACCGCCAGCCTCCGACGCAGGCGATACGCCAGGGCCTCGAGGTGATCCGCGAATACACGGATGCGGAAGGCAAGCCGCTGCCGAAGATCACCATCGGCCAGGAAGTCACCGTGCACCTCAAGCTGCGCGGCCTCGTCGATCGCGACGCCGGACCGATCGCGCTGGTCGACCTGTTGCCGGGCGGCTTCGAACTCGTCGTGCCGCCGCAGGCGCCGGCCCATCCCTATGCATCGGCCGGGGCCGGCGACGCCGGATCGCCGGATGAGGGTGCGGGCGAGGGAGAAGGCGACGAACAGGTCGAGGGAGGAACGGACGCGGCTGCCACGGCCGGCGCGGCGTATCGCGGCTGGACCTGCGGGTTCTGCGCGCCGGGCACGACGGCGTCGCTGCAATACGGCGAAATGCGCGAAGACCGCGCCGTGTTCTACGTCGATTCGTCACGCGACCTGCGCGAAGTGACGTACCGCATCAAGGCGACGAACGCCGGCACCTTTGCCGTGCCGCCGGCATTCGGTGAGGCGATGTACGACCGCAGCGTGCAGGGCCGTTCGACGGGCACCCGGCTGACCGTCACCCGGCCGTGAGCCCGCCGGGATGACGCCGCTCGTGCGTCGTCGCGCGTCGCTGGTGCTGGCGGGCCTGGCCGCGGCCGCGCTGGCGCTCGTCGTGATCCGCTACTGGCCACGACCCGCGCTCGCCGACGAGATCGGCACGTCGACTGCTGTCTTCGATCGCAATGGACGGCTGTTGCGCGTCACGCTCGCGGCCGACGGGCAGTACCGACTCTGGACACCGCTCGACCGGATGCCCGCCGATCTGGTCGACCTGTTGCTGCTGCACGAGGACCGCACGTTCTTCGTGCATCCGGGCGTGAATCCCTTCGCACTGGTGCGCGCGGCCTCCGCGGCGCTGGTCGGAGGCGCGCCGCAGGGCGCGTCGACGATCACCATGCAGTTTGCGCGGCTGCACTACGGACTCCACACGCGCACCGTGGCGGGCAAGCTCCGGCAGATGGCGTGCGCCGTGTGGCTCGAGATGCGCTACTCCAAACGCGCGATCCTCGAGGCGCACCTCAACGTGATGCCGTACGGCGGCAACGTGCAGGGCGTCGGCACCGCGAGCCGTGTGTACTTCGGCAAGCCGGTAGGAAAACTCGCTCTGCCCGAAGCGATGGCACTCGTGCTGATCCCGCAGTCGCCGCTGCGGCGCTCACCGCACCCCGTCGAGCCGGATATGCTGCACGCGGCGCGCGAACGACTGCTACGACGCTGGCTGCTGGGCCACCCTGATGCGTCGCGCGACCCGGCGGCGGAGCTGCCACCGTTGCATTTCGCCAGCCGGCGCGAACTGCCGTTTCTCGCGCCGCACTTCACCGACTATGTGCTGGCGCTGCGCCCCGCCGACCGCGAGCTGCGCACGACGCTCGACCTGCCGCTGCAGCAACTGGCAGAGCGCGTCGTGCAGCAGTACGTGCGGGACCAGGGCAGTGTCGGCATACACAATGCGGCCGCGCTGCTCGTCGATACGCGGGACCTGGCCGTCCGCGCGATGGTGGGCTCGGCGGACTTCGCCGATGCGGCGATCGAGGGACAGGTCAACGGCACGCTCGCCAAGCGCTCGCCCGGCTCCGCGCTGAAGCCGTTCATCTATGCGCTCGCGATCGACCAGGGCCTGATCCACCCGCTCACGGTGCTGCGCGATGTGCCGACGGCGTTCGGACCGTTCAGCCCCGAGAACTTCGACGGGCGCTTCGTCGGCCCGATCAGCGCGACGCAGGCGCTGGTTCGGTCCCGCAACATTCCGGCCGTTACGCTCGCTTCGAGGCTGTCCGATCCGGGCTTCTACTCGTTTCTGCGCAGCGCCGGCATCGCGCAGCTGCAACCCGAGAAGCACTACGGCCTCGCGCTCGTGCTCGGCGGCGGCGAGGTGACGATGGAGGAACTCGCCACGCTCTACGCGATGCTCGCGCGCGCGGGCCGGCAGGCGCCGCTGCGCCACTTCGCGGACGAGTCGATCGCCGACGGCACGCCGCTGCTGTCGGCGGAATCGAGCTACGCGGTGCTCGACATGTTGCGCACGGCCTCCCGACCCGACGCCGCGCCGGCCGCCGACTCGGGCCGCCTGCATGCCGCCTGGAAGACGGGCACCTCCTGGGGATTCCGCGACGCCTGGACCGCGGGCGTTTTCGGCCACTATGTGCTGGTGGTCTGGGTCGGCAACTTCGACGGCCGCGGCAATCCGAGCTTCGTCGGCGTGCAGGCCGCCGCGCCGTTGTTCTTCCGGGTGATGGACGCGATGCAGGCCAGAGACGCGGGGCTGGTCGACGAGATCGGCCGACCTCCGCCACGCCTGACCCGCGTCGAGGTCTGCACCGCCACCGGCGACCTGCCGAACGCCGATTGCCCGCAGACCAGCACGACCTGGTATCTGCCCGGCGTATCGCCGATCCGCATCAGCAACGTGCATCGGCGCGTGTGGATCGACGACCGCACCGGCCGCCCGGCCTGTCCGCCGTACGACCCGAAACATGTACACGCGGAAGTCTTCGAATACTGGCCGAGCGAGCTGGCACAGCTGTTCGCGCAGGCCGGCATGCCGCGACGGCCGCCGCCCGATGCTCCGTGTCAGAGCGGCGCGCCGTCCGGGACCCCGCCGCAGATCACCTCGCCGCTCACCGGCGTCACCTACACCTTGCGCAATCGTCAGTCGCGCGCGGAACACGTGCCGCTCGTCGCCAACACTGACAGCGATACTCGACGCGTCTACTGGTTTGCCGACAACGCGTACGTCGGCACGAGTCCGCCCGGCACGCCTTTGCCGTGGCTGCCGGCGCACGGCGGACGCTACACGCTTCGAGCCGTGGACGATCGCGGCCGCGCCGACGAGCGCGCCGTGGCGATCGAAATGCTGCCTTAGCGGATCAGGCGCCGGACGCGCGCCGCGGCACGGGCTCGACCTCGTCGTCCGCCTCTTCGCCGAGGAATCCGCCGCTCTGGTGCGCCCACAGCCGCGCATACAGGCCGCCGCGCGCGAGCAGCGACGCGTGGTCGCCCTCCTCCACGATGCGGCCCCGGTCCATCACGATCAGCCGGTCCATCGCGGCGATGGTCGACAGGCGATGCGCGATGGCGACGACGGTCTTGCCTTCCATCAGCCGGTACAGGCTCTGCTGGATGGCCGCCTCGACTTCGCTGTCGAGCGCGCTGGTCGCCTCGTCGAGCAGCAGGATCGGCGCGTCCTTCAGCATCACGCGCGCGATCGCGACGCGCTGGCGCTGGCCGCCGCTCAGCTTGACGCCGCGTTCGCCGACGTGCGCGTCGTACGCGCGCCGCCCCTTTGCGTCGCTGCAGGCCTTGGATGAAGTCATGCGCCTCGGCGCGCTTGGCCGCCGCGATCATCTCATCGTCAGTCGCATCGGGACGGCCATAGACGATGTTGTCGCGCACCGAGCGGTGCATCAGCGACGTGTCCTGGGTGACCATGCCGACCTGCGCCCGCAGGCTGTTCTGCTGCACGGCCGCGATGTCCTGGCCGTCGATCGGATGCGAGCCGCCTTCGACGTCGTAGAACCGCAGCAGCAGGTTGACGATGGTGCTCTTGCCGGCGCCCGAACGGCCGACGAGCCCGATCTTCTCGCCCGGGCGGATCTGCAGCGTGAAATCCTCGATGACCGCCCGCGCGCCGCCGTACGCGAACTGCACGCGGTCGAAGCGGATCTCGCCGCGCGGAGACCGCGAGCGGCCGTGCGTCCGGGCGGTCGACGACGGTATGCCGTCGCGACAGCGTGCCGATGCCGTCCTGCACCGTGCCGATGTTCTCGAACAGCGACGACAGCTCCCACATGATCCAGTGCGCGATGCCGTTCAGCCGCAGCGCCATCGCCGTTGCGGCCGCCACGGCGCCGACGCCGACGCTGCCCCGGCGTCCACAGCCACAGCGCAGACCCGGCCGTCGCGGCCAACAGCAGCATGCTGAGCATGTGGTTGACGATCTCGAAGCCGCTCACGAGCCGCATCTGCGCCTGCGCGGTCTGCATGAACTCGCGCATCGCGGCGCGCGCGTATCCGGCCTCGCGGTTCGCGTGCGAGAACAGCTTCACGGTCGCGATGTTGGTGTAGGCGTCCGTCACGCGGCCGGTCATCAACGAGCGCGCGTCGGCCTGCGCCGCGCCGACCTTGCCGAGCCGCGGCACGAAGTACGCACAGCGCGACGCCGTAGAGCGCCAGCCAGCCGACGAACGGCAGCAGCAGCCACAGGTCGAAGCTGCCGACCACGGAGACCATCGTCACGAAGTAGATGATGATGAACACCAGGATGTCGGCGACGGTGAACCAGGTGTCGCGCACTGCGAGCGCCGTCTGCATCACCTTGGCCGCGACGCGCCCGGCGAACTCGTCCTGGTAGAAGCTCATGCTCTGGCCGAGCATCAGCCGGTGGAAATTCCAGCGCAGCCGCATCGGGAAGTTGGCGGCCAGCGTCTGGTGCTTGAGCATCGTCTGCAGCGCGACCAGCAGCGAGCTCGCCGCGAGGATGCCGCGCGAGCAGCAGCAGGCTGCCGCGCTCCTCGGTCCACAGCTGCGACGGCTCCACGTTCGCGAGCCAGTCGACGATGCGGCCCGAGCATCGCGAACAGCAGCGCCTCGAACGCGCCGATCATCGCCGTGCAGATGCGTCATCCCGAGGATGTACGGCCGCAGTCCCTCGGAGCAGGCCCAGAGAAACGCAAAGAATCCCTTCGGCGGCGGCTGCGGGCGCCGTCTCCGGATACGGGGTGACGCGAGTCTCGAACCAACGGAACACGGTCTCGGCCTCGTTGCGGCTGGGCGGTTGCAAGGCAAACGATCGGGGCGCGCATGGTACCGCGAGCGCGCCGGTTTCAGCCGCGGCACGGCAACGGACTGCCGAATTGTCGACAGGTTTCGCGGGTGCGTGAGCGGTTGGGACTGCGTGCCGGCTGGGTCTGCCGGACGTCGGGTCCGGGCGCATCGAACGGGCGGCATGGCGGCGCCCAGGACCGCCACGAATACGCCCGCCCGGCGCTGCATTTCTGGACGTTTCCGAAGGCTATTTTCGCTCCTTAGCCATTGATTTATATTGTAAATATGATAGATTACTGGATATATGAACAGTCCCTTGGAGCACGCCATGTCCGGGCCTGCACCAGACGTCGATCCGAGTCTCACCAACCGCGAACTGGCCGCCGCCATTACGGAGCTGGCCGGGCATCTGGGGGAATGCCGCCACTCGACGGTGGCTGGCGTTGATTGCGGAGTTCGACCGCCGCAAGGGCTGGTCCGATTCGGTCACGCAGTCCTGTGCCCATTGGCTCAACTGGCAGTGTGGGCTGGCCCTCGGGGCGGCCCGGGAGAAGGTCCGGGTGGCGCATGCGCTCGAAAACTTGCCGCTCATCGGCGCGGCGATGGGTCGCGGCGAGCTGAGTTACTCGAAGGTGCGCGAGCTGACGCGCGCGGCTACTGCGGCGACGGAGAAGTGCCTGTTGGACATCGCGCTGCATGGCACGGCGAGTCACGTCGAGCGGTTGGTGCGGCAGTACCGGCGCGTGCTCGAGGTCGAGGAACTGTCACGCGAGGCGCGGCAGCAGGCGGGGCGTGCAGTCACCTACTCGTTCGATGACGATGGGTCGCTGGTGCTGAAGGCACGACTGCCGGCCGAAGCCGGCATGCTGGTGTTGAAGGCGTTGGAAGCTGCAATGCCGGACCTGCCGCTGCCGAAAGAGGATTGTGTAGATCCCGTTGACGTTCCAGCGGGAACGTTTGAGCCAGGGTACCGGGCAAAAGTGTCGAAAGCCGCCCGACGTGCCGACGCGCTTGCGTTGGTCGCCGAAAGCTTCATGGCGCACGGCGCCGAATCCCTGAGTGGTGGCGACCGGCTGCAGATCGTCGTGCACGTGGATCACGAGACGCTCAAGGGCGGCTCCGCGGGTCGCTGCGAGTTCGAGCATGGTCCGTCGATGCCGGTCGAGACCGCGCGGCGCCTCGCCTGCGACTGCAGCTACGTGAAGATCACCGAGGACGAGAAAGGCGAGCCGCTCGACGTGGGCCGCAAGACCCGCTCCATCCCGCCGGCGCTGCGCCGGGCCTTGAATTCCCGTGACAAGGGCTGCGTATTCCCCGGCTGCACGCACCAGAAGTACGTCGACGGCCATCACGTGCACCACTGGGCCGAGGGCGGTGAGACCAAATTGAGCAACCTCGTCTCGCTGTGTCGCTTCCATCATCGGCAGGTGCACGAGGGCGGCATCCGCATCGAGCGACTGGACGACGGGGCGTGGCGATTCGTGAATGCCAAGGGCGAGTCCTGGGTTTCGTCGGCGCCGGGACGCACGCAACCGATGGCCGCGCAGTGGACCGATCTTGCGGCAAGGCACGAGGCTGTCGGCATTCACATCGACCCGCACACCGCGCGCACCCGCTGGCGCGGCGAGTCGATGGACTACGGGCTTGCGATCGAGGTGCTGCTTGCGAAAGAACGGGGCGCCGCCGCGCGAAATGCCGGTAACGCGGCGTCACCACCGGTTGGCCGGTGAGTTGAACGGCCACTACAAGTACCACGAGGGCCAAGTCGGGCGTACGCCCCAAGCCAGCTCTTTCGTTGTTCTGTCTTCAATCCATTCGGCGTGTTTGCGCGGCGCGCACCAGTAACAGAGCTTGATGCGGAACTCGTACGAGTGCCCCTTAACCAAGTCAATCTCAATCGTCCCCTTCGGGTGAACGCCGAATTCAGCCGGGGAGTAGAGATACTCGATCACGTGTCTTCCCGCCGCGAGCTTCGCCTTATTGAAGCCAGTCCCCACCGTCGCTCCATCGATTACTGCAATCACGCCCGGGAGGCTTGACCAATCCAGGCTGGTAGTGACCCCGTTCTCCAGTACCTGCAGGTCCGCCCCTATCCATTCCTTCGATTCCACGTACAACGGCGAGTTGCTCAGCGAACATGAAGCAACCAGCGCCGAGAGCAGCAAGATCGTCGCCCTGATCAAGTGATCCAATGTCTACCCCATTCGTCAGCCTGGCATCGCCGAGACGCTCGCGAAAAGGAAGCCGGGCAACCGCTTCGTGCTTCTGCCGATTGGCGTGATGGCACGCAGCCACGGCACGCACCCTGCGGCAATCAAATGCAAACCGAATACTCGGGCTGCAAGAACTCGACCTGGTCCGGCAGCGGGTCAATGGGGTGGGCACCGCGTTCGCGGCACGCGGGACCCCCGATTCCTATGGAAATGTGGTCAGGCCTTGAGGACGCCCTTGGCCTTGGCCGTGTGGGTCGCGATGGCGTCCATCAACGGTGGCGACAGGCAGTCGTAGGGTTCGAGGCCGAGTTCCTTCAGCCGTGCGCGCACTGCGCCCATCTGCGCCGGATCCGCGCCCGACTCGATGATCGACGACACGAATGCGGCGAACGTCGGTGCAGCCCAACCAGCATCCTTTGACAGCTCGACGTGAACGAAGTCGAGACCGTAGAACGGATGGCCCTTGTTCTCGATGCGGCCGAACATGTGCACGCCGCAGCCTGTGCAGGCGTGGCGCTGGATCACTGCCGACGAGTCGACCACCTTGAGCTTGTCCGCGTTTGCGGTGACCGACAGGATGTCGCGCGGCACCACCGCAACGACGGAGAACAGCGCGCCGGACGGCTTCCAGCACTTGGTGCAGCCGCAGGCGTGGTTGTGTGCGACGTTTCCCTTGATGCTGACAGTCACCGGCTTCGTCGCGCACTTGCAGCTGAGCGTGCCGCCGGCGAAGTTCGCCGCGCCGGCCTTGATGCCATTGTCGATACTTGGATGGAGAGACATGCGAGCGCTCATGGCGATCTCCTTGTGGCGATTGTTGCTGCGGAGAAACCGGGGCCGAGCAATTCGGTGACGACGCACCGGTCACGTGCGCGGACTATCCCACCGCGCCGCCACATTGCCAACAATCGGTCAAACCCGTCACAACAGGCGGCGAGTACGTTGCCATGTAGCGGGGCCTTTGCTGCGTCACAGCGAACTTGAACGGATCAAGCTGTGACGACGAATCTTGCGGTGCAAAGCGAGGCGGCTCCGGCTGACGCGCCTCCAGAATGGAAATCGATGGGGCCCACGGCTGATTTCGGGTCGTGTGAAACTTCGGAACTTGATGCGAAGTTATGCTGAACGGCCCGCGAGGCCCGTATGGCGAGCCTGCAAAGCACAAGCGCGCTTGCCGTCCATGACGTGAAGACCGGGCTGACCGAACACGCGCTGGTACGGGTCCACGGCGCCGCGCTTGCTGCTCTCGACGATCGGGATTCCGCCAGTGAAGTGCGCTGTTGCTCGCCATGCTGATTGGCGGTGAACATCAACGCCAGCAGAGCGCTTCCGACGCCGTAGTACACCGGCTAGATGCTCGTTGCCGCATCCGGCCGGACGCCGCTCGTGATCGCAACAGATCCCGTGGTGATGTGGATCTTCTCCGGATCGTGCTCCCAGCTAACGAGCCTGCTGCGGTGATTCAGTGTCAGCGGCGGGGCATGCCATCTAAGCAAGCGCGCCGTGAACGCGTTCAACCAGGCTTTCATTCCCGGCTACACATTGTTCGACCCTGGCGCAGGTTACAAGGCCATTCTCGACGGGCAGCAGACCACGTTTCGAGTGAATGGCGAGAATGTGACCGGCAAGAGATACTATTCTTCCACCGGCGCGAGCTTCATCGCGCCGGGGCCGCCGCGAATGATCAAGTTCTCAGTGACGACGCAGTTCTGACTTGCCTAGGTGCGCAACGCAGGCGTCGCTTCCAGTCACGGCACGTTGTATCCCTTGAACTTGAATCCCGCCTGCGTCAGCGTCTGTTTCAGGTCGCTTCCACCGAGCTGATAGAGCACTCGACACGCACTGCGCTCATTGGGGAACTCCGTTCCGCATGGGGCAACGCGCTTGGGATCCTGGCGCGCATAGGTTGCGATCGCCTTTCCCACAGTGGCACTCGCGTCCGCTTCCTTGAGCTCCGCAAAATTGACATGGATCAGGTTCGCCTCGATTCCGCGTAGTACCTGGATGGTGTGCGGATCCGCGCCTCCCTTCGCCTGGTAGATATCCACCATTGGAAGCCCCCGTCCCAGCTTCCCCGCGGTCTGGCGGTCTTGCAATTCTGTAGCCATGCTCCGGATTCGCTCGCCGTCCGCCGAAATGATGGCGGGAGTCCGTCCGTTGGCCTTGGGGGTGCCACAGGATTGCGTATTCGGATCGCAATCGCTGGCTTCCGCCGTTGGCGATGCGCCCAACACGCCCAGGGTCGACAACGGCACCGCCGTTCCCACGGCAGTCAACATCTGCTTCAGAAATAGGCGCCGTGCTTCTGGAGTCTGGGTGGAGGCGGGCGGCACTTCCGCATCAACAGGTGCTGTGTCGGTCATCATCGTTTCCTTCGCGGTGTCCTGGCCAAACAACGATTCGGGAAGCAAGACTGGTCTACCCCTCTGGCCAGGAGACACTGGGGACTGCACGAAATTCACCCTCCAGCGCGTGGCGCAGGGCTTCGGGTCACGAGAATCCGGCTCACTGCCAGCAGCCATACGAGGCTGGCGATGGGCGAGACGAACCGTGAATAGGCGCGCCGTCCGGTGCCCGGAATCGATCGCTCAGCCACGTCGTGCCGCCCAGCGGGACGAGCACGACGATTGCAGCACCGGCGGCGAAGAGTGCGTTCGAGATCAACCCTGCGCGCCACGGACCAAACGTCCCGGACATGATCAGCGTCGTCGGTAAATCTCGAGGCATACGCGACCGTCCGCTTCCGACCGGTCTCGCCCCTTTCGAAAACGACCCGCGTCCGATTCGGCCCCGGCCACACCAAATAGACCCCGGCCATTCACCCGGCCGCCTCATGGGTCTAAAGTTCCACTTCTGGGATCCCCGGCAGGACCATGCTGAGCGAGCATGCACGACATCACGATCACCGGCGCCGAGCCCGAACCCGCCCGCGAAATCGTCAGTTCGCGCGTCGTCGCCTACCCCGCCTCGCAGGTGTTCGGAGCCTTCACCAACGACCGGGTACTCGTCACCTGGTGGGGCCCGATCGGCTTCACCAATACGTTCCAGGAATTCGATCCGCAACCGGGAGGCCGCTGGCGTTTCGTGATGCACGGCCCCGACGGCACGGACTATCCGAACGAGAGCCAGTTCCTCGAGGTCGTGGCGCCCCGGCGCATCGTGTTCCGCCACCTCTCGCGGCCGCATTTCCGGATGACCATCACGCTGGCAGACGAGGCCGGCGGCACGCGGATCACGTGGCGCATGTTGTTCGCGACGATTGCGGAATGCGACCAGGTCCGGAGCTACGCACCTGCTGCGAACGAGCAGAATTTCGATCGGCTGGAGGCGGTGCTCGCGATGATGCCGCGGCCACGCAAGCGCCGCCGCTGACGGCTTGCGTCACTTGAGCGCGTACAACTTGCCGTCCAGGCTGCCCACGTAGAGCACGCCGTGATCGACGGCCGGCGACGACAGGATGCCGCCGACCGACACGAAGCGCTGGAAGTCGAGGTACATGTCCTCGAAGTCGCCGAAGACCGGCGCGAACGCTTCCTGGCGCAAGCTGCCATCTGCGTTGAGCACCGACGACGCATTCTTCTGCGACGCTTCAGTCTGGAACGTCCAGGCCGAGGCGCCCGTCGCTGCGTCGACCGCGTACACCTTGCCGTTGTGGCTGCCGAAGTAAGCGAGGCCGCCGGCCAGTGCCGCGGACGAGAACACGTATGCCTTCGCGTCGAAATTGAAGCGCAGCCGGCCGGTCTTTGCGTCGAGCGCAATGAATCGCGAACTGTCCGAGGTTGCGGCATACACGATACCGTCACGCACCGCGGGCGTGCTGTTCACCCAGGACTTGCTCGTGGGGTAGTCCCACTTCTTGCGCCCCGTCGCGGCGTCAATCGCATAGACGTGCGCGTCGCGGCACCCGACGTACACCACGCCGTCCACCACGGCGGGCGAACTCTGGAAGCCGACTTGATTGTGGATCGACGGGTCCTGCCCGCCTTTGAACACCCACTTCGGCTGCCCGCTGCCCGCATCGAGCGCGTACAGGTTGCCGTCGAAGCTGCCGATGAAGACCGTCCCGTTCGCCACGGCCGGCGACGCGTGCACGACGTCGCCCGTCTGGTACTTCCACTGGAGGACGCCGCTGTGTGCATCCACCGCGTAAACGTTGCCATCGCCGGCGCCGAAGTAGACCTTGTCGCCGACCAACGCCGGCGACGACGTGTAGACGTCCCACGCGTCCGGGATGGTCTGCGACGCGGGCGGATAGCCGTGCAGGTTGCGGGCTTCGAACTTGCGCTCGGTGTCGAACGCGAAAACCCACTTGGGTTGGCCGTCGACCACGTTCAAGGCGACCAGCGATCCGGCCGACGACACGAAGTACACCAGCCCGCCGCCCACCGCGACCGACGACGCGATGGGCATCCGCGACTTGAAGTTCCATTTCTCGCGACCGGTCTGCGTGTCGATCGCGTACAGGTGCCCGCTCAGGCTGCCGATGTAGACGACTCCGTCCGCGATCACCGGTGAGGTGACGATCGGACCCGCAGCCGTAAAGGCCCACTGCACCGACGGCGCCCCGGTCGGGCCGGGGCCGGCATAGACGCCGGATCGCGTGGCGTCGCCGTGGAACATGGACTGGCCGAGGACCGGCGCGGCCGCGGCGGCGAGCAGTGCGAGTGCGACGATTCGGAGCATGCGGATCCTCCTGAAGGCTGCCGGACGATAACGCCTCACGCTGTCTCCGGGCCGGCGCTGGCCCGCCACTCGTCGCGACTCCGGGGCGGTCCGCCGCAACAGCACCCGATGGCTGGTTGCCGAGCGAACTGGTCCGGGCCGAAGCACTGTGTTGAACTGTGCCCGGGCATTCGAGTATCAAGATCGCAAGATCACCAAGGAGCCTGTGTGCCGCAGTCCATAGCCTGGCCCGACCGGTATCGTCCCGAGCGCTGCCCGGTGCACGTGCGCAATGAGATCGTCGTCCCGGCGACCCCCGAGCGAATCTGGGTCTGGCTGATCCGCGCGCCGCTGTGGCCGACCTGGTACCCGAATTCAAAGGACGTGCGGATCCTGGGCGGCGATCTGCAGCGCCTGCAGCCGGGCACGGAATTTGCGTGGCGCACGTTCGGCGTTGCGATCCGCTCCACGGTGATCGAGTTCCGGGCACCGGAGCGCATCACCTGGAACGCGTTCGGCCTTGGCGTGGACGCCTGCCACGCCTGGCTGATCGAGCCGGTGGCCGGCGGCACGCGCATCCTGACCGAGGAAACTCAGTACGGCTGGGGAGCGCGCCTCAACACGCTATTCATGCCGCGGCGCATGCACGACTTCCACCAGGTGTGGATCGAAAACCTCGGCGAACGCGCGGCGCAAGGCCTGCCACCGGATTGACGCGCGACTCGAGCGCTGAGGTAACCTTCGCACCATGAGTGAAGCCGACGCCCGCCTCGAGGCGCTCGAAATCAAGGTCGCGCACCTCGAGCGCACGGCCCAGGAACTGAGCGACGTGATTTACCGTCAGCAGCAGCAGATCGACGCGATGCTGACGATCAACCGGCAGCTGCTGGACCAGCTCGAGTCGCTGGAGGCGAAAGGCGCCGACCCGAACCGGGTCGAGATCCCGCCGCATTACTGATCCGGGCAGCGGCCCGTGCCAGCGGCCGCAATGGCCGCCGAAGTCAACGCATCAATTCGTACGGGCCGCCCTGGGCGAGCGCGCGCTGGTACGCCGGACGGGCGTGGATGCGCTCGAGGAAGGCCATCAGCTTCGGCCGGCCGGCGTCGAGGCCGCCGCGCGACGCGGCCGCTTCGAGCGGGAAGCTCATCTGCACGTCGGCGGCGCTGAACGCGTCGCCCGCGAACCAGGCCGACTTGCCGAGTTCGCCTTCCGCATAGTCGAGGTGCAGCTTGATCTGCGGCGAGACGAAGCCGTTCATCACCTTGTCGGCGATGCCCCGCGCAATCGGCTTGGCGAAGAACGGCATCGGCGAGGTGCGCACCCGGTTGAAGATCAGGCTCATCAGCAGCGGCGGCATCAGCGAGCCCTCGGCGTAATGCATCCAGTACGTGAAGCGCAGCCGCTCCGGCGTGCCGGCCGGCGGCAACAGACGGCCACCGGCGTACTTTCCGGCCAGGTATTCGATGATCGCGCCGGACTCGGCGAGCGTGACCTCGCCGTCCGTGATGACCGGCGACTTGCCGAGCGGGTGCACCGCCTTCAGGCTCGCCGGCGCGAGCATCGTCGCCGCGTCGCGCTGGTAGCGCTTCACCTCGTAGGGCACCTCGAGTTCCTCGAGCAGCCACAGCACCCGCTGCGAGCGCGAGTTGTTCAAGTGATGCACGGTGATCATGTTCCTGTCTCCTGGTCCCGGGCCGCCGGATGCGCGAACGTATCCTAACGGCTTATGCTCGCATCCATGAGACACATCACCCTGCGACTGCTCCGGCCCATCGCCACCCTGGTCGTCCTGCTGGGCCTTGCGGCCTGTGCAACCACCCCGCAGTACGACCTCGTCGTCCGGCACGGCACGATCTACGACGGCAGCGGCGAACCCGGGCGGGTCGGCGACCTCGCGATCCAGGGCGACCGGATCGTGGCCGTCGGGCTCGGTCGGCGCGGCGCGCGGCCGGCAGGAGATCGACGCCACCGGGCTCGCCGTCGCGCCCGGCTTCATCAACATGCTCAGCCACTCGGAGGAATCGCTGATCCTGGACCCGCGCTCGCAGAGCGAGATCCGCCAGGGCGTGACGCTCGAGGTGTTCGGCGAGATGTCGATGGGGCCGCTCAACGCGCGGATGAAGCAGGAAGCGCACGACCTGCAGGGCGACCTCAAGTACGACATCACCTGGGACACGCTGCGCCAGTACCTCGACCAGCTGCAGAAGCGCGGCATGGCGCCCAACGTCGCCTCGTTCGTCGGCGCGTCGACCGTGCGCGACTACGTGCTCGGCCAGGTCAACCGCGCGCCGACGCCGGCGGAACTCGAGCAGATGAAGGCGCTCGTCGACCAGGCGATGCGCGAGGGCGCAGTCGGCCTGACGACGGCGCTGATCTACACGCCCGCGGTGTTTGCCGGCACCGACGAGCTGATCGAGCTGTCGAAGGTGGCCGCGAAATACGGCGGCATCTACACCGCGCACATGAGAAGCGAGGGCGACCGCTTTCTCGAGGCCATCGACGAGACCTTGCGCATCGCCCGGGAGGCGAAGATCCGCGTCGAGATCTTTCACCTGAAGGCGGCGGGCGAATCGAACTGGCCGAAGATGAAGGAGGCGATCGCGAAGATCGACGCGGCGCGCGCGGAGGGGCTGCAGGTCACGGCCGACATGTACAACTACACGGCCGGCGCCACCGGGTTCGATGCGGCGATGCCGCCGTGGGTGCAGGAAGGGGGCGTGAAAGCCTGGATCGCGCGCCTCCAGGACCCGGCGATCCGCGCGAAGGTGATCGCCGAGATGCGCCAGCCCGCGAAGGACTGGGAGAACCTGTACCGCGCCACCGGCTCGCCGGATCGCGTGCTGCTGCTCGGATTCAAGACGGACGCGTTGAAGCCGCTCACCGGCAAGACGCTCGGCGAAGTGGCGCGGGCGCGCGGCACGTCGCCCGAGGACACGATCATCGACCTCGTCGTCGCCGACGGCACGCGCGTCGAAGTCGCGTATTTCCTGATGTCCGAGGACAACGTCAAGCTGCAGATCGCGCAGCCGTGGATGAGCTTCGGTTCCGACGCAGGCTCGTGCGCGCCGGAAGGCGCCTTCCTGAAGTCGAACCCGCATCCGCGCGCCTACGGCAATTTCGCGAAGCTGCTCGGGCACTACGTGCGCGACGAGCACGTGATCACGCTCGCCGAAGCCGTCCGCCGGCTGACGCTGCTGCCGGCCACCAACCTGCGCCTCGATCGGCGCGGCGCGTTGCGGCAAGGATATTTCGCCGACGTCGCGATCTTCGATCCGGCGACCGTCGCGGATCACGCCACGTACGAGGCGCCGCACCAGTACGCGACGGGCATGAAGTACGTGATCGTCAACGGCGTGACGGTGCTGCGCGACGGCGAACACACCGGCGCGCTGCCCGGCCGTATCGTGCTCGGCCCGGGCGCGAACCCGGCGCATTGAGCCGCGACCGATGACGGATGCGACCGCTCCGCGACGCAAGATCGGCTGGCTGATCTACGCCGCTGCACTCACCGTGTTCGTCGTGGTCGGCGAAGCCCGCAACGTCGCCGCCGGTCCCGGCATCGACCTCGTGGTGCTGGCGGACTGGGTGCTGTCGATCGTGCTGCTCGTCGCGCTCTGGGGCTACGCGTTGCAGAAGCCGATCGGCTCGGCGGGCTACTGGCGCGTGGCGTTCTGGATCGTGCTGGCCGCCACCGCGATCATGCTGGTGCCCATCGCCATGGGTTCCCTCGAGGCGATCGTTTTCACGGCCGTGCTGCTGGCGATCGTGGCGCCCGCCTACGTGGCGGCGTACCTCTACGGCCATCGATCACCGCGGCTGTGGAATCCGACGCAGACCTGAACAGGTGACGCGATGCGTTGCGGCCCGCGCGTGGCCGAACATCAGTCGACCGAGACCGGCATGCCGCGCGCCAGGCGCCCGCCCGCCGCTCCGACCACGATGACGTTCTGGCCGAACATGACGCCGCGCAATTCCTTGCTCCAGCGGTAGCCCTTCAGCGTGCGCAGCGGCTCGACACCGTCGACCTCGCCGGTCGACTGGCGCGTGGTCGTGATGGCGCAGCGGGTGCAGGGCTTGACTCCGCGCAGGTGCATGCCGCCGACCTGGAAATCGCGCAGGCTGTCTTCCCCGTACGGCGGCAGGCCTTCGAGCACCAGATTCGGCCGGAAGCGATCCATCGGCAGCGGCGCGGGCAGGCGCGAGTTGAGGTCGTCGAACGACGCGCGCGAAAGCGCGAGCAACGCGTACCCGTCGCTGAAACGCGTGGTGGCACGCGTGTCGCCGGCCCACTCGGCATCGATGTACCGTGGCTGCGAGGGATCGAACCGGACCAGGCGCACCGGCCGCTCGAGAAATCGGCTCAGCCACTGCGCCGGCTCGGCGCCGGCGTCGAATGCACGGCAGTGATCGCGCCACACGACGACTTCGCGCGACTCGCCGCGCACCGCATGCGGCACGACGAGGTTCGGGAAACCCGGCGCGGCCAGGTCGAGACGGTCCGATCCGAGCGTCGGGACGATGAGTGCGAGGCGCGGCAACTCGCGCTGGGTCAGGAAACGCCCATCCGGCGTGACGATCATCCACTCGCGATCGTGCTCGAAGCCGGCCTCGAGCAGCACGGCCTCGTCGACCGCGACGCCGCGACAGGATTTCACCGGGTAGACGTACAGTTCGGCGAGCGTGATCACGCGCGTACGATAAAGGAATCGCGCCGATTCGGCACCGGGGAACCGGCCAAGGCCTAGCTCGCGAGCAGCAGCGGCTGCGGACGGCCGACCTGGTAGCCCTGCACGAAGTCGACGCCCATGCGGCGCACCGAATCGAGCGCGCTCAGGTCCTCCACGTGCTCGGCGATGACCTGGAAGTTCAGCGACCGCGCGAGCTTGATCATCGCCGCGACCATCGCCTGGTTCACGTTGTCGGACGCGAGATTGCGGATGAAGTAGCCGTCGATCTTCAGGTAGTCGAGCGACAGGTTCTTCAGGTTGGCGAACGAACTCAAGCCCCGGCCGAAATCGTCGAGCGCGAAACGGCAACCCATGCCGTGCAGCACGCCGATGAAGCGACGCGCGTGGTCGATGTTGGTGATGACGGAATTCTCCGTCACTTCGAAGCACAGCCGCTCGGGCGAGACCCCGGTGCGATCGAGCGTATCGACGACGAACTCGAGGAACGCCGCGTCGCCGAGCGTCTGGAACGACAGGTTGATGCAGAGGCTGCGGCCCTGCTGCAGCCGGATCACCGCCGCGGCCGAGCGCGGTCAGCGCGGTCTGCACCACCCAGCGGTCGATCATCGGCATCAGGCGATAGCGCTCGGCCGCCCCCATGAACTCGGCCGGGGCGACCGGCACGCCCTGCTCGTCCTTCAGGCGCAGCAGCACTTCGAGGCCCGGGCCGCCCGGCGGCGTGCCTTCGGTGGCCACGATCGGCTGCGCGTGCAGTTCGAAGCGGTTTTCCTTCAGCGCCGACTGCAGCAGCTGCAGCCAGACGATCTCGCCGCGCTGGCGCGCCGCCGCCTCGTCCTTCGCGGAGTACACCTGGACGTGCGAGCCCTGGTTCTTCGCGACGTAGCACGCGGAATCCGCCGCGCCGATGATGTCGTCGATCGACGTGCTCTCGTGCGTCACCTCGAGCAGGCCGATGCTGACGCCGACGCTGAAGATCTTGTCCTTCCAGACGAAGCGGTGGTCGTTGACCGCGCGCACCACGTCGTCGGCGATCTGCCGCGCCTTCTCGAGCGGGCAGCCGACCAGCAGGATGCCGAACTCGTCGCCGCCGAGGCGGCCGACGGTGTCGGAGTCGCGGACCGCTTCCTTCACGATGCCCGCGACCTCGCGCAGCATGCCGTCGCCCGCGATGTGCCCGCATTCGTCGTTGACGGCCTTGAAGCGGTCGAGGTCGAGGTAGCACAGCACGTGCCGTGCGCCGCCGCGCGCGGCTTCGAGCGACTCCTCGAGGCGCCGCTCGAACTCGCGGCGATTGACGAGCCCGGTCAGCGCGTCGTGGCTCGCCTGGTAGGTCATCGCGCGGGTGAGCCCGCGCAGATCGCTGACGTCGCGCAGCGCGATCACCGCGCCGCCGATTTCGCCGGCCGGGTCGCGCATCGGCGACACCGTCATCTCGATCGAGCGTTCGCCTTCGCCGTTGCCCGAGACCAGCATGCCGCGGCGTCCGACGTTGATCCGCGAGCCCGTCGTGAGGCTCTGGCGCACCGGGTCGCCGAGCGACTTGCGGTCGCCCTCGTCGACCAGTTCGATCACCTCGGGCAGCGTGCGGCCGAGGATCTCGGCGCCGGGCTTGCCGATCAGGTGCTCGCCCGCGTGATTGACGTAGACGATGCGGCCGTCGACGTCGGTCGTCAGCACGCCCTCCGCAAGCGAGTCGAGCGCACCCCAGGCGCTTGCGTGGCTGCGCGGCGCGGGCTGCAGGTCGCGGCGCGGCTCCATCTCGACGGCCGCGACCAGCACGGCCGGCTGGCCTTCGTAGGCGATGCGCGTGAACCCGAATTCGAGCCGGTGGGGGCGACCGTCGGTCCCGCGCATCTCGGCCTCGATGCGCGCCGGGGCGGATTCCCCGGCGGCATGCCGCCGCAGGTTGCCGGCGACCAGCGGCGCGAAGTCCGGGTGCACGAGATCGGCCAGCTTGCGGCCGACGAGCTGTGCCGGGCCTTCGGCGCCGGTCAATTCGGCGAAGCGGGCGTTCGCGAGCACGATGCCGTCGCGCTCGACGGCCATCGCCTCGTGCATGGTCTCGAGCAGGCGCCGGTAGACGAATTCGCGCTCGGCAAGCGCGTCGGTTTCGCCTTGCACGCGCTCGATGAGCTTGTCGATGCTGGTAGCCATCTCGATCGCGCGGCCTTCGCCGGCGTGAGGCGCCAGGCGTTCGGTCAGGTCGCCCGTGCGGGCCACGGCCTCGAGGCGGTCGGTAACGGCCCGGATGTCGCTGAGTTCCCGGCTGCGGCGATAGAGGAGCACGGCCAGAACCGCCGCCAGCGCTCCCAGGGCTATCGTCGCGAACATCAACTTGTCATCCTCCGACGTGCATCGCCGACCGCGCTTCCGTGGGCACTGTTGTACGCGCTATCCCAGGAAGGTTGTTGTAATTGCCTGTCGCTGCGGCAGCATAGCGGAACGGGTCGCGCGCACCCGCTAAATTCACCATAATCACGCTGCAATTCGCCCACAGGATCCGCAACATGTCGTTTGACGTCGAGTCCGCACGCCACCAGATGATCGAGCAGCAGGTACGGGCGTGGGACGTGCTCGATCTCACCGTGCTGGCCGCGTTGCAACGTGTGCGCCGCGAGGAGTTCGTGCCGCCTGAGTTCCGCGACATTGCCTTCGCCGACATGGGCGTGCCGCTCGGCCACGGCCAGTCGATGCTCGCGCCGAGTGTCGAAGGGCGCATCCTGCAGGCGCTTGCGATCCAGCCGGACGACCGTGCGCTCGAGATCGGCACCGGCAGCGGCTTCTTCGCGGCGTGCCTCGGCCAGCTCGCGCGTTCGGTGCGCTCGCTCGAGCTGTATCCGGATTTCGTCGCGACCGCCACCGAGAACCTGCGTCGCACCGGGACCCACAACGTGACCGTGCAAGCCGGCGACGCGATGACGTTCGCCGAAGAGGCGACGTACGACGTGATCGCCGTCACCGGATCCCTGCCCGTCTACGACCCGCGGTTCGAGAGGGCGCTCGCGGCGGGCGGGCGCCTGTTCGTCGTGGTCGGCCCGGGACCGGTCATGGAGGCCCAGCGAATCACCCGGGCCGCCCCGGGTGAATTCGTCCGGGAAAGCCTGTTCGAGGTGTCCATCGACCCCCTGGTCCACGCCACGGAACCCCCGAAGTTCGTCTTCTAGGGGCCGGCCGGCCCTGCGACGAACGGTTGGTCGCACGCGACTGGCCACGATTTGCAGGGTGATATAGTCTTGTATAACACCGACTGACCTTTTGGGGCGGCCCAGCCGCCAGATGGTGAATTCATGCGCAAGCAGTCCTTCGTCCTCGCGTGCAGCGTCGCGCTCTCCCTGCTCGGCACGGGAGCGGCCCGCTCCGAGAACCTGCTCGAGGTCTACCAGGCTGCGGTCAAGAACGACCCGGTGATCCGCGAGGCCGACGCCCGCCGGATGGCCGCGCTCGAGGTCAAGCCTCAGGCGCGGGCGCTGCTGTTGCCGCAGGTCAACGTCAACGGGCAGGTCTACACCGGCAATTTCGACAGCGAGTCGACGTTCCCAGCAGGTGGTCGAGACCACGGGGCTGCCGTGTCACGGTCGGCAACAAGAACTCGACGGACGTCGAAGCAGTACTGGACCTACTCCGCCGAGTTGATCCAGACGGTCTTTCGCTGGGACCAGTGGCAGAAGCTGAAGCGCGCGGACTCGGAAGTCGCGATCGCCGAGGCCAACTACCGCGCCGCACAGCAGGACCTGCTGGTCCGCGTCTCGCAGGCCTATTTCGACGTGCTCGCCGCCGAAGACACGCTTGCCGCGGCCGAGGCCACGGTGCAGGCGTTCAACCGCCAGCTCGAGCAATCCGAAAAGCGCTTCGAAGTGGGCCTGATCGCCATCACCGACGTGCAGGAATCCCGCGCGGCGCACGACAGCGCCACGGCGGAGCTGATCGCCGCCAAGCGGGCGCTGGCCTCGACGAACGAAGCGTTGCGCGAGATTGCCGGCGACACCTACGCGACGCTGGTCAAGCCAGCCGACGACATGCCGCTCAATCAGCCGGACCCGCTCGACGAACAGCAGTGGGTGACCAAGGCGCTGGACGAAAACCTCTCGGTGATCGCGGCGCGGCTCGACAGCGAAGTCGCGGCGAGCAACGTCAAGATCGCCCGGTCGGGTCACATGCCGACGGTCGACCTCTTCGCGCAGTATTCGGCGAGACCAATCGCGATGCGACCCAGATCAACCAGGTGTCCGACCCGTCGGGCGAACTCGGCCTCGACACCAGCAAGGTGTCTCGCCGGCGGACTCCAACAGCAACAGAGACGTCATCGGCCTGCGCGTAAACATCCCGATGTTCAGCGGCGGCGGGACGCATTCGAAAGTCCAGGAGCAGGTGTACCTGCAGCGCGCGGCCCGCGAGAAACTCGAGGGCACGATGCGCTCGGCCGAGCGGCAGACGCGTGACGCCTACCTCGGCGTGCTGGCCGAGAAAGCGCGGGTGAAGGCGCTGCAGCAGTCCGTGAAATCCAACCAGACGGCGCTCGAGGCGACCGAAGCGGGCTTCGAGGTCGGCACTCGTACGACGGTCGACGTCCTCGATGCGCGCCGCCGGCTTTTCCTGGCGCAGAGCGACTATGCGCGCAGCCGCTACAATTACCTGATCAACATCGTGAAGCTGAAGTCCGCGACCGGCGCCCTCGCCCCCGCCGACTTGAGCTCGATCAATACCTTCCTGACGCAGCCGACGACACTGCCGGTGCTGGTGCCTAAGCCGGAGGGCTGAGCAGCGGCACGACCATCGCGACCAACCGGTCGACGGCGCCGCGACTCTGCTCGACGACTCGCCGGCCGCGCTCCCCGTCGGCGCGCGCGCGCTCCGGC
The DNA here is from genome assembly GCA_963843985.1 of uncultured Gammaproteobacteria bacterium. Classification (GTDB taxonomy): domain Bacteria; phylum Pseudomonadota; class Gammaproteobacteria; order Steroidobacterales; family Steroidobacteraceae; genus RPQJ01. The sequence goes on along the minus strand of CAWJMS010000032.1, from coordinate 1,101,042 downwards.
TCGTCGCCGTACTCGCCCAGGCGCTGCGCCAGTTCCGTGCTGTTGCGGACGATGGTGAGCGCGCCGCACTGGCCCAGCACTTCAGCGACGTCCTGCGCGTTATTGGTGTGCGGACCGGAGAGCACCGGCAACCCCAGCACCGCCGGCTCGAGCAGGTTGTGGCCGCCGATCGGCACCAGGCTGCCGCCGACGAACGCGATATCCGCCGCCGCATAGAACACCTGCAGCTCCCCGAGCGTGTCCACCAGGAACACGTCGTGGCCGGCCTCCGGCACGAGACCGGCGCTGCGCTGGACGAATCGCACGCCGCGCCGGCGCAGCAATCCGCGCACCGCTTCGAAGCGCTGCGGATGGCGGGGCACGAGGATCAGCAGCGCGCCCGGATGTCGCTCGCAAAAGACCGCGTGAGCGTCGAGCGCGGCCTCCTCCTCGCCTTCGTGGGTGCTGCCCGCGATCCACGTCAGCCGGCCCGCGCCGCACGACGCGCGAAACGCCCGGCCCGCGTCGATGGCCGCCTGCGGAATCTGCAGGTCGTACTTGATGTTGCCGGTCACCTGCACGCGATCGGCCGGCGCCCCGATCTCGCGAAAGCGCTCGGCGTCGGCCGGCGTCTGCGCGCCGATCGTGATTCCGCGCGAAAGGGTCTCCGCGAGCAGCGAGGAAAGCCGGCGGTAACGGCGGACCGATTTCGTCGACAGGCGTGCGCTCGCCAGCACCAGCGGGATCCGGCGCCGGACCAGCGCGTGATAGAGCGTCGGCCAGATCTCGGTCTCGAGGATGACGGCCACCTGCGGGTCGATGCGGTCGAGGAAGCGCCGCACGGCCGATGGAATGTCGTAAGGGAAGTAGCAGTGCCGCACCGTGTCCTTGAACAGCGCCTTCGCGCGCTGGGCGCCGGTCGGCGTCACCGTCGTCACCACGATTTCGAGGCCAGGATCGCGTGCCTGCAGCGCACGGATCAGCGCTGCGGCGGCCTGCACCTCACCGACCGAGACCGCGTGCACCCACAACGTGCCCGGACGCGGTTGCCGCTCGACGAACCCGAGCCGCTGGCCGACGCGGCCGCGGTAATCCGGGTTCCACAGCGCCTTCCACGCCTCCATCGCGACGACGATGGGCACGATCAGGCAGGTGAGCAGCACGTAGACGATGCGCAAGCGAACGTACTCCGCGCGTCAGGACGCGCAACCCCCGAGCAGCCATTGCCACTGCGGCTCGCCGAAGCGATCCGCCGCCAGTCCAGCGGTGATCTTTTCGAGCGAACGCCGCAACCGCCGCAACACCGCCTGCTCCCAGGCACCGCGCTCGCGGATGCGGCCGCGATCGAAATCGAGCACGTAGACCGCCGCCGCGTCCCCGAGCAGCACGTTGTGCGCGTTGAGGTCGGCGTGATGCACGCCGCGCGCGTGGAACTGCCCGACACAGCGCCCGACCTGGCGCCAGCGCGGCTCCGCCAGCGGGCCGGCCTGCAATGCCTGCGCCAGCGTCAGGCGAGTCGGCAATTCCTCGGTGATCAGGTCCGCGCGATAGAGCAGTCCGTCACGCGTATAACGCGCCGCGACCGGCACCGGCACCGGCAGCCGCCACTCGACGAGCCTGCGCAACAGCCGGAATTCCAGCAACGAGCGCGCCCTCGCCTCGCCCGTCCAGAGGTAGCCATCGCGGCTGAAGTGCACCATCCATCCGCCGCGGCAATAGTGACGCAGCACCCAGCGCGCGTCGCCGCTGCGCACGAACGCGACGGTGCCGCGTCCGCCCGCGGCCTCCTCGATCGCGTGCCGCTGCCGCCAGTGCTCGCGGTCGAAGCATTCCCAGGCCGGCTGGCCGAGCCGGGAGGCATCGTATAGCATCGCGCCGCGCGCAAAATGCGCCGTCGCCTCGGCCCCCGGTGCGGTACTCGCAGTCATCGGGGTGGATTGTTCACGAACGAACCGCTCCTGCCTACCCGCGCGCACCGATGTCGAGCCCGACCCCATCCCGGAACCCGCCCCAGGACCTGTGCGTGCTGCGCCTGTCCGCGCTGGGCGACGTGTGCCACGTGCTGCCCGTCGTGCGCACGCTGCAGGACGAGTGGCCCGCGCTGCGGCTGACCTGGATCCTCGGCAAGCTCGAGAAGAAGCTGCTGGGCCACATTCCCGGCATCGAATTCGTCGCGTTCGACAAGAAGGCCGGGCTCGACGCCTTCCGCGGCTTGCGGCGGCAGTTCGCCGGCCGGCGCTTCGACGTGCTGCTGCACATGCAGCTCGCCTTCCGCGCCAGCCTCGCGGCCGCGATGGTTCCGGCCGGCACCCGGGTGGGTTTCGATCGCGCCCGGGCGCGCGAACTGCAGTGGCTGTTCACCGACGCGCGCATCGAGCCGCGCAGCCGCGAGCACGTGCTCGACAGCCTGTTCGGCTTCGCCCGCGCGCTCGGCGTCGTGCGCCGGTCGCTGCGCTGGGACATCCCGCTGCCGCCGGCCGCGCTCGAATACGCCGCGAAGGTGATCCCGGACGCGCAACCGACACTGGTCGTCAGCCCGTGCTCGAGCCACGCGCTGCGCAACTGGAGCGCCGAGCGCTACGCGGCGGTCGCCGATCACGCCGCAACTCGGCACGGCATGCGCGTGCTGATCTGCGGCGGCCGCAGTGCGCTCGAGCTCGAATACGGCGAACGTATCGCGGCCGGGATGCGCAAGCCCTGCGTCAACCTCGTCGGCAAGGACACGCTGCTCGAATTGCTGGCCACGCTGCAGAGGGCCACGGTCCTGCTCACGCCCGACTCGGGCCCGGCGCACATGGCGACGACGGTCGGCACGCCGGTGGTCGGCCTGTACGCCGCCACCAACCCGGAACGCAGCGGCCCGTACCACAGCCGTCCGTGGTGCGTGAATCGCTACGAGCAGGCGGCGCAGAAGTTCCTCGGCAAGTCGCCGGCCGAGATCCCGTGGACGACGAAGATCGAGCGGCCCGGCGTGATGGACCTGATCGAGACCCTGGATGTGATCGAAAGGCTCGACGCGCTGATGGCGGCCGGCGCGCCGCGCACGCCGCTGCGGTGACGCTCGCGCCGGGCTGACGCGACTGCCGCGGTGCGCGATAATGCGGGCCGCGACCCGACCCACCCGACCCGAGGCGACCCACCCGTGACGGCAGAACGCAGCGACAAGCTCTTGCAGCCGAACACGCAGCACCAGTACGAGGTCACGCCGGACGACCTGCCGCTGTCCTGCCCGATGCCCGGCATGCACCTGTGGAACTCGCACCCGCGGGTGTACCTGCCCATCGAGACGACGGGCTGGGCGAAGTGCCCCTATTGCAGCGCGGAATACACGCTGAAGAAGTGAGCCGTCACTTCTTCAGGTAGCTGGCGTAGCTCTTCTCTTCGACCAGCACCGAACCGAGCTTCGTGTTGATGCGGCGCTTGATCGCCGCGCGCTCGTCGTTGGTCACGTAGACCGCGCGCGCCAGCTCGATGAAGCGCCGCGTCGAACTGCCCGTCGCGTTCCTTGTCGCGGATGTCGTCCTCGATGTCCCACAGCGCCGCATTGACCTCGCGCAGCCCTTGCCACTCGGCGCTGATGTCGGTGGCCGAGAACGGCGACGCGGACCAGGTCTCGTTGAGCATCGCGAGTTCGGTGCGCACGTTCGCGCAGCTTCGCGGGATCGCTCATCCGCTGCGACTTGATCTCGAGGATCGTGATCTTGTCGATCAGCTCGCCGGGGGAAATCGGGACCAGCAGTTCCGCCATGAGGGCCTCTTGCGCGGTATTTCCGGATCTTCGGCGCGCGCCCGATTATAGGGGCGCCGCCTCCATCGTGGCGCGCCAGATCGCCTCGACCGCGGCCCGCGTGTCGGCGAATTCCGCGGCCGGCACGATGTTGCTGGCCGCCTCCAGCGACAGGTGATGCATCCGCTGCCGGTAGGTGCGGTAGGCGTGCGTCAGCACGTCCACGGTGGCCTGCGGCACGAGGTCGGCCGACGCGAGGCTCTCGAGCTGGCGGATGTTGTCGGAGAACGTCACGAGTTCGGGATAGCGCTCGGCCCAGCGCAGCGCCCAGTACTGCGCGAGGAACTCGATGTCGGTGATGCCGCCCGAGTCCTGCTTCAGGTCGAACTCGCCGGGGCGGGACTTCGACAGTTCGGCGCGCATCCGCTCGCGCATGCCGCGCACGTCGTCGCGCAGCGTGTCGCGGCGGACTGCGTGACGCAGCAGGTCGCAGCGCAGCGACTCGAACCGCGCCCGGAACGCCGGGCGCGCCGGCCACCGCGCGCGCGCGCAGCAGCGACTGGTGTTCCCAGGTCCACGCCTCCGCGCGCTGGTAGTCGCCGAAGCCCTCGATGCTCTGCACCAGCAGGCCGCCCTTGCCGCTCGGCCGCAGGCGCGTGTCCACTTCGTACAGGCGACCGGCCGACGAGTGCACGGTGAGCAGGTGCACGAGGCGCTGCACCAGCCGCAGGAAGAACACGCTGTTGTCGACGACCTGCGGTCCCGTCGTGCGCTGGATCTCGCCGCGCGAGTCGTGCAGGAACACGAGATCGAGGTCCGAGCCGTAGCCGAGTTCGATGCCGCCGAACTTGCCGTAGGCGACGACGATCATGCTGCACGGGACGAGCGCGGCCTCGTCGGCGCCGCACATCGGTGCGCCGTGCCGCGCGACGATCTGGCGCCCACGACAGGCGCAGCGCCTCGCCGACGATCAGCTCGGCGATGTCGGTGAGGCGGTCGCTCACCTTCATCAACGGCAGCCGGCCCGTGAGGTCCGGCACCGCCACGCGGAACATCGCCGCGCGCTGGAACTGGCGCAGCAGGTCGACCTGCTGCTCGGGATCCTCGCCTGCAGCGCCGTCCATGCGCGCCCGCAGCTCCTCGGCGAGTTCGGCGCGCGTGGGCGTCGACAGGAACAGCCGCTCGTCGAGCAGCTCGTCGAGCAGCAGCGGAAACGCCGCGATCTGGTCGGTGAGGAACTGCGAGTGCGCACAGAGCTCGATCAGCCGCTCGCGCGCCACGCCGTTCTCGTTCAGCAGCGCGAGGTAGACCGTTCGCCCGCCGATGCGCTCGATCACGTGCAGCACGCGGCCGAGCGCGGTGTCCTCGTCGTCGCCGCCCGCGATCGCCCGCAGCAGCCGCGGCATCAGCGTCTGCAGCCGGCGCCGTCCGGTCTCGTCCAGCCGGCGGTAATAGGCGCTCTGGCGCAACCCGGTCGAGGCGCTCGAGCACGGCCGCGTCCGAGCGCACGCCCGAGGCCTGCGAGCACGCGCAGGCGCCGTGCATCCTCGAAATCGTCGTCGAGGATGCGCTCGAGCGTCGGCGCTCGCCTCGTCGCCCGGCTCGGCCTGCGCCGGCGCGAAGACGGTGCGACGGAACCAGGCGCTCACGCGATCGCGATGGCGCGCGATCTCCGCATCGAGCGAGTCCCAGCCGTCGTGATCCCATCGCGAGCGCGAGCCGCGCTCGCGCCGGCTCGGTCGCCGGCAGCTCGTGGGTCTGCTCGTCGTTCCACTCCTGCAACCGGTTCTCGACGCCGCCGCAGGAAGCGGTACGACTCGGCCAGCTCAGCGACGGCTTCCGGCGGCCAGCAGCTTCTGCCCCGCGAGCTGCGGCAGCGCCTCGAGCAGGCTGCGCGTCTGCAGCCGCGGGTTGCCGCCGCCGCGGATCAGCTGGAACGCCTGCACGATGAATTCGATCTCGCGGATGCCGCCCGGGCCGAGCTTGACGTTGCCCTGCAGCTCGCGGCGCGCGACCTCGCGCGCGATCAGGTCCTTCATCTCGCGCAGCGACTCGAACACGCCGAAGTCGAGATAGCGCCGGTAGACGAACGGGCGCAGCACGTTGCGGTACAGCTCCTCGAACCCGGCGCCTCCCGAGACCGGACGCGCCTTCACGTAGGCGTAGCGCTCCCAGTCGCGACCGTGCTGCTGCAGGTAGTCCTCGAACGCGTCGTAGCTCACCGCGACGGGCCCGGACTCGCCGAACGGGCGCAGCCGCAGGTCGACGCGATAGACGAAGCCGTCGGCGGTGACCGTCCCGAGCAACTGCGCGACCGCTTGCCGAGACGCGCGAAGTACTCCTCGTGCTCGAGCGGCCGCGGCCCGGTCGGTCTCGCCGTGCTCCGGGAACAGGAACACGAGGTCGATGTCCGACGAGAAATTCAGCTCGCCGCCGCCGAGCTTGCCCATGCCGAGCACCAGCAGCGGCAGTCTCGAGCCGTCGTGAGCGACCGGCACACCGTGCCTCGCGGCCAGCTGGCGCGCCCGCGTAATGGCAGGCCGCTTCGATGCAGGTTTCGGCGAGCCGCGACAACTCGCGCAGCACGGTGTCCACGTCGGCGAGCCCGGCGAGATCGCGCCACGCGATCCGCACGAGATGGCGGCGGCGGAACTTGCGCAACGCCGCCATGAAGCGCGCTTCATCGTCGCTGGTGCCATGTGCAGCGCCGAACGTCAGACTCGTACCAGTCGTCGTCGGCGTCTTGTTCGAGACGGCCGTCGGCGGCCAGCCAGCCGAGCATCGACGCGTCGCGCAGGCAGGATTCGGCGATCAGGTCGCTGCAGGCCCAGGCGAACGGCAGGCTCGCCGACAACACCGGCGCGGACTCGCCGGCGAGCGGTGCAGTGCCCGAGGCTTCGCGTCGCGCGAGTTTTTCGTCCAGCGCCGACGCGCAGGCCGTCGGGGATCGTGCGTTCGTAGACCTTCATGCCTGGACTGCGCGAGCGTGTGGCTCGCGCCGCAAGGACCGCTGCGCACGGCGAGCATGAACCCGGCCAGCAGGTACGCGGCACCGGGCACGTTCCAGTGAGCGCCGCGGCCGATCGCCCAGGCGAACGTGGTCGCGAACAGCATCGGCCCGATCATCGTCGCAACACCCTGGACGCTGCCGTTGGCGCCCTGCAGCGCGCCCTGCTCGGTCAGGGCCGACGCGGCGCGTCATCAGTCCCTGCGCCGGCCGGTCCCGCAAGCCCCCACAACGAGACGACCGGGATGCCGACGAGGAACCACGCACCGGTCGGCGCGAATGCGTAGATGGCGTAGCCGACGCGCGCCGGCGAGCAGGCCCGCGATCATCACGTGCCGCTCGCCGTAACGGCGCACCACCGGCCCGACGAGCAACCCCTGCACCAGCGCCGAACTCGCGCCGACCACGGCGAGCGAGAGCCCGATCGCACGCGCGTCCCAGTCGAAACGGTAGGCTTGCATACAGCACGAACGTGACCGGCAGCGCGGCGTGCGCGAGGTTGCTCAGGAACGCGGCGCTGGCGAGGCCGGCCAGCTTCGCGGTGCGAGCGCAGCAGCTTCAGCGAGCCGAGCCGGGTTGGCGCGGCGCCAGGCGAACGGACGGCGGCGTTCGTCGGGCAGCGACTCCGGCAGCACCAGCCAGCCGTACGCGGCGTTGGCAAGACTGAGCGCCGGCGGCCGCCCAGAACGGCAGGCGCGGATCGATGTGGCCGAGCAGGCCGCCGAACGCGGGCCCGAAGACGAAGCCGATGCCGAACGCCACGCCGACGAGGCCGTAGCTGCTGGCACGCTTTTCGGCCGGCGTGACGTCGGCGATGTACGCCATCGCCGTGCTGATGCTGGCCGCGCAGTATGCCGGAGATCAGGCGGCCCGACGAACAGCCAGGCGAGAGTCGGCGCCAGCGCCATCAGCACGTAGTCGAGCGCCGAGCCCGAGGTTCGACAGCAGGATCACGGGTCGGCGACCGAAGCGATCGGACAGCGCGCCCATCACCGGCATCGAGAAGAACTGCATCAGCGCCCAGACCGTGCCGAACAGGCCGTTGACCTCGGCGGCGCGCGCGGTGTCGCCGCCGAGGAACTCCTCGATCAGCCCGCGGCAGCACCGGGATCACGGCAGCCGAGCGCGAGCATGTCGAGCACGACCGTGACGAAGATGAAGGCCAGCGCCGCCTTGCGCGGTCGGAGGCCGGGCAGCGGCGAGGCTCATGCGAGTCGTCAGCCGTAGTGGAGGACCGACGCGGACTTCGTGGCCCTCGCAGCGGAAGCCGGGCGCGAAGCCGAGGTCGATCAGCACGCCGACGCTGCTGGATCGCGAAGCCGGCCTGTCGGCTGAGTGCCGACGACGCGAGCGAGCGTGCCGCCGGTGGCGAGCACGTCGTCGAGCAGCAGCAGCCGGCCCTGCCCCGTCTGCATCTCGAGCACGCCCGTGCCGTATTCGAGGTCGTAGGCGATGTCGACGACCGGGCGGCGGCAGCTTGCCTTTCTTGCGGATCAGCACGAAGCCCTTGTCGCGACGGTCCGCCAGCGCCGACGCGAGGATGAACCCGCGCGACTCGATGCCGGCGACGGCGTCGATCTCGCTCCACTCCGGCTCGGAGAACAGCGCGTCGACCGCCGACATCGTGCTCGCGGAATCGCAGCCGCAACAGCGGGCTGATGTCGCGGAACAGGATGCCCGGCTTCGGAAAATCGGGGACTTCGGCGACCAGATCCTTCAGGGATTGCATGCGCACCTCACGACGCGAGCGTAGCGGAATTCGCCGGGCCGGGCGAGGCGGCGGGCACTGCGGTCCATGCGGATTGCAGACGCACGCGACTGACGTTGCGGACTCTTTCTGCCAGAATCGCGTGCCGCCCGGAGGAATGCCAGTGAACGTCAGCGACGCCGTCGACAGCCGCATGAGTTGCCGCGCCTTTCTCGCCCACGCCGGTGCCGGAGGACGACGGTGCGCGCCATCCTCGACCAGGCGCGGCGCGCGCCGTCCGGCGGCAACCTGCAGCCGTGGTGGGTCTACGTGCTCACCGGCGAGCCGCTCGCGCGAATTCCTGTCCGTCGTGCGCGCCGGCTCGCGGTCACGCCGCGCGGCGATCCGCACGAATACGACATCTACCCGCCCGACCTCGCCGAGCCCTACCGCACGCGCCGCACAAGTGCGGCGAAGACATGTACGCGACGATCGACGTCCCGCGCGAGGACAAGCCGGCGCGACTGCGGCACTTCGCGCGCAACTTCGAGTGCTTCGGCGCGCCGGTCGCGCTGTTCTTCTGCGTCGACCGCAGCCTGGGGCCGCCGCAGTGGTCGGACGTCGGCATGTACATGCAGACCGTCATGCTGCTGGCGCGCGAGCACGGCCTGCACACCTGCGCGCAGGAAGCCTGGTCGCGCTGGGCGAAGACGGTCGGCGAATTCCTGCAGCTGCCGCCGGAACGCATGCTGTTCTCCGGCATGGCGCTCGGCCACCGCGACGAGGCGCATCCCATCAACCGGCTGCGGACCGAGCGTGCGCCGCTCGAGGAGTTCGCGGACTTCCGGGGCTTTTGACAGAAGCGGGCCCGCAGGCGTCGGAAAATCTGACACTCGCCCCTCCAGCCGGCAGGCGTTCGCCCTGACAGAGGCGGCGAAACCACTAGGGTTTCCGCCATGAATCGTCGCTCTCACGGCGCTGGCACGTTAAGTGCAACGTAATCACCCGGCACGCAGTTGCGTGTACGCCACGGAGTCGAACGCATGAACTTCAGCTGGATCGGCAGCAAGCGCAGTCTCGAAGTCTCGCCGAAGGCACGGCTGGTGGACGACGCCGAAGTCGACGCGCTGACGCGCAAGATCAAGGCGTTGAACTGGACGCCGGAGAACGGCTTCCTCAAGGACCAGGTGCTCGACAGGCCGGACCGCGAGGGCGTATCGCGAGACCCGCGCCGCCTGAGCGGCGCTAGGCACGATCGCGCCGCCGCATCTCCATCGGATGCTCGACGCGCCGTGCCTTGTCGACGAAGTGCATCACGCTCAGCCAGGGATGCTTCAGCGCCATCCGCGGACCGGAGTACTTCATGATCCGGCTGGCCAGCGCCCGCGGCGCCGGCTTGTAGCAGTGCACCGGGCACTTCGCGCAAGTCGGTTTCGACGGCCCGTACGGGCATTTCTGCAGGCGCCTTTCGGCATACGCCAGGAAACCGTCGCAGTCCGGGCACAGCGGGACGCCGCCCGCAATATGGTGACCCGCACAATAGATCTCGACCATGCGCTGCATGGTGAGGTGTTCACGTCGCAGTCGGCCGCTTGCCAGCGAATTCATGTCGCGAGAATGCCGCGGCCGCGCGCGCGCAGCCCTCGTGACTTTCCGCAAGCAAGCCTCAGTTTGACGCAGCCGGGGGCTGTCGCTCAGGGCTGGCCTTGACGACCGCAAGCGTCGCGCTCAACTTCGCGACGAGCACGCGCTGCGCTCCCGATTCGGCGAAGACTGCCGACTCGACGAAGGTGAGCGCCTGGCCACGCTTCAGCACGTCGGCGCGACAGAACAAGGCCTCGCCCCGGGCGCCGCGCAACAGGCTGACCTTGTACTCAGCCGTGACGACGAACTGGCCGGGCTCGAGTTGCGTGGAGGCCGCGGCGCCCGCGCAGTGGTCCGCCAGCGCGGCGACGACGCCGGCGTGGGCGACTCCGGTCTGCTGAAAATGCCAGTCCTTGAGGCCCAGGCGCGCTTCGCACCATCCGGGGCCGAGGTCCACGAGTTCGACGCCGAGATGTGCCATGAACGGGGCGTCGCGGAAACCGCGCTCGATCGACTGTCGGATGTCCATGCCAGGCGCCTCCCTGCCGCGGCGAATCTGCGAGAATGCGCGCCCCGCCATTCTGGCGCGTTCACGCTTCGTGGAACAGATGTCGACGCCCGATGCCGAGGTCGCTCGTGACGCCCATCCGCCCGGCGAGGACCGCTCCGGGCTGATGGCCGCGACGACTGCGTTCATCATCTGGGGCCTGCTGCCGCTTTACTTGCGCCCGCTCGGCAGCGTCCCGGCGCTGCAGATCACGGCGCATCGCATCGTCGAGTCCTGCCTGCTGGTGTTCCTGTGGCTGGCGGTCAAGGGCCAGCTGGGCGCGGTGCGGGCTGCGCTCGCCGATCCTCGCTCACGCCGGCGATTGTCGGCGTCGACGCTGATGATCAGCGTCAACTGGCTGGTCTACGTCTGGGCCATCGGCAATGGCCACGTCGTGGACGCCAGCCTCGGCTATTTCATCAACCCGCTGGTCAGCGTGCTGATGGGGGTGCTGATCCTCTCCGAGCGCCTGAACCGCGCGCAATGGGTGGCCGTGGCGCTGGCCGCTTGCGGCGTGGCCTATCTCGCGTACGCAACCGGGCGTGTGCCCTGGATCGCGCTGGTGCTGGCGCTCAGCTTCGGGACGTACGGGCTGCTCCGCAAGGTGGTGGCCGTGGAACCGGTGCCGGGACTCGCGGTCGAGACGCTGCTGCTGCTGCCGCTATCGATCGGCTGGCTGGCCTGGTGCGAGCTGCAGGGCACCGGGGCGTTCGGCCACCAGGGGCGCGGGATCGATGCGCTGCTGGTCGGCAGCGGCATCGTCACGGCGCTGCCGCTGACGCTGTTCGCGTACGGCGCGCGCCGCATCCGGCTCTCGACCGTGGGACTGCTGCAGTACTTTGGCCCGACGCTGCAGTTCCTGTGCGGCGTGTTCGTGTTTCACGAAGCGTTCCCGCGCACGCGCCTCGTCGGCTTCGCGATCATCTGGAGCGCGCTCGCGATCTTCATCGCCGACAATCTCTGGCGCAATCGCCGCCGGATTCGCTGAGCGGGTCAGGCGCCGGCGACGAAGATGGCGACGGCGCTGCCGATGCCGACGAACCATGCCAGCGAGCGCAGCGTCGACCTGTCGGCCACGTAGAACGCAATGTAGGCGAGCCGCGCCGCGACGAAGGTGATCGCGAGCAGGTCGACCTTCGGCTGCGGCGCGTTGGTGAGGTGCGCCACGATTACGGCGGCGGCGAACAGCGGAAACGCCTCGAAGCTGTTGAGCTGCGCCGCATTCGCGCGCCGGCGATGGCCGGACTGACGGTTCAGCCACTCCCGCGGATCGCGGTTGTCGAACTTCTCGCCGCCGATCTTGGCCGTCAGCGTCGCGGCGTACGGCAGCAGCGCGGCGATCAGCACGCACCAGTAGGCTGTGGTCATCGGGTGTTCCCTGCGAGAGAGGAGGATCGGCGAAGCATATTCTATCGGCGCGGTCGAAGCGGTACGCTTGGCGTCCCGATCGCCGCCACCAGCCTGTGCGCCATGCCTTCCCGCAAACCGTCGAGCCGGGCCCGCCGCATCCTCGATCACCAGCGGATGCGCGGCCGCGCCTATCCGGCGCCGCGCTACTGGGATCGCCTGTACCAGATGCTCGAAGAGGAAGCCGAAAAACGCGGCAAGACGCCGCCGCCGCCCCCGCTCACGCAAGGCCTCGACACGACACCGACGCATCAGGACAGGATGGACTGCCTCGACGAGCAGGCGACCTGGGCGGACCGCAACAACCTGCTGCATCGCGTGCAGATGTTCTTCGACGCGATGCCGCCGTCCGGCTGGATCCGCGTGGACCGGTAGTCGGCCCGATGCGCATCGCCAGGCCGATCCTGCTGGTGTCGACACCGATCGGCGTCGCCCTCGGTCTGCGCGAAGCGTGGCGGCTCGCGGGCCCGCGGATGGCCCTGCTGATGGCCGCGATGCTCGCCGTGGTCGGCGCGTTCGTGTGGTGGACGGTGCGGAGGATTCGGTTTGAAGCCGACGCAGAGCCCTCACCCGGCGTGCCGCCGACCTCTCCCGCAGGCGGGAGAGGTGATTGACTCCCTCTCCCGCGAGCGGGAGAGGGTTGGGGTGAGGGTCCGAATTCTAGCGTCGGTTCACGAGCCACAGCCCGACGAGGCACAGCACCAGCCCCGCGGCATTGGCAGCCGACAGCTTTTCCTTGAAGACCAGCACGCCGACGGCGAGCAGCAGCAGCGCCGCCGCCGATTGCGTCACCAGCGCGCCGAGACTCACCTCGAAGCCGCTGCGGTAGAGGAACATGAAGCCGAGGTCGAGCCCGACGACCGCGAAGGCGAGCGCGAGCGCGGTCCAGTTCAGTTGCCGGATTTCCTGCCGCCAGTCGAAGCCGCCTGGCGTGACGATCAGCAACGCGCCGAACAGCACCGTGCCCAGCGAATACGTCACGATCAACGACAGCAGGGGATTGACGCCGGCCGGCGTCAGTTTCAGGACGAGGTGATAGCCAACCGTGCAGGCGATGGCCAGCGCAAGCCAGGTCAGCTGCACGGCATGACCCGGCGCATGGTCTATTTCTGCAGGTTCGCGTTTTCCACGGTCACCTTGTACGAATATCCCATGCCGAGGTCAATGTCGGTGCGCACCGTGCCGCGCACGGTGATGACGTCGCCGGCCTTGGCCGTCTCCATCGTCGTCACGACGAGGTCGTTCGAGCCGTCCGCGGCTGCGCCGGAGCCATCGCGCAGGTGGATCCAGTTCTTGCCCATGATGCTCGGCAGGAACTTGACGACCGTACCGCGCACGGCGACCGGCTTGTCCTTCAGCTTCGCGCGCTGCGCGTAAAGCTCGGCGACAGTTCGACCGTCCGCACCGGGTGCTTTGGGACCCTTCACGACGGCGACGTCGGGCGTGGCGGCCGCGCCGGCATGCGGCGAAGCGCCGTTCATGCCGGCCTGCGGCATCGGCATGCCAGCCGGCACGGCGGCGCCGGCGCCTGCGAGCGTGCCGAACACGACCTTGTCGAACGTCCGCTTGAGCGTCTTGCTCTCGAAATTCGTCATGACCATCGGATCCTGGATGGTCACCAGCGCGCCTTTCGTCACATCCGCGTGAGTCACTGCCGCCCAGACTTCGCCGTTCGAGGTCTTCAGGCGCAGGTACGTGTACTGCGCCGGCGTCGATCGTCTCGAGCACCGTGCCCTGCAGCGCGGCGCCGGCCGAGGCGCTGGCGATGGAGGAACCGAGCAGCAGCGCGAGCAGGACGGCAGGTACGACCTTCATGGCAATGACTTCCAATGGCTGGGATCGCCGGCATCTTACGGCAGTGCAATCGAGAATCGGTCCTTATGCGGTAAGGGGTTCCCGGCAGGACAGTGCGGCACAATGAAAGGCTCTGTTACCGAATTGCGAGGCCTCTTGACCTCTCCCGTTTGCGGGAGAGGTCGCACGCAGCGCGGGTGAGGCGCTGCACGACTCCCGTTCGTCGTCGACGTTCCACAGACGTTCCCGCTGGAACTTCTAACGAAATCTAATCAATGAAGCACCGACGCTGGCCCAGTGTCTGCCGGATTCGAGTACAACAAGCACTGTGTCGAAGTTGGCCATCCGTTCACGTCGGCCGGAATCTCCGCCGGGTTATGGCATTTGCATATCCGGAAACGGATGTCCGCAGAATTCAGCTCGGAGACGAAGCGCCAGGTCAGGTCGCGGGCCGCCGCGGGGACAGGACCAGGCGTACGAACTGGTACATGGCCCCAAACAGCAGCGCAACGATCGCGCCGAAGAACGGCCAAAACGCAGCCAGCGTCGCGAGGTTGAACAATTGCAGCAGGCACACGGCCGTCAGGGTGACGACAAGAGCGTAGCTCGTGAACTTGGTGCCGCCCGCCGCTTCCAATTGTCCGGGTGCGAATCCAACGAGAGTCCTGACTATCATTACCGCGAAGGGGACCAGGAACAATGTCGAAATTCCGCTGCACCATCGCCATATCGTTGGGAAGTCGTGGCCAAATGACAGGAGAAACAGGCCGCCCATACTGAACACGAGCGGCAGTATCGAATTGATCAACAGCAGCCGGAGCCAGAATTTTTCTACTGGGCCCCAGTCATGTACTGAGTCGTTGCGAAACGCGGCTACAACCCCGGCGAAACCTGCTATGGCTACCGCGATCTGAGCGGACACGCTGAGAGCGGTAGTCGGTTCCATAGTGTCGGGCCCGAATCTTTGCCTACGTGACGGAAACGATGGGCGACAGGCCCGCTGCTGGATAAGCCATCTTTTTTTGCATCGTCACTTAGCAGACTAGCAGGTCAATCCGGACGGCGCGAACTCCGTCACCGCCAATGACGTCCGTCAATCGGTGAGCGGCCGGACGCAGTGTTCGCGGTGATCAAATGAACTGCCAAAGAGCGGTCAGGCACGACTGGCTGCACCGGATCGTTTTCCCCCGGATGACGTCCGCTTGCGGCACGCAGTCCAATGACCCGACGGCTGCCAGGACTCACCAACATGATCTGGTGACAGAGCATAAAGAAAAGGGCCGGCATCGCTGCCGGCCCTCTTCGTTCGTCGAACGATCGAACGCGTAATCCTGTCGGATTACATGCCCATGTCGCCCATGCCACCCATGCCGCCCATGTCCGGCATGCCGTGCTTGTGGTCGTCGTCCTTCGGAGCCTCGGCCACCATCACCTCGGTCGTGAGCAACAGGCCCGCCACCGAAGAGGCGTTCTGCAGCGCAAGACGAGTGACCTTGGTCGGGTCGAGGATGCCCATGTCGAGCATGTCGCCGTAGTGGCCCGTTGCGGCGTTGTAGCCGTACGTGCCCTTGCCTTCCTTGACCTTCGCCAGGACGACCGCAGCGTCCTCACCGGCGTTGGCCACGATCTGGCGCAGCGGCTCCTCGATCGCGCGGGAAAGGATCTTGATGCCGATGGCCTGGTCCTCGTTCGAACCGACCATCTTCTCAAGCGCCTTCTGCGCACGGATCAGGGCGACGCCGCCGCCCGGGACCACGCCTTCCTCGACGGCCGCACGGGTGGCGTGCAGCGCGTCTTCGACGCGGGCCTTCTTTTCCTTCATCTCGATCTCGGTGGCCGCGCCGACCTTGATCACCGCGACTCCGCCGGCGAGCTTGGCCATGCGCTCCTGGAGCTTTTCCTTGTCGTAGTCGGAGGTGGCTTCCTCGATCTGCTGCTTGATCTGGGCGATGCGGCCCTTGATCTCGCCCGCCTTGCCGTGGCCGTCGATGATCGTGGTGTTTTCCTTCTCCACGACGATCTTCTTCGCCTGGCCGAGATCGGCCAGCGTGGCCTTCTCGAGCGTGAGGCCGACTTCCTCGGCGATCACGGTGCCGCCGGTGAGGATCGCGATGTCCTGCAGCATGGCCTTGCGACGGTCGCCGAAGCCCGGGGCCTTGACGGCCGCGACCTTGACGATGCCGCGGATCGTGTTCACGACCAGCGTCGCGAGCGCTTCGCCTTCGACGTCTTCCGCGACGACGAGCAGCGGGCGGCCGGACTTCGCGATGCCCTCGAGCAGCGGCAGCATTTCGCGGACGTTCGAGACCTTCTTGTCGTACAACAGCACGTACGGGTTCTCGAGTTCGGCCGACTGGCTGGTCTGGTTGTTGATGAAGTACGGCGAGAGGTAGCCGCGATCGAACTGCATGCCCTCGACGACGTCGAGTTCGTTCTGCAGGCCCGAGCCTTCCTCGACCGTGATCACGCCTTCCTTGCCGACCTTCTCCATCGCGTCGGCGATCGTCTTGCCGATCGACTCGTCGCTGTTCGCGGAGATGGTGCCGACCTGCGCGATCGCCTTCGGGTCCTTGCACGGCTTGGAGAGCTTCTTCAACTCCTCGGTGCAGGTCTCGACGGCCTTGTCGATGCCGCGCTTGATGTCCATCGGATTGGCGCCGGCCGCGACGGCCTTCAGGCCCTCGCGCACGATCGCCTGGGCGAGCACCGTGGCGGTCGTCGTGCCGTCACCGGCTTCGTCGGAGGTGTTGGAAGCGACTTCCTTCACCATCTGCGCGCCCATGTTCTCGAACTTGTCCTTCAACTCGATTTCCTTCGCGACCGACACGCCGTCCTTGGTGACGGTGGGGGCGCCGAAGCTCTTGTCGAGCACCGCATTGCGGCCCTTGGGGCCGAGGGTGACCTTGACCGCATTGGCCAGGATGTTGACTCCGCGCACCATGCGCTGGCGGGCGTCATCACCGAAACGTACGTCTTTTGCTGCCATGTTCGTGGTTCTCCGGATTACTTCTCGATGACCGCCATCACGTCTTCTTCGCGCATGACGAGGTACTCGTCCCCGTCCACCTTCACTTCGGTGCCGCTGTACTTGCCGAAGAGGATGTGGTCGCCGACCTTGATGTCGAGCGGGCGAACGTTGCCGTTCTCGAGGATCTTGCCCTTGCCCACCGCGACGACCTTGCCGCGGATCGGCTTCTCGGCTGCGCTGTCGGGGATGACGATGCCACCGGGGGATTTCGTCTCTGCGTCGAGCCGCTGGATGATCACGCGATCGTGAAGCGGACGGATCTTCAATTTGTCAGCCATTGCCGCAAACTCCGTTGGTCTGTTCAATTTGTTGGGGGGACCGGGGAGGTGTTAGCACTCTCCCTGGTTGGCTGCTAATGATAGAGGTAAGTCTTGGGATTTCAAGCCTTTCCGGTGATTCCTGCCGGGTCGCGGCTTGTCGGACGCCGGGAGCAGACGCGCTAGATTTCATTCAACTCTATTGTTTTATCATAGACTTTATGAGATTCCGGAACGACGGATCCGTCGTGCTGCCATCGCCCTCGAGCGGCTGACGACCGTATTTGCCGATGCGGCCGACGCTGAACATCGGCCCGCGGGGACGGTCCATGTGCTGAAGATTGACCCAGGTGGTCGCGCGGCCGGGTGCCGACGGGCATCATCCGCAACCTTGTAGCCGGCCGGCTTCGAGCCCGCCGGGTCGACCCCTTCCACTTCCGGAATCCGTCTCGTCCATGCGATCCATTCTCAAGAAGCTTGCCGCAGCCCTCTGGTCGCTGCCGCTGCTCGTCGTGACGGCGGGCCCGGCGCGTGCGGCCGACGACTTCCTGCCGCCGCGCGCGGCGTACAAGTTCGTCGTCGCGGTGGCCGAAGACCAACTGGTCGTGCGCTACGACATCACGCCCGGCTACTACCTGTATCGCGATCGCCTCGGATTCGAATCGTCGACGCCTGGCGTCAGCGTCGGCAAGCCGAGCCTGCCGGTGGGCGAGGATCACGAAGACGATTACTTCGGCAAGCAGGTGATCTATCGCAATACCGCGAAGATCGGCCTGACGGTGAGCTTCGACGGCCCGCCGCGCGACTTCGAGTTGCACCTGAAGCTGCAGGGCTGCGCGGATGCGGGCCTCTGTTATCCGCCGCAGAACTGGACGACGACGGTGCGTTGGCCGGCCAAGGCTGCGGTCGCCGCGGCCACCGCCGACTCGGGACGGATTCAGCCTGCGCAAGCTGCTCGGCGGCAAGAGCGGTCCGAAATCCGAAAGCGACTTCCTGCCGCCCGACCAGGCGTTCGTGTTCTCGGCATCGAGCCCGAGCGCCGATCGGGTCGTGCTGCGTTGGGACATCGCCGACGACTACTACCTCTATCGCGACAAGGTGAAGATCCAGTCGCTGTCGCCGGCCGTGCAGCTCGGCACGCCGCGCATGCCGGGCGGCGAGACCAGGCACGACGAGTATTTCGGCGAACAGGTCGTGTATCACAGCGACATGCAGGCGGACCTGCCGGTCGCCGTCGCGGCCGGCACGCGTGAAGTCCCGCTCGAGGTGACCTACCAGGGCTGCGCGGACGCGGGCCTCTGCTATCCGCCGATCCACAAGCGCATCACGGTGCAGCTTGCGGCCATCGGAGCCGCTTCGGCAGCGACCGCAAGCGGCGCGCCTGCGACCGGCGCCTTCCGCTCCGAGCAGGACACGCTGGCCGACGTGATCCTCGGCGGCAGCCTGCTGAAGGCGATCGTGAAGTTCTTCGGCGCGGGGCTGTTGCTGGCGCTGACGCCCTGCGTGTGGCCGATGGTGCCAATCCTCTCGGGCATCATCGTCGGCGCCGGAGCCGGCAAGCCCGTCTCGCGCGGGCGCGCGTTCACGCTGTCGCTCGCCTACGTGCTCGGCATGGCGATCACCTACACGATCGCCGGCGCGGCATTCGCGGCGGCGGGCCAGCAGGCCCAGGCGTTCTTCCAGAAGCCGTGGATCATCGTCGGGTTCGCCGCGCTGTTCGTCTGGCTCGCGCTCGGCATGTTCGGCCTGTTCACGTTGCAGATGCCCGCGGCGATCCAGTCGCGGGTCTCGAGCCTGAGCAACCAGCAGAAGCAGGGCACGCTGGTCGGCACGGCCGTGATGGGTGCGCTCTCCTCGCTGATCGTCACCGCCTGCGTGGCGCCGCCGCTGATCGCAGCCCTCGCCGTCATCAGCCAGAGCGGAGACGTGCTGCGCGGCGGTGCGGCACTTTTCGCGCTCAGTCTCGGCATGGGCGCCCCGCTGCTGCTGGTCGGGGCGTCGGCGGGGCAGTTCCTGCCGAAGGCGGGTGCGTGGATGGACGCGGTGAAGAACGCGTTCGGCGTGCTGATGCTCGGCGTCGCGATCTGGATCCTCGGTCGCGTGCTGCCGGGCCCGGTGACCCTCGGGCTCTGGGCCGCACTGGCCTTCGTGTCGGGTTACTGCCTGTTGACGCTGGGCGACCGTGACCTGCGCAAGGGCACGACCGCGGTGCGGCGCGGCTTCGGCGCGCTCGCGGTGGTCTACGGCGTGATCCTGCTGGTCGGCGCGCTCTCCGGCCGCGCGGACCCGCTGCAGCCGCTCGCCGGCCTGCGCGCGCGCGGGACGGTCGCCTCGGCTCGCCCCGAAGCGGGCATTGCGTTCAAGCGCATCAAGTCCACGGCCGACCTCGAGCGCGAAGTGGCCGCGGCGCAGGCCGCCGGCCGTCCGGTCATGCTCGACTTCTATGCGGACTGGTGCGTCTCCTGCAAAGAGATGGAAAAGCTGACGTTCACCGACGCCGCCGTGCGGGCGGAATTGGCGCGCGCGGTGCTGCTGCAGGCAGACGTGACCGCCAACGATGCCGAAGACCAGGCGCTGCTGCAGCGCTTCGGCATCCTCGGTCCGCCGACGATCGTGTTCTTCGGCGCGAATGGCCAGGAACGGCCCGACTATCGAGTCGTCGGCTTCAAGTCCGCCAACGAATTCCGGGCGCACGTCGTACAGGCGTTTGCCGGGGCGACGACTTGAGCAATCGTGGAACGTTGCTCGTGGCGGTCGCCGCGCTGGCCGCCGGTGCCGGCGTCTACGCCTACCACCAGCGCGCGACGCAAACGCCCGAACCCGCTCGAGTCGCGGCGCAGGCGACCGGGGCTGCGGAGGCACCCGCGAGGAAACTCGTGGCGACCGTGCCCGAGTTTTCGCTCGCCGACCGCGAGGGCAGGATGCGCTCGCTCGGCGACTGGAAGGGCAAGGCGCTGATCGTGAATTTCTGGGCGACGTGGTGCGCGCCTTGCCGCAAGGAAATCCCGCTGCTGCAGAAGCTGCAACGCGAACACGGCGGCGAGGGATTCCAGGTCGTCGGCATCGCAGTCGACTTCCGTGACAAAGTGCTCGCCTATGCGGACGAGATGAAGATCGATTACCCGCTGCTGATGGGTGAACAGGAAGGGCTGGACGCTGCCGCGGCATTCGGCATCGACGCCGTCGGCTTCCCGTTCACGATATTCACCGACACCCAGGGCCGGATCGTGGCGGCGCACATGGGCGAGTTGACCCAGCCGCAGGCTGACCTCATTCTAGGCACCGTTCGCGAGGTCGACGCGGGCCGGCAGACCCTCGACCAGGCCCGGGCCCGCATCGAAACCGGACTTGCTGCCATGCCGCACGGTTGATGCGGCAGCGAACTGCAACCAACTTGAAGCGAACTTCGGCTATCTGGTGAAGAAGTTGTCGCCAAAAGGCGACAAATGACGGTAAACTCGCGCCCTCGAGACAGCGGGCCCCGGGGCTGATGGCGCACATCCTGTTACTGAACGGACCGAACCTGAACCTGCTCGGGCTGCGCGAGCCGGGCATCTACGGCCAGGTCACGCTCGAGCAGGTGCACGAACGGCTCACCCAGCAGGCGGCCGAGCTCGGCCATCGCCTGACCGCGTTCCAGAGCAACTCGGAAGCGGAGCTGATCGGGCGCATCCATCAGGCGCCGGCGAGTCACGTCGGGTTCATCGTGTTCAACCCGGCGGCGTTCACGCACACCAGCGTCGCGCTGCGCGATGCGCTGGCCGCGGTGAAGATTCCCTTCATCGAAGTGCACCTGAGCAACGTGCACGCGCGGGAAGACTTCCGCCATCACTCTTATTTCTCCGACATCGCCCTCGGCGTCATCACGGGCCTCGGCGCGGTCGGTTACGAACTCGCTCTGAAGGCAGCCAGCCTGCACCTCGCCGCGCACCAGAGCGCGACCGCACGCAACTGAACTTCCGCGTCGGACAAGAATTCGAATCCTGGGGGGTCACTGAATGGATATTCGCAAGGTCAAGAAGCTGATCGAACTGCTCGACGAGACGGGCGTCGCCGAAATCGAGATCAAGGAAGGCGAGGAATCGGTCCGCATCAGCCGGTATCCAGCGGGCGGGGCGATGCAGACCCACTATGCGCCGATGTACGCGCCGCCTCCGGTGGCCGCGCCCGCCGTCGCAGCCGCTCCCATCGCGGCGCCGGCCGCCCGGCCTTCGCTGGACCAGGCCGTCACCGCGCCGATGGTCGGCACGTTCTATGCCGCGTCGGCGCCGGGCGCGAAACCCTTCGTCGAACTCGGCTCCGAAGTGAAGCCGGGCGACGTGCTGTGCATCATCGAAGCGATGAAGATGATGAACCAGATCGAATCGGACAAGGCCGGCAAGGTCGTGTCGATCCTCGCGAAGAACGGCGACCCGGTCGAGTTCGGGCAGCCGCTGTTCGTCATCGAGTAGTCCATGCTCGAAAAGGTCGTCATCGCCAATCGCGGTGAGATCGCGCTCAGGATCCTGCGGGCCTGCCGCGAACTCGGCGTCAAGACGGTCGCGGTGCACTCCACCGCCGACCGCAACCTCAAGCACGTGCTGCTCGCGGACGAGACGGTGTGCATCGGCCCGCCGCCTCCCGCGACAGCTATCTCAACATGCCCGCGATCATCAGCGCGGCCGAGCTGACCGACTCCGTCGCGATCCACCCGGGCTACGGCTTCCTGTCGGAAAACGCCGACTTCGCCGAACGCGTCGAGAAGAGCGGCTTCACGTTCATCGGCCCGCGGCCGGAGACGATCCGGCTGATGGGCGACAAGGTGTCGGCGATCAAGACCATGAAGGCCGCGGGCGTGCCCTGCGTGCCGGGCTCGGACGGCCCGCTGGGCACGGACCCGGACGAACTGTTCCGCGTCGCCAAGGACATCGGCTACCCGGTGATCATCAAGGCGTCGGGCGGCGGCGGCGGCCGCGGCATGCGCGTCGTGCACAGCGAAGCGACGCTGCTGCACTCGGTCGGCGTGACGCGCGCCGAGGCGCTGGCCGCGTTCGGCAACGAACAGGTCTACATGGAGAAGTTCCTCGAGAAGCCGCGCCACATCGAGTTCCAGGTGCTCGCGGACCACTACGGCAACGTGATCTGCCTCGGCGAGCGCGACTGCTCGATGCAGCGTCGCCACCAGAAGATCATCGAGGAGGCGCCGGCGCCGGGTCTCACGGCCAAGCAGCGGCGCGCGATGAGCGAGCGCGTCGCGGCGGCGTGCGCCGAGATCGGCTATCGCAGCGCCGGCACGCTCGAGTTCCTCTACGAGGACGACGAGTTCTACTTCATCGAGATGAACACGCGCATCCAGGTGGAGCACCCGGTGACGGAGGTGATCACCGGCATCGACCTGGTGAAGGCGCAGCTGCGCATCGCCGCGGGCGAGCGCCTGCCGTGGACGCAGGACGACGTGCAGATCCGCGGTCACGCGATCGAGTGCCGCATCAACGCCGAGGACCCGAAGAAGTTCACGCCGTCGCCGGGCCCGGTGAACCTCTGGCACGCGCCAGGCGGCCCCGGCATTCGCGTCGACAGCCACCTGTACACCGGCTACGTCGTGCCGCCGTACTACGACTCGCTGATCGCGAAGGTGATCGCGCACGGCGAAGACCGCGACACGGCGATCGCGCGCATGCGCAACGCGCTGAACGAGATCGTGGTCGAGGGCATCAAGACCAACGTGGCGCTGCACCAGGAAATCTTCCAGCACGGCGCCTTCCGCGCGGGCGGCACGGACATCCACTACCTGGAGCGCCGGCTCGGGCTCAAGTAGCGCGCAACGCGTCGGGCGGCGCGCACTTTCCGGAAGGCGCCGGAGGCTCGGCATCCGGGCGGCCTGATCGGATCCGTTTCGACTCGCGAAGAAGATATGCTCGCCGAAACGGAATCCGATCCGGCCGCTTGACGCACGGCGCCTGAGCGAGTTTTCGGGAGGAACCCGAAAACCTCGCACGGCGCATGTGGCGTCACGTGATGTAGCCTCGACGCTCGGCTGCGACCGAAGCGGCGGCCGCGGCTGGACGGCCGGCCGCGCGCCGCCGCGGTGTCTGTCGCCGTGTGCGGTTGCAGCCGTGGCCCGAATCCACGGCCGGTGGGCGATACTTGCGCCGTGCGAGTCGTGGAAGCTGCAAAGGCGTGCTCGCACGTCGTTTGCGGCTTCCACGGCTCGCTCAGGCGCCGCCGTCGCAGGCGTGCATCCGGTTCATTTTCCGGTCCGCATATCTTCTTCGCGGACCGGAAAATCGAACCGGATGGACGCCCTGCCCCGGCGCCCGTCCCGGTGCCCGTCCCGGCGCTGCCCTGTCCCGCCGCCCTGAAACTTCTGCCCGCGAACGCGAAGCAGCACGACGCGACCGACGCAAACATGCCGCACCTGCAACTCACGCATCGACATCGGCACGCGCGATCCACAGCCGGTCGAGGATGCACTGTTCGAACTCGGCGCCGTCTCCGTGACGCTGCTCGACGCCGCCGACGACCCCGTGCTCGAACCCGCGCCCGGCCAGACGCCGCTGTGGCCAACCGTCGTGGTGCGCGCGTTGTTCGACGCCGACACCGACCCGGCAGGCTTGACGGCCGCGATCGCCGGCGCCTGCGGACCCGGCTTGCCCGTGCCTGCCTACGAGCGCATCGAAGACAAGGCCTGGGAACGCGAGTGGCTGCGCGACTTCCACCCGATGCGCTTCGGCCGCCGCCTCTGGGTCTGCCCCGGCGGCATGCCGGCCGGCGGCCTCGGGGCGATTCGCATCGAACTCGACCCGGGGCTCGCCTTCGGCACCGGCACGCACGCCACGACCGCGCTGTGCCTCGAGTGGCTCGACGGCCTGCCGCCGGCGACGCTCGAAGGCGCCGACGTGATCGATTACGGCTGCGGCTCGGGCATCCTGGCGATCGCGGCGGCCAAGCTCGGCGCGCGCTCGGTCGCCGCCATGGACATCGACCCGCAGGCGCTGCTCGCCACCGGACAGAATGCGGAGCGCAACCGGAGCGCAGACCGAGTCCGGATCACCGCGGACCCCGAGGTCGGCGGCCGGCCGGCCGACATCATGCTGGCCAACATCCTGGCCGGGCCGCTCGTCGAACTCGCACCCCGATTCGCGAGGCTGGTGCGGCCGAACGGGTGGCTGGCGCTGAGCGGGCTGCTGCTCGACCAGGCCGACGCAGTGGCGGCGGCTTACCAGCCGTGGTTTGATATCGGCCTGACCGGCGCGCGCGACGGCTGGGGGCTGGTGAGCGGACGCCGGCGCGCGACCGAGCGATAAAAGACGAGAGACGATGTATTCCCAGTGCCCTGATTGCCAGACGCGCTTTCGCGTGACGGCCGAGATCCTGCGCGTCGCGCACGGCACGGTCCGTTGCGGTCGGTGCGGCAGCGCGTTCGATGCGCTGGCGCGGCTCAGCGACACCATCCCGCCGGCCGGTCCGACGTACACCGAGGACGGCAGTGCGCTGATCGGCACGACGGCAGCGGCGGAGCCGTCCGACGATCGCGCGTCGGCCGCTGAATTCCACTTCTCCGCCGACGACCTCGAGCGAGTCTTCGTCGATGCCCGCGACTGGCAGCGGCAATACGGGCCGAGCGGCGCCGCGCCGGAATCCGGCAGCCCGGCCAGCGAATCGTCGCAGCTCGAGGTCGACGAAGGCGAGTCGCTCGAGGACATCACGCTCGAAGGCGAGCGCATTCAGATCGACCAGGTCGACATGCCGCCGGGCTTCGAGGACGACGACGAGGTTGTCGAGACCCTCGAGCACGGTGCGGGCGAGGACCTCGACGCCACCGATCGGTTCAAGGTCCTCGAGGAGCCGAGAGTCGATCGCGACGTCGTCGTGAACGAGGACGTTCCCGCGGTCGTCACGCCGGCGCCGCCCGCCCGCCCGCGGCCGGCGATCGTCCCGCCGCCGACCGCGCCGTTCGTCACGGAACGGCGGGCGCGACCCGTCGAATCGATCGCGCCGCAACGCTGGCAACCGCCCGTTCGCGAGGCCGACGACGACGAGCTGCCGATCGGCCGACGCATCACGGGCGACGACGACGAGGAGGAAGGTTCGCTGCGCGGCATCTTGGCGTGGACGCTCGGCTCGCTGGTGCTCGCGCTGGCGCTGCTCGCGCAGCTGACGCATTACTTCCGGCAGGATCTCGTCCGTCACCCGCAGATCGGCCCCGTGCTGAGCCAGGTCTACGACAAGCTCGGGCTCAGCCTCGCGCCGAACTGGGATCCGAGCGCGTTCGAGATTCGCCAGTGGGGCGATGCCAGCGCAGCCACTACTGCGACGCGGTTGAGCGTGCAGGCGAGCATCCGCAACAAGGCGGATTTCGCCCAGCCGTACCCGCTGCTGCGGCTCGAACTCGAGGACCGCTTCGGCGCGCCGGTCGCGACACGCGACTTCGAACCCTCCGAGTACCTCAAGGTGCCGTCGCTCGCGAGGCGCATGTTTGCCGCCGGCGCCAGCGCCGACGCGGATCTCGAGATCGTCGACCCGGGCGCCGACGCGGTCGGTTACCGGCTCGACGTGTGCCTGCGCGAGTCGCCGGAAATCCTGCGCTGCGCGCAGGGACCCGGCTGAGGCGGTGCCGTGATCCAGATCGGAACCCACCGGCTTACGGGGCGCGCGTTGCTCGCTCCGATGGCGGGCGTCACCGACCTGCCGTTCCGCCGCCTGTGCCGCCGCATGGGCGCCGCGCTCGCCGCGGGTGAAATGCTCTCGGCCGACCCGCGGCTCTGGGATACGCGCGAGTCGCGCCGACGGCGCGATCACTCGGGCGAGCCCGAACCTCGCGTCGTGCAGATCGCAGGCGGCGATCCGGCCATGATGGCCGATGCGGCGCGGCGCAATGCCGCCCTGGGCGCGCAGATCATCGACATCAACATGGGTTGCCCTGCGAAGAAGGTCTGCAACAAGGACGCCGGGTCGGCGCTGTTGCGCGACGAGTCGCTGGTCGCGGCGATCCTCGAGGCGACCGTGAAAGCCGTCGACGTGCCGGTGACGCTGAAGATCCGCACCGGCTGGGATGCTGCATCGCGAAATGCGCTCAGCATCGCGCGGCTCGCCGAGGACGCGGGCATCCAGGCGCTCGCCGTGCACGGCCGCACTCGCGCCTGTCGCTTCGGCGGGGAGGCCGAGTACGAGACGGTTGCTGCGGTCAAGCAGGCCGTGCGCATCCCGGTGTTCGCGAACGGCGACATTCACACGCCGGAGAAGGCGGTGCGCGTGCTGCGCGAGACTGGCGCGGACGGCGTCATGGTCGGCCGCGCGGCTCAGGGCCGGCCGTGGATCTTCCGCGAAATCGCCGCGCTCCACGCCGGCGCGGCAGCACTTCCCTCCCCGACTCCGGCCGAAGTGCGTGATATCATGCTCGCCCATTTGCGCGATTTGTACGACTTCTACGGCGATGAGCCGGGAGCCAGAATCGCGCGCAAGCACATTGGGTGGTATTGCACGGAGCGCCCGCACGAAGAGGCGTTTCGTCGGTCCGTCATGCAGGTGGCCTCGGCCGAGACGCAGCTCGCGATGGTGCGCGATTACTTCGACGCGCTGTGCGACGCGCCCGCCGCCGCTTGACGGGGGGGCAGAACAGACAGCGAGGACGATCGCGCCCATGGCGACGCGCAAGAAGACACGGAACCGGCGGGAACCTGGACCCGCGACGACACCCAACGGACGCAGCGTGCCGCTGCGCTCGCTCACCGAGCAAGCCCTCGACTCGTACTTCACGAGCCTCAACGGCCATGCGCCCGGGCATCTCTACGACCTGGTGATGCGCGAAGTCGAAGAGCCGCTGTTCCGAGCGGTGCTCGACTATTCGGCAGGCAACCAGAGCCGCGCCGCCGACATCCTCGGCATCAATCGCGGCACGTTGCGCAAGAAGCTGAAGGTCTACGGCATCGCCGGCACCTGAGCCGGCGGATCGCATTCGCCCACAAGGATCGCAGATCGTGACCACCCCCGTCCGCCGCGCGCTGCTCAGCGTTTCGAACAAGGAAGGCTTGCTCGATTTCGCTCGCGCGCTGCGCGACCGGGGCATCGCGATCCTCTCCACCGGCGGCACCGCAATGCTGCTGCGCGGCCACGGCATCGACGTCACCGACGTGTCCGCCGTGACCGGATTCCCGGAGATCATGGACGGACGCGTGAAGACGCTGCACCCGAAGATCCACGGCGGCCTGCTCGGCCGGCGCGGCCCCGACGACGCCGTGATGCGCGAGCACGGCATCGAAGCGATCGATCTCGTCGCCGTGAACCTCTATCCGTTCGCCGCGACGATCGCGAAACCCGGCTGCACGTTCGAGGACGCCGTCGAGAACATCGACATCGGCGGCCCGGCCATGGTGCGCGCGTCGGCGAAGAACCACGACCGTGTCGCCATCGTGGTCGATCCGCTCGACTACGGCGCGGTGCTGGCGGAAATGGACCGCAACGAAGGCGGCGTGACCGGCGAGACCCGGCTGCGTCTCGCGACCAAGGCGTTCTCGCACACCGCCCAGTACGACGCGATGGTGGCCGCGTACCTCGACAAGGTCGCGCGCCCGTCGCTCGGCGAGTTCCCCGAATTGCTCGCGCTGCAGTACCGCAAGCGGCTCGACCTGCGCTACGGCGAGAACCCGCACCAGCAGGCCGCGTTCTACGTCGCGACCGACGCGCAGGGCGCGAGCATCGGCGCGGCTTCGCAGCTGCAGGGCAAGGAACTCTCGTTCAACAACATCGCCGATGCCGACACCGCGTTCGAATGCGTGCGGCAGTTCGACGAGCCGGCCTGCGTGATCGTGAAGCACGCGAACCCGTGTGGCGTCGCGGTGGCGACGAACATCCGCGAAGCCTACGACCGCGCCTATCGCACCGACCCGACCTCCGCGTTCGGCGGCATCATCGCGTTCAACCGCGAACTCGACGGCGCGACGGCCGCGGCCATCGTGGAACGGCAGTTCGTCGAAGTGATCATGGCGCCGGCGGTCGACGCGGCCGCGCGCGAGGCCTGTTCGCGCAAGGACGGGGTGCGGCTCCTCGTCACGGGCAGCATGGCCGCGAGCAACTCGCGGTTCGAGGTGCGCAGCGTCAACGGCGGTCTGCTGCTGCAGACCCGCGACCTCGGCATGGTGTCGGCGGGCGATCTCAGGGTCGTCACGAAGCGCGCGCCCACCGAGACCGAACTGGCCGACCTGATGTTCGCCTGGCAGGTCTGCAAGTACGTGAAGTCGAATGCCATCGTCTTCGTCAAGGACCGCATGACGGTCGGAGTCGGCGCCGGCCAGATGAGCCGGGTGTACAGCACGCGCATCGGCGCGATGAAGGCGCGCGACGAGGGCCTCGAGACGCGGGGCTCGGTGGTCGCGTCGGACGCGTTCTTCCCGTTCCGCGACGGGCTCGATGCGGCGGTCGAGCACGGCATCACCGCCGTGATCCAGCCGGGCGGATCCAAGCGCGACGCCGAAGTCATCGCCGCGGCGGACGAGCACGGGATCGCGATGGTCTTCACCGGCATGCGCCACTTCCGGCACTGACGAGCCGATGCAGGTACTCATCGTCGGGTCGGGCGGCCGTGAGCACGCGCTGGCGTGGAAGGTCGCGCAATCGCCGCGCGTGACGCATGTCTACGTTGCGCCGGGCAACGCGGGCACGGGGCTCGAGCCGCGCGCGGAGAACGTCGACATCGCCGTCCGACGACGTGCCGAGGCTGCTGCAGTTCGCGAAGCAGCACCGGATCGAGCTGACGATCGTCGGTCCCGAGGCGCCGCTGGTGATCGGCATCGTCGACGCGTTCGCCGCCGCGGGCCTGCGCTGCTTCGGCCCGAGCCAGGCCTGCGCGCGTCTCGAGGGCTCGAAGGCCTTCAGCAAGGACTTCCTGAAGCGCTACGGGATCCCGACCGCGGCCTACGCGACGTACACGCGCGCGACCTTCGACGCGTCGTGGGTGCGCGCCCAGCAGGCGCCGCTGGTCGTGAAGGCCGACGGCCTCGCGGCCGGCAAGGGCGTGGTGATCTGTGCGACGTCCGAAGAGGCTGTCGCCACGGCGCAAGGCATGTTCGCCGGCCAGTTCGGCAAGGCGGGCGAGACCGTCGTCGTCGAGGAATTCCTCGAGGGCGAGGAAGCCAGCTTCATCGCGATGGTGGACGGCCGTCACGTGCTGCCGCTCGCCACGTCGCAGGACCACAAGCGCCGCGACGACGGCGACCTCGGTCCGAACACCGGCGGCATGGGCGCGTACTCGCCCGCCCCGGTCGTGACGCCGCGGATACACGAACGCGTGATGAACGAAGTCATGTGGCCCACGGTGCGCGGCGCTCGCCGCGGAAGGCACGCCCTATACCGGCTTCCTGTACGCCGGCCTGATGATCGCCGCCGACGGAACCCCGAAAGTGCTCGAGTTCAACTGCCGCTTCGGCGACCCGGAGACGCAGCCGATCCTCGCGCGTCTGCGCACCGACCTCACCGTGCTCTGCGACGCCGCGCTCGACGGCAAGCTCGACGAGCAGGCCATCGAGTGGGATCCCGCGCGCGGCCGTCGGCGTGGTGCTCGCGGCCGGCGGGTATCCGGACCGCGTCCGCAAAGGCGACATCATCTTCGGGCTCGACGCCGCCGCCGACATGCCAGGCAAGGTGTTCCACGCCGCCACGACGCGGATGGGACGCGACATCGTCACCAACGGCGGCCGCGTGCTCTGCGCCGTCGGGCTCGGTGGCACGGTGCGCTCCGCGCAGGAGCAGGCGTATGAACTCGTGAACGCCATCCAGCTGGGACGGCATGCAGTACCGCAGGGACATCGGCTACCGCGCGATCGCGCGCGAATAGCCGCCGCAGGCAACCGGCAATGGCGGGATTCAACAGTTCCCTGCGCGCGATGGAGAAGCGCTTGCGTCGCCGCGTGCGCGCCGCGACGAGCCGGGTCCTCGCGGTGTTCGGCCGGGCCAGCGCAGTCACGCGGGCGCCCCTCGATCCGGCCGCGATCCGCACAGTGCTGGTCGTGCGCATGAACGGCCGCATGGGCAATACGCTGTTCCTCACGCCGCTGCTCACCGCGACCCACGAGGTCCTGCCGCACGCGGCAATCGACGTCTTCGTGAGCTACCCGGACGCGGCCGACCTGCTCGCAGGCCTGCCCGGCCTGCGCAACGTGATCACGCTGCCGCACATGGAATGGTGGCGCCCCGGCACGTCGCTGCGGACGCTCAGGGACTACCGCTCCCGCCGCTACGACCTCGTGATCGATCCGGTGCCCAACTCTTCCGGCGGGCGCGTCGCGTTGCTGCTGTGCCGTGCACGTTGGCGACTCGGCTTCAGCGACGACGAGCAATGGCTGCGGCTCGACTACGCCGCGGAACTGCCGCCGGGCGTGCGGCACGAGGCGCTGCGCCCGCTGGCATTGCTGCAGCAGGCGTTCGGCTACGCGGTCGCGTCCGGTGCGCCGCGCCTGAAGGTCGCCAACAGCCCCGCCGAACTCGCGGCGGGCGCTCGCCTCGTCGCCGAACGGATGTCGCTCGCATCGCGCAAGGCGGCCCCGGACGGGCCGACCATCGGCTTTTTCGCCAGCGCCCGCGGCAACAAGGATCTCGGCCCCGAGTGGTGGCGCGAATTCTGGGCGAGCTATCTCGAATTGCAGCCGGCCACGTCTCCGCTCGAAGTGCTGCCCGCAGCGGATCACCCTCCAGTCAACCCGGACTTCGCGACCGTGCACTGCCACTCGCCGCGCATGCTGGCGGCCACCATCGCACACGTGGACGGTTTCTTCAGCGCCGACACCGGGCCGATGCACCTGGCCAGCGCGGCCGGCGTGCCGACGATCGCATTCTTCGAGCAGACGAACCCGGCCGCGTTTGGTCCGATCAAGCCCGACGACACGGTGCTGCAAATCGGCGGGATGACGCCGCAGCAGGTGGCCGAAGCCTGCGCGGGAACCGTCGCGAGCCGCAGCGCAACCGGGCGCAGCTAGTCGTCGACCGCGTCGGCAGCGGCCGCAGCCGGCTCATGCTGCACGGTGGAATGGGTCACTTGCTGCCAGCCCGCGCCATTGCGCCAGGTCGCCTGGGACGTCGTGTGTGGCTGCAGCCGGAGCGTCAGTTCGCCGGCGACACCGTCGAGGCTGACGAAGAACGGCTCGACGTGCGGCCCGTCGTTGACGATGGTCACGGTGGGCGCTGCGCCCTGGCCCAGCTGCAGGCGGCGCCCCTCGAGCGCACGCCACTCGGCGTTCGCGACCTCGATCTCCACCGGTCCCATCAACAGCCGCAGCGTGGGGCCATGGTCCCAGCCACTGCGATTGGCGACGACGCCCCATCCGCCCTTGGCCTGCAGCAGCAGAGACGCCTTGCCTCCGGCTGCGGCAACTTCGTCGATCACAGCCGCGGGATCGTCGACGGCCACGAAGACCGCCGGCGCCCCGGCCAGCGCGGCGATCGACCGATCGCGCCTGGCGCTATAGCGCTGGATGCCGAGATGGGCCTGCGTCGCGTATTTCACGGCGTACGACAGCGGGAAGAGCCGGCCGGGACCTTTCTCGATGGCGCGCGCAAGAGCCGCGGCACGCTGCGAACTCTGCGGCGGCTTCGCGACCGCCCTGGCCCCGACCGCGACGGCGGCGGTCACCGCCACGAGCACCGGTCCCATCCACGTGCGCGCCCAGAGCGGCCAGCCAGGCGGCGCGCCGCACGATCTCGTGCGCGGCCAGGATGGCTGCCGGCAGCACCATCGGCCACACCAGGTCGCCGCGCTGGTGACTGCCGAGCGAAAAGACGAAGAGGCTTGCGAGCAGCCAGCAGGCCAGGAACCGCTCGGCGCGGCGCAGGTCCGCGCGCGGCTCGGGGCGCCGGAACACGCGGATGAGCGCCGGCACCACGAAGACGCACCACGGCAGCGTGCGCCAGAGCAGGTACAGCGTCGGCTTCCAGAATTGCGTGCCCATGACGCCGGACGAATCCGGGCTCGCCACCGCGTGCTCGAGCAATTCGCCGATGATCATCCGGTCGATCAGCGGCTGGCGCCAGTCCGACCACGCCCACCACAGCCAGCCTCCGCAGACGACCAGGTAACCCGCCAGGCCCAGCGGCCACCACCGCGACACGGATCGTCGGTCATCGCCGCCGGCCGTTACTGCGACCGACGATGCCGCGCGTTCCCAGGCGACGGCCAGCAGGCCGCACGAGCCGAGCAGCAGTCCCAGCGGGCCCTTGGTCGAGCGTCGCCGCGACGGCCGCCAGCCAGGGCCACCACCAGCCGCCGCGATGTTCCCAGTGCCGCCACCACGCGTAGGCCGTCAAAGCGACCAGCGCGGTGAACAGGCCGTCGGTGCGGATGTACGCGACCATCTTCCCGCCGACCATCGGCAGCAGCAGCACGAACAGCCCCGCGAGCAGGCCGACCGTCGGTCCGTACAACCGTCGCCCCCAGTACCAGCCGAGCAGCGTGAGCGCCAGCGTCGCGAGCGCCGCGGGCGACGAGAACGCCGCGTGGCCCGGCCCGGCGACCGCAACCGGCTGCGGCGCCCAGCCAGTTGTACAACGGCGGCTTGCTCGCCATGTCGGCGTTGAAGTCCGTCTGCGACGACCAGCGCCCGTTCGACCACGCATCGAGAATGTAGGCGGTCTGGCGCTGCTGGTCGCGGATGGTGAGGTCGTCGCCGGCCGCCAGGCGCGCCAGCCACAGCGCCAGCCACAGCGCGGCGAGCAGCCACACGGCATGGCGCACGAAGAGCGCAGAGATCCTGGCGCTGGATGCCTCGATCGCGTGGCGCAAGCTGGGCCCGACCTGCGTCCGCTAGCCGGGCGACTGGCCGCGCCGGATGCGCTCGACCAGCGCGCTGGTGGACTTCTCCGCCAGCAGCGGCACCAGCGCGACACGCCCGCCCTGCGACTCGACGAGTTCGCGTCCGACGACGTTCTCGATCGAGTAGTCCTGCCCCTTGACGAGCACGTGCGGGCGCACGGCGCGCAACGTCTCGAGCGGGGTGTCCTCGTCGAAAATAGTAACGGCGTCGACGCACGCCAGTGCGGCCAGCAGCGCGGCGCGCTCGGCGGCCGGCACGATCGGTCGCTCGGGACCCTTCAGGCGCCGCACGGACTCGTCGCTGTTGATCGCGAGCACCAGCACGTCGCCTTCGCGCGCCGCCGCGTGCAGCAGCGACAGGTGGCCCGAGTGCAGCAGGTCGAAGCAGCCGTTGGTGAAGACGATGCGTTTGCCCGCCACGCGCCAGCCCGCGGCGCGCGCAGCGAGTTCCTGGCGGCTCAGCACCTTGCTGCCCGCCTGTTCGGTCAGCGCGCTGCGGATGCGCGCGGGCTCGATCGCGACCGCGCCGACCTCCCCGACGGCGAGTCCCGCCGCCACGTTCGCAATTTCCATGGCCTGCTCGATGGTGGCCCCGCCGGCCAGCATGACGGCGAGCACGGCGACCACGGTATCGCCGGCGCCCGTGACGTCGGACACCGCGCGGCGCACGGCAGGCACGTGATGCTGCGTGCCGTCGGCCGACACCAGCAGCATGCCGCGGTCGCCGAGCGTGACCAGCATTGCGTCGAGCTTGGCCGCCGCGATGAACGGTCGCGCCGCGGCGGCGATGGCGTCGCGGTCGTCGGGGTCGAGCGTGCGGCCGGCGGCAGCAGCCAGCTCACCGAGATTGGGCGTGAGCAGGTTCGCGCCGCGGTAGGCGACGAGATCGCGACGCTTCGGGTCGACGAGCACCGGGCAATCGATCCGGCGCGCCGCGTCGGTCAGGGCGGCGACGGCCGCATCCGTCAGCACGCCTTTCGCGTAGTCGCTGAGGATGACGACCTCCGGCTTCGGTCCGGACAGGAGTTTCTGCAGCAACTGCGCCGAGGCCTCGGGCTGACACGGCTCGGGGTCTTCCCAGTCGAGGCGCAGCAACTGCTGCGCATGCCCGAGCACGCGCAGCTTGCGCGTCGTGCGCCGCTCCCGGTCGGTCACCACGCCACGCGTGTCGATGCCGGCCTGCTCGCAGCTCGCGAGTAGCCGGCGACCGGCGTCATCGTCGCCGATGCGGCCGCCGAGCACGACCCGCCCGCCGAGCACGGCGACCTGCCGGGCCACGTTGGCGGCGCCGCCGAGGCGGTACTCGATGTCGCGCACCCGCACCACCGGCACCGGCGCCTCCGGCGAAATTCGCTCGACCGGTCCGTGCACGTACTCGTCGAGCATCAGGTCGCCGACGACCCACACTTCGCGCCCGCGGCAGCCATCGAGTATCTCGAGGAGCGAGTGGTGCCCGCCGGACGGGTGGCCGAGCGTCACCGTACGTCCTCGCCGCGCAGCAGACCGTCCAGCGATTCGCAGATCGCGTGGATGCACAGCGCGTGCACCTCCTGGACGCGGGCCGTCGTGACCGAGGGCGCCGCGACGACGATGTCCGCCAGCCCCGCCAGCGGCCCCTCGGCGGCGCCGGTGAACGCGACGACCCGGCAGCCGAGCGAGCGCGCCGAGCGCGCCGCCTCGACCACGTTGGGCGAGCGGCCGCTGGTGCTGATGCCGAAGAACATGTCGCCGGAGCGGGCGAGCGCCTCGACCTGCCGCGCGAAGACGCGCTCGTACCCGTAGTCGTTGGACAACGCGGTGAGGGTGGCGGACCCTGCCACCAGCGCAAGCGCCGGCAGGCCGCGCCGCTCGTCGCGGTACCGGCCCACCAGCTCCGCGACGAGGTGTTCGGCATCCGCCGCGCTGCCGCCGTTGCCGCAGGCGAGCAGCTTGTTGCCGCGTGCGAAGCAGTCGTGCAGCTCGACGGCGACACGCGCGACGACCCCGGGCAACCGGTCGGCCGCATCCGCCATGACGCGCGCGTGGTCGGCAAAGATCGCTGTGATGTCAGTCATGCTCGAGCGCTTCCATCGGTGGCGCCGCCGGCAATCAGGGCCCGCGCCAGTGCGTGCAGGTCATCATAGACGCGGACCCCTTCCTGCGACAGCGCCGCCGCCGACGCTGCGCCCTTGCCGGTCAGCACCAGCACCGCCGACACCCCTGCACGGCGCGCGGACTCGACGTCGCGCCGGTCGTCCCCCACGACGAGCGTCTGCATGCGCGCGATGCCCGAAGCGGCGACGGCCGCATCGATCAGCCCCGGCGCGGGCTTGCGGCAATCGCAGCCGTCGTCCGGCGCGTGCAGGCAGGCGAAGACCGCATCGATGCGGCCGCCGGCGTCGCGCGCTTCGCGCGTCATGCGGGCGTGCACGGCGTCGAGATCCTGCCGCGTCATCAGGCCGCGGCCGACGCCCGACTGGTTGGTCGCGATCGACACCCGGTAACCGGCGCGCGCGAGCAGCGCCAGCGCATCGAGCGCCCCGGGAATCCAGCGCCACTGCTCGGGACTCGTGACGTACCCGCGGGCCGGCGCCTCCGCGTTGAGGACCCCGTCACGATCGAGGATCAGGTGTGTGAAACGCGCCGCCGACATCGGGCCGCGTCAACGGTACGGGTCGGGGCCGGCGAGATAGCGCTCGACGTAGCGGCGGACGCCGTCCTCGATCGAGGTGAACGGGCGATCGTAGCCGGCGTCGCGCAATTTCTGCATCCGCGCCTCGGTGAAATACTGGTAGTTCGGACGGATCGCCTCGGGCATGGCGATGAACTCGATGCGGGACGGGACGCCGGCAGCCGCCGTCATCGCGCGCGCCAGGTCGGCGAAGCTGCGCGCGCGACCGGAGCCGAGGTTGAACAGGCCGCTGACCCGCGGCCGCTCGAGCAGCCACAGGATGACGTCGACGCAGTCCTCCACGTAGATGAAATCGCGCATCTGCCCGCCGTCCGGATAGTCGGGATGGTGCGACGTGAACAGCGTCACCGGCCTGCCGGCCACGGCGTCGGGGTACTTCTGCGCCACGACGCTCTGCATCGTGCCCTTGTGATACTCGTTCGGCCCGTAGACGTTGAAGAACTTGAGGCCGGCCCACTGCGGCGGCGCGCGCTGCCCCGCGGCGACGCTGCCCAGCACCCGGCGGTCGAAGTAGTGCTTGCTCCAGCCGTAGGCATTGAGGGGGCGCAGCCGCGCCAGCGCATCGAGCCGCTGGTCGTCGTCGAAACCCAGCTCGCCGGCGCCGTAGGTTGCCGCCGACGAGGCGTAGATCAACGGTGTGTCGTGCGCGGCGCACCAGTCCCACAGGCGCGTGCTCAGCCGCACGTTCACGTCGAAGATGAGGTCGGCATCGCGCTCGGTCGTGGAGGAGATCGCGCCGAGGTGCACCACGGCATCGAGCGGGCCCTGCGCAGCGAGCCAGGCGTCGAGCGCTTCCGGCGCGAGGAGTTCGCGGAAGTTCGCCTTGCCGAGGTTGCGCCACTTGTCGTTGCTGCGCAGCCTGTCGCACACCGTCACCGCGATGCCGCGCTCGCACAATGCGGCGACCACGTTCGACCCGATGAAGCCGGCGCCGCCGGTAACCAAGATCATCGCGTTGCCTCGAGACCTGCGAAGGGCGTCATTCTATGCCCCGACCCGGCCGGCGGACCAATTCGCGGCTGCGCTATGCGTGCTGCCGCCGCTCGCGGTGGATGATGTAGAGGCCGGCGCCGATCACGATGCCGCCGCCCACCAGCGTGACGCCGCTCGGCAGCACATGCCAGATCGCGAGGTCGAGCAGCAGCGCCCCAGACCAGCGCCGTGTACTCGAACGGTGCGATCACCGCGGCCGGCGCGTTCCGGAACGCGTCGGTGATGAATCCCTGCGCCAAGCGCGCCGGTCAGTCCCACGCCGACGAAGTAGCGGCCAGTCCGCCGCCAGCAACGGCTGCCATCCGGGAATCGACGAGCAGACCCGCGCCCACGCTGAGCAGCACCGCGAACGAGAACACCATGCATCTCGGTGGTGTCGGTCTGCGCGAGGCGGCGCAGCGTGATCACCGAGAACGCGTACATCGCCACGGCGATCACCGCGGCCACGCCGCCGAGCGTGCTCCAGCGGCTGCCCCCGGCCGCAGCATCAGCAGCACGCCCGCGAGTCCCACGCCGATCGCGATCCACTGCGAGCGCGCCACCTTCTCGCCGAGCATGGGCGCGGAGAGCGCCGCCACCACCAGCGGCGCGCACATGAAGATCGAATAGGTGGCGGTGATCGAGGTCTCGCGCACCGCGTAGACGAAGCTCGTCAGCATCACGATCGACAGCGCGCCGCGCACCAGGTGCAGCGGCACGTTGACGGGCTTGCAGGCGCGCGAGGCGGCCGCGCAGGATCACCGGGACGAGCACGAACGGCAGCGACAGCAGCGCCGCGCAGGAACGCCACCTGCAGCGGCGCGTAATGGGCGGCGAGCAGCTTGAGCTGCGCGTCCATCAGCGAGAACAACGCCACGGCCGTGACCATGGCGGTGATCCCGCGGACGTTTTCGGACGAGCGCGTCAGCGCTTCATCGCCTCGAAGAACTCGCCGTTGGTCTTGGTGTCCCGCATCTTGTCGATCAGGAACTCGGCGGCGGCCAGTTCGTCCATCGGGTGCAGCAGCTTGCGCAGGATCCAGATCTTCTGCAGCTCGTCCGGCGAGGTGATGCAGCTCCTCGCGGCGCGTGCCCGAGCGGTTGATGTTGAACGCCGGGTAGACGCGCTTCTCGGCGATGCGGCGGTCGAGGTGGATCTCGCTGTTGCCGGTGCCCTTGAACTCCTCGTAGATCACGTCGTCCATGCGCGAACCGGTGTCGATCAGCGCGGTGGCGAGGATCGTCAGGCTGCCGCCCTCCTCGATGTTGCGCGCGGCGCCGAAGAAGCGCTTCGGCCGCTGCAGCGCGTTCGCGTCCACGCCGCCCGTCAGCACCTTGCCGGAGCTCGGCACGACGGTGTTGTAGGCGCGCGCGAGGCGCGTGATCGAGTCGAGCAGGATCACCACGTCCTTCTTGTGCTCGACGAGGCGCTTGGCCTTCTCGATGACCATCTCGGCCACCTGCACGTGGCGGCTCGCCGGCTCGTCGAACGTCGAGGACACCACCTCGCCGCGCACGGTGCGCGTCATCTCGGTGACTTCCTCGGGCCGCTCGTCGATCAGCAGCACGATCAGGTACACCTCGGGGTGGTTGCCGGTGATCGAGTTGGCGATGTTCTGCAGCAGCATCGTCTTGCCGGCCTTCGGCGGCGAGACGATCAGGCCGCGCTGGCCCTTGCCGAGCGGCGCGATCAGGTCGATCATGCGCGCGGTGAGGTCCTCGGTGCTGCCGGTGCCGCGCTCGAGCTTGAGGCGCCGCGTCGGGTGCAGCGGCGTCAGGTTCTCGAACAGCACCTTGCTGCGCGCGTTCTCCGGCGAGTCGAAGTTGATCTGGCCGACCTTCAGCAGCGCGAAGTAGCGCTCGCCGTCCTTCGGCGGACGGATCAGGCCCGAGATCGTGTCGCCGGTGCGCAGGTTGAAGCGCCGGATCTGGCTCGGGCTGATGTAGATGTCGTCGGGCCCGGCGAGGTAGGAGCCCTCGGGCGAGCGCAGGAAGCCGAAGCCGTCCTGCAGGATCTCGAGCACGCCGTCGCCGTAGATGTCCTCGCCGTTGCGCGAGTGCGCCTTCAGGATCGAGAAGATGATGTCCTGCTTGCGCGAGCGCGCCAGGTTCTCCATCCCCATCGACTGGACGATCTTCAGCAGTTCCGGGATCGGCTTGTGCTTCAGCTCGCTCAGGTTCATCGAGCGGCGGCTGGCCTCGAGCTCGGCCGGGCTGATGACGTCGAGGTCTTCGCCGGTTTCGATGAAATCGTCCGGCGGCAGTTCGTCCTGCCGCGGACCGCGATTGCCGTCCGGACCGCCGCCGCCGCCGCGGCCGCGCTTGTTGGGCCGCCCGCCGCCGCCGCCGCGGCCCTGGTTGCCGAGGTAGCCTCTCACAGCTTGCTGTCCAGGAAAGCCGCGACGTCCGCCTTGCGGACCGCGCCGATCTTCTGGCCTTCCGCCTTGCCGTTCTTGAAGAGAATCAGCGTCGGGATGCCGCGCACGTTGAAGCGCATCGGCGTCTTCGGGTTCTCGTCGACGTTCATCTTGGCGATGGTCACCTTGCCGGCGTATTCGCCGGCGATCTCGTCGAGGATCGGGGCGATCATCTTGCACGGGCCGCACCATTCGGCCCAGAAGTCGAGGAGCACGGGACGGTCGGACTGGAGCACGTCCTGTTCGAAGCTCGAATCGGTGACGTGGATGATCTGCTGGCTCACCAGAGACTACCTCCGCTGGTAGGTTGGAGCGTTTTGGACAAGGAATGGATGGGCGATGGGGCGGCCCGTGGCCCGGGATTCGGGTGACGGCGGGTTCCGCGTAGTGCAAACTATCGGGATTGCTGGCCGTTTGACTGGATGTGAACGGGTTGAATGGTTGCTTTGAGCCGGTCGTTGCGAACCGGGTCTCGGGCCCGGTTGGCCGGCAAGATAATTTCGGCGGGAGCGGATTGATCCGCGATTGCGGCGTATTTGAACCCGCTTTTCAGCAATTTGCAAGGCCGCACTACCAATTTCCAATCGATGTCCGATACACACCTCACCGACGTTTCCTTTACCCACCTGCACCTTCCCGAGTCCCTGGCCCGCGGCATCGCGGATGCCGGCTTCGAGCGCTGCACACCGATCCAGGCCCAGACGCTGCCCAAGGCGCTCGCCGGCTTGGACGTGGCCGGCCAGGCCCAGACCGGCACCGGCAAGACGGCCGCCTTCCTGGTCGCGATGTACGCGCACCTGCTGCGCAACGAGCCCGCGCCGACGCGGCAGATCAACGCCGTCCGCGCGCTCGATCATCGCGCCCGACGCGCGAACTGGCCGTGCAGATCCACCACGACGCGGAGATCCTCGGCCAGTACACCGGCCTGTCGCTCGGCCTCGCCTTCGGCGGCGTCGACTACGACAAGCAGCGGCGCGAGCTCGAGCGCGGCGTCGACGTGCTGATCGGCACGCCCGGCCGCCTGATCGACTTCTACAAGCAGCGCGTGTTCGACCTGAACGCGGTGCAGGTGCTGATCCTCGACGAAGCCGATCGCATGTTCGACCTCGGCTTCATCGCCGACATCCGCTACATCATGCGGCGCCTGCCGCCGCCCGACCAGCGCCTGAACATGCTCTTCTCGGCGACGCTGGCGCAGCGCGTGCTCGAGCTCGCCTTCGAGCACATGAACGATCCGGACCTGATCCGCATCGAGCCGGACAAGATGACGGTCGACCGGGTGCGCCAGGTCATCTACTACCCGTCGATGGACGAGAAGCCGAGGCTGCTGGTCGGCCTGCTGCGCTCGATGGACTGCACGCGCACCATGGTGTTCGTGAACACCCGGCGCGGCGCCGAGGAGCTGGAGCAGCTGCTGCAAGGCCAACGGCTTCAACGCCGAGGCGATCTCGGGCGACGTGCCGCAGAAGAAGCGCCTGCGGATGATCACCGACTTCCACAGCGGCGAACTCGCGATCCTGATCGGCACGGACGTCGCCTCGCGCGGCCTGCACATCCCGGACGTCACCCACGTCTTCAACTACGACCTGCCGCAGGACCCCGAGGA
The DNA here is from genome assembly GCA_963843985.1 of uncultured Gammaproteobacteria bacterium. Lineage (GTDB taxonomy): Bacteria > Pseudomonadota > Gammaproteobacteria > Steroidobacterales > Steroidobacteraceae > RPQJ01. The sequence goes on along the minus strand of CAWJMS010000032.1, from coordinate 1,060,582 downwards.
CTACGTCCACCGCATCGGCCGCACCGCGCGCGCCGGCGCGGAAGGCGACGCGATCAGCCTCGGCTGCGAGGATTTCGTGGTGTCGCTGCCCGACATCGAGGACTACATCGGCCGCAAGATCCCGGTGGCGCCCGTCGCGCAGGAACTGCTGGCGGAAGTGACGTGCCGCACCGCGAGCGTCGCCGCTTCGGCAGCGGCCCGGGCGGTGCGCGCGGCGGATTCGGCGGCGGTGGCCGCGGCGGTCCCGGGCGCGGCGGCGGCGGTCGCGGCGGCCCTCCCCGCGCCACGGCGGCGGCGGCGGCGGTCGCAGCGGCACCAGGCACGGCGGCCCGTCGCGACCGCATCCGGCATCGAGCGAACACGCGGCTTCCTCCGCACCCGCCCCGCAGGCAAGCGCGGCTGCCCGACCGGCCGGCGAAGGCCAGGTCGGCGCGGTGACGGCAGACGGCGCTCCCAAGCGGCGACGCCGGCGCGGCGGCCGGGGCCGCAGCGGCAATGGCGGAGCCGGCGGCGCACCCGCGGGCGGCGGCGAAGGCGCGCCTCCGCAGGCGTGAGGCCCGCGGCTCAGGCGAGCAGGTCGCCGAGCCGCAGCACGCCGTCGAACCCGTCGACGCGCCGCGTGTGGTGGCAACGTCGAGTCGGGCTGCAACACCTGGTAGATGCAGGCGACTCCTGCGGTCCGCGCGGCGGCGATCACCGTCGCGCTGTCGTCGACGAACAACGTCGAACGGGGCGCAACGCCGTGCGTGCGCTCGAGCCGGCGCCAGAATTCCGGCGATTCCTTCGGCGCGCCGAACTCGTGGGACGACACCAGCTCGTCGAAATGCTGGTCGAGGCCTGTCTGCCCGTTCTTGACCGCGAGGCTGATCGGATGGGCGTTGGTCGTCAGCAGCAAGCGCTTGCCGCGCGCCCGCACGCGGTCGAGGAAATCGGTCGCGCCCGGCAGGTAACGGATTTCCGCGCGCAGCTCGTGCTTCAGCGCGGCGATGTCGAACTCGAGCTCCTCGCTCCAGTGGTCGACGCAGTACCATTCGAGCGTGCCGCGCCGCGCCTCGAAACGCGGCTTCAGCTGGGCCATGGCCTCCGCCAGCGACAGCCCGCGCGCGGCCGCCCAGCGTTGCGGCAGGCCTCGAGCCAGAACAGGTTGTCGAAACGCAGGTCGAGCACCGTGCCGTCCATGTCGAGGCAGACGGTGTCGATGCGATCCCAGTCCGGCATGACGTGAACGGGGCGGCTGATGGCGTGCACGGCGCGAAGGATACGATGCGCCGTGTCGGCGCGGCAGGGGTCGGTATGATAGTGCGACGATCCCGAACCGAACCGTAGCGGAGTTCCACTTGACCGAGCCTGCTTCCGATCTCGCGAATCTCCTGCCCGGTGTGCTGCGCCTGGTGGCGGTCGCGGAGACGGCAATCCTCGGCGTTTACGCCGCGGGCCACGAGGTCGAGTACAAGAGCGACGATTCGCCGATCACCCGCGCCGATCGCGCCGCGCACGAGATCCTGAGCGCCGGGCTCGCGAAACTCACGCCGCGCATTCCCGTGCTGTCGGAGGAATCGGCCGCGCAGCACGCGCGTACGGTGCGCGGCCAGTGGCGCGAGTTCTGGCTGGTCGACCCGCTCGACGGCACGAAGGAGTTCATCAGCCGCAACGGCGAATTCACCGTCAACGTGGCGCTGGTGCGCGATCATCGGCCCGTGCTGGGCGTGGTGGGCGCACCGGTGCTCGGACTCACCTACTACGGCGGCATCGGTCTCGGCGCGTTTCGCGCGGAGGCCGGGCACGGGCCGGTGCCGATCCACGTGCGCGCCGCCGCGAGCCCGCTGATCGTGGTCGGCAGCCGGTCGCACCGCGGCGATTCGCTCGACGGCGTGCTCGCGCGTCTCGGCGATCACGAGATGCGGCCGATGGGCAGCTCGCTGAAGTTCTGCCTGGTCGCCGAGGGTGCGGCCGACTTCTACCCGCGGCTCGGGCCGACGTCCGAGTGGGACACCGCAGCGGCGCAGGCCGTCGTCGAGGCGGCCGGCGGCGCCGTGACCACGCTCGACGGGCTGCCACTGCGCTACAACGAGCGCGATACGCTGCTCAATCCGTTCTTCATCGCCGTCGGCGACACCAGCCGCGACTGGCGGCAGCTGTTCTGACCCGCGCATGGAGCTGAGCTGGGGCCTGCTGCTGCTGCTGATGGCCCTGGTCGGCACCGGCTGGTTCTGGCACGACACGCTCGGCGCGCGCGAGCGCGCCAACGAGGTCGCGCTCGAGACCTGCCGCTCGATCGGCGCGACCCTGCTCGACGGCACCGTCGCGTTCCGCTCGCTGCGCTTCGTGCGGCCCGGCGGCGGGGCGCTGCAGTTCGAGCGCACCTACCTCTTCGACTATTCGCTGGACGGCGTGACCCGTCAGCAGGGCTTTCTCGTGATGGCGGGCCAGCGGGTCGAGAGCGTGGGCCTGCAGTAGCCCGGTCCGTGTCGGCCCGCCCTATCCCCTTTTTGGCCCCCGGGGGCTAAGCTACTGGACCTGCTCAGGATTCGACGGCCCGGGGGCCATGGCGGACGAGAACGACAACGTCGAGACGGAAACGTTCCAGCGACTGACGCGCCTGCGCCAGCTGCGGATCGAACACCGCGACCTCGACGACGTGATCCACCGCCTGCAGCTCGACCTGTACATCGACCAGGTGCAGATGCGCCGGCTCAAGAAGCGCAAGCTGCTGCTGAAGGACCAGATCGCCCGGCTGGAAAGCCAGCTGATCCCCGACCTGAACGCCTGACCCGATGCAGAAGCTGCTGCAATCGGCCGGCGAGGCGCTCGACCACCTCCTCGCCCCTGCGAATCTGTTGCAGATCGTCGTCATCGGCGCGTCCGTCGCGCTCGGCTGGTGGCTGGCCGCGCTGGCGCGCCGGCAGATCGTGGTGGTCAAGACGGGCGAGGTTCCCGAGAACCTGTCGAGCCGCGGCCGCGAGGCGGCGTGGATCGTCGCGCCGATGGTGCTCACGCTGTTGATCCTCGCCACGGCCGACGGGTTGCTGCACGCCGTCGGCATGGAATCGCGCTACGTGCTGACCGCGGTGCAACTCACCGGGCTGCTGCTGCTGATCCGGCTCGCGGTCTACGTGCTGCGCGTGTCGCTCGGCGCGAAGGCCCGCATCAAGGGCTGGGGCACGCCGATCACGCTGGTGGTGTGGGTGTTCGCTGTCGCTGCACTTCCTCGGCTGGGGCCGGGACGTCATCGACGCGCTCGACAGCATCGGCATCGACGCGGGCCGCACGCGCATCTCGGTGTGGTCGGTGATGAAGCTGCTGGTGACCGTCAGCCTGTTCGTGGTCGCCGCGATGTGGGTCTCGCGCTGGCTCGAGCGGCGGGTGCTCAAGCTCGATGGGCTCGCGCCCAACATGCGCATCGGCATCGCCAAGTTCACGCAGGCGTTCCTGGTCGGCCTGTCGGTGCTGGTGGGCCTGAACGCCGCGGGCCTCGACCTCACCACGCTGAACGTGCTCACCGGCGCGATCGGCATCGGCCTCGGTTTCGGCCTGCAGAGCATCGCCGCGAATTTCGTCAGCGGCTTCGTGCTGCTGATGGACCGCTCGATCAAGCCGGGCGACGTGATCAGCTTCACCGGCACGATGGGCACGACCACCGAGGGCTTCGGCTGGGTCGAGGAACTGCGCGGCCGGTACGTCGTGGTGCGCGATCGCGACGGCGTCGAGACGCTGGTGCCGAACCAGCACCTGATCAACAACCCGGTGATCAACTGGAGCTACACCGACCCGCGCGTGCGCCTGAAGCTGCCGATCCGCATCAGCTACAAGGACGACCCGGAGCTGGCGATGCGGCTGCTGATCCAGGCGACCGAAGGTCACCGGCGCATCATCCGCGAGCCCGCGCCGGTCGCGCGGCTGATGGGGTTCGGCGACAGCGGCATCGAGCTCGAGCTGCGGTTCTGGATTCCGGACCCGCAGGAAGGCGTCAACAACGTGCGCTCCGACGTGAATCGCAGCATCTGGCGGCTGTTCAAGGAACACGGCGTCACGATCCCGGTGGCGCAGCGCGAGATCCGCGTGGAGATGACCTCCCCGGCCGCGGGCGAGATCCGTCCGGCCGTGGACGACTGAGGCCGCGGTCGTGCCGGTCGAGGTCGATCATCGCGTCGCGATCCCCGACGAGCTGCTGGAGTTTCGCGCGGTGCGCGCCTCCGGGCCGGGCGGCCAGAACGTCAACAAGGTGTCGAACGCGGTGGAGCTGCGCTTCGACAGCGCGGCGTGGGATGCGCTGTGGCCAACCGCGCGCGCCCGCCTGAAGCGCATCGCGGGCCGGCGGATGACCGACGCAGGGGATGATCGTCATCGACGCGCAGCGCCTGCGCTCGCAGGAGCAGAACCGCTCGGACGCGCTCGACCGGCTGGTGACGATGATCCGCGAGGCGCTGGTCGAACCGAAGGTCCGCCGGCCGACGAGGCCGACGCGCGCATCGAAGGAGCGCCGGCTCGCAGGCAAGGCCCGCGACGCGAAACTGAAGAAGCTGCGCCGCGTCGCGCAGATGAGCCCCCACGACCTCAGCGGTGCACGACCTGCAGGATGCTGTTGCGGATCTGTTCCTGCAGCACCATCTGCGCGTCGGCGGCGACCGCCTCGAGCGTCGCGCCTCGTAGGCGAGCTTGCCGTCGGCCGCGAGCCGCAGCACGTCGCGCGCGCGCAGCAGGTCGATGAAGTTGCTGAACAGCGCCTTGTCGAAGAACTCCGGCGCATTGAGCTCGTACAGCATCGACATGCGCTGGGCCATCAGCTGGCACTGGTGCTCGAGCGCGTCCTGCGTGAGCCGGCCGCTGCCTGCCTTCAGCAGCAGCGAGATCGCGAGATAGAACCGCTCGAGGATCGGCACGGTCGCGCGCGCGAGCACCGACAGCTGCACGGACTCGATGGTCTCGGTGGCCGGCCGCTGCCAGGTCGACCGGTCCTCCGAGGCCGTCAGCAGCCCGTGGTTCAGCAGGTCCTCGAGCAGCTCGTCGACGACGCCCGGCAACTCGGCCTCGCTCCAGCGCAGGAAGTACTCGTCCGAGACGTACGGAAACACGCGCCAGGCGAGGCGCTGCAGGTCCGCCCGCGGCACCGACGCGTTGTTGAGGAACGCGCAGGCCAGCAGCGACGGCATCAGCATCAGGTGCAGCACGTTGTTGCGGTAATAGCTCGCGAGCACCGCCGACTCCTCGGTCATGTCGATGATGTCGCCGAGCGAGTGGCCACGCCGCCGCAGCAGGCCCATCGATTCGCCATAGTTGATCATCGACTGCGCCGTCCATGCCCGTCACCCACACGTGCGGCGAGTACGGCGCCTGCCGCAGCAGCGACGCATACAGCTCCAGCTGCCGCACCAGGTCGGCCTCGCCCATGCTCTGGCGCGGCGTCGCGAGCAGCACCAGGCCGAGCAGGTTGATCGGCGTGACGCAGGCCGCCGCGTTGATCCGGGTCATGATCTGTTGCGCGAGGTCGGTCGCGACCGGCGCGACCCACGGCGGGCGGTCGTCGGTGACGGGCTCCTCGCGACGCCAGTCCGGATGCGTGCTTGCGGATCACCGGGTCGAGCGGCAGCGGCTCGCCGAAGCTCACGTACACCTTGCCGAAGCGGCTGCGCAGCTCCGGCAGCGTGCGCAGCATGCCGAGGATCGACTCCTTCTCCTTCGGCCGGCCGGACAGCTCGCCGATGTAGGTGCGCGCCTCGACCACCCGCTCGTAGCCGAAGTACACCGGCACGAACACGACCGGACGCGACGGCTCGCGCACGTAGCTGCGCACCGTCATCGCGAGCATGCCGGTCTTCGGCTGCAGCAGCCGGCCGGTGCGGCTGCGCCCGCCCTCGATGAAGTACTCGATCGAGTGGCCGCGCGCCATCATCAGGCCGAGGTACTTGGTGAACACCGCCGTGTACAGCGCGTTGCCGCCGAAGCTGCGGCGCAGGAAGAACGCCCCGCCCCGCCGCAGGAACGAGCCGATCACCGGCATGTTGAGGTTGATGCCGGCCGCGATGTGCGGCACGGCGTAACCCTTGTGGTAGACCACGTAGGACAGCAGCAGGTAGTCCATGTGGCTGCGATGGCACGGCACGTAGACGATTTCGCTGCCGTCGTCGACCGACTGCAGGCTCGAGAAGTTCACCAGCTCGACGCCGTCGTACAGCCGGTTCCACAGGCGGCCCAGCATCCCCGACATGAACACCACGAAGGGGTGCGAGTAGTTGGCCGCGATCTCGTATGCGTAGGACCGCGCCACCTTCAGCGCGTCCGCGGCGCGTCAGCCCCTGCTGCTGCATGTCGTCGCGCACGGCGGCGCGCACCGCGCTGCGTGCGCAGCACCTGCGCGACGATCGTGCGTCGATGCGAAAGATCGGGGCCGATCGTCGCGATGCGCTGGTTGCGGAACTGCGTGCGCAGCTGGCGCCACAGCCGTCGCGGCCCGCGCGGCATGCCGCGCGTCTCCGCGAGCGACGGCTGCAGCGGCAGCATCTCCCCGAACAGCACGACGAGGTTGCTGCCGTTGATCAGCAGCGACAGGAACTTGCGGAAGCGCCCGCCGATGTCCCAGCCCTCGGCGACCATCATCCGGAACCACGAGCGCTCGCGGCCCGGCGCGCGGCCCCAGAACAGGCTGACCGGCACGATGTCCGCTTCGAACGCGGCGTCGGCTGCCGCAGCCTCACACAGGATGCGCAGAGCGTCCGGCATGCGCCGGTCCACGCGCAGGCCGAAGAACCCGATCCGGCGCTCGAGGAAGAACAGGCTGCGACGCAGCAGCGTGCCCGAGCCCAGCGGTCCGAGCGGCCGCGGCAGGTTGCGCTCGCCGCAGACGTACTCGAGCACGGCGAGGTCGACGATGCTGCGCTTCTCGAGCGCGAAGACGATCGGACGCCCCCTGGCCAGGCGCTCGCGCACGTCGTCGGGCAGCACCGACGGCCGCACCCACCAGGTGACGAGCCGGCGCACCAACGGCAGCATCAGCCGCTCGAATGCGGTGAACTCGCGCCTCATCCGGGCAGCCGGCCGCTCACGGTGAGGTGACGGTCCGACACCGTCTGCACATGCAGCGCCCCGAGCCCGGCCGCGGCGAGCTGCTCCCGCACCTCGTCGGGCGTAAACGCCGCGCAGAGCGAGTTGAAGAAGTCGCGCTTCAACACCTCGGGCTCGCTGGCCGAGTACTGCTCGACGATCCGCCACGCGTCCGCCTCCGACTCGGGGCGGAACAGGTCCATCACCAGCACCGCAGCGCCGGGCGCTCCGGCCGCCCGCACGGAACTCCACAATCCGCTTGGATCGTGGAGGTGGTGCAACAGGCTGTTGCTGACGACGGCGTCATAGCGTGCGAGCGGCAGTCCGCGCACCGGGCAGCAAACCCTCGACGAACCGGACGCGGCCCTGCAGGCCGGGCGTCGCGGCGAGTCGCGCCTTGCCGTGCGCGAGCATCGCCGCCGAGCCGTCGAGCCCGTGCACCGTGAGGCCGTGCACGCGCTGCGCGAGGCGCAGCACGATGTCGCCCGGCCCGCAACCGAGGTCGAGCACCGTGCCGCGGTCCATGCCCGGGAATTCGGCGACGAACGATTCGACGAAACGCTGGTTGGGTTCGGAGAAGTCGGCGTTCGCGTACGCGAGCGCCTGCTCCGACTCGTCCATGAGCTCGGGTTCGGGAATTCGTCTGCATGATGTGCGGCCCGGCACGGGCGTGCCGGGCGCTGTCCTACTGGTTGCCGGAGTCCGATTCCTGCGGCGCGCCGCCGCCCTCGGCGGCTTCGATGGCGGCGTCGGTATTGGCCTTGCCCTGCATGAGCGTTCCCTCGACGGACCGCGCCTTGTCCTCGGTGCGGATCATGTCGTCGAACACGGTCTCGTCCTTGGTCCCCTGGCGGGCCTTGACGTCCGGCGCCGGCGCGGCGTCCTGCTGGTCGGCCGCCCGATCGGTCGTGGACGACCCGCAGGCGACGAGCCACGTGAGCGCCAGCCCGGCAGCCGCTACTCTAACCACTGGATTCATGAGCATTCCCCGCTCGCAAAGTGGGGCGAGTTTACCCCAGGGGGTCGGCATATGAGCGCATTCGCGGATCGGGTCGTCGTGGTCACCGGGGCGTCGGAGGGGATTGGCCGCGCGTTCTGCAAGGCGCTGGCGCCCCAGCGCCCGAAGCTGGTGCTTGCGGCGCGGACACGTGAGCGGCTCGAATCGCTCGCCGCCGAGTGCTCGGCCGCCGGCGCCGAGACCCTGGTCGTGCCGACCGACGTCACCGACCGGGACGCCTGCAGGCGGCTGGTCGATGCGACCGTCGGGCGCTTCGGCGGCATCGACGTGCTGGTGAACAACGCCGGCGGCACCATGTGGACGCGGCTCGACGAGATCGAGGACGTCTCGATCTTCGAGCGGCTGATGCGACTCAATTACCTCGGCAGCGTCTACCCGACCTTTTACGCGCTGCCGTACCTGAAACGCTCGCGGGGCCGGCTGGTCGCGATCGCAAGCATGGCGGGCCTGATCGGCGTGCCGACGCGCACGGGTTATGCCGCCGCGAAGCACGCCGTGATCGGGTTCTTCGATTCGCTGCGCGTCGAGGTCGCGGACGCGGGCGTGAGCGTGACGCTGGTCTGTCCCGATTTCGTCGTCTCGGAGATCCACAAGCGCGCGCTCGGCGCCGACGGCCGGCCGCTAGGCGCGAACCCGATGGCGAACTCGAAGATCATGAGCGCGGAGACCTGCGCGGCGCTGATGATCGGCGCGATCGAGCGGCGCGAACGGATGCTCCTCACGTCGGGCCGCGGCAAGCTCGCGCGCTGGATGAAGCTGATCGCGCCGGGCCGCATCGACCGCATGGCGGCCGCGGCGATCCGCGAGAAACGCTGACCCGCGTCAGAGGAACTCGTCGATCGAGAACAGGAAGTACGCGAACAGGTGGTTGATCATCCGGATCTGGTCGAGCAGCCGGTGATCGGAGTCGAGCATGTGCAGCGTCGCCTTCTGCTCGCGCGCGAAGCGGACGCTGTTGTCGACCGGGAATCACGTCGTCGCGCCAGCCGTGGATGATCGTGGTCGGGCACGCCGCCGGCCGCGGGCTGAACTTCTCGTAACCGGGCATGTAGAGCGCCGGCGCCAGCAGGAACATGCCGCGCGCCTGCAGCAGCGACGAACCGGCGACCGACACGTAGCCGCCCATGCTCGAGCCGACGAGCACCAGCGAACCGCGCAGGTCCTTGCAGAACGCGAGCAGCCGCGTGACGCGCTCCTTGGGATCGTCGAGGCCGCGGTAGTCCACCGACTCGACCACGAAGCCTTCTTCGCGCGCGATTTCGGCCATCGCCGCGATCTTGCTGCCCCAGGGCTCGCTGTCCTTGCCATGGGAGAAGACCACGTAACGTTCCGTCATGCGCCTGCCCGCCTCACTCGACATCCCGTCACCGCGCGCATGATACGGCAATGCCGCGCGCGCCAACGCGGCATCAGTTCTCATCCGCTGCCGACCTGCCACAGCCACTGGTCGATGCCCTCGGTCGCGCTGCCCCAGCCGTGGGCGCGCAGGTCGGCGCGGCCGTTGACGACCGCCACGCCTTCGCGGCGCAGTCGCGCGACCTGTTGCCGGCGCGAATCGCGAACCGTCCGGGAACGCGATGCGGCCGCCGGCCGCCACGACGCGATGCCACGGGACCTTCGAGCCCTTCGGCAACGTCGCGAGCACGCGTCCGACCAGGCGCGCGCGCCGCGGCTGGCCCGCGCGCTCGGCGACGGCTCCGTAGGTGGTGACCTTGCCGCGCGGAATCCGCGCCACCACGCCGAGGATCCCCGCGGCGGCGTCGGCGGTCTTTGCAGCGGCCGGGTCATCAGCGCGCGATGCTAGGACCGGCCATCGCCGCGCGCAATCGCGCCTGCGATGCTGCGTGTCGCGGTTGCGGCATACTGCGGCGCTGACGACGAATCCGCGCCCGACAGCGCGGCCTCGCCCCGCAACTCGGACACAGGAAGGCAAGGCTTGGACGACACCCGCCCGCGCGGCTGGCGCATCGCGATCGACCGCGGCGGCACCTTCACCGACATCGTGGCCTTGAGCCCGGACGGACGGCTGCTCACCCACAAGGTGCTGTCGCGCGATCCACACGCGCCCGGCGACGCGGCGGCTCGCGGCATCGGCGAAGTGCTGGCGCGCCTTGCCCAGGGCGACCGGACCCCGCTGGAATCAGTGCGGCTCGGCACGACGGTGGCGACCAACGCGCTGCTCGAACGCAAGGGCGAACCGACCGTGCTGGTGACGACACGCGGCTTTCGACGATGCGCTGCGGATCGGCTACCAGGAGCGGCCCGACATCTTTGCGCGCGCGATCCGCCGTCCCGCCGATGCTCTATGGCCACGTCATCGAGGCGGACGAACGGCGTCGATGCCGCCGGCGCCGTGCTGACGGCCCTGGACCTGCCGCAATTGCGTGAAGGCCTGCGTGCCGCGAGAGCGCAGGGCTTCGATTCGGTGGCGATCGTGTTCCTGCACGGCTTCCGCTATCCCGCACACGAGCAGCAAGCCGCCGCGCTCGCCGTCGAGCTGGGTTTCGCGGAAGTCGTCGCGTCGCACCAGGCCGCCGCGATGCTCGGTTACGTCGCGCGTGGCGACACGACCGTCGCCGACGCGTATCTGTCGCCGGTGCTGCTGCGCTACGTCCGCGAATTCGGTCGCGAGGTCGCGACGCGATTCGGTGCGCCGCCGCTGGCGCTGATGCAGAGCAACGGCGGACTCGTCGATGCGGCGGGACTGCGCGGCGTCAACGGCGTGCTCTCCGGTCCGGCGGGCGGCGTCGTCGGCATGGTCGCCGCGGGCGTAGCGGAGGGCCGGCGCCGGCTGATCGGCTTCGACATGGGCGGCACGTCCACCGACGTCAGTCTCTACGTCGGCGAGCTGCCGAGACGCTTCGTCGCCGAGATCGACGGCGTGCAGGCTGCAGGCGCCGATGATGGACATCAGCACCATCGCGGCCGGCGGCGGCTCGATCGTGCGGCTCGCCGACGGCAGGTTGCAGGTGGGCCCGGTCTCGGCCGGCGCTGATCCCGGACCGGCCTGCTACCGGCGCGGCGGCCCCGCGACCTTGACCGACTGCAACGTCGTGCTCGGCCGCATTCCGCCGGCGCGATTTCCCGCCGTGTTCGGCACGAACGGCGACCAGCCGATCGACCCGGACGCCGCGCGTGAGCGGTTGTCGGCCATTGCGGCCGAAGCGGCGCAACACGGCACTCCGTTCGACGTCGAGTCGCTCGCCGAGGCGTTCGTGCAGGTGGGCGTGGCGCGGATGGCGAATGCGGTGCGCGAGCTGACGCTGCACCACGGCGAGGACGCCGCGCAGTTCGCGCTGGTGAGCTTCGGCGGCGCCGCCGGGCAGCACGCGTGCGCCGTCGCCGAGGCGCTCGACATCCGCGAGATCCTGCTGCACCCGCTGGCCGGCGTGCTCTCGGCATACGGCATCGCACTCGCGGGACGACGCGTCGTGCGTCGCGGCACCGCGGAAATCGCGCTCGATGCAGCGGGTCACGCGCGCGCGGAGCACGCGCTCGGCGAACTCGCCGGGCAGGCGACGCGGGAACTGGCCCGGCAGGGCGTCTCCGGCGAGGCAATCGATACGCCGCTCGTCGCGCACCTGCGCCTGGCCGGCTCCGACACCACGCTGGACCTTCCCTGGCAGGGCCTGGCGGGTCTGCGCGCCGCATTCGTCGCGGCGCATGAACGGCTGTACGGGTTCACGCAGGACGATCCGGCCATCGTCATCAGCGCGTTGACGGCCGAAGCCGTCGAGCGAGTTGCGCGGCAGGCGCCGCCCATCGCGGAGCCCGCGACCGCAACGTCGAACCCGGCGCAATCGACCGCAGTATGGCTCGACGGCGGCTGGCGGCGCGTGCCGCTGCTCGCGCGTGCGGACCTGCGGGCGGGACAGCAAGTCGCCGGCCCGCTGCTGCTGGCCGAGGACGGCGCGACCAGCTGGATCGCGCCGGGCTGGGCCGGCGAGGTCACGCCAGCGCGGCTGCCTCGTGCTGCGCCGCGCCGGCCGACCCGTCGCCGTCGACGGACGCGATGCAGTCCGCGCCCGACCCGATGCGGCTCGAGGTATTCAACGGGCTGTACATGCACGTCGCCGAGCAGATGGGTGCCGTGCTGCGCCAGACCGCCAGCTCGGTGAACATCAAGGAGCGCCTCGACTTTTCCTGCGCGATCTTCGACGGCGACGCCAGCCTCGTCGCCAACGCGCCGCACATGCCGGTGCACCTCGGCTCGATGGGCGCCAGCGTCGCGGCGGTGATCGCCGCGCACGGCGGCGACATGCGTCCCGGCGACGCCTACCTGCTGAACTCGCCCTACGACGGCGGCACGCACCTGCCCGACATGACCGTGGTCGCGCCGGTCTTCGCGCCCGGACTCGAGCGCGTCGATTTCTATCACGGCGTCGCGCGCGCATCACGCGGACGTCGGCGGGATCACGCCCGGCTCGATGCCGCCCGGCAGCCGCGACATCCGCGAGGAAGGCGCGCTGATCGCGCCGACGCGCATCGTTCGCGACGGCCGGCTCGACGAAGCGGGCGTGCGCGCGCTGCTGCAGGCGGGTGGCGCGCGCAACGTGCCGCAGAACCTCGCCGACCTGCGCGCTCAGCTGGCGGCCAACGCGCGCGGCGCGCGCGAACTGCAGCGCGCCGCCGCCGAGCACGGGCGCGCGACCCTGCTCGCCTACATGCGCCACGTGCAGGACAACGCCGAACATTGCATGCGTCGCGCGATTCGCCAGCTGCACGACGGCCGCTTTCGCTACGAGCTGGACGATGGCCAGGCGATCGAGGTCCGCATCGCCGTCGACCGCGCGGCGGGCAGCGCGACCGTCGATTTCACCGGCACCTCCGCGCAGTGCGACAACAACTTCAACGCGCCGCGCGCCGTGACCGTCGCGGCCGTGCTCTACGTGTTCCGCACGCTGATCGACGAGCCGATCCCGCTGAATGCCGGCTGCCTCCGGCCGCTGACGATCGTGGTGCCGGCGCGCTCGATGCTCGACCCCGTGTTCCCGGCCGCCGTCGTCGCCGGCAACGTCGAGACGTCGCAGTGCATCGTCGACGCACTGTACGGCGCGCTCGGCCTGCAGGCCGCGTCACAGGGCACGATGAACAATTTCACGTTCGGCAACGAACGCTACCAGTACTACGAGACCATCGCCGGCGGCGCGGGCGCCGGCCCCGATTACGACGGCGCGAGCGGCGTGCAGACGCACATGACGAACTCGCGGCTCACCGATCCCGGAGGTGCTCGAGAGCCGGTATCCGGTGCTGCTGCGCGAATTCTCGCTGCGCGCCGGATCGGGCGGCGCGGGCGCGCATCGCGGCGGCGACGGGCTGGTGCGGCGCGATCGAGTTCCGCGAACCGATGACCGCGGCGATCCTGTCGAATCACCGGCGCATTGCGCCGTTCGGCCTCGCCGGCGGCGAGCCGGGTCGGCCAGGGATCAATCGCGTGATTCGCGCCGACGGGCGCTCAGAGACCTTGCCCGCGACGGTCAAGCTCGACGCCCTTGTAGCCGACCAGGTCGAGATCGAGACGCCCGGCGGCGGCGGCTTCGGCCTGCCCGAACCGCGCGAGTGTTGAGGTCGAACCCGGGCGCGGCTCGCGGTGCTGGCCGAACAGGTGCTGCGCCAGCGTGCGCCGCGGATGCGTTTCCTCGAGGGACACCGGCTCCACTTCCGGTTCCTGCACGGTCATCTGCGCGCCGGCGGCCAGCCGGTTCGAGCGCACGGGGCGCACGGTGCGTGCCTTCGGGCCGGTGCGAGATCATGTACGACTGGTACTCGTCGAGCCGCTGCGTCCTGAGCGACACCAGCACGTTCACGCGCCCGGCCTCGAGATCCTCGACGCTGTGCAGCCGCTCGTCGCAGACGACCATGCACGGGTCGCCTTCGCCGGCGCCGAACAGGCCCGACGCAGCCAGCGGCTGCAGGAACGATCGCACCTGCCGCTCGAGTCGCGCCCAGGTGCTGGGCTCGCGACCTTCGAAGCGCGCCCAGCGCGTCCCGGTCTCGATGCTGTTGACGATCAGCAATTGCCGCCGGCGTGCCGTGAGCAGCATGCTGTCGGGACTCGAGCCGGAGCCGCCGGCGAGCGTCTTCAGCGAGACGCCGCGCGGACCGGCCGCGCGCAGCGACTGCAGCGGGTTGATGCCGTGCGAGACCAGGCGATTGCGCTCGCCGTCGGTCAGCTGACGCGCGGGCCGGAGGCTCGGCCGCAGCAGGACTTCCTCGTCGGCGCCCGCGTGCCACAGCGGACGGTGCACGTCCATCCGCGCCAGCGCGCCCGCGACGGCGCCGCTGTTGCCGAAGACCTCGTGCCGGCCGCGCAGCCGGTCGTAGGCGAGCACGCGTGGAAACGCCATCAGCGCGTGGTCGCTGCTGAAGGACATCTCGCGCAGCCCGTGCAGCGCGTCGTCGCAGGAGTCCCAGGCTGCGGGCGGATCGACGATCAGCATCAGCCGCCGCTCGCGGCAGAACTGCGAGGCGGCGAGCAGCATGCTCGGGCCGACGTCGCGATCGCGGGCGGGCGGCGGAATGCAGAGAAAATGCAATGCCTCGAGGCCGCGCAGCGCGAAGAGCCCCGTGCCGCGATCCGGCGAGCCGATGAGGTCGTAGTCGGTGAGCGGCGCACCGTCGTCGCCATCCGGATTCGAATCGACGTAGCCGATCGGATGGCGCGCGCCGGGTCGAAACGTGCGATCGGGACGCGTGGCCGGCGCGGCGCCGCGCACGCGCACCAGCATCGATTCCTGCAGCGCCGACGCCACGAACCGCGCCGAGCCCGGCGTGATCGATATGCGGCGGAAGATCTCCTGGTCCTCGATGTGCTCGGAGCCGATCGCGCGCACGCGCTGCACGACGAGGTTGAAGCGATCTTCCTCGGCCGGGCCAATGTTGTCGTAGTCCACCGATGCGCGCAGCACTTCCCGCGAGCCCGGGCTCAGCGCCTCGAGCGTCAGCGACTCGTCGCCGCAGGGCAGCGTGATGGTGGCCAGCGCGCCGCCGTTGACCACGCGCACGACGACGGCCTCGCGGCCGCCGTTCTCGAAGAACTGCTCGACCGCGTACGAGAGCGTGCTCGGCTGCCACAACCCGCCGAACACCTGCTGGTAATCCGCGTAGCTGCCGAGTGCGACCGGACGATTCACCGGGCCGCGGAGCGCGCGTCCGATGAATGCGGTCACTGCAGTCGGCAGGCAACCGATGGCCTGGTCGGAGCCCGCCCCTTCGGTGACGACCATCCCGTTGCAGATCAATTCGGACAATTCGGCGGCCCCGGCTCGCCTGAAGGCGGCGGCGGACACCTTAGCACAACTTGTTGTATCTGCAGTGATCTCACAGCCCAAGCCATGGGATCGTCAGCGCAGGATAGACACGGTCACGCGCGCTTGCGGCGACCATTCGGCGTGCCCGACCGGGGCGGGTCGATCGCGTGCCGCATGCGCTCGACGAACCAGCGCAGGCCGGTCTCGTCGGCCGCGATGGGACCGGACTGGCGAGCGCCGGTGGCGAGGCCCGCCTGGACGCGTTCCGTGATGCGCCGATCGTCGGCCGCCGCGCGGCGCGCGATGCGATGGTTGAGATAGCGGACGAGCCGCATCTCGCGCGATGAGTCGGGTAGCGCGTACGTCACCGAGCGCAGCAGCGACTGGCCGGCCTCAACCGGCATCATGCGCGAGATCACGACCTGGTCCGGATACACGCCGATCTCGAGGTTGGGCCAGACGAAATAGCTCGAATGAGTCCGAGGCCGCGGACCGGCCGGCTCGGCCGGATCGGGCAGCCAGCGGTCGTAGGCACGTGCCGACCACGTGGAGTACTCGCCGGCCGCGATGCGCGACGACAGGCGTAACACGTCGTCGCCGCACACGGCGATCTCGATCTCCTCGCCGACGCGCGGCTTGCGCACGGGGCGCGCGATTGCAAGGTGGAACGTATCGAGGCGATGCTCGCAGAGCAGCTTCCAGTCGGCCCGGCAGCGTTGCAGGCGAGGCTCGGCGAGACGCCGCAACCCTTCGAAGCGGCGCGACTCGAGTTCGGCGCGCACGGGTTCGAGCATTGCGGCGACTGTGCGCGCCGGGCGCCTGAACGCGACAAACACGAAACCGAGCCAGGTCTCGATGGCGACCGGCTCGAGGCCCAACGCCGCGCGGTCGAGGCCCGGGTAGCTCGCCTCGTGCGGCACGTGCGCAAGCGCGCCGTGGTCGTCGTATTCCCACGCGTGGTACGGGCAGCGCATCCGGCCCTGCACGCAGAACGCCAGGCCGGTGTGCGGGTCGCCATCGACGATCCGCGAGCCGCGGTGGCGGCAGACGTTCAGGAATCCGCGAATCTCGCCGTCGCCGCCACGCAGCAGCGACGGCCGACCGGCCGGCGAAATCGACGCGAAGTGCGGTGCCGGCGGCGGGCAGGTCGGAGACATGGCACGTCAGCTGCCAGCTCGCCAACAGCACTTGCTCGCGCTCGAGTGTCGCGACCTCGGGACTCGTGTAGCGGCTGCCGTCCAGTCCGGGAACCGCCGCCACGGGTCAGGGCTTGCCGGTGCTGGCGACCGGCTGGGCCGCGCGTGCCACCGGCACCGGGTTGTCGGTGCCGTCCCAGTTCGAGCCGGGCGGGATGCGGTTCTCGACCATGCGCGCCGACGAAATGAACGAGTCGAAGGTGAGGCCCGGTCGCGAGACCGGCACCGCGACTCCGCGCCCGTCGTTGACCACTTTCTCGACCAGGGCCCAGTCCGCCGTCGCCGTGTGCGGCTTCAGCACCTGGAACATCTTCGCGGAGACGGCCTTGTCGAAGCGCTGGCCCTGCGCGGCCTTCTTCGCTTCCGGATGCTCCTCGTGCGGCGGGTACGACTGCACGTAGAGGCTGTCGCCCTGCCACTTGTAGACCAGAGGCTGGTTCACGACGGTGACTTTGGTGCCGATAGGGATCATCTCGAACAGCGTCGCGATGTCCTCGGGATAGAGGCGGATGCAGCCGTGGCTGGCGCGCATGCCGACGCCGGCCGGCTTGTTGGTGCCGTGCATCAGGTAGGTCGGCCAGTCGAGGTTCATCGCGAAAGCGCCGAGCGGGTTGTCGGGGCCGGCCGGCACCGTGGGCGGCAGGATGTCGCCGTCGGCCGCGTGTTCCTTGCGCACCGAAGCCGGCGGCGTCCACACCGGGTCCTTGCGCTTGGTGACGATCCTGGTCGACCCCGTCGGCGTCGCCCAGCCCACCATGCCGATGCCGATCGGATACGTGATGACGACGCGCGGCTCGCCCTTCGCGGCCTTGGGGAAATAGAACAGGCGCAGCGCCGCCAGGTTGAGCACGATGCCTTCCTGCGGCGCGTCCGGCAGCACGAACTGCGTCGGCAGCACGATGCGCGTGCCCTCGCCCGGCAACCAGGGATCGACGCCCGGATTCGCATTCACCAGTTCGTCGTAGCCGAGGTTGAAGCGACGCGCGATGTCCGCGAACGTGTCCTCGTGATGCGAGTAGGTGGCCTGCAGCTGCCCGACTACGCCGGTGATCTTCGGATCGAACGGGAAGACGTGCGTCGCGATCGGTTCGGCGAGTGTCGGCTTGGGTGGCGGGCGGCGGCGGCGCAGGCGGCTCCTTCTGCGGCATGAACAGGCTGCAGCCACCCAGCGCCAGCAGTGCGGCCAGGCTGGCCGCGCGCGTCGTCGATCCCCAGCGGATACCATTCACAATGCATCGATCCCACCTTGTAGTGTGTCGAGCGGCCCGCGCCGTTCAAAGCACGGCGGGCCGGTTCGGCAGTTCGTCCTCGTCGCGGCCACCGGGCAGCGGCGGAAAATGCGTGGCGAGCATGTCTCCCACGCGTCGCACGCCCTCGAGCGCGCCAGCTTCGTAGTCGCCGGCCTGGAACAGTCGCTCCATCGCGTGACAGATGTCCGACCATTCGTTCGTCGTGACGCGCCGGTTGTACCCTCGGTCCGCGACGATTTCCACGTCCTTGTCGGCGAGCAGCACGTAGATCAGGACGCCATTGTTGGCCTCCGTGTCCCACACGCCGAGCGCCGCGAACACCTCGAGGGCCCGCGCCCGCGGCGACTTGGCACGCCAGATCTCGTGCGGTTCCAGCGACCCTTCTATCGCAAACCGGATTTCGGCGCTATGCAGCTTCTCGGACGCCGTGATCGCCGCTTCGATCGCGTCGAGCGTCGAGATCGGAAAGGCCCGCAGGTGAGACCGCCGGGTCGAGAAAACGTGCCGGAACAAGCGTCTCCAGTCCATGCTGCTCACCATCCGCCCGAGGCGCCGCCGCCCCCGAAGCCGCCGCCGCCCCCGCCAAAGCCCCCGCCTCCTCCGAAACCGCCTCCGCCTCCGCCACCGCCGCCGAAACCGCCGGGATAGCCCCAGCCGCCCCCGTGACGCCGGCTGTACCAGCCGTTGCCGCCGCCGCCCGAGCCGCCGCCGGAACCGCCGACGATCGCGAGGATGAACGCGACGATGCCTGCGCCGACCGAGAGGCCGAGGATGCCGATCAGCAGCCAGGTCAGGAACCCGACCACGCCGCCAGTGGCGAGCGCGCCGCCGACGCGGCCGAACAGCGCGCGGAAGATCCGGCTGCCGACCAGCGCGAAGATGAACAGGAACGGCAGCAGGTTGATGCAGTCCGGGGATGCCCTGCGACGGCGGGCTCAGTTCGGGCTCGGGCAGCGGCTCGCCCTCGATCACGCGCAGGATGCGATCGACGCCGGTGTTGATGCCGCCGTAATAATCGCCGCGCTTGAAGGCCGGGGCGATGTCCTGCTGGATGATGCGATTGGCCGTCGCGTCGGGCAGCGCGCCCTCGAGCCCGTAGCCGACCTCGATGCGCATCTTGCGATCATTGAGCGCGACGATCAGCAGGACGCCGTCGTCCACCTTCTTGCGGCCGAGCTTCCATTGCTCGACGACGCGGATCGAATACTGGTCGATCTCCTCGGGCTGCGTCGTCGGCACGATCAGCACGGCCACCTGGCTGCCCTTCGACTGCTCGAACGCTGCCAGCTTCGCCTCGAGCGACGCGACCTGGTCGGGCGCGAGCGTGCCGGTGGTGTCGGTGACGCGCGCGGTGAGCGGCGGGATCGGCGCGAGCGGCTGTGCGCGACCCGGAGTCGCGACGAGCAGCGCCACCGCCGTCACGAAGGCGGTCGCGGCCAGTCGCAGCGAACCGGTCAGGGAGCGAGGCATCGGGAGCGGAGTCCTCGCCCGCGCGCCTCCGCGCGGGCGAGGGCCCGGCTCAGTTCGTGGCCGGGGCCGGGCGCCGTCGCGGGCGCCTGGCCGGGAGCCGGATTGAACTCCACCGTCGGCGGCTTGGCGATCGCGGCCTCGTTCTCGACCGCGAAATTCGGCTTCACCTTGTAGCCGAACACCATGGCCGTGAGGTTGACCGGGAACTGGCGCACGGTGACGTTGTAGTCCTGCACGGCCTGGATGTAGCGGTTGCGGGCGACGGTGATGCGGTTCTCGGTGCCTTCGAGCTGGGCCTGCAGGTCGCGGAAGTTCTGGTCCGACTTCAGCTCGGGGTACTTCTCGACGACCACCATCAGGCGCGACAGCGCGCTCGACAGTTCGCCCTGCGCCGCCTGGAACTGCTGCCAGCGAGGCCGGGTCGTTGGCATCGACCTTGACCTGCGTCTGCGTCGCCTTGGCCCGCGCCTCGGTCACGCCGATCAGCACCGCCTGCTCCTGGGCCGCGAAGCCCTTGACGGTATTGACCAGGTTCGGGATCAGGTCCGCCCGGCGCTGGTACTGGTTCAGCACTTCGGACCAGGCGGACTTCGTGGACTCGTCCTTGACCTGGATCGTGTTGTAGCCGCAGCCGGAGAGCATCGTGCCCACCGCGGCAAGCAGCAGAATCTTCAAGGCGCGCATCGCAACATCTCCTTAACAGGCCGACGGATCCCCCCAGACCCCGCCAATTATGGGGCGGCGCGCAGAAATCTCCAGATCTTTGCGCGGGCCCCGCCTTGTCACCAGATCTTGACCATCTGGTCGGGCGGCAGGTAGAGCCTGTCGCCCGCCGTCACGTCGAACGCCTTCTGGAAGTCGGCCATGTTGCGGACGACGCCGTTGCAGCGGTACTCGGTCGGACTGTGCGGATCCGTCTTGATGCGCTTGCGCAGTTCGTCCTCGCGGTACTTGCGCGCCCAGATCTGGCCCCAACCGAGGTAGAAGCGCTGCTCGCCGGTGTAACCGTCGATCACCGGCGCGGGCTCGCCCGTTCAGCGAAAGCAGGTACGCCTTGTGCGCAACCGCGAGGCCCGACAGGTCGCCGATGTTCTCGCCGAGCGTCAGCTCGCCGTTCACGTTCATGCCGGGCAGCGGGCTGAATGCGTTGTACTGCTGCACCAGCGCGCCGGCGCGGGCCTCGAAGCGCTTGTTGTCTTCGCTCGTCCACCAGTCCCGCAGCACGCCCTTGCCGTCGAACTTGCGGCCTTTGTCGTCGAAGCCGTGGCTGATCTCGTGGCCGATCACCGCGCCGATGCCGCCATAGTTCACCGCGTCGTCGCCGTTCATGTCGAAGAACGGCGGCTGCAGGATGGCGGCCGGGAACACGATCTCGTTGGCGAGCGGGTTGTAATAGGCGTTGACGGTCTGCGGCGTCATGCCCCACTCGGTCTTGTCCACCGGTTTGCCGATCTTCGCCAGCTCGCGCTTCGCGTTGGTCTCGCGGGCGCGCATCACGTTGCCGGTCAGGTCGTTCCGGCTGACGGTGAGCCCCGGATATTCCTTCCACTTGTCCGGGTAGCCGATCTTTACGGTGAAGTTGCGGATCTTGTCGTCGGCGGCCTTGCGGGTCTCCGGGCCCATCCAGTCGAGCTCGCCGATACCGGCCTCGAACGCCTGCAGCAGGTTCTTGACCAGCAGGTCCATGCGGCGCTTCGCCTCGGCCGGGAAGTGGCGGGCGACGTACTCCTTGCCGAGCAGGTCGCCGACCGAGCCTTCCAGTTCGCCGAGCGCGCGCTTCCAGCGCGGCTTCAGCTCCGGCGTGCCGGACAGCGTACGGCCGTAGAAGTCGAACTGCTCGTCGACGAACGCGGAGCTCAGGTACGGCGAGTAGCTGTCGATCGCGCGCAGCGTCAGGTAGTCGCGCCACGTGGCGAGCGACTCGCGCTCGATCGCCTTGCCGACGGCGACAAAGTAGTCCGGCTGGCCGACGACCAGCTGCTTCGTGTCCGGCACGCCCATGCCGGCGAGCATGCGCGGCCAGTCGATGCCCGGCGTAGCCTTCGTGGCGGCGGCGACGTCCATCGGGTTGTAGAGCTTCTCCAGGTCGCGCATCTTGACGGCCGGCCAGGACGCTGCGGCCAGCCTGGTCTCGAACGCCATCAGGCGCCTGGCGACGGCGGCGCCGTCCTTGCGTCCGGCCAGCGTGAACACCTTCTCGATGTGCGCGACGTACGCGGCGCGGATCTCGGTGAAGCGCTTCTCGCTGGAGAAGTAATAGTCTCGCTCCGGCAAGCCGAAACCCGCCTGTGTCAGCCACAACGTGTTGACGTTGGGGTCTTTCGCGTCCGCGAGGACGTCGGTGTCGATGTAGTTGTCGATGCCGAGCACCTGCGCGCGGGCGAGGTAGTCGACGAGCTGCTGCCGGTCCTTGATCGCGTCGATACGCGCAAGTTCAGGCTGCAGCGGCGCAAGGCCGAGCTTCTCGGCCTGGCCTTCGTCCAGGAAGCTCGAGTAGTAGTCGCCGACGAGCTGCTTGTCGCTGCCGGCCGGTGCGTTGGCCGCCGCGTCCTCTTCGGCGATCACGCGCAGATTCAGCTCGGCGCCGTCCGCGAGCGCCGTGAACGCGCCGTAGGACGACTTGTCGGCGGGAATTTCGGTCGTTGCCAGCCAGTGGCCGTTGACGAAGCGGAACAGGTCGTCCTGCGGACGCACGCTGCGGTCGAAGTTCGCGAAGTTCAGCCCCGAAGGACGCACGGCGACGGCCGGCGCAACCGGCGCCGCAGCGGGAACGGGAGCCGGCGCGGTGGCCTCGGGCGGAGAGCTCGCGCAGGCGGTGAAAGCCAGTACACAGGCAACAGGCAGGGACCAACGACTCATGGTGTGACTCCGTCTCGAATGCAGGCAGGCCGGCCCCGGTCGGGACCCGTCAGGTGGCGGCGGATTATAGGGGAATCAGGCCCGGCCCAATCTCAGGTGTATGGGCCATGCGACGAGCCGTGCGTCCCGGTCGACGGGCCACACGCGCTCGAGTTGCGAACGCAACGCCGGCAGCGGGTCGCGGTGGTCGTGCGCCTCCTTGTACCGCTGCACGGCCGACCAGGTGGCGAGGTACCCCATGACCTGGTCGAGGTCCCAGCGCGTCTCGAGCGTGAAGGTGGGCGCCGGTTGCTCGCGCCATGGGAACGGCAGCGTGCGATACCCCTCCTCCACGTAACGGCGCTCGGGTGGCCAGAAAGGCCCGACCACCTGCGTATAGAAAGCGTCGACCAGCGCGTCCACCTCGGGATCGATCCGGAATTTCTCGTAGGTCCACGCCGCGAAGACACCGTCTGGAACCAGCACGCGCCGACACTCCGCGTAGAACCGCTCGAAGTCGAACCAGTGCGCGGCCTGCGCCGCCGCGACCAGCGCCACCGAACCCGTGGCCACGGGCAGACGCTCGGCCGGTGTGCAGACATATTGGACGCGCGGGTGGCGCGTGGCCTTCTCGATCTGCGCAAGGCTCGCGTCGACCGCGACGACCGCGTCGAAGTGCTCGGCAAGCGCCACGGCGGCCTGGCCGTTGCCGGTGGCACAGTCCACCGCGACGGCCCGACTCGGCGCGCAGCAGGCGACGAATTCGATCAGCTGCGGCGGGTAGCCGGGCCGGTAGCGGCTGTATGCCGCCGATTGCGCGGAGAAATGGTCCTTGAAACTGGCCACGTCGCTTAGAATCTCACACCCGTCGTCAGGATGTATCCAGCCGAGAACCATGGACGGTATCAGAGTCGTCGACATCGCCCACGCGATCCAGCTGGCCCTCGCCCCGGTGTTCCTGCTCTCGGGCATCTGGGTGTTTCTCGGCGTGCTGACCAACCGCCTGGCACGCATCGTCGACCGCGCGCGCAACATGGAGAAGGAGCTGCGCCATCCGGAGACGCACGATCCGGAGCGCATCCGCAAGCAGCTGGCCGCGCTCGCCAGGCGCGCGCGCTACATCAACATCGCGATCACGCTCGGCACCATTGCGGCGCTGCTGATCGCGCTCGTCGTCGCACTGCTGTTCGCGAGCACGTTCGTGCCGCTCAACCTCGCGCCGCCGGTCGCGCTGCTGTTCGTGCTCGCGATGCTGTCGCTGGTCGCGGCATTCGTCAGCTTCCTGTTCGAGGTGCGCGTCGCGATCGCAGTGCTGCGCATCGGCGACGCCTAGGCCGGCTCGCCGCTCACATTGCAGTTCGAGAGTGAATTCACCCATTGGGTGAGCAGGTTGACGCCGGCCGCATCCACTACGGTGCTGGCGAGCGGCGGCATCGCCAGCGCGTCGCGACGGTTCACGCGCGCGACCAGCACCGAGCGCCCGGCCGCACCGGGCGCGATGATCCTGGCATTCGTCAGGCCGAGATCACCCGCCTGCGGCGAGCGATCGCAACTGTTGGTGCCCGATAGGGCCGTCGCATAGCGCAGGTCGAGGTCGGTCGGCGTGCCGCCGTTTGGCCGATGACAGTGCGAGCAGTTGGTATGCAGGTAGGCGCGCGCACGCTCGGTGAGCGTGCCGCTCGCACCGGACGGATCCGGCAATGCAGGCAGCGCGGACGGCGCCGTCGAGACCGCCGGGTTGAACAACCCGATCGCATTCAGCGTCGCGATCTGGTTGGCCGTGCGGCCGGTCTGCGGATAGAGCAACGAACCGTTCAACTGCGCGAGCTCGAGACCGAGACTGCGTCCCGCTGCGGCCGTATGGCACGCGAGGCACTGGGCCTCGCCCGGGAACACCCACGACTGGCTACCGACCGGCGCGGTCTTGCCGCCGACCACGCGCGTGGCGTCGGTGCCCTGTGCATTCCATTCATACGTGTAGCCGGCCCACTCGCCGTCCGAGTGCCGCATGAAGAGCCGCGTCTCCACCAGCCGTCCGCCGAGGCGGAAGTGCTTCATCAGCACGGTGCCGTTCGGAAATTCGAAATCGCCGGCCGCCGTCGGGGTGATCGTGGTGCCGTTCGGGAGCGCGAGATAACGTTCCTTGACGGCGCCGTCCGACCAGAACGGAGCGTTGGGCGCGTACGGGATCAGGCCGGACGCGGGACGAGTCGCATCCCCGGCCGCGACGCAACCGGTGGCCGACAGCTGGCTCGGCACCGAGCCGCCGCTGCCCGCGCCTGCCCGCAGTCGGTACAGCAGTCCGCCGTAGTGCACGACGTACAGTTCGCCGTCGATGCCCTGCCCGAACGACGCGATCGACAGGCCACTGTCGAATCCGTCGGTGACCGCTAGCGTCGGCGCGCGTGTTCCGCGCGATGTGCCAGATGCGTCCCGACACGAAATCGCCGAACACGTAACGGCCGGCGAGCGCCGGGATGGCCGCGCCGCGGTAGACGTATCCGCCGGTGATGGACTGGCCGTACGCGTGCGTGTACTGGGCGATGGGCGGCAGGCTGCTGCCGGCGTTCGGACCGCAGGTCGAGTTATAGGCCTGCGTGCCTTCGAAGCAGCGCCAGCCGTAGTTGCCGCCGGGCACGACGCGATCCACTTCCTCGATCGCGTTCTGCCCGACGTCTGCGACCCACAATTCGCCGCTGCCGCGATCGAAGCTCCAGCGCCACGGATTGCGCAGGCCGTAAGCGTAGATCTCCGGGCAACTCTGCGTGCCGGTGCCAGCGTTGCAAAGCGCATTGCCGGCGTAGGGATTGGCAGGCGGGATGCGGTACGGCACGTTGCCGGTCGATCCATTGACGTCGATGCGCAACAGCTTGCCGAGCAGGGTCGTCAGGTTCTGTCCGTTGCCGATGGCGCCCCAAGGGTCGCCGCCACTGCCGCCATCACCGAACCCGACGTACAGCAAGCCGTCTGGTCCGAACGCGATGTTGCCGCCGTTGTGATTCGTGGCCGGCTGCGCGACCGTGAGCAGGATCAACTCGCTCGTCGGGTCCAGCGTCAGGCCGCCGTCGCGCGTGCGGAATTCGGAGATTCGCGACACCAGCCCGTTCGTCGCGTTGGTGTACGACAGGTACACGCGCGGATCGGCCGGGTAGCCCGGGTGGAAGGCCATGCCGAGCAGGCCCTGCTCGCCTCCCGAGCGCACACGCGACGTGATGTCGACGAATTGTCCGGATGACGCGACACCCGCCTGGTTATCGAACACACGCACCGTGCCGCCCTGCTCGACGACGAACCAGTGCGTCGCGTCGCCCGGTGCCTGCAGCATCAGGACGGGGCTCGAAAACGCCGGCAGGTTCGGGAACGCGCGTTCGGTGGCGAGTGTCACGACCTGCGACGGCCGGTCCCCTGCGACGCAAGTCGTGTTGTCGGGTCGCGCGTCGAGCCCCACGATCGGAGTCGTCGCCTGCGTCGTTGCGACTGCCGCAGCGGAGTGCGCCGATTCGTTGGCGGGGTTGGCGCCGTCGAAGGCCGACACGGTGTACGAGTACTGGGTCGCCGGGGTGAGTCCGCCGTCGGTGAACGAGGTGCCCGACGCGGTTGCAACGGCGTTCGCGGCTCCGTTGCGGAACACGCGATAACCCGCCACGCCGGTGCCCGCGTCCGTGGAGGCCTGCCAGCTCACGACGATCTGCGTGGTGGACGCCGCGCTCGCGGTCACACCCTGCGGCACCGTCGGCGGCGACGTGTCCGCCGGCGGCGCGATCCACCGCCCGAACCTCCACCGCCGCAGCCGACGAGCACGGCCATGCCGAGCACCGCGATCACGGTGAGCGAACCGCGCCAGGCTGCGGGCGTGTCACTCCGGCGTCCCATGAACCGAGTATCGCACCGCGGACCCGTCCGGCGCGAAGCCGACGCCAAATGCGTTAACACGCTCACGAGCCCGGCCTCCGTGCCGTTACGGCTGGTTGAACGGCTGCGCGCCCTGCCGCTCCAGCGCGGGCCGGGTTAAGCTACAGCTGCCGCAGCAAGATCGCGCCGACCCATTCGGCTTGAGGTCCGACGAGCGTGGCCGACATCTTCGTTTCCTACGCACGCAGCGACAGAGCACGCGTCGCGCCGCTCGTGACCGCGATCGAAGCGAAGGGTTGGACGGTCTGGTGGGACCCGGAAATATCCCCCGGCCAGGAGTTCGACCGCCAGATCGCGACGGAACTCAAAATCGCCAAGGCCGTCTTCGTGGTCTGGACGCCGCATTCGGTGGAGTCGCGCTGGGTGCGCGGCGAGGCGCGCGAGGGCGCGGATCGCGGCATCCTCGTCCCCGTGCGCTTTGAAGGCGCCGACCTGCCGATCGACGTGCGCGCGCTGCATACGACCGACCTGGATGATTGGGGGGAGGATCCGCAGTCCCCGCAGATCCAGGAAGTGCTGCGGGCGCTCGGCGCCCTATTTGCCCGTCAGCGCGCGTCACAGCCCGCGACCGCGGGCGCCGACTCTGCGCTCCCTGCGTCCGCTGCAGCGTCCCCTCGCGTTGCAATCTGCGTCCTGCCATTCGCCAACATGAGCGGCGATCCGGAACAGGAGTACTTCAGCGACGGCATCACCGAGGACATCATCACCGACTTGAGCAAGGTGTCGGCGCTGGCGGTCATTTCACGCAACAGCGCCTTTGTGTACAAGGGCAGGCATGTCGACGTGCCGAGAGTCGCGCGCGAACTCAAGGTGAGCCATGTGCTGGAAGGCAGTGTGCGAAAAGCAGGTGGCCGCGTGCGGATCACCGCCCAGCTCGTCGACGCCGCCAGCAACGATCACGTGTGGGCCGAGCGTTACGACCGCGACTTGAACGACATATTCGCGCTCCAGGACGAAATAGCCGAAGCCATCGTCAAGTCGCTGAAGCTGAAGCTGCTGCCCGAAGAGAAGCAGGCCATCGAGCAGCGCGGCACGGACAACGTCGAGGCTTACAACCTCTATCTCATGGCGTGGCAGCACTACCTGGCCAGCCATCGAAGCGCAGAGGATACGCAGGTCACCGAAACGATCATTCGCCTGTGCAGCCGCGCGACCGAGCTCGACCCCGACTATGCGCACGCGTGGGCACTGATGGCCATCGGGCAGATGATCCGGTATTTCGTTCATCGACGCCCGGGCGATGACGGCCTGGCGGCCATCGAGCGTGCGCTCGAGCTGGACCCTGATCTGGCCGAGGCCCATGCCATCAAGGCCAGGATCCTGTCCCGCCTCCGTCGTCAGGATGAGGCGTCCGCGGAGATCGACATTGCCCTGCGCCTGGACCCCGAGTCCTACGAGGTCAACAGATCCGCCGCATTCTGGAGTTTCTGGCAGCAGCGGATGGGAGATGCCATTCGCTACTATGAAAAAGCGGCGGCTCTGATGGAGTCGGACTTTCATTCGCCTTCCATGCTGGTGACCTGTTACACGGCCGTCGGCGATGCCCAGGCGGCCCTGGGCGCTGCGCAAGTCACGCTCTCTCGAGCCGAAAAGGTACTGGCGCACGACCAGAACGATTGGTCGGCCATCACCGATGGCGCCAGCGCACTTGCAACGCTCGGGGACGTCGCGCGCGCCAGGCAGTGGATGAACCGCGCGCTGCTGATACAACCCGACAGGATGGAGATGCGCTACAACTTTGCCTGCACCCTTGCGATCCATATGCATGAAGCGGACGCCGCGCTGGAACTACTTGGCCCGGTCATCGAGACGATGTCGGTGGGTTTTCTGAATCACGCCAAGGTGGATCCGGACCTCGATCCCCTCCGTGACGATCCGCGCTTCAGGGCCATGATCGCGGATGCCGAGGCGCGCCTCGCGGCGTCGGATGACCGGGGCCCCACACCGAACCCTTGAGGACGAGGCGGGCCGATCATCGTGGGCCGGGCGCGCGGATGCCAGCTGGCCGGTCACCGGCTCCTTGCCCGGTTTCCGGTCAGCCCTGACGGTATTCCGACAGGAGCAGCCGCCGCCAGGCGCCCGACGAGCTGGCCCGGCAGCGCAATGCGCTGTTCAAGCCATTAATCAATAGGCCCTTCTCGAAAGATGCGCAGGCCTTCGCTGCGGCTGGCACAGGACTTGCTTGGATTCTGCAAAATGGCCTGCGAGCCATTGGTGACGCCTCCGTACACATAAAAGAACGAGCCGAGGGTCTGCCCATGAAACGTCTAGCGCTTGCCGCAGCACTGCTGCCCCCCGTCGGCTTTGCCGAGGAACGCCTGGAGGTCGTAGTCGTAACGGCCACGCGTATCGCAATGCCGGCGTCCTTCAGCACCTATACGGGCAATTATTTCGATTCCAACTTCCTCGAGGACAACACCCGTCGGAACCTGCCCGATGCGCTCGCGCTGGTGCCGGGCGTGCTCGTGCAGAAGACCACCTACGGGCACGGCTCCCCGTACATCCGCGGGCAGACCGGCCGGGCCAACCTGCTGCTGCTGGACGGAATCCGGCTGAACAATTCGATCTGGCGCGGCGGGCCCGTGCAGTACTGGAACACCGTGGATTCCTTCAGCATCGACCGCGTCGAGCTGATCAAGAGCCAGGGCAGCGTGGCGTTCGGTTCCGACGCGATCGGCGGCACCTTGAACGGCTTCACGCAGTCCTCGCAGTTCGCGAGCGAGTCCGCCGGCGACCTCTTCGCGCACGGCGCCGCCTTGTACGACAACCGCAGCAATGGCGACGGCTCCTACATCGGCCGGCTCGAGGGTTCGGTCGGCAAGGGCGCCGGCTGGGGCCTGCATGCGGGCATGTCGGTGAAGGAGTACGGCGACATCCACGATTCCTCCGTTGGAACCATGAAGCACACCGGCTACGACGAGGACGACTGGGACGTGCGTTTCGACGCCGCCCTCGGCAATGCGACGACGCTCACGCTGGCGTACCAGGACGTGGACCAGAACGACATCTGGCGCTGGCACCGCACGCTCTACAACCCGGGCTGGACGCACGGCGACCACGTCGCCGCACCCGGCACCTGGGTCGCGAACATATACAACCAGGGGCGCTCGCTCGGTTATGCCAAGGTGCAGTCCGAGAACACGGACCCGGACGCGCTGGTGTCGAGCTGGGCGGGCACGCTTTCCTACCAGGCATGGGCCGATAGCGAGTTCCAGGACCGCCGCACGAACGCGTCGCAGCCGCTGAGCTCGGCCCGCTACCAGCAGTTGCAGACGGCGGACGTCGAGACCCTCGGCGCCGACTTCTCGCTCGTCTCGCAGCTCGGTCCGGGTCGCCTGGTCTACGGCCTCGACTACTATCACGACGGCGTCGACAGCGCCGCATATCGCAACACCGGCGCCGGTTACGTATTCGCTCCGGCGTCGCGTCCGGTCGCAGATGATTCGACCTACGAGTTGCTGGGCGCCTACGGCCAATATATCTGGCAGATCACGACTGATCTGCGCGTAGAGGGCGGACTGCGCTACACGCACGCCGAAGCGGACCTCGGCAAACGCTGGGACGCCAACCTCAGGGCGGACGTGTCCTCGCAGCGCAGTTGGGACAACACTGTCTTCTCTTTGCGCGCGATCCAGCAGTTGCCCGCGGACTGGTCGCTGTACGGTGGCGTCTCGCAGGCCTTCCGTGCGCCCAACCTGAGCGACTTGTCCGGCACGACGACGGCGCGCTCGGGTGTGGAATCGGGCGGCTCGGTCGACCTCGACCCTGAACGGTACGTCACCTACGAGCTGGGCACGCGCCTCGACGGCCCGCGCGTCTCGTTCGGTGCGGCGCTGTTCTACACCGACATCGCGGACATCATCACGGACGTGCCGGTCAGCCAGGGATCGAGCACGGCGGTGGCGACGAACGGCCGCGACGGCTATCTCTACGGCTTCGAAACGGAAGCCGGCTGGTATATCAACGAGCAGTGGCTGCTCTCCGGCTTCCTCGCGTGGCAGAAGGGCGAGACCACCGCCCCGGCGTATGCAGGCGGCCCCGAGATCGAGGAGCCCTACAGCCGTGCCCTGCCGCTCAGCGGTTCGGTGGCGCTGCGCTGGACGCACGAGTCGACGAGACTATGGGTCGAAGGCCGCGTGCTGGCTTCCGAAACGGCGGACAGGCTGACGGCCTCGGACATCGCCGACAACCAGCGCATCCCGAGCGGCGGTACCCCGTCCTATGTCGTCGGCATGCTGCATGCCGGCTGGGAAGCCAGCGACCACTTCGACTTTACGCTTGGACTCGAGAACCTCACCGACGAGGACTACCGCATCCACGGCTCGGGCAACAACGAGCCAGGGTTCAACGTCATCCTGGGCGTCAAGGCGATGTGGTGATGCTCGAGGGACTGGCGGCGCTGGTCCACGAGGATGAAGGTCCTGCCGCGCCCCGATTGTTGCGCTGCCTGACGCTGGTCCTGCTGGTGACGACCTGCAGCGTGGCGATGGGCCAGGGCACAACCGCGATCGGCGCGAACCCGGCCCCGGAGGCAAGCCGGACGACGGCGTCCCACACCACGCCGCCGCCGTTGCCGGTCCCCTCCACCGTGCGCCTGCAGGAGGCCATCCCGTATGCCTCAGGTGCAGCGGCCGACCCGCTCCGGCACGTCCTCGATCTCTACCTGCCCAAGGGTATCCGGGACTTCCCCACCGTGGTCTTCGTCCATGGCGGCGGCTACCAGCGCGGCGACCGCTCCGTGGGGCACAACCTCGGCGTCGTGCTGGCGAATCACGGCGTGGCCGTGGCGTCGATCAGCTACCGCCTGTTTCCCCAGGTGAAGCACCCCGGCCAGATTCAGGACGTGGCCAAGGCCTTCACCTGGATCAAGACACACATCGCGCAGTACGGCGGCGACCCGTCCCGCGTGTACGTCAGCGGACACTCGGCCGGCGGGCATCTCGCCGCCCTGCTCGGGACGGATGGGACCTACCTGGCGGCCGAAAGCCTGAAGCCCGCGGACATCGCCGGCGTCCTCGCAATCAGCGGCGGTTATCGAATCAACCCGATCCGCAAGGACGTGTTCGGCGATGAGGCCGGCATGGCTGCCGCCTCACCGCTCGCTCACATCAGCGGCGACCATCCGCCGTTCCTGCTGCTGTACGGGAGCCTGGAAGGTCCGGACCGCCGCAGTCTCTCGCTTGAGTTTCGTGATGCGCTGATCGCGGCGCACGGCAAGGCGGATTGCATCGAGATCCCGGACCGCAACCACCAGGGCTTGCTGGATCAGATCGCGGAAGGAGATCCGACGGCGGACGCGCTGCTGCGCGCCGTCGACGGCCGCCAGACGACGTATTGACCGCGCTCGCAACTCTCGGCCTTTGCGCGTTGCGGGTTCGCCGGTCAACCAGGAACAGCGAACCCGCGTAGCCAGTCATGGCCTGCACAGCCCCTCGCTGCTCTCTATCGATGCCATCGGTAGAACCAATTGGATCTATCCGTAGCCCGGACTCCAGACTGCGTCGAGCAGTCAGGTGCAGTACGATCAAAGGACCGAACATGTCGACAGATACCAAGTGCCCGTTCTCCGGCGACGCTCGCAAACACACCGTCGCCGGAGCCCGATCGAACGCAGACTGGTGGCCCAATCAACTGAAGCTGAGCGTCTTGCACCAACACTCCTCCGAGTCCGATCCCATGGGCGAGGCGTTCAACTACGCTGAAGAGTTCAAGAGCCTCGACCTGGACGCCGTGAAGAAGGACCTGCTGGCGCTGATGACCGATTCGCAGGATTGGTGGCCGGCGGATTTCGGTCACTACGGGCCCTTGTTCATTCGCATGGCATGGCACAGCGCGGGCACCTACCGTACCGGCGACGGCCGCGGCGGTGCAGGGAGTGGCAGCCAGCGCTTTGCTCCTCTGAACAGCTGGCCGGACAACGTCAACCTCGACAAGGCTCGCCGGCTGCTCTGGCCGCTGAAGCAGAAGTACGGCCGCAAGATCTCCTGGGCCGACTTGATGATCCTCACTGGCAACGTTGCACTGGAATCCATGGGATTCAAGACGTTCGGTTTCGCCGGCGGGCGTGCGGACATCTGGGAACCGGAAGAGGACATCTACTGGGGCGCTGAGAGCACCTGGCTGGGTGACAAGCGCTATTCGGGCGACCGGGAACTCGAGAATCCGCTCGGCGCGGTGCAGATGGGCCTGATCTATGTGAATCCGGAAGGCCCGAACGGCAATCCGGACCCGCTCGCCGCGGCGCGGGACATTCGCGAGACGTTCGCTCGCATGGCGATGAACGATGAAGAGACGGTGGCGCTGATCGCGGGCGGCCACACCTTCGGCAAGACGCATGGCGCGGCCGATCCGGGCAAGTATGTCGGTCGTGAACCCGAGGGGGACGGCATCGAAGCGCAAGGTCTGGGCTGGACGAACACCTATGGCAGCGGCAAGGGCGCCGATACCATCAGCAGCGGGCTTGAAGTCATCTGGACCTCCTCGCCGACGAAATGGAGCAGCAACTTCTTCTGGAACCTGTTCGGCTACGAATGGGAACTGACGAAGAGCCCGGCCGGTGCGCATCAATGGCAGCCGAAGAATGGCGCGGGCGCCGGTACGGTGCCGGATGCCCACGACCCGTCGAAGCGTCACGCGCCTTCCATGCTGACCACCGACCTCGCCTTGCGGTTCGACCCGATCTACGAAAAGATTTCGCGGCGCTTCCTCGAGAATCCGGATCAGTTCGCCGACGCATTCGCCCGGGCGTGGTTCAAGCTGACGCACCGCGACATGGGCCCGCGCGCACGCTATCTCGGCCCGGAGGTTCCTGCCGAACAACTCATCTGGCAGGACCCCATCCCGGCGGTCAACCATGCGTTGATTGACGACCAGGACATCGCCTCCCTGAAGTCCAGGATCCTTGCTTCAGGCCTGTCCATCTCCCAGCTGGTGACGACGGCCTGGGCGTCGGCGGCGACATTCCGCGGCAGCGACAAGCGCGGCGGCGCAAACGGGGCGCGCATTCGCCTCGCGCCGCAAAAGGATTGGGAAGCCAACCAGCCTGCCGAACTGGCCAAGGTCCTGCAGAAGCTGGAAGCGATCCAGAATGAATTCAACGGCGAACAGTCTGGCGGCAAGAAGGTTTCGCTTGCCGACCTGATCGTTCTGGGCGGCTGCGCGGCCGTCGAGGTCGCTGCGAAGAAAGCCGGCCACGACGTGAAGGTTCCCTTTACGCCGGGGCGCATGGACGCAACGCAGGAGCAGACCGATGTGCAGTCGTTCGCCGTGCTGCAACCGGCTGCAGACGGCTTCCGCAACTACGTCCGCACGGGACTCGAAGGATCGGTGGCTGAACTGCTCGTGGACAAGGCGCACTTGCTGACCCTGACTGCCCCTGAGATGACGGTACTGATCGGCGGCCTGCGTGTCCTGAATGCAAACGTCGGCCAGTCCAGGCACGGTGTCTTCACCAAGCGTCCCGAAGCGCTCACCAATGACTACTTCGTGAATCTGCTCGACATGCGCACGAAGTGGCAGAAGTCCGCCGCCTCTGAAGGCGTGCTGGAGGGACGCGATCGAGCCACGGGCGATCTCAAGTGGACGGGCACCGTGGTCGATCTCGTCTTCGGTTCGAACTCCCAGCTCCGAGCCCTCGCCGAGGTCTATGCGTCCAGTGACGCGCAGCAGGCGTTCGTGCGGGACTTCGTGGCGGCCTGGAACAAGGTGATGAACCTTGATCGCTTCGACCTTGCGTGATCCCGGCGGATAGAAAAGAAAAAGCCCCGGGCTTGTGGCCCGGGGCGGAGTTAGCGGACTTTGGTCGAAGGGAAGGGAAAAGTCCGCCAGGGGAACCTTGCGCGACGCAACACCTCGATCAGTGCAGCCTCGACCACTGCAGCACCTTGACGTCCTGCAGCGACCGGCCGAAATTGCGGGCGATGATCCGCACCGCCTCCTTGAACTCCCGGCCCTGTCGCGGCTGGCCGTCGAGTTCCACCACGCCGCGGTATTCCTGCATGCCCCGCGGATCGAGCTGCTCCACCAGGAAATGGGCGTAGTACTTGATGCTCATGGCACGAACGCTACTGCCCGGCTACGGCTGAATCCGTGACGTCGTCCACACTATTCCGGGCCCTGGATGGGCCTCGCCGAAAACCATGACGCGTTACCGAAAGCCGCAAACGCCCGGTTCGAAGTACGCCACCGCGGAGGGCGCGAGACGGCTGCGGGAAGAGCTCGATCACCTCTGGCGGGTGCGGCGCCCGCAGGTCACCAAGGCGGTGCAGGAGGCCGCCGCGCAGGGCGACCGCTCGGAGAATGCCGAGTACATCTACGGCAAGAAGATGCTGCGCGAGATCGACGCGCGCGTGCGATTCCTGCGCAAGCGGCTCGAGGGCCTCGTGGTGGTGAGCCGCCCGCCGGATGATCGCAGCCGCATCTTCTTCGGCGCCTGGGTCAAGGTCGAGGACGAGGACGGTCGCGAGACGGAACTGCGCATCGTCGGTCCGGACGAGATCGACCCGTCGCGCAAGTACGTGAGCATGGATTCGCCGCTCGCCCGCGCGCTGATGAAAAAGCGTCGGGACGACGAAGTCACCGTCGAAGTGCCGGGTGGAACGGCCAGGTTCGTGGTGATGGAGATTCGCTACGAGGAGGAATAGGCCTCAGCCGCGCCGTGCGCGACCTCGCCTGCGCGCGGTAGAGATGTACGGGCGGGCTACTTGCGCGGCAAGCCGTCGTCGCCGAGACGAACCCAGTCGACGCGGTTCTCCCAGTGCGCGTGGCCCTGCGGCTCGAGCCCCGCGGTCGAGTCGAGGCTCGCCATCGTCACGTGGATCTCGCCCGGCCAGCGGGTGGACTCGAAGAAGAGCGGCGTGCCGCAATGGCTGCAGAAGGTACGCACGGCAGGCGGCGAGGACTCGATAGCGGGACAGGCTCTCGGCCCCGGACTCGAGGACGAACTTTGCCTCGTCCGCGCCGACCCAGGTGACGAACGCCGCCCCCTGTGCGCGCCGGCACATCGTGCAGTGACAGTGCGCGATCCAGATGGGCGGCAGCGCGATGCGGAAACGCACGGCGCCGCACGAACACGAGCCGGAACGAGTGGAATCGGTCATGTGTCGTAGCCCTCACCCGCCCGCTGGGCGACCTCTCCCGCAAGCGGGAGAGGTGGAGAGCCCTCACCCGCGCCTCGCGCGACCTCTCCCGCAAGCGGGAGAGGTGGGGAATCGCGTGCCGGATTCCCGGTCAGATCACGCGGACGTTCTTGAACTGCCAGGGATCCGTTTCGTCCAGGTCCTCCGGGAACAAGCGGTTGCGATCCACGAGCGGATGCCACTCGCTGTACTCGCCGACCACCAGGCCGAGGTACGGCCGGCAGATCTCGAGGATGCGCTTGTAGTCGAGGTCGTCGGGCTCGACGACGCCGCTGTTCGGATTCTCGATCGCCCAGATCAGGCCCGCCATGGCCGAGACCGTCACCTGCAGCGAAGTCGCGCTGTTGTGCGGCGCGAGTTGCCGCGCCTCCTGCACGGAGAGTTGCGAGCCGTACCAGTACGCGTTCTTCTTGTGTCCGGCGAGCAGCACGCCGAGCTCGTCCGCGCCCTTCACGATCTCTTCCATCATGATCCGCTTGCGGTCCTGCATCCGCCAGTTGCGGCCCGCCAGCTCGTGCACGGACAACACCGCGTCGTCGGACGGGTGATACGCGTAGTGCACGGTCGGGCGATAGACCACCTGCTCGCCCTTCTTGACGGTCAGGTAGTCGGCGATCGAGATCGATTCCCCGTGCGTGATCAGGAAACCGTGGAACTGGCCCGCCATGGGCGTCCAGGTGCGGACGCGCGTCGCGGCGCCGGGCTGCATCAGGTAGATCGCGCTGCCGCGGCCGAACTCGTGGCGCTTGCCGTCGCGCGGCCAGTTCTTCTCGTGCGAGCCCCAGCCGAGCTCGGCCGGCTGGCAGCCTTCGCCGACGAAACCGTCCACCGACCAGGTGTTGACGAACTCGTTCTGTTCCTTCGGTCGGTTCGAGACCTGGGTGTCGCGTTCGGCGATGTGGATCACCTTCACGCCGAGCTTGTGCGCGAGCGCCGCCCACTGTTCGCGCGTGCCCGGGTCGCCGTGCTCGACGCCGGTATCGGCCGCGATGTTGAGCATCGCCTGCTTCACGAAATGCGAAACG
This sequence comes from uncultured Gammaproteobacteria bacterium, assembly GCA_963843985.1. GTDB lineage: Bacteria > Pseudomonadota > Gammaproteobacteria > Steroidobacterales > Steroidobacteraceae > RPQJ01. Next base: position 1,024,448 of record CAWJMS010000032.1, on the reverse strand, counting down.
AGGCCCGGATTGGCGCCGTGCGTAAGCACCGCCGTCGGGGCGCTCTTGCGCGTGTCGCGCAGCGCGAGCGCGTCCTCGCGCAGCGCGTAGTTCGTCCGCCGCGACGGCGAAATGGTCAGGTCGGTGTAGCCGCCGGCCCACGGCTCGATGCACGTGTCGAGGTACAGCGATCCCTTCTCCCAGCAGAACTTCACGAGGGCGATCGACGAGACGTCCACCGACAGGTTCAACAGGAAGTCCCCGCGGCCGACCAGCGGGTCGAGGACGTTCTTGTAGTTCTCGCGCGTCAGCCCGTGCTTCACGAAACGCACGCCGTACTCGGCGGCGACCGCGGCGCCCGCGTCTTCGGCCGTGACGATCGTGATCTGGTCGGGCTTGATGCCGACGTGCCGCAGGATCAGTGGCAGGACGCCCTGGCCGATGCTGCCGAAGCCGACGAAGATCAGGCGGCCCGGGAATGCCACGTGCACGGGATAAGTAGTCATGATCTTTTCGATAGGACCTGGTCTGAAGCTGGAAATGGACGGCCGCTAGTCTAGCCGGAAACGCCGTTTCCGGCGCGCGACGGGGCCGGCCAACCTGGCTTCAACCTCGCGGCGCGCCTTCGCGCCAGTGCGGTGGATACGTCTTTTCGTAACCCGGCAACTGCTCCACGCGCTGGATCCAGCGGGCGATGGCCGGGTAGTGCTGCTCCATCGGCAGGAAGCGCGTGCGCAGGTCGCCGGCGTCGCGCTTCTCCAGCGCCCGCAGCAGGAGCATGATCTGCGGGAACACGACCATGTCGGCCGCCGAGACGTGCTCCCCGACCAGCCAGTCCGACGCGCTCAGCCGGTTCTCGATGGTGCGGGCCTCGCCGGCCATCACGTGCGTCGCGCGCGTGACTTCCTCGATTTTCTCGTCGAGGGTTTCGAAGAACACCGCCGAGACGATCTGCAGCAGCGGCGCTTCGACATAGGCCTGGTATTCGTTGATCACCCGCATGATCGAGGCCGCCTCCTCGGGCGTGCGGCCGAACAGCGGCGGCTCGGGGTACTTGCGGTCGAGGTAGATCAGGCAGGCGAGCGATTCGAACACGACGAAATCGCCGTCCCGGAGCACCGGCACGCGGCCGCGAGGATTCATCCGCAGCATCTGCGGCGACTTGTGCTCCTGCTTCTCGAATTGCAGCAGGTGCGACTCGTACGGCACGCGCTTGTACTCGAGCGCAAGCTGGACGCGCCAGGAATACGGGCTGCCGCTGCCCCAGTACAGTTCGAGAGCCATGGAGAATCCTCTGCCGTCCGCGCGCACAATAGCGGCGCGGCGGCAGGATTGTACTGAGAGCCACCGCGGGTGGGCAGCTTGTCACAGTGGGAGACGCATCGATGACCTGGCGCACGCTGGTGACGGCCGAGGAACTGGCCGGCCGACTCGACGATCCCCGGTTGAGGATATTCGACTGCCGGTTCGACCTGATGCAGCCACAGGCAGGCGCCGAACGCTACCGCGATTCCCATCTCCCCGGCGCGGTGTTCGCCGACCTGAACCTCGACCTGTCGATGCCCCCGACCGCTACGAGCGGCCGCCACCCGCTGCCGGACCCGACGGCATTCGTGGCCTGGTTGCGTGCGGTCGGCGTGGATCGCGATTCGCAGATCGTGGCCTACGACGACGCGACCGGCATGTTCGCCGCCCGCCTCTGGTGGATGTTGCGCTGGCTCGGGCACGACGAGGCGGCGGTGATCGACGGCGGATTCCGCCGCTGGAAGGACCTCGGCCTGCCGCTGACCGCCGAGGTGCCGCAGCCGGGCGCCGGGACCTTCGTCGGCGTCGCGCACCCCGAGCTGGCCGTCGACGGCGACGCCGTGCTCGAGTCGGCCGCTGACCCTGAGCAGCGCGTCGTCGACGCGCGCGCTGCCGAGCGCTATCGCGGCGACGTCGATCCGATCGACCGGATCGCCGGCCATGTGCCGGGCGCCCGCAACCACCCTGCTTCGTCGCTGCTCGGCGCGAACGGCTGCTTCCTGCCCGCCGACGATTTGCGTGTCACGCTGCTCCGCTCGCTCGATGGCGTGGCGCCCGAGCGGACGATCGCGTACTGCGGGTCCGGTGTCACCGCCTGCCACGTGCTGCTCGCCATGGAGCACGCCGGGCTGCGCGGCGGGCGGCTCTACCCGGGCTCGTGGAGCGAGTGGTCGCGCAATCCGGCGCGGCCTGTCGCCCGAGGCGCGGAGCCTTGATTCGAAACCGGTTCGCGGCCCTTTCATTGCGGCGCGCTTCTGCTATCGTGCGCGCCTCTTTTCTGGCTCCCTACCGGAAAGCGCAGACGTGGAAACCACCGCCCGCAAGCTGAACCTCACCGGCAGCTGGAAGATCGACGACTCGCTCGATCTCTACGGCGTCAACGCCTGGGGCAACGGCTATTTCCACATCAACGACGCCGGGCACGTCGTCGTGCGGCCGGACCAGACGCCCGAGCACGAGATCGACCTGCTCGAAGTCATCCAGGGGCTCGCCGCGCGCGACCTGACGACGCCCGTCGTCGTGCGCTTCTCCGACATCCTGCGGCACCGCCTGAAGCGGCTGCACGATGCGTTCGCCACCGCGATCGCCGAGAACGACTACAAGAACCGCTACTGCGCCGTGTACCCGATCAAGGTGAACCAGCAGCGCCTGGTCGTCGAGGAGGTCTACGGCTACGGCCGCGAGTTCGGGTTCGGCCTCGAAGTCGGCTCCAAGCCCGAGCTGCTGGCCGTGATGGCGCTCACCGAGGGTGAGTCCGAGCGGCTGATCATCTGCAACGGCTTCAAGGACGACGCTTACATCGAGGCGGTGATCCTGGCGGCCAAGCTCGGCCGCACGATCATCCCGGTGGTCGAGAACTTCAGCGAGCTGGCGCTGATCCTGAAGCACGCGAAGAAGTACGAGGTGCGCCCGCGCATCGGCGTGCGCGTGAAGCTCGCGAGCGAGGGCGCGGGCCGCTGGCGCGAGTCGGCCGGCGAGAAGAGCAAGTTCGGCCTGTTCGTCACCGAGATCCTGGAGCTGTTCCGCACGCTCAAGGACGAGGGCATGGAAGACTGCCTGCAGCTCGTGCACTGCCACCCGGGCAGCCAGTTGCAGGACATCCGCCGCGTCAAGGACGCCGTCAACGAGCTTGCGCACGTCTACGCCGAGCTGAAGCTGATGGGCGCGGGCCTGCAGTACATCGACATCGGCGGCGGGCTCGGCGTCGACTACGACGGCAGCCGCACCAACTACGAATCGTCGATGAACTACAACGTCGCCGAGTACGCGAGCGACGTCGTCTACCGCATCGCCAACGTGTGCAACGCCCGCGGAGTCGACCACCCGACCATCGTCAGCGAATCGGGTCGCGCCATCGCCGCGCACCACAGCCTGCTGGTGTTCGACGTGCTCGGCTGCTCGATGCTCGAGAAGTTCGCGATCGGCGACCAGCTGGACCAGGAAGTGAAGGCGCTGCGGAGCGTGCCGCAGCCGGTGCAGGACCTCGTCGACGCCTACCGCTCGGTCGCCGACCGCCGCCTGGTCGAGTGCTATCACGACGCGCTGCAGGCCCGCGAACAGGCGCTGCAGATGTTCAACCTCGGTTATCTCGGGCTCGAGGCGCGCGGCCTCGCCGAGCGGCTCTACTGGTCCACCTGCGCGAAGATCCGCGACCTCTGCCGCCGCCGGGAAACGGTGCCCGAAGAGCTGGATGGCCTCGAAGGCATCCTGAGCGACATCTATTTCTGCAACGTGTCGATCTTCCAGTCGCTGCCGGACAGCTGGGCGATCGACCAGCTGTTCCCGGTGATGCCGGTGCATCGTCTCGACGAGCGCCCGACGCGCAACGCCGTGCTCGCCGACATCACCTGCGACTCCGACGGCAAGATCGACCACTTCGTCAACGTGCGCGAGACCAAGCGCACGCTCGAGCTGCACGAGTTGCGCGAAGGCGAGCCGTACTACCTCGCCACATTCCTCGTGGGCGCGTACCAGGAAACGCTCGGCGACCTGCACAACCTCTTCGGCGACACGCACGTGGTCCACATCAAGCTGCACGACGAGGGAGGCTGGTGGATCGAGGAGACGGTGAAGGGCGACACGGCCGCCGAGGTGCTGCGCTACATGCAGTACGACGTGGAACGGCTGTTTCCGCAGTTCGCCCGCGACTGCGAGCGAGCCGTGCGCGAAGGCCGCATCACGCTCGCCGAGAGCCAGTCGCTGCGGCGCTTCTACGAAGCCGAGTTGAACGGCTACACCTACCTCGAGACCTGAGAGCGGCCGCTCCCGCGAACCGGGCGGGCGCCTATTGCGGTGCGCCGACGCCCGCCAGCACCAGCGCGCCGAGCACGAGGAAGATCGCGCCGGCGATGCCGTGCACCAGGCGCATCGGCAGCTTGCGGGCCGCCACCTCGCCGAGCAGCACGGCCGGCACGTTGGCCAGCATCATGCCGACCGTGGTGCCCGCGACCACCGCCAGCAGCGACGGGTACCTGGCGGCCAGCGCCACGGTCGCGATCTGGGTCTTGTCGCCCATCTCGAGCAGGAAGAACGCGATGAGCGTGGTGCCGAACACGCCGTAGCGCGGCGGCTTCGGCCCCTCCTCGTCGTCGAGTTTGTCGGGAATCAGCGTCCAGACGGCCATGCCGATGAACGAGATGCCCAGGATCCAGCGCATCAACGTCGGACCGATGACCGACGCGAGCCACGCGCCGACGGCGCCGGCCAGCAAGTGATTCGCGAGCGTGGCGACGAGGATGCCGAGGATGATCGGCACCGGCTTGCGGAACCGGGCCGACAGCACCAGCGCGAGCAACTGCGTCTTGTCGCCGATCTCGGCGAGGGCGACCACGCCGGCTGAAACGAGAAGAGCTTCCATCGACTGCGCACCTGCGTACGGGCGCAGCGGCCTGCTCCCCGGAACCGGGCGGCGATGATACCAGCCCGCCACGGACGCATCCGGTCACGCAACTGTCGCGAGCCATTCACGATCCGGTCACGGCGGCCCGGTCTAATTCCGCGCAGAAAGCACGGAGAGACTTGCGATGATCGACGAAGCCATCGACCCACGCCCGGCTCCGGAGACGTTCGAGCGGCTGATTCGCGCGCAGGCTGGCGTGGTCGAAGCGCTGCGCCTCGATCCGGAGTCGCTCGCCCGCAACTGGGACGAGCGCGAGAGCGTCTGGCGCAACCTGCACGACTTCCATCACTGGATCGAGCGCGCCCGCCGCTAGCTTCAACGTGCGCGGTGCGCGCGACATGACGACGGTGCCGCTCTGCTATCCGCAATCCGCTCGCCGGCCAGCCGCCCGTGGACGACACCCGTCCGAACGAGACGAGCTGGACGTACTTCAAGAAGATGAATCCCCCCGCCCGAAGCCAGGCCATGAACGGGAAGCCTCATCCGCGCCCTGCGCGGCCACTCTCGCAACCGGGACCGGTGGCGGATTTTTTGCGATGCATCAACTATTTAGGTTGACACGACACCAAGGATCATTAAATTGGACCGTGGTCATTTTTTGAGCACTCGTCGCCGCAAGGCGCCGACACCGGAAACCGACGGTTCGATCCAGAATCAGCAGCAGGTTGGCCTCCCGCGCCCTTTCCCGGTGTTCGCATCCCTTATCCCGAAGTCCCGACCATGATCCGCGCGTGTTTCGTGGAAAATCGGGCTGTTGCGTCGGCGCTGCGCGCGGCTGACTTCGTGCAAGTCTCGATTGGAGGCCGGCGCCATGGCGTCCGGCCGGCATCGTCGCCCGCGACCGCTCCGGCGGCTCGGGCTCGCCTGGGCAGCGAGCGGCGAAAAGCCGGGAGGACGCAGCTAGGTTATTGATTTTGGGGGGTGTGGTAGACTGTCGCGCGATCGTTGTCCGTACGTGTCTTGCAGGACGCTGGTTTTGCGTCTGGTCTGATAAGCCGGGACGTCTTCGATCAGGTGACAGGAAACGTCGCTGCAGCGCCGGTCGCGTGAGACCGGCGAATCGACAGACGCTCGGCTGCGAACCCCTGTTTGAGTTGATAGTGCCGGCTGGCCCGGGAGGGTTTCAGGACCGGGTTGATGTGTTTATCTCTGAGGATGTTCGAATGACCAAGATCTACGTGGGCAATCTGCCTTTTTCGGCCACTGAACCGGACGTGCGCGAGCTTTTCGCCCAGCACGGCACCGTGGAATCCGTGGCACTGCCGACCGACCGTGAGACCGGCCGGCCGCGCGGTTTCGGGTTCGTCGAGATGCCGCAGGCTGATGCCCAGCGGGCCATGCAGGCCCTCAACGGCTTCAACATGGGCGGCCGTCCGTTGCGCGTCAATGAAGCGCAGGATCGTCCCCGCACCGGCGGCGGTGGTCCGCGCGGTGGCGGCGGTGGCGGCGGTGGTCGCTCCGGCGGCTTCGGCGGCGGTGGTGGTGGTGGCGGCGGCTACGGCGGCGGCGGCGGTGGCGGTGGCCCCCGCGGCGGCGGCGGCGGCGGCCGCTGGTAAGCGACTCGGCGGCGTCAGCCGCCGATCCTGACCCGCAGACGACTGCATGTGGAAGGCCCGGGTGAGCCCGGGCCTTCTGCGCTGCGTACGCGCGCAGATTTGCAGACGAACAGGCCGGGCGTCAGCCGGGCGATCCCTCTGACTGCCGCAGCAGTGCGATGGAACCCTCCTCGATGGGGTGCCCGCAGTCGCGCGCTGCGTAGAGCGCTGCGCCTATCCCTGGATCCAGCGCAGGCCGGCGCAGTTCAATGCCCGGACTCATCGCCGCGAGCTGCGCGCGCAGCGGTGCCAGTATCAGCTCACCGCTGTTGAACAGCCCCCCCGAGTAGGAAACCGGCACCTTCTCTCCCCGCTCGAATCCGAGCCGCCCGCGCAGCGCCTCGGCGACCTGCGCGAGTTCCCGGGCCGCCGACACGAAGATACCCTTGGCCGCAGCGTCTCCCTGCACCGCTGCTTGCGTGACAAGGCCGCTGTAGGACGCAATCCGATCGCGTCCCACGCCTTCCGGGCCCATGATCTTCGCGCAGATGTCCAGGTCGGACTGCAGGCCGAACTCGTGCAGGAAGAGCGCGTGCAACGGCCCGCGCTGCATGCGTCCGTCGGACATCCGGCTGAACGCGTTGAGCCCCTGGATCGCGACCCAATACGCGGAACCTTCGTCACCGAACAGTTCACCCCAGCCGCTCGCACGCGCCGACTTCCCCGCGCGCTCGCCGTAGCCGATGGCCCCCGTCCCCGCCACGATTCCGATCCCGTCGGCGCCGGCCAGCGACCCGGCCCAGGTGCAGATCATGTCGTTGCCGCAACGGTACCGGCGGTGCCCGAGCAACGACCCCGGAAGCGCATCGAGGCGCGGCTGGAGAACGCTGTCTTCGCCATGCGCCGGCAGCCCGAAGAATGCGTGCTCGATGTCCTCGGCGCTCGCACCTGTCTTGAGGAACAACTCGGCGAGGCCGCGCTGCAATACGTCGTGCAACCCGGCTATGCCGACCTGAAGGTGATACGCGCCCGAGTCTCGGTGCCGGCCGACGATACTGCCCGCGCGGTCGAGCAGCACGAATTCCGTCTTGGTTCCGCCGCCGTCCACACCGAGCAGCAATGTCCTCGCCATCGGTTCACTCCAGGGGGTGTATGCGGACGCCCTGGACGACACGATTCACGGTGCCCGCCTGGTTTGGATTGTCGGGCGACAAGCCGAGTCGCAACGAAGCGTGGAATGCAAGCATCTGCGCGAGCGCCACGAAGGGCACGACCAGGTCGACGTCTTCCGCGCCGGCCAGGTGCGGCACGTCGATGGCCTCGACTCCCGGAATATCCGGCAGGGGCTGCGCCGTGGCAGCCACCACCTTCGAAGCCACGCCGTCGCGTCCCAGTTCCGCCAGCAGGTCGACGTCGTACAGCCGCGTGTATCGATCGTTCGACACGAACATCACGACCACCGTGCGGCTGTTCACCATGGTCTTCGGGCCGTGACGGAAACCGAGCGGCGTATCGAAGGTGGAGACGCAGCGGCCGTCCGTCAGTTCCAGCAGCTTGAGCGCAGACTCGCGCGCCAGGCCCCGCAGGACGTGACTGCCGAGGTAGATCACGCGCTCGAACCCCGCCGCGGACAGCTTGCGCATGCGGGCGCTCTCACGGGCGATGACATGCCCGGTGGCGCCGGCGACGGCGTCCAGCCGGGCATGCGCGACGTCGAGCCCTCGGAACATTCCGAGCGCCGCGAACGTCATGCAGGAGAAACTGGACGTCATGGCGAAGCTGCGATCGTGGGTTTCGTCGGGCAACAGCACCAGCAGCGAATCGCCATCGCGGCGAGCCCGCGCGGCCAGCCCGCCCGTCGCGTTGCACGTGATCACCAGGTGGTCGACGCGGTGGTCCGCGAGCAGGTCCGCGAACTCGACCGTCGCGAGGCTCTCCGGACTGCTGCCGGAGCGGCCGAACGACACGAGCAGCGTCGGTTGCGAGCGCGAAAAGTGAGCGGCCGGCGCGGCGACGATGTCCGTGGTCGCCACCGCGTCGCAGCGAATGCCGAGCCGCTGCGACAGGTAAGGCGCAAGGCACTCGCCGATGAACGCGGACGTGCCGGCACCCGCGAAGATCACGCGCAGGCCTTGCTGCCCGAGCCGCGGCTCGAGCCACGCGCGAATCTCGGTCCCGCGCGAATCGAGCAGCGCCTGCGTGGCGCGCAACATGCCCGGTTGCTGCGCGATCTCGCTTGCGGTCGCGAAAGCGCCGCGAGCGGCGAGCGCCGCTGCGTCGAGGCCGGTTTCAAGCATCTGCATTCATCCGTTGTGGCCCGCAGGCCCGCGAGTAGTCGTCGAGGACCCGTCCGATGTGCGCGACGACGAGCGCCTCGGGGTCCGCCGGCAGTTCGCCGGCGCGCACGCTGCCGTACTCGGCAGGAAGATACTGGCTGATCAGCGCGAGCGGCAGGGGACGCTGCCGGAGGTTTGCGAACAGCCGCGCCTGCGCCTGCACGACCTCCTCGCGGTTCCAGTAGTACCGGACGCGATCGCTCAGGCTGTATTCGAGGTGGAAGCTGCGCGCCGGCTCGTCCGCCGGGTAATAACGCGACCAGTGCCGGGGATCGCTGCGCATGCACGCGAGCACGGTCTGCCTCAGCTTCGCCGGCTCGACCGGCTGCGCCCATTCGCGCTCGATCGAGTCCAGTGCCCAGAGCGCCTCGCGCAACGCGTACGTCACCGCAGGGCCCACTTTCAGGATCGCGAAGTGATCGCGCACCAGGTTCGCGAGCGACGCCGGAGTCTGGTAGTCGGTCGAGTGCGCCTCGAAGACAAAGCGAGAATGCTCGGTGGTGATGGCGGACAGTCCGGCAGCCCTGGCCGGCACGTAATCGACGGCCTCGTGGTGATCGAACTCCACGCCGGGTTGCACGACCGCGGCGATCACTCTCGTCCACGCATCGCGCAGGCCGGCTGCTGCAAATGCCTGGCGATGCGCTTCGATCGTCGCGCGCGCCGCCGATGGCGTGGTCACCTCGACGTGCGCCAGGGTCTCCGCCGGGCCTCCCGGGACCGGCACTTCGGTGCCGATGACGTACACGGGTGCCTCACCGCCGCTGCGGTGCCACGCGTCTTCGGCCGCCCGGCACAGGTGCGCGCTCCGTTCGGCGACGACCTTGTCGCCCAGCCGCACCGGGTCGCCCTGGCAACTCATCGAGCAGTCGAGATGGATCTTGCGGAATCCAGCTTCGACGTACGAAGTCACCAGCGCTTGCGCACGCGCCATCGCCTCGTTCGCCGCGAGGTGTCGCCACGGATGCGGGCCGAGGTGGTCGCCGCCCAGGATGATCGATGTGTGCGGGACTTGTTCCTGGACCGCGATGGCCTGCACGAGCCCGATGAAGTCGCGCGCCGTCATCCCGGTGTAACCGCCTTCCTGGTTCACCTGGTTGCAGGTCGCCTCGATGAGCAGCGTCCCTATGCCGCGGCGCCGGGCGTGAACCATGCGCGCTCGCAGGACCAGCGGATGCGCGCAGCAGAGCGAATACAGGCCGACGGGCTCGCCGGCGCAATGACGCTCGACGAAATCGAGCAAGGCCTTCATCGCGATCCGGGCTCCGCCGCTACGGCGGCGGCACCCACGGCGCCGTCATTGCCGGCCTCCGCGAGCGACAGCAACACCGCAGCCGCCAGCGAGAGCCCGATCCCGAGCAGCTTCAACGGCCCCGGCATCACCTGCGTGACCAGCAACGCAATCAGCGCGGTCATCAACGGCGCCCCGGCATTGGTGAGCGGAGCGACGACGATGGCCTTGCCGTAACGGAATGCATACACCAGCAGCAACGCGCCGATCGCGTTCAGCGACTGGATCACCGCGGCCAGGTACGGGCCGTCCGCAGCCCAGTTCACGGGCTTCGAGAAGTCCGTCATCGCCCACGCGACGGGCGCCAGCATCAGGCCGGTCAGCATCATGTAGAAGAAGATGCTCTCGGCGCCCATGTGGTGATTGGCGAGCTTCATGAAGAACGCCTGCACACCCCAGCAGGCCATCACGATGAGCGACAGCGCGAACCAGCCGAACCCCTGGCCCGCCGCCAGCCCCTGCAGCGAGAAGTCGAAGAACGGCACGGCGGCGAGCGCGAGCGCGATGCCGAGCGCGCCGAGACGGGTCGTGCGCTCGGCGAGCAACAGGTACGACATGACGATCGTCACGGCGGGCGACAGCGAAATGATCGGAAAGATCAGCCAGGGCGGGCCGATGGTGAGCGCATAGAAGAGGATCATCTGGCCACCCGCGCCGAGCAGCCCAATCGCCAGGCCGTACATCACGGCCCGCGGGCTGCGATCGACGCGCCAGCCGCTGCGGGCCACGACGATCAGCGCCGGAGGGATCATCGTGAGCGACCAGACACAGTACACCAGCGTGTCCGGGAATCCGCGCTGCGCCGATATTCCCGCGAACGCGCCCCAGACACCCCACAGAATCACGGTCGCAAGCGCGTAACGCAGCCACGCCCGCGAATGCGGATTCGCCGTCTCACGCTGCGGACGGCGGCTCTCCGTACCTCGCGGATCGCTCAACTGCGCTCTCCCTGGACCGGCGTTGCCTTCAGCAGCAGGAATCGCTCGAAGTCCACCTCGAGACGATGCGTCGCACGCGATGCCTCGCCCATCCGCCGTTCGTTGTAATAGTCGGTCACTTGGTAGCGGGCGGCGCCGAGGCCTCGCAGCTCGATCGGGCCGCGCCAATGCTCGGCGAAGAATGCGTAGTAGAGGGTGCCGTCGCCCTCCACGACGTGCGCTTCCGGCCGGTCGAAGCCGATGTCGTACAGCTCCCCGCGATACTTCTTCTCCGACAGGCGCATCGAATTGTAGAGCGCGATCCAGCGCCGCCAGCGCGCTTCCTTCTCCGGGGTCAGCGCCAGTTTCGGATCCGGCCCCGGATGCGATGGCAGCGTGAACTTCGTCGCGACCACCGCGCCCACTCCGATGGAACTCGCGAAGTCGTCGCCGTGATCGCTCAATTCGACGTGATCGCCCGCGTAGGCGGTCGACGGCCCGAGCAGCCCCTTCAGCGTCTTGCCTTTCAGCCGCACCTGCCAGGACGATTCCGGATCCGAGCCGACGGTCTGGTTGACGGCGCCGAGGTTGTGGAACGCATAACCGGTTCCGCACGGGCACAGCTCCACCACGGCCTGCGGATTGATCGACAGCGCCGTGTCGTACAGCGCACGCCAATAGTCCTGCAGCTTTTCGCAGGACTCCTCCGGTCGTGCATGCTGGTGCGCGGGGTTGTAGCAAGGAGGCACGCCGTTGAGGTGCTGGCCGTCGAGCTTCAGTCCCTCGTAGCCCCACTCGCCCATGATCTTGCGGACCAGCGCCACGCCGCGCTCGACGGTCTTCGGATAGGCCGGGCACAGGTAGAAACTGTTCCACCACGTCACGTTGCGCACCGAGCCGTCCTCGTTCAGCAGCAGCATGTCGGTGTCGTCGTGCAGCAGGTCGGTGCCGGGGTCGACGGCGAGGGGCGCGAGCCACAGCTTCGGCTTCATGCCCGCGCTCTTCACCGCCTTCACGAACGCGATCATGTCCGCATCGCCGCGGGGGAACTTGCTGCGGTCGAGATACCAGTCGCCTTCCGAGGTCTGCCAGCCGTCGTCGAGACCAGCCCAGACGAGACCCAGCTCGCGCGCTTTCGGCAGCGTGTCGAGGACCTGCGCAACCTCGAAATTCCGCTCGTAGCCCCAGGCGCACCAGACCGGCTCGTAGCACGCCGCACAGGGCGCCGGCGCACTCAGGCCCTGCGCTGCCATGACTGCGCGGTAGCGCTCGAGCGTGGAGTAGTGATCCCCACGGTGCAACGCGACGAACAGCTCTGGCGTCGTGAACGTGGCGCCGGAGACCCACGGCACGGGCGTGTCGCTTTCCACGGCGACGCGGGCACCGGCAGGGTTCACGTCGATCGGCAACGCCAGCAGCTTCGGCCGGGTTTCGACGTGCCCGACCGCCAGCCCGACATCGCGGCGCCAGACATCCGCCAGCGGCGTGCCGCCGCCGTAGTCCGAGGCATTCATGCCCATGAAATTGCGTTGCGCGAAGCCCGGCTCCGCGTGCTGCACCCAGTCGCGGCGGTCCTCGTAGCTCGCGCCGCTGTAGCACCAGAAGTCCGGCCCCGAGACCCCGGGCGCGAGCCGGTGCGCCGCGGCACACCACTTCTCGATCTTCGCATCACGACCCGTCAGATTCCGGTAGCTGGCCGTGAGCGTCGCGAATCCGGGGTAGCGATTCCAGAACACGACGCGAACGGTCTTCTCGATGCCGACGTCCGCGACGCCGCGCAGCGTATGCAGCATGCCCTGTCCGAGCGCCGCGTCGTCGCGCCGCTCGCTGCGATGATCGACGAGCGCGAAGCTCTCGACGGCCCGTCCTTCGGCAACGGTCACCGTCTCGCTGGATTCGAAATCACCCAGCGGTGCCGGCTCGCGCCCGTCGAACATGAACACTCGACTGCGCATCCGGGCATCGAATTCGAGCGCCATCACATGGTCGCCGATCCGAACGGGCGCGACAGCCTGCGACGCTTCGGCCCGACCAATCGAGCCGAGCACCGCCGAACTTCCCAGCAGGGCAAGCAGCTCGCGACGATTGATGATCGGGCCGTCGGATGCATTCATGCTGGGCGGTGCTCCTGTGGTGTCGCTCGCCTGCCGCACCTCTTGCAAGGCCCGGCGGATGCTGATTGCATACCCGCGCCGCGGCGGTCGCGGCACAGGGAGTCCGTCACGTGCCGCAAAATTCGACGTCGAGTCCGGACGGCCGGAGCACGCGCCCCGTGCGTTGGCCGGAACTGCTCGCGGCCGCGGCAATCTGCACGCTGCTGGCTGGCTGTGCGGGCGGCTCGCGCAAGGGGGACGTCTACTATCGAAGCGACGACTTCGCAAGCGTACCGAAGTTCGACGCGCACGTGCATGCGAACGTGGCGGCGCCCGAGATTCTCGAGCAGGCGCGCACGGACGGTTTCGAGCTGCTGTCGATCAACGTCGACTACCCCGACTTTCCGACGCTGCCCGATCAGGTAGCGGCCGCACTGGCGCTCGCGCACGCCGATCCGGCGCGGTTTCATTTCGCGACGACCTTCTCGATGGACGGCTGGGGCCAGCCAGGCTGGGCGTCGCGCGTGAACCAGCACATCGACGAGGCCGTGGCGCAGGGCGCGTTGGCGGTCAAGGTCTGGAAGAACATCGGCATGGAAGTGCGCGGCAAGGACGGCCGCCTCGTGATGATCGACGACCCGGGATTCGACCCGGTGTTCGGGCACGTGCAGTCGCTCGGTGTGCCGCTGATCGGCCACCAGGGCGAGCCGTACAATTGCTGGCTGCCACTCGAGCAGATGACGACCGAGAACGACCGCAGCTACTTCCGGGAGCATCCTCAGTACCACATGTACCTGCATCCGGAGCTGCCCTCCTACCTGGACCAGATGTCCGCGCGCGACCGGATGCTCGACCGCCACCCACACCTGCGCTTCATCGGCGCTCACATGGCCAGCCTGGAGTGGGACGTCGATCGCCTTGGCGCATTCCTCGACGCGCATCCCTACGCCGTCGTCGACCTGGCTGCGCGCATGACCCAGGTGCAGTACCAGTCGCACCTGGACCGCGACCGCGTGCGACGCTTCTTCATCCGCTACCAGGACCGGATCCTGTACGGCAGCGACCTGACGTTCGCCCCGGATGCGGATCCGGCCGGCTTTCGCACCGACGCCCACACGGCGTGGTCGTCGGACTGGACGTATCTCGCAACCGACGAGGCGCAGCACATCGACGACCTCGGCGCCGACGTCGCCGGCCTGCAGCTGCCGCGGGACGTCATCGACCGCATCTACCACGGCAACGCGCAGCGCGTGCTGCTCGGTCCGCGATCCGCAGCGCGTTGATCGAGTTTGCGCCAGCACGTCGACGACGACTCCGGGTTCCGTCGCGCCGATCAGAACTTGGCGGTGACGCCAAGCACGAACGTGCGGCCCCATGACTCGAAGCCGGCCGGGATGTCGGGCCGGTCGAGCGTCGCCCAGTAGTATTCGTCGAGCAGGTTGCGCCCTTCGAGCGAGAGGGACAGATCTTTCGTGACCTTGTATGCGACCGACGCCGTCACCCAGGTAATCGGGTCCACCACCTGCGAGCGGCCGGCGCCGGCATCGGTAAGCTCGGTGTACGTGCCGCTGTAGTCCGCGGCCAGCTGTGACGACCACCGATCGTTCTCGAAGATGAGGGCCGCCGACCACGCGGACTCCGACACGCCTTCGAGCTGCCCGACGTCCTTGCCGTCGATGTAGGCCGTCGTGTCCGTGTACGTGTAGCTTGCGCGGAAGCCGAAGCCGTTCTCGAAGAAGTGCTGCACGCCGAGTTCCATGCCGAACACGTCCGCCTTGTCGCCGTTGATCGGATGGCTGACGTCGTAGAGCACGGGCTGCGCAACCGGCGGCGTGCCGATCTGTCCGACCACGCCGATGTCGACATTCTCGTCGAGCGCGTAGGTGATGAAGCCGGTGATCTTCTTCCAGAAGAGCGCGGCGTTCAGGATCGACTTGTCGGAGAAGTACCACTCGACCGACAGGTCCGCCTGGTCCGCTTCGACAGGATCGAGGTCCGCCGAGCCGTCGTAGTAGATCGTGAAGGTGCGATCGAGCGTGTTGTCGACGGCGGTCGGGGCGAGCTGGTTCAGCGAGGGCCGCGATATCACCTGCGCAGCGGCGAATCGCACGAGCAGGTCGGACGTCGCCCAGAAGCCGACGTTCAGCGAGGGCAGCAGCTTGTTGTAGCCGCCCTTCTCGGTGATCGGCTGCGCCTCGCTGTACGTGACGTCGGGGCTCGACGTCGGGACCTCGGGCGTCGGGTCGATGATCGAGACGATGCGGTTGACCGCCGTGCGGGCCGTCGTGTCGGTGCTGATCCAGCGCAGGCCGGCGTTCGCGAACCAGCGCTCAGCCTTGAAGTTGGCCTGCAGATACAGCGCCGTCGTGTCTTCCTCGACGTCGTAGGACTGCACCGGGTTGAGTTCCGGGCGCGTGAGGCTCGAGTCGAAGACCTGCACGTTGCCCTCGGCGTCGGTGTACTCGGTGCCATCGAGCGCGCGAAGGGCCTCGAGGTAGTTCTTGACGTCGAAGCTGACGAACTGCCGCGGATAATGCCCGCCGGCGTTGTGCATGAAGTTCGGCAGATTGACGTTGTGGACGACGTCCGCGCCGAGCATCGCGAACGTCCGGTCGTACATGTTGCAGTACTGGCAGGATCCGCCGTTGGTGTCGTTCTCGATCGTGTTGCGCACCTTCTTGCGCACCGTGTCCGAGACGCCGAACTCGAAATTCTGCAGCGGACCCCAGGCCACGTCGAACTTGCCGGACAACGTGGCGCCCGTCACTTCATCGGTGACATCGGTGCCAGAGAGCCCGATGTAGTGCAGGCCGTAATCCGCATTGCCGAGTTCGTGGTTCGCGAGCGCAGTCGCGAGGTCGCGACCGTCCTCGAGCGTGACGCTGATGTCGGGCAGCGCGCCGCGGTTCATGTGCACGACGCCCGTGTGGTCGCCCGCGATGCCGGAGACGACCCAGGTGTCCTTGCCGCCGGAATCGCGCACCGACTTGGAGTAATAGACGTCGGTGGCGAGGGCCAGCCGGTCGGTGGCTTGCCACTTGCCGTTGAAGCCGAACTGCGAGGTGTCGACGACGCGGTACTCGGTCACCGTCGAGGCCTCGGGAATCAGCTGCGCCACGGTCATGTCGGTGACCCAGTGGTCGCGGATGGATACGTTGCTCCAGCGGTGCGTGCCCGTTTCTTCGTCGAGGATCGAATCCTCTACGTAGTACGACTCGTGATAGCCGACCGTGGGCGCGTCGAGGCGCGTAAAGAGGCCGTCGACCGTCAGGTGGATCGTGTCGGTGGGCTTCCATTCGAGCACGGCCGTGACCGCACTGCGCTTCTTGGTCTGGATGCGCGTGCCGAAGCTGGTGCAGCACAGGCCCAGCAGGTCGCTCTCGTCCGCCGAAATCTGTCCGTCGCCGTTGGCGTCGAACTGGCCTGGCTGGTCCGCCGTGACGTAGAACTCCTGGACCGCATCCGAGCGCACGTCCGTGTCGCCGTACACGCCGACACCAGCACGCCGAAGGTGTCGTCTGCAAACGTGTCGCTGAACACGCCGGTGAACTTGTAACCGCTGTCCTCGGAGATGTCGTTGTAATCGCCCTCGGCCGTGAGCGCCGTGTGCATACCGGGATTCGGCAGCGGCCGGGCCGACGTCAGGTTGACCAGGCCGCCGATGCTGCCCTCGATCTGGGAAGCCTCCGCCGACTTGTAGACGTCGGCGCCGTGGATCACTTCAGCGGGCAGCACGTCGAACGCGAATTCGCGCCCGTCGCCGTCGGTCGCGAGGATTCGATCGTTGAGCGTGACGATGCTGTACGCAGGCCCGAGGCCGCGCACGTTGATGTACTGGCCCTCACCGCCGTGCGTGCGCTGCAGCGTGATGCCGGGCACGTGCGACAGCGAGTCGGCGACGTTCGCATCCGGAAAACGGCCGAGGTCTTCCGCAACGATGGAATCCTGCACGATCGCCGCGTCGCGCTTGATGTCGCGTGACAGCTCGAGCGAGGCGCGCACGCCGACCACGATGATTTCCTCGAGTTCGGCGGAATCGGCAGCAGCGTCGGCGGCCGCCTTGGCGTCCGCATCGGCCTGGGTTTGCGCCTGGCCCCATGCGGTGCCGCACGGCAGCGCAAGGGCGACGGAAAGCAGCGAAAGATGAAGACGGTCCCTCGATTGCATGGCGCCGGTCCTCGATTTGGCGAGACGATGTACCGGCATCGTACCGAGCCGTTAAAGCAAGAACAAGAAACTTTCGAATGATTTCGTTTAGGAGACTGTCAAAATCGAGGATCGATCAGCCAGCGCCCATCTTGTTGTTTTTATAATATTTTCTTACGGTTACTGGAATTTGCACCCGGACCGGTCCACTCGATATACTTTTGTTTTCCTTCTGAAACGAAAGTCGAAAGTGGCCCTGAATGTCCTCGCCTGATTCGCCAGCCTCGACCGCACGTGCCGCCCCCCACGACGGCCGCCCTGGACGCCTCGCCATGCAGGAACGGCGCCGGCTGATCCGCGCGCTGGTGGCGGAACACGAGCACTGCTCGGTCGCGGAACTTGCGGCGCGTTTTCACGTCTCGGCGGTGACGATCCGCAGCGATCTCGAAGCGCTCGAAGCGAGCGGCGTCGTGATGCGGACGCACGGCGGCGTGCTCGCGGCGCGGGACGGTGACGAGGTGCCCCTCGCCCGGAAACGGACTTTGCACCTGGCGGAGAAAGTGCGAATCGCCCAGGCAGCGGCCGAGCTGATCCAGAGCGGCGACATCATCATCCTCGACTCCGGCACGACGACCGCGGAGATCGCCAAGTGCATCCGCGGCATGCGCCTCGACTCGCTGACGGTGATCACCAACGCGCTGAACATCGCCACGTTGCTGGTCAACGTGCCGCGGCTGCGGCTGATCATGCCCGGCGGCGTGCTGCGCTCGAGCTCGCTGTCGATGTCGGGCCCTCAGGCCGAAGTGGCGCTGGGCGCGCTGCAGGCCGACCGGTTGTTCCTCGGCGTCGACAGCCTGGACCCCGAGATCGGCCTGATGACTCCGGATGTGCACGAGGCGCAGCTCAACGCCCAGATGATCCGCATCTCGCGCCAGGTCGTCGCGGTGACGGATTCCTCCAAGCTGCTGAGGCGCAACCTGTCGGTGATCGCTCCGATCGACGAGGTGGACCTGCTGATCACCGACACGGACGCGGATCCGGAGTGCGTCGCCGTCATACGCGCGCGCGGCGTGAGCGTGCTGCTGAAATGAAGCCGGCAACACGCCGGCGAGCGACGCTCAGATGGGCAGCAGTACTCCTTCGTCGGCGTGAAGTGCAGGTATCCGATGCTGGCGCCCTGTCGCCAGCCGACGCCCAGGCGCACCGGCGCCAGCGTGATGTCGTCCGTGCGGTTGTAGTTCAGGCTGAACCCGCCGACGAAATACAGGCTTCCCTCGACTCCCGGAAATCGCTGGAACAACTTCTGCGGGTCGTGCAGGTTGTAGACCAGCGTGAAGCACTTGGCGGCGTTGCCGCCGATGTCGAAGCCGATCGACGGACCCTGCCAGTACACCTGGCGCGTCACGCCGCCCTTCGTGACCAGCAGGCCCTTGCCGTAGCGCACGCCGACGGCGATGGCGCCGCCCGCCTCCTCGCCCTTGATGATCGCGTTCGGCTGGCCGTACTCCTTGAACGCTTTCTCGATCACGTCCGCCATGCCCTTGGCGCCCTTGCCGAACAACCCTTCGGCCTGAGCGAGCACTTCGCTGCGCGTAAACGTGTCTTCGGTCTTGTTCGAGCTGGTCGCGCCCATTGCGGGCGCCGCGAGCGCCAGCGAAACCAGGGCGCGTGCACCAGGGCGCGGCGGGAGAACGGCTGGAATTCCGTCATTCGGGGACCTCCTGGGTTACCACAGGTTGCGCAGCCGGCTGGCTACGTCGATGCGATTACCCGCTTCGACCGCCTCCCCCGGCCGAGGTTCCGCGCTTTCGGGCCACGTCGTCCGCGCGAAGCGCGCGAGCACGTCCCGGGTGAGGAACCGGCTGCGCGCGCCGTGCACGTATCTGTCGCCGGTCGGCGCCTGCTGCGTGACGTAGAAACGCACGGGAGCCATCAGCCGCAGTTCGTCCTTCGCCGCGCGTCATCGCGACGTAGAGCAGGCGACGCTCCTCCTCGATCAGCTCCGGACGACCGGTCGCGAACTCCGACGGAAAGCTGCCGTCGGTGACGTTGAGCACGTGCACCGAATCCCATTCCTGGCCCTTCGCCGAATGCACCGTCGAGAGCACCAGGTAGTCCTCGTCGAGCAGCGGGTCGCCCGACAGGTCGCCGCTCGCCTGCGGCGGATCGAGCGTCAGCTCGGTGACGAACGCTTCGCGCGTCGCGTGCTGGATCGCGAGGCGCTCGAGCTGCTCGAGATCGCCGCGGCGCACCTGCGGCGCCTCGTAGAGGCGATCGAGCTGTGGCTCGTACCAGCGACGCACGCGAGTCACCTGGCCTTCCCACGGGGCGTTCTCGCCGCCGATGTCGCCGAGCATCGCCGTGAGCGGGCCCCACAGCTCACGCGTCGCCGGGCGGCACCGGGTACGCCGCGAGTTCGCCCCAGCGGAAGCCCGACGCCTCGAACGCGCTGCACACGCGCTCGGCGTTCGCCGGGCCCATGCCGGGCAGCAATTGCAGCACGCGGAACGCGGCGATGCGATTGCGCGGGTTGTCGGCCCAGCGCAGCACGGCGAGCAGGTCCTTCACGTGCGCCGACTCGAGGAACTTCAGGCCGCCGTACTTCACGAACGGCACGTTGCGGCGCATCAGCTCGAGCTCGAGCACGTCGCTGTGGTCGGAGTTGCGAAACAGCACGGCCTGCCGGCGCAGCGGCACGCCACGCTCGCGCGTCTCGAGTACATGGTCGACCACGCAGGTCGCCTGCGCCTGGTCATCCTGCACCGTGACCAGCTGCGGGCGCGCGCCCGCGCCGCGCGAACTGCGCAGGAACTTGCGGTACTGCCGGCCGCCCTCGGCCATCAACGCGTTGGCGGCGTCGAGCACGGCCTGCGTCGACCGGTAGTTCTCCTCGAGCGTGACGGTGTGCGCCGGCGGCGAGAAGCGTTGCGGGAATTCGAGGATGTTCTCGACCGTCGCCGCGCGGAACGAATAGATGGCCTGCGCGTCGTCGCCGACCACCGTGAGGCCGCGGCCATCGGGCTTCAGGCGCAGCAGGACTTCGGCCTGCAGCACGTTGGTGTCCTGGTATTCGTCCACCAGCACGTGATCGAAGCGCCGGCCGATCTCGGCCGCCAGCGCGGCGTCCTGCATCATCACGTGCCAGTAGAGCAGCAGGTCGTCGTAATCGAGCACCTGCTGCTCGAGCTTGGCCTCGACGTAGGCGCGGCAGAGCGCCGGTGAGCTCCTCCTCCCAGGCCAGGCACCACGGATAGCACCGTCTCCAGCGTGTGGCGCAGCGGCTGCTGCGTATTCACCCGATGCGAGTAGATGCCGAGGCAGGTGTCCTTGCGCGGGAAGCGTTTCTCGGTCTTCGAGTAGCCGAGGCGATGGCGCACGACGTCCATCAGGTCCGCGGCGTCGCCGCGGTCGAGGACGCTGAACGCCGGGTCGAGCCCGAGGCGCTGCGCGTACGTGCGGATCAGCCGGTTGCCGATCGCGTGGAACGTGCCGGACCACGGCAGGCGCAGGTTCTCGGGCACGCGCAGGTTCGCGTGCCGTTCGGCCAGCGCTTCCGCCATCACGCGCTGCGCGCGCCGCGTCATCTCGAGTGCCGCGCGACGCGTGAAGGTCAGCAGCAGCGTGCGTTCGGGCGCCACGCCTTGCATGCAGCAGATGGGCCACGCGATGCGCGAGCGTGCTGGTCTTGCCGGTGCCGGCGCCGGCGATGACGAGCAGCGGCCCGGCGGCCACTCCGCCGGCCGCGAGCGGCTCCCCGTAGGTCACGGCCTCGCGCTGCGCGCTGTTGAGCTTGTCGAATACGGCGGCGGCGGTCATTGGCAATCGAACTATACGACCGAGCCTGTATGGATATCCAGTGACCGAATGCGCCAAATCCTGCCTGTAAGATGTCGCACTCCCAACAAGACCAAGACGGACGGGTCCATGGCTCAGAAATTCAACGCGATCGGCATCCTCTGGCGCGTGCTCTTCTCGCTGGCGCTGGTGTTCCTGACGTTCAACCCGTCCGGCCATTCGTTCTATCACTGGGTCAAGGAATCGGTGCCGCACATCCAGCCGGCCATCGCCGTCTGCGGCATCGTGCTGCTCGGGGCGTGGTTGTTCTTCGTGCGCTCGACGCTTTCGTCGATGGGCACCGTCGGCGTCGTACTGCTGATGGCGTTCTTCGCTGCCGTCGTGTGGTGGATGGTCAGCAGCGGCTGGCTGTCGCTCACCGATCGCTCGACGACGGCGTGGATCGTGCTGACCATGCTCGGCCTCGTGCTCGGCATCGGCATGTCCTGGGCGCACATCCGGCAACGGCATCTCGGGGCAGGCCTCGGTCGATCGCGTGGATCACGGCCACTGAGCCGCCCCGGCGGAGAGTGCCCATGGCAAAGAAATACCCCTCGCAGCCGACGCACGTCACGGCGCTGAAGTTGCCGAGGCCGCCGCGCTCCAGGCTGGCGCCGGACCTGCAGAAGTACTTCGCCGTGTGCGACGAGAAGATCGGCTTCCTGCCGAACGTGCTCGCCGCGTACACGTTCGACGAGAAGAAGCTGCGCGCCTTCATCGGCATGTACAACGACCTGATGCTCGACGACTCGCCGCTCAGCAAGCTCGAGCGCGAGATGATCGCGGTGGTCGTGTCGTCGGCGAACCGCTGTTACTACTGCCAGGTGGCGCACGGCCAGGCCGTGCGCGCGATCTCCGGCGACGCGGCGCTCGGCGAACTGCTGGTCATGAATTACCGCGCCGCAAAGCTGACGAAAAGGCAGCGCGCGATGCTCGACTTCGCGCACAAGATGACGGTGACGCCCGATGCGATCGGCGACGCGGACCGGGCTGCGCTGCGCAAGGCCGGGCTTCGACGATCGCGGGCATCTGGGACATCGCCGCCGTCGCGTCGTTCTTCAACATGACCAATCGCATGGCGACGGCGATCGACATGATGCCGAACGAGGAATATCACGCCGCCAGCCGCTGACGGCGGGCCGATCGTCACCGAATCCGGCAGAACGCGGCCCGCCTGCTATCGTCCGCCGACGCTGAACTCGGCGCCGTCCGGATCGCGCATCTTCGCGATCTTCTGGCCGTGCAGGTCGACGGGCGCCTGCACGCCCGCAACGCCGCTGGCCGTGCGATCGGCGTAGAACGCGACGACGTCCGGCACGTGGAACCCGAGCTGGCAGGTTCCGGCCGGGTGATCGACCGACGCGAGGTGCAGCGCGAGCGTCGTGGACCCGGTGTCGAACTCGCTCCACTCGGGCGACTGGAATCGCAGCTTGAGCCCGAGCTGCTCGCCGTGGAAGCGCACGGCCTCGCCCATGTTGCCGACGAACTTGATCGCGTACGCCAGGGTGGTCGTCATGGTCTTCCCCTCGCTGGGTGTGTGGCCGGGTCGCTCGGCGGACTATGCCGTGATCTCGATGCGATTGCCTTCCGGATCGAGCACGACACTCTCGTAATAGCCATCCCCGGTGCGGCGCGGGCCATCCAGCACCGGAGTGCCGAGTGCGCGCAATCGGGCCGTCAACGCATCGACCGCCTGTTCGCTGCCGAGCGAGATCGCAACATGCGTGAGGCCCATGCGCTGTGCGCCGGCGGCCAGCTCGATGGGCGACAGCGAGCGGGTGGTCATCACTTCGAGCCGGGCGCCACCATCGAAGCTCAGGAATCGCGATCGGAACCCTTTCGCGGCGTTCTCGTACGGCGGGCTCGCGACGGCATGGAAGTGTTCGCATAGAACGCGCAGATTGCGTCGAGGT
Organism: uncultured Gammaproteobacteria bacterium; assembly: GCA_963843985.1. GTDB lineage: Bacteria > Pseudomonadota > Gammaproteobacteria > Steroidobacterales > Steroidobacteraceae > RPQJ01. The sequence continues at coordinate 1,001,480 of CAWJMS010000032.1, read as the reverse complement.
CGCGTACCCACAACGCAACGTGTTCGATGCGTGGACCGCGAGCCGCATCGTCACGACCGGCCGCTCATCCGCTCCGCGATCGCCTCCGCCATCTGCGACGCAGACGGGTCGTGCCGGGCCCGCAGCGCCTCGACCAGCGGATCTCATGCGATGCCCAGACGGCTCGACCATGGCGTCGATATACTCGGTCGGCGCGTCGCTCACGCGCCAGCTGCGGCTGCAACCGCTCGTGCTCCGTCGTCAGTTCCTCGAGCAGCGCGCGCAACTGACGGGGTCGTCGACCGCGCGGATGCGGCCCTGACGTGGACGACCTCATATCCATGTCGGCACCACGCGGCCCGTTTCGGCCTTCGTCGCATACCAGTTGGGCGAGACGTAGTGCTGCGGGCCCTGGAATACGGCGAGACAATCGAGTCCGTTGCCCGCCTTGCGCCACAGCGGGTTGGCGCGTGCGACGTGGCCGAGCAAACGCCGTGCGCCGGGCTCGCCGCGCAGTGTGAGCGGCACGTGGTCCGCCTCGAGCCCCGACCCGTCGCTGATGCAGATCGTCGCGAGCGGATGTCGACGATGAACGCGTGCAGCACCTCGAACGTGACTCCAGGAAATGTTCGGGACGTACATGGGGTGATCCGGCCGGTGCCCAAGCGATTGGGCTGCGATCCCGATGCGCGTTCAGCGGCGTGAAGCCGAACTCGCGGTACAGCCCGTGCGCGTCGCGCGTGGCCAGCATGAAGCGGCGCAGTCCCTGCAGGTCGGGATGCGCCAGCACGTACTCCATCAGGCGTTTCGACAGGCCACGCCCGCGATGCGGCTCGAGGATGTAGACGTCGGCCAGGTAGGCGAACGTCGCGCGGTCCGTGATGACACGCGCAAATCCCACCTGCTCCGCGCCGCGGTACACGCCGAACGGCAGCGAATACTCGATGCCGCGCTCGACGATTTCGCGGGGAATGCCCGGCGACCAGTAACTGGTGGCGAGGTACGCGTGGATTGACGCGACGTCGAGCCGCGCCCGATCGCACGAAATCGTGTAGTCGCCGGTCTGGAGATCCGCGACGGTCACGCGCGGTCCTCGGCCGCGGCCTTCGCGGTCGCCTGCTTGAGACGCAGCTTCACGATGCGCTTGATCAGGTCGTAGGGAATCGGCTCGTCGAGCGGGAAGCGCAGGTTGCCCTTCGCTCCCGCATAACGTGCGACGGCCCGCTCGAGTTTCGCATCGCCGCGCACCGGCGGAAAAACCCCGATGTGATTCTTGAACGCCGCGAAATAGATGAGCATGCTGCCCTGCCGAAACGCCGGCATCCGATAGCTGATCATCTCCTCGGCCTCGGGCGCGATGTCCTGCACGGAATGCCGGATCCGGTGCAGGATCGACTGCACCTTCGGCGGGCAAGCGGCGATGTACGCGTCGATGGTCGCCGGCGGTTTGGCGCGACGGGTGCCCATCATCGTACCTCCACTGGATTGCTGCCCGATCCGGATACTGCCAGCCTGCCCGGGACATGAGAAGCGGGCGTGAGCATCCCGGCCGCGACACGCTAGACTACCGGGACTTTGGCTTGGCGAGGCGTCACATGATCAATATGTACCCGTTTGGCGTGCTGCTGATTTCCCTGACGCTGTTGACGGCCTCGGCCTGGCTTGGGGCGACGCGGTTCCAGCAGTTCCGCGTACAGATCGAGGGGTTGAAAGACGAATTCGGCATCATCCAGGGCGCCACGCTGACGCTGCTCGGCCTGATCATCGGCTTCACGTTTTCGATGGCGGTCGGCCGCTACGACCAGCGCAAGAACTACGAGGAAGAGGAAGCCAATGCGATCGGCACCGAATACGTGCGCGCGGACCTGCTGCCCGCCGGCGACGGGGCCCGGGTGCGGTCGTTGCTGAAGGACTATCTCGACCAGCGCATCCTGTACTACACGACACGCGGCCTTGACCGGCTGAAGCAGATCGACGCAACCACGGCCAGGCTGCAGGCGGAACTCTGGTCCGCCGTCACGCCGCCCGCGCTGGCCAACCCCAATGCGCTGACGGGCCTCGCCGTGGCTGGCATGAACGACGTGATCAACACCCAGGGCTACACGCAGGCCGCCTGGTGGAATCGGATTCCGGTGGCCGCCTGGGGCCTGATGACCAGCATCGCCGTCTTCACGTCGATGCTGGTCGGCATCGGAACGCACCGGGAGGCCGGATTCTCCAGGTTGCTGCTGATCCTGCCGCTGATCATCTCGATCGCGTTCTTCCTGATCGCCGACATCGACAGTCCGCGGCGTGGCGTGATCCGCGTCGTGCCGCAAAACCTCCTCACGCTCGCGGAGTCGCTGCGCGCGACCTAGCGGCGCTGCCGGCCACTCAGCCCGAGACCACGTCCCGCCACTCGGCGTGACGCTCGAACTGCGCCTTGGCGTACGGGCACAGCGGAATGATCTTGAAGCCCTCGCGCCGCGCGTCGTCGACCGCGCGCCGCACCAGCACCTGGCCGACGCCGCGCCCGCGCAGCGCATCGGGCACCTCCGTGTGATCGATGATGATCAGCTGGGCCGAGGCGCGCGAGTACGTCATCTCGGATTCGTGCCCGTCGACGACCACGACCCAGCGACCGCCGGTGGGACGATCCTCGCGGTGGATGTCTGCTGGTGCGATCGCGGGAGGCTTAGGCGGAGGGGTGTCGCTCATGGCCCGATCATAGTCAGCCGCCAATCGGCCGTCACCGTAGTCGCAATCCGGCGATGCCGCAGGGCACGGCAGCAAGCGAGCGTTTGCGGAACAGTTCAGTTTCCAGCACCCGCCACGGCAACTGATCGCTCTAGGTCTGTCGTCTCGTCGCATCCAGCCCGGCCGGCGGTGGTCCCGGAACGGGCATGAGCGTAATCTGCCGCATCGTTTTTTGCCTGCCCGGGCCCGACGCAGAGGTCTTCATATGCGCCGCATCGTCCTGTCGCTCGTCGCTTTCGCCAGCCTGGTCGCCACGGGCTACGCCGGCGCCGCCTCCCCGTCCATGCCGTCCGGCGACGCCGCCTACGAAAAGGTCGCAGCCGCGATCCTCGACGATCTCTATGCCCGCAACCCGTCCTACGCGACGGACCTCGGCCTGCACCAGTACGACAGCCAGCTCGATGACTTCTCGCGCGCCGCCGTGCAGGACGACGTGGCGTCCCTCGCGCGGTTCAAGACTTCGCTCGAGGCCATCGACCCCAAGTCGCTCTCGCTCAACAACCGGCTCGACCGCGAAATGCTGCTGCTGTCGCTCGAATCGCGCCGCATCGGCGACGAAGAGGTCCGCGGCTGGGCGCGCGACCCGGACAACTACAGCAGCGGCATCACCAACGCGGCGTTCGCGCTGATCAAGCGTGATTACGCGCCGGCGGCCGAGCGCATGAAGAGCCTGGTCGCGCGCGAGAAGGCCATGCCTGCCGCGCTGCTCGAGGCGCGCCGCAACCTCGACAACCCGCCGCGCATCTACACGGAAATCGCGATCGAGCAGCTCGACGGCAACCAGGAATTCTTCCGCACGACGGTCGTCGAAGCGTTCGCCGACGTGAAGGATCCGGCGCTGCAGGCCGAGTTCAAGCAGGCCAACGACGCGGTGATCGCGGCGCTTGGCGACTACAAGGCCTGGCTGCAGAAGGACCTGTTGCCGCGCTCGAACGGCAACTATGCGTACGGCACGGATCTGTACCGCCGCAAGCTGTGGGCGGACGAAATGATCGACACGCCGCTCGCGACCCTGCTGCAGAAGGCCGAGGCGGATCTCAAGACGAACCAGGCGCTGTTCGCGCAGACCGCGCGCCGCATCGATCCGACGAAGTCGCCGGTCGAGGTGCTCGAGTCGCTGCAGAAGGATCATCCGCCGCCCGACAAGCTGCTCGCCGCGACGCAGGCCGAGCTCGACGCGATCGGCCGGTTCATGACGGACAAGCACATCGTCACGATCCCGAAGGACGCGGTCCCCGCGCAGGTGAAGGAGACGCCGCCGTTCATGCGCGCGACGACGTCGGCCTCGATGGACACGCCGGGACCGTTCGAGAAGGGCGCCCTGCGCGGGTTCTACAACATGACGCTGCCGGACCCGTCGTGGGACGCCGCGAAGACCGAGGACTTCATGCGGCAGTGGTTCTACCCGCTCATCGCCAACGTGTCGGTGCACGAGGTGTGGCCCGGGCACTACCTGCAGTTCCTGTATGCGAAGACGTTCCCCTCGGACGCCCGCAAGGTGCTGGGCGCGTCCTCGAACTCCGAGGGCTGGGCGCACTACTGTGAGCAGATGGTCATCGACGAGGGTTTCCACGCGGACGATCCGCGCTATCGCCTGGCGCAGCTGCAGGACGCGCTGCTGCGCGACGCCCGCTTCATCGTCGGCATCCGCATGCACACGCAGGGGATGACGATGGCGCAGGCCGAGGATTTCTTCGTCAACCAGGGTTACCAGCCGCGGCCGGTGGCGGTGTCGGAGACCAAGCGCGGCACGTCCGACGCGCTCTTCGGCTACTACACGATGGGCAAGCTCGCGATCCTGAAGCTGCGCGAGGACTACAGGAAGAAGATGGGGCCCGCGTTCAAGCTGCAGGACTTCCACGACCAGTTCATCGCACTGGGACCGCTGCCGCTGCCGCTGGTGCGTGAGGCGATGCTCGGCGAGCGCGGCGATCTCTTCTAGGGGTCTGCGGAGCTACTGGATCATCCTGACCGTTGCGACGGGCGCCCAGTCGAACGACCGTGTCGTCGCGTTCCAGGCGATGGCGCGATCCAGGGCGCTTTGCTTGCCAGAGGTGCCAGGTATCAACTTATTGACTTATGGGCCGCGAGACCCATAAGTCAATAAGTTGATACCTGGCACCTCTGAAGACGTCACCGCACCATTTTCAGCAGTCTGGCTTTCTGGTCGGAGTACGGCGGATAACGCATCGGCGCGTCGAAGCGGAAGCTGCGCTTCATCACGGGCTTCATGTGGCTGAACGTCTCGAAGCCGTACCAGCCGGTGTAGCGTCCCATGCCGCTGTTGCCGATGCCGCCGAACGGCAGCTCGGGCGACACCATGAACAGCACCGCGTCGTTGATGCACACGCTGCCGGCGCTCAGCCTGGAGAGCACCACTTCTTCCAGCACTTCGCTCTTCGAGAACAGGTACAGCGCCAGCGGTTTCGGCCGGTCGGCGACGAACTTGATCGCGTGGTGCATCTCGTCCACGGTAATCACCGGCAGCACCGGGCCGAAGATCTCCTCCAGCATCAGCGGCGAGTCCGGCGACGGGTCCAGCACGATCGTCGGGGCGACGTAGCGGTTCGCGACGTCCACTTGTCCGCCGGTGTGGATCTTCTGCCCTTCGAGCAGCCTCACGAAACGCTCCGCATGGCGCTCGCTCGCGATGCGGCAGTAGTCCGGGCTCTGCGCCGGGTCGTCGCCGTAGAACTCGCGGATCTTCGCGGCCAGCGTGTCGATGAACTGCGGTCGCCACCTCGCGATGGACCAGCACGTGATCCGGCGCGACGCACGTCTGCCCCGCGTTGATGAACTTGCCCCAGGCGATGCGCGAGGCGGCCACGTCGATGTCGGCGCTCTTGTCGATCAGGCACGGGCTCTTGCCGCCGAGTTCCAGCGTCACCGGCGTCAGGTGCCTGGCCGCCGCCGTCATCACGACGCGCGCCACGCGCTCGTTTCCCGTGTAGAGAATGTGGTCGAACTGCTGCTCGAGCAGCTCGGTCGTCTCGGGAATGCCGCCCTCGACCACGGCGAACGCGTCGGGGTCGAGATAGCGCGGGATGATCCGCGCCAGCGCCGCGGAAGTGTGCGACGTGATTTCCGACGGCTTCATGATCGCGCAGTTGCCCGCGGCCACCGCGCCCACCAGCGGCGCCATCACCATCGACATCGGGTAGTTCCACGGCGCGATGATCAGCACCACGCCCTTCGGCTCGGGCTTGATGTAGCTCCTGCCCGGCTGCGCCATCAGCGGCGTGCGCACGCGCTGTGCCGACATCCATTCGTCGAGGTGCTTGCGCGCGTACTTCGCCTCGGCCTGGACGAAACTCAACTCCGTCAGCACCGACTCGAACCGGCACTTGCCGAGGTCGGCCTTCAGCGCCTCCACGAAGTCGGTCTCGTGGTCCCGCAGCATGCGGTCGATCTCGGAGAGCTGGTGCAGCCGCCACTCGAGGGGCCGCGTCTTGCCGCTGTCGAACGTCTGGCGCAAACGGGCCAGCGTCGCAGGGATGGGGGTGTTCATCCGGGTGCTCCTGCAGTGAACCTGCATGTCTGGCCGACCACGCTATCACAGGGACGGCCATTTTGGTGCGTCGCAGCAGATCGCCCCGGGGTCGCTGCCCGGAACCCCCGGATCGGCCTATGATTTCGGCACGACAAGTTCCCGGATCGGGCATGAACGACATTGTCCGCAACATCTACCAGGGAAAGGTCCTCAACCTCACGGTCGAGGACGTGACGTTGCCGAACGGGGCCGTGGCCCGGCTCGAGATTGCTCACCACCCGGGCGGCGCGGCGATCGTGGCGCTCGACGCCTCGAACCGGGTCTGCCTGCTGCGCCAGTTCCGGCATGCGGCCGGCGGCTGGATCATCGAGCTGCCGGCCGGCAAGATCGACAACTGCGAGCCGCCGCTCGAATGCGCCCGGCGCGAGCTCGCCGAGGAAGCCGGCATGAGCGCCTCCCGGTGGGAACCCCTGGGCGATTTCCTGAGTTCCCCCGGGGTGCTGACCGAGGTCATCCACGTCTTCCTGGCCCGCGACCTGCGCCACGTCGAGGCCGTGCCCGAGGCCCACGAGGTCTTCGAGGTGCGCTGGGTGCCGCTGGCCGAGGCAGTGGCCATGGCCACGACCGGCCAGATCCGGGACGGCAAGACGGTGATCGGCCTGCTGTGGGCCGGCGCCGCGCTGGACCGAAAAGCGTGATTGCCGTCGCACTTTGCGCAGCGCGGCGTTCGCTACGATGTGCGCTTGTGCAGGCACCGACCTGCGGAGGTTAGGGACATGGCGGAAAACCGAGGCAAGCCGCCCGCCAAGCCGCCGGACGAGGACTCGTTCACGAACACGGGTTCCGGTCGCGTCGGCCGGGACGACCGCGGCAACATGACCTGGGAATGGGCGGACGACGGCGAATTCGAGGGCGACGACACGCTCGGCACCGCCGAGCGCATCCGTGCGCTGGTCGACCCAAGGTTGAAAATCGAGGACGACGCGCCCGGCGGCAATCAGCCCGCGCAGAGCAATCCGAAGGGCCTGAAGAAGGGCTACGACCCGTACGACAGCGGCGCGCTCGGCAAGGCCCAGTGGAAGAAGAAGAAGAACCTGCGCGAGTTGTCGAAGTGGATCGAGCTGCGCAGGAAAGTTCAGGAGAAGGACGAGGCTGACGGCGGCGAAGGCAACGACGAAGACACCTGACCGGCGTCGACGCGCGTCAGGACCACTCGGCCGCGTGACGCAGCTTGGCGTGCCGGCCGAGTCGGTAGAACGAGCGCAGCTGGGCCAGCATCGCCTCCGGCCGCACCCGGCGCGACCTCAGGAAACGCTCCTCCAGCCTCCGGCAGAATCGCGCGGCGCATCGATGCGCCTCTGCGTAGCGGCGCTGGTCGGCCACCCCGAGCGACGGCAGGAAGCTCGTCCTTTCGAACAGCCGGTGAAACAGGTCGGCCGGGAAGCGCCCTTCGCGCTGCGCCAGCATCAGCCGCAGCGCGCTCGCGTACTTGTCCACTTCCGCCTGCAGCTCGAGTTCGAGCAGGCTGACTTCGCGGCTGCACTGCGCACTCCAGGCGCAGTAGTGAAAGTGACTCACGCCTTCGAGCGCCGTGCAGTAGTCGGCCAGGTTCCGCTCGTTGAGATCCTGCAGCGGGCAGCGATCCCGCAGCCGCTCCAGCACCGCCGAATCCACGTACAGGCTCATCGCGACGCCGTCGTCGCCATCCTCGATCAGCAGTTGCTCGTCGGTGGGCGGTGCGCCTTCGCACCCCTGCAGCGCCGACGCCTGCGCCGCGCTGGTGATGAGGAAATCGGCGACGTCGTGCGCCACCGGCGCATCGTAGAGCGTGGCGATGAGATCCTGCAGCCGTCGAACCAGCATGCCCGGGCCCGCCGCGTCAGTTGTCTTGCCGGGAGACCGGCACCGGATCCACACCGAGGCCGCGCAGGATGCCGGCCGCGCGCGGGCTGCCGGTCTTCAGCCAGATTTCGTACTGGCGCAACACGTCGCGCTGATCGTGCTGGTGCGACATCTCGCTGACGTCGTTGAGCGCGTCGACGAAGCGCTGGAACTTCGCCGCCAGCTCGCCGAACACCGCACTCAGCGCTTTCCCGCGCGTGTTCCCGCGGCAGGTCTCGGCGAGCGTGCCGTATGCACGACCGCCCATGGCAATGTGGTAGTCGACGTCGACCAGGCGGCGAGCAAATCCCTGCGAGAAGAACCCGGCCACGAACAGCGAGACGTCGCCGAGTCGTTGCAGGCTGCGAGATCGGTGCTCGGCGGTGGGGGCCGCCACGGCTTCGGCCAGCATCAAGGCCAGCGGTCGCAACCGCGGACCCATCGGCGTGGGCTCGAACAGTGCCTCGGAGCGGGAGAACATCGTGAGCAGGTTCACGACGTACGCTTCGGTGTGATCGTCCACGCTCGCGCGCTGCCGGACCAGCGCTTCGTGCAGCGAGTCGCGGAAGAACTCGCGCAGGTTGCGGACGTCGAGTGTCGCGCCAGCCGTTGCTTCAGTCATTGCCTCCACCTCGGTACGGATACACTTGGCAGCCGGCGATCACGAGTGCTGACAACGTGATCGCTGCAATGTCACGAAACTCTCGCTGAAAATATCGGTCAGCGCGAACGCGAAATCAAGGGCCTGGAGCACACTTCATGCGCGTATACGGCATCGTCGGTCGCAAGAACAGTGGCAAGACACATCTGGTGGCGCGTTTGCTGCACGCCGCGACGGCGCGCGGGCTGCGCGTGTCGACCGTGAAGCACGCACACCATGCGTTCGACATCGACCAGCCCGGCAAGGACAGTCACACGCATCGCACGGCGGGCGCGCACGAAGTGCTGGTGGCGTCGTCGCAGCGCTGGGCACTGATCCACGAGCACCGCGGCCTCAGCGAACCGGGGCTCACCGAACTGCTGACACACCTCGAGCCTTGCGACCTCGTGCTGGTCGAGGGCTTCAAGGCTGGCGACCATCCGAAGCTCGAGGTCTACCGCGCGGCGTGCGGACAGACTCCGCTCGCGCCGCTCGACGCGCGCATCGAGGCGCAGGCCGTGGACGCGGAGACGATGTCGCTCGACACGGGGCCGCGTGCCGCGACTGCCGCTCGACGACGCGGACGCGGTGCTCGACTTCATCCTCGGGCGGACGGGGCTCGCGTCACCGCGCTGAACGCAGAATCTCGGGCAGCGGCTCCAGCGTCGCGATGGTGATCTCGGGCGACGGCGACTCGAGCGGCCACGGCGTCTCATCGCGGTTCAGCCAGATCGGGCGCACGCCCGCGGCGCGCGCACCCTCCACGTCCGCGTCCGGATCGTCGCCGACATGCACCACGTCATCCGCGTCGAGTCCGGCGGACTCCAGCAGGATGTGGAAGATCCGCGGGTCGGGTTTCATCATGCCGGCGTCGCGCGCGGCGAGGCTGCGCTCGAAATAGTGGCCGAGGCCGATGCGCGCCACGTCCGCGTTGCCGTTGCTGATGGCGAACAGCCGGTACTCGGCGCGCAGCCGATCGAGGGCCGGGCGCGCGTCGTCGTACAGCACCACCTCGTTGCGCGCGCGGTAAAACACCTCGAACGCCTCGTGCGCCATCGATTCGTCGTAACCCGCCTCGGCCGCGTGGTGCTTCAGTGCCTGCGTGCGCAGCCACGTGAAGTCGTGCCGATGCGCCGGATGCTCGATCGCCATCCGGGCGCGCACGTCGCGCATCGAATCGAGGTCGTGGCGCCCGGTCACCCGCGGGTAATGACGGGCCAGGAACTCGAACATCGCGTGCTCGGCCCGCAGGATGACGGGGCCGACGTCCCAGAGCGTGTTGTCGAGATCGAAAATGATGGCCCGGAGGGCGCGCATCGCGATACCGTTGCAGAAAGCGGCAAACAGGATGCGCGAGTCTACATGACAGTGATCGAATCGACGTTCGGACGGCGGATGACGCGGGCGACGGGCGCGCTCGAACTGATGAACGACCTCGGCGAGGCCGTCGCCATGTCCGGCACCCAGCCGGTCCACATGCTCGGCGGCGGCAATCCCGCGCGCGTCCCGGCCGTCGAAGCCGTCTATCGGCGGCGACTGGCGGAAATCAGCGCGAACGACGCGCAGTTCGGGCGATTTGCCGCGGCGTACTCCGCGCCGGCGGGCGATCCGGGTTTCCGGGCCGCCGTGGCGGAGCTGCTGGAGCGCGAATACGGCTGGCCGCTCGACCTTGCACAACGTCGCGTTGACCGCGGGCAGCCAGACGGCGTTCTTCGCGCTGTTCAACCTGCTGGCCGGCGAACGCAAAGGCGACGTGCCGTCGCGAATCCTGCTGCCGCTCGCGCCGGAGTACATCGGCTACGCGGACCTCGGGCTGACGGACGACCTGCTGGTCTCGCGTCAGGCGCGTATCGAGGAATCGGGCGACGGATTCTTCAAGTATCGCGTGGATTTCGACGCGCTCGAGAGCATCGATCGCGTCGCCGCCTTGTGCGTCTCGCGGCCGACCAACCCGACCGGCAACGTGCTGTCGATCGACGAGCTGCGGCGGCTCGACGCAATGGCGCGCGATCGCGGCGTGCCGCTGATCGTCGACGCTGCGTACGGGCTGCCGTTTCCGGGCCTGCAGTACGCCGAGCCGGAGTGCCTGTGGAACGACAACGTGATCCTCTGCCTGAGCCTGTCGAAACTCGGCCTGCCCGCGACGCGCACCGGCATCGTCGTCGCGCGCGAGGAAATCATCGAGGCAGTGACCGCGTTCAACGCCACGGCCGCACTGGCCCCTGCATCGACCGGCCCGGTGCTGGTCGAGCCGCTGCTGCGCAGCGGCGAACTGCTCGAGCTGTGCCGGAACACGATCCGGCCCTATTACGAGGGCCGTTGCCGCGAGGCCGTCGACGAACTGCGCGCTGCGTGTCGCGACCTGCCGTTGCGCATCCACCAGCCGGAAGGCGCGTTCTTCCTCTGGCTCTGGTTCCCGGGGCTGCCGATTCTCCAGCGAGCGGCTCTACCGGCGGCTGAAGTCGCGCGGCGTCTTCGTGCTGTCGGGCCACCACTTCTTCCCGGGCCTGGCCGAGCCCTGGCCGCACGCCCAGGAATGCCTGCGAATCAACTACTCGCAGCCGCGCGAAAACGTCCGGGCGGGCATTGCCATGATCGCCGAGGAGGTGCGGCGGGCGTTCCAGGAGGGCTGAATCATGAGCGAGCAAGGCAACCAGACGGCGCACCTGAATCTCGCGGACGTGGCGAAGCTCGGGCCGCCGCCGCCGGGGAACCTCGCGGTGCCGGTGTTCCGTCACGGCACGCTCGAGGTGGAGTGGTATGCGCCCGGTGCCACCGACCGGCAGCAACCGCACGATCGCGACGAGGTCTACGTCGTCGCACGCGGGACGGCCGCGTTCTGGGACGGCGACGAGCGGCGCAACGTCGCGGCCGGCACGTTCCTGTTCGTTGCAGCGGGCCGACCGCACCGGTTCGAACTCGATGTCGCCCGACTTCGGCGTCTGGGTGTTCTTCTACGGCCCGGCGGTGGAGAGTCGCCATGAAACCCACTCCGAACGGTTGGCCGCGCATCTCGTCCGGGCTTTATTACCGCGACCCGGCGCGGATGATCGACTGGCTGTGCGAAGCGTTCGGCTTCGAGATCCGCATCAAGGTGGTCGAGCCCGACGGCAGCATCGGACATTCCGAACTGACCTACGGCGACGGCCTGATCATGGTCGGCGGTGAGCGCTTCGGCCCGACGGCCCGCTTCGATACGAACATGCGCAGCCCGCTCAGCGTCGGCTGCAACACGCAGGGGCTGATGCTGTACGTCGACGACGTGGACGCGCATTGCGCCCGGGCGCGGGCGGCCGGCGCACGCATCATCGATGAGCCGTCGCTGCACGACTACGGCGAGGAGTACTGGGCCGACCGCAGCTACGGAGCGATCGATCCGGAAGGCCACATGTGGTGGTTCTCGGAGCGCGTCCGCGATCCAAAGAGCGACTGACATTGGCCTGTTGAACAGGACTGGACGGCCATGCCGCCTTCGCTCCGGGAAGCGACAACTCGGGCTGAAGCGACTCCGATTTCGCCATGCGCCGTCAATCCTGCGATCCTGCGGCCCAACGTTCGCGTGTTGCCGCGCCGCATGCGCAGCGCAGCAAGCTGACGGCGTCGGACAACAACGCGCTGTTAGGCTGCGGCACTGATGTCCTCCAGTGTGATATGCCGATTTGCTTCGCTGCCTGTCACAACGAGTTCAACAAGCAGCTTGGAGCCGTTGTCTGTGATTGCGAAGCACTCGACTACCGCGAACAAGCCCGTGTCGCTGGGCTCGAAGTACTTCACCTTTCCTGGGGAGTCTTCGGGCGCCGACACTAGCGCCGTAGAGCCGACCTCCGCCAAACATCGCGCCAGGTCCTCTCGTATGGCGGCAGCTGGCTTGCGCCCATGCGCAAGGGCATACCCAAAGCGCTCCACGAGCGTGTCGATATCAGACGAACAGAGCAGATCGACCGCTTCGACACCGAACCCGCTAAGCGTCGATGCGTCCGTTTGGGCGTCGATCTTCATGCGCGGCCTAAGAAAAAAGAGGCCGCAAAGGTTCGGCAATAATTTCGGGGATAAACATACAGATATGCCGCATAACGGGGTCCGTGTAATGACAAGCCGTTGAATGGACTGGACCAGCGATCATTTATGCCGTCAATTATGAGACGGTAACAAAAGCTACTCGGCATTACATCGCTGGTGTCGCATCCATCGGCCCCGTTGGCGTCACACGGAAGCCTTCAGCAGACTGGGAACGTAAAGGACCGGCCAATGTTACGGACAGTGAATCGGCGCCACTGGAATTGCGTAGAGCAATTTGACGTTCCCGCGGGAACTCATAAATTATTCTTGCAATTCGATCGGTGCCACCGGAGCCCTCAAACCCGACTGCGCTCCGCCAGGAAGGCCGACAGCACGTCCGCGGTATGCGAGACCTTGCGGGCCTTGGCCACCACTTCCGGCGATCCCTTCGCGACGATCCGCCCGCCGCCCGAGCCGCCTTCGGGCCCGAGGTCGATGAGCCAGTCGGCCTCGGCGATCACGTCGAGATTGTGCTCGATGACGACCACCGTGTTGCCCGCGTCGACCAGCCGGTGCAGCACCCGGATCAGCTTCTCGACGTCCGCCATGTGCAGGCCGACGGTGGGTTCGTCGAGCACGTAGAGCGTGTGCTTCGGTTCCGCGACCGGCTTCTTCGACGGCTCCTTGCGCGGCAAGGTCGGCCTCTCCGGACGCAGTCGCGCCAGTTCGGTCACCAGCTTGATGCGTTGCGCCTCGCCGCCGGAGAGCGTCGGGCTTTGCTGGCCGAGCGTGAGGTAGCCGAGTCCGACGTCCTGCAGCAGTCGCAGCGCGTGGTGAATCCGCGGGTGCGCGGCGAAGAACTCCACCGCGTCGTCGACGCTCATCGCCAGCACGTCGCCGATGGACTTGCCGCGATACGTGATCGACAGCGTCTCCGCATTGAAGCGACGCCCGCCGCAGGTATCGCACAGCACCTTGACGTTCGGCAGGAAACTCATCTCGATCGTCTGCACGCCCTGGCCCTCGCAACTCTCGCAGCGCCCGCCCGCGGTGTTGAACGAGAAGCGGCTCGGCGTGTAGCCGCGCACCCGCGCATCGGTGGCGCCCGCGAACAGCTTGCGGATGTCGTCCCAGAACCCGACATAAGTGGCCGGGCACGAACGCGGCGTCTTGCCGATCGGCGTCTGGTCGACCTCGAGCACGCGAGCGATCCGGTCCCAGCCGTCGATGGCCTCGCAGCCGACGAACGGCGGCAGCCTGCCCTTGGCGCGCCTTTCACCGAGCCGCGCACGCAGGTTGGCATAGAGCACGTCGCGCGCGAGCGTGGACTTGCCGGATCCCGACACGCCCGTCACCACGGTGAGTCGCCCGAATGGCACGCGCGCATCGACCTTGCGCAGGTTGTGCAAGGTGGCGCCGCGTATCTCGAGCGCCGGTTCCTTTGCCGTGACCGGTCGGCGGTCCACGAGCGGATGCAGCAACGGATGTGCGAGAAAACGGCCTGTCACCGATGTTGGCGACGCGATCAGGTCGTCGATGGTGCCGGCGCCGACAACGTGTCCGCCGCGGGTGCCCGCGCCCGGTCCCAGGTCGATGACGTGATTGGCGCGGCGGATGGTGTCCTCGTCGTGCTCGACGACCAGCAGTGTGTTGCCCTTGCGGCCGAGTTTCTCGAGCGCGTCCAGCAGCACCCGGTTATCGCGCGGGTGCAGGCCGATCGTCGGCTCGTCGAGCACGTAGCAGACGCCGCGCAGGTTCGAGCCGAGCTGCGAAGCCAGGCGAATGCGCTGGGCCTCGCCGCCGGAGAGTGTCGGTGCGGCGCGGTCGAGCGAGATGTAGCCAAGGCCGGTGTCGAGCAGGAACGACAGGCGCGAGCGGATTTCCGCACTGAGGTCGCGCGCGATTTCGGCCTCGCGTCCCTTGAGTTTCAGCGCCTTGAAGAACCGGAGCGCCTCCTCGACGGGCAGCGCGGCGAGATCGGCGATCGACTGATCGCGAAACGTGACGTTGAGCGCCACGGGGTTGAGTCGCTGACCGTCGCACTCCGCGCAAGCCGACGCTTCACCCTCGAACCACTCGTTCCACCAGATTTCTTCGCCGCTCTGCTCGGCGTCGAAGCCCTTGATGCGCACGCCGGTGCCGAAACACGCCTCGCACCAGCCGTGCTTCGAGTTGTACGAGAACAGCCGCGGATCCAGTTCGGCAAAACTGCGCCCGCAGGACGGGCACGCCCGCTTGGTCGAGAACACTCGCACTTTGCCGCGGTCGAGCACGTGGGCGACGCCCTTGCCGAAGTCGAGTGCTTTCTGCAGCGCTTCGCGCAGCTCGCGCTCGGCGCGCGCGGAGACCATCACTTCGCCGACCGGCAGCTCGAGTGTGTGCTCCTTGAAACGGTCGAGTCTCGGCCAGCGCGCCGTTGGCTGTTTCTCGCCGTCGACACGGATGGACGCGTAGCCCTTCGCGAGCGCCCACTTGGCGAGATCGGTGTAATACCCCTTGCGCGCCACGATCAGCGGCGCCAGCAGTTCGATGCGTCGGCCCTTGCAGTCGCGCAAAAGTCGCGCCGCGATGGCGTCCGGGCCCTGCGGTTCGATCGCGATGGCGCAGTCCGGGCAGTGCTGCACGCCGAGCTTCACGTAGAGCAACCGCAGGAAGTGGTGCACTTCCGTCAGCGTGCCCACGGTGCTCTTGCGACCGCCGCGGCTGGTGCGTTGCTCGATGGCGACCGTCGGCGGGATGCCGTAGATCGCGTCGACGTCCGGACGCGCCGAGGGCTGCACGAACTGGCGCGCGTAGGCATTGAGCGACTCGAGGTAGCGACGCTGGCCTTCGGCGAAGACGATGTCGAACGCGAGCGTGGACTTGCCAGAGCCGGAAACCCCGGTGACGACGGTCATGCCGCCGCGCGGAATCGTTACGTCGACGCCCTGCAGGTTGTGCTCGCGTGCCTGGTGCACGACGATCGACGTCCGCGCGCGGTCTTCGACGCGGGCGACAGGCGCGACCTTGGCCGGCAACGCAGCCCGACCTGCAGCGAGCACGCGCCGGCGGTCGCGTTCGTAATCCCTCAGCGACGCGCCTGTATGCGACACCTCGCAACCCATCACGTCCTCGGGCGTGCCCGCCACGATGAGCCTGCCGCCCGAGTCGCCGCCCTCCGGGCCGAGATCGAGGATCCAGTCGGCCGCGCGGATGACGTCCAGGTTGTGCTCGATGACGACCAGCGAGTGGCCTGCGTCGAGCAGGCGCTTGAACGCGCCGAGCAGCTTCGACACGTCCTCGAAATGCAGCCCCGTCGTCGGCTCGTCGAACAGGAACAACGACGAGCCTTTCGCCTGGCCCTGGGCCGATTCGGCGAGGTGTCCGGCGAGCTTCAGCCGCTGTGCCTCTCCGCCGGAGAGTGTCGGCACTGGCTGACCGAGGCGCAGGTAGTCGAGACCGACGGCGATCAGCGGCTCGAGGCAGGACAGCACGTCCTGGTCGCCCGCGAAGAACACGGCGGCTTCGGACACGGTCATGTCGAGCACGTCGGCGATGCTGCGTGCGGGCCCGCGACCCTTCACCATCTTCACGTCGAGGATTTCGGGCCGGTAGCGACGGCCGTCGCAATCCGGGCAGCGCAGGTAGACGTCCGAGAGGAACTGCATCTCGACGTGCTCGAAGCCGTTGCCGCCGCAGGTCGGGCAACGGCCGTTGCCCGAGTTGAAGCTGAACGTACCGAGCGTATAGCCGCGCTCGATCGACACGGCTTCCGCAGCAAACCGCTTGCGGATGATCTCGAAGGCGCCGACGTAACTTGCAGGGTTCGAGCGCGTGGTACGACCGATCTGCGTCTGGTCGACCATCACCACTTCGGCGACGTGCTCTGCGCCGAGCAATGCGCGATGCACACCCGGCGTCTCGGTCGGCTTGCCTTTCGCGCGCAGCAACGCGGCGTAGAGAATGTCCTGCACCAGCGTCGACTTGCCGGAGCCCGACACGCCCGTGACGCACACCAGGCGGCGCAGCGGCACCGTGACGTCCACGTCCTTCAGGTTGTGTTCCGCCGCGCCCTGTACCACCAGTTGCGGATCGCCCGGGCTGGGCCGCCCGCGGTGGCCCGCGGAGGTGATCGCATCACGCCGGCCCGAGAGATACTGCGCGGTGAGCGTGTCGGCGCGCGCCACGAGGTCGCCCGGCGACCCTTCGAATACGATTCGTCCGCCGTGCTCCCCCGGACCCGGCCCGAGGTCGATCAGGCGATCGGCGGTCAGCATGATCTGCGGATCGTGCTCGACGACCAGCAGCGAATTGCCGTTATCGCGCAATCGGTGCATCACCTCGATCACGCGGCGCATATCGCGCGGATGCAGGCCGATCGAAGGCTCGTCCAGCACGAACAGCGTGTTCACCAGCGAAGTGCCGAGCGCGGTCGTGAGATTGATGCGCTGCACCTCGCCGCCCGAGAGCGTGCGTGACTGGCGGTCAAGCGTCAGGTAGCCGAGGCCGACGCGCGCCAGGAATTCGAGCCGTGAACGCACTTCGCCGAGCAGCAGGTCGGCGGCCTCGTCGAGCGGCGCGGGCAGCGCGAGATCGACGAAGAAGTCCCGGCAGCGGTCGATCGGCAGCAGCATCACGTCGTGCACGTTGAGGCCGCGGCCGCCCGGTTTGGCGCCGAGCCGCCAGAGCAGCGCCTCAGCCTTGAGCCGCGCGCCGTTGCAGTCGGGGCAGGTGTTGTAACTGCGGTATTTCGACAGCAGCACGCGGATATGCATCTTGTAGCTCTTGGTCTCGAGCCACTTGAAGAACCGCTTCGCGCCGTACCAGACCTTCTTTTCCCACGGACCTTCGCCGTCGATCACCCAGCGACGCTGCTCGTCGGTGAGGTCGCGCCACGGCGTGTCGAGCGGGATGCCGCGCTTGCGCGCGTACTTCACGAGGTCGTCCTGGCACTCCTTGTACGACTCGGTCTGCCAGGTGCGCACCGCACCGCCGCGCAGGGTCTTGCTGGTGTCGGGAACGACGAGGCCATAGTCGACGCCGATGATCCGACCGAAGCCGCGGCAGGTTTCGCAGGCGCCGAGCGGGGAATTGAACGAAAAAAGGCTCGGCGTCGGCTCGCGGTAGTGGATGTCGCATTCGGCGCAGTGCAGATCGGAGGAGAACTTCCATGTTTCTTCACCTCTCCCGTTTACGGGAGAGGTCGACCGCAGGTCGGGTGAGGGCTGCGGACCCTCACCCGCGCTGTGCGCGACCTCTCCCGCAAGCGGGAGAGGTAAGAACCCTCACCCGCGCTGTGCGCGACCTCTCCCGCAAGCGGGAGAGGTGTCGACGCCGCTACCGCGCTCGCATGCACGCTCACCCGCCCGCGTCCGACGCGCAGGCCAGTCTCCAACGCCTCGAGCACGCGCGAGCGGTCGGCACCGCCCAGGCGGAACCGGTCGAGCACCATCTCGAGCTGGCCGGCCGACCGGGCGTGAACCCGGGTGTAACCCTGCTGCTCCAGCAGGCCGAGCACTTCGCGTTCCGTGAAATTCTTCGGCACGGCGACCGGGAACGTGACCACCAGCCGCGGATCGCCGAGCGTCCGGGCGCGCGTCGTCAACGTGGCGAAAATCGACTCCGGCGTGTCGCGATGCACGGGTTGGCCGCAACCCCGGCAATACAACTGCGCCGCCCGCGCGAACAACAGCTTCAGGTGGTCATTCAGCTCGGTCATCGTGCCGACGGTCGAGCGCGACGTCCGCACCGGATTGGTCTGGTCGATCGCGATGGCCGGCGGAATCCCCTCGATCCGGTCCACCTGCGGCTTGTCCATCCGGTCGAGGAACTGCCGGGCATAGGGCGAGAACGTCTCGACGTAGCGCCGCTGCCCCTCGGCATAGACCGTATCGAAAACCAATGAGGATTTTCCAGACCCCGAAACACCGGTCACGACGACCAGTTCGCCGAGCGGGATGTCGAGATCGAGGCCGCGCAGATTGTTCTGACGCGCCCCGCGGACGCGGATGCTGTCGTTGTCGGGTTGGGTCATGGTCGAAGGGGGCCCGGGTTGCAGGTCCGGGAAACGTGAAGCTACCACGTTCCGCAGGGATCGCGGATACTTCACACGATAACGATTCCGGGATTCCTGGGGACCACTATGCGGTTTTTCTCGGCCCTGATGCCGCGCGAGGCGAGGTTTTTCGCCCTGTTC
Organism: uncultured Gammaproteobacteria bacterium; assembly: GCA_963843985.1. Classification (GTDB taxonomy): domain Bacteria; phylum Pseudomonadota; class Gammaproteobacteria; order Steroidobacterales; family Steroidobacteraceae; genus RPQJ01. The sequence goes on along the minus strand of CAWJMS010000032.1, from coordinate 982,580 downwards.
AACCGTCACGCGCAGTTCATCGTGGACGGCGCCGACGCCGTCGTGCGGCTGGTCCACGGCTATTCCGACCAGAACCTGCGCGCGGAGCTGATCCAGCACATCGGCGACGTCGAGCGCAGCGCCGACAAGGTGACCTACGAGACCGTCTCGCTGCTGCACTCGACCTTCATCACGCCGTTCGACCGGATGGACATCCACCGGTTGATCTCGGGCATGGACGACATCCTCGACCTGATGCAGGACGCCGCCGAGTCGATGCACCTGTTCGACATCCAGACCCTGCCGCCGGGATCGGACCGCATGGCGGAACTGCTGGTCAATTGCTGCCGAAAGGTGCAGGAGGCGGTCGGGCTGCTCAATTCCATGGACAACGCGCCGCGCGCGCTGGCGCTCTGCCAGGAGATCGACGTGCTCGAGAGCGATGCCGACGAGGCATCCCGCGACGGCATCTCGAAGCTGTTCCGCGAGGAGCAGGACGTCCGCCAGCTGATCAAGCACAAGAACGTCTACGAGTATCTCGAGAACGCGATCGACAAGTGCCAGGACGTGGCGAACGTCATCGAGTCCGTGATCGTCGAGAACGTCTGACCATGGACCTGTCCATGTCGTTCGCGGTGCTGGCGCTGCTGGTCGCCCTCGCATTCGCGTTCGATTTCATGAATGGCTTCCACGACGCCGCCAACTCGATCGCGACCGTGGTCTCGACGGGCGTGCTGCGGCCGCACCAGGCCGTGATCTGGGCGGCCTTTTTCAATTTCGTCGCGCTGTTCATCTTTCACCTCAAGGTGGCCGCCACCGTCGGCAAGGGCATCGTCGACCCGTCCATCGTCGATCACTACCTGATCTTCGGCGCGCTCTCGGGCGCGATCGTCTGGAACGTCGTCACCTGGTACTACGGCATTCCCTCGAGCTCGTCGCACGCGCTGATCGGCGGCATGGTCGGCGCGACGATCGCCAAGGCCGGCACCGCGCCCCTGCTGATGCCGGGCATCGTGAAGACCGCGGTGTTCATCATCGTCTCGCCGCTGCTCGGCATGACGCTCGGCGCGCTGCTGATGATCGCGGTCTCGTGGGCCTGCATCCGTTCGGCGCCGCGCAAAGTGGACACGCGGTTCCGCCGGCTGCAGCTCATCTCGTCCGCGGCCTACAGCATCGGGCACGGCAGCAACGACGCGCAGAAGACGATGGGCATCATCTGGCTGCTGCTGATCTCCGCTGGCGTCACCAGCAAGGACAGCCTGCCGAACTGGGTGATCATCGGCTGCTACGTCGCGATGGCGCTGGGCACGATGTTCGGCGGCTGGCGCATCGTGAAGACGATGGGTCAGAAGATCACCAAGCTGCGCCCGGTCGGCGGTTTCGCCGCCGAGACCGGCGGCGCCATCACCCTCTTCATCGCGTCGGGGTTCGGCATTCCGGTATCGACCACACACACGATCACCGGCGCCATCGTCGGTGTCGGCTCGGCACAGCGCGCGAGCGCCGTGCGCTGGGGGCTCGCCGGCAACATCGTCATTGCGTGGATCCTGACCATGCCGGCGGCCGCACTGATCGCCGCCCTCGCCTACTACCTGGGACGCGTGCTGCTCTGAGCTGAGATGGGTCCCTATCCGCACCTGCTCGCGCCGCTCGACCTCGGCTACACCCAACTGCGCAATCGCGTCCTGATGGGCTCGATGCACACCGGGCTCGAGGACGATCCGAAGCACTTCCCCCGCCTCGCCGAATATTTCGCCGAGCGCGCGCGTGGCGGCGTGGGCCTGATCGTCAGCGGCGGGTTCGCGCCCAACGTCGAAGGATGGGCCGCACCGTTCTCCGGGCGGCTCGCCTCGAGCGCAGCGGCGAAGAAGCACCGGCCGGTCACCGCCGCGGTGCATGCCGAGGGCGGCAAGATCGCACTGCAGATCCTGCACACCGGCCGCTACGGATATCACCCGCTGGCCGTCGCGCCCTCGCCCATCAAGGCCCCGATCTCGCCGTTCAGGCCGCGCGCGCTGTCGTCGTCCGGCGTCGAGCGGCAGATCCGCGCCTTCGTGCGCTGCGCGAGCCTCGCGCGCGAGGCCGGTTACGACGGCGTCGAGGTCATGGGCTCGGAAGGCTACTTCATCAATCAATTCCTTGCCGCACGCACCAACAAGCGCACCGACGAATGGGGCGGCAGTTACGCGAACCGGATGCGCCTGCCGGTCGAGATCGTCGCGCGCACGCGCGAGGCCGTGGGACGCGACTTCATCATCGTCTACCGCCTCTCGATGCTGGATCTCGTGCCGGACGGCAGCGACTGGAACGAGGTCGTGCAGCTGGCGAAGGCGCTCGAGAAGGCGGGCGTCACGATCATCAACACCGGCATCGGCTGGCACGAGGCGCGCATACCGACCATCGCCACCTCCGTGCCGCGCGCCGCGTTTGCGTGGGTGACGCGCAAGCTGAAGGGCGAAGTCGGCGTGCCGCTCTGCGCCACGAACCGCATCAACACGCCCGAGGTGGCCGACCGCGTCATCGCCGAGGGCTCCGCGGACATGGTCTCGATGGCGCGGCCGCTGCTCGCCGATCCGGCCTTCGTGAACAAGGCGGCGGCGGGCCGGGCGGACACGATCAACACCTGTATCGCGTGCAACCAGGCCTGCCTCGACCACATCTTCGAGCGCCAGATCGCCTCGTGCCTCGTGAATCCACGCGCGGGGCACGAGACCGAGTGGGTCGCGAAACCCGCCGCCACGGTGAAGAAGATCGCCGTCGTCGGCGCCGGGCCCGCGGGCCTCGCCTGCGCCACGCTGCTCGCCGAGCGCGGTCACCGCGTGGAGTTGTTCGAAGCCAGCGGCGAGATCGGCGGTCAGTTCAATCTCGCGAAGCGGATTCCGGGAAAGGAAGAATTCCAGGAAACGCTGCGCTATTTCACGACGCGGATCGCGACGACCGGCGTCACGCTGCGTCTCGGCACGCGGGCGGACGCTGCGTCACTGTCGTCCGGCGCCTTCGACGAAATCGTGCTCGCCACCGGCGTCACGCCGCGCGATCCCGCGATTCCCGGCGCGGCGGAACACGCCGCCGGCGGCCACGTGTTGAACTACGCCGAGGTGTTGCGCGGCGCACCACTCGGTCCGCGCGTCGCGATCGTCGGAGCGGGCGGCATCGGCTTCGACGTCGCGGAATTCGTGCTCAGCGACGGCCACTCGACGGCCCTGGACCTCGACGCATGGATGCGCGAGTGGGGCGTGACGGATCCCGCGTTGGCGCGCAGCGGACTTGCGCCGCCGCACGTCGAGCCGCCGTTGCGCCACGTCACGCTGCTGCAACGGAAGGCGGGCGGCTTCGGCAAGTCGCTGGCCAAGACCACCGGCTGGATCCACCGCACGACCCTGAAGATGAAGCGCGTCGAGATGATCGGCGGCGTGAACTACGAGCGCATCGACGAGCGCGGCCTGCACGTCAGCTTCGGCGAGCGGCGCGAGAAGCCGATGCTCGTCGAGGCGGACACGATCATTCTGTGCGCGGGCCAGGAGCCGCTGCGCGAACTCGCCGAGCCGCTGCGGGGCGCCGGTGCCCGCGTGCACCTGATCGGCGGAGCGGACGTCGCCGCGGAACTCGACGCCAAGCGGGCCATCAAGCAGGGCTCGCGGCTCGCGATGGAGTTGTAGTCGCTGCGCGTCGCCCCTCCGGCTAGTGTTGCATCTCCGGAGGCGTGCCCGCCCGCGCGGTGACGTGCAGCAGGATGCCGAGCACCGCCATCGCCCAGACGATCACCGGGCTCGACGGCAGGTCGGTGACGAGCGACACCGCCAGTCCGGCCACGTAGCTCCCGATCGCGAGCAAGTAGCCGAGCGCGAGTTGCCGGCTGCGGCCGTGACGGTACGTCGCGAGCGCCGGCACGATCAGCGTCGTGAAGACGAGGTACACGCCGACCAGCTGCACCGACATCGTCACCATGAACGCGAACAGCACGTAGAAGCCGATCGTGCCGATGCGTTCGCGCCAGCGGAACCAGACGACGACGAACACGGCCGTCAGCACGGCGGCGCGCACCAGCTGCTCGGTCGAGACCCACAGGATCTGGCCGGCGAGCAGGTCCTTCAGCTCCTCGCCGCCGTGCGGGTTGTTGGCGAGCAGCAGGATCTGCGCCGTCGAGGCGAGCACGAACAGCACGCCGATCAGCGCTTCCTGCACTTCGGGCCGCTTGCGTCTCGGTCCAGGTGAGCAGCAGCGCGCCGAGCAGCGCGGCGAACACCGCCGCCACCTGCGTCGTCCAGCCCTGCAGTTCCATGCCGAACGAATGGGCGGCGATGACGCCGAGTCCGGCAACCTGCGCGATGGCGAGGTCGATGAACACGATGCCGCGCCTGAGCACCTGCTGCCCGAGCGGCACGTGCGACAGGAGGACCAGGACGCCGGCCACGAGGGCCGGCCACAGGATGCTGATGTCTCCGCTGAGGTCGCTCATTTCGCGGCCGCCAGCAGCTTGTTGAGCGTGTCGTCGAAGAGACCGAACAGATCCTTGGCCTCGGGCGTGCCGCCGACCGAGAACGGCAGCAGCACGACCGGCGCCTTCACGCGCTCGGCGAGCCAGTCGGCCGCCTTCGGATCGTTGTAGGCGTTGCGCAGGATCATCTTCGGCGGCGTCGCGCCGAGCTTCTGCACGAGTTCGGCGAGATAGCCCGCGCTCGGCGGCACGCCGGGCTTCGGCTCGATGGCCGCGACCTCCTTCATGCCGAGCCAGCGGATCAGGTAGGTCTGGTCCTTGTGGATGACGACGACCGGGACGTCCTTCAGCGGCGCGCCCTCCGTCGTCCAGCGCGTCATCGCCTGCTGCCAGCGCGCCTGGAAGTCCGTGCCGCGCTGCTGGTAATACGCCGCATTCGGCGCGTCGACCTGCTGCGAGCCGCGCGGTCAGCGCCTTCGCGACCAGGGCGATGTTGCGCGGGTCGAGTTGCACGTGCGGATTGCCGAGCGGATGGACGTCGCCCATCGAGCGATCGACGCGCGGTCGGGATGTCGAGCAGGTGCAGCGCCGAGGCCGCCTCGAAGTAGCCCGGCGAGCCCGGCTGGATCTTCGAATTGCCCGACTCCTGCAGCAGCACCGGCAGCCAGCCGATCTCGAGCTCGGCGCCGGTCGCGACGATGAGGTCGGCGGTGCGCGCCCGCGCCACGAGACTCGGCTTGGCGTCGACGCGGTGCACGTCCTGCAGCGCGCTGGTCGCCGTGTAGACGTTGACCTTGTCGCCGCCGAGCTCGGTGGCGAGCGCGCCCCAGTCGGACGTCGTGGCCAGCACCTTGATGGCCGCGTGCGCGGGCACGGTGAATGCCAGCGCGAGCGCGAGGCACAGGTTGCGGATCAATGCGTTCATGTCGGTCTCCTAGAACTTGTGCGCGCCGTGCGCGCCGATGGCATAGATGTACTGCAGCTGCAATTCGCGATCGGTCTGCGCGTCGCGCGAGTCGTCCCAGGCGTACTGCGCGCGCAGGCGCGAGAACTCGCTCGGGCTCCAGTCGATCATCGTGGTGACGCGGCTCGGCGAGGCCGACAGCAGCAGCGGGAAATCCGTCGCGAGCAGCTCGCCGTCCTGCACGAGGCCGATCCGCGTGTTGCCCGAGTCGAGCGCGTCGTAGCGCAGGCCGACGCGCCAGCGCGGCAGGAACTGATAGATGCCCTGCACGTACCAGCCGTCCTGCGTGCTGTGATACGAATCGGTCAAGGCCCTCGCCCGTCGTGTCGAACGCGAGCGAGCCGTTCTCGGTGCGACGCAGGTACTCGCGCCTGCAGCTTCAGGATGCGGCGGCTGGTGTCGCTCGCCGGCGCCCACTTGAGCGTCGCATCGGCGACCCAGAGGCTCGAACTGCCGGTGAACGCGTTCACGACCGGCCGGCCGAGGCTGTCGACGTCGTCGTAGCTGCGGTCCTGCGCGTCCTGGTCGAGCCACGACAGGCCGGCGCGCCAGCCGATCGAGTCGCCGATGTCGCCGCCGACGTGCGCGAACAGCGCGACGCTGTTCAGGCCGTTGCGGCTCAGGCGCGTGCCCGGGTAGGCGCCGCCGTTGCCGGCTTCCGCGCCGAACTCGAGGAACGTGTCGGTGGGCGCGAGCCACTTCACCTGCACGCCGTCCTCGCGCGTACTGCCCGCCGAGGAAGGCCTGGTACGCGAGCGGCTGGTCGACGAAGTCCCACGCGTGCGCGTGGATCTCGTTCAGGTAGCCGACGCCGGAGAAGAACCGGCCGCCCTTGATCGAAAAGCCCGCGGGCAGCGAGGTCGTGCGGAAGAACGCTTCCTCGACGCCGATTCCGCCGTCGCCCGAGAGCGCCGCGGTGAGCTGTGCCGTGAAGTACGGATCGACGCTCGCCGCGAACGTCACCTCGGACTCGCCGAGATTGAAGCTGCGATCGCCGGGACCGATCTCGGTATCGCCCGGCATGAAGCCCTGCAGGTGCCAGGTGCCCGGATCCTGCGACAGGTCGGCGTAGTTGCCCGCGAGGATCACGGAGATCGACGGGTTGAAGGCCGTCGAGTTACGCGAGGGAGCCGAAGGCGCGGGAGGTGGAGGCGGTTCCGACGGTGCGGCGGCCACCGTCGCAGCCTGCGCCGACTCGAGCTGCGTGATGCGGGCTTCGAGCGAACTGACGCGGTCGGCGTAGTCGGCCTTGAGCGCGGCGATTTCCGCCTTGAGCGGCGCGACGTCGTCGGCCGCCCGGGAAGGTACGGGAATCAGCGCCGCGGCGACGGCCGCGGACGCAATGAGACGGGATGCGTATCCCATGGAATTTCTCCTCGACGATGAAAGGCACGCCGGCCAGCAAGGGGCCGGCAGCGGGTCGCTTGCAGGTGCCGATCAGCGAGGAGGAGCGCGGGAACGACGTAGTCGCGTAACCGCCGTCGACGTTGACCGTCTGGAAAGCGCCGCGCCGATCGCGAAGGAAGATCGCGTCATGAACTTGGTCTGCTTCATGTCGATATAGGAGTCTTCACCTGGGAATGCCGTACTTGGAGTCGTAGTGCACCGCGCCGACGCCGACGCGATTGTCGCCGAAGAAATAGGAACTGCCGAGCGAGTAGCCATCGCCCCGGAAATACGAATTGCTCTGCGTACCGTCCGGGCATGTCGTAATCGTCCGTGTGACGAACGAAGCCGTCGGCATGGATGGCGAACTGGCCGGCGCGCGCGTCGAGCAGCGCCGAACCGTCACCGCTGTTGGCGTTGGTGCCGTAGCCGCCAGACAGTTCTGCTGCTATCGGCTTGTCGGGCAGGCTGAGCGGCACGCGATCGTTGATCGCATTGACCACGCCCCCAATCGCCTGGCTCCCGAAGCGCAGCGTCGCGGCGCCGCGCACGACCTCGATGCGCTGTGCGGACACGGAAACGCGTAGTGGACGGCGCGGCCGGCCGGCGCGCGAATGGCGTGGGGCCGCAGCGAGGAAAATGCGCGGAACGCCAGGAACACGATGACCGTCGCCGCACCGCCCGTGACGAGCAGCGGCGCGTGCGAGACGCAATCGGTGCAGACCTGGCTGTGCTGGCCCGGCGCGTTCGGGACGTCGCGATCGCCGAGATGCGACAACGCGTGCGCCATCGCGACCGATTGCGCGAAACACAGCGCGATCAGGGCGATGAAGACGGTGAGATGTCGTCGGCTGGAAGTCAGGACCGGCACTCCAAGTCAGGGCGGCATCGTAGCCGATCGGGCGCGAAATTGCCGAATCGGGCGCGTGCGGCGCGATCCAGTCGACATTTTCAGGCCATTTTCGGCGCGGCGCCGGAACGGTCGAGCAGCATTTCCACCTTGTCGCGGAAGCTGCGGCTCAACTTGATCTCCTGGCCGGACTGCAGGCGCAGGAAGCACTCGCCGTTCACGTGCGGCCGCAACGAGCGGACGCGCGCCAGGTTGACGATCGTCGAGCGATGCACGCGCTGGAACACCGACGGGTCGAGCATGTCCTCGAGCTCCTTCATCGTCGCGCGCAGCACGTGCGTCTGGCCGCCCGCGTGCAGGCACATGTAGTCGCCCGCCGCGTCGATCCAGTCGATCGTCGTGACGTCGAGCCGGATGGTCTCGCGACCCGAGCGGATCGGCAGCATCGTCGCGTAGCGGCGCGGCGCGGCGCCGGCCACCGCGGCCATCGCCTCGGGCTCGATCTCGCCCTTGTCGGTCAGGTCGGCGATCAGCGCCATCAACTGCTCGCGCTGGGCGGCCGCCTGCTTCTGCTGCCACTGTGCGCGCACGCGGTCGAGCGCGCGCGCCAGGCGCTCCTCGTCCACCGGCTTCAGCAGGTAGTCGAGCGCGTGCGATTCGAAGGCGTCGATGGCGAAGCGATCGAAAGCCGTGACGAACACGACCATCGGCATGCTCTCCTGCGGCACCTGCTTCACCACCTCGATGCCGGAGAGTCCGGGCATCTGGATGTCGAGGAAGATCAGGTCCGGGGCGAGATCGGCGATCGCGGCGAGCGCCTCGCGGCCGTTCGAGCATTGCCCGACGATCTGCACGTCGGTCGCGTCCTTCAGCCGCAGTTCGAGACCGCGGCGGGCCAGCGGTTCGTCGTCGACGATCAGCGTACGTATGATCATGGTTGCGAAGCCCGCTCGAAGGGCAAGGTGATTTCCATCCTGAGTCCCGGCCGAGAGTATCGCACCGCGAGTTTCTGGTGGTCGCCGTACAGCACGGCCAGTCGCTCGCGCGTGTTGCGGAATCCGACACCGCGGCCGCTGCCGAGTTCCACGCCGACCGGCAGGCCGGGGCCGTCGTCCTGGACCACCAGCATCAGCTGGCCCGGGTCGGTCCGGCGGCCCTCGATCCGCAGGCGGCCGCCCTCTTCGCGCGGCGCCACGGCGTACTTGAGCGCGTTCTCGATCAGCGGCTGCAGGATCAGCGAGGGCACCAGCGCCTGCATCACGTCGTCGTCCAGGTCGAACTCGAGGCGCAACCGCTCGCCGAAGCGCAGCTTCTCGATGCCGAGGTAGAGGTTGAGCGCGTCCATCTCCTGGCGCAGCGTCACCTTTTTCATCGGGTCCTGGTCGAGCGTGTAGCGCAGAAAGTCCGACAGCCGGCCGATCGCCTGGTTCGCGATCTTGCCCTGGTTGTCGAGCACCAGCGTCGAGATCGCGTTCAGCGTGTTGAACAGGAAGTGCGGGTTCAGCTGGTAGCGCAGCATCTTCACCTGCGCTTCCTGCGCGAGCGCCGAGGCCTTCAGCGCCGCCTCCCGCTCGCCCTGCAGCGTCTCGTAGTACTTGATGCCGAAGTACAGGCCCGACCAGCACACCAGCAGGTACATCGAACTCAACGTGCCGCTGAAGATGCCGTACCAGGGCTCCTTGCTCATCCAGTCTTCGACCAGCCGGTCGTACGAGTAATTGATGACCGAGCGCCAGGCGAGCGCGGTGACCCACGAGGCCCCGAGCACGCCCACCACGATCAGCACGGGCTTGCGGTTCCAGAGCCAGCGGTAGAGGTACCGCAGCGGGGCGGAAAGCAGGAAACCGCCGAGTGCCGCGATGGCGACGACCCACAGGTAGCCGGTCGGGCTTTTCGTAGAGCAGCGCGCCCAGGTACTGGGTGATGCAGTAGGCGCTCCAGCCGAGGGTATGCAGGCCCCAGAACAGCAGGTTGCGATTGCGGCGAAGGTCGTCGAGTGTCACCGCGGGAGCTTACCGGCGCCGTGCGACCGAAAGGAACGCTTCGTCGTGCCCGGACAACATTTGGTCGCTGCTACACCCCCCTCACCCCGACGTTTACGGGTGCTAACCTGCCTTCGATGCACCTGCCGACCACGATCATCCGATGGCTCGTCCTGGCGCTGCTCGCCGCGCTCGCCGCCTGTACCACGACCCCCTTCCAGCCGTCCGTCGGTACGATCACCCGCGGCCAGTCGCGCTGGGTGCCGGCGGGCTGGAACGACATACCCGGTTGGAACGACGACCAGTTGCAACAGGCCTGGCCGGCGTTGATGCGTAGTTGCCAGCGGCCGCCGCCGGACTGGGCCGCGCCTTGCGCGCGGGCGCAACGCAGCGCGCCGCGCGGCGACGCCGAGACGCGCGCCTGGCTGATGCAGAACCTGCGGCCCTACCGGGTCGAGTCGCTGCAGGGCGACGCTCAAGGTCTCATGACCGGCTATTACGAGCCGCTGTTCGAAGCGCGCCGCCAGCCGACCGGCGCGTTCCGCATTCCCCTGTACGGCGTGCCGGTGGATCTCGCGACACACCGCCCATACTGGACGCGACGCGAGATCGAATCGCTGCCGGCGGCGCAGGCCTTCGCTGCGCGGGCGCGAGATCGCCTACGTGGCGGATCCGCTCGATGCGCTGGCCCTGCACGTCCAGGGCTCCGGCCGCCTGCGGATCACGGAGTCGGATGGCACGGTGCGCATGGCGCGCCTCGCCTATGCGGCCAACAACGACCAGCCGTATCGCTCGGTGGGGCGCTGGCTGATCGACCAGGGCGAACTTGCCGGCCGGCCAGGCGTCGTGGCCCGCGATCAGGGACTGGGCGCGTCGCAACCCCGAACGCGTCGACGAACTGGTGTGGTCGAACCCGCGCTACGTGTTCTTCCGCGAGGAGCCGTTGCCCGATGCGACGCTCGGTCCGCGCGGCGCGCAGGGGGTGCCGTTGACGCCGGGACGCTCGATCGCGGTGGACCCGAAGAACGTGCCCTATGGCACGCCGGCGTGGATCGACACGACCGAGCCGCTCTCGAACCGGCCCTTGCGCCGCCTGGTGGTGGCGCAGGACACCGGCAGCGCGATCGTCGGGGCGGCGCGCGCCGACTATTTCTGGGGATGGGAAGGCGACGCGGCCGACCAGGCGGGGCGCATGCGCCAGCCGTTGCGCATGTGGGTACTGTGGCCGCAGGATGCCGGCCATCGCGACGGGAGGATGCCATGATCCACGGCCTTCATCACAACGCCTATCGCTGCCGCGACTCGGAGCAGACGCGCGCTTTCTACGAGGGATTCCTCGGCCTGCCGCTCGCGGGGACGCTGGAAATCGGCGAGACGAAGAGCGGGCGCAAGACCGAGACGCTGCACACGTTCTACCGGCTCGGCGACGGCTCGTACCTGGCCTTCTTCGAGGCGCCGGACATGCCGTTCGATTTCAAGGCGCAGCACGACTACGACCTGCACATCGCGCTCGAAGTCGACGATGCGACGCTGCGGGACATGTTCGCGCGCGGCAAGGCGGCGGGCATCGAGACGCGGGGCATCTCGGACCACGGGTTCATCCATTCGATCTACTTTCGCGATCCCAACGGTTACGTGATCGAGCTGGCTGCGAAGACGCCCGACCACGATCGTGAGATGGATCCGGCCACGAACGGTGCGCGTGACAAGCTCGAACGCTGGAGCGCAACCCGGCCGCGTTGATCGGTCAGGCCGGCAGCGCGCAAGTCCACGGGCTGCGCGTGGGCGCTCATTCGGCGTCGATGCGAAAATAGGCTTCGCATCCCGCCTCGAACGCCTGTCCGGCCCCGTCGCATTCGCAGGCGTCGGCCAGTTCGTTTTCGCTCGCCCATTCGAAGCCGGCCTGCTCGGGCGTCGCCGTGACACTCGCGTACGCGCGGCAGCCTTCCACGAACGGGCCCGCTGGCCCGGTGCATGTCTCAGGGTTGCCGATGCCGTTGCGCTCGGCCCAGGCGAAGCCGGCCTTGTGCTTGCGACAATGCCCGTCGCAGACGTAGCCGAAGAACACCCAGGGCGCGTAGGCCTCGCGGCCGCCGGCGGCGCATGGCGGTTCCGATTGCGCGTACAGGTTCACCTGCGGGACGGGCATCGCGAGCCAGGTCGACAAGCCGACGCGACATGCGATTCGCATCGTGGTGGATTGCCGTCGTCGAGCCATCGTTGCACGCCCCCGCCGCGTCTCCGAGCGTGCGGACGATCTTCGCGCGGGACGGCTTGCCGAACGTCACGCATTTGCAATGCGAGTGTTGAGATTCGCGCCGTTCCGGGCACCATCCCGGCATGCGTTCCTTGCCCGTCGCGCTGCTGGGGATGGCGTTGGTCGCCTGGACGGCGATGGGCGTGCCGGCGAGTGACCGGACGGTGCTGCCCGGCGTGGTCGTCGGCGTCGTGGACGGGGACACCGTCGACGTGAAGCTGCAGTCGGGCCTGATCCGCGTTCGACTGCACGCGATCGACGCGCCGGAGTCGGCCCAGCCGTACGGGCATGACGCCAGACAGGCACTGTCGACGCTGGTGTCCGGCAAGGCGGTGGACGTCGAGCCGTACGAACAGGACCGCTACGACCGTCTCGTCGCGCGGCTGTGGCTCGGCGACCTGGACGTCAACGCCGAGATGGTGAAGCGCGGCATGGCGTGGACGTATCGACGCTATGCGGACGAGGCGGCCTACTGCGCCTACGAGCACGGCGCGCGGGACTTGAAGCGCGGACTGTGGTCGTTGCCGCCCGGGCAGCGCCCGGCGCCCTGGGAGTGGCGCCAGCGCAAGACCCGCAACGGGCAGTTCACCGACTACTCGAACCAGAGCGTCGCCGCCTGCGTCCGAGAGGTGCCGGGTTTGACTTATTGACTTTTCGACCGTCGAAAAGTCAATAAGTCAAACCCGGCACCTCTCACACCGGCGGCCAGACGGGCCGGGACGTCAGGATCCGCGGCGCCTGCGGCCGGCGCGCCTTACCCTCGGCCCGCAGGTGCTCGACCAGGCGCGCCAGCGCTTCGAACCCGATCAACACCGCGACGATCGCGATCTCCACATCCAGCCCCAACATATGCACTGTCTCAAGGAAGCTGCGGTCCATCGATCCTCCTGCGTAACCGGCAACGAACGTCCGGGTTTGCAGGTCATGCTACGCCTGAATTGCTGCGCCGCATCAAGCATTATTTGAATTTTTGTGACGGTCGAAAATCGCACTGAATCAGTGCGTTACGCGCAGAAACAGTGCAGCCGCGACGGCTCGGTCCCAGGCAGGTTGAGAAGCATTCCGAGCGCCACGACGGCGTGTGGCCCGCGTTCAAGGCCCTCGCCCGCTTGAGCGAGGGCGCAAGCATCGGTGTGCCGGCATCACTGCGTGGGGTGACGGGCATGAGCCCTCACCCGGCCTGAAGGCCGACCTCTCCCGTGAACGGGAGAGGTGACGCTTACGGGAACTGGATCTTGCCGCGCGGCGGACCGCCGGGCTGGCCGAGCGCCGCTGCGGCGCCGGCATCCGGGATCACGATCGACGAGGCCTGCTGGCGCCGCATTTCCTGCAGCTCCTTCATCGTCTCCTCGAACGCCACCTTGGCGCCGTCCGAGAATCCGGCGCACGCCTCGGCGAGGTTCCGGGCCTCGATCTCGAACGACAGCGGTAGAACGCCCGCCGGCGTCATGATCTGCGCCTGGCCGACGTAGTTCGGCTGGCGCGACGGGTCCGTACTGCCGTCGGCCTTGATCGGCGTCATCACGCGGATCGTGCCCACCTTGCGGTCGGTAAACGTCTCCTCGCGCCAGAGGTCGTTCACGTCCATCTTCGGATCAGGGGCGTTTGCGGGGCCGGCCATACGGATTTCCTTCGGTCAAAGCGGTGCGCGAGCTTTCGCGGGGTTGCCACGGTACCCGAGGCGGCCCGTCGCGACAATCGGGGCGCCGGGTCAGGGCTTGGCGCCCGATCCACCCGGACCGGGAGGCAGGATGCGAGGGTCGTTCGGCCAGGGAGAGATGGCCAGGTAATAGAACAGGACGAGGTTCAACAGCGGAACCGACGCCAGGATCGCCAGCCACGGCGGGAAGCCCATCCGCGGCAGGATTTTCCAGAAGGCGACGGCCTGCAGCATGCAGAGAATGACGACCCAGCGGATCACGGGCAGCTCCCGATACGGACGACCGGGCGAATGATATAACGCCGCCCATGAACGACCTGCATCGCTCCGCCCGTGGCCCGATCCGGGCTCCCCGCGGCACCACGCTTTCCGCCCGCAGCTGGCTCACCGAGGCCCCGCTGCGCATGCTGATGAACAACCTCGACCCGGACGTGGCCGAGCGGCCCGACGACCTCGTCGTCTACGGCGGCATCGGCCGTGCCGCGCGCAACTGGGACTGCTACGACCGCATCGTCAAGGCGCTGCGCGAACTCGGCGACGACGAAACGCTGCTGGTGCAGTCGGGCAAGCCGGTCGGCGTGTTCCGCACGCACGCCGACGCGCCGCGCGTGCTGATCGCGAACTCGAACCTCGTCGGCCGCTGGTCCACCTGGGAGCACTTCCACGAGCTCGATCGCAAGGGCCTGATGATGTACGGCCAGATGACGGCCGGCTCGTGGATCTACATCGGCAGCCAGGGCATCGTGCAGGGCACCTACGAGACGTTCGTCGAAATGGGTCGCCAGCACTTCGGCGGCAACCTCGCCGGCAAGTGGATCCTCACGGCAGGGCTCGGCGGCATGGGCGGCGCGCAACCGCTCGCGGCCACGATGGCGGGCGCGTCGATGCTCGCGATCGAATGCCGGCCCGACCGCATCCAGAAGCGTCTCGACACGCGCTATCTCGACACCCGCGCGAAGACACTGGACGAAGCGCTCGAGATCCTCGCGCGCGCCGGGCGAGACGGAAAAGCGATCTCGGTCGGACTGCTCGGCAATGCGGCGGAAGTGCTGCCGGAGATGCTGCGGCGGGGCGTGCGTCCGGATGCCGTCACCGACCAGACCTCGGCGCACGATCCGATCAACGGCTACCTGCCGGAGGGCTGGACCGTCGAGCAGTGGGAGCACGCCAACAATCCGGCCGCGGTCGAGGCGGCGGCGCGCAAGTCGATGGCGAAGCACGTCGAGGCGATGCTCGAATTCAGGAAGCTCGGCATTCCCGTCTTCGACTACGGCAACAACATCCGCCAGGTCGCATACGACGACGGCGTCAAGGACGCGTTCGCATTCCCCGGCTTCGTGCCCGCCTACGTGCGCCCGCTCTTCTGCCGAGGCATCGGCCCGTTCCGCTGGGCGGCGCTCTCGGGCGACCCGCGAGGACATCTACCGCACCGACCAGAAGGTGAAGGAGATGATTCCCGACGACGCGCACCTGCACCGCTGGCTCGACATGGCGCGCGAGCGCATCCAGTTCCAGGGCCTGCCGGCGCGCATCTGCTGGGTCGGCCTCGGCCAGCGTCATCGCCTCGGCCTCGCATTCAACGAAATGGTCGCGCGCGGCGAACTGAAGGCGCCGGTCGTGATCGGCCGCGATCACCTCGACTCGGGGTCCGTCGCGAGTCCCAACCGCGAAACGGAAGCGATGAAGGACGGCTCGGACGCAGTGGCGGACTGGCCGCTGCTGAACGCGCTGCTCAACACCGCAAGCGGTGCGACCTGGGTGTCGATCCACCACGGCGGCGGCGTCGGCATCGGCTACTCGCAGCACTCCGGCGTCGTGATCGTGTGCGACGGCACGCCGGCCGCAGCGCGGCGCGTCGAGCGGGTGCTGTGGAACGACCCGGGCACGGGCGTGATGCGCCACGCGGACGCCGGTTACGACATCGCGATCGACTGCGCGCGCGCGAACGGCCTCAAGCTGCCTTTCCTCGACTGATATGCGGACACTGTGGCGCAACGCCCGGATCGCGACCTGCGATGACCAGGCGCGCGTGTTCCAGCGCGGCGCGCTGCTGACCGACGGCGCGAAGATCGAGTGGGTGGGCGACGATCGCGCGGTGCCCGCCGGCTTGCGCCCGGACCGGCTGATCGAACTGGCTGGCCGCTGGGTGACGCCAGGCCTCGTCGACTGCCACACGCACCTCGTGTTCGCCGGCCAGCGCGCGGCGGAGTTCGCGCGACGTACGTCGGGCACGAGTTACACCGAGATCGCTCGCGAGGGCGGCGGCATCCTGAGCACGGTGCGGGCGACGCGTGCGGCGAGCGAGGACGAGCTGCTGCGCCAGAGCACGCCGCGGCTCGTGTCGCTGCTGCAGGAAGGCGTGACGACGGTCGAGATCAAGTCGGGTTACGGCCTCGATTACGAAACGGAAGAACGCATGCTGCGCGTAGCGCGGCGGCTCGAAGCCACGCAGCCGGTGACGGTGTCGACGAGCTTCCTCGCCGCGCACGCATTGCCGCCGGAGTTCGCGGGTCGCGCCGATGACTACATCGACACGATCTGCAACGACTGGCTGCCGCGCGCTCCCGCGCGGAGAGGTCGCACCGCAAGGTCCGGCTCGAGGGCGCTGATCGACTGCGTCGACGCGTTCTGCGAGAACATTGCGTTCAGCACGGCGCAGTGCGAGCGACTCTACGCCAAGGCCGTCGCGCTCGGCCTGCCGGTGCGGATGCACGCGGAGCAACTCTCGAATATTGGCGGCAGCCGCCTCGCCGCCCGCTACGGCGCGCTGTCGTCCGATCACCTCGAATTCACCACCGAAGAAGACGCCGCCGCGCTCGCCACGGCCGGGACGGTAGCGGTGCTGCTGCCCGTCGCGTACTACGCGCTCGCCGAGAAGCAGCTGCCACCGGTCGAAGCGTTGCGCAAGCACCGCGTGCCGATCGCCGTCGCGACCGACTGCAACCCCGGCTCGGCGCCCGGCGCGTCGATTCTGCTCGCGATGAACATGGCGCGGCGCCTGTTCGCGCTGACGAGCGAAGAAGTGCTTGCCGGCGTCACGCGACACGCGGCCCGCGCGCTCGCGCTGCAGCAGAGCTGCGGCTCGCTGCAGCCCGGGTTCGATGCCGACTTCGCCGCGTGGTCGGTCGATACGCTCGACGAACTCGGCTACTGGGCCGGATTCAATCCCTGCAGCCTGGTTGCGAAGCGCGGCGAGATCGTGCTCGAGCGCGCCGCCTGAAGAACCCGACGTGCCGACGCGATCAGTCGGTGACGTCGGGCTCGACGAAGATCCAGCCGACCTCCGGGAACGCCTTCTTGATGTCGCGCTCCAGGGCGTTCAGGCGATCGACCGCTTCTTCGATCGAGAGTCCGGCCCGCATCTTCACCTTGGCGGCGAGCACCACCTTCGGCCCGAACTGCAGCGTGATGGTATTGAGCAGCGTCTCGATGGCGGGATCGCGGTTGATCAGTTCGTCGATCTGCTGCCGCAACGCCGGCTCCGCCGACTTGCCGATCAGCAGCGCGCGGATGCGCACCACGATGAATGCGGCGACGACGATCAGCACGACGCCGATGCAGATCGATCCCAGGGCGTCGAGACGCGTATCGCCGGTGTAGGCCGCCATGGCGACGAACGCGAACGCAATCACCAGTCCGGCGAGCGCGGCGATGTCCTCGCCGAGCACCACGACCAGTTCGGCATTGCGCGTGTGCCGCAACCACTCGAGGAACGGCCGGCCGCGGCGCAGCTTGGCGATCTCGCGCAGGCAGCCGAGCAGGCTGGCTGTCTCGAGCACGATGGAGACTGCGAGCACCGCCAACGCCACCCAGGCCTTGTTGAGCGGCTCCGGCTCGTGCAGCTTGTGCCAGCCTTCGTAAATCGAGAACAGGCCACCCGCGCTGAAGAGCAGCAAACCGACGAGGAAGCTCCAGAAGTAGGTGACCTTGCCGTACCCGAGCGGGTGCTGCGGCGTGGGCGGATCGTCCGACTGCTTCAACCCGATGTACAGCAGCACCTGGTTGGCGCAGTCGGCAAACGAATGGATCGCCTCGGCGAGCATGCTGCCCGAGTTCGTATAGAGGGCCGCCCCGGACTTGGTGACGGCGATGCCGAGATTGGCGAGGAAGGCGTAGAGGATCGCCTTGGTAGACGACCCTTGGTCGGCGGACATGTCGCGGTCTCCTCGGCTAGGTGCCGACGATAGGCGCAGCCCCCGTCGCCGCGCAATCGGGCTCGCCGATTTTGCCGCTGCCGGGCCCGCGGCGTATCCTCGCAACCCCGCGGATTCACTCGGTCACCGAACGGACATGAAACGTCGCGCAATCGCTCTCGCCTCGTGCCTCGCCGTGGCGCTCGCCGCCTGCGGCCGCAAGGCGCCGGCGCCGGAACCGTCCGCGCCGCCGCCACAGGCCCATGCGGCCGACAGTCACCTGCCGGCCGGCATCGACTGGTTCGCGGGCGGCGTGGATGCGGCGTTCGCGGCGGCGAAGTCCTCATCGAAACCGCTGTTCCTGTACTGGGGCGCCGAGTGGTGCCCGCCCTGCGCCCAGGTGAAGGCGGCGATCTTCAGCAAACGAGAATTCCAGGAACGTTCGCGGCTGTTCGTCCCCGTGTACCTCGACGGCGACACGCCGAGCGCGCAGAAATACGGCGAGAAATTCGGCGTCGTCGGCTACCCGACGATGATCCTCTTCACGCCCGACGGCGCCGAGATCACCCGGCTGCCCGGCGGCGTCGACATCGCACGCTACGCGAAGATCCTCGACGTCGCGCTCGCGGGCGCCAAGCCGGTCGCGGACCTGCTGGCCGCGGCTCGCACGGGCGGCGACATGAGCCGGGACGACTGGAAGCTGCTCGCCTACTACGACTGGCCGACCGACAACAGCCGCATGCTGCCGCTCAAGGAGCGCACCGCGACATTCCGCCAGCTGGCGGATCGCTGCCCGGCGGAGATCCAGGCCGACTGCACGCGCCTGTTCTTTGCGTACCTGGCGGCCGCCGCACAGGACACCAATGGCAAGCACAAGGCGCTCGACGGCCTCGAGCGGGCCGACGCGCGACGCAAGCTGTTGTCGCTGATCGACCAGCCGTCGGTGCAGCAGGCCAACGTCGAGAACCTGCTGTATGGCGCGTCCGACGTGGTGGGCGTGCTGTCGGACGCCGGCACGCCGGAACGCAAACAACTCACCGTCGCCTGGAGCGGCGCGCTCGACCAGCTGGCGGCGCTGACCGGCGCAGGAGCGCTCTCCACGAAGGAACAGTTGAACCTGCTGCGCGCCCGGGTGCTGCTCGCGAAACTCGACTCGCCCGACGGCCCGCTGCCGCCGGCGCTGCTCGACGAGGCGCGCAAGGCCGTTGCCAGGGTCGACGCGACGGTGACGGAACCCGTGGCGCGCACGGCGGCGATCAACGCCGCCGCGAACCTGTACTTCGAGGCGAACCTCGATGCCGAGGCGAACCAGCTGCTGTCGGCGGAGCTCGGCAAGTCGAAGACGCCTTACTACTTCATGCAGGACCTGGCGGACCTCGCCGAGAAGGCGGGGCGCAAGAAGGAGGCCGTGGACTGGCTGGCCCGCGCCTATCACGACGCGACGGGCCCGGCCACGCGCTTCCAGTGGGGCTACAACTATATGGTCGGCATGATCGAGATGACGCCCGAGGACACGAAGGGCATCGAGCAGGCGGGGCTCGCCGTGCTCGGCGAGCTCGACGGATCCCCGGACGCGTTCTACCAGCGCACCCGCATGCGGCTCGAGCAGCTCAGCACGCAGCTGCTCGACTGGGGCAAGGCCGGAGAACCCGCGAAAGTCGTGGCCACGCTGCGTGCGCGAACGGACGCAATCTGCACCAAGCTGCCGGCCGGCGACGAAGGTCGCGCATCGTGCGAGGCGTTCCTCAAGCGCGGCTAGCGAACCACTCGGCGCGGCTGAGCTCGTACTTGTAGGCCCGGCGCTCGTCGTCGCCGTGCCCCGGCTTGATGTCGTCGGGATAGATGAACTCGCCGGTGCGGCGCAGTCCGCACTTCTCGATGACGCGTTGCGACGCGGTGTTGCCGACCAGCGTCCGCGCCGAGACCCGCTCCGCCCCGACCCGCTCGAAGCCGTGCGCGACCAGCGCCCGGCCGCCTTCCGTCGCGAAACCCTGCCCCCAGGCGGCGCGCCGCAGCCGATAGCCGAGCTCGTGGTACGCCGGCTCGATGCGATCGTCACGCAGGTGGAACCAGCCGAGGAATTCGAGTCCCGGCAGTCGCTCGGCCGCCCAGTAGCCGAGCAGCGGCTGCCGCTCGTAGATCTGGAACCAGCGCGGCATGTAGGTGTGCACGTACGCTTCACGCGGCGTCGGCGCGCCGAACGTGATGTACCGCATCACCTCCGGGTCGGAGTCGAGTTCGACCAGCAAGTCGGCGTCGGCGAGCGTGAAGCGGCGCAGCCGCATACGCGGCGTCTCCAGCAGGATCATGGCAACCTCTCGGAATCCGCGTCGCAGCGGCGCGGCGCGGTGTAGGATTTTGACTGCAGCCTTTCCCGCAGTCCATTCGACGCCCAGGATCCACCGATCATGACGAAGCCACTGGCCCCGGTGCGCCCGATCTCGCTGGCCGAGATTCAGGAAGCGCGCACAGCGCATCGCGAAGACCATCGTGCGCACGCCGCTGCTGCGCCTCGATCTCGGAACCGGCCACCCGGACATCCGCCTCAAGCTCGAGAACCTGCAGCCGATCAATGCCTACAAGCTGCGCGGCGCGGCCAACGCCGTGGCGATGCTGTCCGAGGCGGAGCGCCAACGCGGGGTGTGGACGATCAGCGCGGGCAACGCGGGCCAGGGCGTCGCGTACGCGGCACGGCAGGCCGGTGTGCCGTGCACGGTCGTCGCGATCGAGACTGCGCCGGCCTCGAAGATGGAGCGCATGCGGGCACTCGGCGCGCGCATCGTGCCAGTGCCCTACTCCGTCGCGTGGAAAGCCCTGGAGGAGCGTACGTACGAGGGCGTCGAGGGAACGTTCATCCACCCGTTCGACGACCACGATTTCATCGCCGGTCACGCCACGATGGGACTCGAGATCCTCGAGGACGCGCCTGACACCAAAGCCGTGATCGGTAGCATCGGCGGCGGCGGCCTGATCGCCGGCGTCGGCAGCGCGATCAAGGCGCTCGACCCGACGATCCAGGTCTGGGGCGCGGAACCGGAGACGGCCGCACCGACGGCCTTGTCATTCAAGATGGGTTCCCCGCAGGTGTTCAAGGACTGGCAGGCGTCGTTCGTCGACGGCGCCGGTGGGCAGAGCCTGTTCCCGCGCATGTGGGAACGGATCCGGCCGGTGATGGACGGCTGCATCGTCGTCAGCCTGGACGACACCCGCAAGGCCATGCGCCTGATGGCGGAAAAAGTGCGCGTGATTGCCGAAGGCGCGGGCGCACTGTCCGTCGCCGCTGCATTGTCCGGCAAGGCCGGCCCGGGCCCGATCGTCGCGATCGTCTCGGGCGGCAACATCGACCTGGCCAGGTTCTGCGAAGCGATCGGGGCCTGCGAAAAGTGAACACCGGCGTGTCGACGCTGCGGCGCATGGCGCGCCGGCTCGCGATCGCCGGCGCGGCGCTGCTGCTGGCCGCGAGCCTGCATGCCGAGGAGCTGCAGGTCATCAACCTGAAGTTCCGGCTCGCGGACGAGATCCTGCCCATCCTGCAGCCGCTGGTGGAAAGTGGCGGCGTGCTCACCGGCACCGACGATGTGCTCTTCGTGCGGACCAGCGCGCGCAACTTCGCCGAGATCCAGCAGGCCGTGGCGACACTCGATCGCGCGCCGCGCCAGTTGCTGATCAGCGTCGGCCAGGGAAACGTCGGCGACGGCGGATCGGCGGGCGTGCGCGGCTCGGCGACGGTCGGCAGCGGCGACGTGCAGGTCGGCGTGAACTCGCCGCCGGGCGCCGAGCCGGGCGCGCAGGTGCAGGCGCAAGCCCGCACCGAGCAGTCGAACGTCAGCACCGTCGGCAGCGTCCGCGCGCTCGAAGGCAACGAGGCCTACATCGCGATCGGCCAGTCGCGCCCGATCAGCACGACGCAGGTGTCGCCCGGCTGGTACGGGTCCACGGTCTCGCAGACCACCGAGTACCGCGACGCGAGCACGGGGTTCTATGCAACGGCGCGGATCAGCGGCGATCGCGTCACGCTGCAGATTTCACCGCAGCAGCAGGCCTTTCGGGGCCGCAGCACGATCGCCACGCAGGGCGTGACGACCACGGTGTCGGGACGCCTCGGCGAGTGGCTGCCGATCGGCGCGGTGCGCGAGCAAGAGTTCCAGCTCGACGAACGGTGTGCTCGTGTGGAGCAGTCGCTCGTCGAACTCGGACTATTCGGCCTGGGTGAAAGTGGACGAAGTGCGCTGAGCGCCGTCAGTTCGACGGCGGTGCGGCAGGCGGTGCCGCTGGCGGCGCAGGCTGCACTCCGGGCATCGGCCGGATCGGCTCGAGGTCGCCGACGATCTCGACCTGGTCGATGAAATAGTCGGTCTCGCCGAAACAGTTCGTCGGCAGGCCGCGGTGCTCGTCGTAGTGCAGGCGCACCTGCCGCCCGACCGCCTTGTGCAACTGCTCGACGACCGCCACGTCGCGCACACTGAAGTCCCAGATCTGCGGCGCGACGCCGCCGACGACGTACATGGCGAGCTCGCCTTCGTACGTCTTGCAGACCCAGCCGCGCTTCGAGAACTTCTGCAGCACGCCTGCACGCTCGCCCTCGGAGTAGCTCCACCAGAGCATGAGCAGCGTGTACAACGCGATCAGCACGAGGGCGCCGATCAGGCTGGTCCAGACGAAGAACATGAAGCTGCGCCGCGGCGGCTTCGGCGCTGGACCGGAAGCCGGGACGGTCGCGGGCTGGGTGACTTTCGGGTCGGCCATCGTGGTTGCCTCGGGTCTCAGAGCTGCGATTCGATCGGCAGCAGGCGCAACATCGTCACGCCGAGCCGCTCGAGGACGCTGGAATCCGGCTCGTGTTCGCTGCGACGTTCCACGCCTTTGACGCGATCGTACCAGACGAGCTCGTTGTGCGGCTCCAGCACGGGGCGATAACTCAGCTCGGGCGAGGTCGCCTGCTCGAACTGGCGGCGCAATTGCTCCGCGAGTTCGGCACTGTCGACCAGCACGCCCATCTCGGTGTTCAGGTTGGCCGAGCGCGGGTCGATGTTCATCGAGCCGATGAACGCCCAGCGCTGGTCGATGACCATGGCCTTGGTGTGCAACGTGGCGCCGGACGAACCGATCACGCTCAATTCGCGGCGCGCTTCGCCCGGGGCGACCTTGGGCTTCATCTCGTACAGCTCGACCCCGCCGCGCAGCAGTTCACGGCGATAGCGGGCGTACCCGGTGTGGACCGCCGCGACGTCGGTCGCCGCGAGCGAGTTGGTGAGCACCGCGACGCGGATGCCGCGCTCGACGTCCGCAATCAGCCCCTCGGCGCCGCCTTTGCCGGGCACGAAGTACGGCGAAATGATCAGCGCCTCGTGCGTCGCCCGGCCGATCGCGGTCTGGAGGCCGCCCAACACCTTGGACGCCTTTACGCCAGACTTGTCCGAGCCGATCTTCGTGGGCTCGTCGACCAGCAGCCGGATGTCGCGCACCTTGAGCGGCGGCGGCGCGCTGCGGATGAGATCCGCCCGCTTGCGCGGGTCCCGCAGCGCGGCAACGTACGGCTTTTCGCCGGCCGTCTCGCGGTAATTGTTCGCCAGCTCGACCAGATTCTCGAGTTCGCCGGGCTGCGGCTTGTGGCTGTCGAACCGCGACACGGGCACGGCGTTGGGGCTGTTCCAGAATTCGTCGAACTCGCGACTGACGTCCGCCACGATCGGCCCGGTCAGCAGCACGTCGAGATCGGCGAAATTCGAATGCGGCGAGGCGCCGAAATACTCGTCGCCGATGTTGCGCCCGCCGAGGATCGCCATCCGGTTGTCGACGATCCACGCCTTGTTGTGCATCCGGCGGTTGAGCCGGCTGCCGCGCAACAGGAACTCACCGATCTTCGCGATCGAGCCGTAGCGGTTGTAGAACGGATTGAAGATGCGCACCTCGACGAGCGGATGCTGGTCGGCCACCGAGAAGATGTCGTGCTTGGCCCGGCCGTCCGCATCGTCGATCAGCAGCCTCACGCGCACGCCCCTTTCGGCCGCCCGCATCAGCTCGGCGGCCAGCAGCCGCCCGGTGAGGTCGTCCTGCCAGATGTAGTACTGCACGTCGAGCGAGCGGCCCGCGGCTTCGGCGGTCGCGGCGCGGTATGCGAACGCGAGCGCGTTGTCCTCGACGAGCCGGATGCCCGACACCTGCGCGTCGCTCCCCATCTCCGCGAGCACGGCCTGGTCGATGCGGCTCGACTCGGCGACCGGCAACGCGTGACTCGGCTCCACGCCCTCGAGGCGCGGCGCGCTCGCGCAGTGCGTGAGCAGCGGCAGCAGCGCGATCAGCGCGTATCGGCGAATCGTCGGCATCGGTCGGTGGCGCGGCCGGGTCAGCGTGCCGGACCGACCGGGGCGACGAACTCGTCGATGCGTTGCAGCACGTACGAGTGGAACGGATTGCTGCGCTGGCGCGTCAGCATCCAGCCCGGCACCGCGAGCACACCGTTCTCCCCGTGCACCTCGATGCGACCGAGCTGCACGTGGTTCGACTTTTCACCCGGCTCGTAGCCGTACAGCGGATCGTCGGGAGGGAACGGCAGCGCGACGTGCGAGAGCGAGAACACGCCGGCGGGCCAGTCGAGTTCGAGCGCGCGCTCGGTCTGCCGCCCGGTGCCGGGCTCCGCGCGCAGTTCCTTCACCTGCTGCGTGCCCGGATCCACGTTCGTGATCACGGTAAGCGCGTAAGGGCGTTGGGGTGACTTGAGCAGGCGCTGCGTGAGCGCCCCGGGATCGGCCACCAGCAGCTGCTGCACGATGGCGTAGCGGTTGACGTCGAAAAGAACCAGCTCGCTCTCACCCGGTACAAGCCGACCGAACAGCACGTCGACGACGGCTCCGGCCTTCACGGTCGAGTCGACCGTCGAGACGAACGCGAGCACCGGCGGGAAGCCCTTGATCGGCCCGGACTTGGCGAGACGCGCGATGCGTCTGCCGAGGTCGCGGGTGAGCCGATCGGTCTCCCCCGCCGCGTGGAAGCTGAACGACTGGTACTTGTATGGGTCGACTTCGGCGGTGATGACCTGCCACGCCGCTCGCCCGAATCCGGGCAGCTCGGATATGCCGGTGCGAATGCGACCCACTATCGCCAGCGGCGAGATCGCGATGGCGGGAGAAATGAGCACGAGACCCGCGGGACGCGGCAGCTCTTCGCCTTCCAGGATCGAAACGCTGTAGCGCACCGCGAGCGCGGCACCGTTCGAGTACCCGACGATGTAGATGGGCGCGCGAGGGCCGAGCGTCGCGCGCAGGTCGCGCATGGCCAGGCGCACCGCGGCGTCGAGGTCTTCGACCTCGAAAGTCAGCAGGCCGGACGGCGCGGTGCCGTGACCCGGCAGTCGCAAGCCGACGACGTGATAACCGCGCGCGCCGAGGTTCTCGCCGATCGACCGCAGGCTGTACGGCGAATCGGTCAGGCCGTGCAGCAGCAGCACGCCCCCGACCGGATGCTCGGGCGTGATCTCGAACGTGCGGTTCCAGTTGACCGGCCAGACGCCCGGATCGCTGCGGCTGCCGACGGCATACCGGTTGAACGGCGCAAAGTTGCCAGGGACGACCTTCGCGTAGACCTCCTGGCGCAACTCGTCGAACAGTCGGTCCTCGAGCCTGCGGTAGTCGACGAGACTCTTCACCCGCTCCGCATCGGCGGCGGTGAATTCCCGCTGCAGCTCGACCCGATGCCAGGGCTGCGGCTCCGGCCCATTCAACGCGAAATAGAGCCAGACGCCCGCGCCGACCAGCACCAGGCCGAGGGCGGCCGAAGCGGCGAGGCGGCGAACCAGTCGCAATGCGGGCACTACCATGGCGACGGATCATAGTGGAAACCGCAGGGTACTCGTAAAACACGAATGGTCCGTCGAGGCCCGGAGGGGCAGCATCGACGGAACGTCACCTGCTGGCCCCGTGTCGCCATGTCGCGTCATCACCTGCCGCAAATCCTCGCGTTCATGACGCCGTTCCCATTCTCGATCGACATCGACGCGCCGCTCGGCGAAGCCCGCGCGTTTCTGCGCGACCGCCACATCCATCACCTGCCGGTCACGCGGGACGGCGCGCTCGCCGGCATCCTCACCGACCGTGACATCAAGCTCGCGCTGGGCCCGGATCTCGACTCGCCGCCAGAACGTGAACTCTCCGTCCGCGACGTCTACCAGCCGGACTCCTACATCGTGGAAGCCGGCGCGCTGCTGCAGGACGTCGCGCAGGCCATGGCCGAACGCCACGTCGGCTCGGCGCTGGTGACGCGGGGCGGCAAGCTGGTCGGCATCTTCACGACCACCGACGCGTGCCGCGCGCTCGCGCGCGTGTTGCGCGACCAGCACCCGGACCCCGGTCCCGACCAACTGGCCTGAACCGACGAACGACCCCATGCCTCCCGAGGATCATTCGCGCTACACGGACCGGCTGCGCGAGGCCGCGGACCTGCTCGAGGCGCAGGGGGCCAACCCGTTCCGCGTGTCGGCCTATCGCAAGGCTGCCGACACCGTGCGCGACCTTGGCGAGAACGTCGCAACGATCGTCGAGCGCGACGGCGCGGCGGGCCTCGAGCAACTGCCGCACATCGGGCGCGGCATCGCGGCCGCGCTGGTCGAGATGCAGCGCACCGGGCGCTGGACCCAACTCGAGCGGCTGCGCGGCAGTTCCGATCCGGTGCAACTGTTCACCGCGGTGCCGGGCCTCGGGCATCGGCTGGCAGAGCGCATCCACGAGGAGCTGCACATCGACTCGCTCGAGGCGCTCGAGCTGGCGGCGCACGACGGACGCCTCGAGCACGTGCCGGGCGTGGGCCCGCGGCGCGCGGCGACGATCCGGGCGAACCTGCAGGCGATGCTGGCGCGCGGGCGACCTCGCTCCGCTCCGGCCGCGAACGGCCTCGCGCTGGCGCGCCCGCCGGTGGCGACGGTGCTCGCGGTCGACAAGGACTATCGCGACCGGTCGGCACGCGACGAATTGCCGACGATCGCACCGACGCGCTTCAATCCGTCGGGCGAGGCGTGGCTGCCGGTGCTGCACTCGACGCGCGACGGCTGGCATTTCACCGCGCTGTTCTCGAACACGGCGCAGGCGCACCAGCTGGGGCGCACCTCGGACTGGGTGGTCATCTACTACTACGACGACGAACACACGGAAGGCCAGCACACGGTGGTGTCGGAGACGCACGGGCCGCTCGCCGGCCGGCGCGTCGTCCGCGGCCGCGAGGCGGAGTGCCGCGCTTTCTACGCGCATTAGCTGCGGTGAGTTGCACGCGTTGGCTAGCGCGTTCGCGAGTGCATTCGCATACGCGACAGCCCTGCGCGTCGGGGGGCTGTCCGGTGCTCGCCCGCCGGGACGCCGCAAGTACGTCCATGTAGGCTCCGCACGCGCCGTCCATGGCGCGTGACGGCCCGGCGAACGAGCACCGGACAGCCCCACGACGCGCAGGTTGCAGGTTGGCTGCGTCGGCTTGCTGCGCGGTTGGCTGTCGCGGTCTGCTGCCGCGGCAGGCTATCGCGCTTGGCAGTCACACTCCCGCTATTGCGAGCAAACGCGTCGCACTTCGGGCGCGACTCGCAACCGACGCGCGCAACGCAGCGCGGCAGCCCAATGCCAACGCGCGCAGCATCAGCCGATTGACGAACTGCGCCACGCCCGGTCCGGTGTTCCTCGGCCGGGCCCTCCGCGGCATGGACGCCGCGGCGGGAGCCCCCATGGATGGGTTCACGGCGTCCCGGCCGGGGAACACCGGATCGGGCGCAGCAGTTCGGACCAACGACCGCGGCGCCAGGATTGCAGCCCCTCAGCTAACGCGCAGCACCCTGCGACGTCGAAGCGGGCACGAGAAAGCGACCGTAGCCGGCCAGTCGCTCGCGATAGAACTCGTCATCGAGACTCGCCTCGCCGACCCGCCTGCCCGACTGCGGCGCGTGCACGAACCGCCGCTGTCCCGAATAGATGCCGACGTGCGACACCTCGTCGCGCGCCCCGGCCAGGCGGAAGAACACCACGTCGCCCGGCCGCAGGTCCTGTTCACGGATCGGTGTCGCCGCCGCGAACTGCTGCGCTGCCGTTCGCGGCACCGCGATGCCTTGCTGGCCGTAGACGTAGAACACCAGCCCGCTGCAATCGAAACCCTGAGCGGGCGACGCGCCGCCGTACCGGTACGCCACGCCGACCTGCGCCATCGCCGTCCCGACGACGCGCGTCGCGGCGTCCGGCGCTGCGCCTCCCGCGACCGGCGGAGTCGGCTCCGGGTGGAACGGCGCGCATCCCGTCGCCAGCGCTGCGAGCAGCAGCAGCGCAACGAGACCCGGCCCGGTTCGGCAACGGACCGACGCCGACTGGCTCAAGACCACGAGGTAGGGGCTCACGAAGGCGCAGTCTAAGCCACGGTCGCCCCGAATTGCGCCCGCGCCCGGCCGATGTTGCAATGCACCGAACGGCCCAAGCGCCCGGACACGGTAGAAATCATGACCCGAAAAAGCGTCCGGCTGCTGTCCGGCCTGGCCCTCGCCGTGGTACTGGCGGTCGGCCTCGCACTCTGGCTTGGGCGGACGAAGCCCATCACGGTGGATACGGTCGAGGCCGCGCGTGGCACCGTCAGCGAGACCGTGACCAACACGCGCGCCGGCACCATCAAGGCCTGCGAGCGAGCGCGGATGGCGCCCCCGGCGGCCGGCCAGATCGCGCGCCTGCCCGTGAAGAAGGGGGACCGGGTCGCCAAGGGACAGGTGCTGCTGGAACTCTGGAACGACGACATCCGTGCGAGCGTCGATCTCGCCCAGCGCGGTCTGGAGGCCGCCCGGGCCATGCGCGACCAGGCGTGTATCGAGGCCGCGACGGCAAAGAAGGAATCCGCGCGCACGACGAAACTGGTGCAGGACAAGCTGGTGTCCGTCGAACTCGCGGAGCGTGCGGCGGGACAGGCCGAAGGCACCGCCGCGGCGTGCCGTGCGGCCAACGAACAGGTGAAAGTCTCCAGCGCCCGCATCGACGAAGCCAACGCCGCGCTCGAGCGCACGCGACTGCGCGCGCCGTTCGATGGCGTCGTCGCCGAGATCAACGGCGAGATCGGCGAGTTCATCACGCCCTCGCCCGTCGGCGTCCCGACGCCGCCGGCGGTGGATCTCGTCGACGCGAGCTGCATCTACGTGACCGCGCCGATCGACGAGGTGGACGCGCCGCGCGTCAAGGAAGGCATGAAGGCGCGCGTCACGCTCGACGCGTTCAAGGACCGGCATTTCGCGGCGCACGTCCGGCGCGTCGCCCCCTATGTGCTCGACGTCGAGAAGCAGGCGCGCACCGTCGAAGTCGAAGCCGAGATCGACGAGCACGAGAACGCAAACCTGCTGCCTGGCTACAGCGCGGACGTCGAGATCATCCTCGACGAGCGGCCGCAGGTCTTACGCATCCCGACGCGCGCGCTGGTCGAAGGCAAGAAGCTCTACGTGCTCGAGGGCGGCCGAGTGAAGCTCGTGCCGGTCGAGACCGGCCTCGGCAACTGGGAGTACACCGAGGTCAGGAGCGGGCTCGAGGCGGGGGCGAAAGTGATCGTCTCGATCGACCGCGAGGGTCTCACGGACGGCGCCCGTGCCGTCGCCAAGTGATGGCGCGGTGCCCATGATCGAGATTCGCGGCGTCAGCCGACATTTCCAGGTCGGTGAGCAGCTGGTCAAGGCACTCGACGACGTGAGCCTGACGTTCGGTGCGGGCGACTACGTCTCGATCATGGGGCCGAGCGGCTCCGGGCAAGTCGACGCTGCTCAACATCATCGGCCTGCTCGACCGCCCGACCTCGGGCGCGTACGTGCTCGACGGCCGCGACACCACCGGCATGGGTGACGACGAACTCGCGGCGATGCGCTCGCGCAAGATCGGCTTCATCTTCCAGTCCTTCCACCTCGTGCCGCGGATGACGGCGTTCGAGAACGTCGAGCTGCCGATGGTGCTCGCCGGGATCGCGCCGGCCGAACGGCGTCAGCGTGCCGACAAGGTGCTCGCCAGCCTCAGCCTGACGGATCGCGCGCACCATCGCCCGGACCAGCTCTCGGGCGGCCAGCGCCAGCGCGTCGCGATCGCGCGCGCGATGATCATGGAGCCGACGGTGCTGCTCGCCGACGAACCCACGGGCAACCTCGACCACGTGTCCGGCGCGGACGTGCTCGCCTCGCTCGAGGCGCTGAACGCCCGCGGCCTGCTGCTGGTCGTCGTCACGCACGACGACGAAGTCGCGGCCCGCGCGCGCAGGCACGTGCGCATGCGCGACGGCAAGGTCGTCGTCGACGAGCGCACCGCACCGGTCGCGCCGGCCGCATGAGAACGCGCGACCTGCTGCACCTCGCCGCCGAGTCGCTGACTCGCGCCCGGCTGCGCAGCCTGATGATGCTGATCGCGATGGCGATCGGCGTCGCCTCGGTGGTCGTGCTGACGTCGCTCGGCGAAGGCGCGCGTCGCTACGTCACCGGCGAGTTCCGCGCGCTCGGCACCGACCTGCTGATCGTGCTGCCGGGCCGCTCGGAGACGACCGGCATCCAGCCCGGCATGTTCGCCGGCGAGACGCCGCGCGACCTGACGCTCGGCGATGCCGAGGCGCTGTTGCGGCTGCCGAATGTCGAGCGCATCGCGCCGCTCGTCATCGGCTCGGCACCCGTCTCCGCGGGCCAACTGTCGCGCGAGGTGCCGGTCATCGGCACGAACTCGGACTTCCTGGTCATCCGCAACCTGAAGATGGCGCAAGGGCAGTTCCTGCCGCCCGGCGAACTCGATCGCGACATGGCGGTGGCGGTCATCGGCAGCAAGGTGCGCAAGGAGCTGTTCCCGCGCGGCGACGCGCTCGGCGAATCGGTGCGCATCGGCGAGCGGCGCTTCCGGGTCATCGGCGTGCTGGGCGATTCGGGCCGGGCGATCGGCTTCGACCTGCAGGAACTGGTGCTGATTCCGGTCAGCACCGCGCAGCAGATCTTCAACACCGAATCGCTGTTCCGCATCCTGATCCAGGCCCGCGACCGCGAGGCGATGCCGCGCGTGCGCGACCTGGTGCGCGCGACGCTGATGGAGCGCCACCAGGGCGAGGAAGACGTGACCGTCATCACGCAGGACGCGGTGCTCGCCACGTTCGACCGCATCTTCACGGCGCTCACGCTGACGCTGGCGGGCATCGCGTCGATCAGCCTCGCGGTGGCCGGCATCCTGATCATGAACGTGATGCTGGTCGCCGTGAGCCAGCGCACGGCGGAAATCGGCCTGCTGAAGGCGATCGGCGCGCGCGGCTCGCAGATCACCGCGCTGTTCCTCGCCGAGGCGATCCTGCTGTCGATCCTCGGCGCCGCGGCCGGGCTCGCGATCGGCTATGCGGCGAGCTGGTTGATCGGGCGCATCTACCCGACGTTGCCGGTCGGCGCACCGGTCTGGGCCGTGCTGATGGCGGTCGGCATCGCCGTCGCGAGCGGCGTCGTGTTCGGGTTGCTGCCGGCGCGGCGCGCGGCACGGCTCGACCCGGTGTCGGCGCTGCAGGGGCGCAGGTAGCCGATGCGCTGGCCCGACCTCATCCGGTTGACCAGCGGTTCGGTGGTCGCGCACCGCACTGCGCGCGATCCTGACCGGGCTCGGCATCACGGTCGGCGTGGCCGCGGTGGTGCTGCTCACCTCGATCGGCGAAGGCGTGCATCGCTTCGTGCTGTCGGAATTCACGCAGTTCGGCACCAACATCATCGGCATCAACCCCGGCACCGCGAAGACGATGGGCGGGTCGATCGGCATCTTCGGCACGGTGCGGCCACTCACGATCGACGACAGCGAGGCGCTGCGCCACGTCCCTTACGTCACGTCGGTCTCGCCGATCGTCCAGGGCAATGCGGAGGTCGAGGCACTCGGGCGCAAGCGCCGCGTCACGGTCTACGGCACGGGGCACGAGTTCGCCGACGCTTTTCGCTTCGACGTGGCACAAGGCACCTACCTGCCGCCCGACGACCCGCGGGCGCCGCGCAGCCTCGCGGTGCTCGGCGCCAAGATGGCTCGCGAGCTGTTCGGCGAGAAGAACGCGCTCGGGGCCAACGTGCGGGTCGGCAGCGAGCGCTATCGCGTGATCGGCGTGATGGCGGCCAAAGGCACGATGATCGGCCTCGACCTCGACGACACCGTGTTCCTGCCGGCCGCGCGGACGCTCGAGCTGTTCAACCGCGACAGCCTGTTCGAGATCGACGTGATGTACGAGGAAGGCGCGCCGGTCGACGAAGTGCGCACGGGCACTCGAACGCGTGCTCGAGGCGCGGCACGGCGGCGTCGACTTCACCGTCACGACGCAGCAGGAAATGATCGACACGCTCGGCGGCGTGCTCGGCGTACTGACGTTCGCGGTCGGTGCGCTCGGCAGCATTTCGCTGCTGGTCGGCGCGGTCGGCATCTTCACCATCATGACCATCGGCGTGCGCGAGCGCACAGCCGAAATCGGCTTGTTGCGCGCGCTCGGCGCGCGAGCGCGAGCAGGTGCTCGGCATCTTTCTCGCCGAGGCGGTGGTGCTCTCGCTGCTGGGCGGCCTGGCCGGAATGGTGCTCGGCGGCGGCGGCGCGTGGCTGCTCGGAGAACTCGTCCGCAAGCTGCCGGTGAGCTTTTCGCCGTTCTACATGGCGCTGTCGGCCGGCCTGTCGGTCGTGATCGGCCTGATCGCCGGCATCCTGCCCGCACTCAACGCGGCCGGACTCGATCCTGTCGAGGCGCTGCGCGCCGAATGACGCTCAGCGCTCGCCGGGCGGTCGCACCTTGCGGGTCGGTGCGGCGGAATACGGATCCTCCGGCCAATAGTGCTTGGGGTAGCGCCCCTTCAGCTCCTTCCTGACGTCCTGGTAGGTGCGTGCCCAGAAGCTCGCGAGATCCTGTGTCACCTGCACCGGGCGACGCGCGGGAGACAGCAATTCCATCGTCACCGGCACTCGGCCGCGGGCGACGCGCGGCGACTCCATCAGGCCGAACACTTCCTGCAGGCGCACCGAAAGTTTCGGTGTGCCGGACTCGTAGTCGATCGCGATGCGCGAACCGCTCGGCACGGCGAGGTGGGTCGGCATCAGCTCGTCGAGTTGACGCTGGTGGCTCCAGTCGAGCAGGCCATGCAGCGCACCGCGCAAGTCGACTCGTGCGAGGTGCTCCTTGCGGGTGGTCTTCTCGAGCCAGGGCGACAGCCACTGCTCGAGCGATGCGAGCAGCGCCGTGTCGGAGACGTCCGGCCAGTCGCTCGCCTGGTCCGGATCGAGGTTCGCGCGCAGCAGCGACAGGCGCGCGCGCCACTGCTCGAGTTCGCGGGTCCAGGGCAGCGCACCGAGACCCAGCGCGCGGATCCCCTGCAGCATGGCGGCCCGTGTCGCCTCGAGAGGCGCGTTCGGCAGCGGCGCGTCGTCGAGCACCAGCGCGTCGAGCCGCCGCACCCGACGGGCCATGACGGCGTTCGTACGGTCGTCCCACGCCACTTCGTCGTCGCTGCGCACGAGATGCTCGAGATGCCGTTCGAGCAGGACCCGCTCCAGTGGTGCGGCCAGGAAAATCCTCGCCTCGCGCTCGCCTGCGTCCAGGTCCGCCGCGACGATGAACTCGCTGCGCGCCAGCGCCGACGGACCGGGGAGCGCGCCGCCGCGGCCACCGCTGAAGAGATATCGGCCGCGTTCGCCGCCGCGCGCCAGCCCGATGCGATCGGGATACGCGAATGCCAGCAGCAAGCCGACGGCCTGGTCGGACGCCAGCGCGGGCGCGACAGCTCGCGCATCCCCGAGGCCCGAACGCGCCTGCCGCTCGATGACCTGCGCCGATCGCCGCACGCGCTGCATTGCGCCCCCGTCCGCCGTCAGTCCGGGCGGCGGCGGCGCGCCGTGCAGGACGTCGATGCGATGGCGGAGGTCGGGATCGCGGGATTGCGCGGTGGCGCGCAGCGGGTCGCGCTCCGCGAGCAACGCCGCGATCTCGCACGCAAGGCCGCCGAGCCCGAGTTCCGCCCCGCGGACGATCATGTGCGCGAGCCTCGGGTGCACACCGATGCGTGCCATGCGTCGGCCGGCTTCGGTGACAGCCCCGCGCGCGTCGATGGCCTCGAGGCGTTCGAGCAGTTCGCGCGCCTGCGCCAGAGTCGCCGCGGGAGGCGGGTCGAGCCACGCCAGGCTCGCCGCGTCCGCCGCGCCCCAGCACGCGAGTTCGAGCGCGAGCGGCGCCAGGTCCGCTTCGAGCATTTCGGCGATGCCCTGCGGCGGCCAGGCCGAGCTGCTGCGATTCGCTCCAAAGGCGATAACACACGCCTGGAGCCGTGCGGCCCGCGCGGCCGCGCCGCTGGTCGGCGGACGCGCGAGAAATCCGCAGCGTCTCCAGTCGATCCATGCCGCTGGCCGGGTCGAAGCGCTGGCGGCGCTCGATCCCCGCGTCGACGACGATGCGCACGCCGTCGATGGTGAGGCTGGTTTCGGCGATGTTGGTCGCGACGACGACCTTGCGCGTGCCGGGCGCCGCGGGTCGCAACGCGGCGTCCTGTTCGGCCGCGCCCAGGTCGCCGTAGAGCGGCAGCACGCGGACGTCTTGCGGCGCGACGGCCGCGATCGCGTCGACCGCGCGCCGGATCTCCCCGGCGCCAGGAAGGAAGACCAGCACGTCGCCCGGATGCGCGTCGAGAGCACGCAAGACCACGGCAGTCGCACGCCGGTCGATCGGCTCCGGATAGCGACCGGCCTGCGTCGCCGTCGCCGCGGAGTAGTGCGTCTCGACGTCGAACATGCGCCCTTCCGCACGCACGATGGGCGCATCGCCCAGCAGTCGCGAGAGCGACTCGCCGTCGAGCGTCGCCGACATCACGAGCAGCCGCAGATCCTCGCGCAGGTGCCGTTGCGAATCGAGCGCGAGCGCCAGCCCGAGGTCGGACTGCAGGTTGCGCTCGTGGAACTCGTCGAAGATCACGCCGCCGATGCCTTCGAGTGCGGCATCCGACTGCAGCATCCGCGTCAGGATGCCTTCGGTGACCACCTCGATCCGCGTCGCCGGCCCGACCGTCGATCTCGAGCCGTGTGCGAAAACCGACGAGGCCGCCAGCCTCGCCGCCGCAGAGTTGCGCCATCCGGCTCGCGACGGCGCGCGCCGCGATGCGCCGCGGCTGCAGCATCAGCAGCTTCTTGCCGACGAGCCACGGCTCATCGAGCAGCGCAAGCGGCACGACGGTGCTCTTGCCGGCGCCCGGCGGCGCTTCGAGCACCGCACAGGCCTGCGTGCGCAGGCTGTCTCGCAGCTTGGGCAGCGCCTCGACGATCGGTAGCGACGGGAGTTCGATCACGGCA
The DNA here is from genome assembly GCA_963843985.1 of uncultured Gammaproteobacteria bacterium. Classification (GTDB taxonomy): domain Bacteria; phylum Pseudomonadota; class Gammaproteobacteria; order Steroidobacterales; family Steroidobacteraceae; genus RPQJ01. The sequence goes on along the minus strand of CAWJMS010000032.1, from coordinate 947,643 downwards.
GGACGGGCTGCGCCGTGCAGGGACCGCAGGCAGCGTGCATCATGGGACCCATGGCAGGAAACACGTGGATGTTACTGGTCGCGGGCGTGATGGTGTTGGCGGGTTTGGCCGGCTCGGTGTTGCCGGCGCTGCCCGGCGTGCCGCTGGTATTCGGGGGACTGCTGGTCGCGGCCTGGGCGGACGATTTTCAGCGCGTCGGCTGGCTCACGCTGGCTTTCCTCGGCCTGCTGACGATCCTGTCGTTCGTCATCGACTTCGCCGCCACCGCGATGGGCGCGAAGCGCGTCGGCGCGACGAAGCTCGCGATCGTGGGCGCGGCGGTCGGCGCGCTGGCCGGGCTGTTCCTCGGGATCCCGGGGCTGATCCTCGGCCCGTTCGTCGGCGCGGTGGCGGGCGAGATGATTTCGCACGGCAAGGTCGAGCAGGCCGCTCGTGCCGGCGTTGCCACGTGGATGGGCCTGCTGTTCGGCACGCTCGCGAAGCTCGCGCTGGTCTTCACGATGGTCGGGATCTTCCTGTTCGCGTATTTCGTCGGCTGAAGTCGTTCGCTCGTTGCTCTGCGTCTCGCGGTTTCGGCGCTGCGCGTCTCAGAGCGAGCCAACAGCGCGGTGACACGCGACATCGCGACCCCCGCCCATCCTGCTCGGCGGACACGCCGCAAGTACGTCCGTGTAGGCTCGCACTCGGCGTCCATGCCTCGTGACGGTCCGCCGAGCAGGATGGGCGGGGATCACGCCGTCGCCGGAAACGTCGGTCGGAGCCCCGACCGCTCGTCGGAGAAAGCCGGCAGCGCGAGCGTCATTGCGCGGTTCAGCGCACGGGCAAGCACGCGACGAGTGCGGCGATTCAAATCACCGACGAGATCGCGATCAGCGCGCTCGCGCCGACGGCGGCATGGACGGATCCTGTCCAGTCCGGGGGACCGTCACGAGGCATGGACGCCGAGTGCGAGCCTACACGGACGTACTTGCGGCGTGTCCCCCGGACTGGATCAGGATTCGGCCGTGATGTCGTCGGCGCCCCAAAACGAATGAACCCACACCCGCGAGGCCACTCACGCGAACCGAACGCAGCGCGCGCGAAACTAGCCGCGCACCATGCGTTCGTCGACGAGAGACGCCACCACGGAGGGATCGGCGAGCGTCGAGATGTCGCCGAGCTGTTCGTGCTCGTTGGCCGCGATCTTGCGCAGGATGCGGCGCATGATCTTGCCCGAGCGCGTCTTCGGCAGGCCCGGCGCCCACTGGATGTAGTCCGGAGTCGCGATCGGCCCGATCTCGTTGCGCACCCAGTCGCGCAGCTCCTTGCGCAGCTCCTCGGTCGGCTCCGCATCCACCACCAGCGTGACGTAAGCGTAGATGCCCTGCCCCTTGATGTCGTGCGGACAGCCGACGACGGCCGCTTCGGCGACCTTTGCATGCGCCACCAGCGCGCTCTCGATCTCCGCCGTGCCGAGGCGATGGCCTGCGACGTTCAGCACGTCGTCGACGCGGCCCGTGATCCAGTAGTAGCCGTCCTCGTCGCGTTTCGCGCCGTCGCCGGTGAAGTAACGGCCGGGGAACGTCCTGAAATACGTGTCGATGTAGCGCTGGTGATCGCCGAACACCGTGCGCATCTGGCCCGGCCAGCTGTCCGTCAGCACCAGGTTGCCCTCGCAGGCGCCCTCGAGCACCTGGCCTTCGTTGTCGACGATCGCCGGCTGCACGCCGAAGAACGGCAAGCGTCGCCGAGCCTGGCTTCTGGTCGATCGCGCCCGGCAGCGGCGTGATCAGGATGCCGCCCGTTTCCGTCTGCCACCACGTGTCGACGATCGGGCAGCGGTCGTCGCCGACGACGCGGTGATACCACTCCCACGCTTCCGGGTTGATCGGTTCGCCGACGGTGCCGAGCAGCCGCAGGGATTTACGCGAGTACTTCTTGACCGGGTTCTCGCCTTCGCGCATCAGCGCACGCAACGCCGTCGGCGCCGTATAGAAGATCGTGACCTTGTGCTTGTCGACCGCCTGCCAGAAGCGGCTCACGTCCGGGTAGTTCGGCACGCCTTCGAACATCACCGAGGTGGCGCCGTTCGCGAGCGGCCCATAGACGACGTAACTGTGGCCGGTGACCCAGCCGACGTCCGCGGTGCACCAGAAGATGTCGTTCTCGCGCAGGTCGAACACGGCCTCGTGGGTGAGCGAGGCGTAGACGAGGTAGCCGCCGCTGGTGTGGAGCACGCCTTTCGGCTTGCCGGTCGAGCCCGAGGTGTAGAGGATGAATAGCGGATCTTCAGCGTCGACGGCCGCCGGCTCGCACTGGTCGGACTGCCCGTCGACGACTTCGTGGTACCACTGGTCGCGGCCGTACATCGCCACCAGCGTGCCGGTGCGCTTGACGACCAGCACGTGCCTGACCGTGTCGGTGCCCGGTGCCGACAGCGCCTGGTCGACGTTGGCCTTGAGCGGTACCCTCTTGCCGCCGCGCAGTGCCCTCGTCGGCGGTAATCACCACGGTCGAAGCGCAGTCGGCGATGCGACCCGCCAGCGAGTCCGGCGAGAAGCCGCCGAACACCACCGAGTGAATCGCGCCGATACGTGCGCACGCGAGCATCGCGACCGCCGCCTCGGGAATCATCGGCAGGTAGATCGTGACGCGGTCGCCCTTCTGCACGCCGAGCGCCTTGAGCGCATTGGCGAGCTTGCACACTTTGTAATACAGCTCGCGGTAGGTGACGTGCAGTGACTCCGCCGGGTTGTCGCCCTCCCAGAGGATCGCGGTCTTGTCGCCGCGCGCCGCGAGGTGACGGTCGAGACAGTTGTACGAGACGTTGAGCTGGCCGTCGTAAAACCAGCGCACGCGGAAGTCCTTCGCATCGAAGCTGACGTCGCGCACCTTCGTGTATGGGCGGATCCAGTCGATGCGCTGGCCCATCCTCGACCAGAACCCGTCCGGGTCGATCATCGACTCGGCATAAAGACGTCGATAGTCTTCCTTGCCGAGCCGGGCGCGAGCCGCGAAGTCCGCCGGCACCTTGTACAACTTGGTCGACATGCGCTGCTGCCCTCGTCGTCAGTCGAACGCGGCGCGCACCCGCGCGGCGTGTTCCGCCAGTGTCCGGGGATCGGCCATCTCGCGCGCGTGGAAGCGCAGGTCGATGCCTTCGTAGCGCGGCACGATGTGAAAGTGGATGTGAAACACGCTCTGTCCCGCGCCCAGGCCGTTCAGCTGGACGAGCATCAGGCCGGGCGGGTCGAAGGCCTTCTTCACCGCGCGGGCCACGCGTTGCGTCACGAGGATGGTCGCCGACAGCGCCTCGGGTGCAAGGTCGAACAGGTTCTCGGCGGCGGCCTTCGGGATCACCAGCGTGTGGCCGTCCGATTGCGGCATCACGTCCATGAACGCCAGCGTATGCGCGTCCTCATGGACCTTGTGGGCCGGGATCTCGCCGCGCAGGATGCGCGCGAAGACGTTGGCATTGTCGTAGGGCATGGCGCGTCCACTCGATTCCGCTGCCTGTTTTGCAGCAGTATAGCCAGCGCCGGGGCGGCCGGCCGGGCGCATTCCACCCAGCGATGACCCGGGCGACGTGGCCCCGGGAACCGGCTACTGGGCGAAGACCCAGTCCACCAACTCGGTCTGGATGGCCTGCCCCACCCCGGAGTCGGCCTTTGGGTCGTTCAGGACGACCACCGCAACGAATGTGCGGCCGCTGGCAGCATTGACGTAGCCGGCAAGCGCGCTCACGTCATCGAGCGAGCCGGTCTTCATCCGCAACCGGCCCTGCATCTCGCTGGAACGGAAGCGGTGGCGCAGCGTGCCGTCGGTCGCCGAAAGCGGCAGCGAGGCGGCAAATTCCGGCATGTACTGGCTGTGATAGGCGTCGATCAGCACGTCGGCCAGCCCCTGGGCCGTGATGCGTTCGTCGCGAGAAAGGCCGGACCCGTTCTCGAGGACCAGATCGGGAATCGAGATGCCTCGCGAGGCGAGGAAATCCAGCACGGCCTGCCGGCCGCCGGCCGACGTCGCGGGGCGACTTGCCTTTTCGGCCGCCAGCGTCAGGAACAGCGTCCGCGCCATGACGTTGCTCGAGAACTTGTTGACCAGCCGGATCACTTCCGCGAGCGACAGCGAGTCGTGCGTGTACAGCAGCTTGGCATCGTCCGGCAGCACGCCGAGTTTCAGGCCGCCGTCGATCGCGCCGCCCGACTGCTGCCAGAGGGCCTTGAACAGGCCGAATGCATAGTCGGGCGCGCGCATCACCGCGCGCGGCACCGAGAACTGGCCGCAACCCGCGGCGTACCGGCCCGAGACGGTGATGCGGCTGCCGGTCGGGCCGTCCGGCATGCTGACCACGACACCGCCCGCGCCGCGCCGGCAGGAGCCCGGGTCGAGCCGCACGCTGTTGTCGAGCGTGAGGTTGGAGGGCCAGGGATCGGCGCTGGTGCGCACGGTGCCGGTCGCGGGATCGGGGACGACGTTGACCGTCACCGTCTGGAAATTGACCATCAACGCATCGGGCAGCACGTTGTACGTGCGGTACGGCCGGTTGTCGAACGAGCTGCGGTCCTCGCCCTGCGGCGCAAACAGCGTGTTGTCGATGATCACGTCGCCGGCGATCCGCTGGACGCCGGCCTGGCGCAGGCCGCTCACGAACGACCACCAGCGCTCGGCGGTCATGTAGGGGTCGCCCCCGCCTACCAGCACCAGATTTCCCTGCAGCACCTGGCCGCGTACGGGCCCGGTGGCGTACGCACGGGTGCGCCAGGTGTAGGCGGGACCGAGCGACTCGAGCGCCGCATACGTCGTCAGCACTTTCATCGTCGACGCCGGATTGCGCGCCACCTGCGAGTTGTAGCTGATGAGCGGCTCGTCGCGGCCGACTTCGCGCACGTAGACGCTGAGGCCAGTGGCCGACACTTTGAAACGGGCCAGCGCTTTCTCCACTTCCGGCGGCAGGTAGGGCCGGTCGCGGGCCGACAGGCCCGTGCCGAGCAGCATGAATGCGACGAATGCGGCAAAGAGTCGCAGGAAGTGTCTCGGCATGGGGTCCGGCTGGCGTGGAACGACGCGAATCATAAGCGATGCGGTGGCGGCGCGCGGCGTCGCTCTGCATACTGACTGCTGCGGAAGGAAGACATGCGCAAGATCTGGAACACGGTGCTGAAGGGGTTGGTGGCGATCCTGCCGGTCGGGCTCACGCTCTACGTGATCTTCGGCCTCGCCGGCATGGCCGAGCGACTGTTCGCGCCGCTGCTCAAGCTGGTCATCCCGAGCTGGCTGTACTGGCCGGGACTCGGCCTGATCGCGGGCGTGCTGCTGCTGTACTTCGTCGGCCTCGCCGTCAACGCGTACCTCGTGCATCGCGCACTGCGGATGAGCGACGAATTGTTCGCGCGCATTCCGGTGGTGAAGACCATCTATCTCGCCATCCGCGACTTCATGCGGTTCTTTCCGTCCTCCGGACAGGGTAGTGACCTGCAGCGCGTGGTGATGGTTCCGTTCGGGCCGGGCAAGGTGATCGGCTTCGTCACCTCGGAAACGGACGCGATGCTGCGCCGCTCGGGCCCGGCCGGCGAGTCGATTGCGGTCTACATGCCCATGAGCTACATGATGGGCGGCTACACGGTCTTCGTGGCGCGCGAACTGGTGGAGCCCACGTCGCTCTCGGTCGAGGAAGGCATGCGCATCGCGCTGATGGGCGGCGTGCGCAGCAGGTCGATGCCCTCGTCGCCGCCGCAGGACAGCGCCTGACGTGCGCGCGACGATCATCCCGGTCACGCCGTTCCAGCAGAACTGCTCGCTGGTGTGGTGCGACCGCACGATGGCCGGCGCGGTCATCGATCCGGGCGGCGACCTCGACCAGGTCCTGGCCGCCGCGCGCGAGGAGAACGTCCGTATCGAGAAGATCCTGCTGACGCACGCCCACATCGACCACGCGGGCGGCACGGCCGAACTGGCGCGCAAGCTGAACGTGCCGATCGAAGGCCCGCACCCGGGCGACCAGTTCTGGATCGACCAGATGGCGGAGCAGGGCCGAATGTTCGGCTTCGGCAGCTGCGACAGCTTCGCGCCGGATCGCTGGCTCGACGAGGGCGACAAGGTCCGGGTGGGCGGGATCGAGTTCGACGTGCGGCACTGCCCGGGGCACACGCCCGGCCACGTCGTATTCTTTTCCCCGCAGCAACGCGTGGCGTTCGTCGGCGACGTGCTGTTCGCCGGCTCGATCGGCCGGACGGATTTCCCGGGCGGCAACTTCGACACGCTCGTCCATTCGATCCGCGACAAGCTCTTCGTGCTCGGCGACGACGTGCGCTTCGTGCCCGGGCATGGGCCGATGTCGACCTTCGGCGACGAGCGTCGCTCGAATCCGTTCGTGGGAGACGCGGCGGTGGGGGCACGGCGCGAGGGCGCCGGCTGAGTCAGGCCCGGTTCAGCGATCCGTCTTGCGGCGGCCGCGCTTCGCGTTCACGCGCTTTTCATCGGCCTCGTGGCCGGCGATCGTGACACCGATGTCCCGCGCGCGACGCAGAGCCTTGCGACGGTCGTCGTAATGCACGTAGCGACACTGGCATTGGGTGCGGTCGCAGTCCTTGAGCGGCAGGACGGGCGCCTGGCGTGACAGGAATCGCTTCCCTTCCAGCGCCTTGGCCGCGGCGCACGCCTTGTCGCCGAGGGCCACGCTGACCGCGTGAAACGTCGGCTGGATCTTCTTGGCGGGCGCGGGCTTGGGTTCGGCCTCGCGGCCGAACAGCCCCTTCGCCTTGTCCATTAGAGCAGTCGTGTAAGAGGTCGGCCGCGCCATGCGTGTCACCGTAGCGTGCCGGTCAGACCGGCTGCTGTGACGTGGATCACAGGCCCGCAGCTTACGGCCGGAACCGGGCGCCCGGGTTTGTTGCATTATGTCACCCGGCTGCGGCGCGGCAACCCTTGCCCGCCCCGGCCACTGAGTCGAAACTGACTGCCTGGACCCACCGAGACCTGCATGCCCGCCGCCCGACGAGCCCAGTCCGCCCCGCCGTTCGAGTCGATCTACCGTCACGGATACGCGCGGGTCGCCGTCGCGACGCCACGGGTCGAGGTCGCGTCCCCCGCTTTCAACGCGGCGCAGACGCTGGCGCTGGCGCGCCAGGCGGCCGCGGCGCACTGCGTGCTGGCCCTTTTTCCCGAACTCGGTCTCTCGGCGTACTCGAACGAGGACCTGTTCCAGCAGGACGCGCTGCTCGACGCCTCGCTGGAGGCGCTGCGCCAGGTCGTCGAGGCCAGCCGGGCGCTGCCAGTCGCGCTGGCGGTCGGCCTGCCGCTGCAGGCGGACGGCCGGCTCCATAACTGCGGCGTCGTGGTGCATCGCGGCCGCGTGCTCGGCGCCGTGCCGAAGAGCTACCTGCCCAACTACCGCGAGTTCTACGAAAAGCGCCAGTTCGCGCCGGGCGCGCAGGCGCTCGCAACGTCGATCCGGTTGTTCGGGCAGGACGTCCCGTTCGGCTCGCAACTGCTGTTCGCCGCGACCAACCTCGACGGCTTCGTGCTGCAGCTCGAGATCTGCGAGGACCTCTGGGTGCCGTTGCCGCCGAGCACGCTCGCGCGCACTCGCCGGCGCGACGGTGATCGCGAACCTGTCGGCGAGCGACATCACCGTCGGCAAGGCGGACTACCGGCGCCTGATCTGCGCCTCGCAGTCGGCGAAGTGCGTGGCCGCCTATCTCTACTCAGCCGCCGGCCCGGGCGAGTCGACGACCGATCTCGCCTGGGACGGACACGCGCTGGTCTACGAGAACGGCGAGCGGCTGGCCGAATCGCAGCGCTTCCCGCAGCGAGCCCGGCCTGATCACGGCCGACGTCGACCTCGATCACCTGCGGCAGGAGCGGATGCGGCTCACCAGTTTCGGCGACAGCGTGCAGGCGCACGCCGAGCTCGCTGCGCGGGTTCCGCCGCATCGAGTTCGAGGCCGACGTGCCGGGCGGCCGCGTGCCGCTCGAGCCGTCGCGTCGAGCGCTTTCCGTACGTGCCGTCCGATCCGGCGCGCCGCGACGAGCGCTGCGCCGAGGTGTACGACATCCAGGTCGAAGGCCTGATGAAGCGGCTCACCGCCGCACGGCTCGACAAGGTCGTGATCGGCATCTCGGGCGGCCTCGACTCGACGCAGGCCGCGCTCGTCGCGGTGCGCGCATTCGACCGGCTGAAGCTGCCGCGCGCGAACATCCTCGGTTACACGCTGCCGGGGTTCGCGACGAGCCGGCACACGCTGGCCAATGCCCACGCGCTGATGAAGGCGCTGCGGCATCACGGCGAACGAGATCGACATCCGCCCGTCCGCCGAGCTGATGCTGAAGCACATCGGCCACCCGCACGCGAAGGGCCAGCGACGTCTACGACGTCACCTACGAGAACGTGCAGGCGGGCGAGCGCACGTCGCACCTGTTCCGGCTCGCGAACCTGAACGGCGCGCTGGTGCTCGGCACCGGCGATCTCTCGGAACTGGCGCTCGGCTTCTCGACCTACGGCGTCGGCGACCACATGTCGCACTACAACGTGAACGGCTCGGTGCCGAAGACGCTGATCCAGCACCTGATCCGCTGGCTGATATCCACGCGACAGTTCGACGCCAAGGCCCTGGCGGTGCTCGATCGCATCGTGGGCACGAAGATCTCGCCCGAGCTGGTGCCGGGTTCCGGCGCCACGCCCGAGCATGCGTCGGAAGACATCGTCGGCCCGTACGAGCTGCAGGACTTCAACCTGTACTACGTCAGCCGCTTCGGCTATCGGCCCGAGCAAGGTGGCGTTCCTGTCGCACGCGGCCTGGGGTGATCGCGCGTCCGGCGCCTGGCCCGACACCGTGCCTGAGAGCGAGCGGCGCCAATACGACCTGGCGACGATCACGCGCTGGCTCGCGGTCTTCCTGCAGCGGTTCTTCCAGACCAGCCAGTTCAAGCGCTCGGCGATGCCGAACGGGCCGAAGGTCGGCTCGGGTGGATCGCTGTCGCCGCGCAGCGACTGGCGCGCGCCGAGCGACTCGCCCGCGACCGTGTGGCTCGACGAGCTGCGGGCGAACGTGCCGCTCGCGAAGCCGGCGCGCCGGAAGAAATAGTCGCGGCACCGCCGTGAGCGGGCTGCGCGCGCGTCGTTCAGTCGACCGCCCTTTGCATCCTGAAGCCTCGCAAGGCCGACCAGCCCAGCCACACGAACAGTGCCAGCACGAGTGCCTGCGTCGCGGCGAAGGGGGCCTCCTGCTGCGTGGGCGCCAACTGCGCGAGCGGGGGTGTCTTGACGAACAGCTGCACGATCAGCACGAAGACGTTCAGGTACAGCGCCGCCACGGCGGTGACCACGTACGCCGCACGCCAGCCACCCTGCAGTTGCTTCCAGTATCGCGCCGCCAGGCAGACGGCCAGCACCACCAGCGACAAGGCTCCGACGACGTGCGGCGGCGAAACCTTCGTAAACGGAAAGCCGAATCCGCTGACACTGGTGAAGATGGTCGTCGCGAGGAAAAGCGCGGTCCAGCCATCGAGCCGCGCGCCGGCCATGAGCCCGCCCACGACAACGAGTCCGGCGATGATGCCGAGCACGCTGATGACGACATGAATCAGGGTAAACGTCGGCAGGTCGAAGATCATGGCATCCCCCTTGTCGGTCTCGAGATTTCGCAGACGCGAGCCCGGCTCAACCGCTGCGGGCCGCGGGCCAACACTTCATCCCGGCACATGCTGTCGCAATGCCGGACGCCAGGCAACCGTGCGCTGGACGACCGCTCGAGTCCGGCCGCAGCCAGCCGTCCACGCCACAGGTCATCCGAGCGGCTAAACTCGTCGCAACGCACTTGGGCCGACGACCAGCAGGCGCGAAACTGATGAAACCGGGGATCAGTAAGCGCTGCGCAGCTCCTCCGTCACGAGGTCCTGCAATTGCTGCTCGCCAAAGCTCGGCAATGGCCGCCCGTTGACGAAGTACTCCGGTGTCGCGGTGACCTGCAGGGCCATCGCGTCGTTTCGGTCCTGCTGCACGCGCTCGGCGACGTCCGGTGCATTCATGTCGGCCATGAGCTGGTCGACGTTCAGGCCGACTCCCGCAATCGCGCCGACGACGCGGTCCGGCTCCGCGACGTGGTTGGGCGCCCACTGGGACTGCGTCGAAAGCAAGGCGTCCAGCGTCTGCCAGTACTTGTCCTGCCGGCGACTCGCCTCCAGCAGCTTCACGACATAGTCTGAGCCCTGGTGAAACGCGACGTGGCGTACCGACAGCCGGATCTTCCCCGGGTTCTCGGCCATCCGTTGCTTCACGATGGGGAAGAACTGCGCGCAGGTTTCGCACGCCGGATCGAGAAACTCGACGACGTGCACCTTGGCGCCGGCGTCACCGAGGCTCGGCGACTTCAGGCTGGCCAGTGCGGCCGCGCGGGTCGCGTCCCCCGGTTGCGTCGATGGCGCCACGGCGTTCCTGTATAGCAGCGCACCGCCCACGATCGCCGCGAGCAGGATCCCCGCCATGACGAAAAGGACGCCGCGGCCGCCATTGCGGCGGGTTCCCTTCCGGGGCAGCGGCTGCGACGACCGTGGCTCCGGGTCGGGTCGATTTCTCTGCGTCTTGCGGCTCATCGGCTCTCCTGCGCTCCACGGGAATGGGTTCATCAGCTCCTGTATTACGGCGACGCGTGGCGCAGCCGCAGCGCGTTGGCCACGACGGACACGGACGACAAGCTCATGGCCAGTGCCGCGAGCATCGGGCTGAGCAGGACGCCGAAGGCCGGGTAGAGCACGCCCGCCGCCACCGGCACGCCGAGCGCGTTGTAGAAGAATGCGAATGCCAGGTTCTGCCGCATGTTGGTCACGGTCGCCTGCGAAATCGCCCGCGCACGCGCGATGCCGCGCAGGTCGCCTTTCACGAGCGTCACCTGGGCGCTCGACATCGCCACGTCCGTGCCGGTCCCCATGGCGATGCCGACGTCCGCCGCCGCGAGCGCGGGCGCGTCGTTGATGCCGTCGCCCGCCATCGCGACGCGACGCCCCTGCGCCTTCAGTCGCGCCACGAGCTGCGCCTTGTCCGCCGGGCGCATTTCACCGTGCACCTCGTCGATGCCCAGGCGTCGCGCAACGGCTTCCGCGGTGGTCTTTCCATCGCCCGTGGCCATCACCACGCGCAGTCCGGATGCGCGCAGCGCATCCAGGGTCGCCGCGACGTGGTCCTTGATCGGGTCGTCCACGGCGATCATGCCGATCACCCGACCGTCGGCGGCGACGAACAGGGCGGTCGCGCCATCGAGCCTCAGCCGCTCGGCGGCTTCCGACACGCCGCCGACGTCCGCACCCGCAGCATGCATGAGCGCCGCATTGCCGATCGCGACCGACTTCCCGGCAACGTGCCCACGCACGCCGAGGCCGGTGACCGACTCGAAGTCCGCGGCCGTCGACAACGCCAGCTTCCGACGCCGTGCTTCGCCGACGATCGCAGCGGCGAGTGGGTGCTCACTGCCCTGGTCGAGGCTGGCCGCAAGCCGCAGCACGTCGTCGGCCGTCGCGTCGCCGGTTACGATCGCTTCGCGAAATGCCGGCCGGCCCTGCGTGAGCGTGCCGGTCTTGTCGATGACCAGCGTGTCGATCGTGCGCAGCCGTTCGATCGCCTCGGCATCCCGGAACAGCACGCCGGCCTGGGCGGCGCGGCCGCTCGCGACCATGATCGACATCGGCGTAGCGAGTCCCAACGCGCACGGACAGGCGATGATGAGCACCGCGACGGCATTCACCACGGCATAGGTCCAGGACGGCGCGGGCCCGAACAGGCCCCAGGCGAAGAATGTGGCACACGCGATGCCCAGCACCGCGAGCACGAACCAGAAGCTCACCCGGTCCGCGAGGCGTTGCATGGGGGCCCGCGAGCGCTGGGCCAGGGCGACGAGCTGCACGATCTGCGCCAGCACGGTTTCCGACCCGATCTTGTCGGCGCGCATGACGAACGCACCCGTGCCATTCATCGTGGCGCCGATCACTTTCTCGCCAGGACCCTTCGCGATCGGCATGGGCTCGCCGGTCAGCATCGACTCGTCCACGTGCGAACGGCCTTCGAGCACCACTCCGTCCACCGGCACCTTCTCGCCCGGGCGTACGCGCAGGCGATCGCCGACGTGCACGTGCGTCAGCGCAATGTCCTCCTCCGTCCCGTCCGGGCGCAGACGCCGTGCCGTCCTCGGCGCCAGGCCGAGCAGAGCCTTGAGCGCGGCGGACGTGTTCGAGCGCGCCTCGAGTTCCAGGACCTGGCCGAGCAGCGTGAGCGAGACGATGATCGCCGCAGCCTCGAAGTAGACGGCTACCCGCCCATGCTCTTGAAACGAAGACGGGAACAGGCCGGGCGCCAAGGTTGCCACCAGGCTGTAACCGAACGCCGCGCCGACGCCAGTGCCGATCAGGGTCCACATGTTCGGGCTGCGGTTCGCGATCGACGCGGCCCAGCGCTGGAAGAATGGCCAGCCCGCCCACAGCACGACCGGCGCGGTGACGGCCAGCTCGAGCCAGGTGCGGGCGTACGGGGACAGCACAGTCGTGCGATGGCCGAACATGGCCAGCGCGAACGCCAGCAACGACAGCGGCAGCGTCCACCAGAAGCGCCGACGGAAGTCCGTGAGTTCCGGGTTCTCGCCGTCGTCGAGGCCGGGCATCACCGGCTCGAGCGCCATGCCGCAGAGCGGGCACGCCCCGGGCGCATCGCGAACGATTTCCGGGTGCATCGGGCAGGTGTATTGCGTACCGGCGGGCGCGGCCTCAGGCTCGACGGCCTTCGGCGCCAGGTAGCGAGCCGGATCGGCGACGAATTTTGTTCGGCAACCGGCCGCGCAGAAGCGATAGTCCTCGCCTTCGTGCGTCGCGTGGTGCTGCGAGTCCGCGGCCACCGTCATGCCGCAGACCGGATCGATTTTCGTCGACGCCGCCACTTGCGCCGCGCCGTGCGATCGCTGCGTGACTTGACCGATTCCCAGGTTCGCCATGCCCGTCCTCCCGATGCGGCACAGTCCAAGGTCCGGACCTTAGTCCAGAAGGAAGCCCCGGTGGTACCGCCCGACAGGCGGCGCCCGCGAGGCAGCGGGCGCGGCAGAAGGCCCGGCTCAGGGCGACGAACGGTCTTGCCGAGGCTCCGACGACGCCATCCTGATCGGCATCCTGCGCGCGCCCCAGCCGCCGGGCCGCGCCTCGAATACGCCCGCAATGCGTTCGCCGCAACGCGCGCATGAGCCGCCCTCGGCCAGGCCCCAGCGGCCGATGTTGTAACCGTCGCGCTCGACGAGCAGCGCGCCGCAGGCAGGGCACCACGTGCTGCCGCCGGGGACGTCGCGCACGTTGCCTGTGTACACGTAGCGCAGCCCGTTGCGGATCGCGATCGACCGCGCGCGAGAGAGCGTGGCCGGCGGCGTCGGCCTGTGGTCGAGCATCTTCCAGTCGGGATGAAACGCGGTGAAGTGCAGCGGCACGTCGAGCCCGAGCGTGCCGGCGATCCATTGCGTCATCGAGTCGAGTTCGGCGTCGGAGTCGTTCTCGCCCGGAATCAGCAAGGTCGTGATCTCGAGCCAGACCTGCGTTTCGCGTCGCAGGTAGACGAGCGTGTCGAGCACCGGCGCGAGCTCGGATCCGCAGACGTTCCGGTAGAAGCGTTCGGTGAACGCCTTGAGGTCGACGTTCGCCGCATCGATCCACCGATAGAACTCCGCGCGCGGCTCCTCGCAGATATAGCCGGCCGTCACGGCGACCGAGCGGACGCCGGACTCGCGGCAGGCCTGCGCGACGTCGATTGCATATTCGAGAAACACGGTCGGGTCGTTGTAGGTGAAAGCCACTGCGCTGCAACCATGCCGCTGCGCCGCCGCGGCGATGTCTTGCGGCATCGCAGCATCGGCGAGCGTGTCCATCTCGCGCGACTTGCTCATGTCCCAGTTCTGGCAGAACTTGCACGCGAGGTTGCAACCCGCCGTGCCGAACGAAAGCACCGCGCTGCCCGGCAGAAAGTGATGCAGCGGTTTCTTCTCGATCGGATCGATGCAGAAGCCGCTCGATCGGCCGTAGGTATAAAGCTCTACGCCGCTGCGGTCGCGCCCGCGCACGAAACACAACCCGCGCTGGCCTTCGTGCAATCGGCAATGCCGCGGGCATACGTCGCATTGCACCCGATCGGATCCGATGCGGCTCCAGTAGCGCGTGGGTAACGCGGCGAAGTCGGTATTCATACGATTGGCACCGAAGCGCGACGGGCGGGATAGTGGCCAGCATGCTCGCCCGCATGGGGCGGATAGTGATTCAGACGTCGCCTGCCATGTTGAGTTCCGTGCCTCCCAAGTCAAGTGTTCGTTCGCCGGCCGTCGCGGGCCTGTTCTATCCAAAGGACGCCGATGGCCTGCGCCGCACGCTGCGCGCGCTGCTCGCCACGCCGCGCGCGCCGTCCGCGAGCGCGACACCGCCGAAAGCGCTCGTCGTGCCGCATGCCGGATATGCCTATTCAGGCGCCGTCGCCGCAGCCGCGTATCGCCTGCTCGAGAAGGCCGCCGGCCACGTCCGTCACGTCGTGCTGATCGGCCCGAGCCATCGCGTACGGATGCGAGGGCTCGCGATGCCGTCGTGCGATTTCTTCGCGACGCCCTGCGGCGAGGTGCCGATCAACGACACGGCCCGCAGCGAGCTGCGCGCGCTCGGGCTCGCCGGCGTCTCGGACGCGCCGCATGCGATCGAGCATTCGCTCGAAGTGCAGTTGCCTTTCCTGCAGGCGGTGCTGACGGACTTCGACGTGCTGCCGATTGCGGTCGGCCAGGTGCCGGGCGGCCACGTGGCGCGCGCACTCGAGGCCGTGTGGGGCGGCACGGACACGCTGGTCGTGGTGAGCTCCGATCTCAGCCATTACCACACGCATAGCGAGGCGCTGCAGATCGACGGCATGACCACGCGCTCGATTCTTGCCCGCCGCAGCGACTTGTCGGACGAGCAGGCCTGCGGCGCCGAGGGCATCAACGGACTGCTCGAAGTGGCGCGCGCGAAATCGCTGCAGGTGGAGCTGGTCGACCAGCGCACCTCCGCAGATACGGCGGGCGACAATACCCGCGTCGTCGGATATGGCAGCTACGCCCTCTTCGAGGCTTGATGCCGGGACCCGTACTGCGCTGTTGCGGATCGCAGTAGACGCGATCGAAGGCCGGCTGACCGGAACGGGTCCCTCGCCGCCTCCCGACCTGGCGACGCTGCCGACGACTCTGGGGCTCGCCGGCTCGAGCTTCGTTTCGCTGCACACCCGCGGCGGCTTGCGTGGCTGCTGCGGCACCGTCGAACCGGTGCGCGCGCTCGCGCTCGACGTCTGGCGCAACGCCCAGTCGAGCGCGTTCGGCGACCCGCGCTTCCCGCCGCTCGCGCCGCACGAGTGGCCTCAAGTGGTCGACCTCGAAATATTCGTCCTCAGTGGATTCGAAACGCTCGACAGCCGTTCCGAGCCCGGTCTGCTGCGCCAGCTCGAGCCCGGTGTTCACGGCCTGGTGCTGGCGTGGCGCGGCAGTCGGGCGACCTTCCTGCCGAAGGTCTGGGAGCAGGTGGCCGGCGCGCGGGAGTTCGTAGCGCGCCTGAAGGAAAAGGCCGGTTGGCCGACCGACTTCTGGGCCGACGACCTCGTGGCCCTGCGCTACCGCACCGAATGCGTGTCGATGGCGCACCCCGGTACCGCGCCGTCACGCAGGCGAGTCGTCTAGCGCGAGGCCGGGGCAAACGAGCAGGCCTGCGAGTTGCCGCGCGATTTTCTCGCGCGCGTGCGCGGCCGCATCGTCGAGTGGCTGTGCCCGCGATGCGAACCTGTTCCTGCAGATCTTCACGCGCGCGCGCCGCGCCTGCGGTTTCGAGGTGCGCGACCAAATCGACGGAATGGCGCGCCGCCTGGGGGCGTTGCCAGCGCGGGTCGTCGCGTGTCACTGTTGCGTCGCGTGAGTACCCTCGCCTCGCATCGTCGAATCCGAGTCCGCTTCGCGCGGACGCTGTTGGCGCTCGCCACGGCCGCCGGCAGCCTGCTCGCGCACGCGGCCGACCCTGTACCCGCCGTCGTGCAGCCGGTGCTGCACCCTTCCGTCGCGGCGGCCACGGATGCGCCGGCCGCGGCACCCACCGAGCCCGCCGCGGCGGGCTCGCGCGCGGAGGCCTACGACGAGTTTCGCAAACTCTATGCCGCCAAGAACTACGAGGCGGCCGCGGCACAGGCCAAGGTTGTCGCGGATCTCACCGAAAAGGAACTCGGCGCGGACAGCGAGGAGCTGCAGGTCGCGCTGATGAACCTCGGCATGTCACAGCACCTTGCGGGCGACTATGTCGGCGCGGAAGCGAGTTTTCTGCGCGCGATCCAGCTGACCGAATCGTCCGCCCGTCCGCGCATCGAGCGGCTGGCCCGGGCGAATGCGGGGCTCGCCGCGACGTACTACGCAGGCAAGCGCTACGACCTTGCCGTGCAGCGTTTCGAGAAAGCCGTCGCGCTGAGCCGGCGCACCGAAGGCCTGATGAGCGAGGCGCAGCTGCCGCTGCTCGAGAAATTTTCCGACGCTCTGACCGAACTCGGCCGCTACACCGACGCCCAGCAGCTGCAGCGATACTCGCTGCGCGTCGTCGAACGAAAATACGGCGACCGCGATCCGCGCATCGCGCCGACGCTCGAGAAGATCGGCCGCTGGTATGCGCGCGTCGGCGCGTACGAATTCTCGCGCTCCACGCTGCGCAAGGCCATCGACATCGTCGAGGACGCCGAAGGCCCGAAGTCGCCGAACCTCGTCGGCCCATTGACGGCGCTGGCGGATTGCAGCCGCCGCCAGCTGATGGACCCGGCGCAACAGAAGCTCGCCACCGCGGACAGCAACACGAACAACGTCTTCCGCGACCCCATGGCGCCGATGCCGTACTCGCCCACGTCCACCGCCGCCGAGGGACAGAAGGCGCTCGACCGCGCGGTGGCGATCGCGACGGAGCGCCCCGAGCCCTCGCCTGTGCAGGTCACCGACGTGCGCACGCAGTATGGCGACTGGTACCAGACCCGGGGCCAGCCGGAGCGGGCGTTGCCGCAGTATCTCGAGGCCTGGCAGGCCGGCCACAAGGTTCCGTACCAGGGCAAGACGCTGGCGGATGCGCTGTTCACGAAACCGGTGTTGCTGCAATACCAGCGGCCCGAAGGCTGGGACCGGTACTCGGGCCGGCCGAGCGCGGAGGTCCTGCTGAAGTCGGTCGTGCTGGACGTCACGGTCACAGCCGACGGGCACACGACGAACATCGAGATGGTGGACGACGGCGGCGACAAGCGCCGCGCGGACCAGGCGCGGGCCGCCGCGGCGTCGGCTCGCTATCGTCCGCGTTTCGAGAACGGCCAGCCGGCGGACACGCCGCACGTGCAGTTCGTGCAGGTCTTCCAGGTGCTGGCGCCGAAAGCCGAGGAACCGGCGCCGGCGGAAAAGAAACCCTGACGACGGCCGGCGCTCAGGGTATGGGTGGCGCGACTTCCGTCGTGGCCGGAGCCGTCGACTGCGGCAGCAATCCGCGCGCGATCGCCTGTTCGCGGAACTCCGCGACGAGCTTCGCCGCCGCGTCGCGCATGGCAAGCGCCGTCGCCTGCTTCAGCGCTTCGTCGCCCTTGCCCGGCATCGAGCTGCCCGGCCGCGTGCCGTAGCCGGTGAACGTCCAGCTTTCCGACAGCTCGCCCTTGGGCGAGTACAGCTTGACGCTGTACTTCAGGCTCGCTGCGTAGTCGTCGGCGCCCGAATCCGCCGGCGTCACGAATGCATAGTCCTCCAGCACCGGCTCGAGCACGCCGCGGATCTCCGGGTCCGCGGCCGCGGCGGCAGCCGGGCTGTCCACGATCACGACGCGCGTGAACATCGCCTGCATCATGCGCAGGAATCCCGCGGTCTGCGCCTTGCCGAGGCTGATCTCGTAGCTGCCGCCGGCGCGCTTCTCCTTGTAGACCTTGTCGCGGAACTCGGGCGGAATGTGCACGCCGACCACGACCGGGATGCGGTCGATCAGCGGCGGCGGGATGTTGTCGGATGCGGCCTCGAACTGCGTGGGTCTGCACGCCGACAGCGACACAGCCGTCAGCGCGGCGCCCAGGGCTGCAAGATTCAGCAATCGTCGCGTCATGACGGGCATCTTCGCATGGTACGCTCGAGTCAGCGATTGCCGCTGCCGGGTTCCTGCAGGCCCACGAACGTGCCGCCGTTGCGGCTGCACAGCACGCGCATCAGCGCGGAGAAACGGATGCTGGTGAACTGCGGCGCGTCCGGGCGCACCGGGAAGCCGAGCGCGTTGATGCGCACCTTGCGCTGACCCGAGGCGTCGGGGCGGTTGAGCTGGTCGACGGTGCGCACCACCTGGTCGATGGACGGCCCGGTGAATTCGTCCCCGAACACGTAGAGACTGACCCTGAGTCCCGACTGCCCGTAGGAGCGCGTCGCCTCGATGATGCCCTCGACCGGGCTCGACGCGCTGAACGGGAACCAGTCGCGCAACCGGTCGAGCACCAGCTTGCGCTGCGCCGGGTTGTCCGGCAGCCACTTGCCCTTGTACGAGGGGAAGATGTAGTTGCCCTGGTCGCTCATCACCTGCCAGCCCTTGACCGTCGGGTAGGCGTTCAGCACTTCCTGCATCTTGCGCAGCATCTGCGGCCACTCGTAGTTGGCCATGCTGCCCGACGTGTCGATGATGAAGATGATGTACTCGCTGTCGACCGGCAGGCCGGCGATCGAGTCCTGCGGCGCGCGCCGGTAGTCCGAGCCCAGCACCTTCTTCATGTCCTCGGTGAGCTGCTGCTGCGCGGCCACGAGCTGGCCCTCGAGCTTGTTGGCGACCTCGGCGTCCTGCGAGGTGGCCTTGTACTTGCCGAGCACGTTCGACAGGTCGCCGCGCAGCCGCGCGAGCTTCAGGCGCTCCTCGGCGAGCTGCTTCTCCTTGGTCGTCAGGTCGCGGTTGAACACGTCGGTCTGGCCGCGGATCTCCTCGAGTTCCTTCTGCAGCGCGAGCACGCGGCCGCGCAGGTCCTCGCGCGACTTCTCGAGCGCCGCCGGCTCGCCGAACTTGCTCAGCACGAACAGCAGGATCACCGAGCCGAACGCGCAGGTGATCGTGTCCAGGAAGGACATGCTGAACACTTCGAAGTCGCGTCCGCGCCGGCGTCTCATGGCCAGTCCTTCGACGGCATCAGGAACGAGCCGCCCGTGCGTCGCGCGAGCGCCCAGAACGCGCCGGACGCGGACGGATCGCCTTCCATCGGCATCAGGATCACGTTGGCCGGCACGCGGTTCGGGTACTTCGCGAGCGCGCGCTCGAACAGCTTGAGCCGGTCGTCGCCGTCGACGGTCTTCTTGATCAACGGCGGCGAGGCGCCCTGCGTCGGCAGGCCGTCGGTGATGATGAAGATATTGTCCGGCGCCGGCGACAGCGTGTTCATCGCGGCGAACGCGTTCTCGAGGCTGGTCCCGTCCCTGGGCACGGTGGTGCGCAGGGTCTTGACCACGTCGTTGAGCGCCGTCGCGTCACTGCCGTCGAGCCACTTGATGGCGCTGTCCTTCGTCAGCGACCAGGCGTGCGTGTTGAAGGCCAGCACCTGGAACTTCGACTTGGCCGGGATCTGGGCGGTCAGCCAGTCGACGGTCGCCACGGTCCGCCGCCATTTCTCGGACATCAAGCGGCGCGATTCCGACATGTTGCGCATGCGGATCACGTTGACCACCGTCTCGTCGAGCATGCTGGCCGAGGCGTCGACGAGGATCACGATCCGCTCGCCGCCGAGCTTGATGCCGCTCAGGTACTGGCGATCGCCGGTGCCGATGAAGCCCTTGACGCGATTGCCCGGTTTGCCCGCGCTCGGCGAGCCGGCGGTCGAGTCGCTTCTGGCTCTCGTCGAGGTCCTTGAGGTCGGCTTTCAGCTTTTCGATGGCCTCGCGCCGCGAAACCGCAAGCTTGTCCGCATCGGCGAGTTGCTGCTTCAGCCGCTCGGTCTCCTCGAGCACGCGATCGGACAGTCCTTCGGTGCGGACCGTCTGCTCGTCGGTCGCCTTGTTGCTGTTGCGCAGGACGACGAGGTTCGCATAGCCCTCGAGCACCTTTTCCTCGAGCTTGTTGACCTCGGCATGCAGGTCGGACGTATTGCGTTGCTGCTGCTTGCCGGTCTGCGCGTTCAGGATCATGTACAACAGGACGATCGCGCCGAACGCGCAGCAGATCGTGTCCAGGAAGGACATGCTGAAGATGTCGAATTTACGGCGTGCCATCGTCCGGCAGGACCCGGATCAGCGTCAGCGTGACTCCCGGCGCGCCGAGCCGCAGCGCGTCGCCGGCCTTCAGGGCGAGCCGCCCGGTCACGCGATCCTCGTTGACGAACGTGCCGTACGTGCTGTGATCCTCGACCTGCACCGCACCGTCGCGTGTGACGAGGGTGCAGTGGGTGCGCGACAGTCCGGGCGTGCCGGGCGGCAACGGCAACGCGCGCGCCGGTCCCGCGACGGCGGTGCCGAGCACCAGCGGCCTCCCGGTGATGGCGTAAGCGCGGTCGCCATACAGCACGTGCGTCGGCACCTGCTCCGGCGAGACACGTTCGATCGTCGCGGTGGCCTCGGCCTGCGCAGCGGACGGCGTCGATCGGCAGCCGATGGACGAGCGCGACGGCGTCGGGCGGCCGCACGATGGCGTCACGGTACTGCAGCGCCCCGCGTGCAGCAGCCCCGGGCGGCAGCAAAGTCACGCGGCAGTCGCGCAACGTGGCGAGTCGCTCGAGCAGGCCCGGCACCGCGGCCGCCTGCGCCGACACGCACAGTTCGACCGCCAGGCCCGCCGGGCGCGACGCCTGCACGAGACGCTGCAAGTCGGCGAGGCGATGCTCGATCGCGTCGATCAGCTGTGCCCGCTCGAGCGTCACCGCGTGCGTGCGACCGCCTGCCGCGATCTCGGCCGGAATTTCGTCGGCCGCGGCGAGGGCCGCGACCCAGCCCGGCAGCGCGTCGACCAGCGCCTGCTCGGTCGCGGCCTCGTGCAGCGGGTCGAACCGGGTCTTGCGCACGAAGTGCGTCGCCACCATCTCGACCAGCGACTGCTGGATCGCCAGCAGCCCGCTGCCAGGCAGCATCTCGTAACGCGCCCGGCGCAGCGCGCCTTCGGCGCGCGCGTGCTCAACCACCGTGACCACCGCCTGGTGCAGGTGCAGGTCGAGATGCAGCAGATGCGGCGACGACGACTGCGCCGCGCACGCCGCGACGCCGAGATCGACGAGGCCGCGCACCGTGACGCCGGTTTCGTTGCCGATGCCGACCAGCAGGCCCAGTTGCTCGCGCGAATATCCCGGCGGCACGGCGAGCAGCATGCCCGAGCCGGTTGGAGGCGACGCGGCGGCGAGGACGCTCGCGAGATGTGCGAACGCCAGGTCTGCATGCGTCTGCACGCCCGGCGCGCTCCAGGGCAATCGCTCGAGGCCAAGCTGGTGCCAGTAGCGGTTCTGCGCATAGAGCGGCGTGATCCGGGCGCGGCTCGCCGCATCCAGGCCGACGCGCACCTGGCCGTCGTCCAGCAGCGCATAGCCCGGACTGGCGGGCATCACCTCGACGCCATGCTCGCCATCGCTGGCGACGATGAGCCCGGCATCGTTCAGCTCGACGGCGAGTAGTGACATCGCAGCGGGTCCGCCTACCTCACCAGCATCTGGCGCACGACGTTCTCGTCGAGGTAATCCTCGGTGTCGAGCACGACGCGCTCCTGGCGCAGCTGGATCTGGTGCAGCATGAACATCACGAGGATGCTGAGCGAAAGCGCGACCAGCGTGGAATTGAACGACGATGCCGAGGCCGGCCACGACGCCCGAGACGTCGCCTTCGACCGCCTTGTGCGCCTGCTGCAGCGATTCGCCGATGCCGCGCACGGTGCCGACGAAGCCGATGGCCGGAATGGCCCAGGCGACGTAGCGCACCATCGACAGCTCGGAATCGAGCCGGTCGAATTCGAGTTCGCAGACGCCGCGGATCGCGGTCGAGACGTCCTGGATGTTGCGTGTCGAGCCGAAGCGGTGCAGCCCGGTGAGCAGCGCGCGCGGCAGCAGCTCGCCGCGCTGCGCGGCCGGCAGGCTCTCGACCTGCCGTGCGTAGTCGCGCGTGTCCTCGGGCAGGATCTTCATGCCTTCGGGCAACCGCAACAGGTCCGTCGCGAGCAGCGCGCGCGCGCGTCGCACGCCGGCGGCCTTGTACGCCAGGATCGAAAAGGCCCAGAGCGAGAAGATGATGCAGACCTCCTGCTCGTAGTCCTTGACGATCACGTACGGCGAGCGCTTCGGCACGTAGTTCTTGTCCGTCTTCATCATCTCCAGGTCGTGTGCGCGCAGCGCCTCGGCTCGCGGCCGGACGAGCGTGGCGAAGACACCCTGGACGAGCACCGCAATCAGGATCAGCGAGAACACCTCGAAAAGGAATTCGTTGGACTTGGTCGCTTTCTTCATGGGTCGCTCGCCTGCCTGCTGCTCAGATGTCGATCGGGAACGCCACGTCGAAGTCGGGACGTACCTTCTCCGTGGGTTCGAAATGCTGCGGAGTGGACCTGGACGAGGTGGGTGGCGGCGCGCCGTCGGCTGGCTTCGCGCCGCTGGCGTCACCCGGCTTGGAGTCGCTGCCCTCACCCGGCTTCGAGCCGACCTCTCCCACTGGCGCGGGAGAGGTGGTCTGCGGTTTCGCAGCTTTGCCGTCAGCCGGCTTGGCGCCGGCGCCCTCACCCGGCTTCGGAGCCGACCTCTCCCGCTGGCGCGGGAGAGGTGGAAGACGTCTCCTGCGCGAGTGCGGGCGCAATGAATGCAGCCGCCGCGAAGAAGGCAGCTGCGGCGAGTCCGAGAACGGCCAGTGTAGCGTTGCGCTTCATGTCTTCACTCCGCATAGCGCGCGATGCGCAGTCCGACGTCGTCGCGCCCGCCTTCGCCGTAGTCGCGGAAAGCGAGCCGCAGTTCGGTGACCGTGGCGTGGCGCCAGCTCGAGCCGCGGATCACGTAGAGCTTGCCGTCGCCGGTTGCGAGCGGGTCCACTGCGAGCGCGGCGCCCGACGGCTGCACAGTGTAGAGATCGCCGGCCCACTCGGCGACGTTGCCGCCGAGATCGTAGAAGCCGAGCGCGTTGGGCGCGAAGCTGCCGACCGGCGCCGCGACCGGGTTGCCGTCGTCGTAATCGTCCAGGATCTGCTGCAACAGCGGCCGCGACGAGCGATCGGCGAAATTGCCGGCGCCCGCCGGCACCGGCAACGCATCGCCCCACGGATACTTGCGCAGCGTGCCGTCGCGATTGGCGCGCGCGACCCACTCCCATTCGGCCTCCGTCGGCAGCCGGTACCCGGTGTTCATCGGCAGCACCGGCACCAGGCGCCCGGCCTTGCTGTCGTAGGCAGCCGGCAATCCTTCCTGCTTGCTGAGCCAGTTGCAGTAGGCGGCCGCTTCCTGCCACGACACGCCGACCACCGGCTGCTTGTCGCGCTCGAGCGTGTTCTGCCCCACGTAGCCCGAGCGGTGCTCCGGGCTGAACTGCCGGAATTCCGCGTTGGTCACTTCGCGTGTCGCAAGGTAAAAACGACGTCGCAGTTCCACCGCACGCTGCGATTCGTTCGCGCGCCGACCCGACTCGCGGCGCGCACTGCCCATCGTGTATGCGCCGGCCGGCACCAGCTTCAGTTCCTGTCCGGACTTCGTGCGGATCGCCGCGGACATCGGACCCGGCGGCGCGGCCGTCGTTGCCGGTGCCGCCCCATCGCCTGTGCCGGCGGCCGCGGCCGTGGTTGCAGCCGCCGCACCCGGAACCGTCGCCAATTCGCCGCGTGCCTCCTCGAGTCGCACGTTGATCACCTGTGGCAGGCCGGGTCGCGGCGTCAGCGCGACGCGATAACTGTGGAAGCCCTGCGCGCGGACTTCGATCTGGTGCGTCGCCGCCGGCAGGCGATACGTCTGACCGACCTTGCCGAGCGGGCGGCCGTCGGACAGCACTTCGGCGTTCGACGGCGTCGCCTGCACGGTCAGTTCCCCGAAGATCGGCGCGAGGTTCAATTCGAGCGCGCGGCTTTCGCCGGCTCCAAGCGTGACACTGGAAACAGCGGACTCGTAGCCGTCCTTCGCGATGACGACGGCCAGCGCGATCTCCGGACGCACGTCGATTTCGACAGGCGTCCGGCCGCGGTACGCGCCACCGACGCTGACGTTGGCGCCCGCCGGATCGCTGCGCACGGCGAGGCGCGCATCCGGCAGCCCGAGCCGCACCGGCCCGAGCTTCTGCGGCTGGTTGGCGACGATCTGCACGTCCGTTACCCAGTCCTTGTAACCGGCGTGACGGATCTCGATGCGATGGCTGCCCGCGCCGAGTTCGAGCTTCAGCGGCGTCGTGCCGCGCGGTTCGCCACCGACACGCACCTCGGCGGCGGACGGTTCGGACAGCACTTCGAGCGTGGCCCAGGCCGGCACCAGTTTCGCCTGCAGCACTTGCTGGCGATCCTCGCCCGCAATGTTCACCTCGGCCTGGTACGGCAGGTAGCGGTCCGCGTTCAACGCGACCACGTGCCGACCTGGCCGCAGCTTGAATTCACCGGGCGCGCGCCCCGCAGGCTTGCCGTCGATCGCGACCGCGGCGGCGGCCGGCGCTTCGACACGCAAGCGCCCGGGCAGCTTCTGCAGCGCGAACTCGAACGTCTGGCCGGTCGCATCGGTCACGACGATCGGGCGGCGCAGCGGCTCGTAACCCTTGCGTTCGACGACCAGGTCGTAATGGCCGGGGCGCAGGAACACGCGGCCGCCGGCGGGCAGCACCGGAAACCCGCCGCGCACGCGGACCGACTCGGCCGCGGGATGCGTGACGACTTCGATCGAACGCCCGGCCCACAGGAACCACAGCACCATCGCCAGCGCCGCTGCACCCAGCAGGCCGGCAGCGACCGTGAACGGTGGCTGCCGCGACGCGCCGGTCTCTTCCGAACGTCGGAAGGCGACGGACTCGATCTTCTCGTCCTCGTCCGTGCCGCCGCCGCTGACGACCTCGACGCTCGCCGGCTCCGGCGGCAGCGTCAGGTTGCCGGCGCTGCCGTCCTCGACCTCGACGACGCGTGTGTCGCCGCGCAGCCGCAGGCGCAGGCGGCCCGTGCCGGCATCGACGACGTCGCCGTCGCGCAGCCAGGTGGAACGGGTGACCGCGAGGCCATTGCAGAGCAGCCGCACGCCGCCCTCCGCCGGCTGCAGGAACAACTGGCCGTCGTGCAACGCAACCCATGCGCTAGTCGCGGCCGGCAACGAGGCGAGCGCGACCGTGTTGCCCGGCCCGCCGACGCTCAGCGGGAAATCCGCGGCTGCGAGCGCGCGTTCGCCGAGCGGGTCGCGGATCAGCAGTTCGGCGCTCAAATCGGTTCCTCGCAGCGTATGACCAGCACCGGCGGCGGCGCGCCCGGCAGCAGGTTGATCTCGCGACGCACGTCGCGATACCCGCTGCGCGTGCCGACCACCGTGTAGCGACCCGGCATCAGGTCGAGGTCGCGGTGATCGAACGCGCCGAGTTTACCGACCCGGTAGATCTGCACGTCGGTGGTGTTGTCGGAGTCGAGTGCGACGCGGATCGGCGTCTCGGCTTGCTGCACCAGCTGGACCAGCCGCGCGACCTGCCCGCCGAGTCGCGGCCCCTTCGACGCCACCTGCTGCGCGCTTGCCAGCACCGTGCGCGCGCCGCTGCGACCTTCCTGGCTGAAGAGTCGCTCGGGATGGTCGATGAACGTCTGCAGCTGCGCATCGAGCATCGCCCGCGGATCGCAGCGATCGGCGCCCTGCTGTCCTTCGGCCAGCGCCGGATCCGACTTGAGCGCGTCGCGATACGCGGCAAGTGCGTCGGCCCAGCGTTCTTCCTTCTCGGCCTGCCGCGCGCGCACCAGGATCGCCGAAATGTCGCGCGTGCGACCCGCCTGCTCGACCTGCCGGAGGCCCTCCGCCACTTCGGGCGCGCCGGGCCGGATGCGGCCGGCGTTTTCGAACGCCGCGCGCGCGGCCGGGTAGTCCTTGCGGGCCAGCGCTGAAAGCCCCTGCGACATCGCGGACGCAAACGCATCGCCACTCGCGCGCGCCTGCAGCCGTGCGACGCCCTCGCGCGCGGCGCGCGTCGCAGGATCGAGCGCGAGCGCGCGCTGATAGGCGGCCATCGCCCCGCGAGCGTCGCCATCCTGTTCGGCCCGTGCGGCGGCGCCGGTTTCCTTCAGCACCTCGTCGAGCACTCGCGCGCGCTTGACGCCGATCGTGGCGGCCGCACTGCCGGCGTCCATCGCGAGCGCCGCGGAGAATTTCTGCAGGGCGTCCGCCGACCGGCCTGTCTCGAGCGCTGCGTTGCCGTCGGCCACGAGCTGGCGCAGGACCGCCGGAGCCTGCTTCTCGAGTTCGTCGAGCCCCTCGCCCGCCGTGCGCAGGCTGTTCGCGGCACCTGCGAAATCGCGCTTGCTCGACGCTGCGTCCGCGGCCGCAAGCTCGGCACGCGCGTTACCGAGCGCGGCGCCGCCCCACGCCGCCACGTTGCGCTTTTCGAGCGCGGCGAGGCGCTTGCCGATTGCAGCACGCTGCTCGTCGACCTGGCGCTTCAGCTCGGCCAGCCGCTCCAGATCCAGCGGCGTCGGCAGCGGCGCTTCGCTTGCTGGCGCGGCCGCGGCCGGTTTCGGCGCGGCCGCCGGCGCCGGCTGCTCGACGAGGCCGGGCAACACGAAGAAGACGAAGACGACGGCGGCGATCGACAGCAGCGCCCCGCTCACCATCAGGCCGCGCCGGAATCCTTCGCGGCGCAAGTCCTGCGCCGATGGGCCGCCCTCCGTCGAGCGTTGCCAGGCAGCGCGAATCGGCGCGGACTCGGCCGGCGGCGTCAGTTGCGGCGCCGCGGACGCCGTGTCTTCGGGCAATGGCAGCGCCAGGCAATCCCGCAATTCACGCGCCAGCTCGGCCATGCTCGCGGGCCGCGCCGCCGGATCCTTGGCGAGGCAACGTGCAACGAGATCGGCGAGTGGCGCGGGCGCCAGCGGACGGCCCGCAAGTCGCGCGGGCGTTTCATTGCGCACGCGCTCGCCGCTCAGGTCCGGATAGAACGGCGGGTGACCGCCGATCAACTCATAGAGCAACGCGCCGACCGCGTAGACGTCGTCGGCGACGGCGGCCGGCGCGCCCGCGTGGCGCTGCGGGCTCATGCCGTATGGCGATCCGTCGGCCGGGCCTGGCGCGCCGATCGGGCGCGCGCTCGAATAGTCCGCGAGCTGGGGCAGGCCGTCGGCGTCGAGCAGCACGTTCGCGCTTTTGACGTCGCCGTGCACGTAGCCACGGTCGTGCAGCGCCTGCAACGCGTCGACGACGGCGACCACGCGCCGCAGCACGAACGGCCACGCGCGCCCGCGCAGTCGCGAGAGGTCGCCGCCGGCACGGTACTCGTTGACGAGGAAGGCCCGGTCGCCGTCGAATTCGAGCCGGCCTGCCGGCAGCGAGGCCGGATGCGTCACGAGCGCCTGTGCGGCCAGCTCGCGGCGCAGTCCTTGTTCGCCGTTCGCACCCTGTTCGAGCGGAGCGAACTTGAGCGCCACGTCGCGACCGGAGACCGGGTCGTTCGCCAGCCACGTCTCGCCGCGCGGCCCGCGCCCGAGCAGCCGCTGCAACGCGTAACGCGCAGCGACGACCTGCCCGATGTCGAGCACGGCACTCATCGTCGGTCGGACTCAGTGCTTCCCGGCAGGAGCAGCGGTGCTGTCCGCGGCCGCCGTCGTCGCCGGCAGTCCGGTTTCGTTTTCGTACAGCTCCTTCAGCAACTGGCGCCATTCCGCGTACTGGTCCTCGGCGGAGCCCTTGAGCTGCAGCGTGCGCCCTTCGATGTCGACCACGATGGGCTGCACCTCGTTCTGGAACGACTGGCCGAGCTGCTTCAGCGACTCGGAGTGCATCTTGATCTCGGAGCGCATGTCGAGACCGCTCTTGAACGCGTACATGCCGCCGATGATCGCCCCATACGTCGCCGCGGACTCGACGCTGCTCGAGCTGTGCGAATTGGAGTCGACCAGCACGCCGGCCACCACCGCGGCGGCGCCGAGCACTTCGCGGGTGAGCGCCTTGCGCTTCGCCTCCTGCACCTGCTCGATCTCCTCGTGCGAGTACTTGCGCCAGTTGGTGTACGCGTCCTGCATGCTCTCGCCGAAGTTGGTGTAGTGCTCGTTCAGCGTATCGATCAGCGAATAGTCGCGCTCGCGGATGCGATCCATGCGCTGCACGACCGGGTCTTCCTGGGCCGGCAGGCGCGTCGCCTGGTACAGGCCCTGCTTGTCCTTCGCCAGGTAGGGCGCGAACGCGTACGGCGCGAGGTCGGCGGCGAAGCGCAGGTTGTTGACCTGGTGCACCTGGGCCTTCTGTTCGTGCGTGAGCGCATTGCGCGCGGCGAGCAGGTCGTTCGCAAACGAGTTGTAGAGGTTGTCGTACGGATCGCGCGGCTTGCTGGGCACGTCCTTGTACGCGCGCAGGTCCGCTTTCGCCGCATACGTCTTCGCGAGCAGCACGCGGCCCGTCGCGTCGGTCGCCTTCAGGTCCAGCACGAGATTGCTGCCGGTCGACTCGACGATGCGGCCGTCGACCATCACGTCCATGCCGCCGCCGTCATGCGGCAGCACACGCACCTGGCCCCACTGGCCCGTGCCTTCGAGCGTGTCGCGCAACAGCATCGGCATGTAGCGAGACTCGGCCTTGCGCACGTCCGGGTAGATCTCGCGTTTCTCCTGTTCCTTCTCGTCCGCCGGAACGTTTGGGTCGAACAGGCGCACTCCGACGTCGAGCAGTTCGTCCTGCGGGATTTCAGCCGTCGCCTTCTGCGCCGCGATGGGAACGATGGGACGCTCGTCGTGGACGACGCAGCCCGACAGCAGCGCGAGCGCCGCCATCGCGACGAGTGCGCCTCCGTGCGTCATCTGCGCTGGCGCTCGCCGGCTCACTACGTGCCCTGTTTGTACTGCTTGTACTCTTGCCACAGCT
This sequence comes from uncultured Gammaproteobacteria bacterium, assembly GCA_963843985.1. Taxonomy (GTDB): domain Bacteria; phylum Pseudomonadota; class Gammaproteobacteria; order Steroidobacterales; family Steroidobacteraceae; genus RPQJ01. The sequence goes on along the minus strand of CAWJMS010000032.1, from coordinate 918,668 downwards.
TCTCTCGCAGTTCGGGGTCCGTCTCCTTCGTTGCCGCCTCGCGCAACTGCCGCGCGACGATATCGTCGTCGTGGCCGTCCGGGATGCCCGCCGGAGCGCTGTTGGGCCCCGAACCGCCCTTGGGTCCGCCGCCGCCGACACCGCCACCGCCGCCGCCCTGCGAGCCGGACTGCTGGCCGTCCCCGGCCTCGCCACCGGCACCTTCGTTGCCCGGGCCCTGGCCGCCTGGCGTGCCCTGCGCATCCTTGCCTGTCGTGCCCGATCCGTCACCCTTGGGGGCCTTGCCCGACGCGCCGCCTTGCCCGTCGGTCGCGCCCTCCGTGCCGTCTCCAGTCGTGCCACCCGAACCGCCGCCGCGGGCCGCACGCTCCTGCGAAATCGTCTCCTGTTCCTTGCGCATGCGTTCGTCGAATACCGCGAAGGTGTCGTCGAACTGCCGGTCGATCTCGGCGCGGCGATCGCCGCCGGGAATGCCCGCGCCGGCCGCACCCGTGCTCGGTCCGCCGCCGGAACCCGCCGGTGTACCGGCCGTGCCCGGTGCGCCAGCCCCGCCGGAGCGGCCGCCCGACGCGGAACCGCCAGTGCCGGATCCGCTGGCACCAGCCGTACCGCCGGCTTGCTGGCCGGTGCCTTGCGCGCCGCCCGCGTTGCCTTGGCCAGTACCAGCTGTGCCCGGTTGTGCGGCCCCGCCATTCTGCCCGGGCGTGCCCGGCTGGCCGCCTGCCCCGGCGGTGGGCGTCTGGCCGGGCGACCCGGAGGCACCGGTCGAGCCCGGCGACCCAGCCTGACCCGTCTGTCCCGCCTGTCCGGCCTGTCCGGCCTGTCCGCCCTGGCCAGTCTGGCCTGGCGAGCCGCCCGCCGTGCCCTGGCTGCCGGATGCGCCGCCGGGCTGGCCGCCCGCGGTCGACGGACCGGACCCGGCAGGCTGCCCGGTCGCCTGGCCATCGCCTGTGGACGGCGGCATCGTCCAGCCGGGTGCGCGCGGCGCGGCGGTGGACTCGCCGCCACTGCCGGACGTGCCTCCGGACTGGCCACCGGTGCTTGCAGTACCGCCCTGGCTGCCTTGACTACCTTGGCTGCCCTGACTTCCCTGGCTGCCCTGGCTGCCCTGACTTCCCTGGCTGCCCTGAGCTGCCCTGGCTGCCGCCGGACTGCGACGACGACGAACCGGACGAGCCCGACGATCCGGACGACGGCGACGAGGGGCCGCTCGATCCGCCGCCGCCCGACGACGAACCGCCTCCCGAACTCGACGGCGACGAGGGTGGCGGCGGCATCCCCGACGGCATCGTCGGCATCGAAGCACTGCACGCCACCAGCGTAGCCACGGAGGCCGCAAGCGCGAGGTGCCGGACGAACGTCAGTCGGTGCATCGTGTTATCCATCCTGGGCGCGCCATGCCTCGGGCGCGCGCGACTGCCCTAATGCTTGGATGCGCGAAATCGCTCGCGGTTCAACGCGAGCCGGACGATCCGCCGCTGACCCCGGTTGAGGCCGGGGTCGGCTCCGCACTGCCTCCGATCAGGAAGGATCGCAGCTGGTCACCAAGCCGGTCGCAGGCTTTGCTGCGCACCGGCGAGATGATGGGGATCGGCAGGACGGCGCCGATCAGCACCGACGTGCCGGTGACGTCGGTCGAGACCGAGCCCACTTCGGTGGCGGTGTTGAGGTCCCACACCGACGCGACGTAGCCCGACTCCTTTTCCCACCAGCCAAGGCCGAAGCATCCGCCGCCCGCGGGGCTGATCGCACAGGCGATGCTGCCGTTGCTGTCCGTCGTCTGGGTCTTGCCGTCGATCCAGACGATGTAGCGCACCGAGATCTGCTGCAGCCGTTCGGTAACGCCCGGCCTCTGCAGCAGCAGCTTGAGTCCAGCCGCGTTGCTCGGCGCGGTGCTGTTCTCGAACCACGGGAACATCGCGTCCTCGAACTGCTGCGAGCCGTAGATCTTGAACGGCGTGCTGGTATTGGCCGCCTTCACGGCCTGGCCTTGTTCGGGATGCAGGATCTGGCCGCCGAGACGTTGCTGCAGGCAGCCGAGGAATGCGTCCTCGGCGCCGGTTCCTTCGACCTGCGGCTTGCGCAAGAGAACGATCGACTCGCTGCGTTGCACCGCGCTCGCGGACTGCCGCGTCTCGTCGACCTTTGTAGTCATGCAGCCGGCCATGGCCACGCAGGCGGCCAGTCCGGCCAGCAGGCGCCCGGTCGCGAACTCGGCTCGCGGAAATTGAACACTGCCGAGGCTTGCGTTCATGTCTGGCCTCCCCCCTGCATGGGCCGCGCGCGCAGGGTCGCACCGGTTCCGGACACGGCCGAGTATACGTCAATGCTCGTCCGTCACGGACGGCAGGCTGCGCTCAGCCGGCGAACAAATCGCCCTGGTTCGGCGCGCCCGGATCGCCCACGAACTGGCGGGTGTCGAGGTCCACCTTGCGCCGCTCGTCGAAACCGAGGCGGCGGCAAGCCCCCTTGAAACGCGCCGCGAGCAGCCCGGCATAGGGGCCTTCACCGCGCATCCGGTTGCCGAATCGCGGGTCGTTGAGCCGGCCGCCACGCATGTCGCGGATCAGGTTGAGCACCCGGTCGGCACGCGCCGGGAAGTGTTCACGCAACCACTGCTCGAAAAGCACCGCCACTTCGAGCGGCAGGCGCAGCGGTATGAACGACGCGCGCGTGGCGCCGTTCGCCTTCGCGGCCTCGAGCAGCTGCTCCATCTCGTGATCGTTGAGCGCGGGAATCATCGGTGCGAGCAGTACGCCGACCGGCACACCCGCCGCGGCCAGCTCGCGGATCACGCGCAGCCGGGCCTGCGGAGAGGCGGCACGGGGCTCGAGCACCCGCTTCAACGCGTCGTCGAGCGTCGTGAGGCTGACGTGCACGAACACGAGGTTGCGCTCGGCGAACTGCGCCAGCAGGTCGAGATCGCGCACGACCAGCGCGCCCTTGGTCACGATCGTCACCGGATGACGGTGCGCGAGCAGCACTTCGAGCACGGCGCGCGTCGTGCGATGCACGCGCTCGGCAGGCTGGTACGGATCGGTATTCGCGCCGAGATTGATCGGCTTGCAGACGTAGCCACGCGCGGAGAGTTCGTGTTCGAGCAGTTGCGCCAGGCCGGGCTTATGGAAAATGCGCGTCTCGAAGTCGAGGCCGGGACTGAGGTTCCAGTAGGCGTGCGTGGGTCGCGCGAAGCAGTAGATGCAGCCGTGCTCGCAACCCTGGTACGGGTTGATCGACTGGTCGAACGGCACGTCGGGCGACTGGTTGGTGGTGATCGCCTTCTTCGGCCGGTCGGGGATCAGCACCGTCTCGGGACGGCGCGGCAACTCGTCGAGGCTGCCCCAGCCGTCGTCGGCGGCAACGATGACCGTCGGCTCGAACCGTCCGCCGGCGTTCGAGACGGCGCCGCGGCCTTTCTCCGGCTGGTGTCGATCCGCCCTGCGCATGCGCACAGGATACTGTGTGTATATACAGCTGTCACGGGGTGTGGAAGCGGTCGGCCTGCCACAGCTCGGGGAACAGGCGGGCCCACACCCCGGCGACGGCCAGTGTGGCGCAGCCGCCGAGCAGCACCGCCGGAATGGCGCCGAACCAGGCCGCGGTCAGTCCCGATTCGAATTCGCCGAGTTCGTTCGACGCGCCGATGAACACCGCGTTGACGGCGCTCACCCGGCCCCGGATTTCGTCGGGTGTCTCGAGCTGCACCAGCAGGTGGCGGATGTAGACGCTCACCATGTCGCCCGCGCCCATCACGGTGAGCGCGACCAGCGACAGCCAGAAGCTCGTCGACGCGCCGAACACCAGCGTCGCGAGACCGAACACGAACACGCCGCCGAACATCCAGTAGCCGACCCGGCGCGTGACCGGGTAGGCGCTCAGCACGAGGCCGCACACAGCCGCGCCGATGCCCGGGGCCGCGCGCAGCCAACCGAGCCCGCTCGGGCCGACGTGCAGCACGTCCGCCGCGTAGACCGGCAGCAGGGCGGTGGCGCCGCCGAACAGCACCGCGAACAGGTCGAGCGAGATCGCGCCGAGCACCGGGCGGCGCTGCCAGACGAAGCGCAGGCCCGACAGCACGGTCTCGCGGTCGAAGGCGCTCCCGACGGTGGCGCTTTCGCCGCCGCGACCGATGGTCAGCAGCAGCAGCACCGACCCCGCGAGCAGTGCGACCACCGTCGCGTAGACGGTCGTCGCGCCGGCGAGATAGAGGAATCCGCCGAGCGCCGGACCGGCGATCGTCGTCACCTGCCACAGCGAGGAGTTCAACGCGACTGCCGTGCCGAAATGCTCGCGGTCGACCAGGTTCGGCAGCAGCGCCTGGCCGCTCGGCATCGCGAATGCGCGCGCGACGCCGAACAGCACCATCACCGCGAAGACCGGGCCTTGCACTCGCAAGCCCGTGCCACGAAAACGCGAGCAGCAGCGCGGCGCAGACGAACATCAGCGCGAAGCACAGCGCGAGGATGCGCCGACGGTCGCGCGTGTCGGCCAGGTGACCGGCCGGCAGGATCAGCAGCACGAACGGCAGGAACTGCGAGAGGCCGATGAGCCCGAGGTCGAGCGGGTCGTGCGTGACCTCGTAGACCTGCCAGCCGACCGCGACGGTCTGCATCTGCACCGCAAGCGAGGACAGGAAGCGCGCCGACATGTAGCGCGTGAAATCGGGGTTGCGGAGCAGGGCCAGCCGTGAATCCGATGCCTGGCTCATGCGTGCGCGCAACGCGTGTTCTGGATCATGAAGCGTGGCAGCATACCGCACCCGAATCCCGGAGACCGACCGCGATGCGCATGCGTAACCGACTGCTGACCGGAATCCTGTTGATGGGCCTGGCTGCATGCACGTGGGCCGCGCCCGCACCGGCTGCGCCGGTGTCGGCGGCCGACGCGAAGTTCGAGACACTGAGCCGGCGCTACGTGGACGAGTTCGGCCGCTATTCGCCGGTCAACGCCACGCAGCTCGGCGATCACCGCTACGACGGCGAACTCGACGACCTGAGCGATGCAGGCCGCGCGCGCGCGATCGCGTGGACTCGCGAGCTGCTCGGCCAGCTGCAGGCGATCGATCATCCGTCGCTGTCGCGCGCCAACCAGGTGGACGCGGCGATGCTCGAAAACCAGCTGCGCTACGCGATCTTCTCGGAAGAAAAGCTCCGCGACTGGTCGTGGGACACGCAGCTTTACACGCAGCTCGCCGGCCAGTCGCTGTACGGGCTGCTGGCGCGCGATTTCGCGCCGCTGCCCGATCGCCTGCGCTCCGTGACCGCGCGCCTCGAGAAGCTGCCGCGGCTGCTCGAGCAGATGCGCGCGAACCTCGCGCCGGCCCGGGTGTCCGCGACGCACGCCGACACCGCCGTGAAGCAGAACCCCGGCGTGCTGAGCCTCGTCGACGAGCTGGTGCTGCCGAACTTGAAGGCGCTGCCCGATGCCGACCGCGCACGCCTCGAGCGCGCGATCGCCGACGCCCGCGCGGCGGTGAAGACGCACCAGGAATGGCTCGAGAAGCAACTGCTGCCGAACGCGAAAGGCGACTTCCGGATCGGCCGGGCGCTCTTCGATGAGAAGCTGACGTACGCGCTGATGTCGCCGCTGTCGCGCGACGAGATCCGCCGGCGTGCGGAATCGGAAATCGCGCGCACCCGTCTGCAGATGTACGAGGTCGCACGCCAGGTGCTCGCCGGCCGCACGGGCGCGCCGCCGACACCGGCCTCGCCGACGCCCGTCGAGCAGCAAGCGGCCATCAAGGCCGCGCTCGACCTGGCCAATGCCGAGCGGCCGCCGCGCGACGGCGTGGTCGACGCCGCGAAGGCAGCGCTCAAGGAAACGACGGACTTCGTGCGGGCGAAGAACATCGTCACGGTGCCGACGGAACCGGTCGACATCATCCTGATGCCCGAGTTCCAGCGCGGGGTCGCGGTCGCGTACTGCGACCCGCCGGGGCCGCTCGACAAGGGCCAGAAGACGTTCTTCGCGGTGTCGCCGATCCCGCCCGACTGGACCGATGCGCAGGTCGAGTCTTTCCTGCGCGAGTACAACACGCGCTCGATCGCGAACCTGACCATCCACGAGGCGATGCCCGGCCATTACCTGCAGCTCGCGCACTCCAACCAGTATCCGTCGGTGCTGCGCTCGCTGCTCGGGTCGGGTCCGTTCGCCGAAGGCTGGGCCGTGTATACGGAGCGCGTCATGGAAGACCAGGGCTTCCGCGCGAACGACCCGCTGATGCGCCTGGTGCAGCTGAAGTGGTACCTGCGCTCGGCGACCAACGCGATCATGGACTCCAAGATGCACGTCGACGGCATGACGCGCGACGAGGCGATGAAGCTGATGACCGAGACCGGCTTCCAGGAAGAGCGCGAGGCGGCCGGCAAATGGGTGCGGGCGCAGCTATCGTCGACCCAGCTGTCGACGTATTTCGTCGGCTACCAGGAGCACTCGGACATGCGCGCAGAGGCGGAGAAACGCTGGGGCGCGCGGTTCAAACTGAAGGACTATCACGACCGGGTGCTTTCGTACGGCACGCCGCCGGTGCGCTTCGTGCGCGAGCTGATTTTCGACGAGCCGATCCGCTAACCATGCCAGGCCGGGGCGACGCCAGGCCGCTCCGCTGGAGTATTGATCTAGGGTGCGCGGGCGTCCGCGCGGGGCTCATCTAGGTTGCGTCCGATCGTGACTCGGCAACCGGTCGCGCCATGACGATATCGCGCTGTGGATCGCTTCCCAATGGAAAGATGTGTTCACCCACTTCGAGGAAACCCCATTTCTTGTAGAACGCAATCGCTCTTGGATTTCGCTCCCACACGCCGAGCCAGACCACATCTGACGGACGCCTTCTGATTTCATCGATGCAAGCATTCATCAGGTCGCGCGCAACACCTTTGCCGTGGCAATCGCTGACGACGTACAACCTTTGAATTTCGCCCGGAGCATCGGCTACAACGCAGCTCGGTGCTTCACCCCAGCGGAGCTGTGCAAACCCGATCAGCCTTCCACCGTCTTCGCAGAGCAGGGTGACCATGTTCGGGTCGGAGATTTCTTCCGCCTGGATCACCTCGCCGTAACTGGTCCGGCAGTGACGAGCCATGTCTTCAGCGGTGTTCATGGCAGTAAAGGTGTCCCTGAACGTCTTTTCGGCAAGCGCTGACAGTTGCTTCGCATCGAGGTGATGAGCTCGTCGTATCGTGGGCAACGGAATCTCTGCGGCCACTTGGCAACTCCTGGAACGTGAAGGCCGCATCCTGCCACAGGTCAACGGATGGCCGATTCTGGGCGGCCGGAGGCGTTTCCGCGGAAACGTCAACGTCAATCACGCTTCACAATCCCTCGTCGACCGGCTGCTCACGACCGAGACTGTTTGAAAACGTGCCGGACTCGCACGAGACGCGAAATCCAATGTCAATTGGACGGCCGTAGATTCGATGCTTTTCGATTTGGGTAAAGCGAATTGCCAAGCAAGCCATCGTCGCGAATTCGGCTTGGCGTTTTCACACGGTCTCGACCCTCAGCGGACGCTCGCCGAGCCGGATGAGAAGGACCCTGTAGCAACCCCGGAGCGGGTCTATGCCTTCGCTGGAATCAAACGCCGCTCCCTTCGCATCACGGCGAGGCCGAGAAGCCCCAGTCCCAGGAGCGGGATGGTGGCTGGCTCGGGAACGGCAATGCTCTGCAGCGTCACCTGTCCATTTGCACCCGTCAGAATCAGGTCATTGCCGAAGATGGCTGCATGATTTGGCCCGGTAAAACCGCCCGGCAAATCGGTCGCCTGCGGTGTCAGCGCTCCGGTCAAGGCGTCGTAGAAGCCATAGACGTAATACCCCGTCGCTGGCGGGTCGATACCCAATAGATAAGTGCCGTCGGAAAGCAGGTCGAACACGATCAAGTCGCCGGCACCAGGAGTGTCCTCCAGGTACCAGGCCCTGAGAGAGGGAGCAAAGAAGTCTGGCTCGACTATCAGCAGGGTTTACACCATGCAGTACGCCGTTGCTCGCAGTGGCCATGCATCCCGATGCAGGTCGACAACCGCCTTCGGCACGCCCGGGACATCGGGATCCGACAGGCCCCATTCACCGTTCGTATCAAGCCCCGTTTGGTTTGTAAAAGAGCCGTTGGCAGGATTCCAGGTGTACGTTCCGCGTTCTATGCCCGACTGTCCGCCCCCAGCAGAGGGACCCACTTCGATCTCCATGTACTGCCCATCGGGCAAAAGGTTGAGCGCAGAAGCACCTGTTGAATCCGACCCACCCCACCCGCCAACGATCGAATCGGCGTGCACCGCGGAACTGGCTGTCATCGTCGCTGCCACCAGGGCAGGGAAGAGAGCCCCACGCAGGGCCGTCAAGAGTGCGGTCGCGGACAGCGGGGCAATGTTCCGAATCATGTAGGCCTCCCTAATGTTCGCTGGGGAAATATTCGACGTCAGCACGAGACGAAAACAAGACGGCGCCCTTCGCGTGAGTCTGGTCGATTCCATGCCGATGTCCCAGATCGTCGAAACCTTTGCGCTGGACGCGATTGATCGCAGAAGCAAGCTGCATGTCTTGACGTGACGATCCGTTCAACGTGCGTTGCCGTTCGGCAGGACCACGACTCCTTCATGGACCGGCGGATTCGTCAGCGCGAGGAGGAGCGCGGTCAAGGGGAGAGCAATCTTCATGAGCTCGCCTCTGCGAAACGCCGTTTCAGGACGCCCCAAAACCCAAGTGGGCATTGCAGTGCAGCGGCAAGTTTTGGAATCCCAAAGTTGCTCTGCCAGGAGATCGCCCTGTCGGCTTCTTGACAAGGCGCAGCAAGCAACGTGCCAACAAGGTAGTGCTCAAGAAAATCAGCAAGTTATTTCGACGAGCAGCCCGACGGTGTAAGATTTTCCGACGGAACTTCCCAGCGGTACGGCATCTGGGGCGCCACCGAGCGGACGGTGGCCGACACCGGGTCGCGGAATCGCAACCCGCTCGCGGCCGCGTCAGTCCGGCTCCGGACGATACTTGGCACGAACCGCGGGATCGAGCGCCTGCAGTTGGCGGTCGTGCAGCACGGACAGCGTCACCAGCGCGGCAATGGCGCCGCAACCCGCCATCAACATGTCCCACTGCGTGTCCCACACGTCGCCCTGCGTGCCGAGAAACGCGCCGGCCGCATCGCCGCCGATCAGCGCCGCCCACCATTCGGTGAACTCGTAGCACGCGCTGATGCCGAGGACGCTGAGCACGATCAAGGTGAACAGCCATTTGCCGGGGCGCAGCGGCGACGTCCTGAGCAGCAGCTCGCGCGTGATGATGGCCGGCCCGAACCCCTGCATCAGGTGTCCGATGCGATCGTAAGGGTTGCGCGAGAAGTCCAACCAGTCCTGGATCCAGAACCCGAGCGGGACCCGTGCATACGTGTAGTGGCCGCCGAGCATCAGGATCAACGCGTGGATCGCGATCAGCGTGTAGACGAGCGGCGTCAGCGGAAAGCTGCGCGAGGTCGCGATCAGCAGCGGCGCCGCGATCAGGATCGGCACCACTTCGAGGAACCAGGTCAGGCGATCCGACGGACCGATGCCCGAGACGACGAGCGCCACTGTCACGATCGACAGCAGCGCCGCGGGCAGCGTGCGCGATGGGCTTGTGGTGGCCATGGCCCAGATTACAGGTCTGCGTGTCGCCGCAGGAACGATTCGACGGCCGCGGCAAGCTCCGCCGGCCGCTCGTGATGCACCATGTGGCTGGCGCCCTCGATCCAGCAGGGTTCGAGCCGGCGCACGAAGCCCGCCATCGTCTCCGGGTGCCCGCCACCGTCGAGCCGCGCCAGGTATTCGGACTCGGCCCCGAGCACGTAGAGCAGCGGCGCCGCCACTTCGCGCCAGCACGCTTCGGCCTCGGCGCGTTGATAAAGGACCGGGTTGGCGCGCTTGTGTGCCGGATCGAATCGCATCCGGGCAACTCCGTCCGGCCCCGGTTCGCTCCACGCACGGGCGATGAAGGCCGCGCGGTCGGCAGGCAGACGCGGATTGCGCTTGCGCAGCACGCCCGCGAGCACGTCGACCGACGGAAAGACCGTGACCTCGGGCGGCTCACGCAACTGGTCGAGCCATTGCCGGATGCGTCCCGGCGCCTGTTCCGGCTTCGTGGGTTGCAAGCCGAAGCCCTCGATGTTCACGACGCTGTGGACGCGTCCGGGACGCAGCCCGGCGTACATCATGGCGATATTGCCGCCCATGCTGTGACCGACCAGGGCCACCGGCGCCGCCGGGCGACAGCACGTCGAGCAGCGCGTCGAGGTCGCCGAAGTAATCCGGGAACCAGTAGCCCTCGGTCGGCCAGTCGCTGCGGCCAAAGCCGCGCCAGTCGGGCGCGACGAAAGTGCGCGACGCGGGCAACTCGTCGACCAGGAACTGGAACGTGTCGCCCGTGTCCATGAAGCCGTGCAGCAGCACGATCGGCCGCGGATCCGCGCCGGGCCAGCGGGTCAGGTGCGTGCGCAGGCCGCGGACGACGCATTCGTCGGCAACCGGCTCGCGGCGCGCCACGTAGGGACTCGTCATGCGGACGCATTGTCCGTGAAATCGGATAGTCTCTGCGACCCCACTATTGCCTCGACCATGCGCAAGCTCCTCGTCCTCCAGCACGTCGCCTCCGAGCCGCTCGGCCACCTCGATCCGCTGCTCCGCGAATGCGGCTTTCGCATTCGTTACGTGAATTTCGGGCGCGATCCGCGCGCCGAGCCGGACATCCGGCGCTACGACGGGCTCGTGGTGCTCGGCGGTCCGATGAACGTCGACCAGGCGGACCTGCATCCGCACCTGCGCACCGAGATGGAAGTGATCCGGGGCGCCGTGCTGAGCGACCGGCCGGTGCTCGGCATCTGCCTCGGCGCCCAGCTGCTGGCCGAGGCGATGGGCGGCAAGGTGCACCCGAACCCGGTGCCGGAGATCGGCTGGTACCGCCTGCACACGCGACCCGAGGCTCACACCGACCCGCTGTTCCGGCATTTCGACCACGGCTTGCCGCAGTACATCTTCCAGTGGCACGCCTATACGTTCGCGCCGCCGCCCGGGGCCGTGCCGCTCGCGTGGACGCGCAGTTGCCGCAACCAGGCCTACCGCCTGGGCGACTGCGCCTGGGGACTGCAGTTTCACCTCGAGGCCGACGAGCCGCTGATCACCCGGTGGCTGGACACGCCCGCGGGACGCAGCGAGATCGAGATGCACTGGGACGCCCGCCGCATCGCGCGCATCCGGGCCGCGACGCGCCGCTACCTGCCGCAGGCGCGCCCGCTGGCCGACCGCGTGTTCGGAGAATTCATCCGCGTGTTCCCGGCGCGGAGGCTCGCCGCCCTGCCGTCGCGCTGAGGCGACGGACGGGACCGCCTCAACGGCCGAGGAACATCCGGTACGCCGGGTTCTCGGTCTCTTCGGTGTACGGCGTACTGCAGGTCGCGCAGGTGCCGCGCGAACTCGTCCGCGTCCGGCGGGCGGCACCTGCACGCCGGCGAGCACGCGGCCGTAGTCCGAGCCGTGGTTGCGGTAGTGGAACAGGCTGATGTTCCAGCGCGTGCCGATCGCCTCGAGGAACCGCAGCAGCGCGCCCGGGCGCTCCGGGAACTCGAAGCGGAACAGCCGCTCGTGCTGCGAGGCCGTGCGCGTGGCCGCCGACCATGTAGCGCACGTGCAGCTTGGCCATCTCGTTGTCGCTCATGTCGAGCACGCGATAGCCCGCCTGGCCGAGCGTGGCGAGCAGCGCCTCCTTCTCGCGCCGTCCCTCGTGCAGCGCCGAGGCCGACGAAGATGCGCGCCGACGCCCGGTCGTCGTAGCGGTAGTTGAACTCGGTGACGCTGCGCCGGCCGAGCAGCTCGCAGAACTCGAGGAAGCTGCCCGGCTCGCTCCGGGATCTCGACCGCGAGCAGCGCCTCGCGCTGCGCGCCGATGTCGGCGCGCTCGGCGACGTGGCGCAGCCGGTCGAAGTTGATGTTGGCGCCGCTGTTGATCGCGACGAACGTCCGCTCGCTGCAGCCTTCGCGCGCGACGTACTTCTTGATGCCCGCGACGGCGAGCGCGCCCGGCCGGCTCGGCGATGGTGCGGTTGTCCTCGAAGATGTCCTGGATCGCCGCGCAGATCTCGTCGGTGCTGACGAGGATCACCTCGTCGACGTACTGCTGCGCGAGCGCGGAACGTCTCCTCGCCGACGCGCCGCACCGCCACGCCGTCGGCGAACATGCCGACGCGATCGAGCGTGACGCGCGTGCCCGTCGCGCAGCGAGTCGTGCATGCTGGCCGCGTCCTCCGGCTCGACGCCGACGATGCGCACCTGCGGATAGAGCGACTTCACGTAGGCGGCGATGCCGGCGATCAGCCCGCCGCCGCCGATCGGCACGAAGATCGCGTCGAGCGGCCCGGAGTGCTGGCGCAGGATCTCCATGCCGATCGTGCCCTGCCCGGCGATCACGTCCGGATCGTCGAACGGGTGGACGAACGTCAGGCCGCGCTCGCGCGCGAGCTCGATCGCGTGCTCGTAGGCGTGGTCGAAATCGTCGCCGTGCAGCACGACCTCGCCGCCGAGGTCGAGCACGGCCTGCACCTTGATGTTCGGCGTGGTCTGCGGCATCACGATCACCGCGCGCGATGCCGCGCCGGCGCGCGGCGAGCGCCACGCCCTGGGCGTGATTGCCGGCCGAGGCGCAGATCACGCCGCGCTGCGCGACCGTCTCGGACAGGTGCGCGATCTTGTTGTAGGCGCCGCGCAGCTTGAACGAGAAGACCGGCTGCAGGTCCTCGCGCTTGAACAGCACGCGGTTGCCGAGGCGGCGCGACAGGCGCGGCGCCGGCTCGAGCGGCGACTCGATGGCGACGTCGTAGACGCGCGCCTTCAGGATGCGTTCGATGTAGCTTTCTTGCATGCGCGAATTCTTCCATACTTCGCGCGACCGCGCGGACTTCGCGCGCCCCGAACCCCGACCTCCAGAGCCCCATGGAAGACTCATTCTCGCGCCGCACGTTCCTCGGCGCGCTCAGCCTCGGTACCCTCGCGCCCGGCCTCGCCGACGGCGCAGACGTTTCCGCTGGACCGCATTCCGCTCGTCTCGCGCGAGTTGTGGGCGTGGATGCGGACGCAGCTCCTGCTCGATGCGGAGACCGCCTGGCTCGACACTGCCCGCTTCGGGCCGACGCTGCGCGCGGTGATGGCCCGCGAATACCGCAGCACGGAGCGCCAGAGCCTCGACTACCCGCGATACTACGCAGCCACCTTCGGTCCCGACGCGATCGGCGCCCCGCTGGCCGACATCGGCGCGTTCCTCGGCGCGGACCCCGCGGACCTCGTGCTCACCGCCGGCGCGGCGGACGGGCTCGGGCTGGTGGCGCAGGGACTCGACCTGCAGCCCGGCGACGAGGTGCTGACGACGACCCACGATCACGATACGGCCGTGTACCCGTGGCTCGCGCAGGCGAAGCGGCGCGGCCTCAAGGTGGTGCAGCTGCCGCAGGACGGCGTTCCCGCCTCGCCGGAGGCGATCGTGAGCCGCTTCGCGGCGGCGCTGACGCCGAAGACCAAGGTGCTGTCGTTCGCGCACGTGCAGTACACCGACGGCACCGTGATGCCGGCGCGCGAGTTGTGCGCGCTTGCTCGCGCACACGGCGTGTTCAGCGTCGTCGACGGCGCGCAGGCCGCCGGGCAGATCGACCTGTCCTTGCGTGACCTCGGCTGCGACGCGTACGCCACCTGCTTCCACAAGTGGCTGAACGGGCCCGTGGGAAGCGGAGCGCTGTACGTGCGACGCGACGCCCAGGCGCGTCTTTGGCCCGCCGGCGTCGACGGCCCGCGGGGATGGGATGTGACGGACCGCCACGGCACGGCGTTGCCGGCCGTCGATCCGTCCTCGACCGCGCAGGCGAAGTTCGGGGCGTTCTCGCGGTATCGCGGCCCGGCGTACGATGCATTGCCCATCGCATTCGAACTCCAGCATGCGGTGAACCGCGCGCGGATCGGCGCGCGGATGCGCGAACTCGTCACCTACCTGCGCCTGCAGGTCGCGCGCCTGCCGCAGGTGCAGGTCCTGACGCCGACGCATCCGTCGCTCTGGTGCGGCATCGTCGCGCTGCGCGTGAACGGGCTCGACCACCGCGCGCTCGCGGACTCGATGTTCCAGGAAGACGGCATCGCGGTCGGCCACGTGCGGCACGGCTATTTCTTCGACGCGCTGCGTGTCAGCCTGCACGCCAGCAACGACAACGCCGAGATCGACCGCTTCCTCGTCTCGTTGCAGCGCCGGATCTGACGGCGAAGCCCGGTGCCGCGCATCGAACTGCTGATGAGCCTGCTCGCCGGATTCGCCGGCGGGCTGGTCGGCACGCTGTGGAACGGGCTCGTGTCGTCCGCGCTGCTGGCGCGGGTGCGCAACGGCGACCGGCAGGCCTGGCATGACGAGAGCGTCGGCCGGCTGTTCGTCGGCGCGATGCTTTACGGCGCCTGCGGCGCGCTGCTCGGCTTCCTGTTCTGGCTCAGCTGGGGCCTGATCGCGCTGGTAGGCAAGCCCTGGCTCGGGGTCGGCCTGTTGTTCGGGCTGCTGTGCTGGTCCGGCGCCGCGCTGCCCGCGCTCGGCATGCTGCACCTGCGCTTGCGCGCGCCGAAGCGCCTCGCGGCGGTGCTGGCGCTCGAATGGCTGGTTGCCTGTCTCGCCATCGGCGTGCTCTGCGCGCTCACCTGGCACCGGGTCGCTTGAACGATCCGGCGCGCCCCCTCGCCTAGCGGTCGAGGAAGTCGCGCAGGTGGCCGCTGAGTTCCTCGGTCGCCGCCTCGATGACGTTGGCGCCCGCATTCGGCAGGTCGATGCGGCGGGCGTCACGGATCAGGCCTTCGGTGCGCGAAGTCGACTCCCAGTTCTCGTCGCGCGGACGGAGCACCAGTACGGGCTGACGCAGCAGCGGCAGGCGCTCGCCGGTCTGGAACGACGCGTCGGACCCGGGCACGCCCAGCAGCACGACGCGGCGCACCTGCTCGGGGCGGGCGATCGCGAGTTCGATTGCAGTCAGCGAACCGCCCTGGTAGCCGAGCACGTCCACCTGGCGCAGACGCAGCGAATCGAGCAGGTCCAGCACGGCCGCCGCCTGGTCGGCCACCTCCGCCGGCTGGTGCGGGGCGTCCGATTCGCCGCAACCCGGCAGGTCCGGCGCGTAGGCGCTGCGGTCGCGGCCGAGATCCTTCAGCAACGGGCGGAACACGCGGCCGGACTTCGCGAGCGGCGGCACGCACACGAGCGGCGTCAGTTCGTCGAAACCGCCGCTCGACGGGAAGGCCGTGTGCAGGTGCAGCTGCCCGAAACGGCAGTCGACGTACATCTTGCGGAGGTGGATGGTCACTTGCGGTGCATTCCTCGACGAAAGGGCGGCGCTACGGGCAATCGTGCGGGCGGAAAGTCTGGTCACGATGGTCGAGCCTCTGGCGATGGCAGTCTGGTGAGGGCGAATTCTCCGCGCCTCGCCCCCTCGCCACGTTGACCCAACTCTCGAAAAACCGGCGATCGATCTGACTTAATGCGCTCAGACCGTATCGAGATACCACTCGTAATCGCGATCCGTCACCAGCGCGCCGAACTTTTCGCTCTCCTGCGCCTTGATCGCGAGGAAGACCGCGAGAAAATCCTTGCCGAGCGCGTCTTCGAGGAATGCGGAGCGGGCCGCCAGCTCCAGCGCGGCGGGCCAGTGGGTCGGCAGCGCGCCGCGCGCCGCATTCTCGTAGCCATTGCCCACGACCGGCGGACCCGGATCGATGCGCTCCTCGATGCCTTTCAGCATGCCGCCGAGCACCAGCGCCGCGACGAGGTACGGGTTCGCATCGGCGCCGGCGACGCGATGCTCGACATGTCGGCTCGCGGGCGGGCCTGCGGGCACGCGCAGGCTGACCGACCGGTTGTTGACGCCCCAGGTCGGCGCGACGGGCGCGTAACTCATCGAGCGAAAGCGGCGGTACGAATTCGCGTTCGGCGCGAACACCGCCATGCCGTCGGCCATCGTCGTCTTCAGTCCGCCGATCGCGTGGCGCAGCTCGGGCGTGCCGGCCGGGTCGTCGGCCGCGAACGCGTTGCGTCCCTGCGCATCGGCGAGGCTGGCGTGCAGGTGCATGCCCGAACCCGCGCGCTCGGCGAAGGGCTTGGCCATGAAGCACGCGACGCAGCCGTGCCGCGCGGCGACACCACGCACCGCGCGCTTGAACAGGATCGCTTCGTCGACGGCGCGCAGCGCGTCCGCGCGATGCTCGAGCGTAATCTCGAACTGGCCCGGCGCGTACTCCGACATCAGCGTGCGTACCGGCAGGCCCTGTGTCCGTGCGGCGGCATACAGGTCGTCGAACAGCGGCGACATGTCGTCGAGCCGGCCGAGGCCGTACGCGTCGATCCGGCCGCTGCGGGCGCCGGAGAGCAGTCCGGCGGCCGGACCGAGTCGCCCCGCACCGTCGCGTTGCAACAGGTAGAACTCGAGTTCGACCGCAATCACCGGCGTGAGGCCACGCTGCTGCAGCCGCTCGACCGCGCGCGCCAGCACGTGACGCGGATCGGCCCGCGCGGTGCGGCCGTCGAGTTCGTAAAGCGACCCGAGCACCTGCGCGGTCGGGCGGGTGAGCCAGGGCGCACGTCCGAGCGTGCCCGGCACCGGCCGGCAGTTCTGGTCCGCGTCGCCGACTTCCCAGACGAGCCCGGTGCCTTCGACGTCCTCGCCCGTCACGTCGAGACCGAGGATCGAGCCCGCGACATTGCGGCCGGCGGCGCAGAGTGGCTCGAGTTCCTCGCGCGCGATGTTCTTGCCGCGCCCGACGCCGCACGCGTCGGTGATGACCAGTTGCACGGCCTCGATGTCCGGATGCGCTGCGAGGAAGGTACGCGCCTCGTCGAGCATCGTCGCGGGGCGACCGGTCTGCTGCGTATCGGTCATCGCGGCATAGTGACGGATGCCCGCAGCGAGTGGCAAGCTCGCGCCTCCCGTTCATGCTCGCCTCGCGAATCGCAGTCCTGCTGCCGAGCTGTCGCCTACGGTCGGTTCAGCAACCCATTGCTCCTGGGACCGTCCGGTTACAGGAAGGCGGCGGGGTGATGCGCTGCAATTGATCCAGGTTGCGCTTCGACGCCTCGCGCACTTCGGCAAGCTGCTCCGCCGTCAGGCAGATGATTTCCTTGCGCACGTGCGAACCTGTTTCCATCTGGTCGCGGCAGTAAACGGTCTTGCCGTGCTCGTCCTCGATCCGATATCCGAGCCTGCGCGCTTCAGCCAGTGTGACGCCCTGGTTCTGGGTCTTGGGAGCCTGCGCAACAGGCGCCGGTTTGGGTGGGGTCGGCTGTGACGCGCAGCCTGCGAAAGTGAACAGCGCCGCGCCTGCAACGATGTAACGCATGGGACGCCCTCCTCGCTGCCGAGGCGCAAATGATGTGCGCGTCGCAGGTGCCATTTCAAGCGGCGCGCCAGGTGATAGTCGTGGCGCGGCGAGACCGCCGGCATCGCGCCGTACCGCGCCCTCGACCGCCTCGTCATTCCGGCAGGTTCAGCTTGCGCAGCAGCGCCGCGTAGCGCGGGTCGTCCGTCAGCCCCTTCAATAGTGGGTTGCCGCGCAGCCACATGATCCCCGGATCGCGGTTCGCGACGGCCGCCTCGAGCCATCGGAATGCCTGGTCGGCATCACCCAGATAGGCGTGGGCCTCGGCCACCTGGAATTCCGCGCCCGTCGACTCGGGCAGCATGGCGGCCAGCGCAGCCTGGGCGTCCGCGCCACGGCCCTGCGCGTGATAGCCGAGCGGCAGGCCGAACGACCGCCACCCTGGGGCGACCTCGCTCTCGAACGCGGCGACCGCGGCGCTCACCTTCCCCTGCGCCAGCAGAATACGGCCGAGCTCGTATTCAGCCACCGGGTACGAGGGGCTCAGTGCCAGCACCTGCCGGATCTCCGCTTCCGCCTCCGCGAGACGGTCCGCGTAGCACAACGTACGGGCGAAATAGCGACGGACCAGCAGGTTGAGGGGATCGCGATCGAGCGCCTGCCGCAGCAGCGTCAACGCCTCGTCCGTATGACCCAGCGCCCGCCCGAGAACGGCTGTCGTCCGCAGCAACAGCGGGTTGCCAGGGTCGAGCGCGCGCGCACGGGCCAGGCGCGCCACGCTGCCTTGCCAGTCGTGATCGACGTTCACCAGCACAATGACGAGCGCGGAGTAGGCGTCTCCGAGTGTCGGATCGAGTGCGATCGCCCGTTCGGCCGCGGCGCGGATGAGCGCGAAGCCCTGATCGAGCGCGATGTAACTGTTGGCGACCTGCCGCGCATAGACGACCGAAAGGCCCGCCCAGGCCCGCGCGTACCCGGCGTCCAGCGCGAGCGCGCGCTGATAGCACTCGACCGCCTTGTTGAGATCGGCCTGCGTCTCGCGGGCCCTGAAGTACTGTCCTTGCAGGTAGTGGTTGTGCGCGTCGGCATTGGTCGCCGCCGTACTCGCGCTCGGTGCGGCGGTCAGCAACGTCAACCGCAGCTTGTCGACGACCGCGCGCGCAATGTCGTCCTGGATCTGGAAAATGTCGTCGAGGTTGCGGTCGAACGTCTCGGACCAGAGGTGGTAGCCGTTGTCACTGCGCACCAGCTGCACGGTGATGCGTATCCGGTTGCCGGCCTTGCGGACGCTCCCCTCCAGCACGTGAGCGACGTTGAGCGCCTGGCCGATCTCGCCGGCCGTGACCGGGCGGCCGCGAAACGAAAACGACGAGGTCCGCGCCGGAACCCGCAGTTCCGGGATCCTGGCCAGCAGGTTGATCAGTTCCTCGGCAAGGCCGTCCGAGAAGTACTCCTGCTCCCTGTCGGCGCTCATGTTGACGAACGGCAGCACCGCGATCGAATGCTCCGGGATCGCGCCCGGCCGCGACGTGACCATTGGCATTGCCGGAGCGGCCGCGGCCGCATGCCTCGGCGACTCCGGCTTCCCGGACTGAACGGCCGACAACAGCTGCGACACCCTCGCAACGAACACGTGCGGAACCTCGCCAGCGGGCAGCCGCGTCCAATGCACCGTGCGAAATGGCTCGGGGACACTCGCATCCAGCGGGCTCGTATCGTCGAGGACGACCGGCAGCAGAAAGGCCTTTTCCTCTGCCATGTCGAAGGTGCGCGCGATGGCGAGCTTCCACTCGCGACGAAAATAGCCTTCGAGTCGCGTCTGCGTGTTGGTCGAAATGATGGGGATGAAGAGCGCACAGTCGCGAATCTCGCGGCGGATCCTCTGGTCCCACGCGTCGCCGCCGCGCAGCTCGCTCTGGTCGAACCAGACTTCGAGCCCGAGGCTCCGGAGTGCGCCACAGATGCGCCGCGCCGCCTCCGCATCCTCGGATGCGTAGCTCAGGAATACGGCCCTGGTCGGATCAGTCATCAACTCCCCTTCCCGTGACGAGCAGCAGTTTATCGGAATTGGGACCGCGTGCTTCCGGGCCTGTCGACGGGTCGCGCCTGCCCGATTTCCTCGTTGCGCGGACGGCGGTCCTGAAGCCCGTCACACCTGCGGCCCGGTTGCTTACCCGCGCGCCGTGGCATAGCGTCTCGCTTCCGCCGCGCCCGGCATCATCGACCCGCAGGTCTTCATGGCAGCCGCCTATTCGTTGGCCACGAACGTGTCGCTGCGCGACTGCAACACATTCGGTGTCGATGCCATGGCCGCCGCAGTCGCGACCGTGCACGACGCGCAGGCGCTGCCGGAGGTGTTGGCGCTTCCGCAGGCCGGGCCGGCGTGATGGTGCTCGGCGACGGCAGCAACGTCCTGTTCGCGCGCGACTACCCGGGGCTGGTGGTGCGACTCGCATTCGACACGGTCTCGATTGCTGCCGATGATGGCCGCACAGCCCTGGTACGCACCGACGCCGGCTGCCGCTGGGACCCGCTGGTCGACTGGACCCTGCAGCGCGGCTGGTGCGGCCTCGAGAACCTCGCACTGATTCCGGGACTCGCCGGCGCGGCGCCCATCCAGAACATCGGCGCATACGGCGTCGAGATCGCCGAGTTCATCGAGACGGTCGAAGCCTTCGATCGCCGTGCGGCGACGTTCGTACGCCTGGGCGCGGCCGATTGCCGGTTCGGCTATCGCGACAGCATGTTCAAGAACGATCTCGAGCGCTGGATCGTCTGCGCGATCGAACTTCGGCTGCCGCGGCAGCGCCCGCTCGCGCTCGACTACGCCGGCGTCGGCGATGAACTCGCCGCGATGGGGATCTCCGCGCCGACGTCCGTGGACACGGCCGAGGCCGTGCGCCGGCTGCGGCGACGCAAGTTGCCGGATCCGGCCGTCGTCGGCAACGCGGGGAGCTTTTTCAAGAACCCGGTCGTCGACGCATCCCGCGCCGATGCACTGCGCGTCTCGCATCCGGCCGCGCCGGTGTACCCGGCCGGCGAGCGAAGCAAGCTTTCGGCGGCGTGGTTGATCGAGCAATGCGGCTGGCGCGGCTTTCGCGAGGGCGATGCCGGCATCTCCTCGCAGCACGCGCTCGTGCTCGTCAACCACGGTCGCGCCACGGGCGAGGAACTGCTGGGCATCGCGCGTCGTGTCGTCGCGTCGGTGCACGAACGCTTCGGCGTCACGCTGGAGCCCGAACCGCGGATCGTCGGCGCCGCCATCTGATCGTCGCCGCGAGCGCACCTACCAGGGCAGCTCGCGGCCGTCCCACTGCAGGAAGTGTCCCGCGTGCGCGATGGCGAGGCCCGCGATCACGCGGCGCAGGCCGGACACGCTGGTCTCGGCATCCAGTTCGCCGCGCGGCCCGCCGATTTCGGTGCGCACCCAGCCGGGATGCATCGGCAGTGCGATGATGCCGCGGCGGCGCAGATCGAGCGCCATGCACTTCATGATGCAGTTCGCGGCCGCCTTGCTGCTGCGGTACTCGTAGAGGCCGCCGAACGTGTTCTGGGTCATCGAGCCGACGATGCTGGTCAGCGTGACGATCTTCTTCTGTTCGCTGGCTGCCACGTGCTCGACGAACGCTTCCGCCATCTTCATCGGACCGAACACGTTGACCCGCAGCGTTCGCATCCAGTCGTCATAGTCGGTCTGGCCGAAACGCTGAAGGGTCATGCCTTTCTCGGCGAACGACTCGCTGCCCATCGTGCCCGCCGAGTTGAGCAGCACGTCGATCGGCAGGCCGTCCAGTTGCCGCGCCAGCGCCGCGATCTGTCCGTGATCGACGACGTCGAGCGTATGCACCGTGACGCGGTCCGGCGCCGCGCCTGCAATCGCCTGCAGGCCGGCGGCGTTCGCCGGTGCGCGCGCGCAGGCGATGACGCGCCAGCCGTCGGCGCCGTACTGCCGGGCCAACTCGAAGCCGAGCCCGCGGCTCGCGCCCGTGATCAGGATCGTCGGCATCGCAGCCCCCCTCGCATTCGTCACCAGGTGCCGGTGTTCGGCATGCTCGCCCAGGGTTCGGCCTTCGGCAGCGCGGCGCCTTTCTGCAGCAATTCGACCGAGATGTCGTCGGGCGAGCGAACGAACGCCATGCGCCCGTCCCGCGGCGGCCGGAGTATCGTCACACCGTGGTCGGCGAGCCGCTGACAGGCCGCGTAGACGTCGTCGACCTGGTACGCGAGGTGGCCGAACGCGCGGCCGATGCCGTACTGCTCGGGATCCCAGTTGTGGGTGAGTTCGACCTGCGCATCGTCGTCGCCGGGCGCCGCCAGGTAGATGAGCGTGAAGCGCCCCTCCTGCGACTCGTAGCGGCGGACTTCCTTCAGGCCCAGCGCGTCGCAATAGAAACGCAGCGACTTCGCGACGTCGGTGACTCGAACCATCGTGTGCAGGTATTTCATCGTCGCCCCTTGCGGATCCGGTCCTGGCCGCATGGTACTGTGCCGTGACGCAGGTTTCACAGGATCGGATGCAATGGGCCACTACCATCACGGTTCAACGGCGCGCGCCGCGCGACGCCTCGCCGCCCTGCTGCTGCTGGCCGTGGCCGGCTGCGCCGCGTCGGCGCCGGCCGCCCCGGATGGCGGATCCGAGCGTGACTTCAAGGAACTCGGCAGCGCTAAAGCGCCGGTCACGATCATCGAGTTCACGGACATGCAGTGCCCGTACTGCGGCGAGTTTTCGCGCACCACGTTCCCAGCGCTGCGCAAGCAGTACATCGACCGGGGCAAGGTGCGCTTCATCTCGCGCGACTTGCCGCTGCCCATGCATCCCTACGCGATTCCGGCCGCGATCGCGGCACGTTGCGCCGGCGAGCAGGGCAAGTACTGGGAGTATCGCGAACGGATGGTGGCTCGCCAGGACGACCTGCCGAAGTCGCCCTATGACGACCTCGCGCGCCAGGCCGGCCTCGACGTCGCCGCCTTCGACGTGTGCCGCAATGCGGGACTGCAGGAACAGAAGGTGCAGCTCGACATCGAGTCGGCGAAGGCCGCCGGGATCACCGTGACGCCGACCTTCGTGCTCGGCAGGACGGCCGAGGGCGAGAGCAGCGACACGATCGAGGGCGCCCAACCGCTCGCGGTGTTTCAGCAGAAGATCGACGCGCTGCTGCGGACGACGAAGTAGCCCGGCCGGATCCGGCTTGCAGGCGGCGCGTCACGAAGCGAACGCGAGTCCCGCGATCGCGGCGGCCGCGAGCACCCAGTGCAACTCGACGCGGGTGCGCGCCAGCACCGCGTAGACGCGCGATCGAGATGAGGACCGCTGGCACGACTCGGGCCCGCGCCGAGTCCCTGCGGGAAAAGCACGGCGCGAGCCAGCAACAGCGCGAGCGTCGCGATCACGCCGACGACGGCCGCGGTGATCGCCGCCAGCGCGCCGGAAAGCCGTGGATCGTGCGCGATGCGCTCGACGTGCGGCGCGCCGAGAAAGATGAAGACGAACGACGGCAGGAAGGTGGCCCAGGCGGCGAGCAGTCCTGCAATCACGGCCGCGACCTCCGGCTGCAACGGCGACGGCTGGTTCCAGCCCGTCATGAAGCCCATGAACTGCAGCACGATGATCAGCGGGCCGGGTGTCGTCTCCGCGAGCGCAAGCCCGGCGACGGACTGCTCGGCCGTCAGCCAGCCGAGTTGCTGCACGAGATGCTGCGTGACGTAGGCCAGCACCGCATACGCGCCGCCGAACGTCACGAGCGCCGCCTTGGTGAAGAACAGGTACACGCGGGCTCCAGAGTGAATCCACGCCGAACGACGCCACGACGACGAGCAGCGGCGCGGCCCACAGCGCCAGCCCCCAGGCCAGCGTCCGCCGTCCGTCGATCCGAGCGGTCATCGGCGCCGGTTGCGCGCCGGCGGGCGTGCGCCACGCGGACGCGAGACCGACGGACGCCGCCGCGAGCAGCACGACCGGAAACGGGACGTGCGCGAACTGCAGCGCGACGAACGCCAGCACGGCCAGCACGGCGTGCATGGGCCTCAGCAACGCGCGACGCCCGATCTTCAGCAGCGCCTGCAGGACGAGCGCGACGACCGCGGCCTTGAGGCCGAACAGCATGCCCGCGATCGCCGGCACCTGGCCGTACCGCGCGTAGCCCCACGACAGGCCGAGCAGCAACACGACGGCGGGCACGATGAAGCCGAGCCCGGCCACGAGCCCGCCGCGCACGCCGTGCAGTTTCCAGCCGAGATAGATCGCGAGCTGCAACGCTTCCGGCCCCGGCAGCAGCATGCAGAAATTGAGCGCGTCGGCGAACCGTTGCTCGTCGAGCCAGCGCCTGCGCTCGACGACCTCGCGATGCAGCACAGCGATCTGGCCCGCCGGACCGCCAAACGAGATGAAGCCGAGCCGGATCCAGAACCGTGCGGCGTCGGAAAACGACGGCCAGGCAGACGGAACGAAACGGGAGTCGGACAAGATTCGGACCCTCACCCGACCGCTGGTCGACCTCTCCCGCAGGCGGGAGAGCTGAGATCAGAACATCTCCGATTCGTCGGGAGCCGCCGGCGCCACGTGCGAGCCGCGCGTCGGGATGAAGTCGCCGGTGATCATCGAGTCGTACGCCTGGCCCGGGCCGACCATCGGATACACGCCGGCGTCCGGGTCGATGATGACCTCGAGGAACGACGGGCCGTCGAACTGGATGAATTCCTCGATCACGCGCGGCACGTCGGCCTTGCGGTCGAGCCGCACGGCGTAGCGGATAGCCGTCGGCCTGCGCGGCCTTGACGAAGTCCTTCTTGTGCAGCGACTTGTCGCTCGCGGCGAGGCGCCCCTTGAAGAACAGCTTCTGCCACTGCTTGACCATGCCGTCGCCGAAGTTGTTGAGCACCACGACCTTCACCGGCAGGTCGTAGGTCGTGACGGTCTCGAGCTCGCCGAGGTTCATCCGCATGCTCGCGTCGCCGTCGATGTCGATGACGAGCCGGTTGCGCTGCGCGAACTGCGCGCCGATCGCGGCCGGCAGGCCGAAGCCCATCGTGCCCATGCTGCCGGAGGTGAGCCACAGCCGCGGCTCGCGGAAGTCGAAGTACTGCGCGGCCCACATCTGGTGCTGGCCGACGCCGGTGACGATGATCGCCTCGCCCTTCGTGTGGCGGTTGATCTCCTCGATCACGTAGTACGGCTGGATCAGGTCGCTGTCGCGATCGTAGTTCATCGCGTACTTCTGCTTCAGCTCGCCGAGGTGCGCGTGCCACGCGGACCAGTCGCGGCGGAAGCCGGCCGCCTTGCCATGCGCGCGCAGCGCGTCGAGCGCGGGCGGGATCAGGCCGACGTGGTTCCACTGCACGCGCTTGACCTTGTTGATCTCCGAGCCGTCGACGTCGATGTGCGCGATGCGCTTCGCGTTCGGCGCGAACTTCGCCGGCACCGCCGGCGACGCGATCGTCGAACCGCGCGCCGAGCGCGATCAGGAAATCGCAGTCGTCCACCGCGTAGTTGGCGAACGCCGCGCCGTGCATGCCGAGCATGCGCATCGAGAGCGGCTGGGTCGTGTCGAACGCGCCGATGCCCATCAGCGTCGTGACCACCGGGATGCCGAATTCGTCCGCGAACGCGCGCAGCTGCGGCGACGCGTCGCCGTTGATCACGCCGCCGCCCGCGTAGATCAGCGGCCGCTTCGACTCGCCGAGCATCGCGAAGAACTGCGCGCACTCCTGCTCGTCGACCACGTTCTGCAGCACCTGCTCCATGCGCTGGCGGTAGCCGCGCGCCGGCAAGTGGCCTTCGCCCTGGAACGCGCCCTGCCAGTTCTGCACGTCCTTCGGCACGTCGATGACGACCGGGCCGGGGCGGCCGGTGCGCGCGATCTCGAACGCCGTGCGCACCGTCGCCTCGAGCCGCGCCGGGTCCGTCACCAGGAAGCAGTGCTTCGCCACCGCGCCCATGATGTTGCTGACCGGCGCTTCCTGGAACGCGTCGGTGCCGATGGCGGCGGTCGGCACCTGGCCGCAGATCACGACGATCGGGATCGAGTCCGCCACGCAGTCGCGCACCGGCGTGACGGTGTTCGTCGCGCCCGGGCCGGACGTGACGATGCAGACGCCGACCTTGCCGCTGGCGCGCGCGTAGCCGGCGGCCATGAAGCCGGCGCCCTGCTCGTTCGCCGGCACGATCAGCGGCATCGTGCTGCCCTGGCCCGGTTTCGAGTGTTCCTCGTTGTAGCGAAACACCGCGTCGTAGGTCGGCAGGATCGCGCCGCCGCTGTAGCCGAAGATGATGTCGACGCCCTCGTCGGCCAGCACCTGCACGATCGTCTCGGCGCCGGTCATCAGTTGTCCGGCGCGCGGATGCGCGGCTGGTCGTGCGGCGGCGTGACTGGTTTTCACGGCGGGTCGGGCCTGGTCCCGTCTCGTGGCTGTTGTGTTGCGATGCAACGGAGACTAGCAGCCCCCCGGAACAGCGTCCATCTAGGCGCGTCGGAGACTATCCCCTATTCTTGAGGCGTTGCGAGGCGCCTGCGGGCGGCCTCAAACCTTTTCTAAATCATGAAGTTAACCGCCTGCAGCGATCCCGCCCGGGCGATCGGAGTTCCCTTGCGACGCCAGCGCCACATCATCGCCATCACGCTGCAGAACGAGTCGGGCGCGCTCTCCCGCGTCGCCGGATTGTTCTCGACCCGCGGCTACAACATCGAATCGCTGAACGTGGCGCCGACCGACGACCCCGCCGTCTCGCGCCTGACGCTGGTCACGACCGGCAACGAGGCCGTGATCCACCAGATCTCGCTGCAGCTGCTGAAGCTCGTCGACGTCGTCGACGTCGAGGACGTCACGCGCGAGGAGCACTTCGAGCGCGAGCTGCTGCTGATCAAGATCAAGGGCAAGGCGACGCAGGTGGGAGCGCTCTGGGCCGCGACGCAACGCGCCAACGGCCGCGTGCTCTGGGATGCTGCCGACAGCTTCACGATCGAGCTGACCAGCAGCGAGGCCGACATCAACCGCTTCATGGCGGAGGTGTCCAACTACGGCGAGGTGCTCGAGGTGGTGCGCAGCGGCGCGCTCGCGATCCAGAAGGGCAAAGAGGTGCTCGAATCGTGACCTACCGACTCTACGATTACCTGCCGTCCGGCAACGGCTACAAGGTCCGTCTGGTGCTGCGGCAACTGGGCTTGCCGTACGAACTCGTCGAGCTGGACATCAAGACCGGCGCCTCGCGCACGCCGGAGTTCCTGGCGAAGAACCCGAACGGGCGCATCCCCACGCTCGAGGTCCCGGGCAAGGGCTTCCTCGCCGAGAGCCACGCGATCATCGCGTTCCTCGCGGAAGGCTCGCGGCTCGTTCCCGCCGACGCGTTCGAGCGCGCGCGCATGTGGCAGTGGCTGTGCTTCGAGCAGTACAACCTCGAGCCGAACATCGGCTCGGCGCGGTTCTGGCTCGCATCGCTGAAGAAGACGGAAGAGGAACTCGGCCAGAAGTTGGTCGACGCGCGGCGCAACGGTTTTGCGGCGCTCGACGTGCTCGAAGGCGGGCTCAAGGACAGGCAGTTTCTCGCGGGCGGTCAGTACTCGCTGGCCGACATCGCGCTCTACGCCTACACGCACGTGGCGCCCGAAGGCGGTTTCCCGCTCGAGAAATACCCGGGCATCCGCGCCTGGTGCGCCCGCGTCGCCGCGCAACCCGGCCACGTGCCGATCACCTCAAGGTAGAGGCGAAGTCCCTGCGGAGCCGTCGGCAAGCGCGGTGAGCGCCGCGCGTATCGTCGGCGGCACGGGCACCGGACGGCGAGTCTTGCTGTCCACGTAGACGTGAACGAACCGGCCGAGCGCCGCCGGCTCGGCGTCTTCGTTGCGGAACAAGCCGATCCGGTAGACGACGCTCGAGTTGCCGAGCTTCTCGAGCGCCAGCCCCGCGTGCACGGTCTCCGGGAAGCTGAGTTCCTTCAGGAACCGGCAACTGGTCTCGGCGACGATGCCGATCGCCGGCAGGTCGCGCACGTCCGTGCCGCTCGCCTCGATCAGGTAACCGTTCACCGCCGTGTCGAAATACGAGTAATAGACGACGTTGTTGACGTGGCCGTAGTGGTCGTTGTCCATCCAGCGCGTGGTGATGGTGCGCAACACGCGGAACTCGTTGCGGCGCGTGGGAAGTGCGGGAGGAGTGGCGCTCATCTGCGGTTCGCTCGATGCATCGTCGGGGACCGCGACATTATCCGCACTGGAGCGCGAACGCACGCTCCGTTACGCTCCGCTCCACCATGAAGATCCAAGCCGCCGTGCTCCGGCAGTCCGGTCTGCCCGCCCCTTACGCACAATCGCGACCGCTCGCGCTCGAGGCGATCGAACTCGATCCGCCGGGCCCCGGCGAAGTGCTGGTGCGGGTCCGCGCCGCCGGGCTGTGCCACTCCGACCTGTCCGTCATCGACGGCAACCGGCCGCGGCCGCTGCCGATGGTGCTCGGGCACGAGGTGGCGGGCGTGGTCGTGGAACTGGGCGCGGGCGTGACGGACCTGCGCCGCGGCGAGCACGTCGTGGCCGCCTTCGTGCCGAGCTGCGGGCATTGCGAACCGTGCAGCGGCGGACGTCCGGCGCTGTGCGAGCCAGGACTCGCGGCGAACACGGCCGGGCACGCTGCTCTCCGGGCTCGCGCCGGCTCCACCAGGGCGGCGCGTCGATCCATCACCATCTCGGCGTCTCGGGGTTCGCGCAATACGCCGTGCTGTCGCGCCGGTCGCTGGTCCGCATCGACGACACGCTGCCCTTCGCGGAGGCGGCGCTGTTCGGCTGCGCGGTGATGACCGGCGTCGGCGCCGTGGTCAACACCGCCGGCATGCCGCAGGGAGCAACGATCGCCGTCGTCGGTCTCGGCGGCGTCGGGCTCGCCGCGCTGCTTGCGGGTTGCATGCTGGAAGCCCCGCAGGTCGTGGCGATCGACATGAACGAAGGCAAGCTCGCGGTGGCGAGCGTCGCTCGGCGCCACCGCTACCGTGAACGCTGCAGCCTCAGACTGCGCCGAGCAGGTGCGCGAGTTGACCAAAGGCGGCGTGGCCTATGCGTTCGAGATGGCGGGCTCGGCACGGGCCCTCGAGCTCGCGTATCGCATCACGCGGCGCGGAGGCACGACGGTGTCCGCCGGCCTGCCGCATCCGCAGCAGCAGTTCTCGCTGCAGCACGTCGGCCTCGTAGCCGAGGAACGCACGCTGAAGGGCAGTTACCTCGGGAGCTGCGTCCCGTCGCGCGACATCCCACGCTACGTCGAGTGGTATCGCGCCGGCCGGCTGCCGGTGAACCGGCTGCTGAGCGAACGGATCGCGCTCGCCGACATCAACGTCGCATTCGACCGGCTGGCCAGCGGCGAATCGATCCGGCAGGTGGTCGAGATTCAGTAACGCCGGTCGTGGGAGCCACGCACGGCGCATCGTTACGTCTGCGGCGAGATCCTTGCTGGCAGCCTGCAAACGAAATTGCCCTGTCATCAGGTCGGGGCGCGGTCCTCATCGATCCGGGGCGCGCGCGACCAGGATCATCGCCCCGTCTGGATACATCAGCGTGTCGATGCCGTCGCCTTGCTCCTGGTGGTCTGGCGCTTGCGCAACAACGCCGAAGTGAGGCCCGCGACCTTCCCAAGTTCCGGGTCGGCCTTAAGCAGTGCATGAGCCCCGACGGTGAAGCGAGACGTCCAGCCCTTGCCCCGACTGTGCAGATCATCGAGTGCCGTCGTGACAGTGCGGCGCTGATGGTCCCACAGGTAAGTGAGTAAACCGGCGGCCTGCGACAGGTCCTTGCGTGCCTTTGCGCGATAGGAGCCTGTGCGCTCGCCGTAGACGATCAACTTGTGAAGTGCGAATCGCGCGGGGTCAGGCACATTCACCAGCACGGCTTTTTCGCGCGAGAACACCACGGCCTGTTCGACTTGCTCGAGCGAGAACTCCATGAATGGGAGCGGTTGCAGTGCGACGTTGAGCTGCGGGTGGAAAAATGGCTCCTCGCCGCCTCGATGGCGAGTGGTCAGGAAGTCGAGCCGAAACTCGGGCTCTTTCGGGTTCAGGAAGGTTGCCCCGGACTTGCCCGCGAGCGGCGTGATCGGCAGAAACCCCATCGCGAGGGAGTCGATAGCGGCGGCAGTCCTGACCACGAGCGTGCTCGGCAGCGCGAGCGACATCGCGCGCCCCGCGTGTGCAAAATCGATGTCCTGGGTCAGGCCGGGCCGAGTCCACCTGACGCCCAGAATGTTGCCGTAGGCGAGGAAGGCATGCGTGCCGACCAGAATTCCCCCGGCCCGAAAGAAGCCGTACTCCGCGAGTCGCCGCAGCACGCGCTCGTGCTTCGGGATCACGGTGGCGCAGCCCAAGGCATGCGCGACGCGGATCAGCGGTTCAAGCGCCGCGAGCGCCCCGGGCTCCTTGGCACTCTCGATCAGTCGGCTGACTGCAGGGCTGTCCGGGCCCACGTAGTGCTGGGTCAGTACGCCGGAAGGCTGCGTGCACTGGTAATACCAATAGGTGCGACCCTTGACCGCCTTCGCGGCAAAGGAGCCGCTGAGGTCCGAAACCGAACGAACGTGATCTGCCGCGAGCGCAGCGTCAAACAGTTGTGCGTACGCGGTCTGGGCGGCTGCGGGCAGGTCGGCGTAGGACTGCATCATGGTTATACTAAGAACAGTTGTAACCTAGTATAACTCATCAAGTTATACTAGTAAATATAAGAACCTAGTATAACCTGCTGCCTGGCCGAGCCAACGCCGCCACACTATGTGCCTCCCAGTCTCAAGGGGCACGTAAGTTTGCTCGCAGGATTGGCAAGCGGATGCGGCCAACACGAGCTGGTGACAAGGCCAACGAAAAAGGCGGCCGCAGGTGGTCGAGATCGCCTGACGCAGCTCGCTGCGGTCGACGTCAGCTCGATTTGAGCTTTTCTTCGGCGTAGAGCGAGAGTTCGATCATCCGCTCGAGCAGCTGCTCCGGTGAGACACCCGTGAAGTTCCTGAGCACCAGCTCCTTGACGTAGAGGCGGACGAGATACCGAAGCTGCAGCGCGCGGTTGCGCGTGGCGAACACGAAGTCGCGGTGGCCGCTGTTGACGACGATGAGATTGCGCTCGACGTCGAGTCTCGATCGCCACAGTTCGCCCGCCGCGCGTTCGAACGTATAGCCCGGGAGGCCGCGGGTGTTGACGACGGTCGGGGTCATCGCCACCTCGAGGCTGTCGGTGATCGTCAACAGTGCTTCGGCCGAGCACAGGATCTCGCGCTGCGTGACCGTGACCCGCAGGCGCGCAAGACCGGGGGTGGCGGAGGCGAGATACTCGATTTCCTGATTCGTTGCACTGGCGAGCGATCCGCCGCCCTCGACGATCTCCCAGGCAAAGAGCAGGTCCGCTTCCACGCGTCGCCGGGATCGGTCGCGTGGCAAGGCACGGAACCGGCGACGCTCGTTGACCGGCACGGTGCTCGCTGCCGGTGACACGACGACGCTGAAGAGCGGCCCGGCGTAGTCGAAGAACTGCCGCTGAATGCCGGGGTTGAAGGGCGGCTCGGCGACACCGAACTCGCTGCCATCGAACTCCGCCTCAATTGACGCTGCGGAATCTCCACCGCCCGGCCGCGCCGGCCCGCCCTCGGCGCGTGACCGGGCCTGGACGTCGAACCAGTCGTACTCTTCGGGCGGCAGCGCCAGCATCGCCTCCCGAAACGCCCGCTGGATGGTTCGCAAAGACTGCTGACTGGCCTGTTCTTCCTCCGCCCGTCGCTGCTCGTCGATCAGGGCGCTGAGACGCGCTTCCAGGGGCCGCAGCGCATCGACCCAGGCCGCGTAACGATCGTCGTGAATGATCCCGCTGCGCGTGCCGGGGGTCAGGTTCAGGAACGGCACGTCGATGAGACCCTGGAGGTACCGGGAGGACCACGGCGCATGATCGAGGCCGGGGAGCGTTGCGAGATCCTCGATGACCCGGGTCCCGTCGCGGGTCAACGCAACCCGGCAACTCTCGGCCGGCTCGGCGAGGTACAACTCCGCATACGCATCCCCGAACACGGTTCGGACGTTCGGGAGCTGGTGCAGCAGGCGCCCCTCGTACGCCCGCGGCTCGACCTCGTACTGCTTGCGCGCGAGCTTGTCGATGACCGTGACCCGGACCTTGGCGTTGCGGATCCGGTCCCGCAGCTCGGACGCCAGATACCACTGGATCTTCTCGCCGCTCAAGCTGCGGATGCCCTCGAGGAGCGGGCTGATCTTGAGCTCCGTGCCACGCTCGGCGAACAGCACCCGCCGGGGGCTCACCGTGTACCGGGAGTCGCCCTTGCTCATGGTCATCTGGTAGGCACGCTGGTCGGACCCTGTCGAGGTCATGGTCAGCGTATCGCCGACCGTCCAGAAGCTCAGCAGCCCGATCCCGAACTCGCCCTGCAAGCCCGTCCCGAATCCCTCGGTCTTGAGGTGCCGCTTGATCGAGTCGCAGATGTGGGTCGCGACGTACTTGAAGTTCGGCAACCCGTCCTCGTCGCGGGGGACGCCCTCGCCATCGTCCTTGATCGAGAGGTAATGCGCGCCGTGTTCCTTGCCGCGCGTGATCGTCACGGTCCTGGCGTGGGCGTCGATGCTGTTCTCGACGAACTCCGCGATCGCCTTCAGGGGGTTGCTCTGCGAGAGCGCGATGATCCGGATTGCGTTCCAGTCGTCGCCGATCTTGAGCTTGCCGCTGTCGGCAGTCTTCGCCTTCGACGCGGCCTTCGACTGGGTGCCTGTCGCCTCGGCCACCTTGCGATGGCGCGCCAACGCGCGGGAGCGATTCTTCACCGGCTTCAACTTGCCGGATTCCAGCGCCTCGAGAATCTCCTTCTCGTCTGCGTCAAGCTTGTTCATCGGATTTGCGCGGGCGCTGTCCGGAGACCTTGCGACCTGGAATGATCGTCTTGACGAATATATCGCTTACGGCACACATCGCGCAGCGGTTCGTCGAAGACGGGCTGTTCGTCCGGAACTTGGTGTGACTTGTCTGCTCCTGCATGGCCGCCGCGTCAGGCAGTCCGGGCGACAAGTGCCAGGTAATTGGCGGGCTGGCGAAACGCGCATCAAGTGATTCGCACAGCAACTGGCCTCGGGTCTCCGGTGCTTCTACGCGCGTGCGCCGCACGCTCGCAAGGTATGGTGCAGCACGGGCCTGTCAGAATCGTCCCTTCGTTTCCACCAGGAACTGCACGTTGGAAATCGACGGATCGCCGTCGAGCGGAAACGCGAGGTCGACGTGCAGCACGTTGCCGAATGCCGAGCGGCTCGAGCCCAACCGCAATCCGATGCCGACGTCCTTCAGCAATCCGAGGCTGGTCGCGCCGGTGACGTCCGTGCCCCAGGTGCGGCCCATGTCGAAGAACGCCGCGGCCGCGACGTGGAACAGCCGGAACGGATACCAGTTGGTGTAGTACCGCTCTTCGAGCGTCAGCAGTGCGAGCGACGTGCCGGCCTGGTAGCGCAGCGGATAGCCGCGCAGACCCGTGTCGCCGCCGAGCAGCAACTGGTCGATACCAGTCCGTGTAGTAGCGCTCCTCGAGCGTCAGCAGCGCCGACGCGCGTGCCGGCCTGGTAGCGCAGCGGATAGCCGCGCAGCCCGTGTCGCCGCCGAGCAGCAACTGGTCTTCGGCATCGAGGTTGTCGGTAACGGTGCCGTTGACCGTCGCGAAGAACTTGAAGCGGCTCGACGTGCGGCGGTAATAGCGGGCTTCCGCCGACAGCACCCCGTCGCGCAGTGTGCCGCTCTCGAGCCGGCCCGAAAGGTTCATGCTGCCGAACAGCGACTCGTCGGGGCGCAGGTCGGCGCCGTCCTGCAGATATCCGCTGAAGATCACGGCGTCGTGACTCGAGCCGAGCGCTGCGCTCGCGTACCCGATCCGGGCGCTCGCGCGCAGCCCGACCAGCACGTCTTCGGTGCGCAGGATCTGGTCCTGGTTGATGCGCTTCTCGTAGCGGTCCTCGACCAGCTCGACGCCGAGCCATGGGTAGGCAAACGCGTGGTCGTCGGGCAACGGGCCGCCCAGTGCCACGCCCGGGATCTCGGCGAAGCGGTCGCGCTGGTAGGTCGCGCCCGCGGTCCAGCGCGTGACCCAGCCGTCGCGCCAGCCGGTCGAGAGCCCGCCATAGCCCTCGTAGTACTCCTCGCGGTGCTGGAACTCGCCGACCTTATGGCCCTCCACGTACCGCGGATCGTTGCGCAAGCTGTCGAGATAATAGATGCCGCCCGCGTTGCGAGTGTCGAGCGCGTAGAACGGCCGCTCCAGCTTCAGCTCCTTCGTCTGGCCGTCGCTCGTGTCGGAGTACGTCACGACGAGCCGCGTCCACGTCGAGAGGAAGTGCGGATCGACGTACTGGAACGTCACGTAGTCGCGGTCGTAGTTCCTGCCCCAGTCGAACTCGAGCCCGCGCCCGGTGCCGAGCAGGTTCTTCTCGACGAGTTGCAGCGACGCCTTGTTCTGGCCGCCCTTGCGGTTGTAGTTGATGCCCGGATTCAGCGTCCAGTTGTCGCGCGTGTGGACCACCAGGTCGACGGTGTGACCGTCCCAGGCGACCGGCACGATCGTGGCATCGTAAAGGTAGTCGTTGGCGCGCAGGATGCGTTCGGTTTCCTGGACGATGCGGTGCACGTACGGTTCGCCGGTCTTGAACAGCAACTGGCCGCGGACGACCGACGGCTTGGTGCTGATGTGCAGCTTGTTGGCGGTGCGATACAGCCAGCCGCTCTCGCCCTTGATGGTCGGATCGAAGACGTCGGCCGCGTCGATGATCGATCTTGCCGATCACCGCATGCGCCGCCTCGAGCTGCTCGGGCGACGGCAGGGGCATCAGCTCCTCGGCCGACGCCGGGATTGCCAGGCAGAGCGCCAGGCCACAGGCCGGCGCAACGCGACGCCACGCGCGCTCGATCAAGGCAGCAGCACGGTGGACCCCACCGTGCGTCGTCCCTCGAGGTCGCGATGCGCCTGTGCGACGTCGCGCAGCGCGTAGGTCTGGCCGATCTCGACGCGCACGGCCCCGCTGCCGATCACTGTCGAACAGTTCGCGCGCCGAACGCTCGAGGTCCGCGCGCTTCGCGATGTAGTGGAACAGCGTCGGCCGGGTCAGGAACAGCGAGCCGCGCTTTGCCAGCTCGAGCGGCTGGAACGGCGGCACCGGCGCCGGACGCATTGCCGTAGCGTCACCATCAGGCCGAGCGGCCGCAGGCTGTCGAGCGACGCAAAGAACGTGTCCCTGCCGATCGAGTCGTAGACGACGTCGGCGCCCTTGCCTTTCGTCAGCGCCTTCACGCGCGTCGCCAGGTCGTCGCGACTGGACACGACGACCGCGTGGCAGCCGTTGCGCGCAGCAAGCTCCGCCTTGGCATCGCTGCCGACGACGCCGATCACGGTGGCGCCGAGATGGCGCGCCCACTGCGCGGCGATCAGGCCGACGCCGCCGGCCGCGGCGTGGATCACCGCGACGGTGCCCTTCTTCACGCGGAACGTGCGCCGCAGCAGGAAGTGGGCCGTCATGCCCTTCAGCATCGAAGCGGCGGCGAGACGATCGCTGACGCCGTCGGGAATCTTCACGAGGCGGTCGGCCGGCAGCACGCGCTGCTCGGCATAGGCGCCCGAGACGTTCGACGCGTACGCCACCCGGTCACCCGCCTCCAGTCCCTTGACGCCGGGACCGAGCGCCAGCACGACGCCGGCGCCCTCGCGGCCGAGAGTCATCGGCAGCGCGCCGGGATACAGGCCCGTGCGCTCGTAGCAGTCGA
This sequence comes from uncultured Gammaproteobacteria bacterium, assembly GCA_963843985.1. Lineage (GTDB taxonomy): Bacteria > Pseudomonadota > Gammaproteobacteria > Steroidobacterales > Steroidobacteraceae > RPQJ01. The sequence continues at coordinate 883,586 of CAWJMS010000032.1, read as the reverse complement.
TGAAGTTGAGGCCGATCGCGGAATGGCGGATCAGCACCTCGCCCCGTGCGGGGGCGGGCACCTCGATCTCGTCCCACTGCATGACCTCGGGGCCGCCGTGGGCATGGATGCGGATGGCGTGCGGCATGACCTGGCCTCAGGTGACTTCCGGCAGCGGCGCGTCAGCGATCACCAGGTCTTCGACCGGGTGACCGTTCAATAAGTGCCCCTGCAGGATCCGCTCGAGGTTTTCGGGCGTGCATTTGCGGTACCAGGTGCCGTCCGGGTAGACGACCGCGATCGGGCCGTCCACGCAGATCCGCAGGCAGGTCGCCTTGGTGCGCAGGACGCCGCCCGGCACGTCGTGCAGCCCGAGCTCCTTCAGGCGACGCTTGAGATAGTCCCAGCTCTGATGGGAGCGCTCGTCGGTCGCGCACTTGCCACCGCCCACGCAGAGAAACACGTGGCGGCGCTGGGTGCCGAGCTGCAGCTTGGCGACGGCGCTGGCGAGCGCCTCGCGCTGGGAGGGATCGGACATCGACATGACCGCGCGACCGGGGCGAAACGCCCCGGGGCACGATGCTACGCCAAACCGCCCGGGCTCAGAGAGCCTGGTCGTCCGACTCGCCGGTGCGGATGCGGATGGCGCGCTCGAGGTCGGAGATGAAGATCTTGCCGTCGCCGACCTTGCCGGTGCGCGCGGCGTTGACGATCGCCTCGACGACCTGGTCGACCAGCGAATCCTTGACCGCGACCTCGATGCGCGTCTTCGGCACGAAGTCGACGACGTATTCCGCGCCGCGGTACAACTCGGTGTGGCCGCGCTGGCGCCCGAACCCCTTGACCTCCGTTACCGTCATGCCGGACACGCCGAGTTCCGACAGCGCGGCACGCACGTCGTCCAGCTTGAAGGGTTTGATGATTGCGCTGATCAGCTTCATGGGGTCTGGCTCCTCGTCTCGTGATCATTGTCCGGCGGCCGGCGGCGGGTCCACGCTAGGTGGAAACCGAAACGCAGCCAATCTGCCCCCGACCGCGGGGATCGCCCGCTTCATTATGCAGAAACCGTGCCGACCCCGCAGACCGGCCCATATTCGTTTCCGCGGGCCTTTTACGCACCAGCATGGAGCGCAAACCGAGCCGTCACGCCCACCCGTGGTGCGCCGCCAAGCATAGCCAGAGCCTGTCCCCGACGCTCGATATTCTTTCTCGCGGGCCCCGGGCCGTATATAAAGCGCTGCGATGCGCTCGCCGCCGGCGAGCCGCCGTAGCGAGGTCCGTCCAGTCATGCCCGGCACAGTCGTCATCGTCGGAGCCAGCCACGCGTCGGTGCAGGCGATCGACACGCTGCGGCGGGAGGGCCACACCGGCCCGATCGTGCTGGTCGGCGACGAGCCGTACCTGCCGTACAACCGGCCGCCGCTGTCGAAGAAATTCCTGTCCGGCGAACTGGAACGCGAGCGCCTGCTGCTGCGCAGTCCGCAGTTCTACGAACAGCACCAGGTGGACACGCGCCTCGGCGTGCGGGTCACGGCCATCGACCGCGCCGACCAGCGCCTGCGCCTCAGCGACGGCGGCGAACTGCGTTACGACCAGCTGCTGCTCTGCATCGGCAGCCGGCCGCGCCTGCTCGAGGTGCCCGGCTACGACCTGCCGGGCATCCACTACCTGCGCACCATCGCCGACGTCGAGGCGATCCGCGCCGACCTCGCGGGCGCGAAGCAGCATGGTGGTGGTGGGCGCCGGCTACATCGGGCTCGAAGCCGCCGCCTCGGCGCGACACCTCGGTCTGGACGTGACCGTGCTCGAGATGGCGGACCGCCCGCTGAACCGCGTGGTCGCGCCCGAGATGTCCACGTTCTACACGCGCCGTCACGAGCACGAAGGCGTGCGCATCCTCTGCAACACGTCGGTCACGGCCTTCGAGGGCGAGGGCCGGGTGCAGGCCGTACGCTGCGGCGAGCGCGACATCCCGGCCGACATCGTCATCGTCGGCGTGGGCATCGTGCCCGAGGTGGCGCTGGCGGCGGCGGCCGGCATCCGTTGCGAAAACGGCATCGTCGTGGACGAGCAATGCCGCACGTCCGACCCGAACATCTATGCCGCCGGCGACTGCACCTTCCACCCGAGCGTGCGCTACGGGCGGCGCGTGCGGCTCGAATCCGTGGACAACGCCGTCGAACAGGCGCGCGTGTCGGCTGCGACCCTCTGCGGCAAGGCGGCCCGGCACGAGCACGTGCCGTGGTTCTGGTCCGACCAGTACGACGTGAAGCTGCAGATCGCCGGACTCTCCCAGGGTTATGACCAGACCGTCGTGCGTGGCGACCCGGACAGCGGCAAGTTCGCGCTGTATTACCTGGCGTCCGGCGAACTGCTGGCGGTCGACGCGGTCAACAGCCCGAAGGACTTCATGACCGGCAAGAAGTGGATCGCCGAGCGCAAGCGACCCGATCCGGTCCGCCTGGCCGATCCCGCGACGGACCTGAAGACCCTCTGATCTCCGGTGCGACGATGACCGGGCCGCCTTGCGGGCAGTCGGGTCCGGGCTATACTGGCCCGGATTTTGCAGTGCGGTAAGAACGGATCCACGCGGGGAGACGACCATGAGTGCAGCCGACGGCCGCAAGGGCAAGTCCCTGGTTTCGGATGACATGTCGCGCCAGTTCCTGGCGACCCTGGCGCAATGGACGGGCGGCATGTCGCCGCAGGCGTTCGGCGGCGCCTGGGTCAACGTGCTCGGCCACCTCGTGCGGGCACCCGGCCGGCAGGCGGCGATCGCCAAGGACGTGCTGCAGAAGTCGATCGCGCTGGCGCAGTTCACCGGCGGTGCGATCCGAGGTGAAGGCGCGGCGCCCCAGGCCGAGGGCACGCCGTACGCAAATCGCTTCGCCGACCCGGCGTGGCACAAGTTCCCGTTCAACGTGCTGGCGCAGTCGTTCATCACTGCGTCCGAACTCGCACGCGAGGCCGTGAAGAACGTGCCCGGCGCCGAAGCGGCCGCCGAGAACATCGTCGGCTTCACCGTGCGCGAGGGCCTCGAGATCGTCGCGCCGGACAATTACCTGCCGACCAATCCGCAGCTGGTGAACCAGACGCTGCAGGAGAACGGCCAGAACCTGCTGCGCGGCGCGAAGAACCTCGCCGAGGACGTGCAGCGCACGTTCAAGGGACTCGGCCCCGTCGGCGTCGAGAACTACGTGGTCGGCGAACAGACGGCCACCTGCAAGGGCAAGGTGGTGCTGCGCAACCGGCTGATGGAGCTGATCCAGTACGCGCCGACGACCGACAAGGTCTACGCCGAGCCGGTGCTGATCGTGCCGGCGTGGATCATGAAGTACTACATCCTCGACCTGTCGCCGAAGAACTCGCTGGTGAAGTACCTCACCGACCTCGGGCACACGGTGTTCATGGTCTCGTGGAAGAACCCGACCGCCGACGACCGAGACCTGGCGATGGACGACTACCTGTCGCTCGGCGTGCTCGCCGCGCTCGACGCGATCACGAAGATCGTGCCGAAGCGCAAGGTGCACGCGGTCGGCTACTGCATCGGCGGCACGCTGCTCTCGATCGCCGCCGCCGAACTCGCCGCGCAGGACGACGACCGCCTCGCGAGCGCGACGCTGTTCGCCGCGCAGACGGATTTCAGCGAGCCCGGCGAGCTGTCGATCTTCATCAGCCCGGCGCAGCTCGCGATGCTCGAGGCGATGATGTGGAAGGAAGGCGTGCTCGAGAGCCGGCAGATGAGCGGCGCGTTCCAGCTGCTGCGCACCTACGACCTGCTGTGGTCGCCCGTCGATCGCGACCTACCTCAAGGGCGAGCGGCTCGGCGTCAACGACCTGATGTCGTGGAACGCCGACGGCACGCGCATGGCCTACCGCATGCACACCGACTACCTGCACCAGCTGTACCTCAACAACGACCTCGCCGAAGGCCGCTACGTCGCGCACGGCGAGCAGCTGAACCTCGCGGACGTCGCGCTGCCGATGTTCGTCGTCGGCACCGAGACCGACCACGTCGCGCCGTGGAAGTCGGTCTACAAGGTCGGGCGGCTGGTGCGCTCGGCGGACTACACGTTCTGCCTGACGAGCGGCGGTCACAACGCCGGGATCATCAGCGGCCCGCAGCACCCGAAGCGCCGGCACCGGGTTCATCACTCGAAGGCCGGGGCGCGGCTGCTCTCGCCGGAGAAGTTCCTGGAGAGGGCCGAGCTGCAGCAGGGCTCGTGGTGGCCGACCTTCGCCGCGTGGCTCGCCGCGCACTCGAGCAAGACCAGGGTGGCGCCGCCCGCGATGGGCGCCCCGAAGCAGGGCCTGAAGCCGGTCTGCGACGCGCCGGGCGAGTACGTGCTGGCGAAGTGAACGGGGCATCTCGGTTCGACGAAAACGAGATGCCCTGTTCAGTCGAGGCGCTTGTGGAAGCGCAGCGTGGCGATCGACGAGCGCCACGGCGAGGAACACCGTGAGCTTGAACGCCGGCCACTGCAGGTCGGCGAGCGGCGCGCCGCGCAGGATGATGCCGCGCACCATCACGACGAAGTGCGTGAGGGGCAGCGCCTGCGCGAGCCACTGCGCGAATCGCGGCATGCCGTCGAACGGGAACATGAAGCCCGACAGCAGGATCGACGGCAGCATCGTCGCGAATGCCAGCTGGAACGCCTGGAACTGCGTCTTCGCGAACGTCGAGATCAGCAGGCCGAGCGTGAGCGTCGCCGCGATGAAGAGCGCCGCGGCCGCATAGAGATCCGTCAGCCTGCCGTTGACCGGCACGTCGAACAGCAGCGCGCCGAGCACCAGCACCAGCGTCGTCTGCACCAGGCCGATCAGCACGTAGGGCAGCAGCTTGCCCGCCATCAGCTCCCACGAGCGGATCGGCGTCGTGATCAGCAGCTCGAGGTTGCCGCGCTCGCGCTCGCGCACGATCGCCACGGCCGTGAAGATCACCATCGTCATGTTGAGGATCACGCCGATCAGCGCCGGCACGACCTGCACGGCGGTGCGACGCTCCGGGTTGTACTCGGTGCGCACCTCGAAGAACCGCGTGCGCGAGCCGTACTCGCCGTCCCGGGCCGGCACGGGCACGGACGCGAGACCGCGTGCGACGCTGTCGATGATCGGTTCCGAGCCGTCGACCAGCAGCTGCACGGCCGCGCGCGCCGGATCGAGGCGACGGCGCTCGAAATCGGGCGGGATCACCACGCCGACGCTGATCTCGCCGGCATTCATCCGGCGGCGCAGGTCCGCGACGTCGCGGCTCGGCGCCGACGAACGCGATCACGCCGCTCGCCTGCAGGTCGCCGAGCACGGCCCGCGACAGGCTGGTGCCGGCTTCGTCGACGGCCGCGGCCCGCAGGTTGCGCACGTCGAAATTGATCGCGTAGCCGAACAGCAGCATCTGCATCAGCGGGATGCCGACGATCATGCCGAACGTCAGCCGGTCGCGCGCCAGCTGGCGCACCTCCTTCACCATGATGGCGGTCAGGCGCTGCAGCATGCCGTCAGGCTCCGCCCGCGGGCGCCCGCGCCGAACCCGGTCGCCGCGACGAACACGTCCTCGAGGCTCGCGTGGACCTGGGTGACGCTGCGCGTCGACCTGCGCCGTCCCGCAATCGCGCATCGACGCGCTCCGCAGGTCGTGTCGACGGACGGATCGAGCAAGCGCGTGCAGCCGCGTGCCGAGCTGCGCCACGCTGCGCACCGCGTCGTCCGCGACCAGCGCCGCGCGAGCCGGCCCGGTCGCGTCGTCGCCTCGATCTCGATCACCGACGCGGCGATGTCGGCCATCAGCTGCTTCGGTTCGCCCTCCGCCACCACGCGCCCTTCGGCGAGGATCGCGAGCCGGTGGCAGCGCTCCGCCTCGTCCATGTAGTGCGTCGAGACGAGGATCGTGATGCCGCGTCCGACCAGCGTGAACAGGCTCTCCCAGAAATCGCGCCGGCTCTGCGGATCGACGGCGCTGGTGGGCTCGTCCAGCATCAGCAGTTCGGGCTCGTGCAGCGTCGCGGCCGCGAGCGCGAGCCGCTGCCGCTGCCCGCCGCTCAGCGTGCCCGACCGCTGCTCGCAGCAACGCGCCGAGGTCGTACTCCGCGATGACGGACGCCATGCGCGCCCGGCGCTGCGCCGCGTTCAGGCCGAAGATCTGCGCCATGAACTCGAGGTTCTCGGCGACCGTCAGGTCGTCCCACAGCGAGAACTTCTGCGTCATGTACCCGAGCCGCTGGCGCAGGCGCTCGGCGTCGCGCGGCATCTCGAGCCCGAGCACGGTGGCCGTGCCGGAGGTCGGCCGCAACAGGCCGCAGAGCATGCGGATGGTCGTCGACTTGCCGGAACCGTTGGGCCCGAGGAATCCGTAGATCCGCGCGCGCGGAATCTCCAGGTCGACGCCGTTGACCGCACGCACGTTGCCGAACGTGCGCGTCAGGCCTCGGGCGACGATCGCGGGCGCGGTGGCGTTCATCGACGTGGCAGGCTCACGCGCCGTCCGGCACGCGCACCTGGACGGGAATGCCGGCCGGCAGCTTCGCGGCCGCCGGATCGGCCACCGTGATCTCGGCGAGGAAACTGAGCCGCGAGCGGTCCTTCTGCGTCAGCGCGTAATACGGCGTGTAGGTGGCCTCGGCCGAGACGTAGCGGACCACGCCCTGCAGCGGCGCGGCGACGCCGTCGACCGACAGCGTGACCTTGGCGCCCGACGCGAAGCGCGCGCGCAGCGGCTCGGGCACGTAGACGCGGGCGTAGGGCGTGCCGTCGGCCAGCAGCACCACGACCGGCGCGCCGGCCGGCGGCCGTTCGCCGAGCTTGTAGGGCAGCGCCTCGACGAGACCGTCGCGCGGTGCGTGCGTGGCGTAGCGCGCCGCCGTGGTCTCGAGCTCGGCCAGCGCGGCCCGTGCCCGATCGACGGCCGCCTGCGCCTGCTGCACCTGCTCCGAGCGCGTGCCCTCGAGCAGCAGCTTCAACCGCGCCTGCGCCTGGTCGCGCGCCGACGCCGACGCGTCGCGGCGGGCGCGCGCCTGGTCGAGGTTCGAGTCGCTCAGCAGCTTGCGTTCGACCAGCGAGCGCACGCGATCGTACTCGCGGCGGTCCGTCTCGAGCGTGCTCTGCGGCGCCCGCGGCCGCGGCACGCGCCTCGTCGATCTCCCGCGCGCGCGGGCCCTGCACCAGCTCGGCGAGCCGTCGCTCCGCCTCGGTGACGGACGCGCGCGCCTGGTCGAGCCGCGGCTGCATCGTGCCGGCTTCCTGCCGCACCAGCAGCGCGCCGGCGGCCACGTGGTCGCCTTCGTGCACCGCGGTCTCGACGATGCGCTCGTTGGATTCGGCGACGAGTTCGAGCCGGTCGCGCTCGAGCGTGCCGTGCACCTCGAGTCCGTCGCCGCTGCGGCTGCAGCCCGCGAGCGCCGTCAGCGCGAGCCAGCACCGTCGTCGCGACCGCGGGCAACCTGCGTCGTGTCTTCACGCTGCGACCTCCTGTACGCCGATGCCGTCGAGCAGCACGCGCGTGGTGTGACGGGTGAGCCGGTCGAGGAATTCGCCGTCGAGCGTCAGGCCGAGCACGCGGCTGGTGACCGGCAAGGCGAGGAACGGAAAGACCGTCAGGCTGATGGCCGACAGCGCGGCGAGCCGCGGATCGACGTCGGCCCGGATCTCGCCGCGCGCCTGCGCGCGTCGCAGGATGCCGATGACGACCGGCGCGAGCCGGCCGGCGAAGTGCTCGATGAACTGCTCGCGGAAGCGGCCGCCCTCGGCCAGCACCTCGTGCACGATCAGCTGTGGAACCCAGGGATTGTCGCCGAGCATCCGGGTGTAGAGCCGGATCACCTCGCTGACGTCGACCTGCTCCGCGTGCTCCGGGTCGGCCAGCCGCTGCAGCGCCGCGACGACGGGCGCGAACGCGCCTTCGAGCATCGCCCGGTACAGCCCGAGCTTGTCGCCGAAGTGATAGTGGATCGCGGCCGGCGAGCTGCCCGCCGCCGCGGCGATCTGGCGAATGGTGACCGAGCCGAAGCCGCGCGCCAGGAACAGCGCCCGCGCGCTCTCGAGCAAGGCGCCGCGCACGTCCGCATCGCCGCCGGACGGCCGGCCCGGGACGGCGGGTGCGGGCCCGGCGCGGCGGGCGGGGACGGGGGGCGGCGCGGGTCATGGCGCCAAATATTAATCACGTGGCCAATTAATGGCAAGCGCGCGCCGCAGCAGGAAGCGGGCGGGGTCAGTCGAGCAGGTCGGCGACCGCGGACGGAGAGCAGCTCGTCGAGCGGTTGCGGCATGCCGATGGCGAAGCCCTGCGCGTAGTCGACGCCGATCTCGCGCAGCTTCTCGACGACGGCCGGGTTCTCGACGGACTCGGCGATGATCTTCTTGCCCATCACGTGCCCGATGTCCTTGATCGAGCGGACCATCGCGTAGTCCACCTTGTCCTGCGAGATGTTGCCGACGAACATGCCGTCGATCTTCAGGAAGTCCGCGTTCAGCGCCTTCAGGTAGGCGAACGACGACACGCCGCTGCCGAAGTCGTCGAGGCCGAACGAGCAGCCGAGCTTGCGCAACTCGCCGATCAGCTGGTTCGCCTTGCCGAGATTGCCGATCGCGACGGACTCCGCCGTCTCGAAGCCGAGCCGGGCCGGGTCGACGCCCGCAGTCGGCCACCGCCTGCCGGACGAACGCGGCGGTGTCCGGGTCCGTGATCGAGTCGCGCGAGAGATTGATGAAGAAGCGCGACACGCGGTCGAGCACGTCGGGGTGCCCGCGGATCCAGCCGAGCGCCGCGCCGATGACCCAGCGGTCGTAACGCACGGAGAGGTTGTAGCGCTCGACGGCGGGCAGGAACGCGCCGGGCGGCACCGTGCGGCCGGACTCGTCGCGCATGCGCACCAGCAGCTCGTAGTGCGGCTTCTCGGCCGTCCCGGGCGCGAGCGGCTCGATGCGCTGCGCCTCGAGGAACAGGCGGTTCTCCGCGAGCGCGCGCTTGGCGCGCGCCACCCAGTCCATCTCGCCGTGCCGTCGCGCGAGGTGGGCCTCGTCTTCCTGGTAGACGTGCACGCGGCTGCGCCCGGCGTCCTTGGCCGCATAGCAGGCGGTGTCGGCGGCGTTCATCACCTGCGCGATGCGCTTGAAGCCGCCGTGGATGGCCGACGACGCCGATGCTGGCGCCGAGCATGAACTTGTTGGCGCCCCAGATGAACTCGAACTGCTGCACGGCCTTCAACAGGTTGTTCGCCACCTGCAGCGCGTCGTTCAGCCCGCAGTTGTGCAGCAGCACCGCGAACTCGTCGCCGCCGAGGCGCGCGACGATGTCGGCCGAGCGCACCTTCTGCTGCAGCACGTGGCCGAGCTGGCGCAGCAACTCGTCGCCCGCGACGTGGCCGCAGGTGTCGTTGACGGTCTTGAAGCGGTCGAGGTCCATGTAGCAGACGGCGTGCGTCTGCCGGTCGCGTGCGTCAGCTCGAGCGCGCGCTGCAGCTTCAGCTCGAACTCGCGGCGGTTGACGAGGCCCGGTGAGCGGGTCGTGGCTCGCGTCGTAGGAGAGCTGCTGCGACAGCTCGTGCGCCGCCGTGATGTCGGTGAGCGTGCCTTCGTAGAACAGCACCTTGCCGTCGTCGTCGCGCACGGCGCGGGAATTCTCGAGCACGACGATCCTCGTGCCGTCCTTGCGCTTCAGCAGCAGCTCGGCGTTGCGGACCTCGCCGCCTTCGGCCATGGTCCGCGCCCAGTTCTGGCGGTGGTCCGGATCCATGTAGACGTCGCGCGCCACGTCGAGTTCGATCAGCTCGTCCTCCGAGTCGTAGCCGAGCATCCGCACCAGCGCGGGATTGGCCGCCATGAACTTGCCGTCGGGGGTGGTCTGGAACACGCCGGCCGTGACGTTCTGGAACAGTTCCCGGTAGCGCTGCTCCGACGCCTTCAGCGCGAGCAGCGTGTGCGTGCGCTCGGTGGCATAGCGCAGCACCTTCTCCACGACCTGCGGCGTGATCAGCTCGCGGTCGAGGTAGTCGAGCGCGCCGCGCGTCACCGCGTCGCGGCCGAGTTCTTCGTCCGTCTCGTCGACCAGCACCACGATCGGCAACCGGGTCGCCTTCGGCTGGATGCGCAGGAACGTGGTGAGCCCCGAGCTGTCGGGCAGGTCGAGGTCCAGGATGATCGCGTCGATGCGCCCCTGGCGGACGCGCGCCATGCCGTCCGCGAGCGTGCCGGCGACTTCCAGTCGATACGGCTGGCCGCGAATGGCCTCGAGGGCGCCTGCGCAGCCGCACCTGATCGGCCGTCTGGGCGCTGATGAGCAGGACCGTGGCAGAAGTCATTGGAGACCGAGTATACGGACCGGCACGGGGCCGAATGTGAGGCCGGTCACGCGGCGCGCCCCGACCGGTCGTGCCGGACGGCTCAGACTGGCGTCTGGTCGGCGAAATCCGGCGGTTTCACCACGAGCACGTCGCTCGCGATCCGGTCGAGGACGCGTTCGGCCGTGCTGCCGACGAACAGCTCCTCGAGGCGGCTGCGCGAGATCGCGCCCATCACGACGACGTCGGCCCGGCAGGCCGCCGCCGCATCGGGCAGCACCTCCGCAGCGGACCCCTGCACCAGGTGCACGCGGTCGTCCGGCAGGCCGTGCGCGGCGGTCAGCTGCCGCAACCCGCCCTCGATCCGGCGGCGCTCCGTGGCGACGATGTCGTCGCCGGCGACGTCGCCCGCGAGCGGCATGCCCGGGAAGCCGGTCGTCATGGCGAGCAGGCTCGCCGGGAAGAATGCGTGCACGGCGTGCACCTCGCCTCGCAACGGTCCGCGCCAGCAGCTCGGCGAAGTCGAGGATGTCGTGGTCGAGCGCGGCCGGCTTGTCCGCCAGATGGCCCGGATCGACTGCCGCCAGGATGCGCGGCCGGTCGCTCCAGGGGCCGGCTTCGCCAGCAGCAGCGGCGCCGGGCAGCTGCGGATCAGGTTCCAGTCCGTGTTGGTGAACAAAGCCCGGCGCAGCAGCGAATGATAGTGCGTGTCCTTCACGACGAGATCCGGGGCCGACTCCTCGATCCTGTCGCAGGATGCCGCGATGCAGCGGATTGTCCCAGTGCACGTGGGTCTCGACGCTCAACCCGCCGACCCGCAGTTCCTCGGCCAGGTTCTCGAGATACTCCGCGCGGTCCTCGACGAACTCGTCGCGCAAGGCCCGCAGGCGCTGCGTATCCGAGAACGGACGGCCGCTCAGCGCCGGGTCGAAGTCGCAGACGAACAACTCGAGGACAGCGCCGCTCTTGCGGGCAAGGAATGCGGCCTTGGTGACGGCCGGCTGGCTCGCGGCGGTGGGATCCGCCACGGCGAGGATGCGGTCGAGGCGTCTCATGGCCCGTCGCCTCCGGGAAGATCGACGCGACGCACTGCGCGCTGTGTCGTCACCAATCTGCTGCTTCGGCGCGCGCAGCACAATGCGGACAAAGCACTGCGGAAAGTACCTACCAGATTTCCACCCTGTCCCTACTCGCTAGCCCGGAAGGCGCTCCGTAGCATGCGTCCTGTCTGTGTGCACTGCACGCAGGACACGAACGCAAGAGATCGAACCATTCCGTCCTCCCGAGGCGACCGCATGAACAAGGGTTCCTATTACAACGACAAGGTGGTGCGGCAGTTCGCGATCATGACCGTGGTCTGGGGCATCGTCGGCATGCTCGTCGGGGTCATCATCGCGGCGCAGTTGCTCTGGCCCGACCTGCTGCCCCCGCTGCCGTTCCTGTCCTACGGCCGGCTGCGGCCGCTGCACACCAACGCGGTGATCTTCGCGTTCGGCGGCAGCGCGCTGTTCGCGACCTCCTACTACATCGTGCAGCGCACCTGCCACGTGCGGCTGTTCGCCGACAAGCTGGCGGGATTCACGTTCTGGGGCTGGCAGCTGGTCATCGTGCTCGCGGCCATCACGCTGCCGCTCGGCATCACCTCGGGCAAGGAGTACGCCGAACTCGAGTGGCCGATCGACCTGCTGATCGCGGTCGTCTGGGTCGCCTACGCCGTCGTGTTCTTCGGCACGATCGCGCTGCGCAAGGTGAAGCACATCTACGTGGCCAACTGGTTCTTCGCCGCCTACATCATCACCATCGCCGTGCTGCACATCATCAACAGCATCGAGATCCCGGTCAGCCTCACCAAGTCGTACTCGGTCTACCCGGGCGTGGTCGACGCGATGGTGCAGTGGTGGTACGGCCACAACGCGGTGGGCTTCTTCCTGACCGCGGCCTTCCTCGGCATGATGTATTACTTCGTGCCGAAGCAGGCGGGACGGCCCGTGTACTCCTACCGGCTGTCGGTGGTGCACTTCTGGGCGCTGATCTCGATCTACATGTGGGCGGGCCCGCACCACCTGCACTACACGACGCTGCCCGACTGGGCGCAGTCGCTCGGCATGGTGTTCTCGCTGATCCTGCTCGCGCCGTCGTGGGGCGGCATGATCAACGGCATCATGACGCTGTCGGGCGCCTGGCATAAGCTGCGCACCGACCCGATCCTCAAGTTCATGATCGTGTCGCTGTCGTTCTACGGCATGTCGACCTTCGAAGGGCCGATGATGTCGATCAAGACCGTCAACGCCCTGTCGCACTACACGGACTGGACGATCGGCCACGTGCACTCCGGCGCGCTCGGCTGGGTGGCGATGATCTCCATCGGCACGATGTACGCGCTGATCCCGAAGCTCGTACGGGCGCGAGCAGATGCACAGCATCAAGCTGATCGACGTGCACTTCTGGATCACGACCATCGGCGTGGTGCTGTACATCACCTCGATGTGGATCGCCGGCGTGATGCAGGGCCTGATGTGGCGCGCGCAGAACGCCGACGGCACGCTGACCTACGCGTTCATCGAGTCCATCAAGGCGACGTACCCGTACTACGCCGTGCGCCTGCTCGGCGGCACGCTGGTCCTCGCGGGCATGTTCCTCATGGCCTACAACGTCTGGAAGACGGTCGCCGCGCGCACCAGCACGGCGGACGCTCCGGTCATCCAGCCGGCCTGACAGGGGAAGCCGCATGAACCACGAAAGCATCGAAAAGAACGTCGGCCTGATGGGCGTGCTGATCGCGCATCGCGATCAGCTTCGGCGGCCTCGCCGAGATCGTGCCGCTGTACTTCCAGGGCGCGGGCACGCAGCCGGCCCCGGGCATCAAGCCGTACGAGGCGCTGAGACTCGCCGGCCGCGACGTCTACGTCCGCGAAGGCTGCTACGTCTGCCACTCGCAGATGATCCGGCCGTTCCGCTCGGAAACGGAGCGCTACGGGCCGTACTCGCTGCCGGGCGAATCCGTGTACGACCACCCGTTCCAGTTCGGCTCGAAGCGCACCGGGCCCGACCTGGCGCGCGTCGGCGGCCGCTACTCGGACGACTGGCAGCGCGTGCACCTGCTGAACCCGCGCAACGTCGTGCCGGAGTCCAACATGCCGCGCTTCCCGTGGCTGGCGGAGGCCAAGGTCGACGGCGAGCTGGTCGCGACGAAGATGCGCGTGCTGCGCATGGTCGGCGTGCCGTACACGGACGCCGACATCGCGGGCGCCGGCGGCGGCCGTGCAGGACAAGACCGAGCTCGACGCGCTGGTCGCCTACCTGCAGGGTCTCGGCCTCAACGCGAAGTCGGGCGGCTGACCCATGGGCGTCGGCACGTTTCGCGGGCTCATCACGCTGTTCGTGATGCTCGCGTTCATCGGCGTCGTGATCTGGGCGTACAGCAAGCGCCGCAAGAAGGATTTCGACGAAATGGCGAACCTGCCGTTCAACGAATATCCGTCGGACAAGGACAACGGGAGCAAGACCCCATGACTACCGGTTGGAGTCTGTTCGTCATCGTCGTGACGATCTTCAACATCGCGGCCTGCGTCTGGCTGCTGCGCTGGACGTCGAAGCCGAAGTCGGCCGGCGAGAAGATCGGCGGCGGCGCCGATACCGGGCACGTGTGGGACAAGGACCTGCGCGAGTACAACAACCCGCTGCCCAACTGGTGGCTGTGGGTGTTCTACATCACCGTCGCGTTCTGCGGTGCTGTACCTCGTCCTGTACCCCGGTCTCGGCAACATGGCCGGCATCAAGGGCTGGACGCAGGCCGGCCAGTACGAAGAAGAGAAAGCGGCGGTCGAAGCCAAGGCGGCGGCCTGGTATGCGCCCTTCGCCGCGATGACCGTCGCGCAGCTCGCCGCCGACCCGAAGGCGATGTCCACCGCGCGCAACCTGTTCCAGATCGAACTGCGCGCAGTGCCACGGCTCCGACGGCGGCGGCGCCAAGGGCTTCCCGAACCTCACCGACCGGAACTGGCAGTGGGGCGGCGATGCCGACACGGTCGTGGAGACGATCACCGGTGGCCGCATCGGCGGCGATGCCGCCCTGGGGCCCGGTCATCGGCGCGGACGGCGTGCGCCAGGTCGTCGCGTACGTGCAGACCGCTGGGCGGCGGCACGTCGGACGCGGCGCTGGCGGCGTCCGGCAAGACGCTCTTCGAGACCAACTGCGCGGCCTGCCACGGCGTGGACGGCAAGGGCAATCCGCTGGTCGGCGCACCGAACCTGACGGACGGCATCTGGCTCTACGGCGGCGACGCGACGACGATCACCGAGACGGTGACCAACGGCCGCAACGGCCAGATGCCGGCCTTCGGCGAGCGCCTCGGCGCCCAGCGCGTCCAGCTGCTGGCCGCCTACGCGACCCGGCTGGCCGGCACGGGCTCGTAGCGGAGCGCAGGTGTTCGGGTCCCCTCCGGACGAGTACACGGGCAAGCTGCGATGGCCGCGCCTCGGGCAGGACGTGGCCATCGTGCTCTGGCCCTCGTTCCTCGTCGCGAGCGTGGCGACGATGGTCTGCTTCGCGTTCATCGATCCCGGTGCTCGTCGGCAACGACGACTACCCGCCGCCCGCGTTCGCCACGCGCATGACCGGGTTACGCGGTCGGATTCTTCTTCTTCTGGCTCGTCGCCTCGCTGTCGAGCCTGCTGACGCTGTACCTCGTCCGGACCGCGCACCCGGAACCCGCTGAGACCGACGAGACAGCCGAGCGGGTGCGGAGCCCCGAATGAACCAGCCCGTCGAGCCCATGGATGGCGGTCTGTACGAGGCCCGCCAGAAGATCTATCCGCGCGAAATCGACGGTCGCTTCCAGCGGCTGCGCACCATCGCGGCGTGGGTGCTGCTCGGCATCTTCTACGCCATACCGTGGCTGCCCTGGGGCCAGCGGCAGGCCGTGCTGTTCGACCTGCCGGCGCGCAAGTTCCACATCTTCGCGCTGACGCTGTGGCCGCAGGACTTCTACTTCCTCACCTGGCTGCTGGTGATCGCGGCGCTGTCGCTGTTCTTCTTCACCGCGCTCGCCGGCCGGGTGTTCTGCGGCTACGCCTGCCCGCAGACGGTCTGGACCGAGACCTTCCTGTGGATGGAGCGACTGCGTCGAGGGCACGCGCTCGCAGCAGATGAAGCTCGCCAAGGCGCCGTGGACCGCCGGCAAGATCCTGCGCAAGGGCGCGCAAGCAGTTGCTGTGGATCACGTTCGCGCTGTGGACCGGCTTCACGTTCGTCGGCTACTTCACGCCGATCGACGAGCTCGCCGGCAAGATCGCACAGCTTCTCGACCGGGCCGTGGGAGACGTTCTGGGTGCTGTTCTACGGCGGCGCCACCTACGTCAACGCGGGCTTCATGCGCGAGCAGGTCTGCAAGTACATGTGCCCGTACGCGCGCTTCCAGAGCGCGATGTTCGACAAGGACACGCTGATCATCACCTACGACGAGCAGCGCGGCGAGCCGCGCGGCGCGCGCAAGAAGGGCGTCGACCCGAAGGCGAAGGGCCTCGGCGACTGCGTCGACTGCACGCTGTGCGTGCAGGTCTGCCCGACCGGCATCGACATCCGCAAGGGCCTGCAGTACGAGTGCATCGCCTGCGCGGCCTGCATCGACGCCTGCGACGAGGTGATGGACAAGGTCGGCTACCCGCGCGGGCTCATCCGCTACGACACGCAGCACGGCATCGAGGGCAAGCCGAAGCGCGTGCTGCGGCCGCGCACGATCGTCTACGCGACCCTGCTCGCCGCTGCTGGTGATCGGCTTCGGCTACACGATCACGCACCGCAACCTCGTCGGCGTGGACGTGCTGCGCGACCGC
Organism: uncultured Gammaproteobacteria bacterium; assembly: GCA_963843985.1. Lineage (GTDB taxonomy): Bacteria > Pseudomonadota > Gammaproteobacteria > Steroidobacterales > Steroidobacteraceae > RPQJ01. The sequence continues at coordinate 867,504 of CAWJMS010000032.1, read as the reverse complement.
AACGCGCTGTACCGCGAGCGGCCCGACGGGCTGATCGAGAACGTCTACAACGTCAAGATCCTCAACAAGGACGGCGAGGCGCACGAGTTCCGCGATCACCGGCGAGCGGCCTGCCCGGCCTCGTGGTCGACTACGCGGGCCCGACCGTCTGGGTCGGCTCGGGCGAGGTGCAGGGCGTGCCGGTGCGCATCCGCGTGCCGCGCGAGGACACTCGAGGGCGGCGCCGACATCGAGGTTGCGATCGAGGCGACCGACCGGCCGGACCTGAAGGCGAGCGGCAAGGCGCGTTTCATCGCGCCGACGGACTGATACCCTGCGCACATGACCCACCCGACGCGACCGGCCCTGGTACCGGCAGCTCTGGCCGTGGCTGCTGATCATCCCGCCGCCGGCGGCCGTGATCGGCGGCCTGCTCACGCTGTACCTCGCCGTCACGCGGCCGGACGTGCTGGTGCAGCCAGGACTGCGTGCAGGACGGCGTCACCATGAAGTGCGGTGGACCGACTCGAATCCAGGGCGCCATGACCCGCGGCGGGTCCGCCCTGCTTCCACTGCGGTGAGCCGATCCCGGCCGGCGTCGTGATCCTCGCGCGTGTCGACGGGCGCGAGGAGACCGGTCTGCTGCCACGGCTGCAAGGCGGTCGCCGAGTTCATCAGCCGGCGCCGGCCTCGACGACTACTACAAGTACCGCGACGCCGCCGCCGCCCGCGCCGACGAGATGCCGCACGCCGACCGCTGGTCCGCGTACGACCGGCCGGATCTCGTCGAGCGCCTGACGCGCGCCGAGCCGAACGGCGCCCGCTCGATCACCGTGCTGCTCGAAGGCATGCGCTGCTCCGCCTGCAGCTGGCTCGCCGACAAGGCGCTGCACCTGCAGGGCGGCGTGCTGCGACGTCAGCGTCAACCCGGCCACGGCGCGCGCGCGCCTGGTCTGGGACCCGGCCCGGGTGCGCCTCGGCGACCTGCTGCGCGTGCTCGAGCACGTCGGCCTGCGGCCGCATCCGCTCGCCGGCGAACCGGCCGGAGCAGCTCGCGATCCTCGAGCGGCGCACGGCGTTGAAGCGTCTCGCCGTCGCGGGCTTCGGCATGATGCAGGTGATGATGTTCGCGGTGCCGCTCTACATCGGCGAGTCGTCCGGCATGGAAGCCGACATCCGCGAACTGCTGCGGCTCGTCAGCATGCTGGTGTCGGTGCCGGTCGCGCTCTACGCGCGGCTGGCCGTTCTACGTCGGGCGCGTGGCAGGCGATTCGCGCGCGCAGCATCAGCATGGACGTGCCGGTCAGCATCGGCATCGTGCTCGCGTTCGTCGCGAGCGTCTGGAACGCGCTGCGCGGCCACGGCGAGGTCTACTTCGACTCCGTGACCATGTTCGTGTTCTTCCTGTCGCTCGGCCGCTACGTCGAGATGATCGCGCGTCATCGCGCCGGCAGCGTGGCGGACGCGCTCGCGCGCCTCGCGCCGGTGACCGCGCGACGCCTGCGCGGCGCCGAGGTGGAGGACGTGAAGGCGATCGAGCTGCAGCCCGGCGACGACATCCTGGTGCGCACCGGCGAGGTCTTTGCCGGCGGACGGCGAGGTGAGCGCCGGCGACGGTCGCGTCGACGAATCGATGCTGACCGGCGAGTCGACGGCGATCGCGAAACCCGTCGGCGCGACGGTGCACGCGGGCACGCACAATCTCGGGGCGCCGCTGCAGGTGCGCGTCACGGCCGTGGCCGACGGCACGGTGCTCTCCGGCATCGTCGCGCTGCTCGAGCGCGCGCAGGCGGAACGACCGCGCCTCGCCAGGGCCGCCGATCGCGCGGCCGCCTGGTTCCTGGGCCGCATCCTGTTCGGCGCCGCAGCGGTGTTCGCGATCTGGTGGTTCGTCGACCCGTCGCGGGCTTTTCCGGCGACGCTGGCCGTGCTGGTCGTCACCTGCCCCTGCGCGCTGTCGCTCGCCACGCCGGCCGCGATCGCGGCCGCGACTGCGGCGCTCGCGCGGCGCGGCGTGCTGGTCGCGCATTCCGATGCGCTCGAGGTGCTCGCCAAGGCCACTCACGTCCTGTGGGACAAGACCGGCACGCTGACCCGCGGCCTGATCCGCGTCGAGGAAGTCCGCGTGCTCGGGCCCCTGCCGGAGGCCGAATGCCTGCGGCTTGCGGTCGCGCTCGAACGGCTGTCGGAGCATCCCGATCGCCAAGGCCTTCCTCGCGTCGGGCGGCTCCGCCGCGACGGCGAGCGAAGTCGAAGTCGTCGTCGGCCAGGGACTCGAAGGGACGGTCGAGGGCCGGCGGCTGCGCATCGGCAGCCCGGCGTTCGCGACTGGACTTCGTACGGGCGCGGCGACGCCGGGCGCGTTCGATGGTGAAAGCTGGGTCTGTCTCGGCGACACGACCGGGCTGCTGGCGGCATTTCGCCTGACCGACCAGTTGCGTCCCGAAGCGAGCGATTGCGTGGCACGGCTGGCGCAGCTCGGACTTGCGTCGGAGATCGCGAGCGGCGACGAGGCCGTCTGCCGTCGCACGCATCGCCGAACGGAGCGGCATCCGCAACCACACCGCGCGGATGCGCCCGGAAGCGAAGCTGGCACGTCTCAAGGCGCTGCAGGCCGGGGGCGAGATCGTCGTCGCCGTCGGCGACGGCATCAACGACGCGCCGCTGCTGCGCGGTGCCGACGTCGCCGTCGCGATGGGCCACGGCTCCGCGCTTGCGCAGACCAGCGCCGACCTGATCCTGGTGCGCGACTCGCTGGACGAGCTGCCGGCTGCCGTCGTGCTGGCGCGGCGCACGCAGCGCGTCGTGCGCCAGAACCTGGGCTGGTCGATCGCCTACAACCTCGCGGCGCTTGCCGATCGCCGCCTTCGGCCTCGTGCCGCCGTGGGTGGCCGCCATCGGCATGTCGCTGAGTTCGGTCGCGGTGGTGCTGAACTCGATGCGCCTGTCGCGCTCGCCGGGCGATCCGCAGGGGCGCACCTGGTCTGCGACGCGCCCGGCCGAGGTCGCCTGACGTGAGCATCGTCTACCTGCTGATCCCGCTCGGCCTGGTGCTGGTCGGTGTCGGCCTCTGGGCTTTCTTCTGGGCCGTCGGCAACGGCCAGTTCGACGATCTCGACAGCCCCGGCTGGTCGATCTTCGACGACGACCAGCGGCCGCCGCGCAATCGCCCGGACGGCGACGGAGAGCCGCGATGAATCCGGACATGGCGGATCTCAGCCTCGGCGCGGCTTTCGTCGCGGGACTCGCGGCGAGCGGTCACTGCCTCGCCATGTGCGGCGGCGTCGCAGGCGCGATGGCGATGCGCACGCGGCAGGCGCAGGGCGGCTCGAAACTCGCGACCGGGCTCGCCTACAACCTTGCCCGCATCGCCAGCTATGCCATGGCCGGCGCGCTGGTCGGCGTCTTCGGCCACCTGTTGCTGCATGCGCTCGACATCGGCGTGCTGTCGGCCGTCTTTCGCGTGCTCGCCGGCCTGATCATGCTGGCGGCCGCCGGCCGTCTGCTGTTCGGCTGGCGCCTGCTCGATCCGATCGAGGCGGCCGGCTCGGGATTGTGGCGGCGCATCGCTCCCTGGGCCGCCCGGCAGGGACGCTCGGGCGGTCTCGGCGGCGCCATCGGCCTGGGTCTCGCGTGGGGCTGGCTGCCTTGCGGGATGACGTACTCGATGCTGATGCTGGCCGGGACGACCGCCAGCGCCGCCTCGGGCGCGGCCGTGATGGTCGCATTCGGCGCGGGGACCCTGCCGTCGATGGTGACCGCGACGGTCGCGTTCGAACGCGTCACCGGCGCGCTGTCCAGGCGTGCAACGTTCCGGAATCTGGCCGGCGCGCTGCTGCTCGCGTTCGGGCTGTGGACCGCCGGCAGCGGCTTGTACCACGGCCTCGATGCACGGCGGGCACGACCATCACCACATGGCCGGCCGGCTAGCCCGCGGCGCGCAAAAAGCACCGAGGCCGGAGCCCTTCGACCCCGGCCTCGTCACGCGAGCGGGCCGCTGCCCGCTCCCTCCCCGTAGGCCCCGTCACTGCACGGAGATCGCCACCGGTTTCGCTTTCGGCGTGGTTGCCTTCGGCAGCGTCAGCGTCAACACACCGTCCTTCGATTCGGCCCGGATCAACTTCGCATCGACGTCGTCGGGCAGCACGAAGCTGCGCTCGAACGCGCCGTAGTAGCGTTCGGTCCGGTGCACCTTCTCGCCCTTCTCCTCCTTCTCGATGCGGCGCTCGCCCTTCACCGTCAGCACGCCCTCGTCGAAGAGTACCTTGACGTCTTCCTTCTTCACCTCCGGCAGGTCGATCTTCACGAGATAAACCTTCTCGTGCTCGACGATGTCGGCCGGCGGCAGGAAGTCGGCCACGGTCTCCATCGGGCGGGTCACGGGCAGCCGGCCGAACAACGGCCCGAAGCCCTTGAACATGTCATCCATCTCACGGAACGGTTCCCAGCGTGTCAGTCTCATGGCGCCCTCCTCGGATTGCTCCACGTAGTGCCAGGCACGGGCCCGGTGACCACCGGGTCCGCAACATCATTGTCCGCCAATACCCGGGCCGGCTCGATTCGCAGCGATGCACAGCGGGTCGTCCAGTAATACCTAGTCCCGGGACGCCGGTTACCTTACGATTCGCATTCCGCTCCCACGCGACCCGTGATGCCAAGAACGACGAAACCGCGGCCCGCGAGCCGCACCGCCAGACCGCCGCCGCGCTCCCCTTCATCCGGGAACGAGTACCAGGCGTTGCTCGATGCCGCCGTCGACGCCATCATCGTCATCGACCACCGCGGCCTGATCGAGGTGTTCAGCCTCGCCGCCGAGCGCATCTTCGGCTACCGCCGCGAAGAGGTCATCGGGCGCAACGTCAATATGCTGATGCCGGCCCCGTACCATGCCCAGCACGACGGCTACCTGCATGCGTACAACGAGACCGGCGACGCTCGCATCATCGGCATCGGACGCGAGGTGCGTGCGCTGCGCAAGGACGGCAGCATCTTTCCCTGCGATCTCTCCGTCGGCCGCGCCGTCGGCGAGGATCCGCCGCGCTTCGTCGGCATCATCCGCGACATCAGCGCGCGCAAGCTGGCCGAAGAGCAGCTGAAGCGCAGCGAGTCGGAACTGCGCCTCGCGCAGGAACTCGCCAACCTGGGCAACTACGTCGTCCACCTCGACGGCAGGCAACCGGATTATTACTCGCCCCAGATGTTTCGCATCCTGGGTCGCGATGCAGGCTCGGCAATCCCGCCGATCGACGAGTATCTCGACCACTGGGTCCATCCCGCCGATGTCGACAAAGTGAGCAGCGCGCTCTTCGAACTCGACGAACGCGACGGGACGATTGATGTCGAGTACCGCATCCTGCTGCACGACGGCTCGACCAAGCACCTGCACCACATCGCGCAGTCCGTTTACGACCACCAGGGCAGGCCGATCAAGCGCATCGGCACGGTGCACGACGTCACGGACCGCCGGCACGCCGAGGACGAGGCGCGCCAGATGCAGGACCGGCTCACGCACTTCGCAAGGCTGTCGACGATGGGCGAAATGGCGGCGGGCCTCGCGCACGAGATCAACCAGCCGCTGTCGGCCATCGCGACCTACGCGCAGGCCTGCCAGCGGCTGCTGAAGATGCCGGACCACGATCCGGCCGACGTGGTCGAGGCGCTGCAGCAGATCAACTCGCAGGCGCTGCGCGCCGGCGAGGTCATCCGGCGACTGCGCAACTTCGTCAAGAATCGCGAAGTCACGCGCGAGCCGGTCGACTGCGCGCGCCTGCTCGAGGACCTGCGCACGCTCGCGGAGACCGACGCGCGCCTGCACAACGTGTGGCTGCGCATCGAGTCGGAGGGCGACATGCCGACCGTCTACGCGGATCCGATCCAGTTGCAGCAGGTGGTCCTGAACCTCGTGCGCAACGCGATCGACGCGATGTCGGAGGTCCCCGAGCATCGCCGCGAAGTGGTCCTTTCGTCGCGCAGGACCGACGACGGCGAGATCGAGATCACCGTCGCGGATCACGGCACGGGGCTCGCGCCCGAGGCCACCGAGCACCTGTTCAACGCCTTTTTCACGACGAAATCGGGCGGCACGGGGCTCGGGCTCGCCATCAGCCGGTCGATCGTGCGCGCCCACGGCGGCCGGCTGTGGCACACTCCGAACGAGGGCTCAGGCGCAATATTCCATTTCACGCTGCCGGTATCTCCGGCTGCCACCGAGGAGTAGCGAAGAGTGATCAAGGAAACGAAGCCCACCGTTTTTGTCGTGGACGACGATGCCGCCGTGCGGGATTCACTGCGAATGCTCCTGAAGTCAGTCGGCCTGCCCGTCGAAGTGTTCGAGTCGGGCCAGGGATTCCTCGACTCCGATCGCGACGACCGCCCCGGCTGCCTCGTGCTCGACATCCGCATGCCGGGCATGAGCGGACTCGAACTGCAGGTGAAGCTCAACGAGCGTCACTCGATCCTGCCGATCATCTTCATCACCGGCCACGGCGACGTGCCGATGGCGGTGGAAGCCATGCAGGCGGGCGCCGTGGATTTCATCCAGAAGCCGTTCCGCGACCAGGACCTGCTCGACCGCATCAACCAGGCGCTCGAGAAGGACGCCGGCAGCCGCCGGATGCTGGCCGAGCGAAACATGATCCGCAAGCGGCTCGAGTCGCTGACGCCGCGCGAACGCGAGGTGCTCGACCTCGTCGTGGCCGGCAAGGCGAACAAGGTGATCGCCGGCGATCTGAACCTCAGCCAGCGCACCGTCGAGATCCATCGCGCGCGCGTGATGGAAAAGATGGAAGCGCACTCGCTCGCGCACCTCGTCCGGATGGTGCTGGAAGTCGAGCGACCCGAAGAATAGTCACGCGGTTGCGCCATTTGGCCCGCATCGGCTGACAGTCGCCCTGTCGGACGGTTCCTGCTTGCGCGCCATACCGCGGAATTTACGTATAAGCCCCCATTCTCCGGGTATTCCGGGCCGGGAACACTGCGAGTCATGCGACCACAGTGCGCAGCGCAGTTCACCGCATCTGATCCTCCCTGCGGCTCGACATGAGCTGGCCGGGTTCTGTGGTCGCGCCCATATCCATGTCCGAGATTCCAATTTTGCAGGAAGCACCGCCGGTCGTCGGCATCATCGATCCCGACCCGGTGGCGCGAGACGGGCTGCGCACGCTGCTGCACGGCGTGGGCGTCGACGTGTCCACCTTCGACAGCGCCGAGAGCTACCTGCTCGCCGCAAGCGGCCGTCACCTCTCGTGCCTGATCGTCGATCTGCTGCTGCCCGGCATGTCGGGGCTCGAGTTCCTGCGCCGGCTGCGCAGCATCGGCAACGACACCCCCGTCGTGCTGCTGGCCGATGAATCGGACGTGCCGACCGCGGTGGCCGCGATGCGCGAAGGCGCGACGGACTTCATCGAAAAGCCGTACGTCAACGTCGCCGTGCTGCGTCAGGTGCAGAAGCTGCTGCGCAAGGGCAAAGACGCTGCGCGCGCGTGATACTCTGGCCGTCCGGCCATGAGCAAAGAAGAAAGCTGGTTCGAAGAACGTCAGTCCGCGTGGCTGTATCGGCAGCTCGCGGGGTGCGAGACCGACCCGAAGATCGCCGAGCTGTTCGGCGCGCTGGCGGCGGCGGCGGATCACCAGGCCGAGACGTGGCGTGCGAAGTCCGCGGCCGAACCGCCGGCGTTCGCACCCACCGTGCGTGCGCGCATCACCGTAGCCCTGGCGAAGCTCCTCGGGCCGCGCCGCGTCAAGCCGATGCTCGCGGCCATGAAGGTGCGCGGCTTGTCCGTGTACGACTCCCGCCGGTCGCTCGCCGGTCACCTGATGCCGACGTCGGTCTCCGACATCGGCGCGCGCCACAAGGGCTACGGCGGAGGTAACCTGCGCGCCGCCGTGTTCGGCGTGAACGACGGCCTGCTGTCCAACACCAGCCTGATCATGGGTGTCGCCGGAGCGGCGGCGAGCCCGCAGTTCGTGCTGACGACCGGCGTGGCGGGCTTGCTGGCAGGCGCGCTGTCGATGGCGGCCGGCGAGTACGTGTCGATGCGCTCGCAGCGCGAGATGTTCGAATACCAGATCGGCCTCGAGCGCGACGAGCTGCACGAGTACCCCGAGGAGGAAGCGGAGGAACTCGCGCTCATCTACCAGGCGCGCGGCATGCAGCTCGAGGAGGCACGCCGCGTCGCCCGCGAGCTGGTGAAGCACGAAGCGAACGCGCTCGACGCCCTCGCCCGCGAGGAACTCGGGCTCAATCCCGACGACCTCGGCTCGCCCTGGGGCGCCGCGATCTTCTCGTTCCTGGCGTTCTCGATCGGCGCGGTCCTGCCACTGCTGCCGTTCCTGTTCGGCCTGACGCTGCCGCGCGGCGTGCTCGTCGCTGCGGCGATCGCCGGCATCGCGTTGTTCGGCATCGGCGCCGCGCTGAGCCTCTTCACGGGGCGCAGCGCCCTGCGCGGCGGTCTGCGCATCCTGTCGATCGGAACCGCGGCGGGTGCCGCGACGTGGCTGATCGGCCACTGGCTCGGAGCGGCGATCAGCTAGCGACGGTCACGCTCCGGGCGCGTGCTCGAGTTGCCGCAATCGCGCCAGCAGCTGCCGGCGTTCCTCCAGCAAGTCGAGGATCACGGCCGCTCCAGCCAGATTCACGCCGAGGTCGTTCACCAATCGTGCCGTCGAACGCACGCGGGGCAGCGCGCTCGCCGGGAAGCGCCAGGCCTGCGGCTCCGCACCGCGGGGCTCGATCAGTCCGCTGTCGACGAGTTCCACCACCCAGCTGCGCTCGACGTGCAGCGAGGTGCAGAACTCGGTGAACTCGAGCCAGACGGTCTCGTCCAGCATTTGGCCTTCGCAGACGTCGTCGCGAGTGGTCATCGGTAGTGCCTCAACCGGGCAGGCCGGCGCGAGGATCGAAGGACAGTTCGTTCTTCATCTGTTCGAACAGTTCGCGCGCGCGCGGGCCGTCCGGCGGCAGCACGATATTCAGCGTGACGTACTGGTCGCCCGGCTTCGGTCCGGGCAACCCGCGTCCGCGCAATCGCAGCTTCTGGCCAGCGCGCGCGCCGGCAGGCAGCTTCATTTCGACGGCGCCGCCGAGCGTCGGCACGGAGACCGTCTCCCCCAGCGCCGCCTCCCACGGGGCCACGGGCAGCGTGATCGTGAGGTCACGCCCATCGACGCGGAAGAGCGGGTGGGGCCGGATATTCACCTCGAGGTACAGGTCTCCAGGCGGCCCGCCGCCGACGCCGGCGCTCCCCTGCCCACCGAGGCGGATCTGCTGGCCTTCGGTGACGCCGGCCGGTATCGCGACGCGCAACGTGCGCGGCTTGACGACGACGTGGCCGTCCGCGGTCAGCTCCGGTGAACGCAATTCGATGGTCCGGGCGCCACCACGATATGCGTCGTCGAGATCGATCTCGACTCGCGCAACGTGGTCCTGGCCGGCCGTCGCAAAGTCGCGGCCGCCGCGACCCGTGCCCGGACGCGCATCCCCGAACGGACTGCGCGCCCCGAACAGTTCCGAGAAGAAGTCGCTGAAATCGCCGGCGGATCCTGCGCTGCCGCTGCCCGGGCGCCCGCGCGAATATTCGAATCCCTTGCCCCAATCGGGCGGTGGCCGGAATTCCTGCCCTTGCCGATGGTCCGCGCCCAGCTGGTCGTACGCCGCGCGCTTCTCCGGATCCTTGAGGACTTCGTTGGCTTCCTGCAGTTCCTTGAACTTCTCCTCGGCGTCCTTTTCCTTGCTCACGTCCGGGATGGAACTTGCGGGCCAGCTTGCGATAGGCGCGCTTGATCTCGTCCTGGCTGGCGGTGCGCGGGACGCCCATCACCTCGTAATAGTCCTTGAACCGCATGTCGACACCTGGCTTCGCGGCCCGGGCCGCAGACCGTTTCGTTGTCCCACTATGTGGTGACGGTAGCCGCCGGCTCAAGGGGCCGGCCGGGGGGGAGCCTTGAGTCCGGCGCCCGTCGGCCCCATGCAGGGTCTCCCGGGCAGTCCCGGCCACCTTTCGAGGATGCCATGACCTCCACGTCGACGCATGTCGTTTGCCAGCATTGCCACCAGCCGGTGCGCGTTCCGGCCGATCGCCTCGGCGACGGGCCGCAGTGCCCGGCCTGCCACACCCGGCTGTTCGACGGACATCCGGTCGAGCTGACCGACGGCGTGTTCGATCGCCATGTGTCGCACGGCGACCTGCCCGTGGTCGTGGATTTCTGGGCCCCGTGGTGCGGCCCGTGCCGCGCGATGGCCCCGGTGTTCGAGGAAGCCGCGCGTCGCAAGGAGCCGGCTGCGCGGTTCGCCAAGCTGAACACGGACGAGGCGCAGGAAACCGCAGCACGCTATGGTATCCGCAGCATCCCGACGCTGATGGTGTTCAAGGGCGGCCAGGAAATCGCGCGCCAATCGGGCGCAATGGACCCGACGCGACTGAACCGCTGGCTCGACGACGCCCTCGCACGCTGACCGCTCTGCGGCCGACGGGCGCCCAACGACGCGCATTGCCTTACACCGACCTCGAGGGAGGGCCGCACGATGACGATCACCGGAGGATGCAGGTGCCGGGCGGTCCGCTACACGGTGGCAACGGACCCGATCGCAACCCGGATCTGCTGGTGTCGCGACTGCCAGTACTTCGCCGCCGGCAGCGCCACCGTCAATCTGGTGTTTCCCGCTGCCAACGTGACGATCACCGGGCCGTTGCGGGACTACGCGAGCGTCGCCGACAGCGGCAACCGGATGCACCGGCGGTTCTGCGAGCAATGCGGCACGCCGGTCACGAGCGCGTCCGACGCGCGACCGCACCTGTTGATCCTGAGGGCGGGAACGCTCGATGATCCGGAAATCGCGCAACCGTCGTTGACCATCTGGACGGACTCGGCGCCGTCGTGGGCGTGTATCCACGAGCAGTGGCCGCAGACCCCGGGTCAACCGCCCCCGGCCGGGTAAGCCGCTTCGCGACGAGGACGCCGGTCACACCGCGGCTTCGAACACCACCAGCAGGTCCTTCGCGTCCACCTGTTGCCCCGGTCGCGCGACGACTTCCTGCACGACGCCGTCCCGCTCGGAGCGCACGCTGGTTTCCATCTTCATCGCCTCGATCGTCACGAGCACCTCGCCGCGCACGGCTCGGTGACCTGCGATCACGTTGACCGTCGCGATCGTGCCCGGCATCGGCGCGCCGATCTCGTTCGGATGGTCGGCGACGGCTTTGCGTCGCGGCGGACGCTTCGCGACCAGGCTTCGATCCGGCACCTTCACGGAGCGGGGCTGTCCGTTCAGTTCGAAGAACACGGTGCGCGTGCCGTCGTCGTGCGCGTCGCTGGTCGCGACGTACCGGATGATCAGGTGCTTGCCCTTCTCGAGGTCGACGGTGATCTCCTCGCCGGTCTCGAGCCCGTAGAAAAATGCGCGCGTCGGCAGCACGCTCGTGTCGCCGAAGTGCACCCGATCGGCCATGTAGTCCGTGAACACCTTCGGGTACATCAACCACGACGCGAATTCGTAGTCGGTGATCGCGCGCGGCATCTTTGCCTGCAGCTCGCCGCGCGCCTTCAATAGATCCACAGGCGGCAAGCGCTCGCCAGGCCGCGTCGTGTCGGCCTGCTGCGCGCCGAGGACCTTCCTCTGCAGCGCCTGCGGAAATCCGCCGACCGGCTGCCCGATGTCGCCGCGGAACAACGACACGACGGATTCGGGGAACGCGACCTCGGTCTGGGGATCGAGCACGTCGCCGGCGGTGAGCCCGCTGGTGACCATCAGGATCGCCATGTCGCCGACCACCTTGGACGACGGCGTCACCTTCACGATGTCGCCGAACATCTCGTTGACCTGGGCGTACGCCTTCGCGACCTCGTGCCAGCGCGTGTCGTCGATGCCGAGCGACCGTGCCTGCTCGCGCAGGTTGGTGTACTGGCCGCCCGGCATGCCGTGGACGTAGACCTCCGACGCACCGGAGCGCATGTCGCTCTCGAAGGCGGCATACCCGTGTCGTACCTGCTCCCAGTAGTTCGAGAGGATACGCAGGCTGTCCGGGTCGAGGCCGGTCTCGCGCGGGCCGAAGCGCAATGCTTCGACGATCGAACCGAGATTCGGTTGCGAGGTGAGGCCGCTCATCGCGTCGAGCGCACCGTCCACGGCGTCGCAGCCGGCTTCGATCGCCATCAGCACGCTGGCGGCCGCGATGCCGCTGGTGTCGTGCGTGTGGAAGTGGATCGGGATGCCGATTTCCGACTTCAGCGCCTTGACGAGCGTATGGGCCGCACGCGGCTGGCACAGGCCCGCCATGTCCTTGATGCCGAGGATGTGCGCGCCGGCCTGCTCGAGCTGCTTCGCCATGCCGACGTAGTACCTGAGGTCGTACTTGGTCTGGCGCGGGTCGTTGAGATTTCCCGGTGTAACAGATCGCCGCTTCGCACAGCTTGCCCGACTCGCACACCGCGTCCATCGCGACGCGCATGTTCTCCACCCAGTTCAGCGAGTCGAACACCCGGAACACGTCCACGCCGTGCTGCGCGGCCTGGTCGACGAAGTAGCGGACGACGTTGTCGGGGTAGTTCGTGTAGCCGACCGCGTTGGCCGAGCGCAGCAGCATCTGCAGCAGCACGTTCGGCATCGCCGTGCGGAACGCGATCAGGCGTTCCCAGGGACATTCCCTGAGGAAGCGCATCGCGACGTCGAACGTTGCGCCGCCCCAGCACTCCACCGAGAACAGCGCCGGGGCCAGCCGCGCGTACGCCGGCGCGATGGCGACCAGGTCGCGCGTGCGCAGTCGGGTAGCCAGCAGCGACTGGTGCGCGTCGCGGAACGTCGTGTCCGTGAGCAGCACGGGCTTGTGCTCCAGCATCCACTGCGCGAACTTCGCCGCGCCCATCTGGTCGAGCTTCTGCCTGGTGCCAGCCGGCGGCTCGCCGATCGGCAGCTTGGGCGGGCGCGCCTCGACGAGGCGAGTCGGCCGTGCGCGGCCGACGACTTCCGGGTTGCCGTTGACGATCACGTCGCCCATGAAGCGCAGCAGCCGCGTCGCGCGGTCCCGCTTGCGCGCGAATCGAAACAGCTCCGGCGTCTGGTCGATGAACTTGGTGGTGTATTCGCCGCTCTCGAACAGCGGATGCGCGATCACCTGGTCGAGAAAGCGCAGGTTGGTCACCACGCCGCGCACGCGGAACTCCTGCAGCGCGCGGTGCATGCGCGCGATGGTTTCGTCCGGAGTCGGCGCCCAGGCCGTCACCTTTACCAGCAACGAGTCGTACGAGCGCGTGATGAAGGCGCCGGTGTAGGCCGTGCCGGCATCCAGGCGGATGCCGAAGCCGGCCGGGCTGCGATAGGCGGTGATGCGGCCGTAATCGGGGATGAAGTTGTTTTCCGGATCCTCGGTCGTGACACGGCACTGCATGGCGTGGCCGGACATGCGGATGCCGGCCTGCGCCGGCACGCCGCTCGCCGGGGTGCCGATGGCCGCGCCCTCGGCGATCCGGATCTGCGCCTTGACGATGTCGATGCCCGTGACCACCTCGGTGACCGTGTGCTCGACCTGGATGCGCGGATTGACCTCGATGAAATAGACCTGACCGGTGTCGGCGTCCTGCAGGAACTCGACCGTGCCCGCGTTGAGGTAGTCAACCGCGCGGCCGATGCGCAGCGCCAGCGCGCAGAGCGCCTCCCGCTGGGCGTCGTCCAGGAACACGGCTGGCGCGCGCTCGACGACCTTCTGGTTGCGCCGCTGCACGGTGCAGTCGCGCTCGAACAGGTGCACGAGGTTGCCGTGGCGGTCGCCGAGGATCTGCACCTCGACGTGGCGTGCACGGCGCACCAGCTTCTCGAGATAGACCTCGTCGTTGCCGAACGCGGCCTTGGCTTCGCGGCGCGCCGCGGCAACCATCTCCGCGAGCTGCTCTTCGCCCTCGATGACGCGCATCCCGCGCCCGCCCCCGCCCCAGCTCGCTTTCAGCATCACCGGGTAACCGATCGTCCGGGCCAGTCCCGCGGCGTCCGTGGCGTCGTGCGGCAGCGGCGGCGTCGCGGGCATGACCGGCACGCCCGCGGACGCGGCGAGATCGCGCGCCGTCACCTTGTTGCCGAGGCGGCGCATGATCTCGGAGGTCGGGCCGATGAACGTGATGCCGGCCGCTTCGCAGGCGTCCGCAAATTCCGGATTTTCGGAGAGGAAGCCATAGCCCGGGTGGATCGCGTCGGCGCCGGCCTCCTGCGCCACGCGAATGATGCCGTCGATGTCGAGATACGCGTCGACCGGGCCCTTGCCCTCGCCGACGAGGTAGCTTTCGTCCGCCTTCATCCGGTGCAGCGAAAACCGGTCTTCCTGCGAGTAGATCGAAACCGTGCGGATGCCGAGCTCGTGCGAGGCGCGCATGACGCGAATGGAAATCTCGCCGCGGTTGGCGACCAGCAGGGTCTTGATCTTGCGGGGTGGGCGCATGGCAACGACGACCGGGCGTGGATGCAGTGAGACGAGTCGACGCCGATAATGTCACAAGTCCGCCCCATTTCCTGCACCGCAAAAGATCCCGAGGCCCGCATGTTTGCCATTGCCGTACACGGAGGCGCCGGCGCCCTCTCGCCTGCCGACCTCACGCCCGAAAACGAGCGCGCGTACCGCGATGGCCTCGGCCGCGCGCTGCGCGCCGGCTCGTCGCTGCTGTCGCAGGGCGCCCCCAGCCTCGACGCGGTGATCGCCGCCGTCCAGGTGCTCGAGGACGATCCGCTCTTCAACGCCGGGCGCGGCGCCGTGCTGAGCGCGGCCGGGGCCGTGGAACTCGACGCTTCGCTGATGGACGGTCGCGACCTGCGCGCCGGCGCCGTCACGGGATTGCGGCACGTCCGCAGCCCGATCGAACTGGCGCGGCGTGTCATGGATCACTCGCCGCACGTGATGCTGGCCGGACCGGGCGCGGAAGAATTCGCGCTGGAACAGGGCATGGTCCCGGTGCCGAACAGCCACTTCGTCACCGAGCGCAGGCTGCGTGAACTGGAGCGCCACCTGCAGGGCGAGGCAGCGTCGGGTGAGGAGTCGTTGATGGGCACGGTCGGCGCCGTCGCGCTCGACGAGGGCGGCAACCTCGCCGCCGCGACGTCGACCGGAGGCATGACGGGCAAGCGCTGGGGCCGCGTCGGCGATTCACCGCTGATCGGCGCGGGCACGTATGCGGCCAACGACTGCTGCGCGGTCTCGGCCACCGGTCATGGAGAATTCTTCATCCGCGCGGCCGTCGCGCACGAAATCGCGTCGCTGATGCGCTATCGCGCGCTCGACGTAGTCGAGGCCGCGCACGACGTGGTGATGCGCCAGCTCGTGGCCCTGGGCGGTTCGGGCGGAGTGATCGCCGTCGGGCGCGACGGGCGGATCGCGATGCCATTCAATTCCGCGGGCATGCTGCGTGGCGCGATGGATTCGCGCGGATTGTTCGTGACTGGCTTGCTGCGCGAGTAGCGCGCCGTCGCCCGAGTCGCGCCCGATCTCGCCCGGTCGCGGGCGGGGGAGACTCAGCTCGACGGCGACAGCGTCAGCGCGCGCATGCGCGCCGTTTCGCTCAGGTCCGGGCCAGGCACCTTGATGGTCTGCGTCGCCGGCAGCTGCGGGGTGACGGACTGGACCGAAACCGAGTGAATCGCGCCAGCCTGGCCTTCGCGCGGCTTTTTCACACGATTGAGCCAGACCTCATAAGGATCCCAGGACCCTGACGCAGCGGACCCGGCGACGGTCGAGTCTCGCATCCCCTGCGATTCGATTTGCTTGCTCATCCTGTGCCTCGTGCTCCCGACTCGCCCAATTTGATCGACTGGGCGTTATGTTAAAAACCTTCCGGGTTGACCGCCCAGATGGTTTACGCCGCTCCCATGACACGGCGATGACGTCCTTCACTCGGCCGGCATCTTACGCCCGGCGCATCGTCAAGCGAAATATTTCTGGAGATACGCATCGAAAGGCATCTCGTCTCGATGCTTCGAGGCGCGCCTGCGCCTCGAGCGACTGTTGCGCTTCCGCCGCAAACTCGTCCTGCCGGGACTCGTTCGGCGAATAAAGTTCCAGGAAATAGGCCTTGTGCAGTCTGGACATGCGCAGCGCGAGGTTGAAGAACGATTCTTCGTTCGCCCGCATCTCGGCCATCGTGCGCGCCGCCGGCGTCAGCGCCACGTCGTGCACCTTGGCCTCCTGGGCCTCGAGCGCCGTCGAATACGGCCGCTTGGGGTCGCCCTCGTCGAGCAACTCGCACACGCCGCGCATCGCATCGACGATCTCGAGCGCCCAGTCGCGCAGCGGCACGTCGCGGCCGTCGCGGCGCAGCAGCAGACCCGGGCGCGCGGCCTTCGCGCGCGACGCGCGCGTGATTGCCGTCGAGCTCGGACTGCTCGGAATTCTCGATCGGCCGGCTGTCGCTCAGCGCGCAGTAGGCGGCGAACGCCTCGAGGAAGCGCAGCTTGTTCTGATTGACGCCCACCGGATCGAACGCGCTCACGTCGAGCGAGCGCATCTCGACGTACTGCACGCCGGCGCGGCGCAGCGCCTTGGTCGGGCGCTCGCCCGACTGCGTGACGCGCTTCGGCCGGATGAAGCTGTAGTACTCGTTCTCGATCTGCAGCAGGTTGGCGTTCAGCTGCCGGTACTCGCCGTTCACCTTGACGCCGATCTTCTCGTACGGCGGGTGCGGCGTGGTGATCGCGTTCGTCAGGTCGCGGATGTAGTGCTCGAGGCTGTTGACCGAGACGTTGAGGCCCGCCTGGCTCTTGTTGCGATAGCCGAGGTCGCTCATCCGCAGCGACGTGGCATGCGGCGCGTACAGCGTGCCCGGCAGGAATTCGCGCAGGCCCTCGACCTGCCGGCCCTGCAGGAACGACGAGCAGAGCGCAGGCGAGTTGCCGAACAGGTAGAGCACGATCCAGCCGTGCCGCCGGTAATTGCGCAACAGCGAGAAGTAGGTCGCCGAGCGGAAGTCCTGCGCCGTGTCGCGCGACGCGAGCACCGTCGCCGAGCACGGGCCAGAGGTGTTCCGGGAACGAGTAATTGAAATGCACGCCGGAGATGGCCTGCATCACCCGGCCGTAGCGATGGCCGAGCCCGTGCCGGTAGACGGTCTTCATGCGCCCGACGTTCGAGGTGCCGTACTGGGCGATCGGGATGCTCTCGTCGCCGTCGATGGCGCAGGGCATGCTCGTCGCCCACAGCAGCTCGTCGTCCAGGTGCCGGTAGACGAACTGGTGAAGGTCGCAGAGGTACTGCAGCAATTCCCAGCTGTGCGCGAACGGCGGCGTGACCAGTTCGATCAGCGCCTCGGAGTAGTCGGTGGTGACGTGCTCGTTCGTGAGCGCCGAGCCGAGCGACCTCGGATGAGGCGATCTGGCGATCTGTCCCGTGGGCGTGACGCGCAGCGATTCCCGCTCGACGCCTTTCAGGCCGCCCTGCAGCACGCCCCGGACCCGGCTGTTCACCAGCCCGGCGAGACGCTTGTCGAAATCCCGGTCCAGCGCCATGCCTGAGGTCGGCCAAAAAAAGGGCGGTCAGGTTACCAGAGTCGTCAGGCCCGGCAGTCCAACGGGACGGTTATGAGCCCAGTGTTGGCGGACCTGACGGTCGCTGGCGGAACACTGGACGGGCGGCTGCCGGCCAACCTATGACTTCTGATTTTTATCAATAAAAACATATTGTTACTCACATCGTGCGCTCCGCCGCCGCAAGGTCTGATCGAAGCGACGGTGTTCGTCTGACGTCCGCCCGGAAACGGCCGCAGCCCGCAACGAAGCGCCCCGCGCAAGCGGGGCAGTTTTCCTGTCCTGCCGAATCAGGACGGCGTGGTCAAAGCACGCCAAGTTTGCGCAGCGCAAGGTAGCGCGACATTGCGCTGACCGAGTGCTGGAAGTGGTCGATCTGGATCCGCGTGGCGTCCTCGTTGAACTTCCGGGTGTCGCCACCGAAGCTCGCCGGCAGCGTGGTGATCGCGAGCGGCATGCCACCGGCATGGGGCCCGCTCTTCACCTGGGCCCGCAGCAGGAATGCGATTGCGCGATGCGCCGCCGCCTTCACGTGCGGCACGATCGGATGGTCGGCCGGCAGGAACGTGAGCGCGGCGAGCAGGCCTTCGAGACGTGCCGACGTCGTGACCGCGTCTCCGCGTCGCACCAGCGCACCGTCCATGATCGGCATTTCCGGGGGCGCGTACGCCTCTTCGAGGATCGTGTGACAGACCAGCACCGCATGGCGCGTCAGCACGTCGCGGGGAATCTCCACCTTGTCGCGCGCCGCGAGGCGGAAGAGGTCGGCCGTGGCGAGCAGCGACCAGTGATCGGCCGGAGCTGCGCCGGCCGCTGAGCGTTCGCGCGCCAGCCTCATCAATGCATCGAGCGACCACTGCATCAATTCGGGAGCCGGGTGGCTCTCGTAAAGCGCCATCCAGCCGAGCACCATCTCACCTGGGTAATACAACACGTCGCCCGACGACTGCAGCCCGCCCTGGCTCGGCACGTAGCGCGGCCCGAACTCGCCGTTCCATTTCATGAATTGTCGTCCGAACTTTGCGAAACCTTGCATCTCGCCGGCGGTCGTCGCACCCGGGCGGACGCTCTCGGTGCTGGCCAAAGCCACGATGGCGAGGCCCACGCCGCCGAGTTTGAACGTTTGCGGCGACTTCGAGTGCGTCAGCGCGGGCGGCTCCCACAGGCCGGTGCCCCTGCCGTCCACGTCGGCGAAACAGCAGTCCCGCATGAACCGGGTCGCGCGCTGCATCACCTCCACCGCCTGCGGATCGGGCACCACCGCGTTCGCCAGCCGGATGGCGTAGATGGCGGCCGCGTGACGCAGCATGTTGTAGCCGGGCGCGACTTTGACCGCCGGGTTCAGGTTGATCGCATAGACGAATTGACCGGACGGCAGCGTGTGGCTCCTGACGTAGCCGAGCCCGGCGACGATGCCGTCGCGCACCGCTTCGGTCGCGACGGGCTGTGCGTCCCTGACCTTGAGCTTGCGGTAGTACGCCGTCACCTGCCGCATGTCGAACGCCGGCGTGCGGCGTTCGTACGCGTAGTACCCGCCGGCCGTGCCGACGGCGACGAGGGCAAACAGGACCAAAAGCATGGCGTTGCGGCGTGTCATGCGGGTATCGCGAGACGGAAGGCCGACCCATGCTATCGAACCGGGTTTCCCTTGTATCCTTTGGCCATGCGCAACCACGCCCTCATGGCCCTGCTCGCCGCGCTTGCGACATCGTTCGCATGGGCCGGCGCGGCACAGGCCGACGACACGCTGCGCTGCGGCAGCCGGCTCGTCAGCACCGGCGACGGCAAGGACAAGGTGCGCACGCTTTGCGGTGAACCGACCAGCGTCAGCCTGGCGGGCATGGTGCGCCAGGGCGGTTACGGCTATGGGCCGTACGACTACTCGTACTTCGGCCCGGGCTGGGTCGACCTGCCCGTCGAACTGTGGACGTACAACTTCGGCTCGAGCAAGTTGCTGCGCAAGCTGCGCTTCATCGGCGACGAGCTCGTTGAAATCCGGACGGAGGGCTATGGCTACTGACAAACTGCTGCGTGCGATCGCCGTCCTTGCGTTGGCCCTGCCCCCGCTCGCCTCCGCCGACACGATGCGGTGCGGCAGCAAGCTGATCAGCGAGGGCGACACGCAGGAAAAGGTGCTGCAGTACTGCGGCGAGCCCGCGGACCAGAAGCGCACCTGGATCGTCCGCAAGCCGCGCTTCGAGGTCGGCGGGCAGGAATACTCGTTCAACGGCGAGGAGGAAGTGCCCGTCGACCTGTGGACCTACGACTTCGGGCCGAACAAGCTGATGCGCCGCGTGCGGATGGTGGCGGGCAAGGTCGACTCGATCGAAACGCTCGAGCACGGCACCAACAGGTAGGGGCCCTCACCCGCGCTGCGCGCGACCTCTCCCGCAAACGGGAGAGGTGAATACTCCCTCACGCGCTCTGCTGCGCCCTCTCCCGCTATTTGCGGGAGAGGGCGATCCAGCGATCGATCTTCGCCTCGAGCACCGGCAGCGGCATCGATCCCCCGGCCGCCACCTGCGTATGGAATTCGCGGATGTCGAAGCGCGCGCCGAGTTGCTGCTGCGCCCGCTGGCGCAGCTCGAGGATCTTCAGCTCGCCCATCTTGAACGCCAGCAGCATGCCCGGCGCCGCGAGGCTGCGATCGACGTCGGCCGCGATCGCCGCGTCGCCGAGCCCGCTGTTGGCGCGCAGGTATTCGATCGCCTGCTCGCGCGTCCAGCCCCGGGCGTGAAGGCCGGTGTCGACGACCATCCGCGCGGACATCCACAAGTCGGTCATCAGGTAACCCGCGAGGCTGGCGGCGTCGGCGTAGAGCCCGAGGTCGCGGCCGAGCGACTCGGCATACAACGCCCAGCCTTCGCGATAGGCCAGGTCGTCGCCGATCCGTCGCACTCGCGGCCAGCGCGGATTTTCGAGCGCCAACGCGGCCTGCAGGTGACGCCCGGGCAGACGCCTCGTGGAGATAGAGCGCTTCCATCTGGTAGCGCGGCCGGGTGTCGAGGGCGCTCGTGTTCACGTACAACACTCCGGGCTGCCGGCCGTCGATGGCCGGCGGCCGGTACGCCGCGGCGGCCGCGTAGGGCGCGCGCAGCGGTTCGACGGGGCGCACCTCCAGCGCCGTCTTCGGCAGGACTGCGAACAGCAGCGGCAGTGCATTGCGCACGCGTTGCTGGATCGACGCGTATTCCGCCAGCAATGCGGCCGGATCGGCCTCGTAGGACGTCGGGCCGGCTCGCAGTGCGTCGCCATATCCGCGCAGATCCGTGGCCCCGCTGCTCTGCCGCATCAACCGGTCGAGTTCCGCGCGCAGCCGCGCCACCTCGCGCAACCCGATCGCGTGCACTTCGGCCGGCTTGAGCGTCGAACCGGTGTAGTCGCGCACCAGGTACGCGTACCAGATATCGCCGCTCGGCAACGCTGCCATGCCGGGCTTCACGCGAGCCTGCGGCAGGTACTCGTCCTTCAGATACGCGTAGCAGGCGCCGGTACGCGGGCAGCACCTGCTTGCCGAGCTTCTGCTCGTACGCGTCGATCAGCCGGCGACGGTCGGCGACGGACATGCCCGCTGGAAACTCGAGGATCGGCTGCCAGAACAGGCTCTGCTTCGGATCCGCCACCCCGATGCCGGCAAGCGGCGGCAGCGTGCGCTCGACGACCGGGCGCGGGTACACGACGCCTTTCGCGACACCCGAGCGCAGGTCGTTGATGGCCTGGTCGACCCACGCGACGAAACCGTCCATCCGCGCGAGGAAGTGATCGTAATCGGCGGCATCGCGGAAGGGTTGCGCATCCTGCCCGGTGCCGAGCATCGCGAAACGCACCGGCAGGTCGGAGACCGGATCGACGGCCAGCAACTCGCTCGGGTATCGGAAACCTTCGGCATTGATCTCGCGGCCGGCCTTCAGCGATTCGTAGGTCACGCGCTCGTCGGCGTCGAGCCGCTTCGAGTCGATCGCGGCAAGCTTTTCGAGCGTCTCCTGCTCGATCGCCAGGCCGTCGGCCATCCAGGCCGGGCTCGCGTAGTCGCCGAATCGATCGTCGAAACGCGGGTCCCCCAGCGCCGTCGCGGTCAACGGATGCAGCGCGAGATAATCGTCCCAGTACTTCTCCGCGATCTCGTTGAGCTGCGTCGCCATCGCATTCGAGGCCGGCAAGGCCGGGGCCTGCGAGCCGGCTTGCGCGTTCTGCGCCGGGTGCGGACGGGCGCAACCCGCCAGGGACAGCGCGCAGGTGCAAGCGACGAGCAGAGCGAACGATGCGTTTTTCATTGGAAATCGGCTGGAATCGATGCAGAACCCTCACCCGCCCTGCGGGCGCCCTCTGCCGCTATTGGCGGGACAGCGAGCGGGCGATCCACCGGTCGACCTTCGCTTCGAGCACGTCGAGCGGCACGGCGCCGTCGCACAGCAACTCGCGGTGAAAGTCGCGCACGTCGAACTTCTCCGCCGAGCGCCTGCTCGGCCTTGTGCCGCAGCGCCTGGATGCGCAGGTCGCCCACCTTGTAGCCCAGCGCCTGCCCCGGCCAGACGACGTAGCGTTCCACTTCCGAGACGACGTCCGATTCGGCCAGCGTCGAATTGTCGAGCATGTAGCGGATCGCCTGCTCGCGGGTCCAGCCCTTCTCGTGCAGTCCGGTGTCGACGACGAGCCGCATCGCGCGCAGCATTTCGTCGTTGAGCCGGCCGAACCACTGGTACGGGTCGGTGAACATCCCGAGTTCCTTGCCGAGCGACTCCGCATATAGCGCCCAGCCCTCGACGTAGGCTGTGTAACGGCCGCCGAAGCGGCGAAACTTCGGCAGGTCGTCGAGTTCCTGCTGGATGGAGATCTGGAAGTGGTGGCCGGGCGAGGCCTCGTGCAGCGACAACGTCTCCATGCCGTACTTCGGCTGCGCCTTGAGGTTGTAGGTGTTCACGTAGAAGATGCCCGGCCGCGAGCCGTCGGCGGATGCGGGCTGGTAATAGCCTCCCGCCGCCGACGCGGCGCGGAACGCTTCGACCTCGCGCACCTCGTAGTCGGCCTTCGGAAACACCTTGAACAGCTGCGGCAGCGCGGCATCGATGCGCGACTTGAGCGCGCGATATCCGGCGAGCAGGTCGGCGCCCTGCGTGAAGTAGAACTGCGGGTCGCTTTGCAGGTGGCGGAAGAACGCCGGCAGGTCGCCCTGGAATCCGACCTCGCGCCGCACGTCGTCCATCTCGCCGCGGATCCGCGCCACCTCGCGCAAGCCCGTCTCGTGAATCTCGTCCGGCGTCAGCGTGGTCGTCGTGTGCTCCTGGACCATGAACGCGTACCACGCCTCGCCGTCGGGCAGCGCCGTCCAGGCCACGCTGCTGCGTGTCTTCGGCAGGTACTCGTCGCGGATGAAGTCGCGCAGCCGGCGATGGGCCGGCATCAACCGGTCCTCGATTTCCCGCGCATAGGCCTGCTTCAGGCGTTCGCCGTTCCGCGGCCGGCACGGCGTCCGGAAACTTCTGCACCGGCGCGTCGTACAGGCTGTCTTCGGGCCGGGCCGTGATCAGCGCCTCGACCTGGGGCAGCACCTTTTCCATCACGGGACGCGGCTGCACCACGCCGCGCGCCATGCCGACGCGCATGTTCGCGATGGCCTGGTCGATCCACGCGACGAGCCCGTCGACACGGCGCAGCCAGTTGTCGTAGTCCTGCACGGTCGCGAATGGTTGTGCGTTCGTGCCCGAGCCCAGCGCCGGCATCCGCGTCAGCAGGCTGCCCGCCTGGTTGAGGGGCAGCAGTTCGTCGGGGAAGCGTTCCGACTCGAGCGCGCGCGTGCGTTCGCGCACGAAGATGTCGTACGAGATCCGGTCGGGCGGCGAGAGCCGGCCCGCGTCGATCCGGCGCACCTCGTCGAGATAGCGCTGGTTCACCGCGTGCACTTCGGCGCGATATTCCGGCGCGAGCGAATTCGGCAGCTTGTCGTTGTACCGGTTGTCGCCGATGTAGGTCGCGAGCAGCGGATTGAGCCGCAGGGCGTCCTCGAAATACGCGTCGAGCAGGAGGCGCAATTGCCGCGTCCGCTTCGCGCCGGGGCCGCGACCCGCGGCGCCTCGGTGGCCGGCTGCGCGGCGCACCCGGCGACGGCGGCCACCATCGCCGGCAACCAACCCTGCTCGAATCTGCATGTCGTCACCCACCCTTATTTTTCCACGATCGCGGTGACGCCCATGCCGCCCGCGGTGCAGATCGAGATCAGCCCCCGCCCGCCGCCGCGCCGGTCGATCGCCTTGGCCAGCGCCGCGAGGATACGCGCACCGGTGGCGGCGAACGGATGGCCGACCGCCAGGCTGCCGCCGTTCACGTTCAGCTTGCCGCGATCGATCGCCCCGAGCGGCGCGTCGAGACCGAGGCGGTCGCGACAATACTCCGCCGATTCCCAAGCCGCGAGCGTGCAGAGCACCTGCGCCGCGAAGGCCTCGTGGATCTCGTACAAGTCGAAGTCCTGCAGTCGCAGATCGGCGTCGGCGAGCATGCGCGGCACCGCATAGGCCGGCGCCATCAACAAGCCTTCGTCGCTGACGAAATCGACCGCCGCGACCTTGCCGTAGGTCAGGTAGGCCTGGACCGGTATGTTGCGTGCACGCGCCCACTCTTCGCTCGCGAGCAGCACCGCCGCCGCGCCGTCCGTCATCGGCGTCGAGTTGCCGGCCGTCAGCGTCGCACTGCCGGGCATCGGGAACGCCGGTTTCAGCTTCGCCAGCCGCTCGAGCGAGGTGTCGCGGCGCAGGATGTCGTCGGCACGCACGCCGCGGAACTCGACCAGCAGGTCGGCGTGAAAGCCCAGGTCGTAGGCTGCCGCCGCCCGCAGGTGGCTTTCGTACGCGAGCCGGTCCTGCGCCTCGCGGGAAATCTTCCAGCGCTGCGCCATCAATTCGCAGCTCTGCCCCATCGACAAGCCGGTGCGCGGCTCCGCGACGGCCGGCAGGCTGGGCTTGAAGTGCGACGGCCGCAGCCCGAGCCACGGCGCGAGCCGCTCGCCGAACGTTCGGCCGCGCGCACTCTTCAGCAGGATCCTGCGCAGGCCCTCGCTGACGCCGATCGGCGCGTCGCTCGCGGTATCGACGCCCGCCGCGATGGCCGAGTCGATCTGGCCGTTCGCGATCTTCAGCCCGAGAACGATTGCGGTTTCGAGGCTCGTGCCGCAGGCGCGCTGCAGGTCGAACGCCGGTGTCTGCGGCGCGAGCGAAGTCGACAGCACCGCCTCGCGAGTCAGGTTGAAGTCGCGCGGGTGCTTCAGCACCGCGCCGGCCCCGACGTCGCCGATGCGCTCTCCGCCCAACCCGAACTTGTCGACCACCCCCTGCAGTGCCGCGGTGAGCATGTCCTGGTTGCTGCAGTCGGCGTAGGCGCCCATGGCCCGGACGAACGGAATCCGGGCGCCGCCCAGGATGGCGACGCGGCGAACCTTGGTACCGACGAGCATGTGTCGCTCCGGATTCTGGCGTTGGGGCGGGAATTATAGAGGCCGGCATTGGTGCCCTCACCCCAACCCTCTCCCGCACGCGGGAGAGGGAGTCGATGCCCTCACCCCAACCCTCTCCCGCACGCGGGAGAGGGAGTCGATCCCACCTCTCGCGCGGGGGATGAGTCCTGCTATCCTAATCGGCCTCCCTGACACCCATGCGGCTTCGGAGCCTGCCCCGCCATGAGCCACCTGCAGCTGAGAGCCGCCGACGGCAACGAGTTCTCCGTGTACTTCGTCCGGCCCGAGGGCGCGCCGCGTGGCGCGGTGGTGGTCATCCAGGAGATCTTCGGCGTCAACTCCCACATCCGCCGCATCGTCGAGCAGTACGCCGCGGAAGGTTACGTGGCGGCCGCACCCGCGCTGTTCGACCGGCAGAAGAAGGGGGTCGAACTGGGTTACGACGCCCTGACGATGTTCAGACAGGGAATCGGGTACATGATGAAGGCCGACCCGGCCGGTGTGCTGGCCGACCTCAACGCCACCATCGACGCAGCGTCGCGCGCGGGCAAGGTCGGCATGGTCGGCTACTGCTGGGGCGGCCGCGTCACCTACCTCGCCGGCTGCCACACGAACATCGCCGCGGGCGTCGCTTACTACGGCGGCGGCATCGCGCAGGTCCTGACCGACACGCCGCGCTGCCCGATGATGTTCCACTTCGGCGAGAAGGACTCGCACATCCCGCTGTCGGACGTCGACAGCGATTCGCAAGGCCTATCCGCAGGGGACCTACCACCTGTATCCCGCCGACCACGGCTTCAACTGCACGGAACGCGCGAGACTTCGACCCCGCGAGCGCCCGCCTCGCCTTCACGCGCACCGTCGAATTCTTCCGCCAGCACATCGGTTAATCACCTCACCCTCGCCTCTCCCGCAAGCGGGAGAGGGAATCGAGAACTCCATGACACTCACACTCAAGGATCCGCACGCTCCTCCGTCAGCAGTGCTACGTCGACGGCGAATGGATCGACGCGCGCAGCGGCCAGAACGTCGACGTGACGAACCCGGCCACCGGCGCGGTGCTCGGCACGGTGCCGAACCTCGACGCGCTCGAAACCCGGCGCGCGATCGAGGCGGCGTCGGCGCGCGTTCCCGGCCTGGGCGGCACGACCGCCAAGGACCGCGCGGCGATCCTGCGCCGCTGGTACGACCTGATGATGGCGAACGTCGACGACCTCGGCGTGCTGATGACGGCCGAGCAGGGCAAGCCGCTCGCCGAGGCCAAGGGCGAGATCGCCTACGCCGCGTCGTTCATCGAATGGTTCGCCGAGGAAGGCAAGCGCCTCTACGGCGACGTGATCCCCGGACACCAGCCCGACAAGCGCATCCTCGTGATGCGCCAGCCGGTCGGCGTCGTCGCGGCGATCACGCCGTGGAATTTCCCGGCGGCGATGATCACGCGCAAGGCCGGGCCGGCGCTCGCGGCGGGCTGCACCGTTCGTCTGCAAGCCGGCGACGCAGACGCCGTACTCGGCGCTCGCGATGGCCGAGCTGGCGCACCGCGCCGGCATTCCCGAAGGGCGTGTTCAGCGTGATCACCGGCCCGTCGACCGCGATCGGCGGCGAGATGACCGCGCAATCCGCTCGTGCGCAAGCTCACGTTCACCGGCTCGACCGAGGTCGGCAAGAAGCTGATGGCGCAGTGCGTCGCCACGCTGAAGAAGGTCTCGCTCGAGCTCGGCGGCAACGCGCCGTTCATCGTGTTCGACGACGCCGACCTCGACGCGGCCGTGCAGGGCGCGATCGCGAGCAAGTACCGCAACACCGGGCCAGACCTGCGTCTGCGCCAACCGCCTGCTGGTGCAGGAAGGCGTGTACGACGCGTTCGTCGCCAAGCTGGTCGAAGCCGTGGCGAAGCTGCGCGTCGGCGACGGCCTGAAGGGCGCCGACCGAACAGGGCCCGCTGATCGACGCGAAGGCGGTCGCGAAGGTCGAGGAACACATCGCCGACGCGCGTCGCGAAGGGCGGCAAGGTCGCGCTCGGCGGCAAGCGCCACGCGCTCGGCGGCACGTTCTTCGAGCCGACGATCATCACGCACGTCACGCCGGAGCATGATGGTCGCGCGCGAGGAGACCTTCGGCCCGGTCGCGCCGATGTTCTCGCTTCAAGGACGAGAAGCAGGCGATCCGGATGGCGAACGACACGGAGTTCGGCCTCGCCTCCTACTTCTACACGCGCGACCTCGCGCGCGCCTGGCGCGTCTCGGAGGGCCTCGAGTACGGCATCGTCGGCCTGAACACCGGCCTCATCTCGACCGAGGTCGCGCCGTTCGGCGGCGTCAAGGAATCGGGCATCGGCCGCGAAGGCTCGAAGTACGGCATCCTCGACTACACCGAGCTCAAGTACCTCTGCATCGGCGGCATCGAGGGTTGAACGACCGCGCGCTGCTGCTCCTGCTGCGCGGTCATCGTCGCGGTCGGGTCGATCGCGACCAACCTGTACATCCCCGCGCTGCCCGCGGTGCGCGAACATTTCGGCGCGGACGTCGCCCACGTGCAGGCGACGTTCTCCGTCTCGCTGGTCACCTTCGCGATCGGCATGCTGGCCTGGGGGCCGATCTCGGACCGCTACGGCCGGCGCACCGCCGTCCTCGCCGGCATGAGCATCGTGCTGATCGGCGCGACGATCGGCATGACCGCGCAGAGCCTGCCGTGGCTGATCGTCGGGCGCGGCGTGCAGGCGTTCGGCACCTCGGTCGGCATCGCCGTCTCGCGTGCCATCATCAGCGACCGCTTCCCGGTCGATCGCATGGCGGCCGCCATCGCGCAGCTTGCGATCGTGTCGGTCCTCACCAACGGGCTGGCCCCGGTCCTCGGCGGCTTCCTCACCGCCGGGATTCGGCTGGCGGGCGGTGTTCGCGGCGCTGATCCTGCTCGCACTGCTGCCGACTTACTTCGCCTGGAAGCACTTGCCGGAGACGCGCGACCCCGGCCGGGCGCCGCCGCGCCCGCGCGAGATGGCCGCAGTCGCCGGGCAACTGCTGCACAACCGGCTGTACCTGAGCTGCGCGCTGCAGTCGTCGCTCGGGTACGCGCTCTTCCTGGTGTTCATTTCGCTGGCGCCTTACGTGCTGGTGTCGGCGCTCGGCCGGCCGGCGACGGACTACGGCTTCTATTACCTGTTCATCGCGGTCGGCTACGTGCTCGGCAACCTGTCGCTGCGCCGGCTCGGCGGGCTGCGCAGCGCGCACTGGATGGTCGTGGTCGGCGGCGCGATCCAGGCCGTCGCCTCGATCGCCGCGCTGGCGTTCGTGGCAGGCGGATTCCGGCACCCGCTCTGGATCTTCGTGCCGATGTTCTTCGTCTACGTCGGACAGGGCCTGTTCATGCCGAACATGTCCGCGATCGCCGTCAGCCAGGCCCCCGAACACGCCGGCGTCGCCTCGAGCACGCTCGGCTTCCTGCAGCAGATCATCGCGGCGCTCTGCGTGCAGCTGATGGGTGTCACGCCGACGACGTCGGCGCTGCCCGTGCTGCTGTTCGGCGCGGGCGCCAGCCTGCTGCAGCTGGTCGTGCTGTGGCTGTCGCCCCGGTTCGAGGCCGGCGCCGCCCTCACCCGGACTGCGTCCGACCTCTCCCGCAAGCGGGAGAGGTGAGTCGCCTCTCCTGCCTGCGGGAGAGGCGGCCGAATGGCCGGGTGAGGGTGCGTTCCTGTATCGTTTCACGCTCGTTGAAGGCCCCAGGCAGCGCATGACGCAATTCATCGGCACACCCGACTACGAGCACGGCGCAGCGAGCCGCGCCGGCGTGCTGCTGGTGAACCTCGGCACACCGGACGACCCGAGCACCGCGTCCGTGCGGCGCTATCTCGCCGAGTTCCTCTGGGACCCGCGGGTCATCGAGATGCCGCGTGCGCTGTGGTGGCTGATCCTGCACGGGGTCATCCTGCGCATTCGCCCGCGGCGCAGCGCGCACGCCTACCGGAAGATCTGGACCGAGCGCGGCTCCCCGCTGCTGATCGAATCGCGGGGCCTGGCCGAGGCGCTCGGTGCGCGACTCGCCCGGCAGTTCGGCGATCGCGTGATCGTCGACCTCGCGATGACGTACGGCCGGCCGGCGATACACGACGTGCTCGAGGGCTTTCGCCGCCGCAACGTGCAGCGGCTGATCGTGCTGCCGCTCTATCCGCAGTACTCGTCGACGACCACCGGCACGATCTTCGAGCGCGTGACGCGACAGCTGTCGCGGTGGCGCTGGATGCCGGAGCTGCGCTTCGTCAATCAATACTGGGAGCGCGAAAGCTACCTCGCCGCGGTCGCCGACAGCGTCACCGCGCATTGGCGTACGCACGGCCGCAAGCACCTGTTGTTCTCGTTTCATTCGATCCCGAAGCGGTATTTCCTCGCCGGCGACCCGTACCACTGTTTCTGCCACGGGACGGCGCGCGCGGTCGCGGCACGCCTCGGGCTCGCCGACGGCGACTGGTCGATGGGGTTCCAGTCGCGCTTCGGCAAGGAGGAGTGGCTGAAGCCGTACGTCGACGGGCTGCTGCACGAGTACGCCAGATCCGGGCCCAGGCAGGTCACCGTCGTCTGTCCCGGCTTCGCCACCGATTGCCTCGAGACGCTCGAGGAGATCGCGATGCAGAACCGGGACCTGTTTCTCGCGGAGGGCGGCACCGAGTTCGACTACGTGCCCTGCCTGAATTCGAGCGCGGCGCATGCCGGTGCGCTGGCCGACGTCGTGCTGCAGCACGGCGGCGGCTGGCCCGAATTCTCCGGCGTGGACGACACCGCGCAACGCCGCGCATCGCGCGAGCGCGCGCTCGCGATGGGCGCGAAGAGCTGAGCGTCCGACCATGTTGCTCGGGAAATTCCTCGAGGTCAGCGTCTTTGCGCCGGACATCCCGGCGTCGCTCGAATTCTACGAGTCTCTCGGTTTCGTGCAGGCGTCGACCGGCGAAACCTGGAGCCACCCTTACGCCGTCGTCACGGACGGCCGGCTGTTCGTCGGTTTGCACCAGGCCCGGTTCACGGCGCCGTCCCTCACGTGGGTGCTGCCCGACGTCGCGCGGCACGCAGCGCAGTTCCATGAACTCGGCATCGAGTTCGAGTTTGCGAAACTCGACTCCGAGGCGTTCCACGAGGTCGGCTTCCTCGATCCGTCCGGGCAGATGATCTCGGTCATCGAGGCGCGGACGTTCTCGCCGCCGGCTCTGCCGCCGGGCTTTTCCACCGAGCTCGGATACTTCGAGGAATTCGGCATCCCGACCAGCGACCTCGAGCGGGCCGCCGCATTCTGGGACCGGCTCGGGTTCGTCGCGTTCGATCCCGTGCGCGTGCCGTTCCCGAAGATCGTCGCCGCGGGCCGCGACCTCAATGTCGGGCTCTACGACCTGGACCTGCGCCACCCCGTGCTGACGTACTCCGATCCCGCGATGGTCGACCGCATCGCGCGGCTGCGCGACCGCGGGCTGCTCTTCGCCGACCGACTGCCGCGCGGCCTCAGCGTCCGCGAAAGCGCGATCCTGCGCGCGCCCGAAGGCACCGAACTGCTGCTCACGACAGAGGCGCCAGTCACTTCGTCGCCGTGATGTCGAAGCGGACATCGACCACGTCCGCGACCTGCACGGCGCCGCCGGCGACGGAGAACGGCGCGATGCCGAAGTCGGTCTGCCGCACCTGGAACGCTCCGTTCGCGCGGACCGTGCCGCCTTCCACGTGCAACTCGACGGGCACGTCCATTTCGCGCCGCATGTCCTTGAGCCTGACAGTCGCGTGCACGACGGCCTGTTGCCACGTACCGGTCACGCTCTCGGCGCGGACGTCGATGTCGGGATAGCGTTCCGCATCGAGTACTTCCGCACGCCGCATGTTGGCCGTCGTGCCGGACCGCGCCTCGTCGGGCACGGCGCCGGGAAACTCCGGGCCGGCCGCGGCGCGCGCAGCAGGGTCATCGACCACCAGCGACGCGACCGGAACGCGGATCTCGAAGCCCGACGCGGCTACGGTCGAGCCGATCCAGACCACGCCGCTCACCTGCCGTGACGTGATCGCATGATTGTGACCGAGCCGTGCGAGGGGTCCCGTGCGATATACCAGCACGGTCAGCTGCGAGCTCGCGGCGTCGACATTGAATGTCGTAGCGGAGGCCGGCACGGTGATCGCCGGGCTTGCGGCGGACGGCCCCGGCAAGCCTGGAGTGCCGACCGGCCCGCCACCTGCGCAACCGGCCAGCACGACCGCAACCCACACCGTTGCGGGATGTCGAGCTCGGCCTTGAACCCAGGTGCGCTAACATGGGCACACACTCCGTAACGAATCCCGGTTGGTCCATCATGCCCTTGCGCAACACCGCTGAACACTATGGCGCCCTCGCGAAGCTCCTGCACTGGACCATCGTGATCCTGATCGTCGTGCAGTACTTCGTCGCCGAGTCGGCGGACGAGCTGCCGGACGGGATCGAGAAACTGAAGATCCTCTCCTGGCACAAGTCGATCGGCATGCTGGTGCTGCTGCTCGCCATGCTTCGGATCCTCTGGAAGCTTGCCAACCGGGGCCTGCCCGCTCCGGCGGGCTCCGGTTTGCTCAGGAAGGCGGCCACGGCGGGGCACGGACTGCTCTACACCCTGATCCTGCTGCAACCCATCAGCGGCTGGGCGATGTCGTCGGCCGCGAATTTCCCGGTGACGTTCTTCGGCTGGTTCCAGTTCCCGGCGCTCGTCGCGACGAACAAGGGCCTGCACGAAAACCTGCAGGAGGTACACGAGACCCTGTTCTACGTGCTCGTCACCGTCGCCGTCCTGCACATCGCGGCGGCCCTGTACCACCACTACTTCCTGAAAGACGACGTGCTGCGCCGCATGCTGCCTTTCGGTCGCCGCTGACTGTGGCGCGAACGGTCGCCACCATCGTCCTCGCCTGGCTGGCCCTCGCGGCCGGCCCGGTCTGGAGTGCGACGACCTGGTCGACCGATGCCGCCGCCAGTACGCTGAAATTCGTCGCGACGCAGGCGGGCGGCGAATTCGAAGGACACTTCAAGCGCTTCACCCCGGCCATCACCTTTGCGCCCGACGATCTCGCGCACGCCCGCTTTGCCGTCGAGATCGACGCGACCAGCGCCGAGACCGGTGAAACCGACCGCGATAACACGCTGAAAGGAAAAGATTTTTTCGCGGTCGTCCCAGTGGCCGGCGGCGCATTTTGAAACACTGTCTTTCCGCGCCATCGGCACCGGCGGCTACGAGGCCACGGGCAAGCTGACGCTGCGCAACGTGACGCGCGAGGTGC
The DNA here is from genome assembly GCA_963843985.1 of uncultured Gammaproteobacteria bacterium. GTDB lineage: Bacteria > Pseudomonadota > Gammaproteobacteria > Steroidobacterales > Steroidobacteraceae > RPQJ01. The sequence continues at coordinate 835,322 of CAWJMS010000032.1, read as the reverse complement.
GCCTGCCATTCACGTTCAAGCCCGCGGCGGACGGCAGTACCGCGGTCCTCGCGGGCGGCGCGACGATCCGACGCCTCGATTACGGCGTCGGACAGGGTGAGTGGTCGGACACCGAGTGGGTCGGCAACGACGTGCGCATCCGCTTCGAGCTGCACCTCAAACGCACGGCGCCCTGACCGGCGGGCCCGGCGCCGCACCACGCCGGGGCAACTCCGCGCGGCTCCGGCCGATTCGAAACTAATCCGGCGGCAGCATAGAATGAGATCCGCTGCGCGCGACGCAGCCGGTTTCCCGACCATCGCCACAACCACGATTGGGGGCTCAAATCATGTCATTCCGGTTCAAGGCGCTGGACTCGCGCCTCGCGCTCACCGTCGCAATCGCGATCGCACTCACCGCCTGCCAGAAAAAGCAGGAACCCGCCGCGCCGGCAGCCGAACAGCCGGCCACGACCGCGGCCGCACCGGCATCCGACAAGCTCGAAGGCCAGGTCGACGTCGTCGCGTGGGCCGGTTACCTCGAGCGCGGCGAGACCGACAAGAACTACGACTGGGTGACCCCGTTCGAGAAGGACACGGGCTGCAAGGTCAACGTCAAGGTCGCCGGCACGTCCGATGAAATGGTCTCGCTGATGACGCAGGGCGGCTACGACCTCGTGACGGCTTCGGGCGATGCCTCGTTGCGCCTGATCCGCGGCGGCACGGTGCAGCCGATCGACATCGCGCGCGTGCCGAGCTACGCGAACGTCGACGACCGTCTGAAGGAAGGCGCGTGGCATTTCGTGGACGGCAAGCACTACGGCACGCCGTACCAGTGGGGCCCGAACGTGTTGATGTACAACACCAAGGCGTTCAAGACCGCACCGAACTCCTGGTCGGTGGTATTCGAGGAAGGGAAGCTCGCCGACGGCAAGAGCAACAAGGGCCGCACGCAGGCCTATGAAGGTGCGATCTACATCGCCGATGCGGCGCTGTACCTGATGGCGAAGAAGCCGGAACTCGGCATCAAGGATCCGTACGAGCTGAACGAGCAGCAATACGCCGCCGTGCTCGAGCTGCTGCGCAAGCAGCACCCGTTGATCCAGCGCTACTGGCACGACGCGAACGTCCAGGTGCAGGACTTCACCAACGAAGGCGTCGTGGCGTCGAGCTCCTGGCCGTTCCAGGTGAACACGCTGGTCGCGAACAAGCAGCCGATCGCGAGCGTGATCCCGGACGAAGGCGCCACCGGATGGGCCGACACGACGATGCTGGCCGCCAACGCCAAGCATCCGAACTGCGCCTACAAGTGGATGGAGTGGTCGCTGAATGCCAAGGTGCAGGGCGACGTCGCCTCGTGGTTCGGATCCGTGCCGGCCGTGCCGGCCGCCTGCAAGGGCAATGCGCTGCTGAGCGACACGGGTTGTGCCACCAACGGCTTCGACAAGTTCGACAAGATCCACTTCTGGCGCACGCCGGAAGCGACCTGCGCGACCCAGGGCACCTGCGTGCCGTACAGCCGCTGGGCCACGGACTTCGTCGCGGTGATGGGCGGCCGGTAACGGCCGCCTGCCCGCCCGCAAAGGAAGCCAGGCGGCGCTGCTTGCGGGCGCCGCCTGTTTTGATCCCGGTCTTCCCCCGCCATGACAGCCGCCATTGAACTGCGCGAGGCCAGCCGGGCGTTCGGCAGCATCGTCGCGCTCGACCGGGTCTCGCTGACGATCGCGCAGGGCGAATTCTTCGCGTTGCTCGGCCCGTCCGGGTCCGGCAAGACCACCTGCCTGCGCCTCGTCGCCGGCTTCGACCAGCCGGACAGCGGCCAGATCCTGCTCGAAGGCGAAGACGTCACCGGTGTGCCGCCGTTCGACCGCAACGTCAACACGGTCTTCCAGGACTACGCGCTGTTCCCGCACATGAGCGTGGCCGAGAACGTGGCCTACGGACTGCGCGTGCGCGGCGTGAAATCCGCCGAGCGCCTCGCCCGGGCCGGGGAAATGCTCGAGCTGGTGCAGCTCGGCTCGTTCGGCGACCGCCGCCCGGCGCAGCTGTCGGGCGGCCAGAAGCAGCGCGTCGCGCTCGCGCGCGCGCTGATCAACCAGCCCAAGGTGCTGCTGCTCGACGAGCCGCTCGGTGCGCTCGACCTGAAGCTGCGCGAGGAGATGCAGGCGGAACTGAAGGGCCTGCAGCAGCGGCTCGGCATCACGTTCGTGTTCGTGACGCACGACCAGGGCGAGGCGCTCAGCATGGCGGATCGCGTCGCCGTATTCAGCCAGGGCCGGATCGAGCAGCTCGACACGCCGCGCGAGCTGTACAACCGCCCGCGCACCGCGTTCGTCGCGAATTTCGTCGGCAGCGCCAACGTCGTCGAGGCGGAACTTGCCGAGCGCCTCACCGGCAAACGCCAGCCATTCGCGATCCGCCCGGAACTCATCGACATCCTCGCGGCCGGCGAGCGCGTGCCGGACGGCGCGATCGCCTGCGACGGAACGCTCGCCGACGTGCTGTACCACGGCGCGAGCAGCCGCTGTCACGTGCGCATCGACGAGGAGACGCTGCTGGCCGTCGCGCACGCCGAGTCCGCCACGGACGCGACCAGGCTGCGCGAGGGCGAGCGCGTGCGCCTCGCCTGGCGTGCCGACAGCGCCGTCCTGCTGCACTCCGCCTGAGGCACGCGCGTGGCTCGCCGCAACAGCCTCAGCCTGCAGGGTCGCAACGCGTTCTACCTCGCGCTGCTGCTCGCGCCGCCGTTGCTGTGGCTCGGCACCGTGTACCTCGGGTCGTTGTTCATGCTGCTGATGCAGAGCTTCTACGCGATCGACGAGTTCACCGCGAAGGTCGTGCCGAGGCTTACGCTGGCCACCTACAAGCAGCTCGTGACGCAGCCGGCGCACGTCGACATCGTGTTGCGCACCGTGGCGATGGCCGTCGCGGTCACGATCGCCGCTGCGGTCGTCGCGTTCCCGGTCGCGAACTACATGGCGCGCCACGCCGGCCCGAGGATGAAGGCGTTCTTCTACGTCGGCGTGATGCTGCCGATGTGGACCAGCTACCTCGTCAAGGTCTACGCCTGGCGCCTGATCCTGGCGAAGGAAGGCATCGTGTCGTGGTTCTTCGGCGCGGTCGGCCTCACGCCGCTGCTCGACAAGGTGCTGTCGATGCCGGTGGTCGGCGGGCCGTCGCTCGCCTCGTCGTACCTCGGCATGTTCATCGTGTTCGTCTACATGTGGCTGCCGTTCATGATCCTGCCGCTTGCCGCCGCGCTCGAACGCGTGCCGGGATCGCTGCTGCAGGCGTCCGCGGACCTCGGCGCGCGTCCCGGCCAGACCTTTCGCAACGTGGTGCTGCCGCTCGCGCTGCCGGGTCTCGCGGCAGGCTCGATCTTCACGTTCTCGCTGACGCTCGGGGACTACATCATCCCGAGCATCGTCGGCGCGCCCGGCTACTTCATCGGCATGATGGTGTTCCAGCAGCAGGGCACGGCCGGAAACCTGCCGCTCGCGGCGGCGTTCTCCGTGGTGCCGATCGTGCTGATCGCGCTGTACCTCGCGCTGGCCCGCCGCATGGGGGCGTTCGATGCGCTCTAGACGCCGCACGAAGCGCGACTGGAGCAGTGCCTCGACGGGCTCGAAGCTCGCGGCTGCCGCCGGCCTGGTGTTCCTGCACGCGCCCGTCTGGGTGATCGTGCTCTATGCGTTCACCACCGAGGACCGCACCTACCAGTTCCCGCCACCGGGGCTCACGCTGCACTGGTTCGACGTGGCGTTCGCGCGCGCCGACATCTGGGCGGCGATGCGGCTGTCGCTGGGCGTCGCCGCCGTCGCGACGCTCGCGGCGATCCTGCTTGGCTCGCTCGCGGCCTTCGCGCTCGCGCGGCGATCGTTCCGCGGCAAGGACACGATCACGCTGCTGTTCGTGCTGCCGATCGCGCTGCCCGGCATCCTCACGGGCCTCGCGCTGCTCACCGGCATCCGCACCGCCGGCATCGAGCCCGGCTTCTGGACCATCATCGCCGGCCACGCGACGTTCTGCCTCGTCATCGTCTACAACAACGTGATCGCGCGCCTGCGCCGCATCCCGAACAGCTGGATCGAGGCGTCGCAGGACCTCGGTGCGCGAGGCTTGCAGACGTTCCGCTACGTGCTGCTGCCGCAGATCGCCACCGCGCTGCTCGCGGGCGGCATGCTGGCCTTCGCGCTGTCGTTCGACGAGATCATCGTGACGCTGTTCACCGCGGGTCACCAGCAGACGCTGCCCATCTGGTTCTACAGCGAACTGTTCCGGCCGCGGGACCGGCCCGTCACCAACGTCGTCGCCGTCATGGTGATCCTGGTGACGCTGGTGCCGATCCTGCTGGCGTATTACCTGACCAAGCCGGACGAAAACGCCTCCGGGGCGTAGCGCCGGCGCATCACTCACGAGGCATCCGCAATGCAGACGAAACTCCTGATCAACGGCAAGCTGGTCGCGGGCGCGGGCAAGGTCGAGGACGTGCTGAACCCCTCGACGGGAAAGCTGCTGGCGAAGGTGCCGGAAGCGTCGCGCGAGCAGGTCGACGCCGCCGTGAAGGCCGCGGACGCCGCGTTCGCGGGCTGGTCGCGGACGGCGCCCAAGGATCGCGCCGCGCTGCTGCTGAAGCTCGCCGATCGCATCGAGGCCGACGGCCCGGCGTTCGCGAAGCTCGAGTCGCTCAACTGCGGCAAGCCGCTCGCGGCGGCGCTCGGCGACGAGATCCCCGCCATCGCGGACGTGTTCCGGTTCTTCGCCGGGGCCTGCCGCTCCATGACGGGCGCAGTCGCCGGCGAATACCTCGCCGGTTTCACCAGCATGATCCGTCGCGACCCGATCGGCGTCGTCGCGTCGATCGCGCCGTGGAACTACCCGCTGATGATGGCCGCGTGGAAGCTCGGCCCGGCGCATCGCGGCCGGCAACACCGTCGTGCTGAAGCCCTCCGAACAGACGCCGCTCACGGCGCTGAAGCTCGGCGCGCTGCTGGCGGAAATCTTCCCGGCCGGCGTCGTCAACATCGTCACGGGCCGCGGCCACACGGTCGGCGCGCCGCTGACGAAGCACCCGCAGGTGCGCATGGTCTCGCTGACCGGCGACGTCGCGACCGGCGAGAAGATCCTCGCGCAGGCGGCGAGCGGCATCAAGCGCACGCACCTCGAGCTCGGCGGCAAGGCGCCGGTGATCGTGTTCGACGACGCCGACGTCGAGTCGGTGGTCGCCGGTGTGCGCACGTTCGGCTACTACAACGCCGGCCAGGACTGCACGGCGGCGTGCCGCATCTACGCCGGCGCGAAGGTCTACGACAGGCTGGTCGCCGACCTGTCGTCCGCCGTGAGCACGATCAAGACGGGCCTGCAGACGGCGAAGGGCGTCGAGATGGGGCCGCTGATCAGCGCCGAGCAGCGCGATCGCGTCGCGGGTTTCGTCGCGCGCGCGAAGAAGCAGAAGCACATCGAGATCACCGCGGGCGGAGGCCTCGGCAGCGGCGGCGGCTTCTTCTTCGAGCCGACGGTGATCGCGAACGCGCGACAGAACGACGAGATCGTGCAGCGCGAAGTGTTCGGTCCGGTGGTGTCGGTCACGCGCTTCAAGGATCCCGAGCAGGCCATCTCGTGGGCCAACGATTCGCGAATACGGCCTCGCCTCCTCCGTGTGGACGCAGGACGTCGGCAAGGCGCTGACGGTCGCCTCGCGCCTGCAGTACGGCTGCACCTGGATCAACACGCACTTCATGCTGGTGAGCGAGATGCCGCACGGCGGCCTGAAGCGCTCCGGCTACGGCAAGGACCTGTCGGCGTATGCGCTCGAGGACTACACCGTGGTCCGCCACGTGATGGCCAGGCTCTGATCACCCCGCCCGCAGCCAGCCGGTGATGCTGTAACGCGCGCCGGCGGCCAGCGGGCTCACGTAACTGACGGAGTGCGGGTTCGGCACGCGGACGACGTTCAACGCATTGAACGTGGGCGTGTAACCCTCCGCGACGTGCCCGTCGGCGTCGATGAACTGCAGGATGCCGCCCCAGTCCACGCTCCACGGCCGGGTGAAATTCAGCACGTAGGCCGCCCGCCGCTGCTTGCCCGCCACGTGGTCGTCGTGACAGGTCAGGAAATCGCCGGGTCGATAGCAGGTCGCCTGCGCGTCGGCGAGCGCGATGTCCGCGGCCCCGACCAGCTGGCGACCGAAATCGAGGAACTCGCTGGAGTTCGCAAACTCATAGACGCGCATCAGGTACGACTCGCGATATCGCCCCGCGGCGTACAGGTCCGCGATCGGGAAGTTCTCGAAAAAGTACGCAAAGCCGGTGCGGCCGTTTGCCTGCACCGCCGCGACGATTTCCGCGCGCTTCGCGTCGGGGATCGCCTGCCAGGCTTCCGGGCCGAGGTCGTAGTGCTTGTCGGCGCCGTTGAAGACGCGGTTCCACGGCGTCTCCTCGCGAAGTGCTCGCTCGACCCGGGCCGCCACGTCTTCCGGAAACACGCTCGGAATGTGCACGCGCCCGAGCCGGGCGAACACGGCCGCGCTGGCCTGGACGTCAATGCCGGGGCGCAGCCTTATCTCGGGCTCGCCAGTCGTCGAGTGCGCGCGCGTCATGGGGCCTCGGATTTCGCTAATTTTGCGCTTTCTCGAGTTCGAGCGCGCACTTGCGCGAAGCTTCTCGAATTCGCGTCAGTAAGTGCAATCCGAATGTCATCCATTGTTCACGCGAGTTGCGCTAGCCTGCTGGCAGTATCGAGATCGTCAAGAAAGCCACCCCCTCGCGATCTTGACGGCGATGGACGGCGGCGAGGCAGCATCAGCCGGATGACGGCAGCAAGGACGGATGCGTTAAGCCCTCAACGCCGGCAGCCCTCGCCGGGGCAGGACTCCCCCTCCTGCTCCGGCGATTCTCATTTCACCGCCGGCTGCGACGTATCGCGGGCCGCACCCGTTGCGCATCGCGACAGGCTCACGCCGGGAACCAGCGGGCGTCCTGTGGCTCGTGAACTTCGTTCAACTCGATCCAGAGATTGTCGGGACCCGGGAAGAGCGCGACGTCGTGCCGATATTCGCCGGAGCTGATCCGTTCACGGGTGAGCGGTGGCGCGATGTAGGTCGTCTGCAGGTACGCGCCCGATTGCGCATCCTCCTTCTTCTGCCACTGTCGCACGAGCGCGGGGGTCATCGTGAATCGCGCACCCTTGGCCTCCAGGTCCGCGATGGCCCGCTCGAGATCGTCGACGCGAATGCCGAGGTGATTGCGGTACTGGATTTCCTGGCCCGGACCCGGCGGAACCGCCATGTCGGGGTCCTCGCGGAACACCAGCGTCACGCCGCAGGCGATCATGCGTGAGAAGGGCTGCCCGGCCATCAGGCCGCGAAACAGCACCTGCGCATCGAACATCCGCACCCAGAAATCCTCCATGGCCTGCACGTTGGTGCAGCCCATCGAGACTTCCATGAATCGAAACGATTCCATGATCCACCTCTGGTCAGGTCGGTGACACGAAACGCTGCAGCACCAGCGTCAACGCGAACAATCCCAGCGCGAGCGCGGCAACGGCTGGCTGCCCGGCCGCGGCGATGACGAGCGCATCCCACAGGCAGATTCCAGCCAGCAGGCCACCCACCGCCTTCGGCACGTCGCCGGGGCGTCGCCTGCGCAGGAACGACAGCGCGATCAGCATCCAAAGCAGGAACAATAGTGCAAAGCCGGCGACGACGCCGTCCGCCAGCGACTCCTTCGCCCCCCACAGCACGGGCAGCGCGAGGAACAGCAGCGGCCACAGGTTCGCGACGCGCCCGAGATGCTCCTGCTTGGCGACGTACGTCAGGCCGACCAGGTAGCTGAGCAGCAGGAGTCCCGTCACGAGGAGGAGACCGGGCGGACTGGCGGTGATCGCATAGCCTGCCGTCACGTAGACGAGCATGCGGCACAGTCCCATGACGACCGGACTGAACGGATTACCCTTGTGGTACCAGTCGTAGAAGACGATCGCCGCACCCAGTGCCAGGCCGGCAGCCACGGGTCGCCACGCCGTTCCTTGCGCGGGGCCGTACCCCACCCACGCCAGCACGGCGATGCCGCTCGCCAGCATGCCGAATCCGGCGGCGAAGACCTCGGTCGCCGTGACCTGGCCCGAGGGAATCGGCCGCTCCGGCCGGTATCGGGCGTCGAAGCCGCGATCGAAGGCGTCGTTCAGGAACATGCCGGCTACATAGCACAGCGAGAGCGCGAGCAGCAGCGGCGGCAGGCGGCTATCCGTCGCCGAACCGCCGGCGAGCACGATTCCCGCCAGCACGTTGGTCCAGACGGTCGGCAGGTTGGAAACCCGGCCGAGGGTCATTGCGACCGACCCTTTCAAGCGAGTTCTCCCTGCACCCAGCGCAGTTCGCGCGCAATCGCCTCTTCCACGAGGGTGTCGCGGTAACGCGCCGGCAGCACCGACCACGTGTAGGTTTCGACCTCGAGATGCGGCGTCGCCGGCTGCCGCTTGTGCAGAGCCAGCAGTTCCCGGACGAACGGCTGCGTCGAGGAAAACTGCGCGAGGCTCTCGAGAAAGACCGGCACGTGGAAATGGACCCGCCACTCGCAGTCTCCCGCGCCCCATGCGCCGGACGCGCACGCTTCGTCGATGTCGGCATAGCGCCGCAGGCCGCCGGCACCGCGCTCCACGACCTGGTGCAGGTACACGGCGTCCTCCAGCGCGCGCAATGCGTCCACCGCGGCGGCGCTCACTCGCGGGATCCGCAGTCCCGCGGTCACCTGGACCTTGGCGACCGCGATGCCCGCCTGGTCGAGCGCCTCGAGGCATTGCGCGGGGTCTTCGAATTCGACCGCCGCATGGCAAAGGTCGAGACAGACACCCAGGTGACGTCGCAGCGCCGCGCGCGCTGCCGCTGGCGCGAGGTCGGCCAGCGCCGCCAGACGCGCTGCGGCCGCGTCCGAGTGCAGGTGAGCGCGAAAGAAATCCACCGTTTCGGCGACCGTCTCGAGCAGGCAGCAGGGCTCCGGCTCGAGCGCCAGCACGATGCGCCTGCCGGTCGCGCGCTCGATCGCAACGAGGTGAGCCGTGTGGCGGAGCAACCCGTCGACGATGCGAGCGATCGCTTCGTCGGTCGCCGCGTTCGGCTTGAATGCCCCCGGGACCGTGCTGATGCTGCCCAGCGCGTCCGCGCCGGGCCCGACCCAGCCCGCGAGGAGATCGGCCAGCCGGTTCGTGTACTCGAGCCGCCGTGCATCGCGCCAGTCCGGCAGGTAGACATCCGCCTTGACCCGCGTGCCGTGGAAGGCGCCGTAAGGAAAGCCGTTGATCGTGAAGACGTACAGGCCCTCGTCGCGCAGGAAGGTCGCGAACTGCGTGCGTGCCTCGGCAGAGTCCAGCGAACGCGCCGCCGCTGCCGACAGCCGCAGGCCGACGCCAAACGGCGCGCCCGGCGAGACCAGGCGCTTGACCAGCGGCAGGTAGCGCTCCAGGTTGCCGCGAATCTCGTCCCAGGATTCGCCCGGATGTATGTTGGTGCAGTAACTGAGGTGGCTGTCGCCCAGCTTCACTGCCCGATCTCTTTGCGCCGCAGCCACGACATGGCGTGCAGCATTTCCGCGGTGTCGACGCTGTGCACGTCGCGGCCTCGCCCGACGGCCTCGAGCATCGTCAGCGTCAGCTCGCCGCCGAGATGTTCGCGGAACTCACGAATGCCGTCGAGGATCAGCATGTGGCCGGAGGCGTCCTGCGACTCCATCGCCGGATGCCACAGGTGGAAGCCGAGGCGCTTCAGGACGCCATGCACCCGGTCGTCCGTCCCGGCGGGCAGCATGCCGATCTGCACCGAGTAGCGCGTGTCGAGCGCCACACCGATGGCCACGGCCTCGCCGTGCCGCAGCTCGTGCGCCGTCAGCGCCTCGAGGCGGTGGGCCGACCAGTGACCGAAGTCGAGCGGCCGGCCGATGCCGCTTTCGAACGCGTCGCCGCCGTGGGCGATCTGCCGCATGTGCAGCTCGGCGCAGCGACGGATCATGCGCGCCGTGGCCGCCGGCGCGAACTGCCGCAGCGGTTCGCAATTCGCCTCCAGCCAGTCGAAGAACATCGCGTCACGGATCAGGGCGACTTTTACGGCCTCCGCGATGCCGGCGAGCCGGTCGCGCGGATGCAGCGTACGCAGGAAATCGGAGTCGTTCAGCACCGCATGGGGCGGCGCGAAGCTGCCGAGGAAGTTCTTCTTGCCGAAGGCATTCACGCCGTTCTTCACGCCGATGCCCGCGTCGTCCTGCGCGAGCACCGTGGTCGGCATGCGCACGAAGCGCACGCCACGATGTGTCGTGGCCGCCACGAAGCCCACCAGGTCGAGCAACGCGCCCCCGCCGATGCCGACGACGTAGGAGTGCCGGTCGATGCCGAGGTCGCTCAACCGCTGCTGGAGCCGCGTCACCAGCGCCGGATCGTTCTTGACCTGCTCGCCGGCCGGCAGGACCTCCGGGTGCGCGACGAGCTGCAGGGACTCCGCGCGCTCCTGTGCATAGGCCGCGATGGAGTGCGCGAGCGCGGGCCAGCTCGCCGCGACGTTGCCGTCGATGAACACGACGAAGCGGTGCCGCTTGGCCGGCTCGAGGCGCGACAGCGCATGCGCGAAGACGGGATTCTCGCGTTCGAATGCGCCCGCCGTGAAGTACACCGGGTAGCTGTAGCTGATCGTGAACTCCTGCTGGTGCACCGCGGCGCCCGGCAGTTCGACGACTTTCGCTGTCTCGCTTTTCATTCTTGTCGCTCCCTTGATCGTGTCGCGCCGCGCTCACTTGATGAGCAGCGACTCCTCGTGCTCCGGGATGACCGGCATGTCGTCCACGCGCGGCGCCTGGCCGCGCAACACGGAATTTCCCTCGTAGAGCAGCCGCTCGTCGCGGGGCCGGGATGCCAGCCAGTCCTCCTCGCGCATCTGCCCGCTCTGGCCGAAAGCGGCGAGCGCGTTGCCGTAGCAGATGGCTTCCACGTCGGCGCGGGCGATCCCGCGCTCGAGCATCAGGCGCGCCGTCTTCGGCACGGCGAGCGGATCGGACTTGCCCCAGTCCGCGCTCGAGTCGATGAAGACGTGGTGCGACCCGTAACGGCGCGCAATCTCCACCATTCGCTCATTGCCCATCTTGGTCTGCGGATAGAGCGTGAAGGCCGCCCAGAAGCCGCGATCGAGCACCTCCGCCACCGTCTCCTCGTTGTTGTGGTCGATGATCACGCGGCCGGGATCCAGCCCCATCTCGAGCGCGACGTCCATGCTGCGGCTCGTCCCCTGCTTCTTGTCGCGGTGCGGCGTGTGGACCTGCACCAGCATCTCGAGATCCTTCGCGAGCTGCAGCTGGGCCCGGTAGTACCGGTCCTCGGCCTCGGTCTGGTCGTCGTAGCCGATCTCGCCCACGGCCACCACGCCTTCCTTGCCGAGGTAGAGCGGCAGGACGTCCATGACCTGCTCGGCGAGCGCGGCGTTGTTCGCCTCCTTGCTGTTGAGGCCGATGGTGCAGTAATGGCGGATGCCGAACTGCGACGCGCGGAATCGTTCCCAACCGACGAGGCTCGAGAGGTAGTCGATGAAGGTCCCGACGTGGGTGCGGGGCTGCCCGAGCCAGAACGCCGGCTCGATCACGGCGACGATGCCGGCGGCCGCCATCCGCTCGTAATCGTCCGTGGTGCGGGCGCTCATGTGAATGTGGGGATCGATGAAACGCATGGCAATGACTCCTGATCCGCCTCAGTTTCCCGCCGTCGCAAGCCTTTCCCAGCTGGTCCGACTCGCGCACGCGTCGCCCGCGAGGCCGCGGTGCGACGCGAGCAGGCGCTCTGCGTCGGGGTCCGTCGCATCGAGCAGGGCGAGCGCGGCCGCCTCCTGCTCGGAGGCCGTGCCGCGGTCGAACAAGCGTCGAAAATCGTCCAGCACCGGGCCGGCCGCAAACGGCCCGACGCAGCGCCACAACTCCGGGCACACCGGCCGCTCGGCGGCCCATCGCTCGTGCGCGTAGTCGCGCAGCATGCGTGCCAGCGTCGGATTGCGCCGATTGTCGAGACCGACGATGCGATCGAGGCGGCTCCCCACGAACAGCGCCTTGAGCACCAGCTGATTCCACGCCGCCTCGCCAAATTGTTCCGCAGCGTACGGGTTGCGATGGGCCACGGCCTCGAACACGACCCGCATGTTGGAGCGAACGCCTTCGGCCGCGCGCAGCACGTGTCGCGGCTGGTCCGGATACAAAGGCAGCCCGCGGTAGAAGGACACCAGCTCGCCGATGTCGGCCGCGCTGCACAGCCGGTCGAGCTTGCGGCCCAGATCGGCGCCGTCCGAGGCGCTCAGCAGCAGCAGGTACACGCGCGCGGCCTGGTCCGTCGACCAGTCGCGGGGATCCCAACCGGGGCGGCTCGTCGTCGCGTCCCGCAACTCCTGCGGCGTCAGCACCAGCGGATCCTTGCCCACGAAATGCGCAACCCGGCTCACGAGCAGGAACAGGTCGCGCTCCGTGCCGCCGGCGCGCAGCCGCGCGGCCCCCGTCTCGAGCCAGGCCGACGCATTCGCCGGCAGGCGCGCGCGCAAGCCACGCGCCCAGCAGTTCGACCGGAGTCATCCGGACCTCCTGAGCGGCATGGAAGACGACCCGAATACATGGTCGAGCAACAGGTCCTTGACGTCGGCGGCCGCAACCGGCCCGGCACCGAGCAGGCCTGGAGCCGTGGAGATGAACAACGGGCCATCCTCGACACGGTCCGTGGGGCGTCCGTGCGAGCCGCGCACCAGCGTGGCATCGAGCGAGATCACGTCCATCAGGTAACGCAGCCCCAGGGTCTTCTGCGCCAGCCTCGCCGCGATCCGCAACTTCGCCGCCCGCAACTTCGGATCGACGAAGAGTTCGACGGGGTCGTAGCCCGGCTTGCGGTGGATGTCGACGGTGCGCGCGTAGTCGGGAGCGCGGTCGTCGTCGAGGAAGTGATAGTAAGTGAACCAGCTTTCGGCATCTGCAATCGCAACCAGCTCGCCGGATCGCGGATGGTCGAGTCCGCACTTGCGCTTGCCGTCCTCGTCGAGGACCCGCTCGACCCCGGGCAGGCCGCGCAGTAATCGAGCGACCTCCGGCACGAGTTCGGGACGCGCGACGTAAACGTGCGCGATCTGGTGGTCCGCGACTGCGAACGCGTCCGACGCGCCCGCGTCGAGCTGTTCGCGGCCGAGTTCCTCGCGCACGCGCAGCCAGCCGGCGCGTCGCAGCGCCCGGTTCACGTGCACCGGATTGGAGACGGCGGTGATGCCGTACTCGGAGAGCACGACGATCTCCGCTCCCGCGCGGTCGGCCGCCGCGATGAGCTCTCCGCAGACCTCGTCCACGGCGGCAACGTCACGGTCGACGCCGAAGAAGTCCGGGCCGAGGCGCTGCAGGTTGTAGTCGAGGTGCGGCAGATAGACCAGCGTGAGCGTCGGCCGCTCGCGCTCGAAGATGCGGAGTGCACTGCGGCCGATCCAGCGCGTGGACTCGATGTCGGCAGTCGGCCCCCAGAACCGGAACAGCGGAAACGGCCCGAGATCGCGCTGCAGTTCGTCGCGCAATCCGGCCGGCTGCGTGTAGATGTCGGGCAACTTGCGGCCATCGGCCGGGTACATCGGGCGCGGCGTGACGGTGAAGTCGGCCGTCGCGTACATGTTGTACCACCAGAAGAGCTTGGCGCACGTGAACGACGGGTCGCGGCGCTTCGCGGCGTCCCAGAGTTTCTCGCCGGCGACCAGATGGTTGGACTGGCGCCAGAACCAGATCTCGGCCAGGTCGCGGAAGTACCAGCCGTTGGCGACCGCGCCATGTGTCCGCGGCAACGTCCCGGTGACGAACGTGGACTGCACCGTGGTGGTGACCGCCGGAGTCACGGTGGTCAGCGGTCGCATCGCGCCGCGCGCCGCCAGCGCCGTGAGATTGGGCGCATATTGCAGCAGCGAGGGGGTCAGCCCGACGACGTCGAGCACGAGCGTCCGCTTCATGCTCCGTCTCCGCACGGCGCCCCGGCAGGCATCGCCGTCACCGCCTGCAGCTTGCCGCGCAAGTCCGCGACCGTTGGCGACCCGGTCGCGAACATGCAGATGCGCAGCTCCTGCAGGACGCCCTCCACGAACTGGCGCAACGATTCCTCGCCCGCGTGCGCCTCGATGAGGAACGGACGCGCCATCGAGCCGACGTCGGCACCGAGGGCAATCGCCTTGGCGACGTCGATGCCGTTGCGCAGGCCGCCGGACGCAATCAGCGGAATCCCGGCCACGGCGCCGCGTACGTTGCGGATGGAGTCGGCGGTCGGAATGCCCCACTCGCCGAATCGCAGGCCGAGCGCGCGTCCCCGATCCGTCTTTGCGCAATACGCCTCGACCTTGGCCCAGGATGTTCCTCCCGCGCCCGAGCAGTCGATACCCGCGGCGCCGCAATCGACGAGGCGCCGTGCGGTCGTGCCGGTCATGCCAAAGCAAACCGAACGCGCGAACACCGGAATACCGTCCCGCGCCAGTTCACCGCAGACCCGTGCGAAATTGCGAGCGACGCCGCGGAAGTCGCGGTCGCCACCCTGCACCGCTTCCTGCATGGCATTGAAATGCACGAACAACGCGTCCGCGCCGATCATCTCGACGGCCCGGCGCGCGTGCTCCGCGCCGTAGCCCCGAACCAGTTGCGCGGCGCCGAAGTTCGCGAACAGCGGGACGTTCGGCGCGACGTCGCGCACCTGGTAGAAGGCGCCTCGCTCCGGGTGCTCCAGCGCGATGCGCTGGCTGCCCACGCCGAAGGCCAGGCCGAAACGTTCCGCGACCGAGGCGAGGCGACGATTGATCTCGAGTCCGCGTTCGGTCCCGCCCGTCATGGGCGAGATCATCAGCGGGGCGCGCATCCGCTTGCCCGCAAGCACGCAGGAAAGATCGAGCTCGGCGAGCGAGAGTTCCGGCAGGGCTTCCTCGAGGAAGTCGAACCGCTCGAAGCCCGTGGTCTTGCGGTACTCGACGGGCTGCTCGAGGCAGGCGTCGATGTGCCGCAGCTTTGCCTGCGGATCGCGCAGCGCTGCCGGCGGCGTCGCAGCCGGCGCGACGCGTTCCTCGGGACAAGTGCTCTGCCGAACCAGCATGGTGGCGACCGGGTTGCCGAGCCGGCGGTCGAGGTCTCCTACAGTAGAGCGGCCACGGACGCGCCGCGGCCGCTGGTGAACGCGCGAATGGTAAGCGATAGCATCGGTCGATCCCTCACATTGCGAACCTTGCTCTTTTCGTGGAAAACGGCCGCCCGCACCTGCGAGCAGCCGCCCCAGCATTGTTGCCGCGAATTCCGGCGCGGGAGGGACCGCGCGCCGTTGCGCCGTGATGACAGCAATGTCAGGGGGACTGCCACCGGCCGGCATCCACGGCGGGATGCTACTGATTGGAAGAAAGCAAACGGCGTGCCACGCCGCGCCAGGTGCCCGCCGGCGGGCGGGACTCGAACAAAATCAGCGCGTTACGGCAACGATGGCGCAGTGCACGCCGAAGCGACGTTGGCCCGGATGTCAGATTTGTCGACACCGCCCACGCCGCTGGCCGGAATCCGTCAGGCATCGACCGGCTTTCGACCACCGGCGGCGTCACTCCGGCAGCTTGGCCCGCAACGTGCTGCGACTCATGCCGAGCAGGCGCGCGGCCGCCACCTGGTTGCCGCCGGTCGCCGCGAGCGCCGCCTCGATCAGCGCCTGCTCCAGCCGGCCGGTCGCCAGCTCGTGCAGCGCCACCGTCGACTCGCTGCGGCCCGCGGCCGCCACCAGCGGAGTGGCCAGTGCGGCCACCGACTCGACCAGCCGATCGAGTTCCGAGCTGCCGGCGGCGCGCGCCGGCCCGGATCCCTGCGCAAAACTCAGGTCGTGCACGGTCAGCACGCGGCCATGCGCGGCGAGGATCGAGCGCTTGATCACGTGTTCGAGCTCGCGCACGTTGCCGGGCCATGCGTGGCTGCGCAGCCGGTCGAGCACGCCCTGCTCGACGGATTCGATGGACTTGCCGACTTCGCGATTCGCCCGTTGTATCAGTGCGTGCACGAGTTCGGGGATGTCCTCCCGCCGCTCGCGCAGCGGCGGCACCGTGAGCGTCACGATGTTGACCCGGTGGTAGAGATCCTCGCGGAAAGCGCCGGCCTGCACGGCGGCCGCGAGATCGGTATTCGACGCGCAGATCAGGCGCGCCTGGAACGGCAGCACGTTGAGGCTGCCGATGCGTTCGAAGCAACGCTCCTGCAGCACCCGCAGCAGCTTGCTCTGCAGGTGCAACGGCAGCTCGGAGATTTCGTCGAGGAAGAGCGTGCCCGTCCCGGCCGCCTCGAAGCGGCCCGCGCGCGCGGTCTTGGCGTCGGTGAACGCGCCGCGCTCGTGCCCGAAGAACTCCGACTCGATCAGTTGCTCCGGGATCGCCGCGCAGTTGACGGCGACGAACGGCGCGCTCGCCCGCACGCCCGATTCGTGAATGGCGCGAGCGACGAGTTCCTTGCCCACGCCGCTCTCGCCCTGCACCAGCACGGTGAGGTCGTTGTCGGCGAGCCGCACGATCAGCTTGAACAGCTCCTGCATGGCCGCGCTTTGCCCGACCAGTGCCGGTCGCGCTTCGGCATCGCCGCCGGGCCGCACCCGGCTCGTCTCGGACGGGGGCGCCGGCGTGTGCAGCGCTCGCCGCAGCACCTGCCGGATCTGCGCGAGGTCGAGCGGCTTGCCGAGGTAGTCGTAGGCCTTGTTGCGCAGCGCCTGCGCAGCCGTATCGAGCGTGCCGTAGGCCGTCATCACCACCACCGGCAGGCCCGGGCTGAATTCCTGGATCGCCTTGAGCACGGCGAGGCCGTCCATGCCCGGCATGCGCACGTCGACGAACACGAGGTCGGGCCGCGACTCCCGCGCCAGGCGCACCGCTTCTTCGCCCGTCGACGCGATGAGCGCGGTGTGGCCTTCCGCGGCCAGCAGCAGCGCGAACGCATCGCAGATGGAGCGTTCATCGTCGGCGACGAGGACCCGGGCCATGGTGTCAGGCGTCTCGAGCGGCTGCCGGCAGCGGCGGCGCCCACGGTAGCGTGATGACGAAGCGCGCGCCACCGAGCTCGGCGCTGCGCTCGATCTGCAGCTCGCCGCCGTGTGCGGCGGCCACTTCCCGGCAGACGGCGAGACCGAGCCCCAGCCCGAACGGCTTGGTGCTCGCGGGCGCATCCTGCAGACCGGCGCGAATCGATTCCGGGACACCCGGCCCGGAATCCTCGACCGCGATCGTGACGATCGACCGGGCATCGTTCATTGCCGCCGCAATCAGCAGGCGACCGCCCTGCGGCATGGCATCCGCGGCGTTCATCACCAGGTTCAGGATCGCCTGGCGCAGCCGTGCGCGATCGACGCTGCCGCACAGGGATTCCTCGCAACGGCTCGACACTGCGATGCCGCGGTGCGCGAGCGCCGGACCCATCAGGTCCGACACCTCGCGGATCAGCCCCGCCAGCCGGGTCGGCTCGCGCTCCGCAGTCTGCTCGCGGCCGAGCATCAGCGTCGACGACACGAGCAGTTCCAGGCGCTGCACCTCCGCCAGCAGTTGTGCGACACGTGCCGACTCGCGTGCGTCGACGCGCTCTGCCAGCAGCTGCAGGTGCAGCTTGAGACCGGTCAGCGGATTGCGGATTTCGTGGGCAAGGCGTGCGGAGATTTCGCCGAGGGCAGAGAGGCGGCTGCGCGAAGACAGCCGCGATTCATAGTCCCGCAGGCGCTCCATCATCGAATTGAGCGCTTGCGCCAGCGCGCCGATCTCATCCGCGCGGGGCAGGTCGAGCCGCTGCTCGCGCTCCCCGGCCGCAATGCGATCGGCGAGGGCCGACAGCTGCGACAACGGTCGCGTGATGTTGCGAACCAGCGCAATCAGTAACAGACAGAGCAGCACAGCCGCGGTCAGCATCGCGAGCCCGAGCCAGGCCGCGGCCCGCCGTGCCGCTGCCTCGGCATCCGCGAGCGGTGCGACCGCGACGAGCGCTGAATAGCGAGGATCGCTCGATGCCTCGATCGGCTGGTATACCGCGATGCTGCGCGGGCTATCGAGGCGAAACGCCGCAGGGCCCTCTGGAGCCCTGGCAAGGAAATCGGCCAGCGGTCGTGTGAGTTCCTTTCCGACTGCATCCGAGGTGCTCACCACGACGCGCCCCCGGTGGTCGAGCAGCGCGAATTCTGCCTGCTGCAGCGCGGCGAGACGTCTCAGCAGCTCCGGCGTATACGGCAGCCCCCAGGTTGCAAGGACCGCGGCCGCATTGCGCGACTGGCCCTCGACCCTCTGCTCGAGGGCGCGGGTCACGATGCCGATGCCGATCGCCCACGCCGCCACCATGGCCACCAGCAGCGGCCCAAGCAGCGCCACGCTGAGCCGGAAGTACAGGGACGGGATGAATCGCACGCGCCGATGCTACTGGAGTGGGCTCGAGCAAGCCCAGCGCGCACGCGACAGCGGGCGACAGGTCGACCGCCGCGATTCCCATCCCATGCTTCATTGCCGAAGCCCCGACTGTCGGGGTTTTTTACAACTCACCCTCCCGACCCACCACTGCCGGCCCTCAAGCCCTTGTTTTTAGTGATTCCTTGGTATCTGGCATCCATCTTGCAGGCGTCCGCACTTGACAAGAACACCGCTCGACCTTAGGCGACTCCCGGGGGGGAAGCGCCGGGTCGGGTTCACCGTCGGAGGGACAGTCATGAGAATTCGGGCCGGAACCATCAGCAAG
This sequence comes from uncultured Gammaproteobacteria bacterium, assembly GCA_963843985.1. Lineage (GTDB taxonomy): Bacteria > Pseudomonadota > Gammaproteobacteria > Steroidobacterales > Steroidobacteraceae > RPQJ01. Next base: position 816,609 of record CAWJMS010000032.1, on the reverse strand, counting down.
GTCTTGACCGGAGCGCTGACAGCAGGCGTGTTCGGCCTGGCATCCGTCGGCGCCCACGCCGCAACGACGTTCGAGACGGACGTGGGCACGTCGATCGATCTCGGGCTCGCGTGGCTCGACAGTCAGGGCGCATTCAACAACCCGAGCGCGGCCGGCGATGGCGAAGGCCTCGTGCTGCTGGCGCTGATGGAAAAGCGCCCGGACGCCAGCTCGGCGGCCCAGGGTTACGCAGGCGCGTCGGCGGCGGACCAGGCCCGCATGCGGCGTGTGGTGCGGTCGATCGTCGACCACATCAGCGCGCAGGGGATCAATTTCTACGCGTACCGCGACGGCGGTTACATGATGGCGCTGTCGGTCTACCTGCGTACCGGCGGCCCGGACACCAATTCCGGCGACCCGGAGTTCGCCGGCGCCCCGATGCAGTTGATTCCCGCCATGAACCAGGTCGTCGACCGAACGCTGCCAACCAGCGCATCGGCCTGCCCGACGTCGGCGGTAACCAGCCCGAGAACAACGGTTACTGGTGTTACACCAATAATGGCTGCCGCGATGCCTCGACGACGCAGCTGACCGTCGCCGGATTGTCCGCGGCGCTCAGCCTTTATTCGACGCGCGGCGTTCACCGATGCGGGTCGATTCGCCGCGATCAACACGCAGGCCGGCCGGTCGCGTACGGCCTACGTCCGTAACGGTACGCCGGGCTTGATCTTCTCGGCCGACGCTTGCACCGATGGCACCGAGCAGGGCCACGGCTACAACGCCGGCAACGGCAACTCGATCCAGCAGACGGCCTCCGGCACCTGGGTCCAGCTGGTCGGCGGGGCCGGCCTGAACGACGCCAACGTGCAGCACTATCTGCGCTGGATCCGCAACCGCTACAGCTACACGACCATTGGCGCGTTCTCGCAGGGATGGCCGTCGTACTGGTACTACCTCTGGACCGCAGAGAAGGCATTCTCGTTCCTGCGGGCCTCCGGTGCCGTGCCGGCAGCGGGCAACATCGGCGTGGACGACCTCGGCACGCTGGCGCCGACGGCAGGGTGCCCGAGTCGGCAGCTGCATCGCGATCCGGCGGTCGATGCACGTATCTTCCCGATCGGAGCGCCGACGCCGGGCACGTACACCGGCCAGCCGAAGGACTGGTACTACGATTTCGCCTACGAGATCATCCGGCGCCAGTCGGCCACCGGCCAGTACAACGATGCGTTCGGGTCGAGCGACTGGGGCTACCCGCAGGTGAAACAGGCGTATGCACTGCTGGTCCTGCAGCGGTCCACGGGCGGCGGCTGCGTGGACACCGACGCGGACGGCGTCTGCGACGCGGACGACAACTGCCCGGCCGTCGCGAACCCGGACCAGAAGGACACCAACCATAACGGCATTGGCGACGCGTGCGAAGCAGTGGTCCTCGCGTGCGACGTCAACTTCGACAACAAGGTGACTAACGCCGACCTCGTCTTGATTCGTGCCAAGAACGGCCAGAACGCCAGCGGCCCGATCGATCCGTACGATCCGAACAGGGACGGAAAGATCAACGTGGCTGACGTGCGGTACTGCCAGCTTCACCTCACGCAGTGAGACACCTCAGTGAGAGTCGCCAGCTGAAACCCCTGCCAGGCCCCTCGGATACAAGCGTATCCGGGGGGCCCGGGGAGCCAGCAAGCGACGACGATTTTTCCGATGTGCTCGCGTAATGGGCCGAGTCCATCGATTACTTGGAGATCTATAAAATGAAACGCTTCAATCGGACACTTCGCCTGTTGGCCATCACGGCGGTCGCCCTGGGTACGTTGCTATCCACTGCGCCAGCCGAGGCCATCACCGTCAGCATCAACCCGGCGACGCAGACCATCGGAACCGGCGGTACTGCGTCGATCGACATCATCGTCAGCGACCTGACCGATCCGGTGGGCGGCTTCTCGTTGACGCTGACCTTCGACGACTCGCTGTTGTCGGGCGACAGCTTCATTAACGACCCGGACGGGAAAATGGGCGCGTTGCCCCTCGACCTGAGCGGTGGGTTCAGCGGCGGCTCGCTCGATCTGTTCTTCGTCGCTGATGCCGCCGAGGACGAAGGGAGCCTATCCGGCCTGCAAGGGGGCTCGTTCACGCTCGCGAGGGTCAACTTCACCGGCCTGGCCCACGGCCTCAGTCCGCTGACGCTTTCCAACCTGATTCTCTCCAACTGGAATGGAGAATCGACCTTGGAGGGTGTGGAGCACGTGAACGGCGAAATCTGCGTCGGCGAGGGCGGCTGCGAAAAGCCCGTGCCGGAGCCGGGCACGCTGGCCCTGCTCGGCCTGGGCATGCTGGGCATGGGCCTGACGCGCCGGCGTCGGGGCGCCTGACGATCGCCGTACTCCTCCCCTGGTCCCGAAGGTCAGGGTGCAAATGACCGGCAGAGTGTCGACTGCAAGGGTGGCCCGTCAGGGCCACCCTTTCTTGCTTGCAGCGGCCGTCTCGGGCGCCGTACTCGCGCTCATGCTGCTCTCCATCGATGCACAGGCCACCGCGACAGGCGGCTACCGGCTGGCCGGAATCGTTGCCGTCGGCAAGGATTACCTGGGGTTCCTCGAGTTGCCCGGTGGCGAGCAGGTGCTCGTTCGGCAGGGCAGCACGATCAACGGCGGCGGCCGAATCGTCGCGCTGGACGGCGAGCGACTCAGGATCGTTTTTCCGGACGGCACCGATCGAATTGATGCTCGAGGGATCCGGACGGCCCGGCGCGGCAGTGGCGACGACGCGGGGCACCCTCCTCAGTCCTGTCGGACGAGGGACACATCCTGGTGCGTAACGTGGACTCCGGCCGACGCTCAGGCAGGCGCTCAGGATCCTCACGCGGGAGCGACAAGCGCGCCGACGCCGGCATCGAGGTCGGGCGGCGATTCGCCGGCCTCGTCAATCTCCCGAACAACGCTCGCGTGCTCGCGGTCAACGAGGTGCCCGTCACCTCAGCCGACGCGGCCATCCGCCTGGCGGAAAAGTCGCTGGCCGAGGGAACACCGGTTCGGCTGAACCTCGCAGCGCCGAGCGGGGATCCCGATACGCGCGTTTACCTGCTGCCGACAGCCCGTTGACGGCGTGTGCCGCCGGCGTTACGACGCGGTCCACCCCGAGATGGCCGTTACCGGCACGATCGTCGTATCCGTGAATCTTGCGAACGGGGCTTGCATGCGCTGCACGGTGGCCAGGTCCGGCGCTTCGAGCAGCGTGTAGTTGTGCGACTGGTCGGTCGCCGCCCACTCGCCGCGCAGGGCGACTCCCGCCGGGATCGACGCATAGAAGGTCTTCGCCAGCGCCGCGAGTTCGCCGTACTGGTCGGCGGTGAGGTTCGGGCGGGTGCGGTTGGTGAGCAGGAACAGCATGGGTTCAACCTCCGGAACGGGAATCACGATGGGTCGCGCGCCAGATCAACCAGGCCGCGACGGGCAGCACCATGGGCAGAACGAGGCCCGGGCCGAGCAGGTCACCCGGGATCAATGCAGCGCCGTTGAGCGCCAGCGCTCCGGCGTAGACCAGGTTGCCGCCACCGCACGCGAGCAGGAACTGCCGCCAGCTGAGTTGCGCCGCCCCAGCTGCGATGGCCATCGCTTCGGCGAGCACGGGCACCGGGCGGCTCAGGAAGATCGCGGCAAGCGTCGGCGTCGCAGCGAGGGTATGGACGCGCTTGCGCAGCAGGCGACGGCTCGCGGCGTAGGCCAGCACCTGCCCGCTCATCATGCCCGCGAACGCCGCGATGAATCCGGCCACGAAGCCCAGCCTCGCGCCGAGCATCGTGCCGACGATACTCGAGGGCACCGGCAGCAGCACGTCGGCCGCCAGCAGCCCCGCGCCGGCAAGCGCAAACACCGCCGCATGATCGTCGGCGGCCGACAACCAGCGCTCTCCCGGCAACTCGCCGATTATGAAAAATGGCACGAGCGGAATGCCGAGGGCTGCGGTAATAATGAGTGCGGCACGGACTGGACGTCGCATGGAGGCACGCTGGTTCGCACGAGGACGCCTGGCACGATAGCAGGACGGATTGCAGAAGAAAGCCGCTACATTGCGCAAGACGGCTGACAGACGCAGAGGAGCTGCCGAAATGGTCACGTTGACGGGTTCACCGGCACTGAAGGTCCAGGTCATGTGCGAGGGCATTCGCTACACCGACGCGCTCGGCCGCGCCGCGTCGCACTCGATGCCCAACTATTACCCGTATCGTTTCAAGCCTGGCGAGCGCGATCCGACCGGCAAGGGCACGGCGACGATCCCGTACCTGATCAACACTCGCGACGGCACCGAGATCCGCATCCTCGGCAGCGGCGATTCGCCGTGGCACGTCGAAGGCGACACGGCGCAGGGTTACCGCCTCATCGACGATCGCGGCGGCGCCGCGGTGCCGATCGAGTTCGAGCCGCTGACGCCGTGGATGACGCAGAAGACCCGCGATGGACTGCCGTTCCCGCAGGCGGGCGTGACCACGCACGGCGACATGCTCGTGATCAACGTCGCGCCGGGCTGCGAGTACTTCCTGCACAAGCACGACGGCCAGTCCATGCGCTGCACGTTCTGCTCATACGGCGCACCCGATGAGCGGACCGCGCACCTTGGGCAGAAGACGGGCCAGGTCGAGATTCCCCAGGCCACGCTCGATCGCATGCGCGAGGCCCTGGGCGCGGTGACCGACCAGACCGAAATACGCCACATCTACCTGGTGGGCGGATCGCTCACCGACAGCCGCAAGGAGGGCGAGCGCTTCCTGCAGCTCGCGCGCTTCGTCAAGCAGGCGAACACGCGCGGCATTCCCGTGGCGCTCGGATCGGGCGCGATCCCGGACGACATGATCGAGCAGTTCCATGCCGAGCAGCTGGCGCAGTACGTGTGCTTCAACCTCGAGATGTGGTCGGAACCGCTGTTCGCGAAGATCTCACCGGGCAAGCACCGCTATGTCGGCTACCACCGCTGGATCGAGGCACTCGAGACGGCCGTGCGCCTGTGGGGGCGCGGCAACGTCTACTCCGCGATGGTGGCCGGCATCGAGCTCGAGCCCGAGCACGGCCTCGAATGGCAGGAGGCGGCGCGCATCGCGCTGCAGGGCGCGGAGGATCTCTGCAGTCGCGGCATCATCCCGATCTATTCGCTGGTCTGGCCGACCGGCGGGCGCGACCGGCCCGACTACCATGCGCGCATCCGCAGCTATTTCGAGACACTGAACCTGGGTTACCAGCAGATCCGTCGCCGCCATCGCCTCGCCGTGTCGGAAGGCTTCATGTGCCATCGCTGCGCCTACATGCAGCTCGAGTGCGACGTCGATCGCGCAGCCGCGGCAGCGGCATGAGCGGCCCAGCGGCCGCCGGCCCGGGCGTTGGCGCGCGGCCTGACCCCGGTGCGATCGTCCGGTTGAGCACTGCGTACTGGGACAGCCAGACTCTGCTCACCGCAAATCGGCTGCGGATCTTCGACGTGGTGGCGGAAGGACCCAAGTCCGCGCAAGACGTGGCCGCCGCGCTGCAGCTGGACGCGCGCGCCACCGGGTTGTTCCTGCGCGCCTGCGTGGGTCTCGGGCTGCTGCAGCAGCAGGGTGACCGTTTCGAGAACTCGCCCGACGCGGCGATGTTTCTCGTCTCGCGCAGCCCGGCCTACATGGGCAACGCCATCCGCTACAGCGACCAGCTCTACGGCACCTGGGGCAGCCTCGAAGACGCGCTGCGCTCCGGCCGCCCGGCCCTGGCGGCCGAGACGTATCTCGGCGACGACCCGCAGCGCACGCGCACGTTCGTGCACGCCATGCACGGCCGGGCGCTCGGCATTGCGCGGGCGCTCGTTGGAATACTGGATCTGCAAGGGCGGCGCGCGCTGCTGGATGTCGGCGGCGGGCCGGGAACGTACTCGATCCTGCTGACCGAGCGGTTCCCGGGGCTGCGCGCCGAAGTGCTGGAACTGCCGGGCGTCGCGGCCGTGGCGCGAGAAATCGTCGCGGCCGCCGGGGCCGCCGACCGCGTGTCGCTGCGCGATGGCGACTATCACCAATCCGATTTCGGCTCTGGCAAGGACGCCGTGCTGATGTCGGGCATGTTCCATCGCGAGACGGAACGCACGTGCCGAGGCCTCATCGAGCGCGCACGCGACTGCATGATTCCGGGCGGCCTGCTGGCCGTCAGCGACGTGTTCACCGACGCGGGCGGTACGCACCCGACCTTCGCTGCCATGTTCGGGCTCAACATGATGCTCACGGCTGCCGACGGCGGCGTGCACGCCGATGCGGACGTCATGCGCTGGATGGCGGACTGTGGCTTCGTCGAATTGCGGGTCGTCCCGCTGCCGCCGCCGATGCCCCACCGGGTCGTGCTCGGGATCAGGCCATGAGGCGCGCCCGAAAGCTGTTCGCGGTGGTCGCGCTGACGAGCGCCCTGTGCGGCGACCCGGCCGCATTCGCTCAGGCGCCCGCGCCGGCGGCCGGACCGGCGCCCGCGCCTTCATCCGCGCCGCCGGTCGGCGCCATGAAGTCACTCGGCCGCGATCGCTACCAGATCGGACACATCGTGGTCGACAAGCGGGCCGGCACGTTTACCGTGCCCGGCCGGGTCCACGTGCTGAAGCAGCCGCTCGAGTACCTGGCGACCGCTCCGGGTGGAATGAAGCAATACGAAACCCTGCTGGAACTGGATGCGAGCGGCAGCGAGTTCAACCTGGCGTGCATCCTGCTCGGACTCGAACGCGACCCGAACCAGGTGCCGTTCTATCAGTTCAGCCAGGCGCCGGTGGTGGGTCCGCGAGTCGACATCACCGTCAGCTGGCGCGACGCAGGCAAGCGTCGGCAGGTGTCGGCCGCAGAAGCGCTGCTCGGTGCGGACAACCCCGTGAAGCCGGAGTCGGTGGTGTGGGTGTACACGGGATCGATCCCGGCCCAGCCGAACGGCCAGTTCGCGGCGGACGTGACCGGTACGCTGATCGGCTTCGTGCACGATGCCAACAGCATCATCGAGTCTACGGTCGGCCTCGGGATCGGCGCCTATGGTTCGGTGAGCGGGAACGTGGCCGTGCTGCCGCCGGTAGAGACGCCCATCGAATTGACGGTCACGGTCCCGAAGAAGCCCAAACACGGAGACACCTCGCGATGAAGAGACTCGTCCTGGCCGCACTTGCCGGCCTGTTGCTGAGCGCACCCGCTGCCCGCGCCGTGGACAACATGGACCCGCAACTGCGCGAGAAAGCGCGCCGGGCCGTGGACGCGGGTCTTCATTACCTGCGTGGCCAGCAGGCGGAGAACGGCTCGATGATGCGGTACCGTGGAAGGCCAAGTAACAGCGGTCGTCGCGACGCGCTGCGGGCGGAGGTGTGTCGTGTTTCTGCACAGGCCGCTGACAGAATTCCTGCATCGTATGCTGGCCCGACTCGGTGTAACCCGTGCGGCCGGCTCGTAACTGCCTGAAAGTGCAGCCGGATTGACGCTCTCGTGTACGCACCGGAGCCGTGGCACGGCGTTTGCTTCTCTCTGCCTGCAAAGGCATTCCGCCGCGGATGCCCCAGGCGGTGGCTCCCCCCCTATTCGGCCTCCGTCGGGAACGTCCGGACCGTGGTCCCTTCCGGTCCTGACGACTGCGGCAACAGGGTCGAGGCGGTCACCCGCTTGCAGGCGGGTGACCGCTTCCATTCACACAAGAATGCCGACGCGGGCCCGGTGCAGCGCCCGCCGCAGCGGCACGGATCGAGCGCAAGCACGCGATGGCAGGGATAGCATCGAGCGACCGGCAAGCTGCTGCGCAGGCCGCACGGCCCGTGCTGGCGGAGCTTGACGCCGCCGGCATTGGCGCTTGCCGCTGCGTCGGTCGTCGTCATGTCGGCGCTCGTCGCTGCGGCGCACTCGATGCCGGCGAGCGGCAACGCGCTGCTGGTGACTGCAGTTCCGACGTTTCTGGCGCCGTTGTTCCTGCCGCGCAGCGTGGAGTCACGCCGCGCGCTCCTGATAGGCGTCCTCGGCTGGGCGCTTGCCGTGCTGCTGCTCGCGTCGCTGTCGTGGGTCGCGCTCGGTGTGCCTCCGGCGCCGGCGCGGCTGGCACTCGCGAGCCTGGTTGCGCTCGGCATACTGGTCGTCGCGCACCAGACGGCGTCGTTGCTCCGGGCGGTCCTTCGGGCCGGCGCAGTCGCCGACGCATTGGCGAGCGAGTGTTCCGTGTGGGTCGTCACCGCGCTGCTGTGGCTCTCGGCCAGCACGCCGCTCTGGCTCGGCCCGGTCGCGGATCTGGGCGCACGGGTCGACCCGACGGCCCCGACGCTCATACTCGCCTGCAGCCCGCTCGCGCATCTTGCGGCCGCCGCCGGGCATGACCTGCTGCGCGGCGAGTGGTTCTACGCACACTCCACCCTTGGATCGCTGCAGGTCGAGTATCCCCGCGTCGAGACCCTGCTCGTAGGGTACGCTCTCGTCGCGGCGGCACTCACACTGCTGCTCGCTTCCGTCCGCCGGCGACCGAATGGCACTGCCGCCGGAATTCCGCCCATTACGCCACTGGAGCGCTACTCATGATGTTCAGGAGACTCTCGGCCACTGCGTGCGTCGCGTTGCTCGCCTTCGGACAGGTCGCCGGAGCGGCCGACGACATGGACCCCGTGCTGCGCGCGAAGGCGCAACAAGCCGTCGACGCCGGCCTCAAGTTCCTCAGGAGCAAGCAGGCCGACAACGGCTCCGTGGTCGGCTCGACGGGTCTGACCGCCCTTTCGCTGCGCGCGGTCCTCGAGAACCCGCACGGTGTCGCCGCTGCAGACAAGCCCGCCGTCGATCGCTACGCGGCCTACATCGTCTCCAAGGCCAATCCGGACGGTTCGATCTGCGAGGTGCAGCACGACGCGAGCTACAACACCGCGGTCGCGCTCACGGCACTCGCGGGGACGAAAGACCCGCGCTATGCGCCCGTAATCGCCAAGGGCCAGGAGTACATCCGCAAGCACCAGCTCGACGAAGGCGAGGGATTCAAGACCGTGGACAACTGGTACGGCGGTCTCGGCTATGGCGGCGACGAGCGGCCGGACCTGTCGAACCTGTACATCGCGCTCGAGGCGCTGCGTGCTTCGTCGGTCGATCCCAAGGATCCGGTGTGGCAGAAGGCGCTCACGTTCGTGACGCGCATGCAGAACCGCAGCGAGAGCAACGACCAGAAATGGGCCGGCAACGACGGCGGATTCATGTACTCGCCGGCCTGGAACCCGACCGAATACGGCGGCGGTACGAACTCCTATGGCAGTGTCACGGCCGCCGGCCTGATCAGCCTGCTGTTCGCGGGCGTGGACAAGTCCGACCCTCGGGTGCAGGCCGCACACCAGTGGCTCACGACGAACTACACGCTCGACGCCAACCCCGGAACGAATTCGAAGCACGGCCTGTTCTATTACTACAACGCCCTCGCCAAGGTGCTGTACGCCTACGGAGACGCCGAATTCACCGACGGCAGCGGCCGCAAGCACAACTGGCGCAACGAGCTCGCCGAGCGGCTGGTCAAGATGCAGGATGCCGACGGCTCCTGGACCAACAAGGAGTCGTCGCTCTGGTGGGAGAACAAGCCGGAGCTGGCCACCTCGTGGAGCGTGATCGCGCTCGAACACATCCTGAAGTGACGAGTTCTTGCGACGCCCGGGTCTACTGCTGACGGCCATCGGCTGCCTCGCCGCCACGGCGACGCCGGCCGCCACGCTGCAGCTGGACGTCGCCGCAGCCTGGGGCGGCTGGAGCCGCCCCGGGCGCATCACCGAGACTGAGCTGCGCCTGCGGTCGTCGTCGCGCACGAACGCAGAGGTGACACTGACGGCCGGCGGACAAGTGATCCAGTCCACCGTCCACCTCGAGCCTGGCGAGCCGGCCCGCCTGTCCGTGCCGGTGCAGGCGACCGAGCGATTGACCGTGCAGGTCGCGGCGACTGCGATGAGCCCGCAGCAGGCTGAGATCGGTCTGTCGCTGTCGGAGGCACCGTTGCTGGCCTGGGCGGGGCCGGCCTTGTCCGCGCAGCCCGTCGCCGGGTTTCACGCCGTCGAATTCGACGCCGGCGCCCTGCCACGCAACGCCGCGGCCTACTCCAGCATCGATGCGCTGGTGATCGACCACACCGTGATCGACGCACTCGCAGAGGACCAGCTTGCCGCCCTGTTGTCGTTCATGGCGGGCTGCGGTCGAACCGTGCTGATCAGCGACGCGTCCGGCGCAGCGGCGTTGCTGCAGGGTGCCGTCGGCTGCGGCGGACGCCAGTTCGCGGTGGCGGTCTCGGCTGAAGACGCACGGGCGAGTCTCGGTCGCATCCTCGATTCGGCGCAGGACCCGCTGCCTCGCGCCGTGACGCTCGCGGGCCTCGGCGAACATGAACTCGACGTGTGGTACCTCGTGGTCGCGGTCCTCGCGGTCTGCCTCGCCGCGATGGCGTTGGCGGCAATCTTTTCCGTATCGCTCGCCACGGCCGTCCTCGTACCGGCGGTGGCGGCCGCGGCGAGCCTCGCGTTCGTGCAATCGCGGCCGGCGAGTACGCGACTCACGGTGTGGGCCGAGACTCGCAGCAACGATCGGCTGGCGCAGTATCGCGGCCTGCAGCGCATCACGTCGCCACGGCGAGGCGTCGTCGACGTGCCGGTCATGGCCGTGCTCGCCGAGCCACAGGCCTGCAACGCCGCAGACCACTCCACCTGGTCCTGGGATGCCGAGAGGCACCGCTTCACGTCGGCCCGCGTGGCCGGCCGACTCTTCGCGACCGCGTCGCTTTGCTACTCCGGCGCATTCCCGGTGACGCGCGCCGCCGTCTCGCGAGGGGATGCGACGGGACGGGTCGCGCTACGCAATGCGGGACCGGCCGCGTGGCCGGCGGGCACGTTGGTCTGGGACCGGCGCCTGCAGTCGATGCCGGCTCTCGCGGCGGGCGGAGAACTGCTGCTGCGGGCCGAGCAAGGCACGCCGCCCGCCTCGGCAGCGGCCCGCCAGGCGATTGCGCGCACGCCCATCGACGGCATGGCGATTCTCTGGCCGCTCGACCTGCAAGTGGTCGACCCTGCGCCGACGGCCGCGCAGGCCTGGCTGCTGCTGCAGGTCGGCCACCCGACCTGAGGCCCTGCGGATGCATACACGTCTTGGTCTTGGACTCGGCATGACGCTCGCCACGGCGATCGCGGTCTGGTGGCTGGCCGCGAGTCGAATCGCCATCCTGGGCGGCGCCGACACGGCGTTGCTGGCGGCGCGCGCGCTGTTCCTGCTTGCGGTACTGCGAGCGATGCTGGTCGCGGTGCTCGCGCCGCGCGTCGCGTCCACGGGCGGCTACGCCGCGGGCGTGCGCGTTGCGATTCCGCTCGTCACCGCGGCATGGCCGGTCGTCGCGCCTCGCCTGGGCCGCCGGCATCGACAGCGTCGCCCGCACGGCGCTCGTCGAAGCCGCGCTGCTCGGCGGGGCGCTCGTTACGCCAGCCGTCGGCCATGTGCTGGCACGGAAACTCGCGGGCCGCGCGTGGACCGAGCCCGTCGCGACGGCCGTGGGCATCGCGCTCGCCTGCGGCATCTGTCTGTTCGCAAACCACTGGCGGCCGTTCGCCGTTTGAGCGCATGCGATCCTCCACTCTGCAGTCGCTGTTCGAGGCGGTACGCCGCAGGCTCCGCATGCAGCGGCTGGCGCGGGCGTTGCGAGTCGCCGCCTGGGTCGCGGTCGCAGCACTGATCGCGAGCGTGCTCGTCCACTGGTTCGTGCATCGCCTCAGCCTCGCGGACGTGTGCGCAGTCGCGGCTCTGCCATGGATCGTTGCGTTCGCCTGGACCGTGAGCCGTCGGATCACTCGAGCGCAGTGCGCGGCCTGGGCCGACAAGCACCTCGGCGGTGCCTCGGCCTACGCGACGTGGCTCGAAGCGGCTGACGACACGCATGCCAGGCTCGACGCGGCTCGCAGTCGAACGGCTCGCGCAATGGGTGGATGAGGCTGTGCCACGCAGCGTGGCGATGCTGCAGGCGCGTCCGCTGCGCACGCGTCTCGCGAGACCACTCGTGGCCGCGCTGGTGTGTGCCGCGCTGACGGCCGTCCTGGTCCAGATCCCGGCGCGACACGAGGCGACGACCACGGCCGAATCAATCCCCGGCACAGCCGTGCCGCGGGCCGGCGCCGATGCAGATGCCCGGTCGGCACGCGGCGACCGTCTCGCGGACGACGCGCCGGAAGCGACGTCCGCGGGCCAGCCGGTGGCGCCGGCCGCACGAGCCGGCAGGCCCCGAGACGAGCCCGCAACAGGGAACGACCCAGCAAAACGAGACGGATGCAGGCACGACGCAAGATGGGTTGCCGCTCGCTGCCGCGCCCGGGGCCGGCACGGCGGGTTCTCGCGCCGGGTCTGGCGGCCATCAAGCTGGCGATAGCCCCGACACATCCCCGGACACCGGCCTTTCCGAATCCTGGCAGGGCGCGCTGGCCGAGAAACTGCTTGCGTCGACAAGCCGTGACCGCGAGCGAGACGGCGCGCGCCGACCCCGAGCGCTCCGCCGACTACGACGCTGCCCTCGGCTTGCCGGACATTTCGTCGGCGGCCGCGCGCATCGCGCCGGCGCCGGCCGTTGCTCCAGAGGCCCGGCCCGCAGTTCGACTCGGGCCTGCGGAACAGGCTTACGTCCGCGCATACTTCGCGGGATCCGGAGCAGGACCATGACGCCAGCGGCACCCGCGGACCAGCCCTACATCCTCGCGCAGCGACAATTGAACGATGTCTGCGCGACGCTCGAACGCGTCATCGTCGGGCAGCACGAGGTCGTGCAAGGCATCGTGACCGCTGTCTTTGCCGGCGGCCACGTGCTCATGGAGGGGTTGCCCGGTCTCGGCAAGACTCACCTCGCCAAGGGGCTGGCTGCGGCGCTCGGCCTGCAGTGGTCGCGCGTGCAGTGCACGCCGGATCTCATGCCGGCCGACGTCACGGGCTCGGAGATCCTCAGCACCTCGCCCGCCGGCGGCTCTGAATTCGTGTTCCGGGCCGGGCCGGTGTTTGCGCAACTGCTGCTGGTGGACGAAATCAACCGGGCGACGCCGCGCACGCAGGCCGCGCTGCTCGAGGCGATGCAGGAAATGCAGGTGACTCACGCAGGCACCAGCCGCCCCTTGCCGCAGCCTTTCTGCGTGCTCGCCACGCAGAACCCGATCGAGCTCGAGGGCACCTACCCGTTGCCGGAAGCGCAGCTCGACCGGTTCATGTTCAAGCTCAGGGTGCCGTACCCGGGCCGTGACTCGCTGCGGGCGATGCTCGACGTCTCGCTCGATGCGGAACCGGCGAACAGCCTGCCGGCCGTGCTGGATGCGGAGGCTGTGCTGCGCCTGTCGGCCTTCTGCCGATCCGTGCTGGTGGCGGAGCGTTGCAAGCTGGCTGCCGTCAACCTGGTGCTCGCGACGCAGCCGTCGCTGGCCGCGGAGAGGTCGCCGGGCCAGGAACACATCCGCTACGGCGCGAGCCCGCGTGCGTTGCAATCGCTGGTGCGCGCCGCACGCGTGCGCGCAGTGATGTCCGGCCGCTCGCACCTGGACGTCGAGGACCTGGCCGCGGTCGCCTTGCCGACGCTGCGCCACCGCGTCCTGCTCAAGCTCGAAAGCGAGCTCGACGGCCGGGACGCGGACAGCGTCCTGCAGGACATCATCGAGCGATGGCGACGGGAGACCTGAGCGCGTCGGTGCTGCCGACCCACACCGAGCTGCGCATTTTCGCTCGGGTCGCCGCGCACCTGCTGAGCGAGCAACCCACGCCGGGACTCGGCCCGCGGACAGTGAAGCGTCGCGCCGGCGTCGGCCTGCAGCATCTCGATCACCGCGACTACGTGCCGGGCGACGAGATTCGTCATATCGACTGGCGGCAGACCGCGCGACTGCAGCGGCCCATCGTCCGGCAATTCGAGGCCGAGACCTCGGGCGACTGGTTCCTGATGCTCGACGCGAGCCCCTCCATGGCCACCTGCGGCGCGCAAAAATGGCGGGCGGCCGTCACCGCAACGGCTGCCATGGCCTACGCGCTGCTCGATCTCGGTCACCGCGTCGCCGTGGTCGCGTTCGCCTCCGACGTGCTCGCCGAGTGCCCACCGGGGCGTGGCGCGCGTCACTTCCCGCACGTGGTGCGCACCCTGCTCGCGCTGCGTCCGGCCGAATCCGGCGCGCGCTCGAACCTGGCGGCCTGCGTGCGTCGCCTGCAGGGGACGGCCTCCGGCTTCGTGGTCAGCGACTTCCTCGGGCCATCCGACCTGCGGCCGGCGTTGGCCGCGCTGCGCGAACGCTGCGTGTTGCTGCATGCGCTCGAGGTCCACGCGGAGCAGGACCTGCGCCTGCAAGGGCCCGGCCCGGTCGAACTCTATGACGTCGAGACCGGCGCCACCGCGACCTCAGCGACCGGTTCCGCTGCGGAGCTGGCCGCGCGGACGGCCCATGCCGCATTGCTGGTGCGGCTGCAGCGCTTCGCGGCGCGCAGCGGCATGGCCTTCAGCGCGTGGGACGTTGCGCTCCCGTGGCAGCGCCTGCTCGTCGATCACCTCGTGCGGGCCCGCAGCGCATGATCGGCCTGGCGGCCTCGGCCTGGCTGCTCGGCCTGCTGCTCGTGCCGGTCGTCTGGTACCTGCATCGCAGCGGTCCGATCCTGCGGCGGCATCCGGTCGCGAACCTCGACCTCTGGCAGGACTCACGCGAACGCGCGGTGCAGGCGGGCGAACGGCGTCCTCCCGATCCCGCGTGGCTGAGGCGCGCCGCGATCCTGGCCCTGCTGTGCGTGGCCCTGGCCGGCCCGCAGTGGCGGCGGCCCGCGGAGCGCGTCACCGTCTGGGTCGACGATTCCCTCAGCATGCGGACTCTCGAGAACGGCGAGAGCCGGCTCGATCGCGGCTTGCGCCTCGCGCGGGCCGCGTTGCGCGAGGCAGGCGTGCAGGACGCGCTGGTGCGGCCTCTGAGCGAGCCGACGCGCAGTTATCCCGTCACCGGCACGGGCACGCTGCAGGCGATGCGATCGAGCGCTGCGACGGCCGAGCCGCAGCTTCCGCCGCCGGACGCGCTCGACCCGACGCGCGCGCACTGGCTGGTCACGGACGGCGCCGACGACGCCGTGAACGCGTGGCTCGGCGCGTCCGCAATCGATCGTGTGATCCAGGTGGCCACGACCTCGCGCAATGTCGGGATCGCGCGTGTCACGGTGCGGCCGCAACCGGCGATCTCGACTGCGTACGCGATCCAGGTCCTGCTGCGCAATGGCGGCACGGTTCGCGGAGACACGCACCGTCGAGGTGTCGGCAGAGCTGCGGCCGCGCTGGCCGCACGCCGTGTCTCGATCGACGCCGGCGCGAGCATGTCACTGGAGTTTCCTGCGGTCCGATCTGTGCCGAGAGTGACGGCGCGCCTGATCCCGACGGACGCGCTGGCCGAGGATGACGTCGCCGTCGTGGACGCGTCGTCGCTGGCCCCGCTGGCCGTCCATCTGGACACGACATGTCCGGCTGCGGTGGCCCGGTCCATCGCAGCGCACCCCGCACTGAAGACGACACGCGGCGGCGACGCCCGACTCGTCGTGGACTGCGGATCGGGCTGGGGCCGTGACCTGCCCGGTGCCGCGAGTCGTGTTGCACCAGGGAACGCCGGCGCCGTACGAAGCCGCCGCGTTGCTCTGGTCACCGGCAGTCACTTCGGCACAGCGGCGGCTCGGCGACACGTTACCTGCGTCGGCGCGCGGACGGCTCGATGCCGCAGGCCCCGCGGACGACGTGCTGCTGGCGGCCGGCGAAGTCCCTCTCGTCATCGTGCGCGCCGGCAGTCCCCGCATCGTCGAGACCTCACTCGACCTCGGCGCGACCGAGTCAGCGGGCGGTGAGGCGGCGCCGCTCGCGCTGGCATTCCTGGTCGACACCGCGCTCGACACCCCGCTGTTGGATCGCACCGCGGGACTCGTCCGGGGCGATGCCGCGTCGATGGTGGCAGCGCGTGCAACGCTCGTGGCTCATCCGCACGCGCCGGGCGCAACGCACGGCAACCACGTTTCTTTCGTGCTGCCATTCGTGCTGCTCGCGCTCGCGCTGCTGGCCTGGGATGCGTTGTCGCTCGCCCGGCGACTGCTGCGGGACCATGACCCGCGGGCGCGCGCCGTCGCATGACCGCACGTGCCGCACGCGTCGGCATCGCAATGCTGCTCGAGCTGGCAGCCGTGGCGCTGCTCGGCCTCGTGGCGCTCGGGCGTCCGTGGCCTGCCGAACGGGGCACTGCCGCGGTCTACGTGCTGGCGGACCGATCCGCCAGCGTGCCGGAAGCAGGGCTGCGACGCGCACTCGAGGAACTCGCGACCGGGGTGCAACGGACCAGTCCGGCTGCCGAGCTGTACGCCATTGATTTCGCGGGCCGGCCCGCGGCATCCCGTCGACTGGCATCACCGGCAGACATAGCCCGCGCGCCGGCCTCCGCCGCGTTATTGCCCGAGGCCACGAACGTGGCCGAAGCGTTGCGCCGAGCGCGATGATCGCGAGCGAGCCTCGACCGGCAGCGCTCGTGGTGCTTTCCGACGGCAATGCGACCGCGGGCGACACGGAACGGGCGCTGAAAGGCGCGGCGAACGCGGGCATTCCCGTGCTCTGGCGAACGGTTGCCGCGACTTCATCGACGCCGCGCATTGCCGACGTGCTGGCGCCGGCGCGTGCCCGCCCGGCCCAGCCGGTCCCTGTCACGGTGCGGCTG
Source organism: uncultured Gammaproteobacteria bacterium (assembly GCA_963843985.1). Lineage (GTDB taxonomy): Bacteria > Pseudomonadota > Gammaproteobacteria > Steroidobacterales > Steroidobacteraceae > RPQJ01. The sequence continues at coordinate 799,944 of CAWJMS010000032.1, read as the reverse complement.
GCGGGCGTCGCGGAGCGGCCACTGCGCCTCACGATCACGGCGCACGACGGCTCCGCGGAGCCTGTCACCTCTGCGATCGATGCGGGCCCGCTAGGCACGGCGACACTGCGAGTCACGCCGCGCACTACGGGACCCCTGTTGCTCGACGTGGAGCTGGCGGACCCGACCGCGTCCCGCAACGTGGACTCGAAGCGGCTGGCGGCAGTCATTGACGTCCAGCCACCAGCCGACGTGCTTTACGTCGCCGACGGGCCCTCGGCACTCGCGCACAGCCTGCAGGCCGGAGGCTGGCAGCTCACGTCCATTGCGTCACGCGGGCTGGACGCGATGGCTGCCGCGTTCGGCCAGTACGCGGCGGTGATACTCGACGACGTGCCGGCCTCGGCTGCGCGTCCCGCAACCTGGGATACGCTCGCCAGCGCCGTACGCGATCGCGGTGTCGGATTGCTCGTGCTCGGTGGCGGGCACTCGTTTGCGGCCGGGTCTTACCGCGACTCCCGGCTCGAGCAGGTACTGCCGGTCCTGTCGCACCCGTCCGCGCTCGGCGACGCGGCAGCGCTCGCATTCGTGGTCGACAAGTCCGGGAGCATGGGTGCGTCCGCAGCCGGCGTCGACCGGTTCCGCCTGGCGCAACGGGCGGTCGTCGAAACCGCCGCGACTCTCACCGAACGCGACGCGGCCGCTCTGATCGTGTTCGACGTGCAACGCGCGCAGTCTCGTGCCGATGCAGGCCGCAGCGCAATTCAAGCAGGCCGTCGCGGCGCCGTGGGCCGCGCAACCGCGCGGTGGCACCCGCATTGTGCCGGCCATCGAGATGGCCATTGGACAACTCGAGGCCGCACCCGAGAGCCGTCGGATCCTGGTCCTCGTCACGGACGGTTTCATCGACGCGGCGCCGGTCGATGCGCTGCGAGCCCGCTTGTCGCGCGCGCGAATCGAACTCATCGCGCTCGCGGTCGGCCCGGACGCGGACGCCACCTCGTTGTCCGGACTGGTCGATCCGCGCCGCGGCACGATCCTGCGGGTCGGCGAAGCCGCGGAACTCCCGGCGCTGATGCGTGGCAGCGTCGAAATGCGGCGCGCGCCGATCGAGCGCGGCCGCATCGAAGTGCGAACGTCGCGACCGCTGCCATTCCGGTCGCAACCGGCAACGACGTGGCCGCCGGTTTCCGCCTACGCGGTGACCTCACCGCGTCCGGATGCCATCGTTCACCTCGAATCGGCCCGCGGCGACCCGCTGATTGCCTACCGCCAGGCAGGACTCGGGCGCGTCGTGGTCGTCACCTCCGGTCTCGGCGCCTGGACGCCCGATTGGCTGCGCTGGCAGGGCTGGCCCGCTCTCGCCGGCGGCCTCGTCGAATGGGTCGCGTCGTCCGACGTGACGCCCGGCCTCGCCCTCAGCGCGAGCGACCTTCCAGCGGGCCTGCAGATCGACGTCGATGCTGCCGCAGATGGAATGTGGGCAGAGCACGCACCTGCGCGACTGCGCGTGCAGCATCCTTCCGGTCTCAGCAGCACGGTGCCAGCTTGCCGCATCCGCGCCAGGCCGAACGAGCGCGCTTCTGCCCGATCCCGAACCCGGCCTCTACACGTTCACCGTGGCAACGCCGGGCGGCGCGCAACGATTGACGCATCTGCACCAACCCTTGCGCGAGCTCGACCGGATCGGGCCCAGTCCTGACATAGCCAAATGGAGGCGTGCGGGCCTGATCCACGATGCATCTGCTGCGGAACTGGCCAAGGCGATGCGCGCGATTCCCGACGCCAGTACCAGCCCCGGCCGCCCCGTGCTGCTGGCGCTGGTCCTGTTCCTCGCCGGGGTTCTGCTGGACAGGTGGCCCGCCCGGCGCTCGCGACCAGTCCCATAGCGGCCGGCCCGGTCCGGCTCGATCGGCATTGCAACCATTCGGTCACGACGCGCATCCAACTGAAACAGGCCGTTCGACCGGTGTCGATCGGCCGTCCACGGGAGGGATGTCGCATGCAATCACGAAGGGTCCGGCCGCCTGCCTGGTTGCCCTGCTGCTGCTGAGTTTCGCCGGCACGGCGCGCGCCACGTGGAGCGAGGGCGACTGCAAGTTCCGCGCAGATCGTGTTGCGCGTGTCGATACGACCGGCGCGGAGCGCGTCGAAATCTCGGCGCGCGCAGGCGACCTCGACGTGCGGCCGGGTGCCGGCGCCACGCTCGTCGGCGAAGGACGCGCTTGCGTCTCGCGCGAGGAATACCTCGCTGCAACACAGGTCCACGCGCAGCTCGAGGGGAAAGTCGTTCGCGTTTGGGTCGATGTGCCCGAAGTGCTCTCCGGCTTCGGTCGGTCCTACGCGACGCTCGACCTCACGGTCTCCGTGCCCGCGGGACTGCCCGTCGCCATCACCGACACGAGCGGCGACCTGCGGGTCGACGGCCTGCCCGTCACGAGCATCGGCGACAGCTCGGGGGACATTGTCGCGACGCGCCTGCGAGCGGATGTCGCGATCAACGACAGCTCAGGCGACGTCCGGGTCGAGGAAGCGGCCGGTCGTGTCACGGTGAGCGACAGTTCCGGGGACATCGTGATCCGCGGCGCGCGCGACGTGCACGTGGCGAGCGATTCCTCCGGCGACATCGACATCGAGCGCGTCTCCGGCGACGTGCTGATCGACCATGACTCGTCGGGCGACATTTCGATTCGCGACGTCGGCCACGACCTGACGGTGGCGGCCGACGGTTCGGGCGATGTGCACGTCGCGGACGTGCGCGGGACGGTCAGCGTGCCGAAGCACTAGGGACGCTCCGAGGCCAGGCGCAGCAACGATCGCCGCAGCCTGGCACACCGAACGGGTAGGGATGCCGTCATGCCAGAAACCGCGCCACGAATGCCGCGGGAGTGAGGATTGGGAACTGATCGGCCAGCACCAGCAGATCCTCGTCGCCTGACACCAGCCACTGCGCCTGGCCCGCCACGAAGGTCGCGAGCACCATTTCGTCCGCAGCGTCACGCGGGCGGGGCACCTTGATGCCTGTCAGGTCCGCCTGAATCGTGAAGAACGGCAGCAGCTCGAGGAACAGCTCGCTGTCAATGGCGTTCGCCACCAGCCGCTTGCGAATCTTCGGGTAGTCCAGCACCTCGCGCAGTTCCGTCAGCAACGGTTCGCTCAACACGAGATCGAGATTTCCGTCCCAGACCGCCTGAAGCAGCCGGCCGGGGATGCTGTCGCGCTTCAACAGCGCCGACACCAGCACATTGGTGTCGAGCACGACCTTCATCGGTCGCTATCGCTGGCGCCGGCGGCGGACGTGACGGACGGCCGCGTCGATCTCGGCCTCGGCCGTCCCGGCGGGCACGTCGGCATACACCTGGCCGAGTTTGTCGGTCAGGGCCGCGAAGGCCTCGCGCAGCCGGCGGATGCGTTCATAGAGCGCGTAGTCGACGAGCGCCGCTACCGGCTTGCCGTCCTTGGTGACCACGATCGAGTCGCCACGGTACTGCACCTGGTTCAGGAGCTCGCCCAGGTTCTGGCGAACGTTCATTGCCGTCGCTTCACGTCGCATGACTGTTAACCATCATGATTACTATGATCATAGTAATTGCACGCCGGCCCGGCGTCAACGCAACCGGATCGAGGACGACCACGCCCCACGCCTGGCCGTTTGCGTCAGCCGTGCCGCGCGACTCCGCTTCGGCGTCCAACGGAAGCAGCCGGCTGATCAGCGGGCCCTGGCCAGCAGTTGCTCGATCATGGCAGCGGCCTGGCGGCCATAGCCTCCGCCGAACAGGTTCCAGTGATTCAGCACGTGGTAAAGGTTGTAAAGCCCCTGGCGCGTGTCCGCGCCCGCGTCGAGCGGCCACGCCTCGCTGTAGGCAGCGTAGAAGGCCGGACCGAAACCGCCGAAGAGCCGAGTCATGGCGAGGTCCGCCTCGCGATCACCGTAGTAGACGGCGGGATCGAAGATCACCGGCTCATCTGAACCGGCGACGGTTGCCCAGTTGCCGCCCCACAAGTCGCCGTGCAGCAGCGACGGCACCGGACGGTAACTCGTGAAGAACGCCCCGCAGCGTTCGACCAGCAGCAGGCCGCGATCGATTACGCGCGCATCGAGTCCGTTGCGCTCGGCGAGCCGCAGCTGGAATCCCAGCCGCCGTTCGGCATAAAAGCGAGCCCAGTCGCCGGTTGGCACGTTCGATTGCGGCGTCCGGCCGATTGCATTGTCGCGATGCCAGCCGTGTCGATCGCTCGTCGTCCGATGCAGCGCGGCGAGCTGCCGCCCGAGCCGCGCTTCGCTGGCGGGCGTCGACGCCCCGCAGTCGATCCACTCCAACGCCAGTGCCGACTCGCCGCCCGCCGTGCCCACCGCGAGCACCTCGGGAATCCGCAGGGCCTGCGCCGCGCCGAGTGCGCGCAACCCGTCCGCTTCCGCCTCGAACATCGGCGCCTCTGAAGCCGCAGCGATCTTGACGAATACCGGGCCCGCACCCGTTTCCCAGCGTACGCAGCGGTGGATGCTGCCGCCGGCCACCTCGCTCGCCGGCGAACCCGCGAACGTCCGACCGGTCTCCCGCTGCAGCCAGTCGGCCAGCATGGCACCCGTCAGAGTCGCCGCGCCTGCTCGCGCAGCATGCGGCCGAAGCCCTGCGCGTCGTAGAAGGCGTCGAGCGTCGACAGGTCGGGCTTCCGCCGTTCGAGGTTCTCCAGCGCCGCCTCGAGCGGCATGTCGCGGGCGATCTGCGTCAGCCGCTGCGACATGAACGCCGCTTCGCGATGCTCGCGCAGGCTCTCGGCGACGAAGGCTGCGCCGCGGAACTTGAGCTTCGGCACGTGCTCCAGGTTTTCGAACACGCCGGGCAGCGTGTCGAAATGCTTCAGCAGCTTCTGCGCGGTCTTGCGACCGACGCCCGGCACGCCGGGAATGTTGTCGACCGCGTCGCCCATCAGCGCCAGGAAATCCGCCATGCGCTCCGGAATCACGCCGAAGCGCTCCTCGATGTCGTCGTACCGGTAGCGCACGTCCGCGATCGCGTCCCAGTAGGTGTCGGCGCGCGGTGACCAGCTGCGTGAGGTCCTTGTCGCGACTCACGATGGTGACCGGCACGGAGGCCGCTTGCGCACGCGTCGCGAGCGTGCCGATGATGTCGTCGGCCTCGTAGCGCGAGCTGCCGTACTGAGCGACGCCCAGCGCGTCGACGACCTCGCGGCACAGCGCGAACTGCCGCCTCAGCTCGTCCGGCGCCGGCTCGCGGTTGGCCTTGTACGCGGGATAGATCTCGTTGCGGTAGGACTGCTCGAGGCTTTCGTCGAACGCCACGGCGATCCGCCGCGGCGATTCGCGCTGCAGCAAGTCGCTGAGGAAGCGGGCGAATCCGTGCACCGCGTTGACCGGGTTGCCGTCCGGATCGACCACGTCGATCGGCACCGAATAATAGGCGCGGAAGATGAAGACGCTGGCATCGACAAGGTAGAGCACGGGCGGCATTCTGCGCGAGGCCGGCCCCTGCCGCCACCGAAACGGAGCGCGTCGACGATGCCCATCGAGATCGTGCCGATCCAGCGACGTCACGTCGCGGGATTTCGCGAAGTGCTGGACGGCGTCGCCCGCGAGCGACGCTACCTGGCCTTTCTCGAGGCGCCACCGCCCGATCGCGTACGCCGCTTCGTACTCGGCAACCTGAAGAACGGTACGGCGCAGTTCGTGGCCCTCGACGGCGAGCGCGTCGTCGGCTGGTGCGACGTCACACCCAAGGCGCACGAGTCCCTGCGTCACAGCGGGACCCTGGGCATGGGAGTCGCGGCGACCCACCGCGGCCAGGGCATCGGCACGCGCCTGATGGCGGCGACGCTCGAGGCCGCGCAGGCCAATGGCCTCAGCCGGGTCGAGCTGATCGTGCGCACCGACAACACGACGGCGATCGCGCTCTATCGGCGCTTCGACTTCGAGACCGAGGGAACGTGCCGGCGCTACATGCGGGTGGACGGCGCGTGGTTCGACGCGCTGCTGATGGCCCGGCTTACGTGAGCAACGCCTTGAGCCGCTGGTGCAGCGGGCTCGTGCGCGGGAAGTGCGCGAGCAGGTACTCCATCTGGTCGGCGAGCACGCGCCGGCCCTTCAGGTAGATGTACTCCGCGTAGCTCGGCGTAAAAGGAATGGCGATCAGCTGCAGCCTGGCCTGCTCCGGCGTGCGCCACGCCTTCAGGTTGTTGCAGCGCCGGCAGGCGGTGACGACGTTCTTCCAGGTGTCCGATCCGCCGCGCGACAGCGGCGTCACGTGATCGCGCGACAGCTGGTTCGACGGGAACCGCTGCCCGCAGTACATGCAGATGTGCGCGTCGCGCCGGAACAGCGTTTCGTTGTTGAGCGGCGGCACGTAGCCGCTGTGCACGTTGCCGGGATTGTGGCTGTGCCCGACCGTCGAGATGATCGAACTGACGGCGACGACCGTCCTGGACCCGGTCCGGGCATTCACCCCGCCGCGCAGGCTGAAGAGCGTCTGGCCGGACGCATAGGCCACCTGGCCCATGAAATGCAGTCGGACCGCGTCCCGGTAGTCGATCCACTCCAGTGGCATACCCGAGACGTCCGTGCGCAGGACCTCCTGAGACAGGGCGTACATGTGCTGAAGATACGGCACCGCTGTGCAATAATTCAACGGTTTATCCCTCACCGCCCATAACCGGAAATTCCTGCCGTCACAGCGATTTACGCTGGCCGAGCGGAACCCCGCCGAGGACCGGCCATCCCGTCCTCGAGCAATGACGAGGTCATCATGTCGCTAACGATCGGAGTGCCGCGCGAAACCTTTGCCGGCGAGAAGCGTGTTGCCGCCGTTCCCGAGGTGGTCGAGAAGCTGATCAAGCTCGGTTTCGCGGTCCGGATCGAGACCGGGGCCGGGGCAGCCGCGAATTTCGGCGACGATGCCTACCAGGCCGCCGGCGCCCAGGATCGCGGGCAATGCCGCGGAACTCATGCGCGACTCCGACCTGATCTTCAAGGTGCGCGCGCCGACCCCCGACGAAATCGCGCTGATGAAGCCGGGCAGGCGCTTGATCAGCTTCATCTGGCCGGCCCAGAACCCGCAGCTGATGCAGCAGCTGGCCGACCGCAAGCTCACCGTGCTGGCCATCGACTGCCTGCCGCGCCAGCTGTCCCGCGCCCAGAAGATGGACGCGCTCACCTCCATGGCCAGCATCAGCGGTTACCGCGCCGTGATCGAGGCCGCCAACGCCTTCGGCCGCTTCTTCAACGGCCAGATCACCGCCGCCGGCAAGATTCCGCCGGCCAAGGTCTTCGTCGCCGGCGCCGGTGTCGCCGGCCTGGCCGCCATCGGCACGGCCGCCAACCTGGGCGCCATCGTGCGTGCCAACGACACGCGCGCCGAGGTCGCCGACCAGGTCGTGTCGCTGGGTGGCGAGTTCGTCAAGGTCGACTACGAGGAAGAAGGCTCAGGTGGCGGCGGCTACGCCAAGGTGATGAGCGAGGGCTTCCAGCAGGCCCAGCGCGAGATGTACGCCAGGCAGGCCAGGGAAGCGGACATCATCATCACCACCGCGCTGATTCCGGGCAAGCCCGCACCGAAGCTCATCACCGCCGAGATGGTGAAGAGCATGAAGCCGGGCAGCGTCATCGTCGACATGGCGGCCGAGCAGGGCGGCAACTGCGAACTCACCGTTCCTGGCGAGGCCGTGGTCCGCCACGGTGTCACCATCATCGGCTACACCGATCTGGTCAGCCGTCTGGCCAAGCAGTCCTCGACCCTGTACTCGACCAACCTGCTGCGCGTGACCGAAGAGTTGTGCAAGACCAAGGACGGCGTCATCAACGTCAACATGGACGACGACGCCATCCGCGGCCTGACCGTCGTCAAGGACGGCAGCATTACCTGGCCGCCGCCGCCGCTCAAACTCCCGGTCGCGCCTGCGCAGGCGAAGCCCGCCGCTGCTCCGGCCACGCCTGCCAAGAAGTCCGGGCACGGCCACGGCGCCGGCGAGCCCGCCTCGGCGAAGAGCATCGCGATGCTCTTCGGCGCCAGCGCCCTGCTCTTCTGGCTGGTCGGCGCCTACGCGCCGGCGTCGTTCCTCGCGCACTTCACCGTGTTCGTGCTGGCCTGCTTCATCGGCTACATGGTGATCTGGAACGTCACGCCCGCGCTGCACACGCCGCTGATGAGCGTGACCAACGCGATCTCGAGCATCATCGCCGTCGGCGCGCTGATCCAGGTGGCGCCGCCGCACGGTGTCGGCATCGTGGGGCGGCCCGACGGGTTGATCCTCGGCCTCGCGGTCGTCGCGCTCACGCTGACGGCCGTCAACATGTTCGGCGGCTTCGCCGTCACGCGTCGCATGCTCGCGATGTTCCGGAAGTAAGGGGTCGCCAGCATGTCCGCAAATATCGCCACGATGGCCTACATCGCCGCCATCATCCTGTTCATCCTGAGCCTCGGCGGCCTCTCGAATCCCGAGACTTCGCGACGCGGCAACCTGTACGGCATCGTCGGCATGGCGATCGCCGTGCTCGCGACCGTGTTCGGGCCCCGCGTCACCCTGGCCGGCATGCCCTACATCGTCGGCGCGCTGCTGGTGGGCGGATCCATCGGCCTGTATGCCGCCCGCAAGGTGCAGATGACGCAGATGCCGGAGCTGGTCGCGATCATGCACAGCCTCGTCGGCCTCGCCGCGTGCCTCGTCGGCTACGCAAGCTACGTCGACACCTCGATCGAGTTCGTCGGCGCCGAGAAGGCGATCCACGAAGTCGAGATCTACATCGGCATCCTCATCGGCGCCATCACGTTCTCGGGCTCGGTCATCGCCTTCGGCAAGCTGTCGGGCAAGATCGGCGGCAAGCCGATGCTGCTGCCGGCGCGCCACTGGCTGAATCTCGCCGGGCTGCTCGGGGTGTTCTGGTTCGGCATGCAGTTCCTGCACGCGGAGAGCATCCAGGCGGGCCTGCTGCCGCTCGCGATCATGACCGCGATCGCGCTGCTGTTCGGCATCCACATGGTGATGGCGATCGGCGGCGCGGACATGCCGGTCGTGGTGTCGATGCTGAACAGCTACTCCGGCTGGGCCGCGGCGGCGACGGGCTTCATGCTCGCCAACGACCTGCTGATCGTCACCGGCGCGCTGGTCGGTTCGTCCGGTGCGATCCTCTCCTACATCATGTGCCGCGCGATGAATCGCAGCTTCATCAGCGTCATCGCGGGCGGCTTCGGCACGGGAGGCGGCACGGCGCCGGCCGCCGCGGGCGCGCAACCGGCGGGCGAAGTCACGCCGATCAGCTCGGTCGAAACCGCCGAACTGCTGCGCGCCGCGAAGAACGTGATCATCGTGCCGGGCTACGGCATGGCGGTCGCCCAGGCGCAGCACACCGTGTACGAAATCACCAAGCTGCTGCGCGAGAAGGGCGTGAACGTGCGCTTCGGCATCCACCCGGTCGCGGGCCGCATGCCGGGACACATGAACGTGCTGCTCGCCGAGGCCAAGGTGCCGTACGACATCGTGATGGAGATGGACGAACTCAACGACGACTTCCCGGACACCGACGTCTCGATGGTGATCGGCGCCAACGACATCGTGAACCCGGGGGCCGAAGACGATCCGACGAGCCCGATCGCCGGCATGCCGGTGCTGCAGGTGTGGAAGTCGAAGACCTCGATCGTGATGAAGCGCTCGATGGCCTCGGGCTACGCCGGCGTCGACAATCCGCTGTTCTACAAGGAGAACAACCGGATGCTGTTCGGCGACGCGAAGAAGATGCTCGACGAGGTGCTGGTCGCGCTGAAGAGCTGAGGCCCTCACCCGGCCTGGCGGCCGACCTCTCCCGCTGCGGCGGGAGAGGTGCGGAGGCGCCGTGCGGCGGCCGGCTTTATTGTCCTTACTGCAGCGCGTTAGCCGTTAGACTGCGCCGGTGACAGAGCGCCGTTGAAAAATGGAACCCGCGCTCGAAGGGGCCTGGGCAAAGCTGCGCCGCCGCAAGGTGGTCCAGTGGGGGGTCGTATACGCCGCGGGCGCCTGGGGCCTGCTGCAGGGCCTCGCCTACATCAGCGCAACCTTCGACTGGCCGCGCCAGCTGCAGCAACTTGCGACGCTCACCTTGCTGGTGGGTCTGCCGGTCGTCCTCGTGACGGCCTGGTATCACGGTGATCGCGGCCAGCAAAGGGTCACCGCGGCCGAGCTCACCATCATTGCGCTGCTGTTCCTGCTCGGCGGCGGGATCTTCTGGCGCTACGACCGGGCGAACCATGCCGCAGCGCCTCCGGCAGCCGTGCCGGGAGCGAAGGTGCCGTCGGCCGTTTCGGCAAAGTCGATTGCGGTGCTGCCGTTCGTCAACATGTCGGGCGACTCGGCCAACGAGTACTTCTCGGACGGCATTTCCGAAGAGATCCTCAACGTTCTCGCGCGCGTGCCCGACCTGAGCGTCGCCGCACGGACGTCGTCGTTCCAGTTCAAGGGTGAAAAGCGCGACGTGGAGCAGATCGCCGCGCAGCTCAAGGTGCGCATGGTGCTCGAAGGCAGCGTGCGCAAACAGGCCGACCGGGTGCGCATCACGGCCCAGTTGATCGATGCCCAGACCGGCTATCACTTGTGGTCGCAGACCTACGACCGCGATCTCAACGACATCTTCGCCATCCAGGACGAGATCGCGCGCGCGATCGGCGACGAACTCAAGGTTCGCGTCATCGGCGCCGGCGCGGCCGGAACGTCTGTCGGCGGCACGAAGAGCCTCCAGGCGCACGACCTCTACCTGCGCGGACTCGCGCAGTGGCAGACCCGGAACGCCGATGGCCTGCTGGCCGCCAGGGAATCGTTGGAACAGGCCATCGCCGCGGACCCTGGCTATGCGGACGCCTGGGCTGGTCTGGCGCTGGTCTATGCCGTGATCTCCGACTACACCGTGCGGATTTCCGCCGCGGACGCCATTTCACGCACTCGCGAGGCGGCCGAGCAAGCGCTGGTGCTCGCCCCGATGTTGGCCGAGGCCTACGCGGCCCTCGGCAGCATCGAGGCCAACGTGTTTCACCTCGATACCGGCGTCGTGCTGCTCCAGCGCGCGATCGCGCTCAAGCCTTCGTTCGCCACCGCGCACCAGTGGCTGGGCACGACACTGGTGGTAAGAGGCGATCGCGAAGAGGGCCTCGCGTCGCTCGAGCGTGCACGAGCACTCGACCCGCGCTCGATCATCGTGGCAAGCAACTACAGCTCGATGCTCATCATCGCCGGTCGCTACGCGGATGCGGTTGCCGCCTGCAAGCCGACGCTCGAATTCGCCCCCATGTCGATACTTTGCGTGTCGAACATGGCGCTCGCGTCGGTGCTGGACGGCAAGCCGGAGCTGGCCCGACCGTACTACGATCGGTGGGCGAAAATCGTCGGCGCAGGCACCGACCGGCAAGTCGCGGAACTCTACGAGGTGCTGGATGGCAAGGGCGACCGTCACGCCTATGCACGCAAGCTGGCCGCGACCCCGCAACTCAGCTGGAACGACCCGGCCAGTGGAAACATGTTCGGCGACATCGACCTCGTGGCACTGCTCATGCTGCTCGACGAAAAGGAGCTGGCGCTCCGCTACATCGACGCACAGGACAGTCGCATCACCCTCGCGTGGGCCCTGCTGATACCGAAACTGGACCCGATCCGCTGCGATCCAAGGTTCCGGGCCAAAGTCGAGAAACTCAAGATCAAGGATGTGAGCGCCGACAAGCTCTGCACGTGACACCGACATGCCTTGGACGCCGTCAAGCTGTGCCATTCGTTCGACGTTGAAGGCTGTCGCGCTGCTGACGTTGGCCGCTACCACGGCGCCTGCGTTTCCGCGGAAACGTCAAGCTTTTCTAGAGAATTCGTCAGCTGATCCAAGGTCGCAGGTCGGCCAAGAGCCGACCAGTCGCTACCTGATCGCGTAGACATGCAGTCTCGGCCGAAGCCGGGCTCCGATGTCGCATTGAGCGTGTCGGTTACGCTTTGCGGCGGCTCACACCTCAGACGCGAGCTAGCCAAGCCGCGAGCACCGCGAGCGTGCCGGGTTCCGGCGTTGCCACCGGCAAGCAAACGCGGCTGTCACGGCACGTCAGCGTTATCCGAAGCCGTCCCAGTTGAAGTTCGAAGCTGGCGTTCGACACGTCGCCGCTCGAACAAGGATCGACAGCAGACGTGCAAGTCGTTGCCTAGCTGCAGCGCGGCACAAATGATCGTCCGACAGGAACGAATGCCTCGTAAGATCGACGACGACGCCGGCCGAATTCCAGCACTGCGTCGCGGATTCGGCCGCGCCAGCGAAATCGCCGAGCAGGCCGCTGCCAATGATCACGTCCAGCGACCGCAAAGGTCGGCGCTGTCGAATACGTAGGCCGATGTCGTACGCGGCGATTGCAGTCGCCGCGCAGGTCCGATACCAGCGATGTCACACGGTGATCTGCACTGCAGGCACGGATACCCAATGTCACGGCGCCCGTCTGTGCGCCGGCAGCGCGAGCGTGGCGACGCGCGAGCAATGACCGGCTCCTTGTTGCGATGTGCATTCGTGTTGTCCTCATGAATTCTCGGATTACAGCAGTTCAATAGCACGGACGATTGGCGCTGTCGCTGTGAAGACGCTTCCAGACACCGCTGACAGTTGACGATCCACGAGCGGAATCGAGAGGTTTGAATCGTACCGCTGTTACATGATGCAGCGGCTGCATCCGGTGACCCTGCCGCCGCTCGAGCAGTCGGCTCAGTGATTTCACCTCCGCAGCCTAGTCGGTAACCTGGATTCGGAGGTCCGCTTTGGGTCGAACCCGGTCCGTCGAGATCCACCGCTATTCATAAGTGAATCTTGACGTTCCGGCCGGAACGTCCCGTCGGCGCCGCAGCTATTCTTGGACGACGACGCGATCGCCCGACGCGTGCACCGCGCGTCAGTCGTCGTCGTGCTTCCGCTTCTTCGCCTTCTCGCGCATCTTCTCGCGCTCTTCCGGCGTGGCATTGCGCCACTTCTCCTTCACCTTGTCGCGCTGCTCCGGCGTCATCTCGCGCCAGTGCTCGCGCAACTGCTCACGCTGGTCCGGCGGCAGGTCGCGATAGCGCTGGAAATTCTCACGCAGGCGTTGCTGTTCCTCAGGCGACAGTTGCTTGAACTGGCGATAGCGTTCGCGCACTTCGTCGCGCTGCTCGGGCGGCATCTCCCGCCACTGCTCGATAGCGCTGCTTCGCGCCTTGCCGCTGCTCGGGCGTCATCTGCTGCCAGCGCTCGGCGCCGCGCTTCAGCGCCTGCTGCCGGTCCGGCGGCAACTGGTTCCAGCGCTCGCGGTACGGCGCCAGCACCTGTTTCTGCTGCGGCGACAGCTGCTCCCACGCAACGCCTTGTTGCCCACCCTGGTCGGCGCGAGCAGCCGGCAGGCCAAGCAGCAAGATGGCGGCGAGCAGACCTGCAATCCACGGCTTCATTTCTTCTGCTCCTGAGTGGCCTTCGCGCCACCATCCGCCGGCGGCCGACGGGTCCCGCTCGTTACCGGGGCGGGTGGAACCGGTCGAGGACTCTGTGCGCCCACTGCCTCCTGCACCAGCAACCAGTCGCCATCCTCGCCGTCCCAGCCGCCGAGATACTCGAGGAATTCGTCGCTCGGCGGCGGCGCAGGGTCCGCCGCGACGGCGCGTGCACTCGCAGCCACCGCCGCCGCAACGCAGAACCCGCTCACGCGCCTGCGCACTCGCGGCGGCATCGCCTCAACCGACTCCGTTACCCGAGTCGTCCGTCGCATACGCGACGAATTCGTAGAACTCGAGGTCTTCGGAGACGAGATCGAGGTCGTCGCCTGCCGCAAGTATTTCCGCCGGATCGCCCGAGGCGTCCGTCGCGGGCATCTGCTGCACCTGCGCCTGCTGCACCGACGGCGCATCGTTCGTGCCGGGCGCGCGCCACAGCAACACGGCGACCAACGCCGCGGCCGCCAACGCACCGGCCGGGGCCCACGCAAGCCACGGCGAGCGGCGCGAACGTTCGATCTCCGCGGTCGCCGCCTGGCGAGCCTGGTTGAGCCGCGAGCGCGTGCGGGCGTCGAGCCCTTCGACACTGGCGTCGAAGAGTTCGCGCGCACGCTGCTCGAATTCGGTCCGTTCGGTTTCGTTCGTCATCACCACACCTCCCCGAGCTGCCCCCGCAGGGTCTGCAGCGCGCGGAAATAATGCGTCTTCACGCTGCCTTCCGAGCAACCCATCGCCGCCGCGGTAGCCGCGACGTCGAGCCCTTCGAGGCAACGCAAAGTAAACGCCTCCTGCTGGCGGGCCGGCAACTGCCCCAGAGCCGACTCGAGCTTTTCCATCGCCTCGGCGGCCATCAGCCGCTCGCTCGGCTCGGGCCCGCCGTCCGCGACGTGCTCGTAGGGGTCGCCCGGCTCGTCGTCGGTGTCGCGGCTCGAGCCCGGCCAGAGCGCGAAGATCCGCGAGCGCACCGTGCGCCGGCGCTGGGCGTCGCGAATGCCGTTGTAGAGGATCCGGTAGAAGAGCGGTTGCCATTCCTCGCTCGGCCGCTGCCCGTAGCTTTGCGCCAGCCGGAGCATGGCGCCTTGCACCACGTCGAGCGCGTCATCCGGATTCCGAAGTGCCATCTGCGCAATGCGAAATGCACGGCGTTCGACGCCGGCGAGGAATCGGTCGAGCGCGCGTGACTGCTGCAGATCGGACTCCTCGCGAGGCTTGGGCACGGCATCCGCGAGCCGGAGACTGGCGGCAATTTCGAGAGTACCAGAGGACGTCATGCGGGTAGACTCACGGGTCGTGGGGTCGCGGATCGGCTGCCTCGAATGGTCAAAACGCGTTGCGCACCAAGCGGTTGACGCGCTTTGGTGAGAAAGATGTGCACTGACCGGAGGGCCCCTGGCCGCGGCGGCAGGCCCGGCCCGTGCGCGCCGCCGCACGCACCCACGGCCCCGACCTGAGTCATTGCGTAACCGATTGATTTCTAAAATGCTTTGCCGAAGCGGTGAAAATCTAGCCAGCGCGGCAAACTGCCCGGCGGAATCAGCACTTGGGCCCGATTCGCGCTCGTCATCCACAGAGTTGTCCACAACCTTTGTGGACAACTTCACATAAGCGGCCCGCTCGTGAGCCCCGTGCTGGCGATCGCCATCGACGCCCCGCTGCGCCGCCTGTTCGACTACCTGCCGCCTGCCGCGGGTCGACCTTACGCAGCTTCGACCGGGCATCCGCTTGTGGGTCCCGTTCGGCCGACGACGCGCCGTTGGCGTGCTGGTCGAGACCCGCGCTGACTCCGAGGTGCCGGCCGCGAAGCTCAAGGCGGCGTTCGGCGTCATCGACGACGAGCCAGTGCTCGATCCGGCCCTGCTCGACCTGCTGCGCTGGTCGGCCGACTACTACCGCCACCCGCTCGGCGAGGTGATCGCTGCGGCGCTGCCGGCGCCACTGCGGACCGGCGGCGGCGCGCACGAGTCCGAGGAGCGCTGGAGCCTGAGCGCAGCGGCACGCACGGGGGAGCTGGCGGTGATCACCGCCCGCGCCAGCCGCCTGCGCGACATGGTCGGCTGGCTGGAAGCACGTGCACACGCGAGCGCTGCGGAACTGGCCACGCTCTCGCCGCGATGGCGCGATCACCTGCGCGAGCTCGAGAAGCGGGGCTGGGTGACTCGCCTGACGCCAGGACGTCTCGTCGCTGCCGTATGTGGCCGGCCTGGACGTCGCGCGCACGTCCGGGCCGGAGCCGACGCCGGAGCAACGCACGGCCGTCGCGGCCATCGACGTCGTCGCAAGGTCGCTACACGTCGTTCCTGCTGCACGGCGTCACCGGCAGCGGCAAGACCGAGGTCTACCTGCGCGCGATCGAGTCGGTGGTCGCACGCGGCCAGCAGGCGCTGGTGCTGGTGCCGGAGATCGCCCTGACGCCGCAACTCGTGTCACGGTTCGCCGCGCGCTTCGATGCGCCGCTCGCGGTGCTGCACTCGTCGCTGACCGACCAGGAGCGGCTCCGCGCATGGCGTGCCGCGCGCAGCGGCGCCGCACCGGTCGTGATCGGCACGCGTTCGGCGATCTTCGCGCCGCTCGCGAAGCCGGGACTGATCGTCGTCGACGAAGAGCACGACGCGTCCTACAAGCAGCAGGAAGGCTTCCGGTATTCCGCGCGCGACCTCGCGCTGGTGCGCGCGCAGCGGCTTGCGGTGCCCGTCGTGCTCGGCTCGGCGACGCCGTCGCTCGAAAGTCTCGAACGTGTTCGTTCCGGCCGCGGCACGCTGCTCGAGCTGCCGAACCGGACGGGCGGCGCCCGGCCGCCGCAGCTGCACCTGATCGACCTGCGCAAGCACGCCGCGACGCAGGGCATCGCCACGCCGACGCTGCTCACGATGAAGCGCCACCTCGATGCGGGCGGGCAGGTGCTGCTGTACCTCAATCGCCGCGGCTACGCGCCGTCGCTGTTCTGCCCCGCCTGCGGCTGGGTCGCGCCGTGTCCGCGTTGCGACGCGCGCCTCACCGTGCACCAGCGCGAGCGTTCGCTGCACTGTCATCACTGCGGCACGCAGCAAGCCGTGCCCGAGGTGTGCCCCACCTGCGGCGAGCCGGTGAAGCCCGTCGGCCAGGGCACCGAGCGCATCGAGGAAACGCTGCAGCGCACTGTTCCCGGACGCTGCCGCTCGCGCGCATCGATCGCGACGCCATGCGCCGCCGCGGCTCGCTCGAGGAAGCGATCGAGCGGATCCATCGCGGCGAGGTGCGCATCCTCGTCGGCACGCAGATGCTGACGAAGGGACACCACTTCCCGGACGTCAGCCTGGTCGTGGTGCTGAATGCCGACCAGGGACTGTTCGGCACCGACTTCCGCGCGTCCGAGCGACTGGCGCAGACGATCGTGCAGGTGGCCGGGCGCGCGGGTCGCGCCGAGCGCGCCGGGCGAGGTGCTGATCCAGACCGAATATCCGGAGCATCCGCTGCTGGCGCAGCTGGTCACCGGCGGCTACGACGCGTTCGCGGCAGCCGCGCTGCGAGGAACGAAAGGCTGCGTCGCTGGCCGCCGTTCGCGCGCATCGCGGTGCTGCGGGCCGAAGCGGCCGGGCGCGAGGTGCCGATGACGTTCCTCGACCGCGCGCGCGACCTCGCGCAGTCGTGCGACGTGGCGGGCATCGAGTTGCTGGGCCCGGCGGCCGCCCCGATGGAGCGGCGCGCCGGTCACTACCGCGCGCAACTGCTGCTGCACGGGCAAGGTCACTCGCAGCTGCAGCGGCTCTTCTCGCGCTGGCTGCCGCTCGTCGAGGACCTGCCGGACGCCGCGCAAGGTGCGCTGGTCGCTCGACGTGGACCCGCTCGAGCTGTTCTAGTGGGCTGGCGGCGGCGGCAGCGGCTCTGCGTGCTGGCCCTTCATGTGATCGTGATGGGCCTGCATCTCTTCGAGCGTCACCTTGCCGTCATGGTTCGCGTCCACGTCGGCGAAATGCTCGGCGAGCATCGGCATGTCCGTCTTCGCCTCGGTCGGGTCGATGGCGCCGTCGCCATTGCGATCGGCCGCCTTGAAATGTGCCTGCATCTCCTCGGGCGAGTGCTTCATGTGCCCGGCATGGTAGGCCCGCATCTCGTCGTGGCTGACCTGCCCGTCGTGATTGGCGTCGACCTGGTCGAACTTCTTCGCCAGGTGCGGCATCGAGGCGTCGGCCTCCGCGCGTGACAGCGAGCCGTTGCCGTCCTTGTCCGCCGCTTTCCAGCGCTCCTCGCCATGCGCCTTCATTGCGGCGTGATCGGCTTCGGGTGCCGCGGCCGGTGGCGTATCGGCCGCCTGGACGGCGCCGGCGACCAGGAACGGAACGATCGCGAGAGTCCAACGCATGGAGACGTCCTCCGTGTGAGATGCCAGTGAGACCGCACGGCCTGCGCGTCGTTCCGTGGGTGACGGGGATCTGCGCCGGCCGGGGGATCGGAAACTACCGCAGCCGCCAGCCTAGGCAATGGCCGAGAATCGGGCCGACGACGCTGCGAAAAGTTTGACTCGCTTCGCGCAGTGGAATTCCCTAGACTTCCGGCCCTCGCCGGCCTTCGCTGACGGCAACATCTTGAAATACCTGATAGAAAAGCTCGTGCGCGACGCGCTCGCCGGCCTCCCGGACGACCTGCGGAAAGTCGACGTCACGCAACTGCCCCCGCTCGTGGAACGCACGCGCGACGCGACGCACGGCGACTTCGCGACCAACGTGGCGCTGCAGCTCGCGAAGAGCGCGCAGCGCAAGCCGCGTGACCTCGCACAGGCGATCATCGCCGCGCTGCCGCCGAACGATCTCGTCGCGAAGGTCGAGATCGCGGGGCCCGGCTTCGTCAATTTCTTCCTGTCGCCCGCGGCGTACCACCAGGAACTGCTGCGCGTCGCTCGACCAGGGCGCCGCGTATGGCCGCAGCTCGCTCGGCGCCGGCAAGCGCGTGATGGTCGAATTCGTCTCGGCCAACCCGACCGGCCCGCTGCACGTCGGTCACGGCCGGCATGCCGCATTCGGCGCGTCGCTCGCGAACCTGCTCGACGCGGCCGGATTCAAGGTGCACCGCGAGTACTACATCAACGACGCGGGCCGGCAGATGGAGATCCTCGCGGCCAGCGTCTGGCTGCGCTACCTCGAGTGCTTCGGCGAGGTCTTCGCGTTCCCGAGCAACGGCTACCGCGGCGACTACCTGCACCCGATCTCCAACAAGCTGGTCGAGCGCGTCGGGCGCACGCTGGTGCGGCCCGCGGCGCAGGTCTTCGCGAACCTGCCGCCCGACGCGCCGGCCGGCGACAAGGACGCCTACATCGACGCCGTCATCGCGCGCGCGAAGGAACTGCTCGGCGCCGACGGCTTTCGCCAGGCATTCGACCTCGCGCTCGGCGACATCCTCGCCGACATCCGCGACGACCTCGCCGAATTCGGCGTGCGCTACGACGAGTGGTTCAGCGAGCGCAGCCTCGCGGACGACGGCGCCATCGATCACGCGCTCGACCTGCTGCGCAGCAACGGCGTCGTGTACGAGAAGGACGGCGCCGAGTGGTTCCGCGCGACCGATTTCGGCGACGAGAAGGATCGCGTGGTCGTGCGCGAGAACGGCCTGAAGACGTACTTCGCGTCCGACATCGCCTATCACCTCAACAAGCGCGAGCGCGGCCACGAGCAGCTGATCGACGTGCTCGGTTCCGATCACCACGGCTACATCGCGCGCGTGCGCGCCGGGCTCGTCGCGATGGGCCAGCCGGCCGATTGCCTCGAGGTGCGGCTGATGCAGTTCGTCACGCTGTACCGCGGCGGCGAGAAGGTGCAGATGTCGACGCGGTCGGGCGAGTTCATCACGCTGCGCGAGCTGCGCCGCGAGGTCGGCAACGACGCGGCGCGCTTCTTCTACGTGATGCGCAGCAACGAGCAGCACCTCGACTTCGACATGCAGCTGGCCACGTCGAAGTCGAACGAGAATCCGGTGTTCTACATCCAGTACGCGCACGCCCGCGTGTGCAGCGTGCTGCGCCAGATGCGCGAGAAGGGCTTCGACCTGGACGTCGCGCGGGGCCGCGCAGGTCTGCACCGGCTGGCCGAGCCGCACGAGCAGGCGCTGCTGGCGTCGACGAGCCGCTACCGCGAAGTGGTCGAGTCGGCCGCGCTGCAGCGCGCGCCGCATGCCGCTGGTGCACTACCTGCGCGAGCTCGCGACCGATTTCCACGCGTACTACAACGCGCACCAGTTCCTGGTCGACGACGCCGAGCTGCGCGACGCGCGCGTCACGCTGATCCAGGGCGTGCGGCAGGTGGTGCGCAACGGCCTCGGCCTGCTCGGCGTGTCCGCGCCCGAGGCGATGTGACGTGAGCGGGCCCGGCCCGGGCAACGGCGGCCGCACGCTGAGCCGCGACTTCAAGCACGTGAAGCGGCACGCGACGACGCGCGGCAGCGAGACGTTCAGCGGCTGGGTGGGTCTCGCGCTCGGTCTCGCGGTCGGGCTGAGCGTCGCGCTCGCGGTGTTCCTGCACTACCGGGGCCAGCCGCCGGCCGAACCGGTCGCGAAGGCCGAGGCCACGCCCCAGTCCGACGCCGCCAGCGACGAGTCGACGGTGGTCGGGCCGGCCGCGGACGACCTGACGTTCTACGACATCCTGCAGAAGCAGGGGGTCGAAGTGCCGCCCGAGGCCAAGGGCAAGCCGGCGGCCGCCGCTCGCTCCGCCGCTCCGGGCGGCGAAGCGACGATCCAGGCCGGCTCGTTCAAGCAACCGGCGGAAGCCGAAAAGCAGATCGCCCGGCTGGTGTCGCTCGGCATCAATGCGCGGATCGTGAAGGTGCCGATGGATGACGAGACCTGGTACCGCGTGCAGATCGGTCCGATCGAGACGGTTCAGGAACTCGAGACGGTGCGTCAGAAGCTGGACGATGCGGAGATCGAATCGACGGCCGTCGCTCCGTCGTCGCGTGCGCCGACCCCCTGATTGCCGGCGCCGGAATGAAAAGGGCCCCGCTGTGTGGCAGCGGGGCCCTGTCGACGAGGATGCTGGAAGCGCCCGGAAATACCGTGAGTACGCCCCCTGAGTTGGCTTATTTGGCCTTTCTTCGTGACATCCCCAATCCGATGAGTCCCAGGCCCAGCAGTGCGAGCGTGCCCGGCTCCGGTACCTGATCGGTCACCACTTCGGCCGCGAACGGCGCCGGATTGATGTCGCCAGTGCCGCCTGCGCCCGAGGTCGCCGGTCGTGTCGCCCTTGGCGTCGCCGGTGGTCGCCGGTGTCGCCGGAGCCGCCGGCCACCTGGCCGGTCGGAATCGTGCTCGACGACAGGCAGGACGCGTTGTACTTGCCGCGCGCCTTCACGCTGCGGTGCATCTTGCTCTTCCACTTGGCGCACTTGCGGGCCTTCTTGGCCGCCTGCTTGGCGGCCTTGCGGGCGGCCTTGTCGACCTGCGCCTTGCGTGTTGGTGGTCCCGGCCTTCGACGTCAGGTCGTACTGGGTGACAGTCGACATGGCCGACTTGTCGCTCGACACGGTGGCGGCAGAGACCGGGGCCGATGCGAAAGCAATGACCAGCGTGGCCGAGCCATGCAGCCTTGAATCAGATTCTTGAAGTTGACGGTCATCACGCCGATCTGCACCCGTTCGATAGAAATTGCCCTCCCCCTGCCGTGAACGAAGCAAGGGTCATGCCAGAACTGAGAAATTCAATAAAAACAATGATTTGACGATACGCGCCCGATCCGCCCGGGCCGCCAACTGGAAAGCCGTCCGTCAGCCATTCGTCTACTTTCGACCAGCACTTCCTGAACACTTGCGCAGACTTCGGAGGCCCGCTCGGTGCGGAATTCTGCGGAAAGACGCGCGAATCCGTTCCGGATCTGGCCCGTCAGCTCGCTTCAAATCGACTGTAAAGATTTTCGACCCTCCCGGCCCGGGCCGATCCGCCCCGGCCGCCGGCTTCCCGTAAACTACGCGAAACGGATCGGGGGCCTGCGAATGCCGATGGACAACGACACGCCGCGGGACGAGGTGTTCCGCGACGAGAGGGATTTTGTTTCGGATTTCAAGTTTGGCGCGGAAGTCGCCAACGTCTTCGACGACATGGTGTCGCGCAGCGTGCCGTTCTACGCGGAACAGCAGCGCATGGTCGCCGAGATTGCCGCGGACTTCGCGGCGCCGGGCACCAACGTCTACGACCTCGGCTGTTCGACCGGCACCACGCTGCTGTTGCTCGACCGGACCGTGCAGCCCGGCGTGAAGTTCATCGGGCTCGACAACTCCGAAGAGATGCTCATCAAGTGCGGCGCCAAGTTCGCCGAGCACGGTCTCACGCGCGAGCACGAGCTGCGCTACGCGGACCTGAACCAGGGCGTGTCGATCGAGAACGCGTCGGTCGCCACGCTGGTGCTGACGCTGCAGTTCGTCCGTCCGCTGCAACGCGAGCGGCTGGTCCAGGACGTCTACAAGGGCCTCAACGACAACGGTTGCCTGCTGCTCTGCGAAAAGGTGCTCGGCGAGGACTCGCTCTTCAACCGGCTCTTCATCAAGTACTACTACGACTACAAGCGCCGCAAGGGTTACTCGGAGCTCGAGATCACCCAGAAGCGCGAGGCGCTCGAGAACGTGCTGGTGCCCTACAAGCTGCTCGAGAACCGCGAGCTGCTGCTGCGCACCGGGTTCCGTTACGTCGACACGTTCTTCAAGTGGTACAACTTCTGCGGCATGGTCGCGGTGAAATGAGCATGCTGGTCAAGATCGGCAACTTCTTCTTCCACTATCGCAACTTCCTGTTCCCGTTCGCGTTGCTGTTCGTGCTGCTGCCGGGCCCGGCCGTCTTCGCCGACCCGATGGATGCCGTGTGGCTCGGCTTCATCGTCGCCGCGATCGGCCAGCTGGTGCGCGCCACGACCATCGGCTTCAAGTACATCATCCGCGGCGGCAAGGACCGTCGGGTGTACGCGGCGGACCTCGTCACCGAGGGGCTCTACAGCCATTCGCGCAACCCGATGTACGTCGGCAACGTGCTGATCCTGTGCGGCGTCGCGCTCGCCTGCAACACCTGGACCTGCGTGCTGCTCGCGGTTCCGTTCTGCCTTTTCATCTACGTGGCGATCATCGCGGCGGAGGAGAACTTCCTGCGCAACAAGTTCGGCGCGGCGTTCGACGCCTACTGCCGCGACGTGCCGCGCTGGCTGCCCCGCCTGTCCGGCCTCGGCGCGACGCTGCAGAGCATGGAGTACAAGTGGCGCCGCGTGATCGTGAAGGAATACGGCACCCCGTTCGGCTGGATCACGGGCCTGTGCGTGATCGGCGCGGTGCACCTGTGGCGAGCGGGCCGATTGAATGGCGACGATCCGGCAGCGAAGATGCTGTTGATCGTGTGGATCGTGACCTTCGTGCTGTGGGCCACGGCCCGCGTGTTGAAGAAGACGAAGACCCTCGTCGCGGATTAGCCGCGCGCCGACTTGCAAAGCGTCGCAGGGACGGCCCTTCAGGCCGGGCGTGAGCGCACGGCGGCGTGTTCGGCGAGCCCTTTCTGCTGCAGCCACTCCGGGTTGTAGAAGCGCGTGAGGTATTTGTGGCCGCCGTCGCAGAGGATGGTGACGACGGTGTGGCCGCGGCCGAGCTGCTTCGCGACGCGCACGGCGGCGGCGACGTTGGTGCCGCTGGTGCTGCCGAGGAACAGGCCCTCCTCGTGCAGCAGCCGATAGGTGGTGCGCACGATCTCCGCATCCTCGATCTGCACGGCATCGTCGATCGGCGAACCCTCGAGATTCGCCGTCACGCGTCCGATGCCGATGCCCTCGGTGACCGCGCTCGAGCCCGACGGACTTCAGTTCGCCGTGCTTCACCCAGTGGTAGAGCGCGCTGCCCATCGGGTCGGCGAGCACGATGCGCACGCGCCCGTCGCTGTGCTCCTTCAGCGCGCGCGACACGCCGCCGAGCGTGCCGCCCGTGCCGGTGGCGCAGACGAACGCGTCGAGCCGGCCTTCGGTCTCGCGCCAGATCTCGGGGCCGGTGGTCGAGTAATGCGCCTGACGGTTCGCCGTGTTGTCGAACTGGTTGCCGCACACCGCGCCCGGAATTCCGGCGGCCACGCGCGGCGCGAACTTCTGGTAGTGATTCGGATCGGCATATGGGACGGTCTTCACCACCTGCACCTCCGCGCCGAGCGTGCGCAGCAGCCTCTCCTTCTCCGGAGACTGGTTGTCGGGCATCACGATCACGCAGCGATACCCGCGCGCGTTGCAAAGGTGCGCAAACCCGATGCCGGTGTTGCCGGCCGTACCCTCGACCAGCGTGCCGCCCGGCGTCAGCAGCCCCTCGCGCTCGAACGTGTCGAGGATGCCCTTGGCCGCGCGGTCCTTCACCGAGCCGCCCGGGTTCAGGAACTCCGCCTTGCCGAGAATCTCGCAGCCCGTCTCGTCGCTGAACGTGTCGAGACGAATGAGCGGCGTGTTGCCGATGGTGCCGGACACGCCGGCGCGAATCTGCTGCGTCATGCGTCGCAGAGTAGCGTGACGGCGAGACCGGCGACCAGACGACACGCGGGACGGACGGATTCGGTTCGTTTGACAGGGTCCGTCCCCGGGGCGTAGACACGGGCCGGACCTTTCCGGGCATCGCCCATCGACACCGGCGGCAGAGGACGCTCAATGCTCCAGCGGATGCGCGTGCTGGCGATCTCGATACTCGCTTGCGGCACGACTGCAGCGTCGATGGCCGCGGCACCGCCGTCCAACCTGACCTGGCAGCAGGTCTACAAGTGTTCGCTGTTCGCAGGCTCGCTCGCCGAGTTTGCGAAAGACCATGCCCAGGACCCGGCCGCGTACGACAAGGACTTCGACCAGCTCGTGGCGTCGGCGATGCGGCTGCATCACAAGCAGTATTCGCGCGTGCACCCTGCGGCGAAGGGCGCGGACTGGCAGCGCGACTTCGACACGGACACGTGGCACGAAGAAGAGGCCTTTCTGCAGGAGTTGGACCGGACCGCGGCAGCGATGGAATTCCTGCGAACCGGCTACAACCAGTGCGGGCCGATCCGCGCATACGCGGCGATCGACAACACCCACGTCGGCAAATAGGCGCGTCGGCCGAGTGCGGGTCGGGACGAACTGCGCCGAAGTCGGGCAGATCGGCTGCTCACGGCACACCTCGCGCAGGCCTTCCGGGCACTGCATTTCTGGACGTTTCCGAAGGCTATTTTCGCTCCTTAGCCGTTGATTTTTATTGTAAATATGATAGATTACTGGATATCCAAACAGTCCCTTGGAGCACGCCATGTCCGGGCCTGCACCAGACGTCGATCCGAGCCTCACCAACCGCGAACTGGCCGCCGCCATTACGGAGTTGGCGGGTCACCTGAATGCCGCCACCCGGCGCTGGCTGGCGTTGATTGCGGAGTTCGACCGCCGCAAGGGCTGGTCCGATTCGGTCACGCAGTCGTGTGCCCATTGGCTCAACTGGCAGTGCGGGCTGGCCCTCGGGGCGGCGCGCGAGAAGGTCCGGGTGGCGCATGCGCTGGAAGACGTTGCCGCTGATCGGCGCGGCGATGGGTCGCGGTGAACTGAGCTACTGGAAAGTCCGCGAGGTGACGCGGGTGGCCACGCCGGCCACCGAGAAATTCTGGTTGGATATCGCGCTGCATGGCACCGCAAGCCACGTCGAGGAACTGGTGCGGAAGTATCGACGCGTCCAGGAAGTGGAGGCCCTGTCGCGAGAAGAGCGGCAACAGGTTCGGCGATCGGTCAGCTATTACTTCGACGACGAAGATGGCTCGCTGGTGCTGAAGGCCCGGCTGCCGGCCGAAGCGGGGATGCTGCTGCTGAAGGCGCTCGAGGTGGCGAAGTCGGACCTGCCCTTGCCGCCCAAAGATTGTGAACCCAATCTTGACGTTCCGGCCGGAACGTCTGGAACGCTCCAGCGCAGCCGTGCGCCGACGATTCCGCCGACGGCGCAGCGCGCGGACGCACTGGCCCTGGTCGCGGAGAGTTTCCTGAAGCACGGTGCCGAGGCCTTGAGTGGCGGTGAGCGCCACCAGATCGTCATTCATGTGGACGAGGAGACGCTGCGGGAACGTGCTGCCGGCCGCAGCGAGTTCGAGCACGGTCCGTCGATGCCCGTCGAGACGGCGCGGCGCCTCTCCTGTGACTGCAGCTACGTGAAGATCACCGAGGACGAGAAAGGCGAGCCGCTCGACGTAGGCCGCAAGACCCGCTCCATTCCGCCGGCGCTGCGTCGCGCGCTCAACTCACGCGACAAAGGCTGCGTGTTCCCGGGCTGTACGCACCAGAAGTACGTTGACGGACATCACGTGCATCACTGGGCCGAGGGCGGCGAGACCAAACTCGAGCAATCTCGTCTCGCTGTGCCGCTTCCATCACCGGCAGGTGCACGAGGGCGGCATCCGCATCGAGCGGCTCGACGATGGCGCGTGGCGATTCGTGAATGCCAAGGGTGAATCGTGGGTTTCGTCAGCGCCGGGATGCACGCAATCGATGGCCGCGCAGTGGACCGATCTGGCGGCAAGGCACGAGGCGGACGGCATCCACATCGACCCGCTCACCGCCCGCACCCACTGGCGGGGCGAATCGATGGATTACGGGCTCGCGATCGAAGTGCTGCTGAGCAAGGAGCGGCGCGCTCGCCTGTCGGAACCGCGTTGAATGAGACGGCGCCATCGAACCCGTCCCGGACCATGCTGCGCCTGCAACATTCGATGATCGACACGCCGACCCACTGGAAACCCGCACCGAGCAGACCGTTGCCGCGACGGCTGTCGTAGACGATGGCAAGCGAACGTGCGAGCCCGTTCGAGCCGGGAGGCGACGTGCGGGACACCGCGTATCGCGCAGCCCCGGTGGCCGACACGCTGGCTTCCCATTCGGTGCGCCCCACGACTGCCTGGACGTGGACCAACCCGCTCACCACACCGACCACCATCCCGAAGCGACATTTCGTCCCTGTAATCGCGTTCATCGCGGCCCGCCTTCCCTGGCGGCGGCCTGCCCGGTGCAGACTCCATGGCCTGCAAGGTTGAGCGGCCGGCGCGCCGGCGTCCGCTCGATAAACTGCCGCGATCAGGACGAAATGGAATCGTCGGGCGACTGCGTCGTACGCCTGTCGAGACTGCGCAGCGAGATGGCTTCGGCCAGGTGCGCGGTACGCGTTACGTCGGAGCCGGCGAGATCGGCGATGGTGCGTGCGACGCGCAGCACGCGGTGGTATGCGCGGGCCGACAGGGCGAGTTGCTTCATCGCTCGTCCCAGCATGGCGAGCGCCGGCTCGTCCGCGGCGCAGTGCGCGGCCACCTCGGTGTTGTCGAGTCTCGCGTTCGCCTTGCCCTGTCGTTCGAGCTGACGGTCGCGGGCGGCCACCACGCGTCGCGCCACCGCGGCCGATCGTTCGGCCACCGCCTCGCCCGCGAGCTCGCAGCGGGTCGACGCGCCCGACCTCGACATGCAGGTCGATGCGATCGAGCAATGGGCCGGATACGCGCCCGCGATAGCTTTCGATGCGCTCCGGCGCGCAGCGGCAACGGCCCCGCGCATCGCCGAGGTGTCCGCACGGACACGGATTCATCGCGGCCACGAGCTGGAAGCGTGCCGGGAATTCGGCCTGCCGCGCCGCGCGCGAGATCACGATGTGGCCCGATTCCAGCGGTTCGCGCAGCACCTCGAGCACGTGCCGGTCGAACTCCGGAAGCTCGTCGAGGAACAGCACGCCGTTGTGCGCGAGCGAGATCTCGCCGGGCCGGGGATGACTGCCGCCTCCGACCAATGCGGTGCCGGATGCCGTGTGGTGCGGGCAGCGGAATGGCCGCAGCCGCCATTCGTCGATCCGGAAGCCGCGAGTCGATAGCGACCGCACGGCCGCCGTCTCGAGCGCATCGTCTTCGCTCATCGGCGGCAGTATTCCGGGCAGCCGCTGGGCCAGCATGCTCTTGCCGGCGCCGGGCGGGCCGATCAGCAGCAGGCTGTGTTCGCCGGCCGCGGCGATCTCGAGCGCGCGGCGCGCAGCGGGCTGGCCGCGCACTTCGGCAAGGTCGGGAACGCGCCGAGTGCCGATCGGCAGCACGCGGTTGGCCTCGATCGGCAAGGCCTCGATCCCGCGCGCGTGGCGGCAGACTTCCAGCAGGTGACGCGCGAAAAAAATTCGTCCATCACGGGCCAGCGCGGCCTCCGCCGCATTGCTTTGCGGCAGGATGATCGCGTGCCCGGCGCGGGCGGCCTGCAGCGCCGTCGGCAGCACTCCGCGGAAGCCGTGCAGCTCGCCCCCGAGCGAAAGCTCGCCGTAAAGCTCCGTCGCCTGGAACGGCCCGGCCGGCAGGTGGTCCGCGGCCACGAGGATGCCGATCGCAATGGCCAGGTCGAAGCGCCCACCCTCCTTCGGGAGATCGGCCGGCGCGAGGTTCACCGTGACCCGCCCCGCCGGAAACTCGTACCCGCAGTTGACGAGCGCCGCGCGCACGCGGTCCTTGCTCTCCTTGACCGCGGTCTCGAGCAGGCCGACGACCGAGAAAGCGGGCAGGCCCGCGCCGACGTCGACCTCGACACGCACCTGGGGCGCGTTCAAGCCCTGCGAAGTGCGGCTCAGCATGGTGGCGAGCGTCATGGCACGCATCCTTCAGCGTGGAGTCGCCGACCATTGAATAGCGGCACGACAGGTTCAAACCGCAAATCGATCGCGTTCGAATAGAATCACGCCATGAAGCTCCACCAGCTCCGCTACCTCGCCGCCGTGGCCCAGACCGGCCTCAACATCACGGCCGCCGCCGAGAAACTGCACACCTCCCAGCCCGGGCGTCAGCAAGCAGATCAAGCTGCTCGAGGACGAACTCGGGTTCCAGATCTTCGTCCGCGACGGCCGCAACCTCTCGCGCGTCACGCCGGCCGGCCAGCAGGTGATCGACCGGGCGATCCGCATCCTGCGCGAAGTGCAGAACATCAAGCGGCTGTCGGACGACCTGAAGGACGAGGACCGTGGCACGCTGTCGATCGCGACGACGCACACGCAGGCGCGCTACGTGCTGCCGGAGGTCATCAAGGACGTTCCGCGAGAAGTACCCGGAAGTGAGGCTGCACCTGCACCAGGGCACGTCGGAGCAGATCGCCGAGATGGCCTCGCTCGACCGGATCGATTTCGCGATCGACACCGGCTCGCAGTCGCTGTTCGAGGGGTTCACGCTGCTGCCCTGCTACCAGTGGCACCGGCACGTGGTGGTGCCGAAGGGCCATCCGCTCGCGAAGGTGAAGAAGCCGACGCTGAAACAGCTCGCCGCCTACCCGATCATCACCTACGTGTTCAGCTTCACCGGTCCGTCGTCGCTGCACGGGATCTTCGCGAAGGAAGGCCTGGTGCCGAACGTGGTGATCACCGCGCGTGACGCCGACGTGATCAAGACCTACGTTCGCCTCGGGCTCGGCATCGGCATCGTCGCCAGCATGGCCATCGAGCAGCAGGACGACGCGGACCTGGTGCACATCGACACGTCGGACCTCTTTCCGGCGCACACGACGTGGGTGGGATTCCGCCGCGGCGGGTTGCTGCGCAAGTACCAGCTGGAATTCATCCAGCTGTTCGCGCCGCACCTCACGCGCCGGCTGATCGAACGCGCGGCCAATGCCTCGACGCAGGCCGACGTCGACGAGATCATCGCGGGCATCGAACTGCCGATGCGCTGACGCACCGGCCGTCGCGCATCGGTTATCGCCCGGTCACGATCCGCTATATGGCGTGACCGATTTGTCACCGTTTCTCGACTGACCGCGTAACCGCCGCTGCCTAGCATTGCGTTCTCCTGAATCGGATTTTTCCGGGAGAACGAGCGATGTCCCTGTCTTCGACCCGCTGGCGCAGCACGATCCTTGCCGCCGCCGTGCTGTTACCCCTATCCGCCGCCCAGGCGCAGCAGGCCGAGCCGACGGTCCAGGACCTGCTGAAGCGCATCGAGGACCAGGAACAGAAGATCCTGGTGCTCGAGCGCAAGCTGGAGATCCAGGACGACACGGCCAAGACGGCCAAAGAGACCACGCCGGTCGTCAAGGCGAGCCCGAAGGGCTTCAGCTTCCAGTCGCCGGACGGCCAGAACGTCGTCAAGCTGCGCGGCACGGTTCACTTCGACGGCCGCTTTTTCGAGAGCGACGACCCGAGCGCGACTCCGCTCACGGATACCTGGCAGGTCACTCGCCTGCGTCCGATCATCGAAGGCACGGTCGGCGGCATCTACGACTTCAAGTTCATGCCGGACTTCGGCCAGGGCAAGACGATCATCCAGGACGCGTACGTCACCGCGCGCTTCCTGCCGCAGTTCCAGGTCACGGCCGGCAAGTTCAAGGCGCCGTTCGGCCTCGAGCGCCTGCAGTCAGCGAACGATATCCGCTTCGTCGCCCGCGCCTTCCCGACCAGCATCGCCCCGAACCGCGACCTCGGATTGCAGGTCGGCGGCAACCTGCTGAGCGACCGGCTGAGCTACGCCGTGTCGTGGACCAACGGCGTCAACGACGGCAGCAGCACCGATGCGTTTGCCGACGTGGACACGAACAGCGGCAAGGAGTGGACCGCGCGCCTCTTCGCGCTGCCGTTCGGCGAGAGCGACAGCTTCTGGCTGCGCGGCCTCGGCATCGGCATCGCGGGCACCTACGGCTCGTTCGATGGCACCACCGCGCAGCCGCTGGTGGGTTCGTACAAGACGCCGGCACAGTCGACGTTCTTCAGCTATCGCGCGGGCACGGCGACGCCTGTGCTCGCGAACGGCCAGCGCACCCGCATCGGCCCGCAGTTCTACTGGTACGCCGGCCGCTTCGGCCTGCTCGGCGAATACACGCAGGAGTCGCAGGACGTGGTGCGCACAACCGTTGCTGCGGGCCGCCAGACGGCGAACTTCGACACGTCGGCCTGGGAACTGCAGGCCACCGTCTTCCTGACCGGCGAAGAGGAGAGCTTCCGTGGCTTCAAACCGAACAACGTGTTCTCCCTGGCTAACCACACCTGGGGCGCTTTCGAACTGGCGGCGCGCTACCATGTGCTCGACCCCGACGACGACGCCTTCCTGGGCGGCGCGGCCTCTTTCGCGGATCCGGGCGTCTCGGCCCGCAAAGCCAGCGCGTACGGTGTGGGGCTCAACTGGTACCTCAACGAAAACCTGAAGTGGGTGCTCAACTACGAGCAGACGAGCTTCGACGGCGGCGCCGCGGGCGGCGCGGACCGTGAGGACGAGAAAGTGTTCCTGACCCGCTTCGCGCTCGGCTTCTGACGGGAGAGATGGCAATGACGATGAACCGGATCCTGAAGCGAGTCGCGCTCGCCGCGCTGGCCGCAACGATGCTGGCAGCCCCGGCGGCGCGCGCGGCGGACACGTTGCTCAACGTGTCCTACGACCCGACGCGCGAGCTGTACGACGACTACAACAAGGCGTTCGCGGCCTACTGGAAGCAGAAGACGGGCAAGGACGTCACCATCCGCCAGTCGCACGGCGGCTCGGGCAAGCAGGCGCGCACGGTGATCGACGGCCTGCCGGCCGACGTGGTCACGCTCGCGCTCGCCTACGACATCGACGCGATCGCGACGCAGGGCAAGCTGCTGCCGGCCAACTGGCAGACGCGCCTGCCGAACAACAGCTCGCCGTACACCTCGACGATCGTGTTCCTGGTGCGCAAGGGCAATCCCAAGGGCATCAAGGACTGGGGCGACCTGGCGAAGCCCGGCGTGTCGGTGATCACGCCGAACCCGAAGACCTCGGGCGGCGCGCGCTGGAACTACCTCGCGGCCTGGGCCTGGGCGCTGAAGCAGCCGGGCGGCAGCCCCGCCACGGCCGAGGCGTTCGTCGCGAAGCTGTATCAAAACGTGCCGGTGCTCGATACGGGCGCGCGCGGCTCGACGACGACGTTCGCGCAGCGCGGCATCGGCGACGTGCTGATCGCCTGGGAGAACGAGGCGTTCCTCGCGGTGAAGGATCTCGGCCCCGACAAGTTCCAGATCGTCGTGCCGTCGCTCAGCATCCTCGCCGAGCCGCCGGTCGCCGTGGTCGACAAGGTGGCGCTGCGCCGCGGCACCACGGAAGTCGCGCGGGCCTATCTCGAGCACCTCTATTCCAAGGAGGGCCAGGAGATCGTCGGCGAAGCATTACTACCGGCCGCGCGATCCGGAGATCGCGGCGAAGTATGCGAATGCGTTCCCGAAGGTGAACCTCGTGACCATCGCGGACTTCGGCGGCTGGGGCAAGGCGCAGGCCACGCATTTCGCCGACGGCGGCACCTTCGACAAGATCACCGCGAGATAAGCATCGACGGGACCGCTCCCGGCGACTCACGGACGAGTCGTCGGCGGGCACCCGGCTTCGCGCGGCAGCCTCCGCCCGCGCCGCGCGCCGCCGCGCTACCATGGCCATGTAGCCGCCGCCGATCCCGGCCGGCCTCGTGGAGTCTGCTTGATCACGATCCATGCGCTGCTGACGCGGATCACGCTCGTCGCGACGGCGACGGCCGCGCTGCTGTGCGCAGGCTGCGGCGGCGGCACGCGCGACACCGTGCACATCCTCAACGTGTCGTACGACGCCACGCGCGAGTTGTACGCGGACTACGACGTGGCGTTTTCGAAATACTGGAAGGCGAAGACCGGCCAGACGGTGGTGGTGCACCAGTCACACGGCGGCTCGGGCAAGCAGGCGCGAACGGTGATCGACGGGTTGCCGGCCGACGTCGTCACGCTGGCACTGGGCTACGACATCGATTCCATCGCAACGAAGGGCAGGCTGCTGCCGGCCAACTGGCAGGGCCGGCTGCCCGACAACAGCTCGCCGTACACGTCGACGATCGTGTTCCTGGTGCGCAAGGGCAACCCGAAGGCCATCCGGGACTGGGGCGATCTCGTGAAGCCTGGAGTGTCCGTGATCACGCCAAACCCGAAGACGTCGGGCGGCGCGCGCTGGAATTACCTTGCGGCCTGGGCGTGGGCCCTTCGGCAGCCGGGCGGCAATGTGTCGACGGCCGAGAACTTCATGCGCCAGCTGTACCAGAACGTCCCGGTGCTCGACACCGGCGCCCGCGGCGCGCTGACCACGTTCGCGCAGCGCGGCATCGGCGACGTGCTGATTTCGTGGGAGAACGAGGCGCTCATCGCCAGCCGCGACCTCGAGAAAGGCGAACTGGAGATCGTGGTGCCGTCCGTCAGCATCCTGGCCGAGCCGCCGGTCGCGGTCGTGGACAAAGTCGCCTTGCGGCGCGACACCACGGGCGTGGCGCGGGCCTACCTCGAATACCTGTATTCCCCGGAAGGCCAGGAAATCGTCGCACGGCACTACTATCGCCCGCGGGATCCGCAGGTGGCCGCGCGCCACGCCGAAGTCCTGCCGCCGCTAGAGGCTGTCGTGACCATCGCCGACTTCGGCGGCTGGACCGAGGCACAGGCGGTGCACTTCCGCGACGGCGGCGTATTCGACGGGATCTACGCCCATTGAGGCCTGTGGCAAAGTGAGCGGATGGTCGCCGGCCGCAGACTGGACCCCTCCTCGACACCCGCCAGCGGCGGCTGGTCGACGCTGCGCGCGCTGCCCGAAGTCTTCCAGTACACCCGCCAGGCGCTCGACCTCGTCTGGGCCACCAGCCGCCACCTCACGATCGCGCTCGCGCTGTTGACGCTGGTCGCCGGCGTGCTGCCGGCCGCGATCGCCTTCGTCGGAGCGCGGATCGTCGACGCCGTGGTGGCTGCGATCGCGACGCACGCAGCGGGCGGCGGCGACCTCTCGACGGTGCTCGACTACGTCGCGCTCGAAGGCGTGCTGGTCGCGCTCACGGCCGCGACGCAGCGCGGACTGTCCACCTGCCAGTCGCTGCTGCGCGCGCAGCTCGGCCAGCGCGTCAACGAGATGATCCTCGAAAAGGCGCTGACGCTCGACCTGCGGCACTTCGAGGACTCGGAGTTCTACGACAAGCTCACCCGCGCGCGACGCGAAGCCTCCAGCCGGCCGCTGTCGCTGGTGATGCGCAGCTTCGGCCTGGTGCAGAACGGCATCGCGCTGGTCAGCTTCGGCACCTTGCTCGTGCGATTCTCGCCCTGGGCCGTGGCGGTGCTGCTGCTCGCCGGCCTGCCCTCGTTCATCGCGGAAGCCAAGTTCTCCGGCGACGCGTTCCGCCTGTTCCGCTGGCGCTCGCCCGAGACGCGCATGCAGATGTACCTCGAGACGGTGCTGGCGCGCGAGGACCACGCGAAGGAAGTGAAGCTGTTCGACCTCGGACCGCTGCTGCTGGCACGCTACCGCTCGATCTTCCAGAAGCTCTTCGAGGAGGATCGCGCGCTCACGATCCGGCGCGACAGCTGGGGCTTCTTCCTCGGCCTGATCAGCACCGCGGCGTTCTACTGCGCCTACGCGTGGATCGCCGTCAGCGCGGTGCGCGGCACGCATCTCGCTGGGCGAGATGACGATGTACGTGCTGCTGTTCCGCCAGGGCCAGTCCGCGGTGTCGTCGATCCTCTCGGCCATCGGCGGCATGTACGAGGACAACCTCTACCTCTCGACGCTGTACGACTACCTCGACACGCCGGTGGACCCGGCCGGCGGCACGGCCTCCGCAGGGCCGCGACCGGCGGACGGCGTGCGCTTCGAGAACGTGAGCTTCACGTATCCCGGCGCCACCGAGCCGGCCGTCAGCGACGTGAGCTTCCAGCTGCGACCCGGGGAGAGTCTCGCGCTGGTCGGCGAGAACGGCTCGGGCAAGACCACGCTGATCAAGCTGCTCACGCGGCTCTACGCGCCGACCAGCGGGCGCATCACGCTCGACGGCCTCGACCTCGCCGAGTGGAGTCCTGCGGCGCTGCGCCGGCGAGTCGGCGTCATCTTCCAGGACTTCGCGCGCTACCAGCTGAAGGTCGGCGAGAACATCGGCGCCGGCGACGTGACGCACTTCGACGACGAGCTGCGCTGGCACGAGGCCGCCGAGTCTCGGCATGGCCGCGCCGTTCGTCGAGGAACTGCCCGCCGGATACCAGACGCAGCTCGGCAAGTGGTTCAAGGACGGACGCGAGCTCTCGGGCGGGCAATGGCAGAAGATCGCGCTGTCACGCGCGTTCATGCGCGAGGAGTCCGACATCCTGGTGCTCGACGAGCCGACCGCCGCGATGGATGCGCGCGCGGAGGCGCAGATGTTCGAGCAGTTCCGCGAACTGGCGAAGGAACGCATGGTGATCCTGATCTCGCACCGCTTCTCGACCGTGCGCATGGCCGACCAGATCCTCGTGATCCAGGGCGGACAGATCCTGGAGCGCGGCAGCCACGATGCGCTGATGGCCCTCAACGGGCACTACGCGCAGCTGTTCCAGCTGCAGGCGCGGGGGTATCGCTAGAGGCGACAAGCAAGCGTAGCGCGCGCGGCCCCGGAGGAATCCATATGCGATTTGTCAGGCGGCGACTTCGACGTATTCCACCCGACTCAGCGGCGGCGGTATCGGTGCGCCGTCTTCTCGAAGCCCTTCCAGGTGAAATTCAATGGCTTCGCGGATGGCTTGCTCGGTCTCGTCGGATGTGTCACCGGTTGCCACGCAGCCAGGCAGATCCGGGACATATGCCGAGAAATTCGCACCCGTTGCTTCAATGACTATCGCGTAACGCATGGGGTCACCCTGGTTTCTTCAGCCCGGACTGCTTGAGGATACTGTTCAGCGTTCCGGGCGCCAAGTCGTCGCTGGGCTTGCCGGACACGGTCACGCGACCCGGCTTGATTCGATGCTTGAGTTGGCGGTGACTGCCGCGCGTTCGTACCTTGTATCTCGCGGCGGTCGCACTCCGCCGCGAATTATGACAGTCGCCCGACCGCATGGAATAAATTGACGTTCCGTGCGGAACGTCCGTCGCACGGCTTCCGGCCAAACTCAATCCCAGGCGAGGCAACGCTTGCGGACGCCGGAGGTGCGCGAACAGCCTAACCGGCCAGCGCTTCGAGGCGATACCCGGCCCCCGACTCCGTCTGCAGATACGCCGGATTTGACGGATCATCCTCGATCTTCTGCCGGAGGCGATGCACGAGCTGCTTGAGCAACTGCCGGTCGCCGCTGCCGCGATGGCCCCACACGTGCGTGAGCAATCGCTCGGTGCTGACGACGTGACCGGCATTTGCGATCAGGATCTGCAGCAACCGCGTTTCGAGTTTGGTCAGCTTCACCGGCGCCGCGTCCCCGACGCGCAACGCGTGCGCCTCGAGGTCGAGGCTCAGACGCCCCGCGCTCATCGCACCGCCGGTCTCGAGACCGGCACGGCGCAGCAGCGCCTTCACGCGCGCAAGCAGCGTGCGCGGGCTGAACGGCTTGGTGAGGTAGTCGTCCGCGCCGAGTTCGAGCGCCTTGACGAGGTCTTCCTCCTCGCCGCGAGCCGTCAGCATCATGACCGGGATGCGCGACTGCTCGCGGATGGACTCGCAGATGCCAAAGCCCGTGCCGTCCGGCAGGTTGATGTCGAGCACCGCGAGGTCCGGCGCCTCGGCCGCGAAGGCCTGCAGCGCCGTGCGCGCGTCGGCCGCCTTCACGACGGCGTAACCCGCCTGTGTCAGTGCGAATCCGACGAGCGCCAGCAGGTCCGCGTCGTCGTCCACCACCAGGATCTTCACGATCCGACCCCCGCGATCGGCAGGCTCACCGTGAAACGCGTGCGTCCGTCGGCAGTCCGCTCGGCGGACACGCTGCCGCCGTGACGGTCGACGATGGACTTCACGATCCACAGGCCCAGCCCCAGCCCGCGCGGCTCCGGCTCCTGGTCCGACGCACGGTAGAAGCGCTCGAAGATCGAGCCGCGATCGGGATCGGCGACGCCGGGTCCTTCGTCCTCGACGGACACGCGCACGTGCTCGCCGGTGCGCTCGCCGGACACGCGGATCGGCCGGCCCTCCGGCCCGAACTTGTTCGCGTTGGCGAGCAGGTTGACGAAAACCTGCGTGAGCCGCGGCGCATCGCCGACGATCTCCGGCAGGTCGTCGGGCACGGCGACCTCGAGCACCTGGCGGCGCTGCGCCAGCAAACCCGCCACCAGCTCGCCCGCGTCGCGGACGACATCGCACATTGCGACGTGCTGCGAGCGGATGCCGAGCTGCCCGGATTCGATGCGGACGCTCTCGAGCAGGTTGTCGATCAGTCGCGTGAGTCGATGCGTGCCCCGCTGCAGCGACCCGACCAGCTCGTCGAGTTGTTCGCGCGGCATGTCCTGCAGGTTGTCCTGCAGCAGCTCGAGCGACGCGAGCTGGGCCGCGAG
Source organism: uncultured Gammaproteobacteria bacterium (assembly GCA_963843985.1). Classification (GTDB taxonomy): domain Bacteria; phylum Pseudomonadota; class Gammaproteobacteria; order Steroidobacterales; family Steroidobacteraceae; genus RPQJ01. Next base: position 763,319 of record CAWJMS010000032.1, on the reverse strand, counting down.
CGGCGTGCGGAACTCGTGGGAGATGTTCGCGAGGATCGAATCGCGGGCGCGGCGCGCCGATTCGAGGTCCGTCTCGTCGCGCATCACCTGCACCTGCAGGCCGTCCACCATGCGCGCGCTCGTGATGATCACCGTGCGCCGCGAACCGTCGGTCCGTTCGAGAAACTCCGTCGCCTGGGCCTGGCCGCGGTCGCGCGCCTGCAGGATCGGGCAGGCGGTCGCGCAGGGCCGCTGTCCGTCCTTGTCGAGGCAGGGCTTCAGCACGTCGCCGCAGAAGCGGCCGAGCGCGTCGCTCGCGTCGACGCCCGCCATCTGGGCAGCCTGCGGATTGAGGTAGCGCACGTTGCGCGCGGCATCCACCGCGAACACGCCCTCCACGACGCCGCGCAGCATCGCCTGCGCCTCGGCTTCCTTGCGCCGCAGCGTGGCCGTGAGATCGACGAGATTGCGCCGCATGTCCTCCATCGTGCGCGCCAGCGCCGCGGTTTCCGGGCCGCCCGACACCGGAATGGACGCCGAGAAATCGCCGCGCCCGAGGCGCGTGGCGGATTCCGCGAGCATCTGCAGCGGCTGCACGATCCGATTGGCGAGCAGCAGCGCCGCAACCACGGCGGCGACGCTCAGCAGGAACGCGGTCCAACCGAGTCGACGCACGAAGCCGCTCACCGCATCGTCCACGCCGGAGGCCGGCAGGCGCGCCTCGATCAAGGCGACGCCCTCGCCCGTCGACGCGGCGATCAAGGTGCTCGACGCGAAGATGTCCAGCCCCGGGATGCGCTCGGCGGCCATGCTGCCGCTCGACAGCGCGTTCGAATGCAGCGCCTTCAAGGGCGGCTCGACGTTGTCGAGCCACTGCGACAGTCGCACCAGCCGCACTTCGAGTCCGGTCTCCTCGTTGAGGCGCTTGGCCAGTCGCGCGTCGAACAGGTTCACGACGACCACGCGCGTGTCGACGAGGCCCGGGATCGGCGACAACGCGCCTTGCAGGCCATCGGGCGCGTCGGCCGGCGCGAGCATGAAGTGCTCGCCCTGTTCGGCCGTGCGCTCGAGCAGGCCGGCCCACGCCAGGTTCGGGCGCGTGCTCGCGAGCACGGTCGCGCGCCCCACCATGATCGCGCAGGCGCTCATGCCGGAGGTCTCGCAGGAGCGACGCAGGAACAGCTCGAGCTGTTCGCGGTTGCCGTCGCGTATCAGCAGCGGCAGCGACTGCCGGGCCGCCAGCACTCGCGCCGCCGTCAACGTGTCCTCGCCGACGCGGCGCACGGCCTCGCGCGCGCTGATGCCGGCCAGCTGCACGCGGGCGAGCGCCTGCTGCTCGGCCTGCTTGCGCAACAGACCGACCGCGCTGAACGCCAGCACCAGGATCGCCGCGAGCAGCAGCCCGCCGACCGTCAGCGCCAGCGAGCGCTCGAGCGACTTCGGCCCGCTCACGAGTTGCCGCAGTCCGCTCAGCCAGGCGGTGATGGTGGTCTTCATGTGCTCAGCCCGTCCGCCGGTCGGCCCGCCACTCGACGAACGTCTTGATGACGAGCGTCACGATCGCGAGCAATGCGAGCATCGACGCCACCGCGAACGCGGCGACGAAGTTGTACTCGTTGTAGAGGATCTCCACCTGCAGCGGCATCGTCGTCGTCATGCCGCGGATGTGGCCCGAGACGACGGAGACCGCGCCGAATTCGCCCATCGCGCGCGCGTTGCAGAGGATCACGCCGTAAATCAGGCCCCAGCGGATCTTCGGCAGCGTCACGCGCAGGAACGTCACCCAGGCGCCCGCGCCCAGCGTGATCGCCGCTTCCTCTTCCTCGCTGCCCTGCTGCTGCATCAGCGGGATCAGCTCGCGGGCGACGTAGGGGAACGTGACGAAGATGGTCGCGAGCACGATGCCGGGCACCGCGAAGACGATCGAGATGTCCCGGTCCATCAGCCACTGGCCGAACCAGCCGTGCGCGCCGAACAGCATGATCAGCACCAGGCCCGCGATGACCGGCGAGACCGCGAACGGCAGGTCGATCAGCGTGATCAGCAGGCTCTTGCCGCGGAACTCGAACTTGGCGATCGCCCACGCCGCGCAGATGCCGAAGATGGTGTTGGCGGGCACGACGATCGCGGCGGTGAGCAGCGTCAGCTTGATCGCCGACATCGTGTCGGGATCGGAGAAGCTCGCGAGGTACTCCGCGTAGCCCTTGTCGAACGCCTGCGCCAGCACGGCGCCGAGCGGCGCGATCAGCAGCAGCGCGAGGAATCCGACGGCAATCAGGATCAGCACGACGCGCGCAATCCTGGCGCCGAGCGTCACGTTGCGGCGGGATTCGACCCTGGGCGCCATGCCGGCCATTTCAGCGCCCCGCCCGGATCTGTCCGCGGCGGCCCCACGCCTGGACGAGGTTGATCGCGAACAGCATCACGAACGACATCACCAGCATGATGAAGCCGAGCGCGGCCGCGCCGTTGTAGTCGAACTGCTCGAGCTTGATCACGATCAGCAGCGGCGTGATTTCCGTCTTGTACGGCAGGTTGCCGGAGATGAACACGACCGATCCGTATTCGCCGATGCCGCGGGCGAGCGCCATCGTGAAGCCGGTGAGCAACGCAGGAAACACGGCGGGCAGGATGATGCGCCGGAAGATCGTGACCGGCCCGGCGCCCAGCGTCTCCGCGGCCTCCTCGAGATCGCGCTGTGCCTCGGCCAGCGCCGGCTGCACCGATCGCACGACGAATGGCAACCCGATCAGGATCAACGCGACGACGACGCCAACCCAGGTGTACGCCACCTGCACGCCGGCGGCGGCGAGCTTGAGGCCGAGCCAGCCGGTCGGCGCGAAGACGGTCGCGAGCGCGATGCCCGACACGGCCGTCGGCAGCGCGAACGGCAGGTCGATCAGCGCGTCGACCAGCCGGCGGCCGGGAAATTCGTAGCGCACCAGCGCCCACGCCACGATGAAACCGAACACGGCGTTGATCACCGCCGCGAGCAACGCCGAACCGAAGCTGAGCCGATACGACGCGACGGCTCGCGGATCCGTCAGGATCTTGAAGAACTCGTCCCAGGTGAGCGCCGCCGTCTTGAACACCAGCGCCGCGAGCGGCAGCAGCACGATCGCACTCAGGAAGAACGTGGTGAAGCCGAGCGTCAGCCCGAATCCCGGCAGGATGCTTGGCTGTCGGAACCAGCGGGACGCCATGGGTCAGTGCTCCGGCGACCGGTCGGGCTGGGCGTTCACGATCAGCACCGGACGGTCGGGCTGCCCCTCGAGCAGGCTGCCGAGCCAGGCCCAGTCGATGCGCGCCGGATCCGACGTGCCGAGCACCAGCATCGAGGTCTCGTGTGCGACGAGTTCACGCTGCAGCTCGGCGGCGGTTTCGCCGAACCGCAGTTCGGTGCGCATGTCGAGGCCGTGCTCGGCGAGCGCCGCCGAGCGCGTGTCGAGCAGGTCGCGCATGTAGGCCGCGCGATCGGTCTCGAGCGACAGCGTCGGGTGGATGCCGAGATAGATGGCTTCGGCCGCCACGTGGCGCAGCAGGCTCGCGGCCACCGACACGGTCGCGCGGCGCGCGTCGGCGTCGAGCGTGTGGATCACCACGTGCACCGGCAATGCGGCCGTCGGCGGCACGCAGAGCAGCTGCGCCGCGCCGTGATTCAGCAGCCATTCCGCGGCCTGCGCGCTGCCGGGACCCGTCGCGACGGCAGGCATGCCCGGCGGCGCCCGTTCGCCCCGGCCGATCCGCGTGTCGACGCGCGTGTGCATGCGCGTGCAGAGTGTCGACAGCAACGGCGAATCGTGCAGCGCCCGCGCCTCCGCCTCGCCGTCGGCCACTGCGGTGAAACTCGAGATCGGCGTCGGCAGCACGTGCACGCGCCGGGCGCCGACGGCGACGCGCTGGCCGGCGGCGACCGGGAAATTGCGCTGCTCCGGCAGCGTGCGCGAGACTTCGAGCAGCGAACCGGACTCCGACTGGCCCTCGCGGCCGGGCGCGACCGGCACCGGACCGTCGCTCGCCATGCGGACACGCAGGCGCTCGACGGCGCCCGAGAACAGCACTTCTTCGATTTCTCCGTGGCCGACGAAATTCGACCGGACCTGCGCCTCGCCGGAACTCAGCTCGACTTCCTCCGGGCGCAGCACGGCGACGACTTCCCGCGGCACCGCCTGTCCCTGCGCGACCTGCGAGTTGAAGCGGACGCCGCCCGACGTGCGATAGCCGAGCAGCAGGTTGGCCGCCCCGAGGAACGTCGAGACGAAGCGCGTCTGCGGCCTCACATAGAGATCGTCCGGCCGGCCGCATTCGAGCAGGCGCCCCTGGTGCATCACGCCGATGCGGTCGGCCAGCGCGAACGCTTCTTCCTGGTCGTGGGTGACGAGGATGGTGGTCATGCCGAGTTCGCGCTGGATCTGGCGGATGGTGCGGCGCAGTTCCTCGCGGATCTTGGCGTCGAGCGCGCCGAACGGCTCGTCCATCAGCAGCACCTGCGGCCGGTGCGCCAGCGCGCGGGCCACGGCGATGCGCTGCTGCTGGCCGCCGGAGAGCTGGCTCGGCAGCCGGTCGTCCATGCCCTCGAGCGCGACGAGCCGCAACAGTTCCTTGCGGCGGGCGCGGCGCTCGACCGACTTCACCTTGCGCACGCGCAGCGCGAATTCGATGTTCTCGCCGATCGTCATGTGGCGGAACAGCGCGTAGTGCTGGAACACGAAGCCGACCTGCCGCTCGCGGGCGTTGACGTGCGTGACGTCCTGGCCGTGCAGGAAGACCCGGCCGTGGTCGATCTCGGTGAGGCCGGCGATGGCGCGCAACAGCGTGCTCTTGCCGCTGCCGCTGGGGCCGAGCAGCACCAGGAATTCGCCCTGCTCGACCTTCAGCGAGACGTCGTTGACGACCGGGACGGCTTGATACCGCTTGGTCACCTGGTCGAGCGCGATGGACATGCAGATCCCGGTTTGGCAGAGCTTGATCCGCCATCCTAGGGGGACGAGGTTACGCCGTCAGTCGCCGCGAGGTAACAAAGCGGTGACAGAACCGGACGGCCTGCCGGTCGAACCCCGGCGCTAACGCGGCGGGTGGGTGCTGCGGTAAGCCTCGAGCTCGGCCGAGTACTGCACCCGGTCCTTCTCGAGCTGGGCGATCTCGGACTTGAGCCGCCCGATGCGCTCGGCCGCCTGTTTCGCGTCCAGGATCCCGTCGGCGCGCTGCTCGGGCGTGGCGTTGTCCGCGATCACGTCGAACGCGCTTTCGGTCACCCTGTCCTCGAGCCGGGCAATTTCGTGACGGTTATGGGCGAGCTGCTCGTCCGTCTGCCAGACGCGGTTCTCGCGGATGTAGAGCTGGCGACCGGCTTCGTACGCCTCCTCGAACGGCGGGGCGAGCTCGGCCGGGCAGCCGTCGTAATACGCTGCGCCGTTGACGCCGGCCCGGTAGCCGTTGTGCGGATGGCAGAACTCGCGCAGCCCTTCGGCCCGGCCGGCGCGGTAAGCATTGAGGTCCGGGGTGACGCCGTACTCCGCGCAGGCTTTGCGATGCAAACCGATCTGTTCGCCCGAGCGGCCGGCGACGCCGTCCTCGTAACCGATGGTCCGCCAGTCCACGGTCCTGCATTCGTCCTTGCTCATGGTGGCCGAGCAGGCGGCCAGTGCGAGCAGGGAGACGGCGATGGGGAATGCGGCGGTCTTCACGACGACTCCGGCGGTGGTTGGGACTGCGGCACTGTAGTCGCGCCACTCCGCCCTGCCCCGTGCACAGGGTCACGAAACCGGGCAACCTCGCCGCTAAGCCCTCGCCTCGTGCCCGAAATGAGCGTCCGTTCGCCCGCCTGAAGGCGGCCGCATCGTCCAGCTCGTAGACGCCGACTAGATGGTCGATCTCGATCCGCATGACAAGGCCCGACGTGCCCCGTCTGAAGACTTTTCTTTCGGCGTCGACTATTGGCCCGATTTCCAGTAATCCGACGGTCGGCCCGAAAGCAGCCATCCACGCCCTGACAGTCCACCGGCTACGTCGGAAACTGCATGAGACTCATGGGGTTAGAAGCGATGACCAAGGGATGGGCAAATTCGCCGGGGACGAATATGGACATGCACCGCATGCCCGCCGGGCGAGGGCCATGGATGGCTCGAGTACATCGAACCATCGACACGCGGATTTTCAATCCGACGGAGAGCCCGGTTCGGTGCGAGCAAGCCGAAGACCGGGAAGGGATTCCCGCTGGGCCGACCGAACCGACCCGGCCGACCGAGCCTATCCCGAACCGGAGCCGGGCATCGTGACCGAACCTGAGCGACGAGCCATGGCGGTCAACGGCTTGCGGCCATCGCGGCCGGACATTTTCCGAACCGCGCGCCGAATGGGACCTGGGCTTGTTCCTGAAGACGACAACGGCACTTCGCGGGCCGATCGACTCCTTTCGGTCGTCGTGTAGTGCGTCATTTGCGAAGCACTGGCAGGCCCGCTGCAAACTCCGCAAGCTGTTGGTCGAGTACGGCGCGGGAAACATCAATGCCGAGTACTTCGCGGACAGCAGACGTCTACACGCTGTGGGGCGGTGCTCTTTCCTATTACACGGGGAAGATCCGCTGCTACATGATCAAGAAAGGGATAGCGTTTCGTGAGCTCTATCCTACTCACCCGGACTTCCATTCCCGCATATTGCCGGCCGTGGGCATGATGGTCGTGCCGATCCTGGAAACTCCCGACGGGCAGATCATCCAGGACACGAGCGACATGATCGACCATTTCGAGGCCCGCTTGCCGCAACCGCTGATGATTCCCGAAACGCCGGTGCAACGTGCGATTGCCTGGCTGCTCGGCGCCTTCGGCTCGGAAGGATTGCTGGCGCCGGGGATGCATTACCGATGGTCATATCGAGCGCAGCAGGAGAACTTCCTGCGCATGGAGTTTGGCCGGATTGCGCATACGGGTCCGGATCGCGAGGCGCGTCGTGCGGCCGGCGAACAACTGATGAACTACTTCAACGGGTTCCTTCCCCTCCTCGGCGTGAACCCGGACACAATCCCGACGGTCGAAGCTGCATACCTGGAATTGCTCGACGCCCTCGACATCCACTTCCAGCAATATCCTTACTTGATCGGCGGTCGCCCCAGCGTCGCCGATTGCGGCCTCATGGCGCCGCTCTTCGCGCACCTGGCTCGAGACCCGGTGCCGGCCACGCTGATGAAGAATATCGCGCCCAACGTTTATCGGTGGACCGAGCGGATGAACCTGGCGAGCATCGCCGACGGCGAGTTCCCCGATTGCCCTGAATCGTATCCAGAGAATGATGAGATTCCAGCGACTCTGGAGCCGGTGCTCAGACTCATGTACCAGGACTGGGGCGCGGCACTGCTCGCGGACGCGGCGCATTACGACGCCTGGTTGGACAGCAATCCAGGCTTACCGGCGGGGCATCTCGTGTCGGCAACCAGGGAGAGAAAGGTTCATCCGACACTTGGCTTTCTCGAATATCCATGGCGAGGATGCACCGTTCGCCGCGCCAGCGCCCCGCACGGGCTTTGGCATTTTGACAAGGCTGCGTCCCATGCCCGCACCTTGGACAGCGACGCTCGCGCCCGATTCACGGCGCTGGTGCAGCGTACAGGCGGAGCGCGAGTGATGTCGATCAAGCTGGCGCGTTCGATGAAGCGCGAGAACTGCGTGCTGGTGTTGAGCTGACGCCACCCGCCGCGGTGCTCAGCTTGCCAAAGGCCGCGCGGGTGAATTCCGCCAGCTGCGGCAGATCGTGCATCGTGCTGCCGTCGCCGACGAAGCCGAAGTCCATGCGCCCATGGTTTGACGTAAACGTGACGTTCAGCCCCACGCTGGCCGCGATGGCGGAGATGGGGAAGGTCCCGACGAGCGGGGCGCCCCCCAGGTATCCCGCCTTGCGCTCGCCCGGCACGTTCGAGATCACCAGATTTGCGAGCGGTCGCGCCAGTCGGTCAAGGTGGGTCACGGCCGCCAGTTCGGCGATGCCGAGCGCCGCAACCGCGTACAACATTGCGGCGTCTTTCGACATCGACCCCAATTCCTGTTTGGCTGACGCAACCGCGGACTTGATCTGGTGAATCCGCTCGACGATCGTCGCCTCGTCCTCGCCGAGTGGCGCGAACATCGCTGATACCTTGGTGCCACCGTCGCTATCGCCTTCATCACGCAGCGACATCGGCAGCATCGCGACGAATCGATGAGGAAAAGCGCGGCCCGTTTCCCGCAAATAGTGGTGCACGGCATGGTCGACGATGGTCACGGCAACGTCGTTGAGTGTTGCCCCGAAATGCTTGCCGACCGCACGCATCCGGTCAAACGGCAAGGTCAGCGTTGCGTACGAACGTGCCATGTGCAGCGGCCCGTTCATGGGCGCCGCGTGCGCCATGAACGGCAGGCTGCCGGCTGGCTCCGTTGCGAACTGATCGAGGAAATACTTGCGCAGGGTGCCGAGCGAGACATCCCCGAAGTGCAACCGTTTGCTTTCTTGTGACCGACCCGAGCATTGCGATCTTCTCGATGAGCGCCTGTGGCGGACGTGCCTTACGCATCGGGAGCCGCACCGCAAACGGTGGCGGCGGTATACCCCGGCCGCGAGTATTGCTCAGGCTTGCCTGGATCCGCCGCGCCGCAGATACGCCGTCGACGATTGCGTGATGCATCTTCGAGTACATCGCAAAACGACCGCCAGGCAAGCCATCGATCAGCCACGTCCGGAACAACGGGCGATCGCGGTCGAGCATCGGCTCGTGCAGGTCCGCAACCAGCCGCAGGGCGTCTTCGTACGTCGAACGCGCGGGCAGCGCGAGGTGCTGAACGTGGTAGTGGGAATCGTACGAAGCCGCCTTCCGAAATCGCGGCATGCTGGTGCCGGTCAGCTCGGGGATCAAGTTGAACGGCGGCGTCGGCTCGCACCTGCGATACCGCTCGACGATTTCGCCGACCAACCGAGGTCGACCGCGAGGTTTCTCAAAGATCAGCAGCGCACCGACATGCGTCGGGCTGGCCTGCGTCTCCATCAGGAACCACATGAGATCCAGCGGCGCGATTGGTTGATTCATTCATCTGCTCAGGATGTGAACGGCCAAGGCCGCTTCCTCGACGCCCTGCATGCCGCCGCCATTCTCCTGGATGGCGTGGCGCGCACCGTCGACCTGACGTGCACCGGCTTCTCCACGCAATTGCGTGACCAGTTCATGGAGCTGGCCAAGGCCCGTGGCGCCGAGCGGATGACCCTTGGACTCGAGGCCGCCGGACGGATTGATCGGAATGCGACCGCCGATCGTGAACTCGCCACGCTCTGCCGCCGGACCGCCACCTCCGAGCGGCGCAAGCCCCAGGTTCTCGGCCTGGATGATCTCGCCCATCGCCGAAGCGTCATGGACCTCGGCCACGTCCATGTCCTGCGGGCCCAGACCGGCACTCTCATAGGCCTGCAGCGCGGCGAGCCGGCCGATGTGTTTCTCGGGCTCGTCGAGACGACGATGCGTGAAGCTGCGAATGACGCTCGCGGCCACCTTGATGCAGCGGCTCTTGTCGGCGCCGATCCGTTTCAACCCTTCCTCTGTGCAGAGGATCGCCGCAGCGGCACCGTCGGACAGCGGCGCACACATCGGCAGCGTGATCGGATAGGTGATGGGCGGCGCCGCGAGGACTTCTTCGATGGTGAAGGGCTTGCGGAATTGTGACAACGGGTTGTGCACCGAGTGCTGGTGATTCTTGGCGCACACCGCCGCGATCTGCCGCTGCGTAGTGCCCCAGGTCTTCATGTGGTGGCGGCACATCGCCGCGTAGATGGACATGAACTTGCTGTATGGGCGGTCGGATTCCGAGCCGGGAGGAGGCGTGATGCCCTCGCCCATCCGGATCAGTGCGGCGTAATTCTCCTCGACGCACGATACGTCCCAGCCGCCTTCGAAGATGGCGAAGGCCTTCCCCTTGTCGGGGATGTTCATCTTCTCGGCGCCGATCGCGAGCGCGACGTCCGTGGTGCCGGCTTTCAGGCTCTGCAAAGCCAGATTGAACCCGGAGCTGCCAGACGCGCAGGCATTCTCGACGTTGTAGACGGGGATGCCTTCGATGCCGATCTTGCTGAAGACGACCTGGCCGGGAATCGAGATCTGCCCCTGCAAGAGGCCGTTTGTCATGCCCGAGTAGTACGCGATGCCAATGTCGCCTGCCTGGCATCCGGCGTCCTTCAGAGCGCCCTGCAGAGCTTCGCCGGCGAGATCGTGCAGGCTGCGCTCGATGTGGCGGCCGAACACGGTCATCGCGATGCCGGCGACGTAGATGTGACTCACGGGACACCCCATTTTCTGCGCCTCATGGCATGCACTGCTATTTCGCCATCGCCTTGAGCACGGCGGGATAGCGGTTGGGCATGAAGCGGCTCAACCACCACAGCGATCGTGGACTTGTGACCGGTGATGACGCGCCTCTTGCCGCGCTCGATCCCGGTGAGGATGTCGGCCGCGCAATCTTCGGGTGGCGTGATCAGCAGTTTTTCGCCAAGCGCGTCGAAGTTCGCTTCGTCAGCACCCGCTGCCGCGCACCTCCGACCCGCCTTTTCGATATTGGTTCGAATGCCGCCCGGGATGCACGCACACGGCGCGCACGCCCGTGCCGTCGAGTTCATTCCACAGGCACTCCGTCAGGCCGCGCACGCCGAACTTCGAGATGTTGTAGGCGCCCTGTGTCGGGAAGCCGACCAAGCCGAAGACGCTCGAGATGTTGACGATGCAGCCCTCGCGCTGCGCCAGCATCATGGGCAGGAACGCCTTGGTGCCGTAGATCACTCCCCACAAGTTGATGCCAAGCTGCCACTCGATCTCCTCGATGGTCAGGTGCGCGATCGTGCCAACGACGGTGACGCCGGCGTTGTTGATCACGAAATGGACGGTGCCGAAATCGCGCTGCACCGCGTCGGCATGATCGAACACGGCCCGGCGATTCGACACGTCGAGCGCATAGGGACGCGCGTCGCAACCCGCAGGCAGCGAGACCATGGTCTCTTCGAGGCCCACGGCGTTGACGTCCGACAAGGCCAGGCGCGCGCCCTTGGCCGCCAGCTGCTGCGCCAAGGCACGGCCGATGCCCGACCCGGCGCCGGTGACGACGGCCACCTTTCCCGTGAAGCAGCTCATGACAAGTACTCCATGGCTCGACGTTCAGATCCTTCGCGCCGTGTCCTGCCAGTACTTCGCGCGCAGGTCCTTCTTGAGTACCTTGCCCACCGGGCTGCGCGGCAGCGCGTCCGACGAAGTCGACGGTCTTCGGCGCCTTCACCGAGCCGAGTTTCTCTTTGCACAACGCGATGAGTTCGTCTGCGCTCACCCGTTGCCCGGCGTTGAGTTCGACGACCGCCTTCACCGATTCACCCCACTTGAGGTCGGGCACGCCGATCACCGCACAGTCCTGAACGGCCGGGTGCCCCCAGATCACTTGCTCGACTTCGCTGGGATACACGTTGAAGCCGCCGGTGATGATCATGTCCTTCTTGCGGTCGGTGATGTGCAGGTAACCCTCGGCGTCGAGGTGGCCGACATCGCCGGTATGCAGCCAGCCATCGACGATCGTCTCGGCCGTCTTGTCCGGCGCCTTGTAATAGCCCTTCATCACCAGTCGCCACGCACGCAGATTTCGCCCGTCTCACCGGGCGAGACGACCTGCGTTCCCGTCGTTCATGATTTCGACGCGAATCAGCGGATTCGGACGCCCGACGGACGACAGGCGCTCGTCCGCAGCGATCTTGCCGTCGACGAAGTGTTCGCCCGGCGGCAGGAAGGCGATCGACGCCGGCGCCTCGGTCTGTCCATAGCCGCCCATCATGACGGGGCCGAACACCTCGATCGCCTGCTTCAGCTTGTCCACCGACATCGGCGCCGCGCCGTACATGAAGTACTTCAGCGACGAGAAATCCACCTTCTCGTTAAGCCCCGGAATGTCCAGCAGCCGGTAGATCACCGTCGGCGGCAGGAAGAACTCGGTCACCTGGTACTTTGGAATCGCGGCCAGCAGCAGTGCCGGGTCCGGCTTCGTCACGACGACGACTGTGCCGCCGCGCGCCGTGCACGGCACGGAGAGCAGGCCCGCAGTATGCGTCATCGGTGCCGCGGCAAGATTGACCGGCCTGTCGTCGGCGCCGTACGGACAGCCGATCATGAAGTGGGCGCAGAAGGTCTGTGCGCTGCGATGGGTGTTCATCACGCCTTTCGGCATGCCGGTGGTGCCGCCCGTCGCCGACAGCATCACCACGTCGTCCAGGTCCACCGTTACGTTCGGCGGCGTCGGTGGATGGTCTTTCGCCCAATTCGTCAGCGATCGGGCGCCCGGGAAGCCAGGTACGTCGTCGTCGATGCAGATCCACAGCTTGACCTTGGGCAGCCGCGGCCGCAGCTCAGCCACCACCGGCGCGTAGTCCTTCTGGAAGAACAACACTTCGCAATCGAACGCATCGAGCAGGTGCCGGTTGTCCTCTGCTGGGTTCCGCGCCCCGACCGGGATCCAGCACATGTTCGCGCGCCAGAGACCCAGCGTGCAGGTCCAGGCCATCACGTCGTTCGTCGCCCAGACGGCACCCTTGGTCTCCTTGGCGAAGCCCGCGGCCAGCAACCCGTTGGCGATCCGGCAGGACATCTCGGCGACCTCGCCGAAACTGTAGTGGCGGTCGTCCTGGATATACGCGGCGCCCCCTGGGTTGATTCGCCAGCCCCGGTCGAAGAAGTCGATGATGGCCATGGCCCGTCCGCTCAGAGCTGGGTCACGGTTGCCCGCGCCAGGCCCCGCTGCTCGAGGAAGCCCAGCAGGTAACGGTGACCGAAGGCTTTGCAGGCGGAAGCGAAGCCGACCTTGTGCGTCTCCCCGTCGAGCAACTTGATGGCGGCGGCGGCCTGCAGTGCACCGGTGGCAATATAAGCCGTGATGCCGTGCACCGTGGCGCGCACGGCCGCGAGCTGGCCACGCCCGATCGCGAAGTCGACGGTGCGTACCGTCGTCGTCCGCTCCCGCGCCGGCATGCTCGGCGTGGTCGAGTCGACGATGCTCTTGATCACCGCATCCTGTTGCTCCTTCGGCAGGTTCTTGTATTCCACATCCCATTTCTGGCCCAGCGTATGCACCAGCTGCATCACGTTGTTGTCATAGAAGCCGACATACGAGCTGCAGCTGTGCACGCGCGCATCGTGTTCGAAGTAGACCGGCAGCGACGTGCCGCCCCACGGCAGCGAGAACACGGGCTGCACGAAGTTGGGATCAACGACGTTGACGCTGGTGCCGAAGGCGTGCGGCACCAGTGTCTTCTCCCACAGGTAACACGCTTCCTGCCGATACAGCTCGAAGATCGAGGCCGTCGAGCCGACGGTGACGCCGGAGGCGCCGCCGCGCGGCCCACGACACAGCGTCGCGGTTTCCAGCACGTTGATGCCGGGCGTCTCGAGCGCCAGTTCCGCGGCGATCTCCGCGAAGGTGTACATGTAGGCGATCGAGGGCGACACGAGCAGCCCGGCCTGGCGGTACGACTCGCCGAACCGGTCGCGGACGGCACGGATGTAGCCCTGCTCGCCCGTCGTGTCGATATAGTGGCAGCCGGCCTTGAGTGCCGCCTCGACCGTCGTCAGGCCGAAATTCACGAACGGTCCGACGGTATTGCACACCACCTTGGCGCCCTTGAATGCCTTGACCAGCGCGTCGACGTTGTGCTCGGTCTCGATGATTTCGTAGGTAGCCGATTCGAGGCGCACGACGCGCTGCGCCATCATCTCCTGCGCGCGCTTCGCGTTGCGTGCGACGGCCGTGAAGGGGATCTGCTGGTCGATCAGCCAGTCCATGATCAGCATGCCGGTGTAACCGCTCGCGCCATAGACGACGACGGGATGCTTGGCCATTCAGTTTCTCCTGGGATCCATTCTTTGAATGTGTGGCGCTCGGGGACGTTCAGTTCTGGGTCCAGCCCTCGGCGTACAGTTGTTGCGCGAGCAGGCCGAGACGCATCGTCAGCACGTAGTTCTCGCCGTCCTCGATCAGTGCGGCGCGCGCATCACGGTAGAGACGTTCGATCGGGTACTCGCGCGACGTGCCGGCGCCGCCGAAGAGCTGCAAGGCTTCGTCGACGACCTTCATCGCTTCCTGCGTCACGGTGACTTTGGCCGACGCAGTGACGTAGGGATGCGTCTGCGGCGACAGGCGGGCATAGGCCAGCGAGCGCCTCGCGACCGAGCGGCAGATCTCGACCCGGCGCAGCATGTCGCCGAGGCGATAGCGCGTGAGCTGATGGTCGATCAGCCGCTTGCCGCCCTGCCTGCGCTCGTGGCAGTACTGCAGCGCCAGTTCGAAGCCGGCGCGTGCCACGCCCGTAAAGATCTGGGACATGTGGGTGCCGGCAAACGACCAGGCCGACGCCATGTTGCCGTAGTACTCGTCCTTCAACGCCACGGCAAAGCGCTTCGGCACGCGCACGTTGTCGAAATAGATCTCGCCCTGCGGCAGCGAGCGCTGTCCGATCTTGTCGAGCGGCTTGCCCTTCGAGACGCCTGGCAGGTCGAGCGGAATGATCACGGCCATGCCGTGCGGACGGCCATCGCGGTCGAAGAAGCCGTCGTCGTACTCGGCGCCGATATAGCCGAGCGCGACCTGCGCCACGGCGCCGTTCGACACCCAGGCCGAACACTGGCCGTTGATCACGATCTCGTCGCCCTGGAGCCGGCCCCAGACGTTGCCTTTGTTGCCCGGCTGGCCCGCGGTCCATTCGCGCGCCATGTCGAAGATCTGTACGTCGCTGCCCTTGTCGGGGTGGGTGATCATCCAGCAGCCGATCTTGCCGGTGGAGAGTTCCACGAGTTCCTGGTTGCCCACGATGGCGGCCATCTGTTGGGGGAAGCCGGCGGCAACCAGCGTCACGGCGAGACCTGCGTCGCCCCAGCCCAGCTCTTCGCCGATCAGGGATTCCATCCGGATCGCGGTATCCGGCGGCAGCTCGGCCAGCATCGCCGGGTCGAGCCCCAGCTTCGCGTACTCCGCAAAGACGCTGTAGTAGGGAGAGCCTGGGGCGATCACGTCCTCGGCGCTCATCTTGTCGAGCCGTTCGCCCAGCGGACGCAACACGTCTTTGGCGAATCGATGGACACCCGCCTGGATGGCCGATTCCTCTTCCGATAACGGCGTCTCAAAGCCCGACAGGCCCGCGGCCGGCAGCGTCAACTTCGATTTCAGCTTCATCATGACGGTCGTCTCCCCAAGCGCTCGATCCGAGATGACAGTCTGGGGCTCGTCGGGATCTGGCGCCTTCCAGGGAACGCGCGTATTTTTGTCAAAAACCACTCATCCTGCCGGGAGAACCGCATGGCCACGCCGTCCTGGATGAACGTGCGTCGCGACCTCGGCCACCAGCCGATCGTTGCAGGGCGCATCGACGGCTCGACGCCGCTTTTTGTCGAGCGTTACTTGTACCGGACGATCGAACGCACCGTCTCCGGGCTGGGTTGCACCGCGCTGGTGGTCCAGTTCGGCGGCAGTCGCGTGCAGGAGGGCGAGCCCGACCACTGGCGAAGCACGAATCTGCCAACTCAGTCCCTGCTGATGCCGAAAGGCGTGCCGACACACTGGCACTATTCCGGCACCGTGGACTTCGCCGCCTTCTACTTCCTCGACGGCGGCAGCGCGGTGATGCAAAGCCTGGACGTCCTGGCCCAGTCGAGGAAAGGCGCCCCTGCCCTTCAGCGACGCGCTGGTCGGAGCCGCGGCGCGGCAACTGTCCGGCGAATTACAGAAGGGCCCGAGCGCCGACGAAGGCTTCATGGAGCGGCTGGCCGGCGTCATGCTCGAGCAGACGTTTCGCGCCCTGGTGACGCCGGGAGCCGGCGGGATCAATCCCCGTCACGTTCACTTCTCGCGACTGCAGGCGGTGCTGAACCACGTCCACGAGAACCTCGGTAGCGACCTGTCGGCCGCGAAGCTGGCCGCCCGGGCGGACGTCAGCCTGGCGCATTTCAGCCGGATCTTCCTCGATGCGACGGGAGTGCCACCCCACCGGTACGTGCTGGCAGCGCGACTGGACCTCGCCCGCAAGCTGCTGACGCAATCCACGTTGCCCATTTCACGAATTGCCGAAGAATGCGGCTTCAGTTCGCAAAGTCACCTGACGTCGAGCTTCCGTTCCGCGCATTCGGCGACTCCGGCTCAGTACCGGGCACACGTTGGTGCGGCTGCACGGTGAGGCCGCGAATCATGTCGATGATCGACACCAGGACGCGTCGAGTCGTCGGGTGCGATGGGTCATCTGGCTTTTTTTTCGGGGGCGCCGACGCCTCCGAACCAACCATGTCGGGCGCCTGTCGCGGGATTCGAGATTTTCAGTCCGCCAGCTTGAAGGTGACCGAAACGACCTGTGTCGCGTCCACCGCCTGGCCGTCTTTCTCGGCCGGCAGGTAGCGCACCGTTTCGCCCCAGGCCAGCGCCGCATCGTCCAGCTCGTCGACGCCGACCGAATGGTAGATCTCGATCCGAGTGACACAGCCCGACGCCGCGACGTGCAACGCCAGTTCGACCTTTCCGGAGTAATTCAACTTCTGGCTCGCAACCGGATACGGGAGCGCGCTCAGGCTCGAGCGGTCGATTGACGGCCGGTCGGAGCCCGAGGCCTTTGCGGCCGGTTCCGGGCACTTCGATTGACGGTCGCGACCCCTGGCCGGCAATCCCCGGGCACGCTCGCTGTCGCCGACCATCCATGCGATGCGCACACGCTCCGAGTTGATGGGCTCCACGCCGAGGATCTCGTAGCGCCTCAAGCTGTCGTCCGCGTAGTCCACCGGCGGTTCCGCGAGGAGCAGGTCGCTGACGACGCTGGTACGCAGCTGCTGCGCCGGGCCGTCGAGCGTCGGCTCGGCCGCCGCCCGTTCGGCAGCCGGCAAGCGCCGCACGAGCGAGTTGATAAGCACGGTGTGCTGGCGCATTCCGTCCCGCGCAACCCCGTAGTTGCCGAGCACGGTGGCCCGATAGATCTGCACCTGAACGATGCGATTCGCCTCGGCAAGCGTGGCGTCGAGTCCTGGCTTGTCGCCGGCCGCTCGTTGTCGCAGGGCCTGCTCCTTGAGCGTCGCGAGCTGCGCCTGCACCTCGGGCGTCATGATCCACTCGTCGACGTACTGGCCGATGGTGCGGCCGGCCACGTCCGGGCCGAGCGGCGCGTCGAACCCGCGCAGTTCCTCGGCCGCCTGGAGGATGCCCTCGGTGACGCGGTCCCAGTCATGCAGGTCATCGATGCCCGCCGGCGCATCGACGTCGAGTCGCGACTCGGCCCACGCATGATGCGCCGACGCCAGGGAGAGGCCGAATGTGGCGCAAGCCATCAGCGCCGGCAGAAGGTGGTGTTTCGTGCTCATGGTTCGCGGCGACTCGGGGATCGGACGGCAGAACGGTGGCAAAGTACGTCGCAGCATCGACGCGCGCCCGCTAAAAGTCACTGCGTAGATTGCGCTAGGCGGCTCCCGGTTTATCCATCACTGGGCACCGACGGCCACGGCGAACGGCTCGGCCAAGGTGGCCGGCGGCTCCACGAGGAGCGGCAGGACCGCACCAGCGGCAAGACAGTGCAAAGCTCGATGAATCTGACGCCTGGTCGTGTCTGCGAGGCACTTCCCTCGGGGCCCGGGGTCGTCACTATTCACGCCACACACCCCGATTTGCCAATCCCCCACCATGGCACTCCCCTCCTACGAACGGCTCGGCGTCTTCTACCTCGGCCGCGAAATCGACCCGAAATCGCAGCAGTTGGGCGACGAACTGCTCTACGACTCGCGCGACCTCACGACGCATGCGATCTGCATCGGCATGACCGGCAGCGGCAAGACGGGCCTGTGCCTGTCGCTGCTCGAGGAAGCGGCGCTCGACGGCATCCCGGCGATCGCGATCGACCCGAAAGGCGACATCGGCAACCTCGTGCTGACCTTCCCCGAACTGCGTCCCGAAGACTTCAAGCCCTGGGTCGACGCGGGCGAGGCGTCGCGCAAGGGGCAATCGGTGGACGAGTTCGCGGCCGCCACCAGCGAAGTCTGGAAGAAGGGCCTCGCGGAGTGGAACGAGGACGGCGCCCGCATCGCGCGGCTGCGCGACGCGGCCGAGGTCACGATCTACACGCCGGGCTCCGACGCGGGCCGGTCGCTGTCGATCCTGAAGTCGTTCGCGGCCCCGGACCCGGTGGTCGCGGGAGACGCCACGGCGCTGAAAGAGCGGGTCAGTTCCGCGGTCGGCGGGCTGCTTGGACTGCTCGGCATCGAAGCGGACCCGATCAAGAGTCGCGAGCACATCCTGCTGTCCGCCATCCTCGACGCCACGTGGCGCAAGGGCCAGGGCGCCGACCTCGCCGCGATCATCCAGTCCGTGCAGAAGCCGCCGTTCGACAAGATCGGCGTATTCGACCTCGAGAGCTTCTACCCCGCGAAGGACAGGATGGGGCTCGCGCTGCAGATCAACGGCCTGCTCGCGTCGCCGGGCTTCGAGGCCTGGCTGAAGGGCGATGCGCTCGACATCCAGAAGCTGCTGTACACCGATGCCGGCAAGCCGCGGATTGCGATCATCTCGATCGCACACCTGAACGACGCCGAGCGGATGTTCGTCGTCACGCTGGTCGCCAACGAACTGGTCGCGTGGATGCGCCGGCAGTCGGGCACCACGAGCCTGCGCGCGCTGTTCTACATGGACGAGGTGTTCGGCTTCTTCCCGCCGACCGCGATGCCGCCGTCGAAGACGCCGCTGCTGACGTTGATGAAGCAGGCGCGTGCGTTCGGCCTCGGCGTCGTGCTGGCGACGCAGAACCCGGTCGATCTCGACTACAAGGGCCTCGGCAATGCGGGCACCTGGTTCATCGGGCGGCTGCAGACCGAGCGCGACAAGGCCCGCGTGATCGAGGGCCTGCTCGGCACCGACGCCGCCGGCGGCCTCGACAAGGCCGCGTTCGACTCCATGATGGCGAACCTGTCGCAGCGCACGTTCCTGATGCGCAACGTTCACGACGACGCGCCGGTGCTGATGCGCACACGCTGGGCGCTTTCGTACCTGCGCGGTCCGTTGACGCTGAACGAGATCAGGCAACTCACGCCGGCCCGCGCCGCGTCGCCGGCCGATCAGGCTGCGCCGGCGGCCAGGGCCGCCGCGGATGCCGCGCCCAGCACGCGACCGGTGCTGCAGGCAGGTGTGACCGAGCGGTTCGTCGCCTCGCCCACGGGCGGCAAACCGTTGACCTACCAGGCGCGCATCGGCGCGAAGGTGCGCGCGCATTTCGTCGATGCCAAGGCCGGCATGGACGCGTGGGAGTCGTGGTACTACCTCGCGCCCTGCAACAGCGACGGTCCGGACTGGTCGAAAGCCGAAGTGGTCGCGGATCCCGGGCCGAGTTTCGTCGGACGGCCCCGCCCCGAACGCAGCCTTCGGCTCGGCCCCGGCGTCGGTCGCGTCGCCACGCAACTACAAGGCTTGGGGCGACGCGCTCGAAGACCTCGTCTATCGCACGGCCACCGTCAGCACGTTCCGCTGCCCGGACCTGAAGATGGCCTCCGCGCCCGGCGGCACGGAGAGCGAGTTTCGCGCGCACCTCGCGCAGGCCTTGCGGGAGAAGCGCGATGCGGCCGTCGACGCGCTGCGCAAGAAGTACTCGTCCAGGCTGGCCGCGATCGACGATCGGCAGCGCCGCGCGGAACAGAAGATCGAGCAACAGAAGTCGCAGGCGACCAGCCAGACGATGGCCACCGCGTTGTCGGTGGGCGGCAGCCTGCTCGGCGCGCTGTTCGGCGGGCGCCGCTCGAGTGCGCTGCGACAGGCCTCGTCCGCCGCGCGCGGCATCGGACGCGTGACCAAGGAACGTTCCGACGTCGCGGGTGCCGAGGCGGACGCGGCCGCGCTGCACGAGCAGCAGGACGCACTCAATGCGGAACTCGAATCCGAGATCAAGAACCTCGAATCCGAACTCGACCCCGCGACGATCCGGATCGAGACGGCCGCAGTCAAGGCGAAGAAGAGCGACATCGCCGTCGATGAGCTGGCGCTCGTCTGGGTACCCATGACGTAGAATCCGGCCTCGGTCGTAGCGGGAGCGGTGCGATGGAACCATTGGTCAAGAAGATCTCGAAGGATCTCGGCGTCACCAAGAAGCAGGCCGAGGGCGGCCTCGTCGCGTTGCTGCGCGCCGGCCAGCAGAATCTCGGCAGGCGCGACTTCGAGCAGTTCGTGGCCGACGTGCCCGGGGCCGACAAGCTGCTGGCCAAAGCGCCGCCGCCGAGCGCGCTCAGCTCGCTCGCGGGCGGCCTCGGTTCGCTGCTGGGCGGACGCAACAGCCCGGGGCGGTGGGCGGGCCTCGCGGCCTCGTTCACCGAGCTCGGCATCGACCTCGACACCGCGCGCAAGTTCGGGCCGATCGTCATCGAGCACGTGCGCGAGCATGGCGGCGAGGACCTCGTCGACAAGATCCGCGCGGCGCTCAAGCTCTAGCCGACCGCAGTACCGACCCGCATGACGGCATCACGCGATCGATTCGCGCAGCGCTGCGCGTCTGCGCTGCGCCGCGGCGCGGGCCTGATGCTGTGCCTGGCGATCGTTGCCTGTTCGCCGCCCAGCCGCGACCTGCAGCCTGGTCGCTATCGCGCCACGCTCGAGACGCAGGGCGGCGAACTGCCGTTCGTGCTCGATGTCGTTCGGGAAGGGAATGGATTCACGCTGTACGTCGCGAGCGGCGATGACCGTGTGGCATTGCAGGGCGTGAAGGCCGAGACCGGCAAGCTGATAGCGGAATTTCCGGATGCTGCCGGCCGGCTCAAGGCGACGATTTCCGGCGGTGAGTTGCAGGGCGAGGTCGCGCTGGCCGGGGCCGGTGGCCATGCCCAAGCGATGCCGTTCAAGGCCACGCTCGGACAGGCCTGGGGATTCTTTGAACATCCGCTGACCGACAACGTCGATACCGCCGGCCGCTGGGCCGTCGACGTTCACCGACGACGGGGGCGCGACCGTCCGTGGCGTCGTCGAGTTGCGGCAGTCGTTTGAACGCGTGACGGGATCGTTCCGCACCCGCACGTTCGAGCATCACCTCGCCGGCGAGGTGCACGGCGACGAACTGCGGCTGGCGCATTTCGACGGACGGACCGGTCAGTTGTACGTCGCCAAGGTCAATGCGCGCGGCCAGCTCGAAGGCGATGCATGGACCCTCGCGGCCGGGCACCTGCGTTTCGTGGCCGTCCGCGAACCCGATGCAGTGCTCGACGATCTGCCTGTCGCCGAGTGAGACGCCTAGCCACCTTGTGGGGACCGCGCCAGGGCTTGTAGCCTTCACCCATGCCCAGCTTCGACATCGTCTCCGAGTTCGACGCCCATGAACTCACCAATGCCGTCGACCAGGCCAGCCGCGAAGTCGGCCAGCGGTTCGATTTCAAGGGTACGAATGCCAAGTTTGAGTTGAAAGACGCGACTATTACATTAAGCGCGCCGGCTGATTTTCAACTTAAACAAATGATTGAGATCCTGAAGCTCAAGCTCGCCAAGCGCGGCATCGACGTCGCCTGCCTGAAGGTCGACGAACCGGTGGTCACCGGCCAGACGGCCAAGCAGCTGGTGACGTTGCGCAAGGGGATCGACACCGAACTGGGCAAGAAGATCCAGCGGCAGATCAAGGACTCGAAACTGAAGGTGCAGGCCGGGATCCAGGACCAGCAGGTCCGGGTCACGGGCAAGAGCCGCGACGACCTGCAGGACGCGATCGCGCTGGTGAAGAAAGGCGGCTACGACATGCCGCTGCAGTTCACCAACTTCCGGGATTAGGCGGCTCTCAGGCGTACGCCTTCGTCATTGCATTCAGGCGGCGGCGCTGCATCCGCAGGCCCAGCTCGATCTGGCGCAGTCGCAGCCGGAAAGTGGTCTCTTCCCATTTCTGCGTCAGGTGCTGCTTGCGGCTCGCGACCCACTCGTCGCGCACCTTCGCCCATTCGTCCAGCGCCTTCTTGAACGAAGCGTATTCCTCGGCCACGCGCGCCTTGAGACGCTCGATCTGCTCGTCGGCGGACTCGCGCATGCTGCGCTTCGCGAGCGCCGCTTCCATCCGCTTGAACTGCATCGCCAGCTGGGCGCGCTGGATCCAGAGGTCCGGCACCCGCTTCAGGCCGGTTGCCAGCCGGAGGCCGGACAGCGTGGCGATCAGCCACTTGGTCGGGTCCCAGTGCCACCACTTGATGCCGTTGCGGTAGTCGTTCTGGAAGATGTGGTGGAAGTTGTGGTAGCCCTCGCCGTAGGTCAGCAGGGCCAGCACCGGGTTGTCGCGCGCGGTGTTCTCGTCGGTGTAGGGCTGCGAGCCCCACATGTGCGCCAGCGAGTTGATGAACCAGGTGAAGTGGTGGTTGACCACCAGCCGCAGCAGGCCGGCCAGCAGGAACACGCCCCAGACGTCGCCGACCGCCCAGCCGAGCAGCAGCGGGAACGCCGTGTTCATGAAGATGGTGAGCGGCAGGTAATAGCGGTGCTGCCACATCACGATCGGGTCGCGTTCGAGGTCGCGCGCGTTCGAGAAGTCGTTCACGCCGCTCGGATAGTCGCGCAGGATCCAGCCCATGTGCGAGAACCAGAAGCCGCGCTTGGCGCTGTACGGGTCCTTGTCCACATCGTCGACGAAGCGATGGTGCGTGCGGTGCTGCGAACCCCAGATCAGGATGCTGTTCTGCAGCGCCATGGCGCCGAACACCGCGAAGAAGAGGCGCACCGACCAGTGCGCGCCATACGTCCGGTGCGACCACAGGCGGTGATAGCCGGCCGTGATCGAGATGCCGCAGGCCCACAGGACCACGACGCACAGCACGATCGAGGCCAGGCTGAAGCCCTGCGCAAGCCCGTACCACGGCACGGCGATCAGCGTCGCGAGCGGGGTCAGGGTGAACAGGATCGTGGTCACCCAGTTGATGGGTGCGTGCTCTTCGCGCGTCGTGGACACGTTTTGCATCGGAGGGTTACCAGGGACCTAGGGGGGCAATACGGAAAATCACCGGACAGTTTACTCGGCGCAGCCTGCCTGCGGTGTGCAATCTCTAACTGCCTGATCCACATCGACACATCAAGTCCGGGCACTGAAACTGGCGACTGCATTCGACATTGGCGTGGGTCGCGGTCGCGACACGGACGTTTCCGCGGAAACGTCAAGCTGCGCTTATCAATCGACGGCCTCTGGCGCACGGCAGGGCCTGAGAAGTCCTCGTGGTCCGCTGGGACCAGTTTGGGACGCACGAAGGTCGCTACATACCCAGCCTTCGACTGAGCTCCGCCCAGGCAGCCTCGAGATGCAGCGCGGCGGACGCGGACAGCGACTCGCCCAGCTCGAACGATTCGCCGCGCACGCATAGCAGCAGCGAATGGCGGCGGCGCCACGCCGTGCAGGCGCCGGTAGGTGGCCAGCACGGCCTGCGGCGACAGCGCATGGGAAGTGTGGAGAAAGTCCGCCGCCGGCTCGACCGGCTCCAGCACGAACGGCGCCGGGGTCGACGTTCCGGCGTCGACGAAGATCACGAGGTCCCGGCCGACGAGGTCGAGCGCATGCTCGACCTGGAGCTGGAAATCGACGATCGTTTCGACACCGGCCAGTGCCGCGGCCTCCACGCGCTCCGCGAGCAGCGGTCCGAGCGCATCGTCGCCGCGGCTCGGGTTGCCCACCGCCAGTACGAGCACGGGCGCCGGCGGTTCGCTCACCCGCGCACCAGCTGATCGACCTGCTCGCCCGCCGCATCCAGCAGCTGCACCGACAGCGGCATCTTGCCCATCGCGTGGGTCGCGCAGGACAGACACGGGTCGAAGGCGCGCACCGCGACCTCGATGTGATTCAGCAGGCCCTCCGTGAGCGTGCGACCGTCGAGGTACTTGCGGGCCACCTCGCGGATCGCCAGGTTCATCGCCTGGTTGTTGTGCGTGGTCGAGACGATGAGGTTGGCGCGCACCACCTGGTCGTTCTCGTCCACGCGGTAGTGGTGGATGAGCGTGCCGCGCGGCGCCTCGATCACGCCCACGCCGCGCGCCTGGCGCTCGCCGCCGGCCATCAGCTCGGTGCCGACGAGGTCGTCGTCGTGCAGCAGGTCCTTGATTGCCTCGGCGGCGTGCAGCATCTCGATCATCCGCGCCCAGTGGAAGCCGAGCGTCGAGACGGCGGCGCGGCCGTCGTCGAATGCGAGGAACTCGCGACGCTCGCGATCGGCCAGCGGCGTCGGGATGAAGTCGCAGCGCGTCACGCGGGTGAGCGGCCCCACGCGGTACCAGCCCTGCTCCGGACCGAGTTCCTTCAGGAACGGGAACTTCATGTACGACCAGGCCTTCACGTCCTCGGAAATTCGCTCCCAGTAACGGTCGTAGTCGACGTGATCGAAGATCGTAGCGCCGTCCGCGTCGCGCGCGCGGAGCCCGCCGTGATAGAGATCGAGCGCGCCGTCGGCGCGGACCAGGCTCAGCGTGTGCGCCGGAAACGTCGCGAACGAGCGGTACAGCTCGAGGTTCTGCTCGAACAGCTGGCGCACCATCCGCACGGCGTCGCGGCTCCAGCCGATGATCTGGTAGATGTCGGCGAGCAGCGCCGCGCGCTCGTCGGCGCCGAGGCTCTTGTTGACGCCGCCCGGCACGGACCCGGTGCCGTGGATGCGCTTGCCGGCCGTGTGCCGGATCACTTCCTGCCCGTACTTGCGCAGCAGCACGCCCTGCATCGCGACGTCGGGGTATGCGGCCGCGACGCCGACGATGTTGCGCCGGCCGACTTCGGAATCGAAGCCGAACAGCAGGTCGGGCGAGGAAAGGTGGAAGAAGTGCAGCGCGTGCGACTGCAGGATCTGCCCGTAGTGCATCAGCCGGCGGATCTTCTCGGCGGTCGGCGTGACCTGCGTCGCGCCGACCACCTGGTCGAGCGCCTTGCACGCGGCGAGATGGTGGCTGACCGGACAGATGCCGCAGAGCCGCTGCACCATCACCGGCACTTCCCAATACGGGCGACCCTGGATGAACTTCTCGAACGCACGGAACTCGACGATGTGCAGCCGCGCCTGCTGGACGTGGCCGTCCTCGTCCATCAGCAGCGTGACCTTGCCATGGCCCTCGACCCTCGAGAGCGGCTCGATGACCACACGCCGCAAGCGCTCCGGCTGGACAGCAGTTTCGAGCGCGGAGGTGTTCATGGCGATTCAGTCGTACTGGATGAGGCCGAAGCCGAGTTTCGGCGTGCGGCCGTCGATCAGGTCGGTGAGGAATTTCCAGATCGCGTCGCCCGAGGGCGGGCAACCCGGGATGAAGTAGTCCACCTTCACGATTTCGTGCAGCGGGTGCACCTTGTCGAGCGGCAGCGGCAGCTCCGGATCGTTCGGGATCAGTCCCTTCGACACGCTCGGCTCGGTGAGATAGACCTCCTGCAGGCACTGGCCGAGGTCGAGGTGGTTGCGCTGCGCGGGCAATCCGCCCGTGACGGCGCACGCGCCGATCGCGACGAGGATCTTGCAGTTGGCGCGGAACTCGCGCAGCACGTGCACGTTCTCGGCGTTGCAGATGCCGCCCTCGACGATGCCGAGATCGCACGGACCGCAGTGCTTGATGTCCGTGAGCGGCGAGCGGTCGAATTCGATGCGCTCGAGCAGCGCGAACAGCCGTTCGTCGATGTCGAGCAACGACATGTGGCAGCCGAAACAGCCGGCCAGCGAGGTCGTCGCGACACGCAGCTTGCGGCGGGCGACGTCAGTCATGCTGTCGCTCCGGCGGCCGCGGCGCATCGATGCGCGCCTGCGCGCTGATCGGGCTCAGGTCGTAGCGGCGCTGGCCGATCGGGATCGCGAAGCCCTCGCGCTTGCGCAGGATGACGCCCACTGGACACACCTCCATGGCCTTGTCCGTCACCGCCACGTCCGTGTCGGCGAGCCGGCCGGACTCGTGATTGACGATCAGGTGCTTGTCGAGGCCCCGCCCGCCGAGCGCGAAGACGTGCTTGCCATCGACGTCGCGCGAGGCGCGCACGCAGAGCTCGCACAGGATGCAGCGGTTGAAGTCGAGCCAGATCTCGGGGTGAGAGGCATCGACGGGCCGCTCCGGAAACAGGTGCCGGAAGCCCGCGGTCATCACCCCGAGGTCGTAGCCGAGCGCCTGCAGGCCGCAGTTGCCGCTCTTCTCGCAGGACGGACAGAAATGATTGCCTTCGGCGAACAGCATCTGCACCAGCGTGCGCCGCAGGTCATTCAGTTCTTCGGTGTGGCTCTCCACCTCGATGGCCGCCTCGGCCGGCGTGGTGCAGGAGGCGACGGTGCGACCGTTGACCTTGCAGGTGCACACCTTGCAGCTGCCGTGCGGCGTGAACTCCGGGTGGTAGCACAGGTGCGGAATGTAGCGGCCCGCCGTCAACGCCGCCTGCAGCACGGACTGCCCGGGCTGGAACGGCACTTCGTCGCCGTCGAGCAGAAACGTGGGCGCAGCTGTCACGGGTGCGACTCCAGGTGGGCGCCCGCGTCGTCGCGGCCGGTCATCTGCCGCGCGCGTGCGAGCGCGCCATCGAGGTCGAATGCCGGCGTGAAGTCGAGCGAGCGCAGCTTGCGTTCGTAGGCCGGGCGGAAGCGCTTCATCGTGTCGAGGATCGGGTTGCACGCGGTGTGGCCGAGCCCGCAGTGCGCGGACATCAGCAGCGTCTGGTTCAATCGGCTCATCTCCTGCAGTTCGTGCTGTGTGCCGTTGCCGTCGTGGATCTTGTCCATCGCGCCGACCAGCATCGAGGTGCCGACGCGGCACGGCGTGCAGAAGCCGCAGCTCTCGTGCGCGAAGAAGTGCGCGTAGTTGCGCGCCACCTCGAACATGTCGCGGCTCGCGTCGAACACCGTGAACGCGCCCGCGGTGGGGAGGTCTTCGAATGCGATGCGCCGGTCGAACTCGGTGGCGTCGATGCAGATGCCGGAGGGGCCGCTGATCTGCACCGCCTGCGTCCCGCGCGCACCGCAATCCTCCAGCACCTGCCGCACCGGCACGCCGAAGGCATATTCGTAGAGCCCGGGCCGCTCGACGTCGCCGGAAACCGACAGGATCTTGGTGCCGGACGACTTCAGCGTGCCGATGCCCCGGTACCAGTCGCCGCCGCGCACCGCGATCAGCGCGGCCGCGCACAGCGTCTCGACGTTGTTCACGATCGTCGGCTGCTGCTGGTAACCGTTGGTCACCGGATAGGGCGGCCGGTTGCGCGGCACCCCGCGCTTGCCTTCGAGCGACTCGATCAGCGCGGACTCTTCGCCGCAGACATAGGAACCCGCTCCGACGTGAATCTCGACGTCGAAGTCGAAGCCGGGCTGGCCGCAGATGCCGGCGCCGAGCAGGTTTGCCTCGCGGCGGCGTTGCAGCACGGCCTGCAGGCGCTCGAGCAGATAGCGGTATTCGCCGCGCAGGTACAGGAAGCCGTGGTTCGCGCCGACCGCGTACGCCGCGACCGTCATGCCGTCGAACACGAGATCGGCATGGCTCGCCAGCAGCACGCGATCCTTGAAGGTGCCGGGCTCCCCTTCGTCGGCGTTGCAGACGACGTAGCGCGCCAGACCCGTGGCGTGGCGGCAGGCCTCCCACTTGATGCCCGTGGTGAATCCGGCGCCGCCGCGGCCGCGCAGGTTGGAGCGCTTCACCTCCTCGAGCGTCGCGACCGGGCCTTGCGCCGCGCCGACGTAGGCTTCGCGCCACGACCGTTCGTTGGCCGCGCGTTCCGACCAGCCGCGCGCGCCGCGTTGCAACGCCGCCTTGATCGCGTCGCCCGGCTGCAGCGACTGCGCAAGCAGGATGTCGGCACGGCGGACGTTGTCGTGCACGACGAACCACTCGGCGGGCCACTCGGCGAGCGGCGAGCGTGCGAGCACTCGGTCGCCGAGCGCCTTGATGCGCTCTCGCGTAAGCGCCGGAATCGTCCGGCCGTTCACCAGCAGCGCCGGACCCTGGTCGCACATGCCGATGCACGACGTGCGGCCGACACTGACCAGGCCGTCGCCCGCGACCTTGCCGGGCTCCGCCCACAGCTGCCGGCACAGCGCGTCGATCAGGTCCTCGTTGCCCTGCATCCGGTCGGTGATGTTGTCCGAGAAGAGGATGCGGTACTCGCCACGCGGCTCGGTGGCGAGGAATGAATAGAAGCTCGCCACGCCGCTCACGCGCGAAAACGGCAGGCGCAGGTAGCGCGCGACGAGCGTGATGGCGTGCGGCGGGACGTAGCCGCAGTCGTCCTGCACTTCGCGCAGGACCTGCAGCAGGCGTGCCGGGTCGTGCCGCCAGCGGCTCGCCACCGCGCGCACCCGGGCTTCGAGATTGGGGACCAGGTCGGTCACGTGGGGAGATCCGATGCATCGCCCGTCCAGGGGTGCCGGGCAACAGGGACTGTACGCGTCGCTTCACGACGGATTCATCGCGGAAAACCCGAGCCGTCCCGCGACATATGCGCTTTTCGCGCCAGCCGGTCGACGAGGATTGCTCAGCCGGGGCGATTGTCCGCGATAATGCGCGCCGGACTTCCACAAGGACCCTCCATGCGCCTGTTGACGGGCCTCGCACTGCTTTGCCTCGGCTCGACGGCCCTCGCGGAATCGACGGCGGAGGATGCATTCCGGGCCGCCCGCGGCTGGACGGTGCAGATCCGCACGTCGGTGCAGGAAGCGTTCGCGGAGGACGAACAGGGCTCGTTCGAGGGCGCGGGCATCGTCGTCGACGCGGCTCGAGGCTGGGTGCTGACCAATGCGCACGTCGCCAGCCACTCCTACAGCCAGATCGCGCTCGCCTTCGAGAACGGCAAGTCCATGCCGGCCCGGCGCATCTACGTGGACCCCTTCCTCGACGTCGCGATCATCGCCTACGACCCGCAACGGCTCGCGAAACCGCCGGCGGAACCGACGCTCGAGTGCTCGACGATCCCGGCGGTGGGCCATCCGGTCGGCGCGTTCGGCCACCCCTGGGGCTTCCGCTTCACCGGCACGCGCGGCATCGCGTCGGCCGTCACCTCGCGGCTCGGCCCGGAAATGCTGCAGACGGACGCTCCGATCAACGAGGGCAACTCCGGCGGGCCGCTGATCAGCCTGGAATCCGGGCGTGTCGTCGGCATCAACGCCTCGACGCTGAAAAAGGGCGAGGCGGAAGGCCTGAGCTTCGCGGTGCCGATCCCGTTCGCCTGCACGATCATCAAGTTGCTGCAGCAAGGGCGCGACCCGTCCCCGCCCGCGCACCTCGTCGATTTCGCGGTCGACGCCGACGACGAGCAGACGCTGCTCGTCGCCCGCTCGCGGCTGCCGAAGGGCACGATCGACCTGCGCGCCGGCGACGAACTGGTCGGCGCCGCCACGGCACGCACGCCGCTGCAGACCGAAACGGACCTCGTCGACGCGCTGCGCGGACACCTCGACGACGTCTCGCTCGAGGTGAAGCGCAATGGCCAGGCGGTCACGATCAAGGGCCGCTGGCCGGCCGCGGAAAAGCTGACCGAACGCCGGGGCCTGTGGGTTTCGGGCGCGTTGTTCTCGGGGGCCGAACTGTTCACGTCCGGGTTGGTGGCCGACGAACCGGCGCTGATGGTGCATCACGTCGAGCCGGGGTCCGCCGCGGAAACGGCCGGCATCCAGCCGTCCGACCTGCTGACGTCCGCCGGCGGAGTGCGGGTGACGTCGCTCGACGAGCTGGCCGCCATCGCGAAACGCGCGACGGCGGCGCATCAGCCGCTGGAGCTGATGTTCCTGCGCCTCACCAGTGAGGAGCAGAGCGCGCTGTTCGCCTACCAGCACCGCTATCTCGAGGCGGCGGAACTCGAGTGGATCGGGCCGAAGGCGCCGAAGCGATGAACGATCGGCGCGCCGGCGTATCGGTACGTCAATGACCGCCCTGGACGAACAGGCCCTCCGCGCGTAACGCTTCGGCGAGTTCCTCCTCGATGCGCTCGGCATCGGCACGCGCGATGTACTGCAGGTGCATCACCGGGCCGGTGAGCACTTCAAGACCCCGCTTCAGCACGCTACCGGCCGCGCGGATGCCGGCCTTGTGCTGGTCGAAGCGCTGCGCGGCTGCGTAGCGGCTCATGCCGACGTAGACGCCGTAAGGCTCGGGCCGGCTGTCGGAATAGTCGAGCAACACCAGATACAAGTTGCTGCGGCCGCGAGCCGCTCGCGTGACAGCGGCCCGCGACTTCGTACGCGAGCGGCAGCCACTGCACGTGCCGCATCGGCAGCCAGTCGGGAACCGTGTCGGCGGCGCGGTCCCACAGCTGCCGCAGCGCCGCTTCGATGTTCAGGCCGATCTCGCCGCGCATCCACCGCTCGTGAATGCAGTGCGCGCCTGTCAGCCCGTCCCGCGCTTCGAGCGCAGCGGAGAAGCGCGCGAGCAGCTCGCTCGCATTGAGGGCCCGCAACGGGCGGCTGGCCGGCGTCGCTGGCTTCGGACGGCGGCTGGCCCGGCGTGGCGTGGAACTCTTCGACGGCACGGGCGGGAGGATACACGGAGCGCAGTCGTCGGCTGCTACGCTAGCGGCTTACGCTCGCCGAGGAGGTCCCATGTACGAAAGTCACGCGGAACCGTTGCTGCCGATGCGGCGATTCCGCCAACGGGTCACGCGGCACGGGCTTGCGGGCGCCACCATCATCGCCGGCTCGTTGCTGGTCGGGACGGTCGGGTACCGGGCGCTCGAAGGCATGCCCTGGGTCGATGCCCTGCTCAATGCCAGCATGATCCTCGGCGGCATGGGACCGGTGACGCCGCTCGCCACGACGGCGGGCAAGCTCTTCGCGTCGGCCTACGCGCTGTACAGCGGCCTGGTGCTGGTCGCCACCGCCGCGATCATCATCGCGCCGTTCCTGCACCGCCTGCTGCACCAGTTGCATGCCACGCCACGCTGAGGCCGCGATGCAATCCGCTTTTCTCGACTACGCCACGGTGACGGCCAACGGCGATCTCGACCCGGCCTCATTGCGGCGTGCCCTCCCCGGCCTCGTGCTGCACGATCACACGGCACAGCAGGACGTCGCCGCACGCGTGGCCGGATGCACCGTGGTGCTCGTGAACAAGTTGCGCGTCACGCGCGAAATCATGGAGTCCGCGCCGTCGCTGCGGCTGATCGTGCTTGCGGCCACCGGCACGAACAACGTCGACCTCGACCACGCGCGCAGTCGCGGCATCGCGGTCTGCAACCTGCGCGACTACTGCACGGTCTCCGTCGTGCAGCACACGCTCGGCGTGCTGCTGCTCCTGACGCAGAAGCTCCGCGAGTACGACGCGCTGGTGCGACGGGGCGCGTGGCAGAAGGGAGAGCAGTTCTGCCTGCTGGATTACCCGATCCGCGAGCTGGCCGGCCGCAAGCTCGGCATCGTCGGGTACGGCACGCTCGGCAAGGGCGTGGCCCGCGCGGCGCAACAGGCGCTCGGCATGGAGGTGCTGATCGCGCAGCGCCCGGGCGGCGAGCGCGTGGCGGGCCGCGTGGACCTCGACGAGCTGCTGCCGCAAGTGGACGTGCTGAGCCTGCACTGCCCGCTGACGCCAGCGACGCAGGGCCTGATCGGCGCGCAACGACTCGCCAGGATGAAACCGGACGCCGTGCTGATCAACACGGCGCGTGGCGGCCTGGTCGATGCGGCGGCCGTTGCCGATGCGTTGCGGGCGCACAAGCTCGGCGGAGCCGCCATCGACGTGCTGGCGCAGGAGCCGCCCGTCGACGGCAACCCGCTGCTCGCCGCCGACATCCCGAACCTGATCGTGACGCCGCACATCGCGTGGGCCGCGCGCGAAGCGCGGCAACGCTGCCTCGATGAGATGGCCGAGAACGTGCAGGACTTCCTGCGCGGCGGACGGCGCGGACGCGTCGTTTGAGAGGCTGAGGCGGCGCGGCAGGGATCTGCCTCAGTGCCGTACGAAACAGTAGGCAGCGACACCGACAACCAGGCAGACGAGCGCCACGACGTCCGCGGCAACGACGCGGCCGACCTGCCGGCTGTAGCCGCCGACCGACCAGGCGAGATACAGAAACGAGAGGACGCTGACAAAGCCACCGACGAAGGCGATGGCCTGCCATTCTGGCTTGAACGCCGCAGCCAGCAAGAACAGACCGAGCAGGCCGAAAAGAACCGCTCGATGGCGCATCAGGATCGCGAGGTTGGGCTCGTCGAAAGAGAGGCCGTACAGCGCTGCGAGGCGCTTGCTTTCCGAACAGTCCCGGAAGCGGCAGCAGATGAATGATGGCGACGACCACGAGCATGGCTGAAACCAGGTATCGCACGGACTAATCCTCCCCCGCGGTACCGCCACTGCCCGACCCTGCCACCCGCGGGACTGCGATGTTGAAGTCGAGCGCCGCGACCTGCTCGTCCGACAGGCCGATCCGTCGCAGCAACGGTTCCCAGCGCGGATCCGCGCGCAATGGCTGAAACAATGGCCCGACCCGCACCTCGAGCACCCCGCCGTCGCGTTCCCGCAGGGCCCGGTCCAGCCACTCGAACGCCTCGTCGGCCTTGCCGAGCCTCGCGTAGCCAGTGGCGACCGGGCTGGCAAAGTCCGGATGCTCCTTGCCAACCTCTTCGAGCAGTCGTTGTGATTCCTCGCGTCGTCCCAGTGCGGCGTAGACGAAAGAAAGCCCCAGGCGTCGCATGGTGTCGTGAGGCTCGCGCTGCATCTCGGCAAGCGCGCCGTCGAGGTCGCCCGAGAGCAGCATCGCCTCGCCCAGAAGCTCGTGCGTGAACACCGCATCGGGCTGCCAGTTCGAGCGACTTCCGTAGCGCCGCGATCGCGTCGGTGTACCTGCCGAACATCATGTACCCGAAGCCGAGATCAGACCAGGCCTCGCCGTTCACCGGGTCGAGGCGCACCAGTTCCTCGTAGATTGCGATCGTGCGCGGGCCGTCTCCCGTCGTCCGCGTCAGGTTTCCCGCCGCGCTCAAGACAGTCTCATCGCGCGCCGAAAGTGACAAGGCGCGCTTCAGCAGGCGTGCGGTCTCGGGCAGGTTCATGTCGTAGGCGCGTGACAGGTCTGCCAACAAGGCAATCGCCGCTGCATCGGACGGATCGATATCGATCGCACGCTGGATTGCCGCGCGTGCCTTGGCGAAGCCGGCATGCAGGGGCAGGAAACCAACCCAGGCCCGCGCCGAATAGGTTTGCGCCAGCAGTCGCCATCCGGGGCTGTACGTGTCGTCGACTGCAACGACGTGCTCGAGCAGCGTGCTCGCCTGTGCGAGGCTGTCCCTGGTGCTCGACCGGTACAGCTGGATGGCCCGGAGGTAATCAGCATAGACCTCGGGTCGGTCGTCTGGTTGGCCCGCATCGACGTTCCGAGCATCCTGACCCTGAGCTGCGCGACGACGGCTTCGGCAATCTCGTCCTGCACCTTGAAGACGTCCTCGAGATTCCGGTCATAGGTCTCGGACCAGAGCTGCGAACCGTCCGAGGCCGACACGAGCTTCGCGCTGACGCGCAGGTGATTGCCCGACCTCCGCACACTTCCCTCCAGCAGATGCGAAACTCCCAGGGTGCGCGCGATGGTCGCGGCGTCGACTTCCCTGCCCTTGAACGAGAAGGACGAGGTGCGCGCGATGACGCGAAGTTGCGGCACCTTGGCCAGCACGTCGAGCATCTGTTCGGACAGGCCGTCCGAGAAATACTCCTGGTCCTTGTCCGGACTCATGTTCGCGAACGGCAGCACCGCGATGGAGGGACGTGCGTCCGACGTTCGAGACCGAGGCCGCCGAGGTGGATGCCGAAGGCGCCGCCGCGACCGAGGCCGGCGCCGGGAACGCGTCGATGCCCATAGAGCCAGAGCACGCCGCCTGCCATGAACAGCAGCAGCGACAGGACGGCAAGCTCGGCGCCTGTCACGCGCTGCTCGCCACGGTCGCCGTGGTACCAGGCGAGCGTCAGCGCGATGGGGAGACCGATCGCCAGCGCCAGCATCGCGAGCGGCTTGATGACGTCCGGCCAATGAAAGGCGTCGGCCGCGAAACCGACGACCTGCAGCAAAGCCCAGGCGCCGGCGGCGTACGCGAATCCCCACTGCACCACCTTGCGGTCGCGCAGTTTGGCTCCAGGCGCCCTCGTCGTCACGCTCTGTCGGCGTGTCGGTCACTGCAACCTCCCTCCGACGACTTACGCTAGCCCCAGCGCAGGCCTTTTGCCACCAGCGCGTCCGCCCAACGATCGGGCAACCGTGAAATCAGTTTGCGCGTAGCCGCGCCCGAACCCATCCGGTAGCGCGTTTTCGGGCGGCGGGCGGTGAAGGCATGAACCACGTCGCGGGTGACGAGCTCGACCGGGGAAGCATTGCGCGCGGTGTTCTGCGCCACCCGCTGCAGGCCCTCGATCAATCCACCGTAGGATTCCAGCATTCCGGCGGGTGGCTCGCGCGTGGTCTCATCGGAAGACTTGAAGCGCCTTGCGCCAGATCTCGGTCGCGATCGCACCCGGTTCGAGCAGCGACACCTCGATGCCGAACGGACGCAGCTCGCGGCGCAGTGCGTCGTTGAAGGACTCGATCGCGTACTTGGACATCGAGTAAGGCGCGAGGGCGGGCGTCGCGAAAAAGCCGGCAATGGAGCCGGTGGTGAGGATCCGTCCACGCGCCTTCCGCAGCAACGGCAGGCACGCCTGCGTGACCGCGACCTGGCCGATCACGTTCACCTCGAACTGGCGGCGGAAGCTGTCGACCGGGACGTATTCCACCGGACCGGACACGCTGATGCCGGCGTTGTTGAAGAGTCCCCACAGGCCACTGGCGCCGACGCTCGCGCCCACCCGTGCGACCGCCGATCGAATCTGCTCGGCGTTCGTGACGTCGAGTTCGAGCGTGTCGAGTCGGCTCGCGCCGTCCGCCGAGGCGGCGCCGCGCAGCTCGTCGGCCGCTTGCGGGCTGCGCACCGCGGCAAAGACCCGGAAGCCTTCGGCGAGCAGCGCCAGCGTCGACGCCCTGCCAATGCCGGTCGAGGCGCCGGTGATGAGGATGGTCTGCGTTGATGTGGTTGTCATGGGTTGCTTGATTAGCAGGCAAGCGAGAAGGCTGCAACCTGCCAGTGCAGCGAACGGCGGCGCGGTCGTCAGGAGCCGGATCGCGCGGTGGCCGGATGCGCCCTTACGGAATACCGGCTCGACTGTCGTATAGTCGACGTCGAAGCAACCAGAGGCGAACGCAGTGGAATCGAAGAAAGCGGACGTGGCACTGCAACTTCGCTCACTCATGAAGAGCAGCGGTGAGCTGGAACTCTCGCTCGTGAGCGTCCCGGTGCCTGAGCCCGGGCCCGACGAAGTGCTGATCCGCGTCGATGCGGCGCCGATCAACCCTTCCGACCTGGGGCTGCTGTTCGGGGCCGCCGACATGAGCACCGCGCGGCAGTCCGGTACGGCCGAGCGTCCGGTGGTCACCGCGAGCGTTCCGGAAGGACTCATGAAGGCCATGGCGGGTCGCGTGGACGAGTCGATGCCTGTCGGCAACGAAGGCGCCGGCGTGGTGGTCGAAGCCGGCACGTCGGCCGCGGCCCAGGCGCTGCTCGGCAAGACGGTGGCGACGCTCGGCGGCGGGATGTACTCGCAGTACCGCTGCGTGAAGGCTGCGCAATGCCTGGTCCTGCCGCCGGGGACGAGTGCGGCGGAAGGCGCATCCTGCTTCGTCAATCCGCTGACCGCGCTCTGCATGGTCGAGACGATGCGTCGCGAGGGTCACACGGCGCTGGTGCACACTGCGGCCGCCTCGAACCTGGGGCAGATGCTGAATCGCCTGTGCATTCACGACCAGGTCGGCCTCGTGAACATCGTGCGCAACGAGCAGCAGGAGCAGATCCTCCGCGTCGCAGGGCGCGAAATTCGTGTGCAACTCGAGCGCCCCGACCTTCATGCGAGACCTCACCGAGGCCATCGTCGCCACGGGCGCGACGCTGGCCTTCGACGCGATCGGCGGCGGCACGCTCGTCGGGCAGATCCTGGGCTGCATGGAGACGGCGTTGCTGCGCTCGGCCAAGGATTATCAGCGCTACGGATCCACGACCCACAAGCAGGTCTATTGCTATGGTGCGCTCGACACCGGCCCGACCGTGCTGAAGCGCAACTATGGCATGGCCTGGAGCGTCGGCGGCTGGCTGCTGACGCCGTTCCTGCAGAAGATCGGGCCCGAAGCGGCGCAGAAGCTCCGCGCGCGCGTGGCAGCGGAACTCAAGACCACCTTCGCCAGCCAGTACACGAAGGTGGTCTCGCTCGCAGGAGCGCTGCAGCTGCAGGAGATCGCCGTCTACGGGCGACGCACGACGGGCGAGAAGTACCTGATCAACCCGAACGCACCATGACGAAGTCAGGAACGGCAGTGGTCATCGGAGCCGGCGTCGGCGGCTTGTGCGCGGGGGCGCTGCTCGCGCGTCGCGGCTGGCAGGTGACGGTCGTGGAGAGCCTCGACCAGGTGGGTGGGCGGGCACGAACGCAGAACGTCGGCGGCTACAGGCTGCCGCGCGGCGCGGTCGCGTTCCAGTTGACCGGGGCGCTGCCGAAGATCTGCAACGAAGTCGGCGCCGAGTTCGAAGTCCGGCCGGTCAGCGAGACCTGGTTCTGGCTGCGGGGCGGCGGCGAATTCGTGCAACTGCCGGGGCGTGGCGGCATCAAGAAGATGCTCGAGATGTTCTCGCGCGTGCACGGCGGCGACAAGGCGGGCGCGATGGCGCAGGTCGGCCTGCAACTCGCGATGGCGCGCATCGGTGCGGCGTTCAAGGATCCGCTCGCCGTGCCCGACGACGACGACGGTCCGACGTTCCGGGAGTGGCTGCAGCAAGCACACCGACAACCCCGACCTGCTGGCGCTGTTCCATGCAATCACGTCGGCGGTTTCGGCGGTCAACGACTTCGAATACCCGGCGAAGCACTGGTTCGCCCACTTCTCGCAGAAGGCGCTCGACGCGCGCGTGGACGAATTCGGACTCGTTGGCCGGTGGCTACGAGGCCGTGGGGCTGGCGCTCGCGGACGTCATTCGCGAGTGCGGTGGGCAAGTGCGCCTCGCGACGCCGGTGCGCCGCATCGTTGCGGAGAATGGCCGGGCCACCGGCGTCGAGGTCATCGGGCCAGGCGGGCAGGTCGAGATGATCGCGGCGGACACCGTGATCAGCAATGCGGGTCCGAGCGGCACGCTGGCACTCGCAGGCGACGCGGCCGTCGGCGCCGAATATGCGAACCTCATTCGCCAGCGGGTGCGGCCGACCCCGATCGTGCTGACCTACGTGGTGTCGGACGAGCCGCTGTTCCCGCATCGCGCATCGATCCTTGCGGCGGGACTGCAACGGATCGTCACCGCGGTGCCGCTGACCAACATCTGTCCGGAGTGGGCGCCCGACGGTCGGCACATCATGTCGTTCTACGGCACGCCGAAGAGCTGCCGCACGCCGATGGATCGCGACGACGAGCGCCGCGCGAACGTCGAGGACGTGCACACGCTGTTTCCGGATCTCGAGGCGCGCGGCGGGCGCGTGCTCGACGTGCAGTTGCGCGACATCGACGACCCGGACGTCGTCGCCCGCTCCTGGCCCGGGCACCAGGTTCCGGTCGAGACGCCGCTGCCGAATCTGTTCAACGTCGGCGATGCCTGCGCGCCGGACGGATTCATCGCCGCCCCGGCCGCGGCGATGAGCGCGCGACTGGCGGTCGAGCGTATCGTCGCCGCAGGCTGACTCGACTCGTCATTCGAATCGCAACCAGGGGGAGACCGCGATGGGACAGGCCTATGACGCTGTGCAGCGCTACATCGATGCGATGAAGCGCAAGGACCTTCAGGCCTCGCTCGATGCCTTCTGCGACGATTGTGTGTACTACCTGCACGTGGGCACGCGACCGTTCGACGGCAAGGAGTACATGCGCAAGCGCATCGACATGCTGTGGCCGCACCAGGTGCGCAGCCGCTGGCGCATCGTGAACTGGCTCGAGGACGACGAGAAGATCCTGTTCGAAGGGGTGGACGAGTACGATCAGCCGGACGGCTCGACCGTGACCATGCCGTACATGGGCATCTACCAGATCAGGAACGGCCGCATCTGGCGGGCCCGGGACTACTTCGACATGCCGGGATATCTCGCGATGACCAAGGGGGATCCGAATCCATGGCTGCTCAGGGTCGTCGCGGCGATGACCGAACGTCCCTGAGCTCCGCCCGATTCCGGCGTGATCCTCGACGACCCTGCTGAGATCGAGCGCTGGCGCCGGGCCGGCTGGTGGGGCACGACCACCATCGATGACCTGTTCCGGGCGTGCGTCGCGGCTCATCCGCAGCGGCTTGCGCTGGTGGACGCCCCCAATCGCGCGACGTTTGCGTTCGGCGCTCCGCGGCGGCTGACGTTCGCCGAAGTGAACGAGCTGGTCGACC
Source organism: uncultured Gammaproteobacteria bacterium (assembly GCA_963843985.1). Lineage (GTDB taxonomy): Bacteria > Pseudomonadota > Gammaproteobacteria > Steroidobacterales > Steroidobacteraceae > RPQJ01. The sequence goes on along the minus strand of CAWJMS010000032.1, from coordinate 725,016 downwards.
GTCTCGCGGCCACGTTGTACGGAGCCGGCGTGCGCAAGGACGGGGTCGTGCTCGTCCAGCTGCCGAACATCGTCGAGATCGTCGTGGCATTCCTCGCCTGCGCGCGACTCGGGGCGATCGTCTCACCGATCATGCTGGCGTATGGCGAGCGTGACTTGCGGCGCATCGTCGCGCACCTCGAACCGGCGGCCGTCCTCACGCTCGCGGCGTTCAAGGACGCCCGGCCCGCGCAGGTCGCGGCTCGAGTCGTCGCGGATCTCGGACGCCGGCCGATCCCTGTGCTGGCGCTTGGCGATGCCGCAGCGCCCGACGGAACGCTCGCCGTCGGCCTCGAGCAGACGACCGGCGACCTGACGGCGCTCGTGAGTTACCTGCCGACCCTCACGATCGACGCGAACGAAATCGCGACGATGCACTGGACGTCCGGCACCACCGGCGAGCCGAAGTGCGTGCCGCGCAATCACAACACCTGGCACGCGACGGGCGGATGTTGCACGGACTGCGGCGGGCTGCAGCCGGGCGAACGCATACTGGCGCCGATGCAGATGGTGCACACCGCCGGGTACAGCGGGCTGTTCATGCCGTGGCTCGAGACGCAGGGACTGCTCGCACTGCACCACCCGTTCGACATGGGCGTGTTCCTCGACCAGATCGAGGCGGAACGCATCAACCACACCGTGGCGGCGCCCGCGATGCTGAACGCACTGCTGAAGACGAACGTGCTCGATGGGCGCGACGTGAGCTCGATCCGCAGCATCCTGTGCGGCTCCGCACCGCTCGATCCGTGGATGATCGCGGGCTTCAAGGAGCGCTACGGCATCGAGATCGTCAACGCATTCGGATCGACCGAAGGCATGACGTTCATGTCCGGACCGACGATCACCGCCGATCCATACCGGCGCGCGCGCTATTTCCCGCGCTTCCGCAGCCGTGGGCCGCACTGGGGACTGCGGATCGCGCCGGTCGTCGAAACGCGCCTGCGCGACCTCGAGACCGGGACCGACATCGACGAGCCGAAGCGACCCGGCGAACTGCTGTTCCGCAGCCCCGCGCTGTTTCCCGGCTACTGGACCGCGGATCACCAGCTCGACCGTCGCGACTTCGACGCGCGACGGATTCTTCCGGGCGGGCGAGATTTTCGAGATCGCGGGCGACGGCGAGGACGCGTCCTTCTACCACTACATCGACCGCCTGAAGGACGTCATCAATCGTGGAGGCGTGAAGATTCCGGTCGGCGAACTCGAGGCCGCCATCCAGGATCATCCGGGCGTCGGTGAAGCGGTGGCGATCGGCTATCCCGACGAGCGACTCGGCGAGCGCATCTGCGCGGTCGTGGCATTGCGACCGGGCGCAACGCTGACGCTGGACACGTTGGTGGACCACCTGACGCAGCGGAGCATCCCCCGCTACATGCTGCCCGAGCGTCTCGAGATCGTGTCGGCGCTGCCGCGCAATCCCACGGGCAAGCCTCTCAAACGGGAACTGGTGCGGCAGCTCGCAGCGAAGTGACCTGCAGCCCGCAACGCTGCGGGAATCCGTCGGGTGCTTCAAGTCCTCCGGGGACGGCGGGTTTTGGCCTTTGCCCGGGACCTGGTTCTGGGCATCGCCTTAGACTTGCGGACGGCACGCTTTGCCTTGCGGGCGCGCGGTGCCTTCGCGACGGGCGCGGCTGGCCTGGCCACCTTCGAGTAGGTCTCGGTCGCGACCTTACGGACCTCGCCGCCGGCGTCCTTGATGATCATCACCGCCTGGGTCAGGTCCTTGACGATGCGCTCGCGGGCGCCTTTGAGCACCTCAGCCTGGTCGCGCGCCATGTCGACGACGCTGACGGTCTGCGTGGCACGCTCGAGCTGGGTGATGGCGTCGGCCAGGGCCGCCGTGACGATCTCGCTCTGCAGCTCGATCAGATTCTGCGCCGTGCTCTGCGAGATCGCCGTCAGCCTTACGCCGGAACGGCTGACCACCTGGACCGATTCCTGCAGCGCCTGCAAGCGCTTCGCGGATCGTTCGGCTGCGCCGCGCGCGAGGTTGCCCGGGGCCTTGCCGAGTGCCTGCGCCTGCTCGGTCAGAATCTGCGCCTGCTCGTTCACAAACTCCTTGACCTTGTTGACCATCGCCGGCTCCTGAGTAGGTTGCTGCGTTGCGGCATAGCTTTAAGGAACGCTACGTCGAGCGACCGTCGTCGCGAGTTCGGCGATTGCCGAAGCGACCGGTGACCCAACATACACCGCCTGACGATCGGGTCAATCGATGCGGCCGGAGATCAGAACTCCCAGCCGAAGATCAGGTAGCCGTTGAGCTGTTTCGACTCGTCGGTGAGGCCGAACAGCGGCGCGACGTCGATGTGCATCTGCGTCAGCGGCCGGAAACGGATCGAGGGTCCGATCTGCAGGTCGCTCTCGTAGGTTCCACGCGAACCCCGCGCGTCCGTCCAGCCCAGGCGCGTCTCGACCCCGATTTCGAGCACGTGATCGATGACGCTGTGGGAGATGCCGGCGGTGAACTGCTTCTCCGTCGTGCGGTCGCCGCTCAACTGCTGCTCGACCGACAGGTTGACACCCCAGTGCCAGCCCGGCACCAGCGTATCGCCGAGCAGCAGCTTGCTCTCAACGAGATCCGGCTCGCCGCTCATGCTCGTGTACTCGAGGTACACCGCCGGGTTGCCCCAGATCTTGCCCCAGTCCGCGAACGCCCAGCGCAGCTCCACCGAGTTACCCGTGGAGCTATTGCTGTCCTCGACTCCCAGGTCGTGCTTATTGGTGAGGTACAGATCGAGCTGCAGGCGATACGGCAGGCCGAATTCGATTTCGCTCTGCGCTTGGAGGCTCGTCGGCCCGCCATGCTTCGGCACCTGGAAGCGGAACCACTGCTCGATGTCCACCTCGCCCTTCGGGATGACGTAAACGCGCGTACCGGAGAAGAGCCGCTGCGCCGTCCAGCGCGGCTGCGCGTAGTCGCCGATCAGCTCGTCGTCCTTGTACTCGGGGAGCGGCTGGCCCTCGACGATGATCTGCTCCATCTCGTAGGTGCTGAGCCGGCCCTTTGTCTTGGTCGTCGAGTCTGCGGTGGTTGAAGAACTTGCCTCCGCGGCCTTGTCGGCCTGGTGCGCCGCCTCGGCACCCGGATTCACGATCGTGGATTGCGCCCAGGCGTCGGTGGCAAACAGCACGCCGGCCGACAGCAGCAACGGCAGCACGCGCGCGCAGGTGATGAACCGCGGAACCATCGGCAACGGCATGGAGATCACTCCTTTGAATTACGCCTGGGTTTGAAGTCACGTCCCCGTTCGAGTTCTCGGGAGAGACCGCCCGCCTGTGCGAGTGGCAACTCCGGCTTTATTGACGCGCATTCCCGACCGGGTGGGCCCACGCTCCCGTGGACCCGGTCGGCCGCAAGATCGGCGGACTGCCTGAAGGCGGCGTCCGCGGCGCGATACCCACGGTTCGAGCCAAGCAAACGGCGTGCCAGCCCGTGCACGGCGTGCACCGGCCGGAAGAACTCCAGGAAATACCGAGGTTTGCTGCCGTCATGGCGCTGCCGAGGCACGCGCCACATCGGGCGGTCAGCCAGAATCCGCCAGCAGCTGGTCGGATTTCAGCCAGATGGCACGTCGCACCGGCTCGCCGCCGGCGAGCAGCCGCGCGGCCACGATCCACGCAATCCGCGCCGCTAATCGCTCTGCAGGTTGATGACCTGCGCCGCCCACTGCACGACCGGACGCACGCGCGGCGACACCATGTCCATCGCCTCGTCGTAATCGGCCCAACGGAACTCGCTGTGCTCGGCGTGGCCGAGTTCGGGATTCACCGGCAGGACGACCTCCGCCACCTGGGTGCGCGCGACGTAGTAGCGCGCGGTCTTGCCGCGGCTGTACGGGCCGGTCTGCGTGTTGAGTTCGCCCCACGCGAACTCCAGGTCGTCGATGGTCGATTCCTCGCGGACCTCGCGAATCGCGGCCGCCAGCGGCTCCTCACCGGCCTCGACCATGCCTTTCGGGAAGTCCCAGTGGTTGAACGCCCGCAACAACAGGAAGCGCCAGCCTTCGGCCGCCAGACGCACCACGACGACGCCGGCCGAGAGCCTCGGGGAGCGGGAAATCATGGCGGCCAGTATAGGACAAAGGGCCGCCGCGGACGCCGCCCGATTCGTCCGGTGGATGGTTTTGCAAAGAACGATAGGCCAAGACTATGATCCTGCCATGAACCTCCGGGACCTCCGCTACCTCGTCGCCCTCGCGGACGAGCGGCACTTCGGCAAGGCCGCCGAGCGCTGCTACGTCAGCCAGCCGACGCTCTCGGCGCAGATCCGCAAGCTCGAGGAATACCTCGGCGTCCCGCTCGTCGAGCGCCAGCCGAAGCGGGTCTCCCTCACCGAACCGGGCGAAAAGATCGTCGCGCGGGCGCGCAAGCTGCTGCAGGAGGCCGACGCGATCGTCGAGCTTGCCAAGACCGACCGGGATCCGCTGGCCGGACCTCTGAAGCTGGCGATGATCCCCACGGTCGGGCCCTACCTGCTGCCGCACGTCGCAAGCCGGCTCAAACGCGAAGTGCCGCGCGTGAAGCTGATGCTCTACGAGTACCAGACACAGCCGCTGCTCGACAAACTGCGCGCAGGCGAGATCGACGCCGGTATCGTCGCGCTGCCCGTCGACCCGGACGGTCTCGAAGCCGAGCCCATCTACGACGAGCCGTTCATGCTGGCGGTGCCGGCGCAGCACCCGCTCGCCGACAGGGACAAGGTGCGCATCGACGACCTGAAGGGCGAAACGCTGTTGCTGCTCGAGGACGGTCATTGCCTGCGCGACCAGGCGCTCGAGGTCTGCAGCCGCGTGCGCGTCAACGAAGCGCAGGACTATCGGGCGACCAGCCTCGAGACGCTGCGGCAGATGGTCGCGGCGGGTCACGGCGTCACGCTGCTGCCGCAACTGGCCGCCGAGACGCCCGTCGGCGTCGCGCGCGGACTGCGCATCAAGCCGTTCATGAAACCCGCGCCGATGCGTACCATCGGCATCGTCTGGCGGCGATCGACGACGCGCGGCAAAGCCATTGCCGCGGTCGCCGGCGCCATCCGTGCGGCGATGAAAGAGGAGTCCCGCAAGTGAATGCATCGCGCAGGTTTGCGCTGGCCTGGGTCGCGACCTCGCTGCTCGCGGTCGCCGCCGCAGCGGCCGACGCGCCCGCCGTACGCGGTGCCTGGGCACGTGCCACACCGCCCGGGTCCGAGTCCGCCGCCGTTTACCTCACGATCCGGGGCGGCGCCGGCGCGGACCGCCTCGAGAGCGCCAGCACGCCGCGCGCGGCGATGACGCACCTGCACTCGGTCGACGACTCGGGCGGCATGACGCGCATGCGTGCGGTCGACGCTCTCGAGATTCCGGCGGGCCGCGACGTGACGCTGGCGCCCCAGGGCCTGCACCTGATGCTGATGGGCGTAGTCCGGCCGCTCGTCGCCGGCGAGCGCTTTCCGGTCACGCTGCATTTCGCGCACGGCGGGGATCGCGTGGTCGACGTGACGGTCGTGCCGGCCACGGCCGCCGGCCCACCACCCTCTGCAAGGCCCTGATCCAGGCCACGCCATGGGCGCTGACGCGACCGTGACTCGTCACAAGCGCGTGCTCGAACTGCGACTCGCGCGCGGCAGCATCGTCGAAGCCGATACCCGGGCCCTGGTGCTCGGTGTCTTCTGCAACGTGGATCCCGCCGGCGCGGCCGCGGTGGTCGATCGCAGTCTCGGCGGCGCAATCCGCGAATTCACGCTGCGCCGCATGTTCCTCGGCCAGCTCGGCCAGGTCTTCGTGATGCCGGCGGCGCGCAGCCAGTTGCGGGCCGAGCTGGTGCTGTTCGCGGGCCTGGGCGATTTCGACGCGTTCGGCCCGACCGCGCAATCGTTCGTAGCCGAAAACGTCGTGCGCGTCTTCGCACGCACTCACGTCGAGGAATTTGCAACGGTGCTGCTCGGCGCGGGCTCCGGCATCCCGGTCGAGTCGGTGGTCGAGCATCAGCTGCACGGGTTCCTGGCGGGGCTGCGCCACGCGGACCCGGGTCACGTGGTTCGCCGCATTACGCTGTGCGAGATCGACACGCGCAAGTACGCGGCGATGCGGCGCGCCGCCATGCGCGTCGCCGCGCGCCCGGCCGAGGGCGATTTCGACATCGCGATCGACGAAGTCGTGCTGCCCTCTGCAGCGACTGCAAGGCCCGCACCACGCCGGCCCGCCCGCCGCGCGGCGCCCGCCGTGCTCGACCCCGCGTACCTGCTCGTCTCGTTGCGCGATGCGGGGCGCAACGACTACGAGAGTCGCTGCTCGCTGCTGACGGCCGGCGCGAAGGCCGCCGTCCTGACGGGCACGGCGCTCTTTGCCAGGCGCGAGCTGCTGCGCCTGCTCGCGCCCGTCGAGGCTGGCACACTGGCGCCGTCCGACATGGCGCGCTTCGGTGCAGGGCTCGCCCGCTTGCTGCTGGGCGCGAACGTGCGCGAAGGACTCGAGGCGATGGCCGATCGCCCGCTGGTGGTGGTGCACGACCGCGAAGCATCGCGCGTGCCCTGGGAGGCATTGCGGATCGGCGGCTCGCATCCGGCTCTCGCGCAGGGCATGAGCCGCCGTTACGAATCGGAAGCGCTGACGGTCGCGCGCTGGCGCGAGAACCGAACGACGGACAGCCGGCTCACCGTGCTGCTGGTGGCGAACCCGACCGGCGACCTGCCGGGCGCCGCCGCCGAAGCCCTCGCGCTGCGCCGCGTCTTCGGTGCAGCCCGCGTGGTCTGCGACGTGCTGGAGGGCGCGTCGGCGCGTCGGGCACGCATCCTCGAGGCGCTCGCCGCGGGCCGCCACGACGTGCTGCACTTCGCGGGCCACGGCTATTTCGACGCGGACGATCCGGGCCGCAGCGGGTTGATCTGCGCGGGCGAGGAGGTGCTGCGGGGCGCCGATCTCGACGGGCTCGGCAATCTTCCGGCCCTGGTGTTCTTCAACGCCTGCGAAGCGGCGCGGGTGCGGCTGCGCGCCGCAAACCGCCGGGCCGCACGGGCGCTGTTCGGGGAACGCCGGTCCTCGAGCGTCGCCGAAGCGTTTCTAGCAGGCGGCGTCGCGAATTTCCTCGGCACCCACTGGCCAGTGGGCGACGCCGCCGCGCTCGAATTCTCGACGACTCTGTACGAGCGGCTGGTCGCCGGGACCACGCTCGGCGCCTCGGTGCTCGCGGCGCGGCAGCGTGTGCTGGGCATCGGCTCGATCGACTGGGCCGACTACGTCCACTTCGGCAACTCCACTTTCAAGCTCGGCGGCTGAGGACCGGGTCACGGCACCCCCATCGCCCGTTGCGCTGCCGCGCAAAACGGCTAAGCTCGCGTTTCGCACTATCGCCATGAGATCCCCGTGACTTCGCCACCGACCGATACGTCGAATCCGGACTATTTCCACCGGGTCGTCGACTGCCAATGGGCCTGCCCGGCCCACACCGACGTGCCCGAATACATCCGCTTGATTGCACAGGGCGAATTCTCCGACGCCTACATGGTGAACCGTGAATCGAACGTGTTCCCGGGCATCCTTGGGCGCGTCTGCGATCGCCCCTGCGAGCCCGCCTGCCGGCGCGGCCGCGTCGAGGAAAAACCCGTCGCGATCTGCCGCCTGAAGCGCGTCGCGGCGGACCACAAGGACGACATCAGCGGCCGGCTGCCGGTCGTCCCGAAACAGAAGAACGGCAAGCGCGTGGTCTGCATCGGCGCCGGCCCGGCGTCGCTGACGGTCGCCAACGACCTGCTGCCGCTCGGCTACGAAGTCGAGATCCTCGAGCAGTGGGACAAGCCGGGCGGCCTGATGCGCACCAACATCCCCGCATTCCGGCTGCCGGAAGGCGTGCTGCTGGAGGAAATCGGTTACATCGAATCGATGGGCGCGCGGATCCGCTACAGCATGCGCGTCGAAAGCATGAAGAAGCTGCTCGAGACGGGCGGTTACGACGCCGTATTCGTCGGCAGCGGCGCGCCGAAAGGCAAGGAACTGAAGCTGCCAGGCCGCGAGGCCGGCGACGCGAACATCCACATCGGCATCCAGTGGCTCGAGTCGGTCGCGTTCAAGCACATCGACAGGATCGGCGAGAAGGTGCTGATCATCGGTGTCGGCAACACCGCGATGGACTGCTGCCGCTCGTCCTTGCGACTTGGCGCGCAGGACGTGAAGGTCATGGCGCGCAAGCCGCGCCAGTTCTTCAAGGCGTCGGAATGGGAGCTCGAGGACGCCGAGTCGGAGAACGTCGAGATCGTCGTCAACCACTCGCCGAAGGCGTTCGTGGTCGAGAACGGCAAGCTCACGGGCATGCTGTTCGACAAGATGGAATACGACTTCGACGCTGAGGGCCGCATCACGGCCGAGCGGATGACCGGCGAGGTGTTCTTCCCGGCGACCGACGTGATCCTCGCCATCGGCCAGGAGAACGCGTTCCCGTGGATCGAAAGCGGCCTCGGCATCGATTTCGACAAGTGGCACGTGCCGGTCGTCGACACGACCACGTTCCAATCGACGCGGCCGGGCGTGTTCTTCGGCGGCGACGCGGCGTTCGGCCCGAAAAACATCATCTGGGCCGTCGAGCACGGCCACCAGGCCGCGATCTCGATCCACAACCACTGCATGGGCCAGGCGGTCACGAACCGGCTGCCTTCGATGTTGAATCTTTCCTCGCGCAAGATGGGCCTGCACGAGTGGTCGTACAAGAACGACTACAATCCGGTCGAGCGCCGGCTGGTGCCCCACGTCAGCCTCAAGGAGCGCTTCAAGCAGATCAACATCGAGGTCGAGCTCGGCTTCGACGCCGCACAGGCTGCCGCCGAAGTGCAGCGCTGCCTCAACTGCGACATGCAGACCGTGTTCGAGGCGAAGCTCTGCATCGAGTGCGACGCCTGCATCGACATCTGCCCGACCGATTGCCTCACCATCACCAGGAACGGTGACGAAGCCGACCTGTCGACACGGCTCAAGGCGCCGCGCCACGACTCGAAGCAGCTGCTGTACGTGTCCGGCCCGCTGCCGCAGACCGGCCGTGTCATGGTGAAAGACGAAGACCTCTGCGTTCATTGCGGACTCTGCGCCGAGCGCTGCCCGACGGCGGCGTGGGACATGCAGAAGTCCACGATCCAACTGCCCCACGCCAGCGACCACTCATGGCCAAGTCCCAAGCAAACCAAGACCGCGTAAACGATTTCACCATCAAGCTCGCGAACGTGAACGGCACCGGCTCCGCCAGTGCCAACTCGATGCTGATGAAGTCGATCTTCCGGATGGGCGTCCCGGTGATGGGCAAGAATTACTTCCCGTCCAACATCCAGGGCCTGCCCACCTGGTACGAGATCCGCGTGACCCGCGACGGGTACGTGGCCCGCTCCGGTCGCATCGACCTGATGGTCGCCATGAACGCGGAAACCTACCAGAAGGACGTCCGCGAGGTCAGCCCCGGGCGGCTATCTCGTCTACGACTCGACCTGGCCGCGCTCGGCGGTGCTCGTGCGCGAAGACATCACGATCCTCGGCGCGCCGCTCGCGAAGCTCTGCAACGAGAATTTCGTCGGCGTGCGCAACCGCATCCTGATGAAAAACGTCTGCTACGCGGGGTTGCTCGCCGCGCTGCTCGACATCGACGTCGAGGTCATCCGGGTGCTGCTGACCGAGAGCTACGGCAAGAAGCAGGCGCTGGTGGACGCCAACATGAAGGCGGTGCAGCTCGGCTACGACTATGCCAAGGCCAACCTGCCCTGTCCGCTGCCGTTGCGCGTCGAGCGCATGGACAAGACGAAGGGCCATGTGATGATCGACGGCAACACCGCGGCCGGCCTCGGCGCCGTGTACGCGGGCGCGACGGTCGGTCCGTGGTATCCGATCACCCCGTCGACGTCGCTGATGGACTCGTTCAAGTCGTTCTGCGCGAAACTGCGCGTCGACCCGGCGACGGGCAAGAACAACTACGCGGTGATCCAGGCCGAGGACGAGCTCTCGGCGATCGGCATGGTGCTCGGCGCCAACTGGAACGGCGCGCGCGCCTTCACGGCGACCAGCGGCCCGGGCATCTCGCTGATGAGCGAATTCATCGGTCTCGGCTACTACGCCGAAATCCCCGCCGTGATCTTCGACGTGCAGCGCGTCGGCCCCTCGACCGGCATGCCGACGCGGACGCAGCAGTGCGACCTGTTGATGTGCGCGTACGCTTCGCACGGCGACACCAAGCACGTGCTGCTGTTCCCGTCGAACCCCGAGGAATGCTTCCACATGGCGGTGACGGCGTTCGACCTCGCCGAGCGCCTGCAGACTCCGGTGTTCGTGATGTCGGACCTCGACATCGGCATGAACGACTGGATGTGCAAGGAACTGGAATGGGACGACAGCTACCGTCCCGACCGCGGCAAGGTGCTGAGCAAGGACGAGATCGAGGCGCTGCCGAAATTTCACCGCTATCTCGACAAGGACGACGACGGCATCCCGTACCGGACGTTGCCGGGCATCACGCCGAAGGGCGCGTATTTCACCCGCGGCTCCGGTCACAACCAGTACGGCGGCTACACCGAGGATTCCGCGGAATACCAGGTCGTCATGGACCGGCTGGCGCGCAAGTTCAAGCGCGCCAGGGCCCTCGTGCCGCCGCCGGTCATCGAGGCGACCGGCACCAGCAACATCGGCCTGGTCGCGCTCGGCAGCACCCGTGGCGCCACGAGCGAGGCGCGCGACATCCTGGCGAAGCGCGGCATCGCGGTCGACTACATGCGCATCAAGTCCTTCCCGTTCACCAAGGAAGTCGAGGCGTTCATGGCCTCGCACGAGAAGATCTTCGTCGTCGAGCAGAACCGCGATGCGCAGCTGCGCTCGCTGCTGACGCTCGAGACCGACGTGCCGAAGTCGAAGCTGCACTCGATCCTGCACTACAGCGGCCTGCCGATGACTTCGAAGGAAGTCGTCGAGGCCGTGATCGCGGAACTCGGCGACGCGCAGCGCGCGGCGCTGAGCGCCGCCAGGTAACCCCCTCACCGGACCACAGTCACCGACCATGTCCTTCATCAACAAGCCGAAAGTCCGTCACCCGGACCTGCCGAAGAACGAGCTCGGACTCACGCGCCGCGACTACGAAGGCGCGATGTCCACGCTCTGCGCGGGTTGCGGGCACGACTCCGTCACCTCCGCGATCATCGAGGCGATCTGGGGGCTGAGCCTCAGGCCCGAGCAGCTGGCCAAGTTCTCCGGCATCGGCTGCTCGTCGAAGACCACGGCGTACTTCGCGAGCGGCGCGCACGGCTTCAACGGCGTGCACGGCCGCATGCCGTCGGTCGCCGCCGGCGCGAACGCGGCCAACCGGTCGCTCTATTACATCGGCGTGTCGGGTGACGGCGACTCGCTGTCGATCGGCTTCGGGCAGTTCGCGCACGCGATCCGCCGCAACGTCAACATGCTGTACATGTGCGAGAACAACGGGGTCTACGGCCTGACGAAAGGCCAGTTCTCCGCGTCCGCCGACATCGGCTCGAAGTCGAAGAAGGGCGAGGAGAACCTGCAGTCGCCGGTGGACCCGTGCCTCGCGGCGCTGTCGCTCGGCGGCACGTTCATCGCGCGGAGCTTCTCCGGCGACAAGGAACAGCTGGTGCCGTTGATCCAGGCGGGCCTGAAGCACAAGGGCTTCGCGATGATCGACATCATCTCGCCCTGCGTGACGTTCAACGACCACGAGGGCTCGACCAAGAGCTACACGTTCACGCGCGAGCACTACCACGAGGCCGTGCACGCCGATTTCGTCCCGTTCCGCGAGGAAATCACGGCGTCGTATGCCGAGGGCGACGTGCTGCCGGTCAAGGCGCACGACGGCAGCACGATGCTGCTGCGCAAGCTCGACAAGAGCTACGACCCCACGCATCGCGGCAAGGCGTTCGAATACCTGCGTACCAGGCTGCGCGAGGGCGAGCACGTGACGGGCCTGATCTTCGTCGCGGAGAGCACCCGGGACATGCACGACATGAACGGCACGACGGACGTGCCGCTGAACCAGCTGCCCTACGAGACGATGCACCCGGGCGCGTCCGGCCTCGCGAAGATCCTGAAGCGCTACGCGTGATTTCCACGCCCTCTCCCGCCTGCGGGAGAGGGATGGGGTGAGGGTTCCGCTATCATCCACCCATCGTGACCCAGCGTCGCTCGCCTGCCCCTCGCTCGTGGCTCCTGCGCGCCGTCGTGGCGCTCGTGCTGCTGCCGCTCGTCGCGGGGGCGGACGCCGTCTACCGCTGGACGGATGCCGACGGCGTCATCCACATCTCGAGCGACAAGCCGCCGAAAGGCGTCCAGGCGGAACGGATCGACGTGCGCAGTGCAGCCGGCAAGAGTTCATCTTCCAGCGCGGGCACGCGCAGCTCGTCGGGCGGCAGCGCAGCGGCGACACACTCATCCTCGACGCCCGCGCAGGTCGCCGAGCGGGAAGCGGTGCTCGGCAACCTGCGCAACCGCGAGTGCGTCATCGCGCTCGAGTCGCTCGATCGCCTGACGAGCGGCGCGCAACCGACCAGCGGCGACGAAATCCGCCGCCTGCAGCAGACTGCGGACCTGAACTGCAGCAAGGATCCATCGCGACGCCGCGAACAGGAGGAGATGGCCGCCCGGCTGCGGGTGGCCAACGGCCCGTCGTGCCTCGAGGCGCGAAATCGGCTGGCCGCGCTGCTGTCGCCGGGCGCCAAGCCCACGCGCGAACAACTGAAGGCGCAGCAGGACTACGTGGACCAGCACTGCACGGCGCCCGTGCGCTGACGGCGCGATCGCGGTCGGACCCAACCCATGGTCAGCAAGGACGCCTGGCTCGCCATCGTCAATCCGGCGGCGGGCGGCGCGCGTGCTGCGGACCGCTGGCCGCTGGTCGCCAGGGCATTGACGGGCTCTGGCGTGATGTTCGATACGGTGCACACGACGACGCGCGGCGCGGGCCGCGCGCTTGCCGAGACTGCCGTGCGCGCCGGTCGTCGCCGCCTGCTGGTGGTGGGCGGCGACGGATCGGCCAACGACGTCGTGAACGGCGTCATGTGCGCCGGTGACGATCCCGCGGCGCCTGTCACGCTGGCGCCGGTTCCGGTCGGCACCGGCAACGACTGGGCGCGTTCGCTCGGCATGCCGCGTGACGCGGCCGGCATCGCGCGAGTCATCGCCGCCGAAAGCTCGTTCCTGCACGACGTCGGGCAACTCGATTTCGCGCGCCCGTCGGCGCGAGCACCAGGCCAGGCACTGGTTCATCAACCTCGCGGGAGCGGGCTTCGACTCTCACGTGATCGAGCGACTGCCCGCGCAGGTGCCATCGCCGTTCGCTTACCTGCGCGGCGCGCTGGCCGAGCTGAAGCGCTACCGGCCGCCGCGCTTTCGCATCACGACGGATGAGGGTTCGCTCGACGAGCGCTTGCTGCTCGCCTTCGTCGCGAACGGCCGGTACGCCGGCAATCGCATGTTCATCGCGCCGCAGGCCCGGCTCGACGACGGCCAGCTCGACGTGATCGCGATCCGCAACGTCGGCCTGCTGAAGGTGCTGCGGAAGCTGCCGAAACTCTATCGCGGCACGCTGCAGGGCGATCCCGTCGTGTGGCAGGCCCGCAGCGCGCGCATCCGGATCGAGACGGACGCCGAAGCCGCCGTGCAGGTGGACGGCCAGCTGGCCGGCTACACGCCCGTGGAGATCAGCGTATTGCCGCGCCGGCTGCGCGTGGTCTGCAACGCGGCCGCCCATTCGACATAAACCGGCCATTGCGGACCATCGAGGGTTCGCGAGCAGGCGGAAGTCACGATCCGGTCAACGTATTGTCGCGACGCAGCAATCATGATTCGCAATGATCCTGAACGTACCGTTCTGGCGCGCCTTGCGGAGGATCGGAGCATGGAAATCGCTGCAGTCGTATTGATCGGTTCAGTCGTCGCCTGGTTCGTGGAAGAACTGAGCACGGGCGCCAATTGAGTCCCGCCACCGTGGATGCCCGATGATCGGGCGGGTGGCGAGGTGTAAGGTGCGGCGATGACCTCACCGGACCTCGTCACCCATCGGGGCGGCTGCCACTGCGGAGCCGTCCGATTCGAGGTCGATGCGCCCGCCCGGCTGCGGGTGCACGACTGCAACTGCTCGATCTGCACCATGACGGGCTACCAGCACCTGATCGTGCCCGCCAGCCGCTTCCGGCTGCTGCAGAGGCGCCGCGGACCTGCACGCCTACACGTTCAATACCGGTGCGGCGCGCCACCTGTTCTGCCGCACCTGCGGGATCAAGTCGTTCTACGTGCCGCGCTCGAATCCCGACGGCTACAGCGTCAACGCGCGCTGCCTGGACGCGGCCACGATCGAGGGCATCGAGGTCGAACCTTTCGACGGGCAACATTGGGAGCGGTCGGCGGACGCGCTGCGCCACCTCTCGGCCGGCTAGCGTCCTGCGCAGCGGTGGTCAGGCCGCGCGATCGGTGCGGTCGGGCTTCAGCGGCTGGATGGTCTGGCTGGCCGTCACGCCTTTCAGGTTGTTCGACACCTCGGGCACGCGACTGCGGCGTTCGGCTCGGGCCTTCGCGAGCATGGCCTGGGCCATGGCACGCTCGGCGCGTTTGCGGGCGCCGTGGTAGAGCATCCATCCGCCGCTGGCTGCGACGATGATCAGGAGCACGATGGTCACGAACGTTCCCTTCCGCTTGTCGGTGTAGGCCCCTGGGCGCAGGCCTGATTCGCCGTGCAATTCCCGAATCTGCGAGGTCCGACGATACCCCGGGGCGAGTACGGGCCGGCACTCGAATTACAGGTCGTGTCTCACAGAAATCCGCGTTGCCCTGAAGCGGGCGACGCGTGCCTAGTATATACGCCGACGCTCCCGCGACGGCCATCACTTAAACGAGCGACGCGCTTGCACCGGCCGCCACACCGTGTCAGCGGCGCCCTGCCGTTGGATTAAAGCGACAGATCGACGCGGTTCGAGTCCGGGTAGTAGCGGCACAGCGCGCGTGCCGGCGAACCGCGGTAGTTACCCTCGACACTCGTCTCCCAGTACGACCCTCGCAGCCGGGCATCGGCGACGTCGCGCACGTCCATGCCGCGGCGGCGCGCTTCGTTGCGACACTGCGTTTGCGCGCGCTGCTGCTGCCCCGGATTGCCGCCGCCGTTGCCACCGCCGTTGAGCCGTTCCAGCGCAAAGCGGCCCTGGCAGCCGTTGCGGACCCACACCAGCCCGTCGCTGCTGCCCCAGTTGCCCTGCGCACAGCGGCCGCCGCTGTAATCGCGCTCGAGGCGCCCGACGTAGCCGCGGTCGATCCGGCACTCGGCGTAGCGTCCGGACTGCGACCGGCAGTCGACGCGGCCGTTGCCTCCGGCACCGCGGACGACCTCGAAACGGGCCCGGCAACCCCGGTCGACCCAGACGCGATCGCCGCGCTGGCCCCAGCTGCGCCCCTCCTCGCATTTGGCCTCGGAGAAACGCTTCACGACCCGCGCGCGGCCGTCGACCGGCAACTGGCACTCGCGATACTTGGTGTCGATCGAGGCGCAATTGAACTGGAACGACGAACTGCCGCCGCCGTCGTTGCCCCAGCTGAAGCCGTACAGGCTGACGTCGCCGGAGCGCGTCTCGACGAAGCAGCTGCCCGTCGTCTCGCGGCCGCGATTGTCGCGCACGCGCATGTCGATCGACCAGCCTTCGCGGAATTGCCGGAAGTTGCCGGTGGCGAGCACCGTGTAGCCGCGCCGCCGGGCCTCGCCTTCGCAATCGCTCCTGGCCGAGCGCGTGGCGGGCGCGTCGGCGCCCTTCTGCGAAAATTCCTGCGCACCGGCGCCTGCCGCGCCCAATGCCAGCACCGCTGCCAGCGCGGCGCCCCAGCCAGACGGTTGCCCGACTCATGTCCAACCTCCCGTCGAGATCGGTCGACGCCTCACCAGTGTATGCCGCGCATCAGCGAGGCGAACAGCATCGCCTCCTTGGTCGGCGGACGCTGCGACTCGCCCTCCTTCTTGCCCTGCGCGGCCGCGGAGTCCGGGAACATCCGGTACGCCGAGTTCATCACGACCTCGGACATCTTCGGCATCATCAGGTGCATGATCTCGGCGACGACGCCGAGGCGCGTCGCGATGCGCTGCGGCTTGCGGATGATCGCGTCGGCGATCATGTCCGCCGCCTCGTCCGGGCGAGATGACCGTCGGCATCTCCTCGTACAGCTTGGTGGGCGCGATCATCGGCGTGCGCACCAGCGGCATGTTGATGATCGTGAAGTGCACGTTCTCGTCGTGGAACTCGGCCGCGGCGCAACGCGCGAACGACTCGAGCGCGGCCTTCGACGCGACGTACGCCGAGAACCGCGGTGCGTTCGTCAGCACGCCGATCGACGAGACGTTGATGACGTGGCCGTCCCGGCGCGCGGTCATCGACGGCAGCAGGTTCATCGTGAGCCGCACGCAGGCGAAGTAGTTCAGCTGCATCGTGCGCTCGAAGTCGTGGAAGCGGTCGTACGACAGCGCGAGCGAACGGCGGATCGAGCGGCCCGCGTTGTTCACGAGCACGTCGACGTGGCCGAATTCCTTGAGGATGTCCTTCGCGAGTTTGTCGTTCGCGGCGAGGTCCGTGATGTCGCACGAGTAGGTCTTCACGAAGCCGCCGGAGTCGGCGATCTTCTGGCGCACCTCGGCGAGCTTCTCCTCGTCGCGAGCGACGACCACCACCTTGCCTCCGGCCTCGGCGACACGGATGGCCGCGGCCTCGCCGATGCCCGACGAGCCGCCGGTGATGACGACGACCTTGCCCTTGACCGCGCCCCGCAGGCTGCGGTCGATGGACAGGTCCGGGTCGAGGTGGCGCTCCCAGTAGTCCCACAGCCGCCACGCGTAGTCCTCGAGCGCCGGCACGCGGATCTTGGCCTTGTCGAGGATCTTCTGCGTCGCGGTCGAATCGAACCGCGTCGGGTAGTTCATGAACTGCAGCACGGAACGGGGAATCTGCAGGTCGCGCAGCACCTGGTTCACCACGTTCTGGATCGGCTTGCTCCGCTCGACCGACTGCGTGACGGGCTCCGGCACCATCTGGAAGATCTTCGGGTCGAGACGGAACGCCATCTCGGGCGCGTGCGCCGCCCGCGCGAACACGTTCAGCATTTCGCCGACGCGGCGCGGCTTCGGGTCCGTCAGGTGGAAGCAGCGGCCGTCGAGCTTCGGCTGGTGCGAGAGGTGCACCATGGCGTCGACGACGTAGTCCACGGGCACGACGTTGATGTAGCCGCCCTCGGCGCCGACCAGCGGAATCCAGCGCGGCCACGACTCGCGCAGTTTCTGCAGCGCCTTGAAGAAGTAGTACGGCCCGTCGATCTTGTCGATGAAACCGGTCCGCGAATGGCCGACGACGGCGCCGGGGCGGTACACCCGCCACGGGATGCGCCCGTTGGCACGCACCATCGCCTCGGAGTCGTGCTTGGTGCGGTGATACGGATGGTCGAGTTCCTCGGCTTCCTCGAACATGTCCTCCGTGAACGTGCCGCGATACAACCCGGCCGCCGCGATCGAGCTGACGAGGTGGAAGCAACCCGCGTTGACCGCTTCCGCGAATTCGAGCGCGCCCTTCGTGCCCGCGATGTTCGCCTTTTCCATCGACTCGGCGCTGGCCTCGAGGTCGTACACCGCGCCGAGGTGATAGAAATGCTTGATCTTGCCCTTCAGCTTCGCGAGGTCGGACTTGCCGACGCCGAGCTTCGGCTGGCCGAGGTCGCCCTTGACCGCGATCACCCGCTTGACGCTCTCCTTGCCCCAGAACTCGCGCAGTTCGTCGAGCTTGCCGATCGATTTCGGCCGGACCAGCACGTAGATCGTGCCCTTGCCGCGCTGCAAAAGCGACTGCACGAGGAAGCGCCCGATGAATCCGGTCGCGCCCGTCACGAAATAGGTCATCGCGAGCTCCCCTGGTTTTTGCAGACTACCTTAGGGGTCTACCGCAGGCAGGTCAACGTCGCAACGGAGCGTTGCTGCCCTAACATTGTCGGGAGCATGGAAACCCGCCGGAGCCCGCGATGACGACCCCCGACCACGAGCGCATGTCGAGCGTGGACACCGCCTGGCTGCGCATGGACAGCCCGGGCAGCGCGATGATGATCGTCAGCGTCACGGCGACGGAGACACCGCTGCGGCTCGACGAATTCCGTCGGATGATCGAGACGCGCTTCCTGTGCTTCCCGCGCTTTCGTTTGCGTCCGGTCGCCGATCCGCTCGGCGCCTCCTGGGTCCAGGACGGCGCATTCGACCTCGATGCCCACCTGTTGCGCGTGAAGCTTCCGGCGCCGGCCGGCAAAGCCGAGTTGCAGGCGTTCGCGGCCGAACTCGCGGGCCGCCCGCTCAATCCCGACCGGCCGCTGTGGCAGGTGCACCTGGTCGAGCATTATCTCGGCGGCAGCGCATGGATCATGCGCATCCACCACTGCTACGCGGACGGCATCGCGATGGTCGAAGGTGCTGCTCTCGATGACGGAGCAGGACTCGGGCCCGGCCATGGCGGCCACGAACGCCGGCGGACGCGGCGGCACGCCGTCCAACGCGCCACCTCGGCTGGGTGCGGAGTTGCTGCCGCTGCTCAACTGGATCGATCAACTTTCACGGCCCGCCAACGACATCCTCGAGAGCGTCATGGCCGAGGGCGCAAAGCTGCTCGAGGGCGGCATCCACAAGCTGTTTCACCCGGAGCAGGCCGCGGCGATGGCGAAGCAAGCCGGCGAGCCTCGTAGGCGAGTTCGCACGGGTGCTGGCGCTGCCGGACGATCCGGCGACCCCGCTGCGCGGCACCCTGAGCGGTCGCAAGCGTGTCGCCTGGGCCGCGCCGATTCCGTTGGGCGAGGTGAAGGCCGTGGGCCGCGCGCTCGATTGCACCGTCAACGACGTGCTGATGGCCACGGTGGCCGGCGCAGCTCGGCGGTCACCTGCGCGAGCAGGGCTTCGGGACCGACGCGCTCTCGATCCGCGCCTCGATGCCGGTGAACCTGCGCTCGGCCGATGAGCCCGTGGCGCTCGGCAACAAGTTCGGGCTCATCTTCGTGGAGCTGCCCATCGGGATCCGCAACCCGTTGCGGCGCGTGTACGCGATGCACGACACGATGGTGTCGTTGAAAGGCTCGCTGCAGCCGCCGATGTCGCTGATGGTGCTCGGGTTGCTGGGGCTGCTGCCGGGAGCCCTGCAGGCGCCGGCGATCGAGCTGTTCAGCCGCAAGGGCACGCTGGTGGCTTCGAACGTGCCGGGGCCGCAGGCGCCGCTCTACATGTGCGGGCAACGCATCTCGGAGATGTACTTCTGGGTGCCCCAGAGCGGGTCGATGGGCATCGGCATCAGCATCCTGTCGTACGCTGGACAGGTGTTCTTCGGCATCATTGCCGACGAGGCGCTGATCGACGATCCGCAGTCGGTCGTGGACCGGATTGCACCGGAATTCGAACGGTTATTGCTCGCCGTGGCCGTCGGCGCGCTGGCCGGGAAAGAACCCTCCTCTCCCGCGTCCACGGGAGAGGTCGGCGCAAAGCGCCGGGTGAGGGTCCGGAAGAAGAAGCGCTTACGGACAAGTACCTAGCGGTGGATTGACACACTGCAACATAGGGCGCGGATTCGTCCAGAATAGGAGCCCCAATCCACTGGCGGCGGCTGCCGCAAGGGGCGTCCCATGGCGGCGCGCAGGAAGTCCACGAAGGCCCGGTCCACGTCTCGCGGCGGTCGCACCAAGGCGTCGAAGGCACGACCCATGCTGGTCGAGAACGTGCAGCAGGTCTGGCTGGCCGGCATGGGCGCCATCGCGCGTGCGCAGAAGGAAGGGCCCGCCGCCTTCCAGGACGCCGTGGCCGACGGCCTGAAGCTGCTGAACCGCTCGCGCGCCCAGACGCAGAGGATGATCCGCGACGCGTTCGAGACGGCGCAATCGACGATGCAGCAGCGCGTCGAAGGCGTGCGGGAACAGGCCGGCGAGACCTGGGACAACCTCGAGGCGCTGTTCCAGAGTCGCGTGCAGAAGGCGCTGCGGCAGATCGGCGCACCGAATGGCGACGAGATCCGGCTGCTCACGAAGCGCGTCGCCGAGTTGAACGACGCCGTGCTGAAGCTGGGCGGCAAGCCGACGCGACCGGCTGCACGTCGCCCCATCCCGCGCCGCGCCCGCGCAACGGGCCGCAAGCGCCGCTGATCTGTACCGGAGGCGCCGAACATGCTCGAGTTGCAACCGGCCGAAGGGCGACCACGCCGCAGCAATCACCAGTTCGGGCTCGCCCTCGCGGGCGGCGGCCCGCTCGGCGCGTTCTACGAAGTGGGCACGCTGCACGCGATCGGCGAATCGATCGGCGGGCTCGACCTGACCGGCCTCGACATGTATTGCGGCGTCAGCTCCGGCGCGATGATCGCGGCCGGCCTCGCGAACGGGCTCGACACCGCGGACATGGGCGTCGTGTTCATCCACAACGCCTCGGTGGAGTATCCCGTGACGCCCGGGCTCGTTCCTGCGCCCCGCGTTTCGCGAGTACCTGCAGCGCCTGTCGACACTGCCGGGCCTGCTGTCCGGCGTGCTGCTGCAATACCTGCGCGACCCGGGCAAGGACTGGGCCGAAGCGATCGACCCGCTCGGCCGGCTGCTGCCGACGGGGCTGTGCGACAACCGGCCGTTCGAACGCTTCCTTGCGCACCTGTTTTCGGGCCACGGACGCACCAACGACTTCCGCGAGCTGCGACGCAAGCTGTTCATCGTGGCGACGGAACTGAACACCGGCGATTCGGTGCGCTTCGGCGAGCCGCATTTCGACCACGTGCCGATCTCGCAGGCGATCCAGGCGAGCACCGCGCTGCCGGGCCTGTATCCGCCGGTCGAGATCGACGGCCACACGTACGCCGACGGCGCGCTGCTGCGCACGATGAATGCTTCGCTGCTGCTCGACGCCGGCGCCGACTTCGTGATCTGCGTGAATCCGCTGGTGGCCTTCGACGCGTCGCACGCGCCACGCCACCGGACCAACGGCCATGCGCCGCGCCACGACCTCACGCGGGGCGGCCTGCCGACGGTGTTGAGCCAGACCTTCCGCGCGATGATCCAGTCGCGGATGAAGGTCGGCATGCGCAACTACAAGCAGGACTACCCCAACACGGACGTGCTGCTGTTCGAACCGGACCGCGGCGACGAGGAGATGTTCTTCCAGAACGTATTCCGCTACGCAGACCGCAAACGGCTGGCCGAGCACGCGTACCAGCGCACGCGACGCGACCTGCTGGCGCAGGCGGACGGGCTGGAGCCGATCATGGCGCGTCACGGACTCGAGCTGCGCCGGGACGTGCTGCGCGACACGTCGCGGACCTTCGTCGGCTCGGTGCGCGAACGTCGCCGCCGCCAGCAGCCGGTCACCGGTCCGCTGCACCAGGCGCTCGACCGGCTCGAAGCGGCCCTGGTCGCCCGCGCCTGACTGGATGAAGATCCTGGGGGTCGAAACCGGCAGCGGCAGGCGGGCCCAGCGGGGCAGGCCTGGCACGCTCGGTCACCTGCTCGAGCGCAACGCCGCGTTGCGCGACGTCTTCGCGGGCGAGCCGGCGCGACGGCAGCGGCTGGCCAAGCTGCAGAAGTGGCAGTCGAAGCGCCTGCTGCGCTCCCACGAAGACCTGCATCGCGATCCGCGCTACCGGCTGGCCGTGGAATTCTTCTTCAACGCACTGTATGGCGGCGGCGACCCGCGGGCCCGGGACCGCGACCTGCTGAAAGTCCAGCGGGTGATGGAGCGATTGCTGCCCGCCGAAGCGCTCGAGAGCCCTGTGCCTCGCGATCGAACTCGAAATCCTGTCGCAGGAACTCGACGCCGAAGTGGTGCGGGCCCTCCCCGCCGGCCCGATCACCGTACCATCGTACGCCGAGGCGTATCGGGCGACCGGACGCCGCGCAGGACCGGGAGCGGCAGATCGACATGATGGGCGACATCGGGCGCTACCTCGATCGCGTGGTGCGCAAACCCATCATCCGGGGACTCGTGAGACTGGCGCGAGGACCCGCTCACGCGGCAGGATTCGGCCTGTTGCAGGACTTCCTCGAGAGCGGCCTGAACGCGTTCGAGGCCATGCACGGCGCGGACGAGTTTCTCGCCGTCATTCGCGAGCGTGAAGGGCGTGCGATGGAGCGGTTGTTCGCGGGCGCCGACGAATCCTTTCGAATTCTGATCGCGCAGGGCGGCCTGGCCGCAGGATGGGTGGATGAGCCGGAAGCCGGGCAAGAAGAACCTGAAGCCGCCGCCGCGTTGGCGTCGCCACCTGGTGCAGGCGGAGTTGGAGCTGCCGCCACCGCCGGCCGGATCGTTCGCGCCGGGCGGCGACGACCTGTCGCAGGTGTTCGTGCCGGATCCCGAGTGGTGGCAGAGGCCCATGGCCGTCGGCGGACTGGCCGCGCTGGCCGCAGCGCTGCTGCTCGTCAGCGCGTTCGCGCTGTACGGCGCGCATCGCGACCGGGAGTCCGCGGCCGCCGCCGAGTATCGCGCGAAGGCGCTGACGCTGCGGGCCACGAGCTCCGAGCGGCCGCTGCGCATCGCGCCCAATCCCCGCAGCTGGTCGGCCGGGCCCGACGCGTCGATCGACTGGCCCGAGCCGCCCGAAATGCTCGACGTCTTCCTGCCGGTCGCCTACTCCGATTTCACGTCGTTCTGGCTCGCCATCGACAAGGTGGACCAGGGACGCGTGATGGTCATCCAGCGCATCGCGCCGGACTCGAACAAGGAACTGCGCTTGTCGCTCAACAGTTCGTCGTTCGGCCCGGGGGAGTACCGCATCCGGCTGCAGGGTTACACCTGGAACGGCAATCGCGTCGACGCGGGCTGGGTGAGGCTGGTGGTGAAGTAAGCCGTCACTCGAACTCGATCGCCACCGGCACCCGGGCCAGCGCGTCCGTCGCGGCCTGGCGCGTCGCCGCCTCGGCGAGGCGAATCGTGGCGACGGTGCCGAGACGCTTGTCGTCGCGCGCGGTGATCACGGCGGCGATGCCCGACGCCGCCAGCAGGTCGCCGAGCACGCGCTCGATGGCCCACTGACGCAGTCGCGGCTTGAAGATCTTGCCGACGGCCGTCACTGGCATCTGCGGGATCAATTCGATACGCACCGGCAAGGCCGCGCGCTCGGGGACTCGCTCGGCCGCGAAATCGCGCAATGCCTCGGCCGAGACGACGGCCCCCTCGCGCAGTACGACGTACGCCATCGGGACTTCGCCCGCGTGCGGATCGGGCTGACCGACGACGGCGGCCAGCACGACGTCCGGGTGCTCGCACAACCGCTCTTCGACCATTTGCGGATCGATGTTGTGACCGCCCCGGATGATCACGTCCTTCGCGCGCCCCGCGAGCCACAGGTAACCGTCTTCGTCGTAACGGGCGAGATCGCCCGAGTTGAACCAGCGCTGCCCGTCCGCGTCGATCACCCACGAATCAAGACCGTGCGACGGATCCAGGTAACCGGGGAACACGTTCGGACCGCGCATCAGCAGCACGCCGACCTCGCCCGTCGTGGCAAACCGCCGCAGCGCGCTGCCCTCGACGATGGCCGGCGCCAGCGTGGTATACGGCAGCGGCAACCCGATCGAACCCACCTTGCGCTGCCCCGCAACGGGATTGATCGAGGAGACTGCCGTGCCTTCGGTCATGCCGTAGCCTTCGAGCAGCCGGACGCCGGTGGCGCGTTCGAACCGGTTGTACACCTCGACCGGCATCGGCGCCGCACCGACCAGGCAGTGACGCAGGCGGGACAGGTCGTGACCCGCGCACGGGATGTCGAGCAGCGACGCGTAGATGGTCGGGACGGCCATCATGGCGTGCACGCGGTGCCGCGCAAGCAACCCCCACAGATTGGGCAACAGGCCCGGGGTCCGGTAACCGCTCGGCGTCGCAAGTACGACGTTGCCGCCCGCGGCCCAGACCGCAAGACCGGTGGCGAGCGGCGCGTTGACGTGAAACAGCGGCAGGCCGCAGAAGACGGCCTCGCCGGGTTCCATGCCGAGCGTCGCGGCCACGGACCAGGCGAGAAACACCTCGTTCGCCTGCGTGTGCGGCGCGACCTTCGGCATGCCGGTCGTGCCGCCGGTGTGGAACAGGCTCGCGATCTCCGTCGGTTCGATCTGCCGGGTGAATCCGAGTTGCGAGCCGTCCTCGCGGTCGAGCATCGCATCGAAATCGTGCACGGCAACGCGACCCTGCGCAGAGTACGCGCGCGGGGCGGTCGCCTTCCCGACGAGGCTCGACGGATCCACGCACAACACGTGCTCGAGCGTCGCGATCCCGCCGAGAATCGGAGCGCACTTCGCCCACAGGTCGAGTGCCGATGCGCCGGGCGCGAGCGTCACGAGCAGTCGCGCCTGCACGGCGTTCAGCAGCTGCAGGATCTGCGGCGGCTCGAGCAGCGGATTGATCGCCGCCACCCGGCCCGCCGTCTCGCCTCCCCAGATCGTGAAATGGGTCTGCGGCAGGTTGGGCAGCAGGTAGGCAACGGTGTCGCTGGCGCGGACGCCGAGCCGGTGGAACGCGTTGGCCGCCTGGGTGACCCGCTCCAACAGGTCGCGATAGCAATAGACGATGGGCTCCTCGTCCAGCGTGCCTCGCATGAGAAAGGTCAG
This sequence comes from uncultured Gammaproteobacteria bacterium, assembly GCA_963843985.1. Taxonomy (GTDB): domain Bacteria; phylum Pseudomonadota; class Gammaproteobacteria; order Steroidobacterales; family Steroidobacteraceae; genus RPQJ01. The sequence continues at coordinate 700,421 of CAWJMS010000032.1, read as the reverse complement.
GGCCGGCCGTTCGGCGTAGGCCTCGGCGCAAGCACGAAGCAGCTCGAAGGTGCTGCGCTCCGAGTAACGGTGTGCGAGCGGGACCGCGCTTTGCGCACGGACATCCGCCGCCGACCGCATGTCCAGTGGCTCAGGCCTCATCGCGCTGCCCTCCCGGCATCGCCCCGGCGTCGCGCGACCACCGGACGCTCATTGCGCGCCGTGCGTCGCTTTCCAATCCATCGCGGCGCGCACGCGCCGTTCGACCGACGGATGATCGTAGAACAGCGCCTCCTCGAGCGGCGTGGGTCGCGGGTTGCGATATTCCGCGGTCTTCACCAGCGCCGAGGCGAGCGCATCCGGCAGGTCGACGGTCCGCAGCGAGTAGCGATCGGCCTCCATCTCGTCGGCGCGGCTCAGCGTGTTGAGCGCCGGCCCGGCGAGCAACCCGAACAACGAGACCATGAAGGCCAGCACCGGCAACCCCAGTGGATCGGACAGTGACGCGCCGCAGCCGAACGCCCGCGCGATGGCGGGAAACAGCCGGTCCGCGAGCAGGAAGAAGACGACTGCGAGGACGGCGGTCACGCCCACGGATCGCCAGACGTGCCCGAGCACGTAGTGCCCGATCTCGTGCCCGGTCACGGCCTTCACCTCGTCGAGCGAGGCCCCCTTGAAGGCGACGTCGGAAATCGCGATGCGCGCCGAACCGCCGAGGCCCGCGACGTTGGCGGTGAAGTTGTTCGACTGCCGCGATCCGTCGTAGACGAAGATGCGATCGGTCGGCACCCCCGCGCGTCGCGCCATGACCGTCAGCGCGTCGCGGACCTCGCCCGCGGGCACCGGCTTGAACTCGTTGAACAGCGGCTCGATCGCGATCGGGGCGGCGAGCAGCAACGCGGCCGTCGTGACGGCCGTGAGGCCTGCCGACCAGATCCACCAGGCGCGGCCGGTCCGGCGGATGAGCGCGTAGACGCCCACCATGAACAGCGCGCCGAGCGCGGCGGAGAGCAGCATCGCGATGAGCCCCTGTCCCAGGAAGTCTGCCAGCGGCTGGCTCGTGCGGCCGTAGGATCTTTCGCGCCACCAGTTTTCGTACAGCGTCCAGGGCAGGCCGAGCAAGGCCGCGAGCGGGAAGAAGACGGCCGAGACGACGAACGCGCGGAGGTTCGCACCGCGCGACTGCAGCTTGGCGGCAATCCGGCCGAGTACGCCGGAGCGCACGACCAGCCACGTGACGAACGCCGAGACGACGAGTCCCCACAGCAGCAGCCAGTGCCCGCCGTGCGTGTAGGACGCCGCCCTGGCGAGCGCATCGGCCCCCAGGCCGTCGATGTAGTCGGCCGTCGCGGCCTGCGCGTCGAATGTCATGGACCGATGGTCGACGCGGCTCCGTGATTGGTCAAGCGCGGTGTTACGGGAGTGATCGCGGCGAACCGTCTTCCAGCGACGCGCTTCAGGCGTTCCCCTGCCGCAGCGTGGCCATCGGCGGCTGCGTGACCACCGACCTCGCGGCAAGCACGCCGGCGATGCCGACGAGCACCGCGCCGCCGACCACGCCGACGACCCACACCCACGGGTCGGGCGTGTACTTGAGGCTGAAGATCTCCTTCGCGAGGAAATACCCGGCCAGCGTGGCGCCCGCGGCGGCCAGCAGTCCCGCAAGGACGCCGAGCACGACGAACTCCGCGGCGACGCCCTGGAACACGACGGTGCGGCTCGCTCCCAGCGTGCGCAGCATCGCGCTCTCGTAGCGACGTTCGTCGCCTGTCGCCTGCACGGCCGCGAGCAGCACCATCAGGCCGGCCAGCAGCGTGAACAGGAACACGTACTGCACGGCGAGCGTCGCCTTGTCCATCACGTCGCGCACCTGCCCGAGCAGCGTGTCCAGATCGATCACGGTGACCTCGGGAAACCGCCGGACGAGGTCCACCAGCGCCGGCCGCTGCGACGGCTCGACGTGCACGCTGGTGATCAGCGTGCCGGCCACCTGGTCGAGCACGCCGGGCGAAAACACCACGAAGAAATTCGGCTGGAACGAATCCCAGCGCACCTCGCGCAGGCTCGTGACCCTGGCCTGGATCATCTCGCCGGCCACGTCGTACGCGAGCGTGTCGCCGAGGCCGATGCCGAGACGCTCCGCGTAGTCCTGCTCGAGCGAGATCCTGGGACCGCCGCCGTCACCCTCCCGCCACCACTTCCCGGCCACGAGTTTGTTGTCGTCGTGCAGCCGGCGCGCCCACGTCAGGTTGGCCTCGCGTTCGACGAAGCCCTTGGCGCGATCCGACTTGAAGGCGATGCTCGAGATCTCGCGACCGTTGATCGACGCGAGGCGCGCCCGCACCATCGGCACCAGTTCGGTCGGCGGCAGGCCGCGCTGCTCGAAGAACGCGCGGATCGCGTCTCCTTCGTCGGGACGGATGTTGATCATGAAGTAGTTCGGCGCGCCCTCGGGCAAGCTCTGCCTTCCAGTCGCGCAGCAGGTCGTTGCGCACCAGCGCGAGCAGCAGCAGCACCATGAAGCCGAGTCCGAACGCGACGATCTGCACGATGCTGTCCCGGCCGCGCCGCGCAATGTTGGCGAGCCCGTAGCGCCATGCGACGCCGACGCCTCCGCGCAGCGGCGCCAGCGCCTTCACCAGCAACCAGCCCGCGGCCGCCAGCAGCGCGAACGTGGCGGCGAGGCCGACTGCGACGTACGAAACGAGCCGCGTGTCGCGGACGATCCAGTACAGCAACGCGAGCACGGCGGCCACGGCGACGCCGTAGACCGCCGCGTGACTCAAGGGCGGCGGTTCGAGGTTGCGCCGCAGCACGCGCGCCGGTGGCACGCGCTTCAGGCCGAGCAACGGCGGCAACGCGAACCCGATCAACACGACGAGCGCGGTGACGAGGCCGAGCCAGTACGTCTGCAGCGCCGGCGGCGGCAGGTCGTCCCGCAGCAGGTCGCGCAGCAGCCACGCAATGCCCCATTGGGCGACGTAACCCAGCGCCGTGCCGAGCACGCTGACGGCCGCCGCGATCAGCACCAGCTGGAACACCGTCTGGCGCAGCACGAACGCCTGGGTCGCGCCCATGCATTTCATCAGCGCGACGTTATCGAGATGGCGTCGGGCATAGCGCTGGGCCGCCATGGCGACTGCAATCGCCGACAGCAGCACGCTCACCAGGCTGGCGAGCGCGAGAAAGCGTCCCGCCTTGTCGCTCGATGCGCGGATCTGCGGGCTGGCGTCCGCGATGCTCTGCAGCCGCTCGGCAGGCTTCTTCTGCGCCTGCAACCACTCGCGAAAGGCCGTCACGTCCGCCGGGTCGCCGGCGAACAGCACCGTGCGGGTGACCCGGCTGCCAGGCTGGATCAACTGCGTTGCCGGGACATCGGCGATGTTGATCAGCAGCGTCGCGGAAAGGTCGGCGAATCCGCTGCCCTGGTCCGGCCGGTAGTCGAGCACGCGGGTGACGACGACCGAGGTTGCGCCGACCTGCAGCGAGTCCCCGGTGCGAGCCGCCAGCTTGGCCAGCAGGCGCGAATCCGCCCAGGCCTGCCCGGGCGCGGGAATGTCACGGGTCTCGCGCGAAGGCCCGAACGGGCGGTCCGCGACCTTGAGTCGTCCGCGCAGCGGGTAGCCGGCGCCGACGGCCCGCAACGCGACCAGCGACGACTGCTCGCCGTTGAACACGACGCTAGGCATGGAAATCACGCGCGCCACCGCAAGCCCGCGCTCGCGTGCCTCACGGTCGTACTGCTCGCTGACGTCCCGGGCCGACTCCAGGCGCAGGTCCGCCGCCAGCACCTGGCCGGCCTGCTGTTCGACCGCGCGGCCGATGCGGCTGGTAAAGAAGGCCACGGCCGTCAACGACCCGACGGCCACCAGCAACGCGAGCACGAGCACCGCGAGTTCGCCCGACCGGAGGTCACGGAAAAGGTTCCGCAGCGCGAAGCGAAGTTCTGCCACGTTTGTGTCACTCCGGGACGACGCGCCCGGCGTCGAGCCGGATCACGCGTCCGCAGCGCGCGGCCAGCGCGTGGTCGTGCGTGACGAGCACCAGCGTGGTCCGGGACTCGGTGTTGAGCCCGAACAGCAGGTCCATGATCCGCTCTCCGGTCACGGTGTCGAGATTGCCGGTCGGCTCGTCGGCGAACAGCACGTCGGGCTGCGTGACGAACGCGCGCGCAATGGCGACGCGCTGCTGCTCGCCACCGGACAATTGCCGCGGATAGTGCCCGACGCGACCGGCGAGCCCGACGCGCCCGAGGACTTCCCGGGCGGCCGCACGCGCGTCGGGGCGCCGCCTCAGCTCGAGCGGCAGCATCACGTTCTCGAGCGCGGTGAGTGACGGCACCAGGTGAAACGACTGGAACACGAACCCGACGTGCCGCGCGCGCACCGCGGCGCGGCCGTCTTCGTCGAGCGCCGTGAGCTCGTTGCCCGCGAGCCGGACCTGGCCCGACGTCGGCGTGTCGAGGCCGGCCAGCAACGCCAGCAACGTGGACTTGCCCGCCCCGGATGCGCCGACCACCGCAACCGTCTCGCCGCGTGCGATCGTGAACGAGACTTGCTCCAGAATGGTCAGCTTTCCCTCCGGGCTGCTAACCTGCTTGCCGACCTCGTCGACGGCCAGCACCGTGTCCATCCGCTCCATCTGCATCGCTGTCATCGCCTGCCTGTGTCTGGGCCCGTTCGGCTCCGCCCACGCCGCCGCGGCCACGCCCGGCACGATACTCGTGCTCGGCGACAGCCTGAGTGCGGGCTATGGAATCCGTGTCGAACAGGGCTGGGTGACCCTGCTGCAGGGCCGGCTGAAAAAAGAAGGGTACGAGTACCGCGTGGTCAATGCCAGCGTCAGCGGCGAAACCACCGGCGGCGCCCTGGCCCGATTGCCGCGGGCGCTCGAGATCCAGAAGCCCGCCATCGTGATCGTCGAACTGGGCGGCAACGACGGCCTGCGCGGCCTGCCGATCCCGGATGTGCGCCGGAACTTCGAATCCATCCTGCGCCTTGCGCGGCAGGCCGGCGCGAGGATTCTGCTGGTCGGCATGCGCATTCCACCGAATTACGGGCCTGCGTACACCGAGGCCTTCCACGACCTCTATGGGGAACTGGCGGCCCGCCACAAGGTGCCGCTGGTGCCGTTTTTCATGGAGAAGGTCGCGCTCGACGATTCGATGATGCAGGACGACGGCATCCACCCGAACGCCCAGGGCCAGCCGAAGCTGCTCGAGCAGGTGTGGCCGATGCTGAAGCCGCTGCTGCAAAAGGCTGCTATATCAAGCTTCCCGCCGGCCTCGGCCGCAACGGCGACACCGGCACAGACCAGGAAGACACCGTGGACAAAGTCTGGTTGAAGAGTTATCCGCCGGGCATTCCGGCCGAGATCAATCCCGCCGAATACCGCTCGCTGCTCGACATCATGGAGCGGAGCCTCGTGAAGTTCCGCGACCTGCCGGCCTACACCAGCATGGATCGCACGCTCACGTTCGGCGACCTCGACGTGCTGAGCCGCCGATTCGCGGCTTACCTGCAGCGGGTGGCGGGCCTGAAGCAGGGCGACCGGTTCGCCGTGATGCTGCCGAACGTGCTGCAGTATCCGGTCGCGATCCTCGGCGCGTTCCGCGCGGGCCTGACGGTGGTCAACGTCAATCCGATGTATACGCCGCGCGAGCTGGAGCACCAGCTGAACGACTCGGGCGCGCGCGCGATCCTGATCCTCGAGAACTTCGCGCACACGCTGACCGAGGTGAGTGACTCAGTCGAGGTCGAGACGGTGATCGTGACCGGCGCGGGCGACCTGCTCGGTTTCCCGAAGTCCGTGATCGCCAACCTCGTGCTGCGGCACGTGCGCCGGCAGGTGCCGGAGTGGAGCCTGCCGGGCGCCGTCTCGTTCGGCGACGCGCTGAGCAAGGGCCGGTACGAGAACCTCGAGCCGGTCGATCTCGGCCACGACGACATCGCGTTCCTGCAGTACACGGGCGGCACGACGGGCATCTCGAAGGGCGCCATGCTGACGCACCGCAACCTCGTCGCGAACGTGCTGCAGTCGGAGGCGTGGATCCGGCCGACGCTCGGCTCCATCGAGGGACAGACCGTCGTCACCGCGCTGCCGCTGTACCACATCTTCTCGCTGACGGCGAATTGCCTGACGATGCTGAAGCTCGGCGGGCACAACCTGCTGATCGCCAATCCGCGCGATTTCGCCGGCTTCGTCAAGGAGCTCTCGAAGCACCGGTTCACGTTCATGGCGGGCGTCAACACGCTGTTCAACGCGCTGCTGCACACGCCGGGCTTCGACAAGCTCGACTTCAGCGCGCTGCGCGTCAGCCTCGGCGGCGGCATGGCCGTGCAACGCGCCGTGGCCGAACGCTGGAAGGAAGTGACCGGCAACGTGCTCACGCAGGCCTGGGGGCTCACCGAGACGTCGCCGGCGGCCTGCATCAACCTGCCGGGCGTCGATTTCAACGGCTCGATCGGCCTGCCGATTCCGTCGACCGTCATCACGATCCGCGACGACGCGGGCGGTGTGCTGCCGCTCGGGGAGTCGGGCGAGATCTGCGTCGAGGGTCCGCAGGTGATGCGCGGCTACTGGAACCGGCCCGACGAGACCGAGAAAGTGATGCTGCCCGGCCAGGTGCTGCGCACGGGGGACATCGGCTACATCGACCCGCAGGGCTACGTGTACATCGAGGACCGCAAGAAGGACATGATCCTCGTCTCGGGCTTCAACGTGTATCCGAACGAGGTGGAGGGCGTCGCGGTGACGCATCCGGGCGTGCTCGAAGTGGCCGCCGTCGCGCAGCCGGACGAACGGGCGGGCGAAGTCGTCGCGCTGTTCGTCGTCAAGAAGGACCCCGCTCTCACCGAGGAGACGCTGATCGACTTCTGCCGCAAGTCGCTGACCGGGTACAAGGTGCCGAAGCGCGTGTACTTCCGCAGCGAACTGCCCAAGACCAACGTCGGCAAGATCCTGCGGCGCGAGCTGCGCGACCAGCTCGTCTCGAAGTGAACCTCGGAAATAGGGGACATTCTCGGACATTCTCGGTTTTCGTCACGTACCGCCCTAACTGGACCGAGGCGCGATCGCAGCACACTTCTTCGGCCGTCCCGGACGGCGCAGCGACCCCTGCAGTCCCAGAGTCCGTGCCGAATTCAGGACCCATGCGTCACCGCCAAAGGGGCGTTGACGATTGACGCAGGTCCGTATGGCATCGAGTTCTGCGAGCGTCTGCGGCGCATTCACGAACTCGGCCCAATCTGACGGCAGCGGGACTGGCGGCTGTGCCAGGAACTCGTCGCACATGCCGCCGAACCGCAGGGCCAGGCTCCCCCACTCCCAATCCTGCGCGCGCGCCACGAGCCCCGCCCTCAGCGCATTGCGCTCGACATAGCGCATGACCGTCACGAGGTGCGCGTCTTCTTCGATCGGGAACGCCTTGAACCTTCCCTGCCAGACACGACCGACCGAGCCCTGGCGCATGTGGAATCGATGCGCGTGAGTGGTCAGGAGCCAGTGCATCCAGCGACTGATGTCATCGCGGTGCCCGCCTCGGGCGACGAGGTGAAAGTGGTTCGGCATCAGGCAGACAGCGAACAGGTCCAGCCGGACTCGCTGCTGTGCGGACGTCAGCAGGTCGAAGAACGCGGCGTAGTCGGCCGGCGCGCGGAAGACGGCCGATCGATTGTTGCCACGATTAAGAACGTGGTAACACCCACCCGCCACGATGGCCCGTGCGCTTCTTGGCATGTCGAAATCATCGGATCTCGACCGGGGCGCCGCGAGCGCCAAATCGGGTGCGAGGAGACGGATTTACAAAGGCAAGGGCCCTTCTCGATGTTCACGCCGCCTCAAGCTGCGCCGAGCGGAAACCGAGAATGTCCCCTATTTCCGGGCTGGCGACTCACTTGCGCTTTTTCACGCCCAGCGACAGGCCCGCGACGTAATGCGCCGCGACGTCGTCGCCGGCGCTGGCCGCGCGGCGGATCCCCTCGAGGATCATCTTCTCGGCGCGGTCGGTGCCGACCCAGTTCACGATCGTCACCCACTTGCCCTTCTCGAGGTCCTTGTAGTGCTGGAAGAAGTGCGCGATCTGGTTGGTCAGCGTCGAAGGCAGGTCCTTGTACGACTTCACGCCTTCGTAGAACGGATGCAGCTTGTCGACCGGCACGGCGATGATCTTCTCGTCGTCGCCCGCCTCGTCTTTCATCATCAACGCGCCGATCGGCCGCGCGCGCAGGATGGCGCCGGCCACGACCGGGCTCGGCACCACGACGATGGCGTCGACGGGATCGCCGTCGCCGGACAGCGTGTGCGGGATGAACCCGTAGTTGCCCGGATAGAACATCGCCGTGTTCAGGAACCGGTCGACGCGCAGCGCGCCCGACTCCTTGTCGAGCTCGTACTTGACCGGCACGCCGCCCTGCGGAATCTCGATCAGGACGTTGACGTCGCCGGGCGGGTCCTCACCGATGCGGATCTTGCTGATGTCCATGCCTGCTCCCGTTCGCTGCGTATTGTGGATCGCCTGGACGGCTTACTGGCCGCCGAGCCGGGCCTTGAGATCGATGCCGACGCGGCGGTTCACGAACTGCAGCGCCGCGACCCTGGACAGGTCGACTTCACCGTCCTTGTAGAGCCCGGCCTTGACCATCTGGCCGTAGAAATCCTTGATGCGGCCCGCGCTCATCGCGCCGATGCCGCCCGTCAGCGCCTCGCCCGAGTCGACGATACCCTGCGACTTCATCAACGCCACCGAGGCAGCGATCTCGGCCTCGGTCATCTCGGGGTTCACCTTGATCATCAGCGCGTCGGCGGCCTGCCGATTGCCATAGAGATAGGTGACCCAGCCGACGATCGAGGCATCGACGAAGCGCCGCACCAGGTCGGGCCGTGGATTTCACCGTCTCCGCGCGCGTCTCGATCAAGGTCGAGTACGTCGAGAAGCCGTGGTCGGCGAGCAGGTGCACGACCGGCTTGAACCTGCCCTGGTTCTCGACGTAGATCGGCTCCGCGATCGAATAGCCCTGCTGGATGGCCCGCGGGTTGGCCAGGAACGGGCCGAGATTGTAGTTGTACGGCTTGAGCGCCTCGTCGCGGAAGCCGTGCGTGACCTTCAGCCATTGCCACCAGGTGAACTGCCCGTCCTTGGCGATCAGCGCGACCGGCGCGCTCCGCAGCGCTTCGAATTTCTCGTAGCCCTGGCCCGGGTGCGCGATCAGCGCCTGCGGATCCTTCTGGAAGATCGCGGCCACGACCACGGTCGGGATGCCGTTCCGGACGTTGTCGAAGCTGTGCAGCAGATTGCCGGTCATCAGGAAGTCGATGCGGCCGGCCGGCAGCAGCGGCCGGTTGTTCACCTGCGGACCGCCCTGCAGGATCGTCACGTCGAGCCCGTACTTCCTGTACGTGCCATCCGCCAGCGCCTGGTAGAAGCCGCCGTGCGCGGCCTGCGCCTTCCAGTTCGTCGCGAACGTGACCTTGTCGTCGGCTTGCGCCGGCGCCCGATGCAAGAGTCGCCAGCAGTGCGAGGGCCGCGTGTCGGATGGATGGCATGTGTGTTTCCAACGGCCGGTTCAGGGATGCTCGGAAGGATGCCAGCGCCCGAGCAGGCGCCGCGACAGTGCGTTGAACGCCCAGAAGATCAGCACGCCGGTGAGCACCAGCAGCGTGAGCGCCGCGAACATCTTCGGCGTCTCGGTGCGGAAGCTCGCCTCGAGGATGCGCGAGGCGAGGCCCGTCTCGCGACCGGCGGCCCCGGCCACCATCTCGGCGGTGACCGCGCCGATCAGGCTGAGTCCGCCGGAGATCTTGAGCCCGGCGAGGAAGTACGGCAGCGCGCCCGGCAGCAGCAGCAGGCGCAACCGTTGCCAGGGCGTGGCGCCGTACAGGTGAAACAGGTCGCGCAGGTTCGGATCCGCCGCGCGCAGGCCGAGCACGGTGTTCGACAGTATCGGGAAGAACGCCACGATCCACGCGCAGAGCAGCAACGCGGCCGTCGTGCTCTCGACGTAGATCAGGATCAGCGGCGCGATGGCGACGATCGGCGTGACCTGCAGCAGCACCGCCACCGGGAACAGTGCCACTTCGACACGCCGCGACAACGCGAACACGGCCGCGATCGTCACGCCGCCCGCGCAGGCCAGCGCCAGCGCGCCGAAGGTGATCTTGAGCGTGAACCACCAGCTGCTCGCGAGCGACGGAAAGTCCTGCCAGAGCGTCTGCGCCACCCGCGACGGCGCCGGCAGCGTGTAGGGCGGAATGTGCGCGAGCCGGACCAGCGCCTCCCAGCCGAGCAGCAAGGCGGTCATCGTCAGCGCGGGCAACAGTCGCGAGTTCACGAAGCCGCGTCGGCGAGCGCCGCCTCGAGTGCGTTCGAAGCATCCCGGCACGCGGCCAGGTAGGCCGCCGAGGTGCGATACGCGGAGTCGCGCGGATAGGGCTGATCGACGGCGACCTCGGCGACGATGCGCCCGGGCCGCGGACTCATCACCAGCACTCGCTGACTCAGGAACACGGCTTCGTACACGCTGTGCGTGACGAACAGCACCGAGAGCCGCCGTGCCGCATACCAGGCGAGCAGATCGGCATTGAGCCGGCTGCGCGTGATCTCGTCGAGCGCCGCGAAGGGCTCGTCCATCAGCAGCACGCCCGGTTGCGTGACGAGCGAGCGAGCGATCGATGCCCGCATCTTCATGCCGCCGGACAACTCCGCCGGATAGGACTGCGCGAACTCACCCAGGCCGACGTGCGCCAGCATCGCCTGCGACCTGCGGCGCGGCTGCGCTGCGCGACGCGCCCGCCAGCCGCAGCGGCAGCCAGACGTTGTCGAATACGCTGGCCCAGGGCATCAGCGTCGATTCCTGGAACACGAAGGCGGTGGATCGGCTCGCGCCGCGCAGCGCCGGCGCGTCGATGCTGCCCGCGGCTCGGCGAGGTCGAGCCCCGCCACGAGTCGCAGGATCGTGCTCTTGCCGCAACCGGAAGGCCCGAGCAGCGCGACGAATTCGCCTTCCTCGATACGCAGGCTGACGTCGCTCAGCGCCAGCAGGCCGGTGGAAAAGCGCTTGTCGACCTGCTGGAGGGAAATGGGGCCCGCGCCGACGCTCATGGCGGCAGTATGCCCGAAAGGCCGCGGCCCTCGACCTCAGGCGTGGTACTGCGGAGACAGCTCGTGGACGGCGTCGACCATCGCGAGCGCGTGCTCCGGCGGCACTTCCGGGTGGATACCGTGGCCGAGGTTGAAGACGTGCCCGTGCCCGTTGCCGTAGCTGGCGAGCACGCGCCCGACCTGCTCGCGGATCTGCGCCGGCGGCGCGTAGAGCACGCTCGGGTCGAGGTTGCCCTGCAGCGCGACCTTGTCCCGTACGGCGCGGCGCGCGTCGGCGAGGTCGGTCGTCCAGTCGACGCCGAGCGCGTCGCATCCGGTCTCAGCCATGTCGGCGAGCCACTGTCCGCCGCCCTTGGTGAACAGGATCACCGGCACCTTGCGGCCGTCGGCTACGCGCGTCAGGCCGTCGACGATCTGCCGCATGTAGCGCAGCGAAAACTCGCGGTAGTCGGCCGGCGTCAGCGAGCCGCCCCAGGTGTCGAACACCATCACGGCCTGCGCGCCGGCCGCAATCTGCGCGTTCAGGTAGAGGATCGTCGCGCGGGCCAGCTTGTCGAGCAGGCGGTGCAGTTCGCGCGGCGCGCCGTAGAGCATGCCCTTGATGTGCTCGAAGTTCCGGCTGCCTCCGCCTTCGACGACGTAGGTGCCGACCGTCCACGGGCTGCCGGCGAAACCGATCAGCGGCACGCGGCCGTTCAACTCGCGACGAATGGTCCGCACGGCATCCATCACGTACTTCAGTTCGCGCTCCGGATCCGGGATCGGCAGCTGGTCGATGTCCGCAGTCGTGCGCACGGGACGCGCGATCTTCGGACCCTCCCCTGCCTCGAACTCCAGGCCGAGATTCATCGCGTGCGGCACGGTGAGGATGTCGGAGAACAGGATCGCCGCGTCGAGCCGGTAGCGGGCCAGCGGCTGCAGCGTCACTTCGCAGGCCAGCTCGGGATTCATGCACAGCTGCAGGAAGCTGCCGGCCTTCGCACGCGTCGCGCGGTACTCCGGCAGATAGCGGCCCGCCTGGCGCATCATCCACAGCGGCGTGCGCGGCGTCGGCTGGCGCATCAACGCGCGCAGGAACAGGTCGTTCTGCAACGGCGCGCTCACGTCGCTGCCCCGCCGAAGATGTCTGCAATGGTCTGCTGTATCGCCGCGGCGGCCGCGCGCGGATCTTTCGCGTCGCGGATCGGCCGGCCGACGACGATGTAGTCGGCGCCGTTGGCGAACGCCTGCGCGACGTCCACCGTGCGCTTCTGGTCGTCGACCGGCTTGTTCTCGACGGGTCGGATTCCGGGGCACACGACCAGCAGCTTGTGATCGATGAACTCGCGCAGCTTCAAAGCCTCGAGGCCGGACGACACCACGCCGTCGCATCCCGCTTCGAGCGCGCGGCGGGCGCGGGACAGCACGAGCTTGTCCACGTCGCACGCGAAGCCGAGGTCGTCGAGGTCGCCGCGGTCGAGGCTGGTGAGCACCGTCACCGCCAGCACCTTCACGTCGCCTTTCGCGGCGGCGGCGGCCTCCATGATCGCCTGGTTGCCGTGCACCGTCGTGAGCGTGACGCCGCGATTGCGCAGTTGCTTCACCGCCGCGGCGACCGTGGCGGGCACGTCGAAGAATTTCAGGTCGACGAATACCTTCTTGTCGCGGGCGACCATCCAGTCGACCAGCTCGTAGTAACCGCCGGCCATGAACAGTTCCAGGCCGAGCTTGTAGAAGTGCACCGCATCGCCGAGCCGGTCCGCCAGCCGTCGGGCCTCGGCGGGATCCGCGACGTCCATGGCGAAGATCAGCCGCTCGCGGGCGGGAATGTTTTTGGGGATCAAGACAGCCTCCGAAGACCAGCCCGGAATGCTACCAGACCGCCCTCCAGGGAACCCCGCGGGAAGCCCTCATCCGCCGTCGTACGCGTCCCTGTCCGGGTAGGGGAACCACTCCGGATCGGCCTCGGCGCGTGGCGCGATCATGACCATCTTCGAGCGCCGGAACTGCTCGAGCCCTTCCGCGCCGAGTTCGCGCCCCATGCCGGTCAGCTTGCGGCCGCCGAACGGGACGGCGTCGTTGTCGTTCAGCGGCGTGTTGACCCAGACGATGCCGGTCTCGATCTCCTCGACGGCTCGCATCGCCTCCGCGAGGTCGCTGGTGTAGATGTTCGCGCCGAGCCCGTACTGCGAGTCGTTGGCGAGCGCGATGGCTTCGTCGAGATCGCGCACCTTGCAGATCGGCGCCAGCGGGCCGAAACACTCGCCGTGCATGATGTCCATCGCGTGCGTGACTTCGAGCACCGTCGGCTCGAAGTACCACCCCCGCGGCTGGCCCGCGGGCCGCCGGCCGCCGCACGTCACGCGGGCGCCTTGCGCGACGGCCCGTGCCACGATGCGCTCGACGCGGTCCCGCTCCCGTGCCGACGCGAGCGGACCGATGTCGACCTTGCCGAGACCGTTGCCGATGCGCAGCGCCTGCGCTTCCCTCGCCAGCGCAGCGACGAAGGCCGAGTGGACCGATTCGTGGACGTAGAAACGCTCGGCCGACGTGCACACCTGGCCGCAATTCAGAAATGCGGCGAACGCCGCGCCCTTGGCGACGACCTCGATCGGCGCGGACGGCATGACGATGAACGGATCGTTGCCCGAGGCCTCGATCAGCGCCGGCTTGAAGCGGCGACCCGCCGCCTCGGCCACGGCTTGCGCCGCAGGCACGCTGCCGGTGAACGCGACGGCGTGCGTATGCGCGTGCTCGACCAGCCGCCGGCCCGTCTCGGCGCCGCCGGTCAGGGCCTGCACCAGGGCGGCCGGCAACTCGTCGAACGCGCTCATCACCATCAGCAGCGTCAGCGACGTCAGCTCGGACGGCTTCACGATGACGGCGTTGCCGGCGGCAAGCGCCGCCGCGCACTGCCAGCCGAACAGCAGCACCGGAAAATTGAACGGGACGATCGACACGACCGTGCCGAGCGGCTCCTTGACCGTCATCTGCAGCTGGCCGGCGATGACCGGCCCGCAGACGCGACCCTGGTCGTGCCGGGCGAGCTCCGCGTAATAACGGAACGACGATGCCGATGCGCCGATCTCCCAGTGTGCCTCGCGGTACGGCTTGCCCATTTCGCGGGTCAGGCACTCGCCCGCTGCGGGCGCCATGGCCTCGAGTCGAGCGGCCACCCGATGCAGCGCGTTGGCGCGCTCGAGCGCACCCCGGGCCCACCACGCCTTCTGCGCCAGACCGGAAGCGGCAACTGCACGATCGACCTCGTCGGCGCTGGCCTCGGCATACGCGCCGATCACGTCCTCGGTGGCCGGGTCGACGATGTCCCGGCGGGCACCGGCGCCGGGTATGGCCTCGCCGCCGATGAAATGCCGGCCGGACAGTTCCTGCATGCGCAGCTGCGCGGGCGTGAGGCTCATCCCGGGGGCGCTCCTAGGTGCGTTCGGCCGGATTGAACAGCCGGCGATGCTCGAGGATCGCGTAGCGGTCCGTCATGCCGGCGATGTAATCGGCGACCGCGCGTGCGCGGCCGGTGCGGCCGTCCTCGGCCTCCATCCGCCGGGCGGCGGCCTGATGCTCGGTCGGCATCAGGTCGATGTCGTCGAGCATCGTCTCGAACAGGTCGCGGACCACCTTGCGCGCCTTGTTGGTCATGCGCAGCACGCGATAGTGGCGATACAGGTTGTCGCGCAGATAGCGCTTCAGCTCCAGGTGGTCCGCCCGCACTTCGTCGCTGAAGCACATCAACGGCTCGGGCCGCGCCCGTACGGCCGCGACGTCCTTTGGAGCGGCCGCGGCGATGGACCGGCTCGACGCGTCGATGAGGTCGTTCACCAGGAAGTCGATCATGCGGCGCACGACCTCGTGCACCAGCCGGCGCCCGCCGAGCTGCGGGTACCTGGCCGCGACGGTTTCGAACTGCCGGCGGAAGATTGCCAGGTCGCGCAGGTCGTCGATGGCGATCAAGCCCGCGCGCAGGCCGTCGTCCACGTCGTGGTTGTTGTAGGCAATCTCGTCGGACAGATTGGCCAGCTGCGCCTCGAGGCCGGGCTGCCGGCGCTGCAGGAAGCGCTCGCCCAGCTCGCCGAGCTTGCGGGCGTTGGCCGCCGAGCAGTGCTTCAGGATGCCCTCGCGCACTTCGAACGTGAGGTTCAGCCCGGAGAACTCGGCGTAACGCTCCTCGAGCTCGTCGACGACGCGCAGCGACTGCAGGTTGTGCTCGAAGCCGCCGAATTCGCGCATGCATTCGTGCAGCGCATCCTGTCCCGCGTGGCCGAACGGCGTGTGGCCGAGATCGTGCGCAAGGCACACCGCTTCGGCGAGCGGCTCGCTGAGCCGCAACGCGCGCGCCACGCTGCGGGCGATCTGCGCCACTTCGAGCGAGTGCGTGAGCCGCGTGCGGTACAGGTCGCCTTCGTGGTTCACGAACACCTGCGTCTTGTAGACGAGACGCCGGAACGCGGTCGAATGCACGATCCGGTCGCGATCGCGCTGGTACTCCGTGCGATGGCGTGGCGAGGGCTCCTCGTAGCGACGCCCGCGCGAATCCGCGTCCTGCTGCGCGTAGGGGGCGAGTGACGGATCGCGGTCGTCGCGGCTCATGCGGCGCGTCCCCCGAAGTGCGTGTCGAGCGTGGCTTCGAGCGTCGCGGCCGGGTAGTCGCCGGTCACCACGCCCTCGCCGAGCCTGCGCAGCAGCACGAGGCGTATGCGCCCGGCCAGCACCTTCTTGTCCATGCCCATCAGCTCGAGCGCGCGCTGCGCGCCGATCGCGGGCGCGCGCGTCGGCAGCCCGATCTTCTCCAGCAGGGCCCGCACCCGCTCGACGTCGGACGGCGCGATCCAGCCGAGCCGACCGGAGAGGTCGGCGGCGAGCAGCATGCCGACGCCGACGGCCTCGCCGTGCAGCCACTCGCCGTAGCCGAGCGCGTTCTCGATTGCGTGACCGAACGTGTGACCGAGATTCAGCAGCGCACGCTGCCCGTGCTCGCGCTCGTCCGCGCCGACGATGCGCGCCTTGATCTCGCAGCAGCGACGCACGGCGTGGGCCAGGGCGTCCGGATCGAGCGCCAGCAGCGGCGCGGTCTGCTGCTCGATCCAGCCCAGGAATTCAGCGTCGTCGATCAGGCCGTACTTGACGACCTCGGCGAGCCCGGCGCGCAGCTCGCGCACGGGCAGTGTCGCGAGCGTCGCCAGGTCGGTGACCACCGCGCGCGGCTGGTGGAACGCGCCGATCAGGTTCTTGCCGCCAGGGTGGTTGACGCCGGTCTTGCCGCCGACCGACGAGTCCACCTGCGCGAGCAGCGTGGTCGGCACCTGCACGAAGTCGATGCCGCGCTGGTAGCACGCGGCCGCAAATCCGGCGATGTCGCCGACCACGCCGCCGCCGAGCGCCACGACGCACGCGTCGCGGTTGAGTCGCTGCGCCACCATCGCGTCGAGCACCTTCGACAGGCTGTCGAGGGTCTTGCAGGACTCGCCGTCCGGGAGCACGACCGACCCGAGGCGCTTGCCCTCGAGACCACGTCGCAGCGCCGCGTGGTAGAGGGGTCCGACGGTCTCGCTGGTCACGACCAGCACGTCGCGCGCGGTGACGGCCTGCGCGAGCACCGCGGGCTGGTCGAGCAGCCCCGAGCCGATCAGGATCGGGTAGCTGCGCGGGCCGAGCTCGATGCGCACGGTCTGCATGCGCTCAGGCGCCCGGCAGGGCGACGAGCGCCCGCAGGATCTGCTCCACGACCGTCTTCACCTTGCGCCCGTCCGTGTCCACCGTGATCGCGGCGACCTCTTCGTAAAGGGGAGCCCGCAGGCTCATCAGGTGCTCCAGCGTGGCCCGCGGATCCACATTGTTGAGCAGCGGGCGATCCTCGCTGTGGCGGGTTCTCGCGAGCTGCTGTTCGACCGTCGTCCGAAGATACACGACCCGGCCGCGGCCGCGCAGGCGCTCGCGGCTGCCGGCGTCGAGGACCGCGCCGCCACCGGTCGCGAGCACCAGGCCGGCGCGTCCGGTCAGTTCGGCGATGATCTCGGCCTCGCGCTGCCGGAACCCGGCTTCGCCTTCTTTCTCGAATATGTAGGCGATGTCGACGCCGGTGCGGCGCTCGATCTCCTCGTCGCTGTCGACGAAGGCCAGCCCGAGCTCGCGCGCGAGCCGCCGGCCGACGGCGCTCTTGCCCGAACCCATCGGTCCCACGAGGAAGATATTCCCGCTCACCCTTCCCGTCCGCGCCAAGAAAAACGGCCGCAGGATCGCTGCGGCCGCTCATTCTGGCACCGGGGGGCCGGCGTTAGTAGATCTCGGCGCCCTCGCGCAGGATCTTCGGCGTGACGAAGATCAGCAGCTCCGACTTGTTGTCCGTTCGCGACTTGCTGCGGAACAGGACGCCGAGCCCGGGGATGTCGCCGAGGAACGGCACCTTGTTCACCGTGTCGCGCTTCTCGGTCTCCATGATGCCGCCGAGGACGACCGTCTGGCCGTCGTTGACGAGCACCTGCGTCGTGATCTCGCGGGTGTCGATGCTGGGCACCTGGCCGCCCGTGGCGCTCTGCACGAGCTGGCCGACGTTGTCCTTGCTGACCGTGAGGTCGAGGATGATGCGGTCGTCCGGCGTGATCTGCGGCGTCACCTTCAGCGACAGCACGGCCTTCTTGAACTGCGTCGTGGTGGCGCCGCTCGAGGCCGACTCCTGGTAAGGAATCTCGACGCCCTGCTCGATGCTCGCTTCCTTGCCGTTCGCGGTGATGACGCGCGGCGCCGACACGATCTCGCCGCGCCCTTCCTTCTGGGCCGCGGTGATCTCCAGGTCGACGACGTAGTCGGAGTCGAGCAGCGTCAGCGCGAGCCGGCCCGCCGGATTGGCGACCGGCAGGTTGACCATGTAGCGATTGTTGACCGGCGGAGTCACCACCGTGCCGTTGCCCTGCGTGCCGCCGGTGCCGCCGGTGCCGATGGTCGGGCCCGTGTCGCCGGACACCGAGTCGAGGCCGGTGGAACCGAGGTACATCAGGCCGTTGCTGCTGCCGTAGTTGCCGACGACGGCGCCGCCGAAGCGGACGCCGAGCTCGCGGCTGAAGTCGTCGTTGACGATGACGATGCGCGACTCGATCAGCACCTGGCGCACCGGGATGTCGAGCGTCTGCACCAGGCGGCGGATGTCCGCAAGGCGCTCCGCGGTGTCCTGCAGCAACAGGGTGTTGGTGCGATCGTCGATCGCGACGCTGCCGCGGTCGGACAGCAGCGAGTTGTTCTTGCCCTGCGACTTGATCAGCGCCGCCAGGTCCGACGCCTTGGCGTAGTTGACCTGCAGGTACTCGGTGCGCACCGGCGACAGCTCGGTCATTGCCTTGTGCGATTCGAGCTGCGACCGTTCGCGGGCCGCCAGTTCCTCGGCCGGGGCGACGTAGATGACGTTGCCTTCGCGGCGCTTGTCGAGGCCCTTGGTCCGGAGCACGATGTCGAGCGCCTGGTCCCACGGCACGTTCTGCAGCCGCAGCGTGACGTTGCCCTGCACCGAGTCGCTGACCACGATGTTCTGGCCGCTCGTCTCGGCGAGCAGCTGCAGCACCGCGCGGGTCTCGATGTCCTGGAAGTTGAGCGTCAGTCGCTCGCCCTTGTATTCCTTCTTGCTCGGATCGACGATGGCCTGCTTCGGCTTCTGGCGCAGCTCGAGCACGTAGTCGCGATCGGTCTGGTAGGCCTGCGTTTCGTAGTCGCCGGCGGCGCCGACCACCATGCGCGTGCCGCCCGGCACGCGCGACACGTCGAAGGAGCTGACCGGGGTCGCGAAGTCCACCACGTCGTAACGGCGCGCGAGATCGTCGGAAATGGCCGTGCGCGGGAAGTCGACGACGATGCGCCCGCCTTCCTGGTGGAGGCTGGCCTGAACCTTGGGGTCGTTGGTGTGCAGCAGGATGCGTCCGGCGCCGTCCGTGCCGCGACGGAAGTCGACCTTGTCGATGGCCCAGCCGCTGGCGAGCGCGCCGCCGGCCGAATTGGCCGCAGACGCCGTCGCCGCCGCGTTGGCCGCCTGGCCGCGGCCGAGCGTCACGTAGACGATGTTGCCGGACACGCGGGTCGAATAGGGCTCCATGCGGTCGAGGTTGAACACGACGCGCGTGCGGCCCGTGGCTTCCGCCGCGACGATCGAATCGACGCCGCCGGCGTTCACGTCGACGCGACGCGAGTCGAGCGCGATCGTCGTCCCGGGCAGGTCGACCGAGAGCCGCGCCGGGTTGTCGATGGTGAAGGCGACGGGCTGCGGCGCCGGACCGTCGAGCACGAGGCGGACCTCGAGCTGCTCGCCGGGCTGCGGCTGCAGCTCGACCTTGGTGAGTCGGCTCGGTGCCTGGGCGAAGGCGGCCTGTGCGACGAATGCGAGTACCCCGGCCAGCGCGACGAGCGCCGCAGGCCTGGCCGCCCGGCCTGGCCGGTGCGCCCCTGTGCGGCGGTTGTTCACGTGCGACGATGCAGCGGTCATTCTCGGGTCTCCTTGCAGATCATTCGCTCAGTGCGAGTGCGGCGGGGCGTTCGACGAATCCGCCCATGCCGTCTGGAACGATCTCGATGAGCGAGATCTTGCCATCCTCGATGGCCGTGATCCGGCCGTCGTTCTGCCCGACGTGATTGCCGGGCAGCACGCGGTGGACCAGGCCGTCCCGGGTCTGCACGAGGCCGAAGATCCGGCCCTGCAGCTTCAGCGTGCCGACCATGCGCAGCGTGTCGAGCGAGAACTGCTCGAGGAACTCGCGCGGCCGGTTTGAATCGGGCCGGATGCCGTTGGCCGCCACCGATGCCGGGATGCCGGCTTCGAACGGCGAGCGCAGGTCGGTCGCCTTGTACTCGAACGTCTCGTACGGTTTGACTTCGGGCAGCGGCTCGATGCCGCGGCTCGGCCGGGCCTTGATCTCGTCGATCTTCGCGCGCATCTCGTCCATGTCGTTCGAGCAGCCGGCGAGCGCTGCCAGGCCGACCGCGGCGAGGACGATGCGAGTTGCAGATGTCATTTGAAGCTAGCCTCCGCCATGGTCGCGCCTCAGCCCGCCGCCGGCTTTTTCTTGGCGCCTTTCTTGGCCTTGCCGCTCGGCTGGTCCTGCACCTGCTCCTCCTCGTCGAGGTAACGGTAGGTCTTCGCGGTCACGTTCAGCGTCAGCTCACTCGGATCCCCGGCGTTCGCGCCCTTGGCGGCCGGTGTGATCTCGATGTCGTGCAGCGTCACGATCCGCGGCAGCGCGGCGATGCCGCTCGCGAACCGGCCCATCTCGTGATAGCCGCCGGTGAGACGGATGCTGATCGGCAGCTCGGCGTAGAAGTCCTTGTGCGACTCGCCGCTGCGGCTGGAAGAGCTTCTCCTCGAGGCCGGCAGCGAGGCCGGTCTGCGAGATGTCGACCAGCAGGTTCGGCACCTCGGTCTTGTTCGGCAGCTGGCGCAGCATCGCGCCGAAGGACTTCTCCATGTCGGCCAGCTGCGCCTTGTAGGCCTCGAGGTTGGCGGCCTTGCGCGCCTTGGTGTCGAGCGTGTTCCAGAGCTCGGTTTCCTTCGCCTGCGCCTCGAGCAGCTTCGGGTGCTGCGACTTCCAGACGAAGAAGTAATAGCTGCCGGCGGCGGCGAGCAGGAACAACACGATGACCGTGCCGATGCGCACGCCGAGCGGCCAGCGGCCCGGGTCGTTCGGGTCGAGGCTGCGAAGCTGGTCGAGGAATTCCTGTAGCTTCTTCATTTCGCGGCCGCCTTCTTGCCCTTGGCCGGCGTCTCGTCCTGGGCCACGGCCTCATCCGTCTTGACGTGGCTGCGCTGCTTGGCGAACAGCGTGAAGCTCGCGCCGCCCGTGACGTCTCGCGCACGGGTCTCGACGATCTGCAGCGACGGGTCGGACAGCCACTCGGACGCGTCGATGTTGCGCATGAACGAGGACACGCGCGTGCTCGACTGCGCCACGCCGCGGAACTCGAATCGCTCGCCGGACTGCTTCAGGTAGGTGAGGTACACGCCCTCCGGCAGGATCCGCACGATCTCGTCGAAGACGTGCACGATCTCGGGACGGCTGCGCTGCAGCCGCTCGATGATTTCCATGCGCGCGAGCAGCCGGCGCTTCTGCGCGTCGAGCCCGTTGATCTCCTCGATCTGCTTGTCGAGCTGGGCGATCTCGTCCTGCAGGACCTGGTTGCGGTCCTCCTGGTGCGAGATCGACGCGCTCATCTGCCAGCGACCGAGCAGCGCGAACAACGCGGCCGTCGCGAGCGCGGCGCCGATCGAGAGGATGAACTCCTGCCGCTTGCGCCTGCGTTCTGCCTCGCGCCACGGCAGCAGATTTATTCTGGGCATGTCAGTCGAAGCTCCTCAGCGCCAGACCGCATGCCGTCAGCAGCGCGGTCGCGTCCTTCTTCACGCCCTGGGCGAGCGCCCGGGTCGAGATCTTCATCTGTCCGAGCGGATCGCCGCGTTCCGCGGGGATGCCCACGCGGCTCGCGATCACGTCGGCGACGCCCGGAATGTTGGCGCAACCGCCGCAGATGAGGATCTGTTCGGGCTGCTCCCGGCCGCTGCCGGAAGCCAGGTAGAACTGCAGCGAGCGGCTCACCTGCTGGCACATGTCGTCGATGAACGGGTCGAGCACCTCGGCCTGGTAGTTGGCGGGCAAGCCGCCCTCCTTCTTGGCCCGGCCGGCCTCCTCCATGCTGAGGCCGTAGCTGCGCATGACTTCCTCGGTGAGCTGCTGCCCGCCGAAAGCGAAGTCGCGCGTGTAGGTGACCTTCAGGTCGCGCAGCACCGAGAACGTGGTGCTGCTCGCGCCGAAGTCGATGACCGCGATGTTGCGCTCCATGCCGCCGTCCGGCATCTGGTGCGTCAGCAGCCGGCAGGCGTTCTCGAGCGCGAACGCCTCGACGTCGACGATGCGCGCGGTGAGGCCGGCCGCCTGCACCGCCGACTGGCGCTGCTCGACGTTCTCGGAGCGCGTCGCCACGAGCAGCACGTCGAGCATCTCGGGATCCTTCTCCGAAGGGCCGACCACTTCGAAGTCGAAGCTGACCTCCTCCATCGGGAACGGAATGTACTGGTCGGCCTGCATCTCGACCTGCGACTCGAGTTCGGCCTCGCGCAGGTTGCGCGGCATCTGGATGACCTTGGTGATCGCCGCGTCGCCGCTGATGGCGACCGCGCATTCCTTGCTGCGCGCGCCGGCGCGCTTGACCGCGCGGCGCACCGCGTCGCCGACGATCTGCGCATCGACGATGGCTTTCTCGTTGATCGAGTTCGGCGGCGTGGGCTCGGCCGCGTAGGACTCGACGCGGTAGGAGTCGCCGCTGCGCGACAACTCAATGAGCTTGATCGACGACGTCGTGATGTCGAGTCCGATGATCGGTCGAAACCTGCGCTGGAACAGCACGATGGAGTCCTTCTAGTTCAAAAGGTTGCGCAGTAATCGTGTGGCAGATTCCATGCCCCCGGGCCACTATATATCAGGGTTCCGCCGATTAGAATTGTGAGTGCGCTAGCAAAATGGAGCATTTCGAACTGCGCCCCCCCGGCGGTGCATTGGAATCCAGACCTGTGCACGAGGGCCGGCGCTGCTCCACGAACCCCCTTGCCGGGGTCCACGCCTCTGGAGTGCAACCCCGCTGTCATAGGCCGCTGCCCTTAGACCGGAGGCTTTGCGTCCTCACCTTTCAGTGAGTTTGCCCTTGTGTCGCGGCTACTATGCACAAGCCCCGATGAGGCGGCAAGGAATGGGTCCCAGTTTTCGCAATGCCACACCTGACTGCCCGCTGGCTCCTGATGTTGGTCATGGCCCTGCTCTCGGGAGCGGTGCTCGTCGTGCTCGGCTTCGCCGGCGCATACCAGTTCCTCGAACCCGAGTTGCCCGAACCGGCGAGCCTGCGGGACGTGCGCAGCCAGCTGCCGCTCAGCGTGTACTCCGCCGACGGCAAGTTGATCGCGCAGATCGGCGAGCAGCGACGCGTCCCGGTGGCCTATGAGCAGATTCCCCGGGTGGTGATCGACGCGTTCCTCGCGGCGGAGGACGACCGCTTTTTCGAGCACCCGGGCGTGGACTGGCAGGGCCTGGTGCGCGCGGTGGCGAGCAACGTGTCGGCGGGCGGCGTGCGCGAGGGCGGCGGCACCATCACGATGCAACTCGCGCGCAATACGATCCTCACCTCGGAGCGCACGCTGCACCGCAAGCTCAAGGAAGTCTTCACCGCGCTGCGGCTGGAGCGCTCGTTCACGAAGCAGGAAATCCTCACGCTGTACCTCAATCGCATCTTCCTCGGGCAGCGCGCGTACGGAGTCGGGGCCGCGGCCGAGGTCTATTTCGACAAGAAAGTCGGTGACCTCACGCTGGCCGAAGCGGCGCTGATCGCCGGCCTGCCGCGCTCGCCATCCCGTGACAATCCGGTGGCCAGCGTCGAGCGGGCCACCCAGCGCCGCGCGTACGTGCTGCGCCGCATGCAGGAGACCGACAAGATCGACCAGGCGCAGCACGACGCCGCGGCCGCGGAACCGATTTCGCGCCGGATCCACGGGCCGGAGCATCGAACTCGACGCGCCGTACGTGGCCGAGATGGCGCGTGCCGAAATGGTGCGCCTGCACGGGCCGGGCGCGCTGACCGACGGGTACCGGGTCACCACGACGATCGACAGCCGGCTGCAGCGGGCGGCGAACCTCGCCGCCTGGCGCACCATCCTCGAATACGACCGTCGGCACGGCTATCGAGGGCCCGTCGAGCATCTCGACGGCGCGACGATCGGCGACGCAGCGGCCCGCGGCGCCGTCTTCAGGCGTGTCCCGATCCGGGGCGACCTCGTCCCGGCGATCGTGCAGTCGGTCGGCGAGCGCGACGCCGAGGTGCGCGGCAGCGACGGCATGCCGATGGTGCTCGGCTGGGACGATCTCGCGTGGGCGCGGCCGGCGCTGCCCGACGACGCGCTCGGGCCGTCGCCCAAGTCGGCAGGCGACGTGCTGCACGTCGGCGACGTGGTGTACCTCGAGCCGGTCGAACCCGGTCGCTATCGACTCGCGCAGGTGCCGGCCGTCGCCGGCGCGCTCGTGGCGCTGAATCCGAACGACGGCGCGATCGTCTCGCTGGTCGGCGGATTCGACTTCGAGGGCAGCAAGTACAACCGCGTGGTCCAGGCCAGGCGCCAGCCGGGTTCGGCGTTCAAGCCGTTTCTGTACTCCGCGGCGCTCGAAAAGGGCTTCACGCCGGCGACGCTGGTCAACGACGCCCCGATCGTGCTGCCGGGCGGCGGCGGCGAGGAAGGCGAGGAGGAATGGCGGCCGCAGAACATCACCAGGCGCTTCTACGGGCCGACGCCGATGCGCGAGGGCCTGGTGCGTTCCCGCAATCTCGTGTCGATCCGTCTGCTGCGCGGCACCGGCATCGGCTATGCGTTGCGGCACATCGCGGGGTTCGGCTTCGGGCCGGACGCGCTGCCGGCCAACCTGACGCTCGCGCTCGGCACGGGGCAGGTGACGCCGCTCGACATGGCGCGAGGTTTTGCCGCCTTTGCGAACGGCGGATTCCGCGTCACGCCCTATTTCATCCGCCAGGTGCGTCGACACCGGCGGCAAAGCCGTGTTCGATGCCGCGCCGCTGCTCGCGTGCCCGACTTGCGCGGCCGGTGCCGGTTCCGGCGGCCCGGCGAACGCGACGACTGTGACCGCCGCCGCGGCCAACGACCTGGCGCCCGGGCCCGTGCCGGCCGATCGGCTCGCGCCGCAGGCCATCAGCCCCGCCAACGCATTCGTGATGACGGACATGATGACGGACGTCATCCAGCGCGGCACGGCGACGCGCGCGAAGTCGCTCGGCCGGATGGACATCGCGGGCAAGACGGGGACGACCAGCGACCGGCGCGACGCCTGGTTCTGCGGCTTCAACGCCGACATCGCGGCGGCCGTGTGGATCGGATTCGACCAGGAGCGCTCGCTCGGCGAGAACGAGGAAGGCGGCAAGACCGCGCTGCCGATGTGGATCTACTTCATGGAGGAAGCGCTGCGCGACAAGCCGCCGCATCGCCAGCCCGAGCCGCCGGGCGTGGTGCGCATGTGGGTTTCGCGCGAGACCGGACAGCCGACGCACGCCGGTGCGCCAGGCGCGCTGTTCGAGGCGTTCCTCGAACAACACGCGCCGCAACCGGGTTCGATGGAATACAGTGACGAAGTGGGCGCCGAGACGGTACAACCGGCAAACGGCGACGACTCCTTGTTTTGAAGGGGCGGGTGATGAGTCGACGACCGAACCCTCGCGCCGAGCTGATGCGGCTCGCGGTGGCAGAAGAAGCAGCGAGGATCATGGGCGAGCAGGGAGTCGACGATTTCCTGCAGGCGAAACGCAAGGCGGCCGAACGGCTCGGCGTGACCGATGCGTCGATCCTCCCGCGCAACACGGAGATCGAAGCCGCGCTGGTCGCGCGTCAGCGCCTGTTCTCGGCCGAGCGGCACGAGGCGGAAATCGCCGTGCTGCGCCGGTCGGCGCTCGAAGCGATGCGCCTGATGTCGGACTTCGACCCGCGGCTGGTCGGGCCCGTGCTCGCCGGCACCGCGTCGGCGCACTCCGAGATCAACCTGCACCTGTTTTCGGAGTCGGCGGAAGCGGTGTCGTTGCGGCTCGAAGAGCGCGGCGTGCCGCACGAGGTGCTCGAACGACGGATGCGCTTCGAGCGCGACCGCCTGGTCTCGTATCCGGCGCTGCGGTTCGTGGCCGGACGGCAGCCCGTGGATGCAGTGGTCTTTCCGCTCGACGGTATTCGGCAGTCGCCCTGCAGCCCGGTCGACGGCAAGCCGATGCGGCGCGCCAGCACCGCCGAAGTCGAACAACTGCTTTAAGAGGTGCCGGGTTTGACTTATTGACTTATGCGGCAATGACCAGCCGCATAAGTCAATAAGTCAAACCCGGCACCTCTACGAACGCTTGTCGACGTCGACGTAGTCGCGCTGCACGGGGCCCGTGTAGAGCTGGCGCGGGCGGCCGATCTTCATCGCCGGGTCGGCGATCATTTCCTGCCAGTGCGCCACCCAGCCGGCCGTGCGGGCGATCGCGAACATCACCGTGAACATCGAGCGCGGGATGCCGAGCGCGCTGTAGATCACGCCCGAGTAGAAGTCGACGTTGGGGTAGAGCTTGCGCGCGATGAAGTACTCGTCCTTCAGCGCGATTTCCTCGAGCCGCAGCGCGAGCTCGAACAGCGGGTTGTCGGTCTGGCCGAGGCGCGCGAGCACCTTGTGGCACATCTCGCGGATGATCTTCGCGCGCGGGTCGAAGTTCTTGTACACGCGGTGGCCGAAGCCCATCAGCCGCTTGCCGCCGTCCTTGTCCTTCACGCGGTCGAGGAACTTCGGGATGTTGTCGACGGTGCCGATGTCCTCGAGCATCGCGAGTACGGCCTCGTTCGCACCGCCGTGGGCCGGGCCCCACAGCGCGGACACGCCGGCCGAGATCGCCGCGTACGGGTTGGTGCCCGTGCTGCCGGCGAGACGAACCGTGGAGGTGCTGGCGTTCTGCTCGTGGTCGGCGTGCAGGATCAGCAGCAGGTCGAGCGCCTGCGCGGTGACCGGATCGACCACGTAGTCCTCGGCCGGCACGGCGAAGAACATGTGCAGCATGTTCGCGCAGTAGTCGAGGTCGTTGCGCGGGTACACGAACGGCTGGCCGAGCATGTGCTTGTAGGCGGCGGCCGAGATCGTCGGGATCTTGGCGAGGATGCGGTGCGCGAAGATCTCGCGGTGCCGCGGGTTATGGATGTCCATGGAGTCGTGATAGAACGCCGCCATGGACGAGACGACCGCGGACACCATCGCCATCGGGTGCGCGTCGTAGTGGAAACCGTTGAAGAAACGCAGCAGCGTCTCGTTGATCATCGTGTGGTAGCGGATCGTGTGATCGAACTGCTCGAGCTGGCCGCCGGCAGGCAGGTCGCCGTTGATGCAGCAGGTAGGCCACCTCCAGGAAGTTCGACTTGGTCGCGATCTGCTCGATCGGATAGCCGCGATAGAGCAGCACCCCGTTGTCGCCGTCGATGTAGGTGATCTTGCTCTCGCAGGACGCCGTGGCCATGAAGCCCGGGTCGAACGTGAAGATCCCGTGGTCCTTGCCGAGGTTGGCGATGTTCAGGCAATCCGGGCCGACGCTGCCCGCCAGGGCCTCCATCGGCGACTTCTTGCCCGTCTCGACGTTCACCAGTTCGTATTTCTTTCCGCTCATCCGCGCATACCTTTCATCGGTGCGCCCCGGCAATCCGAGGTTGGCCCGTCAGCCTTGCACGCCGGCGCGGATTGATCAAGACAGGACTACTCCACGATCTTCAGCTTCTGCCCGGCGACCGGCTCCTTGTCCGGATAGAGGTCGTTCAGCAGTCGCAGCCGCTCGACCGGAAACTTCTTGATGGGCGAGGACTTGGCAAGGTCCTCGATGCGCGTATTGCGCCGCGGCCTGGACGATCCGGATGCGGTTCGGCTCGGCCAGCGCGAACTCGTTGTCCTTCATCCGGCGAAACGTCTTGATGCTCGACATGAAGACCGGGTCCGAGGCCGAGAGCGCCGCCCCGGTGCGCGTGGCCGCCTTGAAGACGTAGGCGAGGTCGTTGAAGTAGACGACGGCGACGCGCATCGGCCCCTGGTTGCCCCAGGGCAGCTTGGTGCTGGAGACGATCGCCGTGTACCCCGGCAGGCCATTGACCGTCAGCGGCTCCTGCTGTGACGCCGCCACCCCGTTCAGCATGCGTCCGACGAACTGCTGCGGCGTGGCGCCGTTCGGAATCGGGTCCGCCGTGACGACCATCGCGGCGTCCTTCGGCGGCGTGTACGCGATCACCTGCTGCTGCTGGTTGTCGACCGTCCAGCCGGACGGGAAGGCCATCGTGATCCCGAGGTCGGCATGGTAGAACCGGGCCCCGCGGACGATGCCCTGTGCCCGGCTCGGTCCGACCGGCAGGCCGGTGACGTGCTGCAGGTACGCATCGCGGTTGTCGGGTCGAACCTGGCCCGTCTCGACCTTGCCGACCTTGGCGACGACTTCCTGCAGGCGGGTGTCGTTGTCGGGATGGCTCGCGAAAACGCCGTGGTAGATGTGCGGCTTGCGGCCCTCCTCGCGGGCCATCTGCACCTCGAGCATCTCCTGGTTCTTCAGCAGGCGCACCACGTCGATCATGGCCTTGGGGTCGTAGCCGAGGCGGTTCAGGTACTCTGCGCCGAGGCCGTCGGCCTCGAGCTCCATGTCGCGTCCATAGCCGCTGATCAGCGCCGACCCGGCCATGCCGGCCGCATTGGCGAGGTCGCCGCTGCCGGTGAGCACGCCGACCAGCAGTGCGCCGATGCCCGCGGCGGTCGCGCCCGTCTGCTGGCGCACCGCGTGACGCGCCGTCACGTGGCCGACCTCGTGGCCGATCACGCCGACGAGCTCGGCCTCGTTGTTGAGGTAGGCCATGATGCCGCGCGTGATGTAGACGTAGCCGCCCGGCAGCGCGAACGCGTTGACGTCGTCGCTGTCGAGCACCGTGAACGTGTACTTGAGGTTGGGGCGATGGCTCTTCGCCGCGATGCGCTGGCCGATCTCGTCGACGTAGGCCTGCACGGCTGCGTCGTCGTAGCGTCCATACTGCTGCAGGATCTGCGGGTGCATCTTCTGCCCGAGTCTCGATCTCCTGCGCTTCGCTGATCGTCACGACGTCGTGCCCGCCGGTCACCGGGTTCGTGGCGCAACCGCCGAGCGCCAGCGTGGCGAGCAGCGTGACGATGTGGCAGGCGTGTCGGGTAGCGGTCATACGCGCAACTCTCGGCTCACGGGGGTCCGAGTCTAGAGTGCGTCCGCGGGGCCACAAAGTTCCCGAGCCGGGCCGCAGTCGCCGCCTGAAACGAACGGGGCGCCCGAGGCGCCCCGCTCAAGACCGTTGCCGAAGGCGCTCAGGCCTTCGCGTACTTCTTGCGGAAGCGATCGACGCGGCCGCCGGTGTCGACGATCTTCTGCTTGCCGGTGTAGAACGGGTGGCAGTTCGAGCACACTTCGATCTGCAGGTCCTGGCCGAGCGTCGAACGCGTCTCGAACGTGTTCCCGCAGCTGCAGGTGACCTTGATCGCTTTGTAGTCCGGGTGAATTCCGCTCTTCATGGCCGTGGCCCTTAGTCGCAGTCAATCGAAAGTGGGCCGCGAAGTATAGGGGCGCGGAGGTAATGGGATCAAGTTCAGGGAGCCCGCGAGCCTGGGTAGCGGCTGGATCGAGTCCGGCCGGCCCGTCACCGGGCCCAGCCGGGCCGGTTATCCACAAAACCTGTGGATAACTGTGTGGATGACGGGCATTCACCCCGACCGGCACGCGAGCAGAATGCGCGGATTTCTGCTTTGGTTAAATTTTAACCACGTCTGTTTTATATTAAAAAACAATAAGATATGAGCACGCTCTCATGTTTCACTTCGATTACAGGCTGTAACATGCCGTATCTCAATTGCCGGTCCGCGCGTGTGCATAACTGCGTCCCCGCCTAGCCGAAAGCGACCGGATCTGCAAGCGTTTGCGTGGCCGCGCGAGCGAACTCGGCTGGCGTCCGCAGCCCTTAACTCGGCGGTCTCCGGCAGAAAAAGTCGTTGCAAGTCATTGAGGAAGCGGGCTCCGAGCGCGGTCGGCCGATACCCTCCCGCGGGCCTGGACTCGAGCAGACCTCGTGCG
Source organism: uncultured Gammaproteobacteria bacterium (assembly GCA_963843985.1). Classification (GTDB taxonomy): domain Bacteria; phylum Pseudomonadota; class Gammaproteobacteria; order Steroidobacterales; family Steroidobacteraceae; genus RPQJ01. The sequence goes on along the minus strand of CAWJMS010000032.1, from coordinate 670,708 downwards.
AGGGCGGCCGCGACCGGACGATCCAGCGCGCGACGCGACAGGCCCGTGCGCGATTCGAACAGCGCGGCAGTCGAAGCCGTCGAGCAGGCGCAGCGCATTGAGGACGAACTCGAACGGGCGATCGTCCGGGCCGACGGCCAGCGTTTCCGCGACGCGGTCCGCCGGCGTGTCCGCCGCGAGGTAGCCGGCCGGATGCCGGACGCGCGCGGTGCGCTCGATGCGGCCGCTCTCGAGCGCGGTCAGCTTGCCGTGCGCGCCGGCGCCGATGCCGAGATAGTCGCCGAACTGCCAGTAGTTGAGGTTGTGCCTGCAAGGCCGCTCCGGCCGCGCGTAGGCCGACACCTCGTACTGGGCGTAGCCCGCGGCGGCGAGACGCTCCTGGCAGGCGAGCTGCATGTCGTAAGCGGCATCGTCGTCGGGCAGGCGCGGGCGGTCGCCGCGCGAACGGCGTGCCCGGCTTCGAGCGTCAGCTGGTAGTGGGAGACGTGCGCGGGCGCCAGCTCGATCGCGCGCTCGACGTCGTAGCAGCGCTTCGGCCAGCGTCTGCTGCGGCAGCGCGTACATCAGGTCGAGATTGAAATTGGCGATGCCGGCCGCGCGCAGGTCCGCGACCGCCGCCTCGATCTCGCGGCCGGCGTGGATGCGTCCGAGTTGCTCGAGCTTGGAATCGTCGAAGCTCTGCGCGCCCAGCGACACGCGGTTGACGCCGGCCGCCGCGTAGTCCGGCGAACCGGCCGCGCTCGAGCGTGCCGGGATTCGCCTCGAGCGTCACCTCGACGTCGGCGGCAAACGGCCAGCAGCGTCTCGCGCGCCGCGCAAGACCTGCGCGATCGAGCCCGGCGAGAACAGGCTCGGCGTGCCGCCGCCGAAGAACACCGACGACGATCTCGCGATCCGCACAATCCCGTGCCGCGTAGGCGAGATCGTCGAGCAGCGCGCCGACGTACGGCTGTTGCGGGATGCCGGCGCTCGGCAGGGCGTGCGAATTGAAGTCGCAGTACGGGCACTTGCGCACGCACCACGGCAGGTGCACGTACAGCGCGAGCGGCACGTGCCGCGGCAGGCTCATGACGCGGCCGCGGCGGCGCCGAGCGCGACCACCAGCGCGCGCAGCGCCTGCCCGCGATGGCTCACGCGGTTCTTTTCCGCGGCGTCGAATTCGCGCGGCCCGGCGCCCGTCGCCCGAGACGACGAACAGCGGGTCGTAGCCGAAGCCGCCGGTGCCGCGCAGGTCGCGCGCGATGCGGCCTTCCCAGCCGCCTGCGCGATCAGCGGCGACGGATCCGCGGGCCAGCGCAGGTAGACCATCGCGCAACGATAGCGCGCGGTGCGCCGCTCGTCCGGCACCGCGGCCAGGTCGGCGAGCAGCTTGCGGTTGTTCGCCGCGTCGTCCGCGCCCGGGCCCGCGATAGCGCGCGGAATAGATGCCCGGCGCACCGTGCAGCGCATCGACCTCGAGGCCGGAATCGTCGGCGATCGCGGGCAGACCGGATGCTTCCGCGGCGAAGCGCGCCTTCAGGATCGCGTTCTCGACGAAACTGAGGCCGGTCTCGTCGGCCGACTGCGGCGTGAAGTCGGAGAGGGCCGCGAACCTCGACCTGCCAGGGCGCGAGGATCTCGCGCATCTCGCGCAGCTTGCCGGCGTTGCCGGTCGCGAGCACCAGCCGCGCCGGGAAGGCGGGGCGGCCCATGCTCACCGCCCCCTGGCCGCTCGGCCCGGATTCGGCCGCTCCGGCAACACCGCCTGCAGCGATTCGAGCTGGGCCGCGAACAGCTGCTGGCACGCCGCCGCGGCGAGGTCCAGCAGTGCGTCGAGTTCGTGGCGGCGGAATGCGTGGCCCTCGGCCGTGCCCTGGACCTCGATGAACCCGCCGCCGTTGTTCATCACGACGTTCATGTCGGTCTCGGCGGTCGAGTCCTCGGCGTAGTCGAGATCGACGACCGGCGCGCCGTCCACGATGCCGACCGAGACGGCCGCGACCTGGCCGTGCAGCGGGCTCGCCTTCAGCGCCTGCCGGCACGAGCAGGGTGTCCATCGCATCGGCCAGCGCGACGTACGCGCCGGTGATCGAGGCGGTGCGCGTGCCGCCGTCGGCCTGCAGCACGTCGCAATCGAGCGTGACGGTGCGCTCGCCGAGCGCGCGCATGTCCATCACCGCGCGCAGCGAGCGGCCGATCAGGCGCTGGATCTCGAGCGTGCGGCCGCCCTGCTTGCCGCGCGCGGCTTCGCGCGCGCTGCGGGTGTGGGTCGCCCGCGGCAGCATGCCGTACTCGGCCGTGACCCAGCCTTCGCCCTTGCCGCGCAGGAACGACGGCACGCCGTCCTCGACCGTCGCGGTGACCAGCACGCGCGTGTCGCCGAACTCGACGAGCACGGAACCCTCGGCGTGGCGTGTGTAGCCGCGGGTAATGCGCACTGGGCGCAGCTCATCCGGTGCGCGTCCGCTCGGTCTCACGGTATGGACTCCGTTCGAATCAGGGGCCGAGCCAGCGTACCGCCGCGGCCGTCGTGTTGTCCGCGAAAGGCGCGGAAGCGGTCACCGCGCGCTGGCCGAGCTCGGCGAGCGAATCGCGCAGCAGCTGGCCCGGCTTGCGGCCGAGCTGCCCGACGAGTTCGTCGGTGAGTCCCGACCACAGGCCGTCCGAGCACAGCAGCAGCACGTCGCTCGGCCTTGAGCACGCGCCGGCCGCTCAGCGACATCTCCGGCAGCACCGGGTCGCCGCCGATGCAGCACTCGACGTAATTGCGCATCGGGTGCACCAGCGCCTGCTTCTCGGTGATGCGCCCGGCGCGCAGCAGCAGTTCGACGTGGCTGTGGTCGCGCGTGCGCTCGAACGACCTCGCCGCCGCGCAGCTGGTAGACGCGGCTGTCGCCGACGTGCGCCCAGTACGCGCTCGAACCCTGCACCAGGCAGATGGCGCAGGTGGCGCGCGGCCGGATCTCGGGCGGCAGCCCCTGGCCGAGACGCACGACGGCGTCGTGTGCGCGGCCGATCGTCAGGTGCAGGAAACCTTCCGGGTCGAACAGCGGCTGGCTGGCGTCCCAGAATTCGCCGACCATGACGCGGATCGCCGTTTCGGCCGCGCGCGCGCCATCGGCGTGGCCGCCCATGCCGTCCACGACGGCCAGGAACGCCGCGCCGTCGCCGACGGCGATGGCGACACGATCCTGGTTTTCCTCGCGATTCCCGAGAAGGCTCAGATCCGCGTGCTCGATCTGCAAGGCTCGCTCCGGCACGCCTGTTCTCATGTAAAATCCTGCTTGGCTTATATCATCCCGCGCCGTGTTCCCCCAAGTGGCTCGCGCGCCGGAATCCCTTGTTTCAGCGCGCTTTTTCCTGGGGCAGTCGCATGATCCGCAGCATGACCGGTTTTGCCCGACGCGAGCGCCAGGGCGCGTGGGGCACGCTCTCCTGCGAGCTGCGCGCCGTCAATCACCGGTACCTCGAGCTGTCGCTGCGCATGCCGGACGACCTGCGCGGACTCGAGAACGACATCCGCCAGCTGCTGTCCGCCTCGTTGCGCCGCGGCAAGGTCGACGCTGGCCTGTACCTGCGCGGCACGGCGGCGGCGGCGAGCACGCTCGAGCTGAATCGGCCGCTGATCGAGCAGCTGGTGCGCCGCGCCGCCGAAGTCGGCGAGATCGCCGGCCAGTCGGGCGCCACGCTCAGCCCGCTCGACCTGCTGCGCTGGCCGGGCGTCGTGCGCGAGGCCGAGCGTGACCTGGCGCCGGTGCTGGCCGAGGCGCTCGACCTGGTGCGCGAGACCGCGGCGGACCTCAACGAGTCGCGGGCCCGCGAAGGCGCGCGCATCCGCGAGATGCTGCGTTCGCGCTGCGAGGCGCTGCAGCAGAGCGTCGCGCTGGTGCGCGCGCGGCTGCCGGAACTGAGCGCGAAGATTCGCGCGCGCGTGACGGAGCGCATCGCGCAGCTCGGCACGCAGGTCGACCCGGAGCGCCTCGAGCAGGAGCTGGTGCTGCTCGCCTACAAGATGGACTTCGAGGAGGAGCTCGACCGTCTCGGCAGCCACCTCACCGAGACGATGCAGATCCTCGACTCGAAGGAACCGGCCGGCCGGCGCCTCGACTTCCTGATGCAGGAACTCAATCGCGAGGCCAACACCTTGTCGTCGAAGTCGCAGGACGTCGACACCACGCGCGCCGCGGTGGACATCAAGGTGCTCATCGAGCAGATGCGCGAGCAGGTGCATCATGACCTTCACGCAGGCGTCCGCCAGGAGGTTCGCATCCGTCGCCGTCATCCAGGCATGACCCAGACGTCGTTGTTGCGCGGCGCGGCGTATACGTCAGCGCCCTCGCCGTCCTCGTGGATCAGCCAGTTGCCGCGTGCCGGGCTGGTACGCGATGTTGTCCGGCATGGCGAAGTCGCGGAAGTGGCCGACCAGCAGCTGGTACTCCGGAATGGCGCGTGTTCGCGCCGGCCTCGGCCAGCGTGCCATCCGTGATGCAGAAGGTTTCGCCGAAGTTGTTGTCGCCGTCGGGAGTGCGTATCCGGTAGCGTCCTGGCCGGTGTTCGTGCCGCAGACGCGCACCTTGCCGTCCGCCAGCGCGCCCTTGTCGATGTCCTGGTCCTCGGGACGATAGCCCGCCGACAGCTTCAGCGTCGTGGCTGCGGCGCGCAGGTTCACCGGTGCCGCGTTGCTGCTGACACCCACATCCGCCCACACGCCACGGCCCGTATGGTTGGCCAGGCCGGTGTCGGTGTTGCCGCCGTTGCGGCCCGATGCGCAGGCCGTAGATGTGGCCGTCTGCCAGCGGCGAGCTGGCCAGATCCGAGATCGAGCGCGCCACCGGTCCAGAGGGTCGTCGGGATGAACTTGAAGTACCCGCCGCCGGCGCTCGAGGCGCTCGGGCGGTTCTCGTCCTGGTAGTACACGACGCCGTTCGGCAGTACCGAGATGCCCTCGAAGGAAAGCTGCCCAGCGCACCCACGAAACTGCACGTGCGCCGGATCGCTCGTCGTCGTCGCCGCGCCCGAACCCGATGACGGTCACGCCCGTCGGTTGCCAGGGGATCGAGGATCTCGAACACGCGACCGTTGGCGCCGGTCTCCTCGCCCGACGATGACCGTGCCCCAGGGCGTGATCTCGACCGGGTCGCAGCTGGTCAGGCCGGACGCGATGATGTTCTCGGCACTGCGCCGGTCGCGAGATTGATGCGCTGCACGCCCACGTCGGCCGCGCCCTGCTCGTTGCAGGCGATCAGGTGCGTCGAACGTCGAATAGAGGCCGAGCCCAACCCGCGTCGCCGTCAGGCTTTCGAATCGAGAATGGCGGCGTTGATCATGGTGCGCAGGTCGCGGCGGATCGGGTAGAAGTTTGACGGCATGAACTGCGTGAGGAACACCACGCAAACGTCCTCGACCGGATCGATCCAGAAGGCCGTCGAAGCTGCGCCGCCCCACCAGTACTCGCCCACGGATCCGGCGATTCCGGTCCGTGCCACGTCGGTGGTCATGGCGAAGCCCAGGCCGAAGCCCACTCCCCGGTAGATCGACTCGGAAAACAACGACACCGAGAGTTCGGCCAGGTCGCGGCCGCCGGGCAGGTGGTTGGCCCGCATCAGCTGCACGGTTTTGGGGCCCAGCAGTCGTGCCTCGCCGAAAGCGCCGCCACGGCGCATGGCCTCGCAGAAGCGCATGTAGTCGCCAGCCGTTGAAACCAGGCCGCCGCCGCCCGACGGTGCGGTCGCCGGCTCGCGGAACGTGCGTCCCGGCACCGGCACCAGCTCGCCGGAAAGCGAGTTCATATAGCACTGGGCCAGGCGGGCGGCTTTCTGCTCGGGAACATGGAAAGCCGTGTCGACCATGGCCAGCGGCTGGAAGATCCGCTGGCGCAGGAATTCGTCGAACGGCACTCCCGAGATCAAGCCGACCAGGTAGCCCAGTACGTCGGTCGATACCGAGTAATTCCACGCCGCACCGGGCGAGAACTCGAGTGGGACCTTTGCAAGTGCGTCGATGAACCCGTCCAGTCCGCCGGACTGCTCGAACGGGTCGATCTTGCCAGCCCGGTACGCGGCATCGACATTGGTGCGCATCTGGAAGCCATAGGTCAGACCCGACGTGTGCCGCAACAGATCGATGATGCGCATCGGCGCGTCGGTGGGCCGGGTCTGAAAGGTGCCGGGCAGGCCAGCAACGTAGACGCCAAGATCGCGCCAGGCCGGAATGAACCGGTGCACTGGATCGTCGAGCGCCACACGACCCTCTTCGACCAGCATCATGAACGCGACGCTGGTGATCGGCTTCGTCATCGAATAGATGCGAACGATGCTGTCTTCGGTCAACGGCGCGCCGGTCTCGAGCGAGGCATGACCCAGCACCGTCTGGTGAACGAGTTGACCCTCGCGCGCCACTTGCAGCAGCGCGCAAGGCAGCTTGCCCGGTGTGACGTACCGCTCGGCCAGGAATCGGTCGAGCCGTGCCAGGCGCTTCGAGCACATTCCCAGGGATTCCGGTTTCGCGGTCATCGTTGTCTGCGGTGTCCTGCGACTCGTTCCATCCTAGGATGCCACATTCCATTCGGATTCCGTCGCAAGCTCCTGCACGACAGCTGCGACACCGACTTCAACGAGCGTGGTGCCGGTCGGCGCCGTAGCAAAGCAAGCTGGACTCGCCGTCCAGGCAAACGTCGAGTAGCCCGCAATCAGCCGCGCTCCAGCAGCGTGGCGATCCCGGTGAATCCGCGCGCCTTGGCCGCATCGGCTGCCGCGATGCCGTCGCGATTGCGGATGGCCTTGCTGGCGCCGGAGCCGACCAGCAGTTTCACGGTCTCCGTGCGGCCGGACTGGCTCGCGAGGATCAGCGCCGTGTCGCCGTAGCGGTTCTGCACGTTCGCGTCGGCCGAGGCGGCGAGAAGGCGGCGCACGGTTTCGGTGTGACCGGCGCCGGCCGCAAGCATCAGCGGCGTGTCGCCCGTGCTGGTGCGCGCCTTGACGCTCGCGCCGCCTCGCACGAGCCGGTCGACGGTCGCCGTGTGACCTCGCGCAGCAGCGCAGGCGAGCGGGGTGAGCCCGTCCGTGTCGGCGGCCTCCGGAGCCGCGCCGGCCTGCAGCAGGTTGGAGACGATCTCCGCATGGTCGTTGCAGGCGGCATTCCAGAGCGGCGAGTGCCCGTCACGATCGGCGAGCGACGGATCCGCCTTCGCCTGCAGCAGGTGTCCGACGATCTGCGACTTGTCCTGCGCAGCCGCCAGCGCGAGCGCCGTATTGCCGTGATCGTCCTTGGTGTTGGGATTCGCGCCGGCCGACAGGAGCTGCAGCACGATCACCGCATTGCCGGACTGCACGGCCATGATCAGCGGCGGCCACTCGTTCGCCGAGTGGCCGTTCACGTCGGCCTTGTGCTCGAGCAATGCCTGCACCGCGGTAGGCTCGCCGCGGCGGACCGCGGCGACGAGTGGCGTGGCCTGCTGCGCGCCGCCGCGCGACGGGTTGGCGCCCTGGTCGAGCAGCAACCGCGCGTTCTCGGCCGACCCCGGACTGGACCGCGACGAGCAGCGCCGTCGCGCCGCCGGCCGTCGCGGCGTTCGGATCGCCCCCGCGCGCCAGCACGGCCTTCAGCATCGCCGGATCGCTCCGGCTTGCGGCGACGACCACGTCGGGCCAGCCCGCGTAGGCATCGGGGGTGCCAGCCGCCGGGCGCGCGACATCGCCGGCGACCGACGCCGACGAACTCGTCGCGCGTCGCGCGGCGACGGCGCCTTTCGCGCGCAGCAAGTCCGCAACCGCCTGCGCGTCGGATTGCAACGCGTAGTCGATCGCCGTCCATGCGCCGGAATTCCGCGCGCGCACGTCGGCGCCGGCATCCAGGAGCTGCCGAGTCTGCTCGACCCGCCCGCCGCGGGCTGCATAAAAGAGGGCCGTGCTGCCCGCGTGATCGACGTCCGCGGCCTGTGCCTTCGCCTGCAGCAGCGCAGCGCACGCTTGCGGCGAATCCGACCCGGCCGCCAGCATGAGGGGCGTCACGCCGTAGCGGTCGGCCGTGCCGGCTTTCGCACCGCGGGACAAGAGAAACGTCACTGCATCCGCAGCGCCGCGTTCGGCGGCGTGATGCAGCGCGGTGCGGCCGAACTCGTCCGTCGCCGCGACGAGAGACGCGTCCGCAAGGGCTGCGAGCGCACGCACATCGTTGCGATCGGCGGCGTCCAGGAACGCCGTGAGCCGGGAAAGATCGTCCTTGAATTCGTCCTGCGGCCGAAACTCGAGCGGCAGCGCGTTCTTTTTCAGCAGGTCCTGCGCCTGCGGGTCGCCCGCCGATGCGGCTCGCTCCAGCCAGGATGCGCGCGGTGGCGGCATCGGGCGGTTCCCGCGCGGCTGCGATGGCCGAGAGGGCCAGGGCGGCGCGGCCGCTGCCCTTCCCCGCGGACTGCTCGAACAGCTGTCGCGCACGCTCGACGTCCGGCGCAGCGGTGCCGAGGCCGGCCAGGTAAAGAGTGCCGAGGAGGTACTGCGCGTCTGCATTGCCCGACTGCGCGAGCGACGTCAGCTTCGTCGCGGCGGCGCCGTAGTCCTTCAACCGAATGGCGGCCTTGGCGGGCTCGAGCGGATCGGTGGCCGTCGGCGTCGCACTGGCCACGCAAGCCCACATCGCAGCCGCGATCCCGACCGACACGGCCATGCCGCGCAGTCCCACGAGTCTCCGATCAGGCGGTCCCATATTTCGTCTCGACGTTGATGCCGATCTTGCGCAGGAAATCCGTCGGCAGGATGCCGCCCGCACTCACGATCACGGCGTCATTCTCCAGTTCCACGTCCGAACCCCGGTATTCGAGGATCACCTTGTCCGGCTCGATGCGCCGAACGCTCGATTCGAGCATGACCCGCAGACTGCCGCTCGTTGCCGCCGCATCGATGCGCTCGCGATTGCGCGGCTTGGCGCGTGCAAACGCCTCGCCGCGATAGGACAGCGTGACGTCGCGGCAACCCGTCTCGGCGATGCTCGCTGCGGCCTCGAGTGCGCTGTCGCCGCCACCGACCACGAGGACGTGGCCGTTCGTGTATTGCTCGGGGTCGATCAGCCGGTAGACCACCTTCGGCAGGGTCTCGCCGGGGACGTCCAGCTTGCGCGGTGTGCCGCGCCGGCCGATAGCGAGCAGCACGCTCATCGTCCGGTACTCGGCCTTCGACGTGCGCACAACGAAGCCGGCGCCGTCCTTGTCGATCGAACTCACGCTCTCGCGATAACGCATGTGCGTGCCGACACCGGTCTTGCGCTCGACGCTCGTCCAGAACTCGAGCAACTCTTCCTTCGACGTGTGCGTAAAGCGCACTTTGCCGACCAGCGGGATGTCGGCGGGCGCCGTCATCACCAGCTTGGCGCGCGGATACTGGAACACACAGCCGCCGAGCGACTCCTGCTCGATCGTGACGAACTTCATGTCATGCGACTTCGCGGCCAGCGACGCGGAAAAGCCGGCGGGACCCGCGCCCACGATCAGAAGATCGAGCTTGTCGCGCCCCTTGGGTCGCTTCTGGTGGATCCCGTCCACCGCCTGTCGCCCTTGAGTCAGCGCGTTGCGAATGAGTCCCATTCCGCCCAGTTCGCCGGCAATGAACATGCCGGGCACGGACGTTTCGAAGGTCGGGCTGAGCAGCGGGATCTCGACGCCGCGCTTCTCGGTGCCGAACACGAGCGTGATCGCGTCGGCGGGGCACGCGGCGCGGCATGCGCCGTGACCGATGCAGTCGGTCGGGCCGATGAGCTGGGCCTTGCCGCCGATCAACCCGAGCACGTGATGCTCCGGCTCCTCCGGGCAGGCCTTCACGCAGGAACCGCAGCCGATGCAGCGCGCCGGATCGATCACCGGGTGCAGCGAGGCAGGCTCCACAAGCCCGGAAGCGACGGCTTTTTCCTTGAGCGCGCGATTGTGGCGCTCCTTGCGGCTGCGGCTGCTCACGTACCAGAGCCAGATCGCCAGGAGCGGCGCCGCGTAGACCAGCAGCAGCGTGTTATCCATGAGCGAGCATCCACCGGGCGTCGCGAAATGCGCGGTGCGATTCGCGAACCGAAACGTGGCCGAGGCAGCGTGCGGGGATCTCACGGTCCGCCAAAGATACTTTAGATCGTGGGCCCCGCTCACCTCGCTTGCGGACCTACTTGCGAAGCGGGTCACGAAAACCGGTTTTAAGCTCGCGGTTTGGCTGTTATCCTGCGGCCACACGGCTAGTCTTCGTATCGCAGCCGTGTGTCGGATAACAATAATGCGATCCAGCGGGTACCGGGGTAACCGTATTCAGTCGTCGGCGCACGCGCGGCGAGGGTTACTTCTGGAGACGCTCGGATGGCGGATGGAAAAGCTCTATTGGTCGCGCTGGGTGGCTTCGGCCTCGGAATCAGCGCGGCGCTGACCCTCGCGCTGCTCGCCAGCCGCCAGGTCCTCGAGTTCCTCGCGACCTTCAATGCCTGGGCTCTGCGTGGTATCGCCGGCATGGCTGGCCGCGATCTCAATAGTAATGATTCTTATTTCTATTGACAATGATTTGGGCGTGACCACGCCGGTCGCCTCCGCCGCACCGTCGTCGATGACGGCCGGCGCGCCCGCCGGCACCGCCGGATCGATGGAATCCGCCACCGAGGTGCTCGCAGCCAGGCTCGCCGCCAAAGGCGGCAGCGACGAGGACTGGAACCTCCTCGCGCAGTCGTACGACTTCCTCGGCCGCGCGGACGAAGCGAAGCTTGCGCGCGAGCACAAAGTGTCGCCGCAACGCAGCCTGCAGGACTCAATGGCCGCGACGGCGCCCGTCCGTCCCACGGCCGGCGCGCCCGGGCTGATGCCGCAGGCTGCCGCGACCGACAGCAAGTTTGCGGCGCTGTTCGCCCAGGCCGAGCAGCACCGCCGCAAGCGGGAGTTCAAGCAGGCCTGCGACGTCTATCGCAAGGTGATCGCCGCCGGCGGCATGACCGCCGACGCATGGGCCGACTACGCGGACGCACTCGCGTCGTCCACGCCGAACGGAAGCCTGTCGGGCGAACCGGCCAAGGCCATCGAGCAGGCGCTCGCGCATGGATCCGAAGCACACCAAGGCCTTGTGGCTCAAGGCGAGCCTCGCGCACGAGGAGCATCGTTACCAGGACGCGCTCGCGACCTGGCGCAAGTTGCTCGCGCTGATGCCGCCGGGCTCGTCCGACGCACGCATCATCGAAGCAAACCTCGCCGAGTCAGAGCGCCTCGCCGGAAAGAAGGGCTGAGACACCCATGAATACGACTGCACGCAGCGCAACGATCGACGCGGAAATCCCTTCCGCACGCGCTTCCGGATCCGCCACGGCACGCCCGCGGCCGCAATCGGTCCGCAATCCCGTTCCAGCGGAACGCCCGAAGAGCCCGGCGCCGGGTCACGCCGGCGGGCATCGGGTTCATGGTGGCCGCCCTGCTGCTGGTCCTCGGGTATCTGCTTCCCGACGCAGCAGTACATCACGCCGCAATCGGGCGTGGGTTACGCGCTCGGGATCCTCGGCGGCAGCCTGATGCTGTTGCTGCTGATCTACCCGGCCCGCAAGCGCATCCCGGGCCTGAAGGCGATCGGCACGACCAAGCGCTGGTTCCAGATCCACATGGCTTTCGGCGTCGCCGGGCCGCTGCTCATCCTGTTCCATGCGAACTTCCAGCTCGGCGCGACCAACAGCAACGTCGCTTTGTTCTGCATGCTCGTCGTCGCCGGCAGCGGGTTCTTCGGCCGCTATTTCTACGCGCACATCCACCACGGACTGCACGGCCGCAAGGCGAGCCTTGCCGAGTTGCGCGACTACGCCGAGCGGCTGCGTCAGGTTTCGACCGACGTGTCGTTCCTGCCCGAACTCGTGGATCGCATCGCGGCCGAAGAGCAGGTGCTGATTCACCGCGGCGAGAAGACGTTCATGCTGGCCCGGCCGCTGGCCGGCGCGTTCGGCACATTCATGGCACGCCGCCACTTGCGCCGTTACGTGCGTCGCGAGCTGCAGGCCGGCCACGCAGCCGGCGGCGCGACGACTGCCCAGGGCAGCCGCCTGCAGACCGTGGCCGACCAGTACATCGATTCGCGGCTGGCCGCGACCCGCCGCGTGGTGGAGTTCTCGGCGTTCGAGCAGCTCTTCTCGCTGTGGCATGCGCTGCACATGCCGTTGTTCGTGATGCTGCTGATCGCGGGCACGGTCCACGTCATCGCGGTGCACGTGTACTGAGTCGCGCGGCCGAATCATGCGCCGCGCCCGGGCACGACTCGCGACGATCGTCGCCCTGCTCACGACCGCCGTGCCGACGCACGTGCTCGCGTCGGGGATCGAGACGCTGCTGATGCCGGGCAAAGTTTCGACCGCACACGCAAAACTCGAGGCCGAATGTGACAAATGCCATGACCGCGCCGACCGCAATCGCCAGGCCCGGCTCTGCATGGACTGCCACAAGGACGTGGGGGCGGACGTGCACGCGCACGCGGGGTTCCACGGCCGGCTGCCCGGAATCGAAGGCGCGCAGTGCAAGGCCTGCCACGCCGAGCATCTCGGCCGCGACGCGGACATCGTGAAGCTCAGCCGCTCGTCGTTCGACCACTCGCGGACGGATTTCGTGCTGGCGGGCGCGCACTCGACCGCGCCTTGCACCGAGTGCCACAAGCAGGGCGCGAAGTTCCGGCAGGCGACGGGCGCCTGCTTCGATTGCCATCGCACGGACGATGCGCACGCGGGCAAGCTCGGCAAGGACTGCGGCTCCTGCCACGACTCGAACGGCTGGGCGAAGGCGAAGTTCGACCACGGCAAGACGAAGTTCGCGCTGCGCGACCGCCACGCGGAGATTCCCTGCGCGTCCTGCCACGCGGGCAATCGCTATGCGGGAACGCCGCTGCAGTGCGTCTCCTGCCACGCGCCGGACGACGTGCATCGCGGCAGCCGCGGCGCCGATTGCGGCAGTTGCCACAACTCGGCGGCCTGGAAGGGCACGAAGTTCGATCACCTGAAGGAAACGGGCTTCGCGCTCGCGGGAGCGCACGCGGGCCTGACCTGCCAGGGCTGCCACAAGACCGCGAGCCTGAAGGACCCGCTGCCGAAGGACTGCGTCGGCTGTCATCGCGCCGAAGACGCGCATGCCACGCGGTTCGGCACCGCCTGCGAGAAGTGCCACTCGAGCGTGGGCTGGCGCCAGGCCGGCTTCGATCACACCCGCGACGGCAAATTCGCACTCGTCGGCGTGCACGCCAAGCTCGACTGCCACGCGTGCCACACGGCCCCGGTCGCGACGCAGAAACTCGGCACCGAGTGCGTGGCCTGCCATCGCACGCGCGACGTTCACTCCGGCCAGCTCGGCAAGGACTGCGCGCAATGCCATGGCGTCGAGAGCTGGCGCAAGGACGTCGTCTTCGACCACGACCTGGCCGGATTCACGCTGGTGGGACTGCACGTGGCCGTGCCCTGCCACGCCTGCCACACACGGCCCTCGTTCAAGGGCGCGCCCAAGGCGTGCAACGACTGTCACCAGCGCGACGACCGCCACAAGGGTTCGCTCGGCAGGGACTGCGAAAGCTGCCACTCGCCGAACGGCTGGGGAATCTGGGAATTCGACCACGCCAAGGCGACGAAATTCGCGCTGACGGGCGCCCACGCCCGCGCAACTTGTGAAGGCTGTCACAAACAGCCGCCCGATGTCGTCAAGCTCGTCGGCGATTGTGCATCCTGTCACACGCAGGACGACGTGCACCTGGGGCAGTTCGGTCGGCAGTGCCAGCGTTGCCACAACAGCTCGACCTTCAAGGGCGCGCGCCTGCAATAGCGAGGCAGCCACTCATGCGAACCACTCTCGCTAGCCTTCTCCTGCTGCTCACCCTGGTGTGCGGCGCCGCCTTCGCTCAGGCGCCGGGCAAGCAATTCGATCACCTGACGACCGGCTACGAGCTGACCGGTGCGCACCGTCTCCAGCCGTGCGAATCCTGCCACGTCGACGCCGTGTTCAAGGGAACGCCGCGCGCGTGCTTCACGTGCCATTCGCCCGGCTCGCGCATCGGCGCCACGCCGAAGACGTCCGATCACATCATGAGCACGGAGAACTGCGCCGCGTGCCACACCACGTCAGCGTGGGCGCCGGCGAGCCGCTTCGATCACGACCAGACGCGCGGCAGCTGCGCCAGCTGCCACAACAATATCGAGGCCCCCGGCAAGCCGCCCGGCCACATCCAGACCAGCCAGGACTGCGGCGCCTGCCACAGCAACACGGCGTGGTCGCCGGCAAAGTTCGATCACGCGAGCATCACGAGCGGCTGCGCAAGCTGCCACAACGGTATGCAGGCGACCGGCAAGAGTCCGACCCACGTCCCGACACGCCTCGGTTGCGAGAGCTGCCATTCGACCTCGGCCTGGACGCCGGCGAGCTTCTCGCACGATGGGATCGTCGACGGCTGCGCTACGTGCCACGACGGCGCAAAGGCGACGGGCAAGACACCGACCCACATCCAGTCGACGGCCAGCTGCCAGGCGTGCCACTCGACGAGCGCCTGGAAGCCGGCGACCAGGGTCGACCACGCGAACGTGCTGGGCAGTTGCTCGGCCTGCCACGACGGCGTCAAGGCCACGGGCAAGAAGGCCGACCACATTTCGACCAACGCCGAGTGCGGCAATTGTCACTCGACGATGGCGTGGTTGCCGGCCAAGTTCGACCATTCCGGCGTCGCGAACAATTGCGTCAGCTGCCACGACGGCGCGAAGGCCACCGGGAAGAACGCGACCCACATCCAGTCCACGACCAGCTGCGAATCGTGCCACGTGGTGGCCGGGTGGAAGCCCGCCTCACGCGTCGACCACCTGCAGGTGGTGGGCACCTGTGTCTCCTGCCACAACGGGACCGTCGCCGGCGGCAAGAACGCGAGCCACATCACGAGCGACGACACCTGCGACCGATGCCACACCACGACGGCGTGGAAGCCCGCCACGTTTTCGCACGAGGGCGTTGCGACGAACTGCGTGTCCTGCCACGACGGCGTGAAGGCCACCGGCAAGAGCGTCAACCACATCCTGTCGAGCAACAGCTGCGAAGCCTGCCACGCCACGTCCACCTGGCGCCCGGTGACGAAAGTCGACCACGCGCAGGTGATCGGGCAGCTGCTACTCCTGTCACAACGGCACCACCGCCACGGGCAAGAACGCTGCGCACCTGTCGACCACGCAACAGCTGCGACACGTGCCACGGCACGACGGTCTGGAAGCCGGCGACCAAGGTCGACCACGCGCAGGTGCTCGGCACCTGCTGCGTCGTGCCACAACGGCACGCTGGCGACCGGCAACGGACGCGAACCACGTCCCGACGACCGCAGGTTGCGACAGCTGCCACACGACGCTGGCGTGGAAACCCGCCACCTTCACGCACACCGGCATCGTCAACAACTGCTCGTCGTGTCACGACGGCGTGAAGGCCACCGGGAAGAACGCGTCGCACATCCAGACGACGGCCTCCTGCGAATCGTGCCACGGCACGTCGGCCTGGAAGCCGGCCACCTCGGTCGATCACACGCAGGTGCTCGGCACCTGCGCCTCCTGTCACAACGGCACCACCGCCACGGGCAAGAACGCGAGCCACATCGCGTCCGACGACAACTGCGGGAGCTGCCACACCACGCTGGCCTGGAAACCGGCCAGCTTCACGCACGCGGGCGTCACCGGCAGCTGCTCGACCTGCCACGATGGCGTGAAGGCGACCGGCAAGAGCTCGACTCACATCCTGGCGAGCAACAGCTGCGAGTCCTGTCACTCCACCGTCACCTGGAGGCCGGCCGTCAAGGTGGACCACACGCAGGTGTCCGGCAGCTGCTCGTCGTGCCACAACGGCACGATCGCGACCGGCAGGCCGACGACCCACATCCAGACCAGCAACGCCTGCGAGGCCTGCCACTCCACCAACGTCTGGAAGCCTGCGACGAAGGTCGACCACGCGCAGGTGCTCGGCAGCTGCTACTCCTGCCACAACGGCACGATTGCGACGGGGAAGACGCCGACCCACATCGTCAGCGACAACACGTGCGACAACTGCCACTCGCCCCTGGCGTGGAAGCCCGCGAGCTTCGACCACACGGGCGTCACGAACAACTGCTTCAGCTGTCACAACGGGACGAGCGCGACCGGCAAGAACGCGACGCATATCTCGAGCAGCAACACCTGCGAGGCCTGCCACGCCGTCACGGCCTGGAAGCCGGCCACGACGCGTCGACCACGCGCAGGTCACCGGCACCTGTTCGTCGTGCCACAACGGCACCAAGGCGCACCGGCAAGGGCCCGAACCACATTCCGACCACGCAGGAATGCGGCACCTGCCACACGACGCTCGCCTGGAAGCCGGCGAACTTCACGCACGCCGGCATCACGACCGGCTGCTCCAGCTGCCACGACGGCGTCAACGCGAACGGCAAGAACGCGACGCACGTCCTGTCACGACGAACGTGTGCGAAGCCTGCCACGCGGTCACGGCGTGGAAGCCGGCCACGAAGGTCGACCACGCGCAGGTGCTCGGCTCGTGCTCGAGCTGCCACAACGGCGTGAAGGCGACCGGCAAGCCGCCGACTCACGTCGCGACCACGGCGGAATGCAGCGCGTGCCACACCACGGTGGCCTGGAAGCCGGCCACCTTCTCGCATGCCGGGGTTACCGGCAGCTGCTTCGGCTGCCACAACGGCACGACCGCCACCGGCAAGAACGCCACGCACATCACCACCACCAACCTGTGCGAGAACTGCCACACGCCGGCCGCGTGGAAGCCGGCAACGGACGTGGACCACACCCAGGTGACCGGCACGTGCTACTCGTGCCACAACGGCACGACCGCCACCGGCAAGAACGCGACCCACATCAACACGTCCAACACGTGCAACGCCTGCCACACGGCCGCAGCCTGGAAACCGGCCACGAAGGTCGACCACACGCAGGTCATCGGCACGTGTACGTCGTGCCACGACGGCACCAAGGCGACCGGCAAGGGTCCGAACCACATCCCGACCACGCAGGAATGCAGCACCTGCCACACGACGATTGCCTGGAAGCCCGCGACCTTCACGCACACCGGCATTACGAACGGCTGCTCCAGCTGCCACGACGGCGTCAACGCGAACGGCAAGAACGCGACGCACATCTTCACCAGCAACCTGTGCGAGACGTGCCACGCGACCACGGCCTGGAAGCCGGCCTCGAAGGTGGATCACGCGCAGGTGATCGGCACCTGTTCGAGCTGCCACAACGGTGTAAAGGCGGGCGGCAAGCCGCCGACGCACATCGCGACGACCGCCGAGTGCAGCGCCTGCCACAGCACGCTTGCCTGGAAGCCGGCCACCGGGTTCTCGCACGACGGCATCACCGGCAACTGCTACAGCTGCCACAACGGCACGAAGGCGACCGGCAAGAACGCGACGCACATCGCGACCAGCAACACCTGCGAGGCCTGCCACACGCCTGGCGGCCTGGAAGCCGGCCGTCGCGCGTCGATCACACCCAGGTGATCGGCACGTGCGTCTCGTGCCACAACGGCACGATCGCGACCGGCAAGAACGCGACGCACATCGCGTCCGACAACGCGTGCGACGCGTGCCACACGACGACGGCCTGGAAGCCGGCGATCCACGTGGACCACGCGCACGTCGTCGGGCGTCTGCAGCAGCTGCCACAACGGCGTGAAGGCGACCGGCAAGCCGGTCGGCCACCTGCCGACGACGCAGGAATGCGGCTCGTGCCACTCGACGCTGGCGTGGCTGCCGGCCAAGGTCGACCACAGCAAGATCACCGGCGGCTGCAAGAACTGCCACAACGGCACCAGTCCGCAACGGGTCCGTCCACCGGGCACATGACGTTCCCGGTCAACAACTTCGACTGCAATCACTGCCACACGGTCGACGGCGTGGTCGCCGAATACGTTCAAGCACATCGCGGGCGGCGGGTACCCGGGCGACCACCGCGTCGCGCTGACGTGCGTCAGCTGCCACACCACCAACACCGATGCCGCGACCTGGCGCGCGCCGGCCTACAAGCCGGACTGCGCGGGTTGCCACTCGAGCCAGCTACAAGTCGGACCCGCACACGAAGTACGGCAACACGAAGTACACCGTCAGCGAGCTGCGCAACTGCTCGGGCGCCTGCCACGTCTACACGGATTCGACGATGACGACGATCAGACGGAGCCGCCCGGGCCCGCAGCACCGGATCACCGAGTTCGCAGTTCGGGGGCTGACAGTGCGCAGGCTGCGCACCCTCGCGTGCTGCGGGGCCCTGGCGGTGCTGTCGACGATCGCACACGCCCAGTCGTCGGTCCGCCTGGTCGAGGACGTCGGCGCGTCCGAGCAGCGCGACTACGTCGCGGTGACGCTGGTCTTCGGCTGCACGTTGCGCTACGTCAGCCACACGCCGGCCAGCACCGGCGACGCGGTGCAGGTGCGCCTCTCCGCCGGGCCGGACTGCGGGCCGGCGACCAGCGACATCTCGCAACCGCTCACCACCGGCGCCAGCGGCTTCGTGCGCTCGGTCGAGGCCGTGCGGCCGTTCGGCAGCGACGTCGAGATGCGCATCGCCTGGAATCGCGCCGAGCAGTTCGTGATCGTGCCGTCGTTCGACGGCCGCGGCCTGCGCATCCGGCTGCTGCGGCCGGAGTCACGCCGAAGGTCGACCGTCGGAAGCGATGCCGCAGGGGACGTCGACGTACGCGGTCAACCTCGATTCCGCGCAAGAGCCGTACAGGCCCGGAAGCGCTCGCGGCGGCGGCGGCGGCAACCGGCGTTCGCGCCTATGTCTCCGAGGTCATGGTCGACGAGCAGCGCTGGTACCGGCTGCGCGCCGGCCCGTTCGTCACGGAGGCGGACGCGAAGCGGGTGCTGACGAAGGCGCGCACGAACTATCCGAAATCGTGGATCGCCATCGCGGACGACGAAGAACTCACCGCGGTGGGCACGCCGACGGCCATCGGGCACGTCGATGCCGCTCCGACGCCGGCCAGCACGACGCTGACCAGCCCGGATCTCGAGAAGACGCTGAAGCAGGCGAAGGACGCGTTCCGGCGCAAGAACTACGCGACGGCGATCCCGTTGCTCACGAAGCTGCTCGAGCAACCGGAATTCCCGCAGCGCGCCGAGGCCCAGGAACTGCTCGGCCTGGCGCACGAACGCAGCGGCCAGCTCGCGCACGCGAAGGCGGACTACGAGGAGTACCTGCGTCGCTATCCGCAGGGCCCGGCGAGCGGAGCGCGTGCAAGAAGCGCCTGCGCGCGCTCGCGCTGGCGACGCGCCCGTCACAGGGCGGGCGGGTCGCCGGCAGACGAAGAGTCGCCCTGGCGGTTCTACGGCGGCGTTTCGCAGATCTATCGCCAGGACTCGACCAGCTTCAGCAACGACACGACCTCGACCGACCTCACGACGCAGAACGCGCTGATCAACGACGTCGGACTCGTCGCCCGCCGTCGCGGCGAGCGCTTCGACTTCTCGACGCGCGCCGCGGCGGGCTACACGCTCGACATGCTGAGCGAACGGCCCGGGCGACCAGTCGCGCGTCACGATGCTGTTCGCCGAACTGACCGACCGCGAGCTCGACTGGACGGTGCGCGCCGGACGGCAGTCGGGCAGCGCCGGCGGCCTGCTCGGCACGTTCGACGGCATCTACGCCGGATACCAGGTGCGGCCGCGGTTGCGGCTGAACGCGAACTTCGGCTACCCGGTCGAGTCGACCGCGACGGGCCGAACACCGACCGGAAGTTCTACGGCGCTGTCGGCCGATTTCGGCACGTTCGCGAACGCGTGGGACTTCTCGGTATACGCGGTCTCGCAGGACTACTTCGGCGTGACGGACCGGCAGGCGATCGGCACGGAGGTCCGCTACTTCAAGCCGGGCATCACGTTCGTCGGCCTGCTCGACTACGACATCCACTACCAGGACCTCAACAACGTGCTGCTGCTCGGCACGTTCGCGCTGCCCGCGCGCTGGACGGTCAACTTCAACCTCGACCACCGCAAGAGCCCGAGCCTGACGACGCGCAACGCGATGATCGGCCAGCCGGTGACGAGCTTCGACGCAGCTGTTCGACCTCTTCACCATCGACGAGATCGAGCAGCTGGCCCGGGACCGCACCGCGCAATCCGATACCTACACGCTGTCGGCTTCCCGGCCGTTCGGCGAACGCTGGCAGTGGTCGATGGACGTCGCGAGCATGACCTTGAGCGGCACGCCGGCCTCCGGCGGCGTCGCTGCCACGCCGGATTCCGGCACGGACGTCGTCCGTCGCGACGCAGCTGCTCGGCTTTGGCCTGTTCGGCCGCGGCGACGTGTCGACGCTCGGGTTCCAGTACCAGGACGGCGCGACCCAGCAGACGCTGTCGCTAGGCGTCAGCTCGCAATTCCCCATCGGCGAACGGTGGCGGCTGCAACCGCGCCTCAGGGTCGACCAGCGCAAGTTCAGCACCGACAATTCGACGCAGCTGACGTACACGCCGACCCTGCGCACCGAGCTGAGGGTGAAGCGCTTCACCATGGAGCTGGAAGGCGGCGCCGAAATCGGCAAGCGCGACCTGGGGCAGACCTCCGAGGACACGACAAGGTATTATTTCAGCCTCGGTTACCGATACGACTTCTAGGCGGGCCCGCCTGCCGCCCGATCGACGATGCATCCCGACCTGAAACGACGACTGCGCGCCGTCCCGGCGATCGCCACGCTGTGCGGCACGTTGCTGCTCGCCGCCTGCGCGACCACGGACGAGACCGCTCCCCGGCAGTACCTCGACGAGCACACGGCGGCCACGGTCACGGTCGGCGCCGGCGGGCTGGCTTTCGCGCGCTCGCGGACCGAGTACGCGGTCAATGCACGCGACTACTTCTCGATCGTGCCCGTGGACGTGAACCGCGGCGGCACGCACGTGCTCTACCTGTACTGCTACATCTGGTCGACGATCGACCGGCCGGCGGGGGTCGCGGACAAGCCGGCGATGTTCGAACTGGTCGCCGACGGACGGCAGATTCCGCTCAAGCAGGTCGACACGCCGCTGCGAACGCTCGGCTTCGGCGAGATCCCCGTCCCGACTCCGGCGAACAATGCACTGCCGCTCGTCTCCGTCACGGACCGCGAGGTGCTGCAGTTCCTGGTGCGGGCGCAGGCCCTGAGCCTGGTCGCCACCCGCGACGACCGGAGCGAGCGCTACGATCTGTGGACGGACCAGCGCAGCACGATCGAGGATTTCCTGCACGGAGGCGTCTCAGGTCGCTGACCGGTTAACATGGCGCGATGGCAATACCCATCGCACCCGTTCCCTGGCCGACTTCCGGCGCGCAAGCATGACGGACGCCGCCCACCGCCGAGGCCGCCTGTTCGTCATCGCCGCCCCTTCGGGCGCCGGCAAGACCTCGCTGGTCCGCGCGCTGATGGAGCGCGAGCCCGGGCTGCGCTTTTCGATCTCGTACACGACGCGCACGCAGCGGCCCAACGAAGTTCACGGTCGCGACTACTTCTTCGTCTCGAAGGACGAGTTCGAGCGCATGGTTCACGGCGGGGCGTTCCTCGAGCACGCGAAGGTGTTCGACAACTGCTACGGCACGGCGCGGCAGCAGGTCGAAGAGTCGCTGGCCGCCGGCCAGGACCTGATCCTCGAGATCGACTGGCAGGGCGCCGGTCAGATCCGTCGTGCGATGCCTGAATGCATCTCGATGTTCATCCTGCCCCCGTCGCGCGACGAGCTCGAACGGCGGCTGCGTGGACGCGGCACCGACGCGGAGGACGTGATCCAGCGCCGGCTCCGGGATGCGGCCACGGACATGGCGCACTGGACGGAATTCGACTACGTCGTCGTCAACGACGACTTCGAACGGGCGCTCGCGGATCTGCAGGAAATCGTCGACGGCACGGGACCCGCCGCAGGCGCGGCGCGAGCGAGCCGGGCTGGCGGAACTCGCCGCCCGGCTCACGCAGCGCCTGACCCGCCGGGTCAGTTCAGCTCGCGCCAGCTGACGCGACGTGCGCCGACGCCGCTCCCGACTTGGTGCCGGGATTGAACGGCTTCACGGTGGTGTCCGCCAGCGTGACGAGCGCGATCAGCTTGTGGTTGGGCAGGCGGATCATCGTCACGCCCGTGGCGATCGAGTTGCCCGCCAGCTGCCCGACCACGCCGTCGTTGGCCGCCGACACCGACGAGCCCGACAGGTAGTCGAACGCATACAGCCAGCTGCGTCCGCCGACGGTGCAGTAGTCGTCGCCCGGTTCGTTGGACAGCGCCACCAGCGTGCCGAGCTGCAGGCGCAGGTCGACGTTCACGCGCTCGCCCACGGGCAGCGTCACGTACCAGCCGTTCTTCACCTGCCAGTCCACGGCCAGCGGATTGGGGATGGTACGCGGCGTCACGGCGCTGTTGAGCGTCTGGCTCACCAGCTTCGCGCCGGCCAGCGTCAGCGTGCCGAGGTCGCCGCCCGTGTCCTTGACGGCGTAGATGCCCTGCGCGACCGCCATCGAGGGCGCCGCAGCCGCCACGTCGCTGAACCCGAGGTAACGGCCCGTGCCGAAGTACACGACCCGGTAGTACGTGCCGGACAGGTCGCGGACGCGCGCCAGCTCGGGGCGTACCGTGATCGGCTGGTTGCCGGTGACCGCCGAGGTCTTGCCGAGCCGCTGTGAAGTCTCGTCGTCGATGTCGAAGCGCCACAGCGCGCCGCCGAGGTCGCCGCCGTACACGTACTGGGTGGTGTTGTCGACCAGCGTGTTGACGACGAAGTTGTTGACCTTGCCGATGCCGCTCACGTCGGGATTGTTGACCGCGTTGTCGGTGATGATCTCGGAGAGCCGCGCCCCGGTGAACGCGTCGAGCACGAACAGCCGGCCCTTGGAGTCGCCGCCGGTGTTGTTGTAGCCCGAGGTGACCAGCACGACCCACTTGCCGTCGGAATTGCGCTTGGTGAGGATCGGGTTGCCGTAGCTGTTGCCCATGTCGTTGTCGTCGCTGCTGCTGAACTCCCAGAGCGCCTTCGGGTTGGCCGGGTCGGTCACGTCGAGCGCGTAGAAACCCTTGCCGCCGCCGCCGAGGCCGCCGATCAGGATCGTCTTCCAGGCGCTGCCGTCGTAGGCGTCGCCCACCGTCACCTGGCCGTCCACGTAGAAGCGGTGGTTGGTCGCGTAGCCCGCGTCCGCCAGCTTGTACAGGTACGGCATCACGATGGTCGGGATGTACGCCCACGCTTCGGCGCCGGTCGCCGCATTGAACGCATGCAGCATGCCGTCGTTGGCGCCGACGTACACCATCGGCGTGCGGCTCGCGTTGTTGGTGGCGAACGACGCGTAGCCGGCGTCCGTGTACTTGAACGGCGGCTTCTTCACGAACACCGGCGAGGTGTCGACGATGTCGCCGAGCGCGAAGCTGCGGTCGCGGAACAGGCGATTGGCGTTGGCCACCTCGTCCTCGTTGCCGGTCTGCCCGCGCAGGAAATTGATCATCGCGTCGTCGGTCGCCGCCGCCTGCTGGGCCGCGTTCCACAGCGCGAACTGGCTCAAGGCGCCGTTCGGATTGGCGGCGCTCGACTTGAAGTATCCCGCCGCCTTCTCGGCCGCCAGGTTGGCCGACGTGAACGCCTTCAGCTTGTTGGCCGCCGCCCCGTTGAACGTGTAGATCGTCCGGGTGTCGGCCGCCGCGGCGACCTTGCCGGTCAGCTGCGTCTTGGCCGACCAGCTGACGACCGCCGACAGCGCGCCGGTGCTCAGGTCGATGTCGTGCGCCTGCAGGTCGCCGTACCAGAGGCCGGTCGTGTACTGGGCCACGTAGGCGAAGTTGTCGCCCGCCACGGGCTCGAGGCTGCTGGTGGCGGCCGCGGCGGCCGATGCGTTGATCACGGAGATCGCGGCCAGCGCCTTCGACAGCGCGGTCACCACGGCGTCGGGGTTCGACGCGCTCAGGTACTGGCCGTGACCGTTGACAGCCGCGTGCCAGAGGTCGTCGATGCGCGTCGTCACCGTGTCCGAGTTGCTGGCGGTCTGCGGGTCCGGCCAGGACAGTGTGCCCTGCAGGATCTTGCCGTAGTCGCAGTTCACGTCGGCCGGGGCACAGGTCAGGTAGTCCTCCCGATACTTCAGGTTTCCGGAGACGCCGAGGCCGACGGTGAACGTGGTCATGTGCTGCCAGGTCGCCGTGTCGGCCCCCGCCGTCGGCACGTTATTGCCCGAGACGTCGAGGGGGCCCGAGCCGTCGTCGAGCAAGGTGCCCATGGACGGCGTCGTGTGGCGGATGTCGTTGCGGTAGTAGTAGGCCGCGATGTCGGCCAGCGAGTTCGTGTACGACGCGGCCGTATTGGTGTCGCGATACGGGTAGTCCGTCTTCGTGTCGCCCATGTTGGTGGCGACGGGCAGCGTGGCCTTGTCCCAGTCGCCGATCAGCGTGGTGTTGTTTTCCTGGAACGGGCCGTAGTTCGTCGTCGCGTTGCCGTTCGTGACTTCGTCGGTGTTGTTCCAGTAGCCGTCCGTCGTCAGGATGGTGAAGTTCTGCTGGCAGGAATACTGCACCGGATCGACCTTGTTGCCGCTCCCATCCTTCAGCGTGCCCGAATACAGGCGCCCCGCCTTGGACAGCGCGCCGCGCAACGGCGTGTAGTTGGCCGGCGGACGCCTGTACAGCTTCGTGTAGAAGCTCGTACTTCTGCGTGCCCGCGCCGCAGCAGGTCGAACTTGCTCGGGTTCGAGGAAGTTCCGCCGCCGTTGCCCTTGTCGCTGATGCGTGCTGAAGCCGACGCGGTACTTGTCGTCCACGGTCGCGAACGCCCGGCCCGAGGCCGACTTCATCATCAGGATGCGCTTGCGGTAGTAGCTGTACCAGTTGGCGAAATTGGTCTTCTCGCGCAGCCGTCGGACGGCACCTTCCTGGTATAGGAGGCGTCGGACGCGCAGGTCGTCGACGGTGTCAACGGGCTGGCCGTGTAGTCGTACCAGGTGTAGGCCGTGGCCGCATACGAGGCCGTCTCGACGACGCCGTTGCCGCGGCGCCGCCCGCCGCCGGAGCCCGTCGACGTGGCGTTGTTCGCGACCTGGATCGTGTACGATATTGGCGGCGACGGTGGTGATCGAGTATTGTTGCCGTTGACGATCGTAACGCCGCGGAAGGTCGCATCCGCGGCCGGGCTGAAGACGGTAACGGTCACGATCGTGCCGACCGGGAAGCCGTGGGCGCTGTGCGCGACCGTGACCGTCTTGCTGCCGTTGGTCGTCGTGAACGGGTTGTTGTCGAGCGCGAAGACCGTCTTCGAGAGGTCCACGGTGGCGGACGCGGCACGAGAAGCCGTCGATCCTTCGCGGCCGTATAGACCGAGTTCGCGAACGAGGTGCCGTCCGCATTCTTCGGCGGCGTGTAGGTGACGTTGGGGTTGTAGTAGATCTTGTTGTAGCCGAAGTTCCTGAAGCAGTTCTTCGTGCTGTCGCTCGAGACGCTCGTCGGGCATGTTCTCGTCGTTCATGCTCCCCGAGTCGTCGAGGATGAAGTAGATGTTGGGCGGCACCACCTTGCTGACGCCGGACACCATCGGCACGCCGGCCAGGTCGACCGTTGCCGCGCCCGCGGCCTGCAGGCCGCAGAGCCCCGCGACGACCGTGATGACGGTGGAGTGGAACAGTGACTTGAACTTCGTGTTCATCGCGGGATCGCTCCCCTTGCTCGGCGTAGGCTGCGGATCAGATCACCACGACCGCCTGGACGTAGCGGACCGTGTTGCGCGGTCCGTCGATCCGGGTCGTGATGCGGTAATAGGTCTGGGACGTGCCGGTCAGCGGCGTGTTGCCGTATGAGGCGCCGCCGCGGGTGCTGCCTTCGCTCGCGCCGGCGCCGGCGGTCGAACAGACCATGGGCGTGACGCCATCGGCCGCAAACACCGAGTTCGGATCGCCGGCGGCATTGCAGACCCGGTTGACGACGTAGCGCACGGTGTAGCCGGCCGGCACGCCGGCAGGGCGCCACCGTCCGGGCGTCCATGTTGCAGTGCGCCACCCGGGTCGACACCCGTCCAGTTCACGTCGTCGGCCGCGTCGCCCGCCGTGATGCGTGCCGGTGAGGTCGCAGCCGTCGGCCGTCGTGGAATAGTAGCCATTTGCGACATTGTCGGCGTATAGCGTCACGCCCGCGGCGTTGGCGACCAGCCAGGTGAGCGCGGCCTCCGTGCCGGCGTCGCTGGCGGCCAGCGCGGTCTTCTTGAACGCCAGGTTGCCGACGACGAGCGTGCCGGTGTCGCTCGAGCGCAGCAGCGCCACGGCCGCGAAGCCGATGATCAGCAGCGCCACCAGCACGACGATCAGCGAGATGCCGCGTTGCTTCATACGCCCGCCCAGATCATGTTGATCAGCGGCACGACCACCGTCTGCACCTTGTAGCGGTAGTAACGCTCGTCATCGGTCAGCGCCTTCGTGCGCTGGACCCCGTCGACGCGTTGCGTCCCAGATCTCGATCGTGGCGGGGCTGACCATCTCGCGCTCGAGGTTGCCGCGCGTGACGATCGCGATGCGCACGGCCTTGATGCGGCGCTGGTCGGCCGCGCTCGGCGCGGCCCAGCCGCCCGTCGCGTCCACCCACGTGTCGACGGTCTGGCTCGCCGCGCCGGCGCGACGCCGTACTGCACCTGGAAATCGACGACCTGCGAGGCGAGCGCTTCCGCCTCTGCGATCGTCGGATTGGCGGGGCCGGTGATGGCGTCCGACGAACCGAGGATGCAGGTGTTGGTGAGCGACGGCGCGGCGGCGTCGTTGCAGATGACGCGATACGCGCGCATGCCGAACGTGCCGAGGTTGTAGACGACGTCGCCGACGTCGTAATTGACCGGATTCGTGAAGGCGCCGCCCGGGTTCGCCGGATTGTAATCGGAGCCCGCGGAGGTGTGGGCGAGCGTCCAGTTCGTGCCGACCGACACGGGGTCCGCGGTCATCTGCATCAGCGTGCAGATCTTGACGCCGTCCGGGCTGGCGGCCAGGAACAGGTCGCCGTCGCGAGCCCGGTGGTGCCTTCGACCCGGACGGCCGCGCCGGGCGTCGCCATGGTCTGGGTGATCGTGCCCGGCGCCACGCCGAAGGCCGAGTCGCTGCGCATCACGTCGATCCGGTCCGGGGCCGCGCCGCCGTCGGTGACGCGCACGAACGGGATCGTCGCGCCGTCCGCGAGCGTCGCGCCGTTGTAATAGGCGTTGATGCCGTTGCCGCAGAGCAGGCCGGTCGGCGTCGTGAAGCCGGCGCCCGCCATGCGCACCTCGCGCTCGACCATGTAGAGGCCGACCGCCGCGCTCATCTCGGCGTCGAGTGCCGACGGTGACGCGTGCGCCTGCGCGATTCGTAGGTGCTGAGCACCTGCAGCACGACGAGGCCGGTGATGATGGCGATGGTCACCGCCACCATCAGTTCGACGATCGAAAAGCCCCGGTTGTGCTGGCGTGCTGTCATGAGCGGCCGCTTCAGTTGCTCATGAGGGTGGCGGCGACCGTGTGGGTGTGGACCGCGGCCACGCCCGGCGGCTGCCAGTTGATGGTGACGGTGACGACGTTGCCGGCAACCGCGACCGTACGAGTCCCGTTCGGCAGGGCGGCGAGCGCAGCCGCGTTCTCGACGTAGGCCCCGAGGTTCCCTCGATCGACCCACATCCGGCCGATGGTTTCGTCGGCGATGGTGGCGGCCGTCGCGCGGTACTCGACGTCGCCGGCGTCCTTGACCGACGCGCCGAGCACCCGCAGCAGCGCAATGACGCCGATCGAGAACAGCAGCACCGCCACCAGCGCCTCGACCAGCGCCGAGCCCTTTTCACCCCGTGCGGCGTATTTCACAGGCAGACCCTCGGGTCGGTGGCGTCGACGGCCGGGTCGCACATCCGGGTGCCGCCGCCCGGCAGCACCTGCACCCGCATCGGGCGATAGCCGGCGGCCGTCGGCGGATTGACCGATTCGACGTCCACCTGGGTGAGCGGAACCGAGCCGTCCGATGGGTTCGTCGCGACCGAGCGGCCGAACGAGTCGAACGTGACCCGATCCGAGCCGTTGGGCGTGATGGTCAGCGCGATCTCGTGGCTGGCTTCCTGGCCGGTGCCGGCGTGCAGCACCGCGCCGGCTGGAGACCCGACGCACTTCCCAGCCGGTGGCGGTACTGGCGAACTCGACCTGGTCGTTGAATCGCACCGCGTCGTTGCGCGCCAGGTCGAGACCGTACTTGATGGATTCGCTGGTCGCCCGGATCCGCGTGTTCTCGACCACGCACGCGCAGCATGGGCACGCCGAGCACCAGCAGGATGCCGCTCACCGTGAGGGCGATCATCAGCTCGATCAGTGTGAAGCCCGGGTCCGATCCGCGGGCCCTGCGCGCCTTCAGCACGTATCCCCCTTGCGGGTGATCCAGCACGCGCCCGCCCCCCAGGGGCCCGCCGTGGTCCGGGCGTCGGTCTCGGTGAGCGTGTAGACGAATCCGGTGAGGTTTTCCGTCCCGGTCGCCGTCAGCGTGTAGGTGGTGGCGTCGGACACGCAGGTGATGGTGAAACTCTCGGTGTCCGTCGGGCAGGGCGCGCCGACGTAGGTGCGGTTGTCCAGGAAGAACTGCTCGTCCACCACGCGCCCGGCGGCAAGCGCCGCCGTGGCCCCCGCGATGGGGCCCCGCCGCGAATATTCCCGGTAGCTCGGAATTGCGATCGACAGCAGGATGGCCGCGATCGCCACGACCACCATGAGCTCGATGAGCGAAAAGCCGCGGTTGCGGTTCGGCCCGAGCGTCGGCCGGCACGGTCGTTCCATGTCCATCGATCCGCCCAATCGTTTTGTGGAGTGAGGTTTGTTCACGATGAAACATACCACCGTTGGCAGACCAAGTAGCCGGGTGGCCCCCATTCTGTGACCGGTGTCACTTGACGGGTCTGGTGCCGCCAGCAGGCGCCACGCGGCCGTACCCACGGCACCTGGACCGGCGGGCGCCGCCGGACCCCGGCGGGCAGGCCTCCGCCTGCCCCGGACGGGCGTTATGGTATGCTCACGCCCCTTGTCCCTGCCCGACTGACCGACGTATACCATGGCCCGCATCACCGTCGAAGACTGCCTGCAGAACGTCCCCAACCTGTTCCAGCTGGTGCTGGTCGCGTCCAAGCGCGCCCGCAAACTGGCGAACGGCGCCGAGCCGACGCTCGACTGGGAAAACGACAAGCCGACGGTGCTGTCGCTGCGCGAAATCGCCGCGGGCCACGTCGGCCTCGAGATCCTCGAGGAGCCGGACCTGCCTCCGCCCCAGGAATTCGTGCCCGAGCCCGAATTCATGGGCGAGCTCCGCGCGCCGCAGATCGGGTTGGGAGACTAGTCCCGCCCGCGCCAGCCCATGGACGTCACGTCTTCCCTGCGCAGCCTGCTGCCCTACGGAAGACGGTCGATCGGGATCAACCAGCTCGTCTCGAAGCTGGAGACCTACCTCCCGCCGGAGCAGGTCGAGCGCGTCCAGGAAGCCTACGACCTTCGCCTTCCGGGCCCATGACGGGCAGCGCCGCCGTTCCGGCGAACCGTACATCACGCACCCGGTCGCGGTCGCCGACCTGCTGGCCGACCTGCATCTCGACGCCGAGACGATGATCGCCGCGATCCTCCATGACGTCATGGAGGACACGCCGATCGCGAAGGAGGAAATCACCACGCGGTTCGGGCAGGACGTCGCGGACCTGGTCGACGGCGTCAGCAAGCTCGACCAGATCCAGTTCAGGAGCCGCGCCGAGGCGCAGGCCGAAAGCTTCCGCAAGATGCTGCTCGCCATGGTGCGCGACATCCGCGTGATCATGGTCAAGCTCGCCGACCGCACGCACAACATGCGCACGCTCGGCGCGATGCCTCCCGCGAAGCGGCGCACCATCGCCCGCGAGACGCTCGAGATCTACGCCCCGATCGCCAACCGCCTCGGCATGCACACGATCAAGCGCGAACTCGAGGATCTCGGGTTCCGCGCGCTGTACCCGCGGCGCTACAAGGTCATCGAGACCGCGGTGCGCCACGCCAAGGGCAACCAGAAGCAGTTCGTCGGCAAGATCTCCTCGGCGCTGAAGGACGCGCTGCAGAAGGCGGGCATCGAGGCGCGCATCGAAGGACGCGAGAAGGACGCCTACAGCATCTACGAGAAGATGCGGCGCAAGAAGGTGTCGCTGCACGAGATCGTCGACGTGTACGGTTTCCGCATCGTCGTCGACAAGCCGCGACACCTGTTACCGCGCGCTCGGCGTCGTGCACGCCGTGTACAAGCCGATGCCGGGCCGGTTCAAGGACTACATCGCGATCCCGCGCGTCAACGGCTACCAGTCGCTGCACACCACGCTGTTCGGGCCGAACGGCACGCCGGTGGAGGTGCAGATCCGCACCGCGGAGATGCACAGCGTGGCCGAGAGCGGCATCGCGGCGCACTGGCAGTACAAGAGCGGCGAAGCGGGATCCGGCGAGCAGGGCGACCGCACGCGCGAGTGGCTGCAGCAGCTGGTCGAGATCCAGCAGGGCGGCAACTCCGAGGAGTTCCTCGAGAGCGTCAAGGTCGACCTGTTCCCCGACAAGACCTACATCTTCACGCCGAAGGGCGAGATCCGCCGCCTGCCGCGCGGCGCCACCTGCGTCGACTTCGCCTACGCGGTGCACACCGACGTCGGCAACCGCTGCGTCGCCGCGAAGGTGGACCGCCGCCTGGTGCCGTTGCGCACGCCGCTGCGCAACGGCCAGACGGTCGAAATCATCACGGCCAAGGGCGCGACGCCGAATCCGGCGTGGATGAACTTCGTCGTCACGGCCAAGGCGCGCGCCTCGATCCGCCAGTACCTGAAGAACCTGAAGCGCGGCGAAGCCGCCGAACTCGGCAAGCGCCTGCTGAACCAGGCGCTCGAGGAGTTCGCGCTGAACCTGAAGAAGGTGCCGGAGGCGACGCTCGACACCGTCGCGATCGACCTCGGGCTCAAGACGCGCGAGGAGCTGTTCGAGAAGATCGGTCTCGGCGAGCGGGTCGCGCCGTTCATCGCGCGCCGCCTGCTGCCCGAGGACTCGGACGGCATCGCCGAAGGCACCGCCGGCCCGCTCGCGATCGCGGGCACCGAAGGGCTGGTCGTCACCTACGCGCGCTGCTGCTTCCCGATCCCGAACGACCCGATCCTCGCGAGCCTCTCGACCGGCCGCGGCGTCGTGATCCACCGCGAGGCCTGCGGCAACCTGTCCTCGTTCCGCAAGCAGCCGGAGAAGTGGATCTCCGTCACCTGGCAAGCGGCCACCGACCGGTTGTTCCACGTCGAGATCCGCGTCGAGGTCACGAACCGCATGGGCGTGCTGGCGCAGGTCGCGTCCGCGATCGCGGGCACGCAGACCAACATCGACCGCGTGTCGGTCGTCGAGCGCGACGTCGACACGTCGACGCTGATCTTCGAACTGCTGGTGCACGACCGCAAACAGCTGGCGTCGGTGATCCGCGCCGTGCGCACCATGCCGGAAGTGTTGAAGGTGATCCGGACGCTCGCCTAGGATGGTCCTGCCATGTCACGCAGCGCCGTCCTCATCGGGATCCTCGTGCTGGCGGCGACGGTCGCTGCCGGCAGCGACCGCAACGACGATTCCGCCGCGCTGCGCACCAGCCAGGCGGCCATCGGCCGACACGCTCGGCGACTACCAGCTGACGGACCAGGACGGACGGCCGCTGCGCGTGGCCTCGCTGCGCGGCCGCCCGCTGGTGGTGAGCCTCGTCTACACCGAGTGCTACTACATCTGCTCGGGACTGACGCTGCACCTGCGCGACGTCGTGCGCATCGCGCGCCAGGCGCTCGGCGAACGTAGTTTCGCCGTGCTGACCGTAGGATTCGACACCGAGCACGACAGCCCGGCGCGGATGCGCACCTACGGCCGGGAACGCGGCATCGTCTCGGCCGACTGGCATTTCGCGAGCGCCGACGCGGCGACGATCCGTCGACTGGCCGACGATGTCGGCTTCACCTGGTCGGTGGTCCCGGGCGGATTCGCGCACGTGGCGCAAGTCACCGTCGTCGACGCGGACGGCCAGGTGGTGGAACAGGTGTACGGGCAGGAGTTCGCGCCGCCGGCGCTGATCGAGCCGCTGAAGCAACTGGTCTGGGGCGGCCGGGCCGCGCGCTCCGGCGTGCAGGGACTCATCGACCGGGTGAACCTGCTCTGCACCGTCTACGACCCGTCGGTCGGGCGCTACCGCTTCGACTACTCGATGCTGATCGGCGCGTTCCCGGGCCTGCTGGTGCTGACCATCGCGGCGGTCGCCGTGCTTACTCGCCAGGCGCCGGCCGCGCTGAGGCGGCCGCCGGACGCGCTGCGGCGCAACAGGATAAACACAAATAATTCTGATACAGTTTTTCCATGGGAGCATTCCTGATGACCCTGGTGGTGCTGGGGCTCGCGCTGGTCTGGCTGCGAGCCTGGCTGCGCCACTCCCGGTTTGCGCAAGGCATCGCGCTCGGTGCGGCCATCGCCATCGCCGGTGAAATGCTGGTCGCAGCGCTCGTCCGGTTGCCGCACATGCCGATCTGGCTGCCGCCGCTGCCGTTCGCAATCATCGCCACGACACTGTTCGGATTCGGGCTGCTCGCCTGGATCTGGGCGGACGACTGACGGTCCCGTACGGACCCGGGACCTCCAATAAGGAAGACGAGACCAGCCAAGGACGACCGACGGCCCGGTTCGAAGGACTTGCTGCCACACAAGATCGGTGTAACGAGCGACGGCGCCCGGTCACCGTAGGGGATAACGCAGATGAAGTGCCTGTATTTTCTCGCGCCCACGCTCGCGGACACGCATGACATTGCGGACGACCTGCACGAGGTCGGCGTGAAGGATTTCTTCCTGCACGTCATTTCACGCGACGAAGCGGGGCTCAAGAAACAGCACGTGCACTCGAGCAACTATCTCGAGACGCTCGATCTCGTGCGCTCCGGGGTCATCGGCGGCGCCATCGGCTGCGCGGTCGGCATCCTCGGCGTCTACCTGCTGCGGCATTTCAACCCGATCGGCGTCGAGATCCCGAACCTGGTCGCCTTCCTGCTCATCGGCGTCGCGACGCTGTTCGGCACCTGGGAAGGCGGGCTGGTCGGCGTCGCGACCGAGAACCGCAAGCTCGCGCGCTTTCACGAAGACATCGAGTCCGGCAAGTTCCTGCTGCTGATCTATGCGTTCAAGGAGCAGGAACAACGGGTGCTGGAGATGATGCGCGCGCGGCATCCCGAAGCGAAGCTGGCCGCGCGTCGACAGTCACTTTGTCAATCCCTTCAGTTCGCCGCGGCGGGACGCCGCGGGCGGGAGCCAGGACCAGGCGGCCGGGAAGGCTTAGGCCGTGGTCCTCGCGATCGCGCTCGTCCTGCTGGTGATCGGCACCGCTCGCCTTTCACTTCCTGAATCCCTGGTGGTTCACGCCGATCGCCTCCAACTGGGGGCTGATGGACGACACGGTGCGCCTGACCTTCTGGGTCACCGGCGTCGTGTTCGTCGCCGTGAACCTGTTCATGGCGTACACGATCGTGCGCTATCGCCACCGCAAGGGACGCGAACAGCGCGCGGAATACGAGCCGGAATACAAACGGCTCGAATGGTGGCTGATCGGCGTCACGACGGTCGGCGTCGCCGCGATGCTCGCGCCCGGGCTGTTCGTCTGGGCAAAGTTCGTGACGGTGCCCGCGGAGGCCACCACCGTCGAGGCGCTCGGGCAGCAGTGGGCCTGGAGCTTCCGGTTGCCGGGAGCGGACGGCGTGCTCGGGGCCGTCGATTCGTCGCTGGTGTCGCCCGGGAACCCGTTCGGCATGGATGCGAACGACCCGAAGGGTCGCGACGACGTGCTGATCGCCGGGCCCGAACTGCACCTGCCCATCGACCAGTCCGTCAAGGTCCTGCTGCGCTCCAAGGACGTGCTGCACGATTTCACCGTGCCGCAGTTCCGCGTCAAGATGGATCTCGTGCCGGGCATGGTCACGTACCTGTGGTTCAAGCCCACGCGGACCGGGCCCTACGAGATCCTGTGCGAGGAGATGTGCGGCCTCGGCCATTTCGCGATGCGGGGACGCGTCGTGGTCGACTCACCGGACGCGTATCGGACCTGGCTGCAGCAGCAGCCGACCTACGCGCAGATCGCCTCCCGCCGCGCGCCCGACGCCGTGGCCGGACAGGCCACGTTCGCACTGTGCGCCACCTGCCACGGCCCGAGCGCGCAAGGCAATCCGGAGCTGAATGCCCCGAAGCTCGCCGGCCAGCCCGGCTGGTACCTGGCCCGGCAACTGCGCAACTTCCGGCATGGCCTGCGCGGCGCGGCGCCGGGCGACGACGTCGCCGCGCAGATGCGGGCGATCGCGCTCACGCTCGACGAAGACAAGATCGACGACGTGGTGGCGCACATCGCGGCGCTGCCGCACGAGCCGGCGCCGTCCACCGTGCGCGGCGACGCGGTGCGCGGCAAGGCGCTCTACACGACCTGCGCCTACTGCCACGGCCCCGCGGCGCAGGGCATCTGGACGACGAACGCGCCGCGGCTCGCCGGGATGAGCGACTGGTACCTGGCCCGGCAGCTGAAGAATTTCCAGCACGGCCTGCGCGGCAGGGATCCGCAGGACTTCTACGGCGCGCAGATGGCGCTCGTCAGCCGGTCCGTGGCGACCGATCCGGCGATCGACGACCTGGTGTCGTACATCAACACTCTGCGGTAGGTGAGGGCGTAATCCATGGCGTACGTTGCGATCGCCGACCAGCACGCGCACCTGCACGATCCGCAGACGTTCCTGACCAAATACGTCTGGAGCCAGGATCACAAGGTGATCGCGATCCAGTACATGGTCACCGCGGTCGCCGTCGGGCTCGTGGCGCTCGCGCTCTCGGCGCTGATGCGGCTGCAGCTCGGCTTCCCCGACACGTTCCATTTCATCACGCCGAGCAACTACTACCAGTTCGTCACCATGCACGGGATGATCATGGTGATCTACCTGCTGACCGCGCTGTTCCTCGGCGGCTTCGGCAACTACCTGATCCCGCTGATGTGCGGCGCGCGGGACATGGTGTTCCCGTACCTCAACATGGTCAGCTACTGGGTGTACCTGCTCGCGGTGCTGGTGCTGCTCGCAAGCTTCTTCGTGCCCGGGCGGCCCGACCGGCGCCGGCTGGACGCTCTATCCGCCGCAGGCGATCCTGCCGGGCACCGCCGGCTCCGACTGGGGCATCACGCTGATGCTCGTGTCGCTCGCGATCTTCATCGTCGCCTTCACGATGGGCGGCCTGAACTACGTCGACGACGGTGCTGCAGGCGCGCTGCCGCGGCATGACGCTGATGCGCATGCCGCTGTCGGTGTGGGGCATCTTCATGGCCACGATCCTCGGCCTGCTCGCCTTCCCGGCGCTGCTGGTGAGCGCGATCATGATGGCTGCTCGACAACCACCTCGGCACCAGCTTCTTCATGCCGGCGCTGGTGTCGATGGGCGAGCAGACGGTGCACAAGGGCGGCAGTCCGCTGCTGTTCCAGCACCTGTTCTGGTTCTTCGGCCACCCCGAGGTGTACATCGTCGCGCTGCCGGCGTTCGGCATCGTCTCCGACCTGATCAGCGTCCACGCGCGGCGGCACATCTTCGGCTACCGGATGATGGTCTGGGCCATCGTCGCCATCGGCGCGCTGAGCTTCGTGGTCTGGGCGCACCACATGTACGTGAGCGGCATGAACCCGTACTTCGGCTTCTTCTTCGCCACGACGACGCTGATCATCGCGATCCCGACGGCGATCAAGGTCTACAACTGGGTGCTGACGCTGTGGCGCGGCGACATCCACCTCACCGTGCCGATGCTGTTCGCGATCGGCTTCGTGTTCACGTTCATCAACGGCGGCCTGACGGGCCTGTTCCTCGGCAACGTCACCGTCGACGTGCCGCTCTCCGACACGTACTTCGTGGTCGCGCACTTCCACATGGTGATGGGCGTGTCGCCGATCCTGGTCGTGTGCGGCGCCATCTATCACTGGTACCCGAAGATCACCGGCCGCATGACCAGCGAACTGCTCGGCAAGATTCACTTCTGGGGCACGTTCCTCGGCACCTACGCGATCTACCTGCCGATGCACTACCTCGGGATCCTCGGCGTGCCGCGCCGTTACTTCGCGCTCGGCGACACCTACTTCATCCCGCAGTCCGTGCACACGATGAACGAGGGGATCACCATCGCGGCGCTCGTCGTCGCCGTCTTCCAGCTGCTGTTCCTGTTCAACCTCGTGTGGAGCCTGAAGCACGGCCAGCCGGCCGGCAGCAATCCCGTGGCGCGCAACGACACTCGAATGGCAGACGCCCGACACGCCGCCGAAGCACGGCAACTGGGGCCCGCACCTGCCCGTCGTCTATCGCTGGGCCTACGAGTACGGCGTGCCGGGCCGCAAGGACGACTTCGTGCCGCAGAACGAGCCGCCGGATCCGACGACGCCGTCGCGACCGGCCACCACGCAAGGCGCTATGAACCTGATCGCCGCCACGACCGCGCTGCTGGCCGGGATCGCGGTCTGGTGGCTCGTGGTTCGCCGCCTGACCGCGCGTTCGTGGGAGACGCATCCCGCGGGACACGCGAGCGGCACCATGGAATCTCTGGGCCTGCCGTCGCAGAAAGTCGGCCTGTGGGTGCTGCTCGCCGTCGTCACCTCGTTCTTCGGACTGTTCATCACCGCCTACCTGATGCGGATGAGTCCGCACCCGATCAAGGGCGTCGCGCTCGGCGACTGGCAGCCGGTGCCGGAACCGGCGATCCTGTGGTGGAACACGCTGGCGCTGCTGATTCGCGAGCGCCGGCATGCAGCTGGCGCGGTCGGCCGCGCGCCGGGGCCAGCATGCGCTGCTGCGTGCGGGCTGGCTCGCCGGCGGCGCGTTCGCGCTGCTGTTCCTGGCCGGCCAGCTCGCCGCGTGCCGCGAGTTGCAGGCGGCCGGCTACTACGCGGCCGGCAATCCCGCGAACGCGTTTTTCTACGTGCTGACCACGCTGCACGGCCTGCACCTCGCGGGCGGCCTGGTCGCGTGGACGGCGACGACGGCGACGCTCGGTCAGCGATGCGACCGCGCTCGAAGCGTCGCGCGCTGCGGGTGGAGATGTGCACCGTGTACTGGCACTACCTGCTGGTGGTCTGGCTGGTCCTGTTCGGCCTGCTGCTCGCCACCTGAATGCGCCCCGAGCGAAGGAGTCATCGCCCATGACGACGGAGAGCCTCGCCCAACCCGCAGCGAACCCGATGGCAGACGGCTGGCCGGGCGTCGGTGCCGATTTCGGTTCCGACAAGCAGGCGTTCGTCGTGCCCTGGGGCAAGGCGATGATGTGGATCTTCCTGCTGAGCGACACCTTCATCTTCTCGTGCTTCCTGGTGTCGTACATGCACGTGCGCATCTCCACCACCGTGCCCTGGCCGAACCCGAGCGAGGTCTTCGCGCTCAGCATCGGCGGGCAACCCATCCCGTTGATCCTGATCGCGATCATGACCTTCATCCTGATCAGCAGCAGCGGCACCATGGCGATGGCCGTGAACTTCGGGTACCGGCGCAATCGCGGCCGCACCGCGGCGCTGATGCTGATCACCGCCGGCTTCGGCGCGACGTTCGTCGGCATGCAGGCCTTCGAGTGGACCAAGCTGATCGTCGAGGAAGGCGTTCGCCCCTGGGGCAACCCCATGGGCGCCGCGCAGTTCGGCTCCAGCTTCTTCATGATCACCGGGTTCCACGGCCTGCACGTGTCGGCCGGCGTGATCTACCTGACCGTCGTCGCGATGAAGGTCTGGCGCGGCGACTACGAGCGCAGCGGCAACTACGAGATCGTCGAGATCGCCGGCCTGTACTGGCATTTCGTCGACCTCGTGTGGGTCTTCATCTTCGCGTTCTTCTATCTCTGGTAAGGGGGCGGCATGGCGACGCATGAAGGCACTCAGCATCCGATCAGCACGTACCTGTGGATCTGGTTGCTGCTGTTCGTGCTGAGCACGTTCTCCTACATGGTGGATTACTTCCACCTGCAAGGCGCATTGCGCTGGTCGCTGATCATCCTGTTCATGCTGCTGAAGGCCGGCTTCATCATCGCCATCTTCATGCACATGAAGTGGGAGCGCCTGGCGCTGAAGCTCGCGATCCTGGTGCCGCCGCTGTGCCTGCTGGTGCTGATCGCGCTGATGACGATCGAGGGCGACTACACCTTCCTGACGCGCTCGACGCTCTTCTCGCACTGACGCCGGCTGGCGCGGCCGGCACGTTCCCCTTCACTCCGCGCCGCGGGTCGGACACTATGCGCACTTCCCCCGCCGCGGAGTGCGCACGTGCCCACCACACCCGTCCAGACCGACCACGCCCCGAAGGCCATCGGCACCTATTCGCAGGCCGTCAAGGCCGGCAACACGGTTTACCTCTCGGGGCAGATCCCGCTCGATCCGGCGACCGGTGAGCTGGTGAGCGGCGACATGGAAGCGCAGGTCCGACGGGTCTTCGACAACCTGCGCGCCGTCTCGCGCGCTGCGGGCGGGGACCTCGCCAATGCCGTCAAGCTGAACGTGTTCCTGACCGACCTCGGCCACTTCGCGCTCGTCAACAAGGTGATGGCCGAGTACTTCACCCAGCCCTATCCGGCGCGCGCCGCCGTCGGAGTCGCGGCGCTGCCCAAGGGTGCGGCCGTCGAAATGGATTGCGTCCTGGTGCTCTGAGGCCGGGCGGCAGCATGCCGTCGACCGTCGTCGCCCCGCTCGCCGAGCGGCCGATCACCGAGCTGCGCGGCGTCGGCCCGGCGCTCGCCGTCACGCTGGCGGATCGGCTCGGCCTGCGCACGGTGCAGGACGTGCTGTTTCACCTGCCGTTGCGCTACGAGGACCGCACGCGCGTGGTGCCGATCGGCACGCTGCGCAACGGCGACCGCGCGGTGATCGAAGGCGAGGTGCAGCTCGCCGAGGTCGTCATACGCCGCCGCCGCGCGCTGCTGGTGCGCATCGCCGACGGGTCCGGCTTCATCACGCTGCGATTCTTCCATTTTTCCTCGTCGCAGCAGCAGGGCCTCGCGCGCGGCACGCGGTTGCGCTGCTACGGCGAGGCGCGCCTGGGTCCCGGCGGGCTCGAGATCGTGCACCCCGAGTACCGGCGCGTCGCGCCGGAGCTCGCCGTGCCGGCGAGCGAATCGCTGACGCCGATCTATCCGACGACCGAGGGCGTGCAGCAGGGTCGTCTGCGCGCGCTGACCGGCCTTGCGCTCGCGATGCTGCCCGGCGGCGCGCTGCGCGACCTGATTCCGCCGGGTGTGCTCGATGCGATGCACTTGCCTGCGCTCGAAGCAGCGCTGCGCTACGTCCATCGCCCGCCGCCCGACGCGAACCTCGAGCTGCTGAACGATGGACGACACCCGGCGCAACGGCGGCTCGCATTCGAGGAACTGCTCGCGCACCAGATCAGCCTGCGCCTGATGCGCCAGGCGGCGGATCGCGATGCGTCGTGGCCGCTGCCGCGCCGCGACGGGCTCGTCGAGCGCTGCCTCGCCACCCTGCCGTTCAAGCTGACGGGCGCGCAGTCGCGCACCTGGCATGAGATCGCCGCGGATCTCGAACGCGGGCACCCGACGATGCGCCTGGTGCAGGGCGACGTCGGATCCGGCAAGACCGTGGTCGCGGCGCTTGCGACACTGCGGGCCGTCGAGCACGGCGCACAGGCCGCAGTGATGGCGCCGACCGAACTGCTCGCCGAGCAGCACGCGCGCAATTTCCATGCCTGGCTCGAGCCGCTCGGCGTGCGCGTCGCGCTGCTGACCGGCCGGCACACCGGGCGCGCTCGCGCGGCGCTCGAGCAGGACCTGCTCTCGGGCGACATCCAGGTCGCGATCGGCACGCACGCGCTGTTCCAGGAAGGCGTCGCGTTCAAGCGGCTCGCCGTGGTCGTCGTGGACGAGCAGCATCGCTTCGGCGTGCACCAGCGGCTGCTGCTGCGGGAGAAAGGGCTTGCCGACGGCCGCTACCCGCACCAGATCGTGATGACGGCGACGCCGATCCCCCGCACGCTGGCGATGACGGCCTACGCGGACCTCGACGTGTCGGTGATCGACGAGCTGCCGCCGGGCCGCACGCCGATCAAGACCGTGGTGCTGCAGGACAACCGGCGCGACGAAGTCGTGGCGCGCATCGACACCGCCTGCCGCTCGGGCCGCCAGGCCTACTGGGTCTGCCCGCTGATCGAGGAATCCGACGAGCTGCGCTACCAGGCGGCCGAGGAGACCGCCGCCGCGCTCGCCGCGGCCTTGCCCGGCGTGCGGATCGGCCTCGTGCACGGCCGCATGCCGGGCCGGAAGAAGGACGCCGTCATGGTCGCGTTCAAGGCCGGCAAGCTCGACCTGCTCGTCGCCACGACGGTGATCGAAGTGGGCGTCGACGTGCCGAACGCGAGCCTGATGGTGATCGAGAACGCGGAGCGGATGGGCCTCGCGCAGCTGCACCAGTTGCGGGGCCGCGTCGGTCGTGGCTCCGTCGAGAGCACCTGCGTGCTGCTCTACCAGGCGCCGCTGTCGCCGGTCGCCCGCGAGCGGCTCGGCGTCATGCGCGAGACCAACGACGGATTCGAGGTGGCCCGGCGCGACCTCGAGCTGCGCGGGCCCGGCGAGCTGCTCGGCACCCGCCAGACCGGGCTGATGCAGCTCAAGGTGGCCGACCTGGTCCGCGACGCCGACCTGCTGACGGGGGTCCAGAAGGCCGCGGCATTGATGCTGGACAGCGCTCAGTCCAACATAGCGCCCCTCGTCGCCCGCTGGGTCGGCGAGGGCGAACGCTTCCGCAAGGTCTGAGCCAGGGCAATCTCCCGGGATGAGCAACGCATCCGAAATCGGCAAGGACGGCGCTCCGGCAGTGCCTGGCTGGCGCAGCCGGCTGCGCGAATACACCCGGCTGATGCGCCTCGACCGGCCGATCGGCATCTGGCTGCTGCTGTGGCCGGTGCTCTGGGCACTGTGGATCTCCGCCGACGGCCACCCGGACGAGCGGATCTTCGTGCTGTTCGTCATCGGCACGTTCGTGATGCGCTCGGCCGGTTGCGTGATGAACGACTTCGCCGATCGCGAATTCGACCCGCACGTGCGCCGCACCGCCGACCGGCCGCTCGCCCGGCAGACCGTCTCGCCCGCCGAGGCGCTGGCGTTGTTCGGGGTGCTCGGCATCGTCGCGCTGGCGTTGCTGATCCCGCTCAATCGCCCGACGCAGGTGCTCGCGCTGATCGGCGGGTTGCTCGCCGTCACCTATCCGTTCCTGAAGCGCTTCTTCGCGCTGCCCCAGGCTTACCTCGGGCTCGCGTTCAGCTGGTCGGTGCCGATGGCGTTCGCCGCGCAGACCGGCGAGCTGCCGTCGATCGCGTGGGTGCTGTTCGTCTCGGGCGTCATGTGGACGACGGCCTACGACACGATCTACGCGATGGTCGATCGGGAGGACGATCTCGTGATCGGCATCCGCTCGTCGGCGATCCTGTTCGGGCGCGCCGACCGCGGCATCATCGCGGTACTGCAGCTCGGTTCGCTCGCGGGGCTCGCGCTCGTCGGGTACATGTCGCACATGGGCCGCTGGTACTGGACGGGGCTCGCGACTGCGGCCGCCCTCGCCGCGTACCAGCAATACCTGATTCGCGACCGCAATCCGTCGGACTGCTTCCGTGCGTTCCTGAACAACAACCTGTTCGGGCTCGCGATTTTCGGCGGGATCCTGCTCGACTACGTTTTCTCGCGGCCCTAGGGCCCGCCGGGTACGTGGCCGGCCGGACTCGTCGCCTGGTCGAGGCGCCGACGAACCGCGCGCGCTCCGGCCGCATCGCCGACGGCGACGAAGTGGCGTTCGGACCGCCGCATCGCATCGACGGCGAAGAGACTCGATTCGCCGAAGCGCTTTGCCAGTGCGGTGATGCCCTGGTCCAGCAGCGGACCTGCACGCTCATGCTGTCCTTGCGCGTCGAGGACGGCTGCCTCGACGCTGCCCAGCAGGTCGAATCTCCAGCCTTCGTCGCCTCGGGTGTCGGGCGGAAAGGCCTGCTCGAGTGTCGCGCGAGCCGCCGCGACGGTGGCCGACGCGGCGGCGATGTCGTTCTCCCGGACCTGCAGGTCCGCGATGTTGGTCAGGATGACGCCGCGCATCCAGTGATCGTGCTGGCGCGCGATGCGGAGCGCCGCTTCGAAATCCGCCGCCGCCGCGTCGAAGTGACCGAGACCCATGCGCGCCAGGCCGAGGCTGTTGAGCGGCAGGATCAGGTCGTCGTGCCCGGCGTCCTTGAAGCGCCGGTCGATGTCGAGCGCCTCCTGCAGCAATCGCTCGGCGTCGGCGAAGCGGCGTTCGATGACGGCCACCCGACCGAGATTGTTCAGCACGCTCGCGACCTCCGGGTGCGCCGTCCCGTAGATCGCCCGATACTGCGGCAAGGCTTCGTCCCAAAGACGACGGGCGCGCGGATAGTCGCCCTGCTGGTACGCCAGCGAGCCGAGGTTGTTGATGGTCTCGGCGACCTTGGGATGGCTGCGGCCCAGCA
Organism: uncultured Gammaproteobacteria bacterium; assembly: GCA_963843985.1. GTDB lineage: Bacteria > Pseudomonadota > Gammaproteobacteria > Steroidobacterales > Steroidobacteraceae > RPQJ01. Next base: position 628,264 of record CAWJMS010000032.1, on the reverse strand, counting down.
CGCGGATGCCGAGGTCGAGCGCCTGCTGAAACGCCGCCTGCGCCTCGGGCAGGCGGCTCTGGAAGTAGAGCGCCGAGCCCAGCCCGCTCAGCGCGGCCACTCGGTCGCGCGCCGCGTCAGGGCCCAGCCGATCCAGTTGCCGGATCGCCGACTGGTAGATGGCCTGCGCCTCGCCGGCGCGCCCTTCGGCGGTCAATACGTCGGCGAGCCCGAGCGAAGCGCGCGTTCGATCGATGTGGCCGCGCGGATAGATCGTGGCTGCGGACGCGACCGCATCGCGAAACGCGCGCTCGGCGCGCGGATAGTTGCCGTACAGGTACAGCACCGTCGCGTACGCATTCTGTGAGCGCAGCGTATCGGGATGGTCGCGGCCGAGCATCCGCACGCGCTCGTCGCGCGCTTCGGCGGTCAGCCGCAATGCCGGGTCGAACAGGCCGAGTCCCGAGTAGGCGCGCCCCATCGTGTTCAGCATTTCCGCGCGGACCAGCGGCTCGTCGCGCAATTCCGAGCGAATTTTCGCCGCGCCGCTGTCGAGCAACTCGCGGGCGGTGACCCTGCTGCCGCGGTCTTCGGTCGGGTCGGCGATGGCGAACAGCGACGCCAGGAACTCGCTGGTCCGGCTCGCGGTCGTCGCTTCGCGCCGCGCCACGCGCGTCTGCTCGACGGCGAGGAACGCAGCCAGGCTGGCGGCCGCCGACAGCAGCGCCAGGGCGGCCACCGCGGCCCGACGCAGGCCGCGAGCGCGCCGGGCTCGACGCTGCGAGGCCTCGACGTACTCTCGCTCGCCGGCCTCGAGCGCCATGCCGCTGCCGACCAGGACCGCAGCCTCCGCCATCGGTTTGCCGGACGCGAGCAGGTACTCCGGCCGGCGAGCCTCGCGCCGCCAGCGCTCCGCGGCCGTGGCGACCCGCGCGCGGATACGCAGCAATTCGCGATTGGCGGCCAGCCACTCGACCACGCGCGGCCAGTGTCGAAACAGCGCCTCGTGGGCGACCGACACGTAGGATTCCCCGTCGCTCGCCAGGTCGCCGACCAGCAGCCGTGCGTCGATCAAGGCCTGCACCAGCCGGCGCGCGGGTTCACGCTCGAACAGACTCAGGCGCGCGCGCCTGCGACCGGTCGCCTCGTCGTCCTCTCCAACCGCGACCAGCGCGTCGAGGATGCTCGGTAGCGCCTGGCGCACCTCCGCCGGCTGTTCCGCGTACACGTGTTCCGCACGATGCGCGATGGCCCCCTCGAGACCGCCGAGCGATTCGTACGCGGCGTTCGTCAGCAGTCCATCCGCCGTCCGCCGCTGGTAGAGCTCCTCGAGCGTGAACTCGAGCAGGGGCAGCGCCGCGGACCTCTGCACCATGGCGTCGCGCAGCATTTCGTCGAGACTCGCTCCGCCGGGCGGCGCCTGCTCGAAACGCAGTCCGGCCGTTGCGGCCGGCAGGTGGATCATCTGCGCGATCTCGAACGGCTCGGGCGGCAGCACGTCGTACTGGCCCGCGTCATCCTTGAGCGCGACGAGCTGCGGCAACTCCGTGCAGCGCGGATAGAAATCACTGCGCAGCGTGGCAATCAGCCACACGCGCCCCGATCTCGCGAGGCGATCGAGCACCCGCACGAACCGTTCGCGCTCGGCCGGCTGCACCAGCGGGTCGCTGAACATCTCCTCGAGCTGGTCGACGACCAGCGCCAGGTGCACGACGCGGCCTTGCGCGGCGGGTCGATCGAGTTCCGCAACCACGCGACGCACCAGAGCGTCGGCATCCGACCGCGCGGCGGCGGCGAGTTCGAGGGCGGGACCCGCCGCGGGCAGCGCCGTCGGCGAAAGCAGCGCCATCGCCAGCGTGATCAGCAGGTCGCCGTGGCCGTCGCCCGGCCGCAGGACGGCCCAGCGCCAGGCATCGACGCCTTCCGCCACCGCCGGCTGCATCAACATCGGCAGCACGCCGGCCATCGCCAGCGACGACTTGCCCCCGCCGCTCATGCCGAGCAGCAGCAGGAACGCCGACCCGCGCCTCGCATTTCGCAGCAGGCGCTCGACGGCGGCGGTCGTCGCGGCCGTACGCCCGAAGAAGACCGGTGCGTGCTCGAACTCGAAGCTCTTCAGGCCGCGAAATGGCGAACCGAAGGTCCACGATGCGGCCGCCGGCAGGTCCGAGGTCGCGAGATCGGGCAGGATCTCGCGCACCAGCCGATGGATGTGCAGTTCCAGGACTTCCTCGAAGTCGGCCGTGCTGCGAAACGCGTGATATGCGCCGGCAAAGCTGCCGTCGGCGTCGCTGCGCAGCAGTCGGTCGAGGAACTCATCGAGCGCCTCGCGCTGGCCGATCGCGTCGGCCGCCTCGCCGGCGCTCGCGAACCAGTGGTCGGGGACGGCGGTCTTGCGGTAGATCAGCACGCGCGGATGTCCGCAGGCGCGCGCCGAAGTCAGCGCGTCCTCGATCTCGTATTCCGTTCCGGACCGGTAGGTCGTGCCGTCGGCCCGGCGCATCACCGACGGCAGCGGCGTGCCGAATCGATTCCAGAGGATGCCGACGACGATATCGGTCGAGGAAGGTCGCTGGATCTGGGACTGGAAGGTGTCCGACGCCAGCAACGGCTGCTGCTCCCACAGCACGGGCTCCAGGCGCAATCGCCCGGCGTAGGCGCCCTGCACCCGGCCGAGGACGCGCCGCGCCACCGCGCGCTCCTGCGCGACATCGCCTGGCGAGGAAATGAAGACCCGCAGCAGCGTCACGGCTTCCCTCCGCGATCGCTACTGTACTCACGGCGTCGGCAGGACGATACCCGCCGCCGCCGGCCGGACGATGCGCGTCAGGCCGCGAGTCGGGCGACCCCGCGGCGGCGGCGCAAGGCCGTGAGCATGGCCAGTCCGCCGAGCATCAGCGCGAGGGAGCCCGGTTCGGGAACGTCCGTATCGCCGTTGCCGGGGATGAAGAAGATCGCGCGCCCGCCGATCGGCGTGCCGAAGATCGGCGCCATGAAGGCATCCCGCAGCGAGCCGGCCGGAAAGCCGCTCCCGATATAGTTGTTCCCCGCCAGGCAACCCTCGCCGACCGGCCCGCCCGGGCACGCCGTCAGGTCGACGTAGTCGCTGACGGTCGAGGCATCGAAGTCATTGCCGGATCCGAGGTTGAATCCGGCAAACGAGGCGGCCGGGTCGATGCCGACGAAGTCGTAATTGAACTCCACGACGTAATTGCCGTCCTGCAGCAGCCAGACGACCATCTGCGTCGCCGTGGTGGGATTGAAAGCCTCGTCCGTGATGCTCCACGTGACGCGGAAAGCCGCCTCGGCGAACTCGGTATTGTCGGTGTCGACCGGAACCAGGTCGAGCAACGTCGGCGCATCGCTCTCCCCGTCCGGCCCGCAGTCGCCCGGTGCCGGATCGCAGTCGCGTGTCTGGCCGCCCCAGTCGAAAGTGATGTTGAGGTGACCCGAGTTGTCGGTCAGGAACAACGGGGTCAGGAAGGGCGTCGCCGCGGTCGCGAGGTCCGCGAGGTTTTCGATGGGGGCGCCGAAGCTCGCGACCCCGCGATTGCTCACGAACAGCGTCGAGGCGCCGAAGAACGTGAACGGCAAGGTGACCTCGCCGGTGTCGCCGGCGTCGTCGAGCACGTTGCCGAAGTTCTGCTCCCAGCTGGCATTGCCGCCCGTGTCGAATCCCGGATCGACGCGGATGGAGCGGGCCTGTGCCGCGCCGGCTGCCAGCATGGCCGTCACGGCCAGCGCACAAGGCAACCGCGCCGAAAAGAACCGCCTGAAGTCGTTCATGGTGAGCTTCCTCCGCACGCCGGCCCGTGGCGATGGTGTCTCTCGGTACGAATGCAAGTTCCGTACCGAGCGCCGCGAATGCCTTGCGTCTCAGTGACATGCGCGTCGAAGCAGTGCGGATCCAGAACACCCGGACGACCGTCCTGTAAAGGATTCCGACGCTGTGTCAGGCGTGGGCTGTGGCCGGCCTCGGCAGCACGGCGTTCAGCACCAGGTAACCGGCCACGGCGGCCACGAGCGTGCCCACCAGGACACCGAGCCGGTCGGTGACGATGACCTCGCCCGTCGCACCGTTCTCGAATGCGAGCATGCCGATGAACAGGCTCATCGTGAACCCGATGCCGCACAGGATCGCCGCACCGTAGACGTGCCTGAAATCGACGCCGGACGGCAGCCGCGCCAGGCCCAGCTTCACCGCAAGCCACGCGAAGCTGAACACCCCGACCTGTTTGCCGACCACGAGGCCGAGCGCAATGCCGAGAGGAATCGGCTGCAACAGGTCGGCGAGGCTGAGGCCGGCGAGGTTCACGCCCGCGTTGGCGAACGCGAAGATCGGCACGATGCCGAACGCGACCCATGGGTGCAGCGAATGCTCGAGCCTGCGCAGCGGCGGATGCTCGGGATCCCTGGGGTCGCGCGCCGGCACGCAGAGCGCGGTCACGACACCCGCCAGCGTCGCGTGCACGCCGGACTTGAGCACGCATACCCACAGCACGGTGCCGACGAGGATGTACGGCGCGATGCGCATGACGCCGAAGCGATTGAGCATGATCAGCGCGACGAGCGCCATGCCGGCACCGGCCAGGGCCGGCACGGACAGCGCATTCGTGTAGAAGAAGGCGATGATCACGATCGCGCCCAGGTCATCGAGCACCGCGAGCGTCATCAGGAACACTTTCAGGCCGAGCGGCACGCGCGGACCGAACAGCGAGAGCACGCCGAGCGCGAAAGCGATGTCCGTCGCCGACGGGATGGCCCACCCGCGAATCCCGACCGGGTCGTTCCAGTTGACGTACGCGTAGATCGCGGCGGGCACGACCATGCCGCCCAGCGCGGCGATGGCGGGCAACGCCACCCTGGCGCCGTCGGACAACTCGCCCGTGACGACCTCGCGCTTGATCTCGAGCCCGACCAGCAGGAAGAAGATCGCCATCAGCAGGTCGTTGATCCAGATCAGCAGCGACTTGTCGAGCGCGAAGCCGCCGACCCGGACGCTGATCGGCACGTCGAGGAACGACTGGTACCACGGCGCCAGCGCCGTGTTGGCGGCGATCATCGCGGCGACGCCGGCGGCGACGAGAACGATGCCGCCGGCCGACTCGAGCTTCAGGAACTCGCGCAGCGCCGCGAGCGGCTTGATGTCGTCATTGATCGCCATGCCGGTCCGGTCTCCGCTGCGTGTCGCGGCGAGTGTACCCGCTTCACATCGGCGTACGCGCCACGCACCAGACGTCGACGGTGGCGGCCTCGGCGCGCCGCAGCGCCCACGCGCATTCCCGCACGGTGCTGCCGGTCGTGACGACGTCGTCGAGTAGCGCGACTCGACGGCCACGCAACGAGTCGGTCACGGCGAATGCGCTGCTGCAGGTTTTCGAGACGCTCCGCGAGCGGCAGCCCGACCTGGGGCCGGGTGGCTCGCGTGCGCCGCAGCGACGCGCAGTCGCATGGCCGCCCGACCTCGCGAGCGACCCAGCGCGCGATTTCGATCGACTGGTTGAAGCCGCGCTCGGCGAGCTTGTCGGGATGCAGCGGAACGGGCACCAGCACGTCGACGTCGAGGTGCAGCGCGGCCCGCTGCACCGAGCGCCCGAGCAGCGTCCCGAGCACTCGAGCGTTGGCGAGCTGGCCGTCGTACTTGAGCCCCTGCACGAGGCCATCCAGCGGGAATCCGTAGCGGAACGCGGCGTGGCACCGGTCGTACGGGGGTGGATCGGCCCGGCACCGTGCACACTCGCTGAAGTCCGGGCCGCGCCCGGCCGGCAGCGCACAGCGTATGCAGGGGCGCGGGTGGACCGGCAGGTCGTCCTCGCAGGCGGCGCACAGGTCGAGCGTGGGCGGTTGACCCCGTCCGTGGCACAGCACGCATTGGGGGGGCAGGCACCACCCCAGCAACCGGCCCCACCTCCTGTCAACTTGAAACTGCATTGCCGGTTGACAACGACCGGGGGCAATTTGAATACTGCCGGCCGTCTCCCGGACGAGCATCCGCGGGGACGGGCCGGGTCGCACCGGCCATTTCTGGCCGGAACGGCCGCTAACGCCGAGATTTGCAAGGATTCCCGATGCCGATCCTCGATCCGAACCGCCTGGGCGACGTCCGCAGCGACTGGACGCTGGCGGAAGCGCGGGCCGTCTTCGACCTGCCCTTCAACGACCTGCTGTTCCACGCCCAGCGCGTGCACCGGGCGAACTTCGACCCGAACCGCGTGCAGATCAGCACGCTGATCTCGATCAAGACCGGCGCCTGCCCCGAGGACTGCGCGTACTGCCCGCAGAGCGTGCGTTACGACACCGGCCTCGAGCGCGAGGAACTGATGGAGGTCTGCGAGGTGGTGGCCGCGGGCCGAGGCGGCCAAGGCGAACGGCGCGACGCGCTTCTGCATGGGCGCCGCGTACCGCAACCCGAAGCCGCACCAGTTGCAGAAGATCAAGGCGATGGTGAGCGAAGTCCGCGCGCTCGGCCTCGAGACCTGCGCGACGCTCGGCATGCTGACGCCGCAGCAGGCGCACCGAACTGAAGGACGCGGGCCTCGACTACTACAACCACAATCTCGACACGTCGGAAAAGTTCTACGGCGAGATCATCACGACGCGCACCTACCAGGACCGACTCGACACGCTGCAGGCCGTGCGCGACGCGGGACTCAACGTCTGCTGCGGCGGCATACTCGGCATGGGCGAGACCGACCAGGATCGCGTCGCGCTGCTGCACACGCTCGCGACGCTGCCGCAGCATCCCGAGAGCGTGCCGATCAACCAGCTGGTGCAGGTCGCGGGCACGCCGCTGCACGGCCTGCCGGCGCTCGACCCGCTCGACTTCGTGCGCGCGATCGCCACCGCGCGCCTGCTGATGCCGCGGTCCTACGTGCGGCTCTCCGCGGGCCGCACCGACATGAGCGACGCGGTGCAGGCGCTGTGCTTCCTCGCCGGCGCGAACTCGATCTTCTACGGCGAAAAGCTGCTCACGACGCCGAATCCCGGCGAGACCCACGACCAGGCGCTGTTCGCGCGCCTCGGCCTCGCGCCGGAAAATGCCGCGGCTGGATGAGGTCCTCGCCGCCGAACTGACGGCGCTCGACGCCGCGCAACGCTACCGGCGGCGACGCACCGTCGAGTCGCGCATCGCCGGCACCGCGCGCGTGCGGGTCGACGGGCGCGACGCGCTCGCATTCTGCAGCAACGACTACCTCGGCCTCGCGGACCATCCGCTCGTCACCGAAGCGTTCATCGAGGCTGCGCGCCGGTGGGGCGTCGGCAGCGGCGCCTCGCATCTCGTCAGCGGCCACGGCGCGGAACATCACGCGCTCGAGGAAGAGCTCGCGGCGCTGACCGGCCGTCCTCGCGCACTGCTGTTCTCCACCGGCTACATGGCCAATCTCGCCGTCGGCGCCGCGTTGCTGACGCGCGGCGATCGCGTGCTCGAGGACCGGCTCAATCACGCGTCGCTGCTCGACGCGGGCCTGGCCACGGGCGCGGACTTCGCGCGCTATCCGCATGGCGACGCGACCGAGTTGCGGCGTCGTCTCGCGGTGGCGCATCCGGGTCACACGCTGGTGGCGACGGACGGTGTCTTCAGCATGGACGGAGAGACCGCGCCATTGCCGGAGATGGCGCGGCTGTGCGCCGAATCCGGCGCCTGGCTGTTCGTCGACGATGCGCACGGCTTCGGCGTGCTCGGCGCGAACGGCGGCGGCTCGGTCGAGGCCGCGGGCCTCGGCCTCGACGACGTGCCGGTGCTGATGTGCACGCTCGGCAAGGCGATCGGCACGTTCGGCGCGTTCGTCGCGGGCTCGCAGGCGTTGATCGAAAGCCTGATCCAGCACGGCCGCACCTACGTCTACACGACGGCGTTGCCGCCCGCGGTGGCCGCGGCCACGCGCGCAGCCTTGCGCGTGATGCAGGACGAATCGTGGCGCCGTGCACGCGTGCTGGCGCACGCACGCGACGTTCGCGGGCCGGGCTCGCGAACTCGGATTGCAGGTCATGCGGTCGGAGACGCCGATCCAGCCGATCGTGCTCGGCAGCGAAGGCGCCGCGCTGACGGCGAGCCACGCGCTGCTCGAGCAGGGCTTGTGGGTGCCGGCGATCCGGCCGCCGACGGTGCCGGCCGGGCAGCTCGAGGCTGCGCGTGACGTTCTCGGCCGCGCACACCGACGCCGACGTGGCGCAACTGGTCGAGGCCTTGAGCGGCCTCGTGCGGCAAGGCGTGCTCTCGTGAGCGGCCTGCACGTCGAGACCTTCGGCCATGGCCCGGACGTGGTGATGCTGCATGGCTGGGCGTTGCACGGCGGCATGTGGGGCCCGTGGCTCGACAGGCTCGCCGAGCACGCGCGCCTGCACGTCGTCGACCTGCCCGGCCACGGACACACGCGCGTGGCGCGACGAGATCGCGGATGTCGGCGGACTCGCCCGGCTCGTGTTGCCAGCGGTGCCACGCGGCGCCACCGTGCTCGGCTGGTCGCTCGGCGGGATGGTGGCCCTGGAACTGGCGCGCCGGCATGCGCGGCAGGTCGGGGCGCTGGTGCTGATCGCGACCTCGCCGCGCTTCGTCGCCGGCGCGGGCTGGGAGCATGGCATGCGCGACGACGTGCTCGACGGCTTCGCGCGCGGACTCGCCCGGGACTACCGCGGCACGGTGCGCAATTTCCTGGCGCTGCAGACCCTCGGTGACGAGAACGCCGCTCAGGCATTGCGCGCGCTGCGCAGCCGGCTCGGCACGCACGGCGAACCGGATGCACGCGCGCTTGCCGCCGGGCTCGGGATCCTGCGCGCCGTGGACCTGCGGGACGACCTGTCGCGCATCGCGCAACCCGCGCTGGTGATCGCCGGCGAGCGGGACCGATTGACGCCGCCGCAGGCCGGTCGCGAACTGGCGATGGGATTGCCTGCGGCGCGGTTTCACCTGATCGAACGCGCCGGCCACGCACCGTTCCTCTCGCATCCGGACGAGGTACTGGCGGAGGTGGTTCCCTTTCTCGAGCGCCTGAAGGGAGAGCCCTCACCCGACCTGCGGTCGACCTCTCCCGTGAACGGGAGAGGTAGAGAGCCCTCACCCGCAAGCGGGAGAGGTGTCGAGCCCTCGCCCGCGTCGGCGGGAGAGGGCACGAGCGGCGATGCGGCCGCATCGACGCGAGGGGTGAGGGCCTCGGATTGATGAAACATCGACCGACACGCTCGGCCTCGATCACGCGGCGGTGCGCGACTCGTTCAGCCGCGCGGCCGCGACCTATGACGCCGCCGCGGTGCTGCAGGCGAGCGTACGCAACGAGCTGCTCGACCGCCTGCAACTGGTCAAGCTGCAGCCCGCCGCGGTGATGGACCTCGGCGCAGGCACGGGTCACGCGACCCTGGCACTGAAGCGCCGTTATCGCAGCAGCCGGGTCGTGGCCGCCGACGTCGCCGAAGGCATGTTGCGCGAGGCCGGACGGCGGCGCTCGTGGCTGCAGCGCTTCGACCGGGTCGGCGCCGATGCCGCCGCGCTGCCGTTCCGTGACGGGACGGTCGACCTGATCTTCAGCAGCCTGATGCTGCAGTGGTGCCCGGATCCGGACGCGGTGTTGCGGGAATGCCGTCGCGTGCTGAGGCCGGGCGGCCTGCTGACCTTCTCGACACTCGGCCCGGACACGCTGATCGAACTGCGCCGGGCGTGGGCGTCGGCCGACCCCGGTCACCCTCACGTGAACACCTTTCTCGACATGCACGACCTTGGCGACGCACTGGTCCGGGCGGGCCTGGCCGAGCCGGTCATGGACGTCGAGCGGTACACGCTGACCTACGACGACGTGCGCGGCCTGATGCGCGACCTGAAGGCGATCGGCGCACACAATGCAGCAACCGGCCGGCCGAAGGGCCTCACCGGGAAACGCACGCTGGGCCGGATGATCGAGGCGTACGAGTCGTTCCGGCGCGCGGACGGCAAGCTGCCGGCAACCTACGAAGTGGTGTTCGGCCAGGCCTGGTGCCCGGTCGGTGCGATCCACTCCAGAATCGACACTCGAGGCGAGACACGCATTCCGGTCGGCAGCATCGGGCGGCGGTCGACCGCCAACACCAAGAAGTTAGTAAAAATTGACAGTCAAGACTTTGGTCAAATCCGTCAAAGGCTTTTGTATATTTCAGGTTGATTGAGTAACAGTCGCGCATGACCCCCGGCATCTTCATCACCGGTACGAATACCGGCGTCGGCAAGACGGTCGTCGCGGCCGCCTGGACGCGGGCACTGGCTCACGCGGGGCACCGGGTCGTCGCCCTCAAACCGATCGCGAGCGGTGCGCGGCGGGGTGCGGATGGGCGCCTGAGCAATGCCGACGCCCTCGCTTTGCAGCACGCCGCCAACGTGCCGCTGGCGTACGAACTGGTGAACCCGTATTGCTTCGAGCCCGCCATCGCACCGCATCTCGCCGCCGAGGAAGCGGGCCGGGACGTCGGCGTTGACGACCTCGTCCGGTGGTACGGGACAGCCACGGCCGAGGCCGATGTCGCGATCGTCGAGGGCGCCGGCGGCTGGCGGGTGCCGCTGTACCCGGAAGGTTTTCTGAGCGAGTTGCCCGAACGCCTCGGGCTCGGCGTGGTGCTGGTGGTGGGCCTGACACTCGGCTGCCTGAACCACGCCCGCCTGAGCTTCGAAGCGATCGAGCGCTCCGGCCGCTCGCCGTTCCTCGGCTGGATCGGCAACCACGTCGACCCCGGCTTCGAGCGGGTCGACGACAATGTACGGACACTCGAACGGCTGCTGGCGGCCCCGCCCCTCGCGCTCGTCCCGCCAGCCGGCCCCACGCCGGATGCATCGCGGCTGGCGTCACACCTCGACACGGTCGGCACGCGAGCGGCCATCGCGCGGACGGTCCGTGGCGCCCGACATCGTTTCCGATGAAACGGTTACGGTCGAATTCGGCCCGCCGAATAGAATGAGTCCGCCGGTATTTCCACGTCACTGGGCGAGGGTTAAACTGCGCGACCCGCAAAGGTCGCTACACCCGAGCCGGCTCGTCATCGAGTCGCACGGCCGCACCGGGGCGGGACGGTTTCTCACTGAGGAAGAGCGGCGGGGCCTGGCGTCACGCCTGCAGCGCGTGGCGGAATAAGCGAGCGAATCACCCGTGCTCAGGCCCTGACCGGCCCGCGGGTCCGGAGGCTGTCTGCAGTGACGAGCGCCGGTAAACCAATGGGAGTCCTGGTGACAATGAAGATGGTGAAGCGAGCCCTCGCGGCCGGCGCGGCCCTTTCCGTGCTGGCGTCCTATCCGGCACTGGCCGGCTGGTCCGACATCAACCTGCGCGCCGGCGTCACCCCGCTGAGCCGCGAGATCTACGGCCTGCACATGCTGATCCTGTGGGTCTGCGTCGCGATCGCCGCGGCGGTATTCGGCGTGATGATCTACTCGATCGCCACCTTCCGGAAATCGAAGGGCGCGGTGTCGGCAACCTTCGACCACAGCACCACGGCCGAAATCGTCTGGACCCTCATTCCGGTGATCATCCTGATCGCCATGGCGATTCCCGCGGCGCGGACGCTGGTCCGGATCGACGACACCGCGAATTCGCAGCTCACGATCAAGGTGACCGGCTACCAGTGGAAGTGGCAGTACGAGTACGTCGACCAGGGCGTCTCGTTCTACTCGACGCTCGCGCAGGCGAGCAACGAAGCGCGCCAGCTCGATTCCGGCGTCGACGTGAACGAGGTCGACCACTACCTGCTCGACGTGGACAACCCGCTGGTCGTCCCCGTCGGCAGGAAGGTGCGCGTGCTGGTCACCTCCGCCGACGTGATCCATGCCTGGTGGGTGCCGGACTTCGCGATCAAGAAGGACGCGATCCCGGGCTACATCAACGAGCTGTGGTTCACGGCCGACAAGGAAGGCACGTACCGCGGCCAGTGCGTCGAGCTCTGCGGCCGCGACCACGGCTTCATGCCGATCGTCGTGGTGGTGAAATCGCCGGCCGACTACGACGCGTGGCTCGCCGCGCAGAAGAGCGCGCGCCAGGCGGCGGCGCCGGCCGCGGCGCAGGCCGCGCAGGCCGCTGCCCCGGCTGCACAACTGACCGAGTCGACCCTCCGGGTCGCGAACGCGGAGTAATCGATCGATGAGTTCCACGCACATGCACGGCAGCGCGGCGCACGACCACTCGGCGCACGACGACCACGGCCCGGCGAAGGGCATCACGCGCTGGCTGACGACCACGAACCACAAGGACATCGGCACGATGTACCTGGTGTTCAGCCTGATCATGTTCCTGGTCGGCGGGTCGATGGCGCTCGTCATCCGCGCCGAGCTGTTCATGCCCGGCATGCAGCTCGTCGATCCGGGCTTCTTCAACACCATGACGACCGTGCACGCGCTGATCATGGTGTTCGGCGCGGTGATGCCGGCCACCGTGGGCCTCGCCAACTGGATGATCCCGCTGCAGATCGGCGCGCCGGACATGGCGCTGCCGCGCATGAACAACTTCAGCTTCTGGCTGCTGGTGGCCGCCTTCACGCTGCTGATCCTGTCGCTGTTCATGCCGGGCGGCGGCCCCGCCGGCGGCTGGACGCTCTATCCGCCGCTGGTGCTGCAGACCGGCGACGCGTTCCCGCTCGCGATCTTCGCGATCCACCTCGCGGGCGCCTCGTCGATCATGGGCTCGATCAACATCATCGTCACGATCATGAACCTGCGCGCGCCGGGCATGGCGCTGCTGAAGATGCCGCTGTTCGTGTGGACGTGGCTGATCACGGCCTACCTGCTGATCGCCGTGATGCCGGTGTTCGCGGGCGCGGTGACGATGCTGCTGACCGACCATTTCTTCCACACCACGTTCTTCGCCGCGGCGGGCGGCGGCGACCCGGTGCTCTACCAGCACATCTTCTGGTTCTTCGGGCACCCCGAGGTGTACATCATGATCCTGCCGGCGTTCGGGATCGTGTCGGAGATCATCCCGACGTTCGCGCGCAAGCCGCTGTTCGGCTACGACTCGATGGTGTACGCGACGGCCTCGATCGCGTTCCTGTCGTTCATCGTCTGGGCGCACCACATGTTCACGGTCGGCATGCCGCTGGCCGGCGAGATGTTCTTCATGCTGAGCACGATGCTGATCGCCGTGCCGACCGGCGTGAAGGTGTTCAACTGGACCGCGACGATGTGGAAGGGCTCGATGACGTTCGAGCCGCCGATGCTGTTCGCGCTCGCGTTCCTGTTCCTGTTCACGATCGGCGGCTTCTCGGGCCTGATGATGGCCATCGCCCCGGTCGACTTCCAGTATCACGACACGTACTTCATCGTCGCGCACTTCCACTACGTGCTGGTGCCGGGCGCGGTGTTCGCGATCATGGCGGCCGTCTACTACTGGCTGCCGAAGTGGACGGGCCACCTGTACGACATGAAGCTCGCGACGACGCACTTCTGGCTGTCGGCGATCTTCGTCAACGTGCTGTTCTTCCCGCAGCACTTCCTCGGGCTCGCGGGCATGCCCCGCCGCATCCCGGACTACTCCACGCAGTTCGCGGACTGGAACATGGTCTCGTCGATCGGCGGCTTCGGATTCGGGATTTCGCAGCTGCTGTTCGTCTACATCATCTGGAAGTGCGCCCGCGGCGGCGCCAAGGCCACGGCCGCCGTGTGGGAAGGCGCGCGCACGCCGGGCCTCGAGTGGACGGTGCCGTCGCCGGCCCCGTATCACACGTTCGACGAGGCGCCGGTCGTCAAGTAGATGGCTACCCGCATGAGCAACGGCCCGACCGACGAGCAGCGTCGCCGCATCCGCTGGACGACCCTGCTGCTGGCGCTCGTGGCGCTCGGCATCTACGTCGCGTTCATCGCCTCGGCGATGCTGAAGGCGCAGCACTAGTGGCGGCGCTTCCCAGGCTCGATCGCTCGCTGATCCGTGGCCTCGTGCTGATGGTCGCGGGCAGCTTCGCGTTCGGGTTTGCGCTGGTGCCGCTGTACAAGGTGATCTGCGAGGCGGCGGGCATCAGGGTCAACGACCGGCCGTCGGCGATCCATGTCTCCGATGCGGCCGCGGGCCGCAAGGTGCGGCTCGAGTTCATGTCGCTGCTCACGGAGGGCGGCGACTTCGTGCTGACGCCGGAGACGAACGAGATCACCTTGCAGCCCGGCAAGCTCTACGAGGCGAAGTTCCGGATTCGCAGCAAGTCCACCGTGCCGGTCGTCGCGCAGGCCGTGCCGAGCATCGCGCCGATCACGACTGCCCGTTACCTGCAGAAGACCGAGTGCTTCTGCTTCACGCCGCAGTCGTTCGCGGCAGCGGAGGAGCGCGAGTTCACCGTACGATTCATCGTCGATCCGGCCCTGCCGCGGTCGGTCGACCGGATGACGCTCGCCTATTCGATGTACGTCGTGCCCGGGCAGAAGCTCGCGGCGCGCTGACCAGCGTTCAAACACAGAGGCTCGACCATGGCTCACGCCCATTCCACCCCCGGACGCAGGGAAGTACTACATCCCGCACGGCAGCAAGTGGCCGATCGTCGGCTCCATTTCGCTGTTCATCACGATGCTCGGCGTCGCGTCGTGGCTCAATGGCGTGAACATGGGCCCGTACCTGCTGATCGTGGGCCTGCTGGCGGTCTTCTACATGTTCTTCGGGTGGTTCGGCACCGTGATCGGCGAGAGCCAGGCCGGCATGTACAACGACGGCGTCGACAAGTCGTTCCGCATGGGGATGATGTGGTTCATCTTCTCCGAGGTGATGTTCTTCGGCGGCGTTCTTCGGCGCGCTGTACTACGCCCGCCAGCTGTCCGTTCCGTGGCTCGGCGGCGAAGGCTCGAAGTACCTGACGAACCTGTTCCTGTGGAAGGACTACGCGCCGGCCTGGCCGACCAACGGCCCGCAGGCGGTCGGCGGCGCGTTCGAGACGATTCCGGCGCTCGGCCTCCCGGCGATCAACACCGCGATCCTGCTCACCTCGGGCGTGACGATCACGATCGCGCATCACGCGCTGAAGGCCGGCCATCGCGGCATCCTCAAGGTCTTCCTGGCGGCGACGTTCCTGCTGGGCTTCCTGTTCGTCTACCTGCAGGCGACCGAGTACCACCACGCGTACACCGAGCTGAACCTGAAGCTCGGCAGCGGCGTCTACGGCTCGACGTTCTTCATGCTGACGGGATTCCACGGCCTGCACGTCACCATCGGCGCGATCATGCTGACGGTGATCTGGCTGCGCACGATGAAGGGGCACTTCACGCCGCAGCACCACTTCGCGTTCGAGGGCGTCGCCTGGTACTGGCACTTCGTCGACGTGGTCTGGCTCGGGCTGTTCATCTTCGTCTACTGGCTGTAAACGAGGCGAAGGCCATAGGCGATAGGCTATGGGCCGGAATCGCGGCCCGCGGCCGCAGCCTTGATCTGACCTATAGCCTGTCGCCTCGCTCGGCCGCCCTCGGGCGGCCGAGCATTTTCAGCGGACGTGCTGCGGCTCGATCAGCCCCGCGCGCCAGGCCACGAACAGCAGGATGAACAGCAGCACGGACAACGCGATGCGCACCGTCAGCGCATTGACCATGCGCTTCGACTGGCCCTCGTCCTTGACGAGGTGAAAGAGTCCCGAGAACAGGCTCGCCACGATGGCGGCGAGCGTGAGGACGATGAGAACTTTGATCATTGGGCGGCGATCGCGGTCGCGGGGCGGACAGTATAAATGAGGCTGCGAGTGGGCAATCGCGCGTTCGCGCCGCGCTGGTGGGCCGATCCCGGTCGCTGCGTCGGCGATTGCAGCGTGCCTCGTCGCTCGGCACGTGGCAGCTCGGCCGCGCCCGTGAGAAGCAGGCGTTGATCGACGCGTTCGATCGCGGCCAGCAGCACGAGCGTCGACCTCGGCTCGAGCACCGTGGATGCGCTGCCGCGCTACCAGCACGTCACGGTCCGCGGACACTTCGATCCGGCGCGCCAGGTGCTGCTCGACAACATGCCCTCGAGCGCCGGGCAAGCCGGCTACCGCGTGCTGACGCCGTTCGTCCGGCCGGGCAGCGCGAAGCTGCTGCTGGTGGACCGCGGCTGGGTGCCGCTAGGCCTGAGTCGCGACAAGCTGCCGGACGTGACCGTCACCGGCGAGCCGCGCGAGACCGGTGGACGTCTCGATCAACTGCCCGTGCCCGGGGTCCGCATCGGCGCGGCGGATGTGCCCGGCGACCGGCACTGGCCGCGAGTGCTGTTCTTCCCCCGGGTCGCCGACCTCGAGCAGGCGCTGCAGGCTCCCGGTCGAGTCGCGCATCGTGCTGCTCGACGCGGACCGTCCCGGACGGCTACGAGCGCGTCTGGCGCCCTGCCTTCGAGTTTCCGCCCGAGCGGCACCTCGGCTACGCTGTGCAGTGGTTCGCGCTCGCCGTCGTCGCCCTCGTCATCTTCGTCGCGCTGAGCATCCAGCGCATTTCGCCCCCGGATACGTCCCGCCCATGAGCACTCCCCCGATGCAGGATTCCGTTCGCCGCGGCCGCCGGCAATTGCTGGCCGTGGCCGCGATCTTCTTCGTGCCGCTCTTCGTCGCGTTCTGGCTGTACTACGGCCCGGGTCACTGGCGCCCCGCGGGCGGCACCAACCAGGGCGAGATCATCGATCCCGCCAGGCCGCTGCCCGCCGTCTCGCTCGAGAAATCCGACGGCACGCAGACCGGCGAGCAGTTCCTGCGCGGCAAGTGGACCATGCTCTACGTCGGCAACGGCGCCTGCGGCCCGGAGTGCCGCAAGGCACTGTTCCTGACGCGGCAATCGCGGATTGCGCTCAACAAGGACATGGATCGCCTGCAGCGCGTGTTCCTGGTGACGCAGCGTTGCTGCGACAGCCGGTACCTCGCGGCCGAGCATCCAGACCTGCTCGTCGCGAGACTGGACAGCCCGGCCGGCGCGCAGCTGATCCAGGAATTCCCCGAGTATCGCGGACGCGCCCGGCGCGGCCGGCCGCATCTACCTGGTCGACCCGCTCGGCAACCTGATGATGAGCTATCCGCGCGGAGGGCCCGACAAGGCGCTGCTGACGGACCTCAAGAAACTGCTCGGCCTCTCGCACATCGGGTAACCCGCCATGCAACTCACGCTGTTCCGCCGCCTCGCCCTGCTCGGCACCGTGCTCGCTCTCGTGCGTGGTGGTGCTCGGCGCCTACGTGCGCCTCAACAACGCCGGGCTCGGCTGTCCGGACTGGCCGGGCTGCTACGGTCACCTCACCGTCGGGCAGGCGGTCGAGCACGCGCAGAGCGCCAACGCGGCGTATCCGGATCGACCGCTCGAGGCCGGCAAGGCGCTGAAGGAGATGTTGCACCGCTACGTCGCGTCGACGCTCGGGCTCGTGATCGTCGCGCTCGCGCGTGATCGCGTTCCTCAATCGCCGCGATCGCAACCAGCCCGTGCGCCTGCCGATCGCGCTCGTGCTGCTGGTCGTGTTCCAGGGCCTGCTCGGCATGTGGACGGTCACATTGCTGCTGAAGCCGCTGATCGTCACGTCGCACCTCGTCGGCGGGATGACGACGATGTCGCTGCTCTGGTGGCTGGCATTGAACCCGACGCACACGACACGGCCGGCGTCGGAGAGCAGTCTGCGCGGGCTTGCGGTGATCGCGCTCGTCGTGCTGGCGATGCAGATCATGCTGGGCGGCTGGGTGAGCGCGAACTACTCGGCCGTCGGCCTGCCCGGACTTCCCGACCTGCCAGCGTTCGTTCTGGCCGGACATGGATTTCAAGGACGCGTTCGTGCTCTGGCGCGGGCTCGGCATCGACTACGAGGGCGGCGTGCTCGACAACCCGGCGCGCGTGGCGATCCACGTCGTGCATCGTCTCGGTGCCATCGTCACCGCGCTCGTGCTCGGCTACACGGCGTGGCGCGCCATCCGCACCGCCAAGTCGCGCGGCGCCCGCATGGCGGGCACCGCCGTGGCCGCGATGCTGGCCACCCAACTGGTGCTTGGGCCCACGATGGTGCTGATGACGTTCCCGCTGCCGCTCGCCACTGCCCACAACGCGGTGGCGGCGCTGTTGCTGCTGTCCGTCGTGGCGCTGGTGCGCTTCCTGTGGCCCGCGCCACGCAGCCTGTGAACGTCACTCCTTTGACGGTTCGCGCCCGCGCGGCCGAATCTCCTGAGCGCCTCGTCGCCGAGGCGCCTTGCGCTTCGGTGGTGCTTCATTCGCCAACCCCGGGGACGTCGCCTTCTTCCTGACCCGCGCCGACGCGCCAGCTGCCTGGGGTTTCGCGGCATGACCCGCGATATCGATGCCGAAGACGTCGGCCAGTCTCGATGAGTCCAGAATGCGGCCCGCGCCTGGCGCCTTCTGCACGGATGGACTGCTTGCCCCAGCTCCCGCGACGAGTTCCTTGACGTCGACCTTGCGCAGGCTGAACAGCAGTTCCGGTTGCGCGTCGAGCCGCGCACCGACTCCGTACAATGTCGCTGCGACGTGCTTGCACATGACCGCCGAATCCGGACAACTGCAGTTGAACGAAATTTCCTGAGGCGACGGGAAGAGCCCCGTCCCGGGCCGCGTGATGCGCTCCATCACCGACGTCGACAGCTGCCCCTGCAACAGCTCGACCAGCGAGTCGATCGACTGGCCGCAGTCGTGCGCGATGCTTTGCCATTTTGACCTGGAAACCGCCGCAATATTTACTTTGACCCGGTAGAGACTCGATCCCATGACCCGCGCGCTCACCGCACCCGCCGCGATCTCGAGATCGATCACGGAACCGTTGCGCAGGTAGGTCCGTCCCCGCGGCAACCGATTGGCGTAGTCGCTGTAGCGCTCGAGGTTCCGGCACCAGGCTTTCCCCCAGAATGTCCGGGCGATGGCGCCGCGCCCTGCGGTCACCGGCGAGAGGGTCACGCCTGCAATCTTGATCTTGGCGACCGCGCGTGCGGCCTTCTGGCGCCGCTTCGCCACAGGGACGTAGGGTTTCCAACCAAAGCGCATCAAGCGGTCTCCACCTTGGTGGGCGCGTCAGGTTCCTGCCTGCGACGAGCGAATGTCGAGCGCGACAAGATCGAGCAGCTGTCCGTCGCTCAATTCGGTCAACTGCAATTCTGCGCCGCCTTCGAGCACGTCCTTGACGAGTGCTTGTTTCGACTCGATCAAGCTGATCGATCTTGTCCTCGACCGTGCCACGGCAGACGAACTTGTGCACCAGCACGTTGCGTGTCTGGCCGATGCGGAACGCCCGATCCGTCGCCTGGTTCTCCACGGCCGGATTCCACCAGCGATCGAAGTGGATCGACGTGCGACGCCGCCGTCAGGTTGAGCCCGGACGCCACCCGCTTTGAGCGACAGCACGAAGAACGGCGTCACCTCATCTTCCTGGAACCGGCGCACCAGCTCTTTGCGTCTTGCGACCGGCGTCCCGCCGTGCAGCACCAGCCCTTCGCGACCGAAGACGTTGCCGAGGAACGCGGCGATCGGTTGCGGTCGCTTCCCGGAACTGCGTGAACACGAGCATCTTTTCCTGCTTCGCCGCGATGACCTCGGCGATCTCGCGCAAGCGCGCGAACTTGCCGCTGTCGCCTTCAGCCCAGGCACCGTCGCCGAGCCATTGCGACGGATGATTGCAGATCTGCTTGAACCGCATCAGGAACGCCAGGACCGTTCTCGCGCCGATTCATGCCGTCGACCGTGTCGAGCGCCTGCGCGAGTTCCTCGACCGCGCGCTGGTACAGCGCCGCCTGCGTTCGGACTCAAGTGGCAGTACGCCTTCATTTCGGTCTTGTCCGGCAGATCCGCGATCACGGTCTTGTCGGTCTTGAGGCGCCGCAGGATGTAGGGCCGCACGAGGTCCCGCAGCGGCGCGAAGCTTCCGGTCGGACGAGAGGCGCTTCGCGTAGGAGGCGAACGCCTTGTCCGACCCCAGCAGGCCCGGGTGCGTGAAATCGAAGATCGACCAGAGGTCCGACAAGCGATTTTCCACCGGCGTGCCGGTCAGCGCGATGCGGGTACCTGCGCTGAGTTTCTTCACCGCCCGCGTCTGCTTCGCGCCGGGGTTCTTGATCGCCTGCGCCTCATCGAGCACGGCGACTCGCCACGACGTATTCGCAAGCCACGGGTAGCGCAACGTGGCCCCGTAGCTCGTAATCACGAGATCGACGCGATCCAGCCGCTCGGCATCCACAGTCTTCAGCTCCGCAAAGCCCGTCGCGGACGGATGGGCGATGAACACTGACAAACCCGGCGCGAACCGCTCGATTTCCCCGGCCCAGTTCGCGAGCAGCGACGCCGGCGCCACCAGCAGGCTCGGCCGTCGCCTGCCTGCATTCCTTTGCGTGCTCCTTCTTGAGTACCAACAGGAGCGAAAGCACCTGCATGGTCTTGCCCAGTCCCATGTCGTCGGCGAGGCATGCGCCGAGTCCCAGCCGATGAAGGAGATAGAGCCAGCGGACGCCGGTCTGCTGGTAGGGTCGGAGCGTCGCGCGGAGCGCCGAACCCGGGTCCACGCGCGCCAGTCCCTCCGGACTGCGCAGGCCCCGCAGCGTCTCCGCGAGCCAGGGGCCCGCGACGACGGATGACCAGGCCGGATCGGCCTCCTCCGTGCCCTCGTCCGCAACCGCAACCCCGGCTATCAGCCGCATAGCCTCTGCGAACGGCACTCCACCAGCGGCGGCCTGTTTCTCGACCCTCTGGAATCGCTCGAGCAGGCGCGAGAGCTTCTGGCGATCCACCTCGACCCAGCGGCCGCGCAGAAACTGCAGGCCGTCGGAGCCCGCCAACAGCGAGCGAATCTCATCGGCCGTGAGGCGTTCGTCGCCGAGGGTGAGCTCGACGCTGAAATCGAGCAGCGCAGCCTTGCCAGCGTCGACGGAACACGTCCGCCGAGTGTGGCCCGGACCTGCGGCCGCGCCGGTCGCCCGGAGCCCCAGTCGCCCGGCATGCGCACCACAATGCCGGCCGTCTCCAGCGCCGGCACGTCGGTCAGAAACTGCAGCGCCTCCTGCGGCGTCCAGCGCAACGGATGGTAGATCTCGCCGGCCTCGACCATCGCGCGCAGCCAGCCGCACTGCGCGGCTCCGCGTTGGACGGGCTGCAGCAACGAGAGCAGCCGCGCCTGTTTCGGGCGCCGGCATACTCGCGCAGCGCCTCGGCCAGCGGCAGATGTTGCGCACGGCCCTGGGCCGAGAGCCGCGTCGTATAGGTCGCGATGAAGGCGAACGGCGCTTCCTGGTCGCTGCGGTTTTCGGCGAGATTGAAGTGCACCCGCCCAACGAGATTCCACGCCGGGTCGTGCGCCTTGAGATAGTCCTGCAGAGACTGCTTCGACTCGACCCGTTCGGCGCGGCAGGCGCGATCGACTTGCTGCCACAGAGACTCGAGCACGTCGGTCGTGAGGTACTCGCCTCCCCTCATCGGCGGTGCCGCCGCCACAAGCTCGTCGAGTTGCTCCATCGAGGGGGCCGCGATGGTGCGGGCGGCCGCACCGTCCTCTGTCGCATTCGAGGACGTGCACAGCGTCGAGACGTAGCGCGCGCCGAAGTCGCGCCAGAACGCGAAAACGGGCGGCAATGCCTTACCGACGTCACGCAGCCCCAGATCCAGCAGGCCGTACGCTGCGCCGCGCTCGAACGTCTCCTCGAGGCGCCGCTGCAACTCCGCCGGCAGCGTGGGCGCATCGGCTGACGGCAGGAGCACGACGTGACCGTGTGGCGTCAGAGCAAGACTGACGGTGGAAGCGTCCATCGGGGTGCGAGTGTACTTCGTCGCTCGCAGGAGTCGTCTGCTATCGCCCCGCCTAACGATCCTCGCGCGTGTGAAAGATGCGCAGGACGTAGATTTTCGATCCGGCGATCTCGTAGCGCACTTCGTAGCGTTGAACGAGCACCCGACGCACTTCGCGGTTCCCGAAACCCGTCAACTTCTCTCCCAAACGGGGCTGCGCAGGGATGCGCCGCACCCGGGCGACAACCGTTCGCACGACGCGCGCGGCGGCACCCGGATTGACCGGTTCCAGGAACTCGTGAATTCTCTGCAGGTCGACGTACGCGGCCCGCGCCCAGCGCAGCGCCATGGGTTCAGCTGGCGTGCTTGACGCGTTTCCGCGCGCTCGTCGATGGGGCCTTTTTCGCCCGCCCGAGGCCGGCTGCCCACGCGTCGATCTCGCTATGTTCGACGACTCGACCGGCATCCACTTCCCTGAGCGCCGCCAGGGTTTCGCGTTGCCGTTCCTCTGTCAGGCCGACGTAGGCCTCGACCGCTTCCTTGACCAGCCACCCGCGCGGACGGTCAAGCAGGCCCGCCAGCCCGTCCAGTTTCTCGGCAAGCTCCTTCGGCAGATGCGCCGTGACGACCCGGGTACCCATGGTCTAAGTCACCTTTAATCAACTTGATTAAGAGCATACGTCTCTGCCGGGCCCGTCACAAGGATTCGCTGCCGAACTACGGCTCTCGGATGCGGCCCGGAACCGCAGCCCGCGGTGGGCACGATGTCACGAGGCCTTCCGCAACGCGATCGCCGGAGTCGCCTTAACACATTGACCCAATTGGCTAATTCTTCCGGGCCATGCGTCTGCGCCGGCTGCGCCGACGCAAGCCTTGACGGTCCTGTAAAATCGCGGCCCCGCCGCCACCAGCCCACGCGCGTGCCCTACACCCCCGCCACCGCCGTCGGTCCCGGTCCTGCCACCTGGCGGGACTACTACGAGATCGGCAAGCCGAAGGTCGTGGCGCTGATCGTCTTCACGGCGATCGTCGGCATGTTCCTCGCGGTGCCGGGCCTGCCGCCGCTGGCCGCATTCCTTTACGGCTCGATCGGCATCGGCCTGGCGGCCTCGAGCGCCGCCGCGATCAATCACGTGGTGGATCGCCGTTTCGACGAGAAGATGGCGCGCACGATGAACCGCCCGATCCCGACCGGGCACCTGACCGCGCAGCAGGCGCTGGCCTACGCCGGCGTGCATCGGCGTCGCGTCGATGCTGATCCTGTGGATTCTCGTCAACCCGCTTACCGCGGTGCTGACGTTCGCGTCGCTGATCGGTTACGCGGTGCTGTACACGGTGTGGCTGAAGCACGTCACGCCGCAGAACATCGTCATCGGCGGTGCCGCCGGCGCGGCGCCCCCGGTGCTCGGCTGGACGGCCATCACCGGCCACGTCGATCCGTATGCGCTGCTGCTGTTCCTGATCATCTTCGCCTGGACGCCGCCGCACTTCTGGGCGCTGGCGATTGCGCGCCGCGACGACTACGCGAAGGCCGGCATCCCGATGCTGCCGGTGGCGTACGGAGTCGCGTTCACCCGGCTGCACATCCTTCTCTATACGATCCTGCTCATCATTGCCACGCTGCTGCCTTACCTCACCGGCATGTGCGGACTGGTGTATCTCGCGGCAGCGGTGATTCTCGGCGCCATCTTCGTGCGCTACGCCATCCAGCTGCGGCGAGCGGACGCGCCGGCGCACCTGCCGATGACCGTGTTCCGCTACTCGATCAACTACCTGATGCTGCTGTTCGCCGCGCTGCTGCTCGACCACTACGTCAACGTTCGGATCTGACGGGGCCATGGCGAGCCGCTCGCATTTCGCCGCGCCCCTGCTGCTCGTGGTGTTCGTCGGGCTGATCGTCTACGTTTCGCTGTACCCGTTCCGCTTCGACGCACACGGCCCGACGATGTTCGAAGCCGTGCGGCTCCTCACCTGGGCGCGCGCGTCGCGCGGCGACATGTTCAACAACGTGTTGCTGTACGCGCCGCTCGGATTCTGCTGCGTGCTGCTGCTCGAGCCGCGCTTTGGCCGCGTGTCGAGCATCGTGATTGCGACGATCGCCGGCAGTACGCTGTCCTGCGGCATGGAGCTGCTGCAGGCCTCGGTCCCGCCGCGCGTCACGAGCCTCACCGACCTGTCGCTCAACACGCTCGGCGCGCTGGTCGGCGCGGTGCTCGGCTCGACGTGGCACATCTTCGGTTCGCGGATGGCGCCGCAGTCGGCGGCGCGCGGCCGGTCCGGCGCGGTGGCGCTCACGATCCTGGTGCTGTGGCTGGTCGCGCGGCTGTGGCCATTGATTCCGGATCCCGGGCTGCGCCAGCTGAAGACGTGCCGTGCGTCCGCTCTTGACGCCACGTGTCGAGCTGGCCGAACTCGCCGCCTATGTGCTCGGCTGGCTGGTGGTTGCGCAGGCCGTGTTCCACCTGACGAAGCGACAGCGAGCCGTCGACCTGTTCCTGATCGTGATCGCCACCGTGCTGGTGGGACGCACGTTCACGGCTGGCAATACGCTCGTCACCGCGGAGATTGCCGCGATCGCGCTGCTGCTGCCGGTGCTGGTGATCCTGAACCGGCTGGAGGACGGCGCGCGCTCGGCGCTGGTCGCGGTAAGCCTGGCCGGTTGGCTCGCGTGGCTCGCGGTGAGTCCGTTGCTGAGCGGCGCCGCGCGGATCTCGACCGACCTGCCGGCATTCGCGGAGTTCATCGCGCGCAACCCTCCACCGGCGCCGCAACTTGCCGGCAAGGCATTCAGCTACGTTGCGCTCGGCTGGTTGCTGGCGGGTGCCGGCCTGGTGCCGCACGTCGCGGCCGGGTTGATGTTCCTGTTCGTGCTGCTGCTGACGTTGCTGCAGCTTGGCGCCGTCTCGCCTGCGTACGGCTGGGTGGACGTCGCGATCGCGCTCGCCGCGGCCTTCGTGATCACGCGGTGGATGCCAGCGGCCGGGCCGACCGGCGCGAAACGGAAATAGGGCTCTCGCATGCGACTGCGTCCCGCAGGCCGCGTCATGACCGGCGCAGCATCAGCACGTTGCCGCTGACCGCCAGCGCCGCGCCTGCGATCGTCAACGCGCCGGGGTGAAACCCCTCGAACACCATCGACACGACCAGCGCGCAGAGCGGCGTTGCGACGCCAATCGCGCCGGTCGGGCCCGGTCCGATGCGTTCCTGCAGCGTCAGGTAGCAGGCGAACGTCAGCACCGACCCGGCGAGCGCAAGGTAGAGCAGCGACAGCCACCACGATGCAACGGCTGGTGGCGCAAACGGCTGGCCCTGGACGAGAGCCACGCTCGCGCACACGGCCGCGCCGTAGAGCATGCCGAAGCCGAGCGCGGGCCAGAACGGCAATCCGTGCGTGCGATTGCGGCTGGCCGTCAGGCTGCCGACGGCCGAGAACAGCACGGCGCCGACGGTGAAGAGCGCGCCCAACAATGTTTCGCGGCTACCCGTCGTCTTGCTGAACTCGGGCCAGAAGATCAGCGCCACGCCGACGAGGCCGAGCAGGCCGCCGAACACGAAGCGGCGCGTCACGCGCACGCCGAACAGGGCGCGCGCGCCGAGCCCGGTGATCAACGGCGATGCGGAGTAACCCACCGCGACCAGACCCGAGAACACGTGCTGCTCCGCGCGATAGACGCAGATGTACGCCACGCCGTACATGAAGCCGCCCTGCAGCGCCAGCAGCGCATGATCGGACAGCGTGAAGCGCAGTCGCTCCTGGCGCGCAACGCACAACGCCAGCACGACGGCGCCGGCCAGCGCGAATCGCAAGGCCACGCCGACCTCGGGCGCCAGGGTTCCGAGCTGGTACAGGATCGCGTGCCAGGTCGTGCCCCAGATGAGCACGCAGATCGCGAACAGATGCCAGTTCTTCAGTCGGTGCATCGGCCCTCACCCGCGCTGCGCACGACCTCTCCCGCAAACGGGAGAGGTAGGAGTCCCTCACCCGCGCTGCGCGCGACCTCTCCCGCAAGCGGGAGAGGTTGCGAAATTACAGC
The DNA here is from genome assembly GCA_963843985.1 of uncultured Gammaproteobacteria bacterium. GTDB lineage: Bacteria > Pseudomonadota > Gammaproteobacteria > Steroidobacterales > Steroidobacteraceae > RPQJ01. Next base: position 602,634 of record CAWJMS010000032.1, on the reverse strand, counting down.
GCCGGCCCGGCGGCCTCGCCGAGCATCAGCTTGCGAACCATCGGCAACGGCGGCCCGCCATACGACAGGAACTGGTCGTGGAACGCCTTCAGCGCCTTGGTCCCGTCCTGCGTCTTCATCCAGTCGTCGCGCAGCTTCAGGATCATCAGCTTGCCGAGCGTGTAGTTCAGGTACGCCGGATCGTAGGTGCCGCGCAGCGCCTGCTGGCGCGCATTGCCAGGATCGAGCAACGCGCCGTCGAGGAACAACTTCTCCGACTCGGCGACGGTCATGCCCTGGGTGTGCAGGCCGATCGCGGAGAGGTACCGCGCATCGCGCTTCAGCGCGCCGACGAGCTGGCCGATGTGCGCCTCGGCTGCTGCCCGCGCGCAGGCCCGCGTCCCACATCATCTCCTCGCAGTAGTGCGCCCAGCCTTCGGCGTAGGCGTAACCGACGTACAGCTGCCCGATCCGCGATCGCGACCGGTTGGCGTGCAGGAACTGCAGGAAGTGCCCCGGCCACACCTCGTGCGCCGACGTAAAGAGCAATTGCGCCTCGCCGGACACGTATTTCGCCTGGTCTTCCCGGGTCCACTTCGGATCGGGCGGCGCGATGTAATAGACGGACGGCAGGTTCTTCTCGTAGGGCCCCGCCGTGACGATGTACGCGAAATTCTGCGCGTTGTACGGCGGCGCCAGTGCCACGAGCGCTTCCTCCGGGCTCGGAATCGTCACGAGGTCATGCGCGACGATGAACGCCTTCAGTTCGGGCAGCTGCCGTCGCGCCCCCTCGACGGCGCCAGCCTCCGGCTTGCGGTCGTTCACCTTGTCGACGCAGGCACGCAGGGTCTGTCCCGGCGCGTACTCGGCGCAGGCCTCGCGCAAGGCCTTGAGGTTGCGGTCCATGTCCGCGCGCCCGACGGCCTGCAGTCTGGTCGAGCGGCACCGTCACCTGTTCCGTTGCCTCGAGCATGCGCGCGAAGAGCTTCGGGCCCATCGCGAAGTCCTGCGTGGCCGTGGCGCGTTGCGCCGCGAGCCAGTCCGCCAGCTGCTGCATGGACTTCGATGCGTCCTTCATCGCCGCCGCAAGCTCGGCCTGCCGCTTCGGATCGTTCACCGACGCGAAGACAGCTGGGGCGTCCTTGGCGAAGAACTCGGCATAGCCGCCGAACGCCTTCACGCCATAGTCGATGATCGGCTCGGCAAGCGGCGTGCGCAGGTTGGCGCGAATCTGCTGCGTCGACCCGCGGCAACGCTTTCGCGTACGCGATGAACCCCCGCATGCGCTGGTCGAGCGGCGCATAGGGCTTGCTCAGGTAGATCTCGGGATCGATCGCGTCGAAATAGATACGCGGGATTGCGGTACGGCCACTGCGCCTCGGACTGCCAGAACAACGCCTTGTCGATGACGGCCAGCAGGTAGTCGCGTTCGATGCGGCGGTCCGCGTCGAGTGACGCGGGGTCGACGGCCAGCGCGGCTCGCCGGGCCGCCTCGAGCCGGGCGACCTCTTTGCGCAAGGAGGCCGCGCTGAAGTCGGGCAACTGTCCGTCGAACTCGTGCCGGCCGGCATAGACCGCAAAGCTGGGGTTGGCGGCGAACGTCTCTTCGATGAACCTCGCCACCTGCGCGTCCCAGGCGGCATCGCCCGGGGCCGCGGCCGCCCACCCGGAGAAGAGTCCGCACGCGAGCGCGACGGAAGCCAGCAAGCCCTTGCGAATCATGGTTCGAGATCCCCCGAGAGCGGTGCGAAAGCGACGCCGTACTCTAGCCCAACCCGGGCGGCGACTCCTGTAGAATCCGCGCCCTTCCCATGGACGTCTCACACATCCTCGATCCGCTGAACGATGCGCAGCGGCAGGCGGTCACCGCGCCGCTCGCGCCGACGCTCGTGCTCGCGGGCGCCGGCAGCGGCAAGACGCGCGTGCTGACGCATCGCGTGGAATGGCTCGTCTCGGTCGAGGGCGTCTCGCCGCACGGCATCCTCGCGGTCACGTTCACCAACAAGGCCGCCGGCGAGATGCGCCACCGCATCGAGACGCAGCTCGGCCTGCCGTCGGCGCCGCTCTGGATCGGCACGTTCCACGGCATCTGCCACCGGTTGCTGCGCACGCACTGGCGCGACGCCGGGCTGCCGCAGGGCTTCCAGATTCTCGACGGCGAGGACCAGCAACGGCTGGTGAAGAAGATCGTGCGCGGCCTCGAGCCTCGACGAAACCCGCTGGGTGCCGAAAGAGGTCACCTGGTTCATCAACGCCCAGAAGGACGAGGGCCTGCGCCCGAAGCACCTGAAGGACGACGGCGACCCGACGCGGCGGCAGATGATCCGGCTCTACGAGGCGTACGAGGAAACCTGCCGGCGCAACGGCGTGGTGGATTTCGCCGAGCTGCTGCTGAAGAGCTGCGAGATGTGGAGCGACGTGCCGGGGCTCGCGGACCACTACCGCTCGCGTTTCGGCCACGTGCTGGTCGACGAGTTCCAGGACACCAACACCATTCAGTACCGCTGGATGAAGTCGCTGGTGGGCGCCACCAGCATTCCGTACGTGGTCGGCGACGACGACCAGTCCATCTACCGCTGGCGCGGCGCGCGGGTCGAAAACCTGCGCCAGTACCAGCGCGACTTCCACGGCGTGCAGCTGTTCCGCCTCGAGCAGAACTACCGCTCCACCGGCAACATCCTGGCGGCCGCCAACGCGATCATCGCCAACAACAGCGGCCGCATCGGCAAGAAGCTGTGGACCAACGACGGCCGCGGCGAGCCGATCCGCCTGTTCCGCGCGTTCAACGAGCGCGACGAGGCCGAGTTCGTGATCACGAAGATCCGCGAGTGGGTGGCGCGCGGCGGCAACCGCAAGGACACCGCGATCCTCTACCGCTCGAACGCGCAGTCGCGGGTGTTCGAAGAGTACCTGCTCGCCTCGCGCATCCCGTATCGCGTGTACGGCGGGCTGCGGTTCTTCGAACGCCAGGAGATCAAGGACGCGCTGGCCTACCTGCGGCTGATCTCCAATCGCGACGACGACGCCTCGTTCGAGCGGGTCGTGAACCTGCCGACGCGCGGCATCGGTGCGCGCACGCTCGAGCTGCTGCGCGAGCACTCGCGTGCCAACGGCGTGTCGCTGTGGCGCGCCGCCGGCGCGACGCACGACGACCTCGGCAGCAAGGGCGCCGCGAGCCTGCAGGCCTTCCTGGTGCTGATCGAACGACTCGCCGCGGACACGCAGGGCCTGCCGCTGCACGAGCAGGTCGACCACGTGATCCAGGCGAGCGGGCTCGTCGACCACTACCGCAAGGAAAAGGCCGACAAGGGCGAGGCGCGCATCGAGAACCTCGACGAACTCGTCAGCGCCGCGCGCGGCTTCGAGCCGGAGGACGGCGACATGTCGCCGCTGATGGCCTTCCTCTCGCACGCGGTGCTGGAGTCCGGCGAAGGCCAGGCCGAGGAGTGGGAGGACTGCGTGCAGATGATGACGCTGCACAGCGCCAAGGGCCTCGAGTTCCCGGTGGTGTTCCTGTGCGGCCTCGAGGACGGCCTCTTTCCGCACCAGCGCTCGATCACCGACGTGCAGGGTCTCGAGGAGGAGCGCCGGCTCTGTTACGTCGGGACCACCCGCGCCATGCGCCACCTGTATCTCACCTATGCCGAGCAGCGACGCATGCACGGCATCGACAGCTACGGGGCGCCCTCGCGGTTCATCGCCGAAATTCCCGCCGAGCTGGTCGAGGAAGTCCGGCCCAAGGTCCAGGTCAGCCGGCCGGCTTACATGCCTTCGTCCCGGGACTACGCGTCCCGACCGTCCCGGCCGGCCGTCGCGCCGGGATCGGTCCGTCCGTCGATGGGCGGCCAGCGCTTCCAGGACGAAAGCCCGGGCGGCCTGAAGCTCGGCCTGCGCGTCCGGCACGCCAAGTTCGGCGAAGGCGTGGTGTTGAGCGTCGAGGGGCACGGCTCCAATGCCCGGGTGCAGGTGAACTTCGAGCGCCAGGGCACGAAGTGGCTGATGGCGGGCTACGCCAACCTCGAGGTCGTCTAAGGCTAGAATACGGCCCTGCCCCACAGGTCCTGGAATCCTTGAAAATCATCATCCTCGGGGCCGGCCAGGTCGGCCGGACGGCGGCCCAGCACCTCGCCCGCGAAGAAGCGAACGACGTGACCGTCGTCGACACGGACGAGAGCCTGCTGCGCGATCTGCAGGACCGCATCGACATCCGCACGATGCAGGGCAACGCCGCGAGCCCGCAGACGCTCGAGATGGCGGGCGCCCGCGATGCCGACATGATCGTCGCGCTGACCAACAGCGACGAAGTGAACATGGTCGCGTGCCAGATCGCCTGGAGCCAGTTCGGCACCAAGACCAAGATCGCCCGTATCCGCTCGCGCGACTACACGACGCGCCCGGAGCTGTTCGTCTCCACCGAGACCACGACCCCGGACAGGCTTTTCGGCTTCGCGGTCGACATGTACCTGAGCCCGGAAGAAGCGGTCACCGCGTACATCGAGCGCCTGATCCGGTATCCGGGCGCGCTGCAGGTCGTCGATTTTGCCGACGGCCGCGTGCGTCTCGTCGGCTTGCGCGCCGTGAAGGGCGGCCTGCTGGTCGGCCGTCCGCTGCGCGAGCTGCGCCTGCACATCCCGAAGACGGACGCGCGCGTCGCCGCGATCTACCGCAAGGGTGAGAGCATCGACCCCGAGGGCGAAACGATCATCGAGGACGGCGACGAGATCTTCTTCGTGGCCGCCACGCAGGACATCCGCGCGGTCATGAGCGAGATGCGCAAGCTCGAAGACCCGGTGAAGCGCGTCGTGATCGCGGGTGGCGGAAACATCGGCCTCAGGCTTGCGCAGACGCTCGAGGACCAGAACCAGGTGAAGCTGATCGAGCGAGACACGAAGCGGGCGCGCCGCATCTCCGAGCAGTTGCGCAACTCCATCGTGCTCGCGGGCGATGCCGCCGACGAAGAGCTGCTGGTCGAGGAGAACATCGACAGCGCCGACGTCTTCTGCGCGCTGACCAATTCCGAGGAAGCCAACATTCTCTCCGCGATGCTGGCGAAAAGGCTCGGCGCGCACCGCGTGATGGCGCTGATCAGCCGGCCCGCATACGCCGAGCTGATGCAGACAGGCCCGATCGACGTCGCGATCTCGCCGCAGACGGTGACGATCGGCTCGCTGCTCGCCTACGTGCGCCGCGGCGACGTCGTGCAGGTGCACTCGCTGCGCGCCGGCGCGGCCGAGGCGATGGAAACGATCGCGCACGGCGTCCGCGGCGGCAAGGTGGTCGGTCGTCCGATCGAGGACATCCGGCTGCCCGAGGGCGCGAAGATCGTGACCGTCGTGCGCGGCGACGCAGTGATCATGGCGCACCACGACACGGTGATCGAGAACGGCGACCACGTCATCCTGTTCCTCGCCGACAAGCGGCACGTCGAGCAGGTCGAGCGCCTGTTCCAGACCTGAACGGGCACCTCACCGCACCACCGCTGCGATGCTCGCCGTACTCAATGTGCTCGGGTCGATGCTGATGCTGTTCAGCGTCACCTACGTGCTGCCGATGCTCACCTCGCTGATCTACGCGGACGGCATGCTGTCCGACTTCATCTACGCGGGCGCTGGCTGCCTGCTGTTCGGCGCGTCGATGACGAGCCTGACGCGCAGGCACAAGCGCGAACTGCGCTCGCGCGACGGCTTCCTGCTGGTGACGCTGGGCTGGGTGCTGATGTCGGCGATCGCGACGGTGCCGCTGATGCTCGGCTTGCCGGGCCTCTCGTTCACCGACGCGTTCTTCGAGACGATGTCGGGGCTCAGCACGACCGGCGCCACGGTGCTGACCGGGCTCGACACGATGGCGCCTTCGCTGAACCTCTGGCGCCACGCACTCAACTGGTACGGCGGCATGGGCATCATCGTGCTGGTCGTGGCGATCCTGCCGATGCTCGGCGTCGGCGGCATGCAGCTGTACAAGGCCGAGGCGCCGGGCGCGGTCAAGGACGAGAAGCTGACGCCGCGCATCACGTCGACGGCGCGCGCACTGTGGGTCGTGTATTTCCTGATCACGGTCGCCTGCATCCTGTCGCTCAAGGTGGCGGGCATGAACTGGTTCGATGCCATCTGCCACTCGTTCGCGACGCTGGCCCTCGGCGGATTCTCGACGCACGACGCCAGCGTGGGCTATTTCGATTCGCCGGCGATCGAAGCGGTGCTGATCGTGTTCATGCTGATCTCGGCGATGAACTTCGCGCGCCACTTCATCGCCTGGCAGCAGAAAAGCCTGCGCACCTACGCGACCGACGTCGAAGCGAAGGCCATGCTGCTGATCATCGGCCTGGCGACGCTCGGGGTGGCGTTCTACATCTGGCTGCACGGCGTCTACCCGAGTTTCTGGACCGCATTGCGCCACACGGCGTTCAACCTCGTCTCGATCGCGACCGATTGCGGCCTGGTCAGCCAGGACTACGGCGCCTGGCCGGCGTTCGCGCCGATGACGATCCTGATGCTTTCCTGCTACTGCGCAAACACCGGCTCCACCGGCGGCGGCATCAAGATGTTCCGCACTCTGGTGCTGTTCCGGCAGGCGGCGCGCGAGTTGTTCCTGCTGGTGCACCCGCAAGCTGTCACGCCGGTCAAGAGCGGCGGCCAGGTGGTGGCCAACAAGATCGTGTTCGCCGTGCTCGCCTTCGTCGTGCTGTACTTCGGTACGGTGGTGACGCTCACCTTCATGCTGCTCGCGAGCGGCCTCGATTTTCGTCAGTTCGTTCTCGGCGATCATCGCCTGCATCAATAACGCGGGCCCGGGCCTCGGCCTGGTCGGCCCGTCGAGCAACTACCAGGGCCTCACCGATTTCCAGACCTGGGTCTGCGCGCTCGCGATGCTGCTCGGCCGTCTCGAGATCTTCAGCGTGCTGATCCTGTTCACCCCCGCCTACTGGCGCAAGTAACCGATGGCCAGGCTCAAGCTTTCCGCCAGGACGAAACGACAGGCGCAGAAGGGATTCGCGATCCTGGCGCTGCTGCTGCTGGTGATCGCGGTCGTCGTCGTGGCGATCCTCGATCACCGCGTGACCAAGCAGTTCGAGGGCCGGCGCTGGACGTTGCCGGCGCGCGTCTACGCGCAGCCGCTCGAGCTGTACGTCGGCCAGCCGCTGTCCCCGGTCCGGTTCGCCGACGAACTCGAGCGGCTCGGCTACCTCGCACAGTCGCAGGCCGCACGTCCGGGCACGTATCGTCGCAAGGGCGACCACGTCGACGTGTACGTCCGCGCGTTCCGCTTCTCCGACCAGCAGCAGGCGGCCCAGCAATTGCGGATCAGCTTCGACGGCGAATCGATCAGCGAGCTGACGAACCCCCAGGGCGTCGACGTGCCGGTGATCCGGCTCGACCCGCTGCTGATCGGCAGCATCTTCCCGATCCACGGCGAAGACCGCATCGTGGTATCGCCGGACCAGGTGCCACCGATGCTGCCCGCGGCCCTGAAGGCCGTCGAGGATCGCAAGTTCGACTCGCACCACGGCGTCGACCCGCTCGCGATCCTGCGCGCGCTCGTCACCAACGTGCGCGCGGGCCAGGTCGAGCAGGGCGGCAGCACGCTGACGCAGCAGCTGGTGAAGAGCTACTTCCTCGACAGCCGCCGGACGCTCCGGCGCAAGGCCGAGGAAGCCGTCATGGCCGTGATTCTCGAATCGCGATTCGAGAAGGCGGACATCATGAACGCCTACATCAACGAGATCTACCTCGGCCAGGACGGCCGGCGGGCCGTGCACGGCTTCGGCCTCGCGAGCCAGTTCTACTTCGGCAAGCCGCTCGCCGAGTGCGAACTGCACGAGATCGCGCTGCTGGTGACGATCGTGCGCGGGCCGTCGTATTACGATCCGCGCCGCCATCCGAAGCGGACGCTGGAGCGGCGCAATCTGGTGCTGAAGCTGCTCGGCGAGCGCGGCGTGGTGAAGCCGGCCGAGGCCGAGGCCGCGATGCGCAAGCCGCTCGGCGTGACCGACAACGCGGGCCGGTCGGCGAACTATTTCCCCGCGTTCCTCGACCTGGTGCGCCGCCAGCTGCGCGAGGACTATCCGGAGGACGCGCTCACCGAAGCGGGTCTCACGGTCTTCACGACGCTGGACCCGTTGCTGCAGCAGAAGGCCGAGGATGCGCTCGCGGAGGAACTCGAGCGACAGGACAAATCCGGCCGCAAGGCGTCGAAGGGCCTCGAGGGCGCGATGGTCGTCACGACGCCGCAGACCGGCGAAGTGATCGCGATCGTCGCCGGCCGGCGCGCGTCTTTCGACGGCTTCAATCGCGCGCTCGACATGCAGCGCCCGATCGGCTCGCTCGCGAAGCCGCTCGTCTACCTCGCCGCATTCGAGACGGGCGAGTACACGCCTGCTTCGCTGGTCGAGGACGCGCCGGTCGAACTGAAGCTGCCGAACGGGCAGACGTGGAAGCCCGGCAATTTCGACAAGCGCCTGCACGGCACGGTGACGCTGGTGCGTGCGCTGACGCAGTCGCTGAACCTTGCGACGGTGAACCTCGGCATGGCCGTCGGGCTCGACAAGGTCGCGAAGACGTACGTGCAGCTCGGCCTCGACGAAGCACCCGCGGCATACCCTTCCATGTTGCTCGGCGCCGCGAACCTCAATCCGCTGCAGGTCGCGCAGATGTACAACACGCTGGCCAACGGCGGGTTCCGCTCGCCGTTGCGCGCGGTGCGCGCGGTGATCGACGAGCAGGGCAAGCCGCTGAAGGCGCCGCAGCTCGAGGTGTCCGAGGCGGCGCCGGTCGAGGCCATCTACACGCTCGACCGCATGCTGATCGAAGTCTTCGAGCGCGGCACCGGTGCGCCGGCACGCCGTTCGCTGCCACCCACGCTGGTGGTCGCGGGCAAGACGGGCACGTCGAACGACTACCGCGACAGCTGGTTCTCCGGCTTTTCCGGCGGCCACCTGATCGTCGTCTGGATGGGCCACGACGACAACTCGCCGACGGCGCTCACCGGCACGACGGGCGCGCTGCCGGCCTGGACCAAGCTGATGTCGTCGATCCAGACGACCCCGTTCGAGCCGATGATGCCGGAGAACGTCGAGGACCGCTGGGTCGACTACTTCACTGGCCAGGAGACCTCGCCCAACTGCGCCGGTTCGGCCGTCGCACTGCCGTTCCCGATCAGCTACGCGCTCGAAGCCAGCGATACCTGCCCACCGGGCACGACGCCGGAAGAGGCGGCGCGGATGTTGCCGCCGGGCGATGGTTCTGCGGCCGCGAACCCGGATCCTCCGCACTAGCCTTGATCTCCCGGGTACCGGGACCGGACAATCGGCGGCCGAGGTACCGCCGATGCGTCTGGCCCGTGTTTCCGTCCTTGCGCTGCTGCTGGTCGCGTCCGGCTGTGCGCTGTCGCCGTTCGAGTCCGATCACCCGGATTCGAAGTCGGGCGGGGCCAGCCCAGCAGGCACCGCGTCCGGAAGCGGGCCGGTCATTACCTCGGTGCCCGAAGTCGGCACGGCACCGGCTCCAGGCGCCGAGCCGGGAGTGATCGCGCAACCGCCGCCGCTGCCGCGCGAGCGCCCCAGAACCGCGCCTGCCACGCTCAGCCCGGCCAGCCGGTCGCTGGTGGCGCAGGCCCAGACCCAGCGCAAGAAAGGCGACCTGCCCGGCGCCACCGTCTCGCTGGAACGGGCGCTGCGCATCGAGCCGAACAACCCGCTGCTCTGGATCGAGATGGGCCGGCTGAGGATGGACCAGCAGAACTACCCGCAGGCCGAGTCCATGGGGCGCAAGGCACTCAGCATGTCCGTGGGCGACCCCCACACGCAGTCGTCGGCGTGGTTGCTGATCTCGGACTCGCTGAAGGCTCGCGGCCGGAACCCGCAGGCGCAGGACGCGCTGGCAAAATCGAAAGAGCTCTCGGAGCTCTGATCCATTCAGTTGCTGAGATTCGAAAATCTCTGCTGACAATTGGCAATTCTGGCCGAAACTTTGCCGGATTCATGACAAGAAATCCCACTTTTTTGTCATTTTGGCCGATCATGAGGCATACATTGTCTTCTTATGCTGCATTTTTCGAATATATGGGGGACAGCGTCCATCTATTTGAAGGATTGCACGGCAGGTGGAAGTTTGTGCCGGATGAATCGGCAATTCTTTCGTTAAAGTGGCTTTGCAAATGATCGGTCTGCTCCAGCGGGTATCCGAAGCGCGCGTTGTGGTCGACAGCAACCCGGTCGGTGCGATCGGCTGTGGGCTGCTGGTGCTGCTGGCCGTCGAACCGGATGACCAGGCGGCCCAGGCGGACCGCCTGATCGAGCGACTGGTGGGCTACCGGGTCTTTCCGGACGAGGACGGCCGGATGAACCTCAGCCTCGCGGACGTTCGCGGCGAACTGCTGCTGGTCCCGCAGTTCACGCTGGCGGCCGACACGCAAAAAGGCATGCGGCCGAGTTTTACCCGGGCCGCGCCTCCCGAGCTGGGCCGCCGGCTGTTCGACTACGCGGTCGAATCCGCGCGCCAGCGACTGCCCGGCAAGGTGTCCACGGGCGAATTCGGCGCAGACATGAAGGTCAGCCTCACAAATGACGGTCCAGTCACGTTCTGGCTGCGGGTTTCCGCAGGCCAGCCGAACGGTTGACCAGCGCGATTGTCGTATGATGACGCCCCCCATACGTGGGCCCCGGAGAATGCAATGGGTATCGGTTTTCGCGAATTGCTCGTCATCCTGCTGATCGCGCTCGTGCTGTTCGGCGCCAAGAAGCTGAAGTCGGTCGGCAGCGATCTCGGTGCCGCGGTCCGTGGCTTCAAGAAGTCCATGAACGAAGGCGAGGACGAACAAAACAAGCAGTTGTCCGACATGAGCGGCAAGGACGCGGATTTCGCCGAGCGCGCGCCCGGCAAATCGGAAAGCAAGCCGAGCGCCTGAGCCCACCATGTTCGAGGTGGGCTTCACCGAGATCGTCCTGATCTTCGGTATCGCGCTGCTCGTACTCGGGCCCAAGAAGCTGCCGAAGCTGGCAGCCGACGTCGGGCGCTGGGCCGGCCGCGCGCGCGCCATGGCCCGCCAGTTGCGCACCCAGCTCGAACAGGAAGTGCAATTCGACCCGCTGCAGGATCACGCGCGGGCCCAGCCGGCGGTCCCGGCCGCGTCGCCGGCCCCCACGATACACGCGTCGCCAGCGGCGGCCGCGCAGCCGGCCCCAGCCGCCCATTCCACCCCTGCCGAGCCGCCCGCCCCGCCCGCGGCCGTGACGACCGATGAGCCCAAGCCCGAGTGAGCCCGAGCCGCTCGCCGAAGGCACGCTGATCTCGCACCTGCTCGAGCTGCGTGACCGGCTGCTGCGGTCGGTGATCGCCGTGTCCATCGCGTTCGTCCCGCTGGCCTGGTTCCAGAACCAGCTGTTCACGCTGGTCGCACGGCCGCTGATGGACAAGCTGCCGAAGGACACCTCCTTCATCGCCACGAGCGTGGTCTCGCCGTTCATGGCGCCGCTGAAGCTGTCGCTGATCGGCGCGCTGTTCATCGCGATGCCCTACGTGCTGTACCAGGTCTGGGCGTTCATCGCGCCGGGGCTCTACAAGCACGAGCGGCGGTTCGCGGTGCCGCTGCTGGTCTCGAGCATCGTGCTGTTCTATACGGGCGTCGCGTTCGCGTACTTCGTCGTGTTCCCGCTGATGTTCGCGTTCCTCACCTCCACGACGCCCGTCGGCGTGAAGATGATGACGGACATGTCGAGCTACCTCGACTTCGTCCTGATGCTGTTCTTCGCGTTCGGCGTCGCGTTCGAGGTGCCCGTCGCCACCGTGCTGCTGGTCGCGACGGGTCTCGTGAAGATCAAGACGCTGAAGGAAAACCGCGGCTACGTGATCCTCGGCATCTTCATCGTCGCCGCGATCCTGACGCCGCCGGACGCCGTGTCGCAGTGCTTCATGGCGGTGCCGATGTGGCTGCTGTACGAGTTCGGCATCGTCTTTGCGCAGGTGCTGCTGCGCGACAAGCTGAAGACGCGCGCCGAGGCCGATGCCGAAGCGGCGCAGGAAGAAGCCGCACCGTCCAGCAAATGATGCGCGCCCGGACGACGGCGCAGCGCACGCTTCAATCGCTTTTTTCCCCGACCGATCTGACCCGGAGGGCCCGCCGATCATGAGACTTGCCCGATTGCTTCCCGCCCTGGGCGCGCTTGCGCTGCTTTCGCTCCCACCCGCCGCGCGCAGCGGCGACCCGGCCGCCGCCGCGCCGCAACCCGTCACCGTCGTCAAGGCCGGACGGCTGATCGACGTCGCCACGGGCACCGTGCGCGAAGACCAGGTGATCGTGGTGCAGGGCAAGACGATCACGGCCGTCGGGCCGGCTTCGTCCGTCAGCGTCCCAGCAGGCGCCACGGTGATAGACCTGTCGGCTCAGACGGTGCTGCCGGGCCTGATCGATACGCATACCCACATCACCAGCGATCCGACGACGCCTCCGTATCACGGCTACGGCATCTCGGTCCCGCGCGCCGCGTTGAAGGGCGCCCGCTTTGCACGCGACACGCTGCTGGCCGGCGTCACGACGATCCGCAACGTGGGCGCCGATGGTTACGCCGACGTCGCGCTGCGCGACGCGGTCAACGCCGGCGACGTGATCGGTCCGCGGATGCTCGTCTCGGGCCCGGCCATCGGCATCACGGGCGGCCACTGCGACGAGAACCTGCTGGCGCCCGAATACAACGAGAAGGCCGAGGGTGTCGCGGACGGCGTCGACGCCGTGCGGGCGATGGTGCGCCGCAACGTCAAGTACGGCGCCGACGTCATCAAGTACTGCGGCACCGGCGGCGTCTTCTCGAAGGGCGACACGCCGGGCGCGCAGCAATACACGCCGGCGGAAGTGGCGGCGCTGATCGACGAAGCCCACATGGCGGGCCGCCGCGTCGCAGTGCACGCGCACGGCGCGGACGGCATCAAGGTCGCGATTCGCGCAGGTGTCGACACCGTCGAGCACGCGAGCCTGATCGACGACGAAGGCCTCGACCTCGCGAAGAAGAACGGCACCTGGCTGTCGATGGACATCTACAACACCGAGTACACGCAGAGCGAAGGCCCGAAGCGCGGCGAGCTGGAGGAATTCCTGAAGAAGGATCACGACATCGCCCAGGCCCAGCGCGACAACTTCCGCAAGGCCGTGCAGAAGGGCATCAAGCTGACGATGGGCACCGACGCCGGCGTGTATCGGCACGGTGACAACCCGAAGCAGCTGGCCTGGATGGTGAAGTACGGCATGACCCCGATGCAGGCGATCCAGGCGGCGACGAAGGTCGGCGCGGAGGCGCTCGGCATCGAGAAGACGGTGGGCCAGATCGCGCCCGGCTACTCCGCGGACATCATCGCCGTGGCGGCCGATCCGATCGCCGACGTGAGTTCGCTCGAACACGTGGCGTTCGTGATGAAGGAAGGCACGGTCTACAAGCGCCAGCCTTGATACTGCACCGCAAGATCGCGGAGACTGCCCGCCTCGCGCGGACCCGCGCAAACATCTGACAAGAAAGCAGAAATCCACATGTCCAGCACTGCCATGCCCGCCGTGACCCGGGAGACCTGGCTCGGTCATCCGAAAGGCCTCTTCCTGCTGTTCGCGACCGAGATGTGGGAGCGTGTCAGTTACTACGGCATGCGGGCGCTGCTGGTGCTGTCGCTGGTCGCCGGCGTCGAGACGGCGAACCCGGGCTTCGGCTGGTCGCAGGGCGAGGCGCTCAAGCTGTACGGCCTGTTCACCGGTTTCGTGTACTTCACGCCGCTGATCGGCGGCTGGCTCGCCGACAACTACCTCGGCCAGCGCAAGTGCGTGATCATCGGCGGCCTCGTGATGGCCGCCGGCCAGTTCACGCTGGCTTCGGCGATCCCCGGCAACCTGGGACTGTTCTACGTCGGGCTGGTGCTGCTCGTGCTCGGCAACGGCTTTTTCAAGCCGAACATCTCGACCATGGTGAGCGACCTCTATCCCGAGGGCGACGCGCGCCGCGACAGCGCCTTCACGATCTTCTACATGGGCATCAACTCGGGCGCGCTGATCGCGCCGTTCGTCTGCTCGACGCTCGGCGAGGACCCGGCCTATGGCTGGCGCTACGGCTACATGGCGGCGGGCATCGGCATGCTGCTGTCGGTGGTGATCCAGCTCGCGCTGTCGAATCGCTACCTTGCGGACATCGGCAAGGTGCCGGCCGCGACGCGTGCGCTCGCGCAATCAGGCGGCAAGAAGGAGCCGCTGACCCCGGACGAAGTCGACCGGCTGCGCGTGGTCTTCATGCTGTTCGTGTTCATCGTGCTGTTCTGGGCCGCGTTCGAGCAGGCCGGCGGCCTGATGAACCTGTACGCGGCGGAGAAGACCAACCGGTTCATCGGCGGCTTCGAAGTACCGGCCGGCTGGTTCCAGTCGGTGAATCCGCTGTTCATCGTGCTGCTCGCGCCGCTGTTCTCGGCGATGTGGGCCAGGCTCACGATGCAGGGTCGCAGCCCGGCGACACCGCGCAAGATGGTGATGGGCCTCGTGCTCACCGGCATCGGCTTCCTGTGGATGGTCGGCGCCGTGTACGACCAGGCGGCCCACGGCAAGGCGAGCATGGGATGGCTGGTGCTCGCGTACCTGTTCCACACGATGGGCGAGCTGTGCATCTCGCCGGTCGGCCTGTCGATGGTGACCAAGCTCGCGCCGCTGCGCCTCGCGTCGCTGATGATGGGCGTCTGGTTCCTGATCAACTTCGTGGCGAACTGGCTGGCCGGCATCATCGGCTCGTTTGCGGAGAGCCTCGGCGAGCTGACCATCTTCGGCGGCCTCGCCGGCACGCTGTTCGCGTTCGCCGTCGTGCTCTGGTTGCTGTCCGGAATGCTGGTGCGCTGGGCGCACGGCGCGGAAGACGTCAAACACGCCTGATATCGGGGGAAGGGACATGATTCGAAGCGTTGCTCGCCGTGCCCGCATCGCGGGCGCCCTGGCCGCAGCCTGCGCGCTGCTGCCGCCCGTGATCGCCCGTGCCGAGACGGCCGACGAATTCGTCGCCCGCCTCAACAAGCAGTTCGCGGAGCTCGGCCTCGAAATCAACGCCGCCGGCTGGACGCAGGCGACGTACATCAACGTGGACACCGAGTTGCTGTCGGCCAAGGCCACCGAGCACTACCTCGAGGCGTTCAGCAATGCCGTCGAGGAAGCGAAGAAGTTCGACGGGCAGCCGATGACCGCGGCGTCGAAGCGCTCGATCGAGTTGCTGAAACTCGGCGTGGCCGCGCCCGCCCCGAACGACCCGGTCAAGCGGGCCGAGCTGGCGAAGCTGCTCGCCGGCATGGAATCGAAGTACGGCTCGGCGAAATACTGCCCGAGCGGCCCGGACTCCTGCCGCGACCAGACGCAGCTGAAGGAAGTGCTCGAGAAGAGCCGCAACTACGACGAGCTGCTCGACGGCCTGGAAGGGCTGGCACGAGGCGGCCGGGCGCCCGCTGCGGGCCGACTACGTCCGCTACGTCGAACTCGCCAACGAGGGCGCGCGCGAACTCGGCTACAAGGACCTCGGCGCGATGTGGCGCTCGGGCTACGACATGCCGGCCGACGACTTCGCGAAGGAGGCGGCGCGGCTGTATGCCCAGGTCGAGCCGTTCTACAAGGAACTGCAGTGCTACGCGCGCGGCCGGCTCGCGAAGAAGTACGGCGAGGACAAGGTGCCGGCCGGCAAGCCGATCCCCGCGCACCTGTTCGGCAACATGTGGGCGCAGCAGTGGGACGGCGCCTACGACCTCTTCGAGCCGTACCCGGGCGTCAGCAACCTCGACGTCGACTCGGCGCTCGTCAAGCAGGGCTACGACTCGATCAAGATGACGAAGAACGCCGAGGCGTTCTACCAGTCGATCGGCTTCCCGGCGCTGCCCGGCACGTTCTGGGAACGCTCGATGCTCACCCAGCCGCGCGACCGCGACGTCGAATGCCACGCGAGCGCCTGGCACATGGACGGCAAGGAAGACGTGCGCATCAAGATGTGCATCCGCCCGACGCAGGAGGAACTGCGCACGATCTATCACGAGATGGGTCACGTGTATTACTACCTCTGGTACAAGGACCAGCCGTACCTGTTCCAGAACGGCGCGCACGACGGCTTCCACGAAGCCATCGGCGACACGATCACGCTGTCGATGACGCCGAGCTACCTGGCGCAGATCGGCCTGGTGCCGGCGGCGGCGGCAAGCAAGGAAGCGGTGATCAACCAGCAGATGAAGATGGCGCTCGAGAAAATCGCGTTCCTGCCGTTCGGCAAGCTGATCGACGAATGGCGCTGGAAGGTGTTCTCCGGCGAGATCACGCCCGCGAACTACAACGCGGCGTGGTGGGCGCTGCGCGAGAAGTACCAGGGCGTCGCCCCGCCGGTCGCGCGCTCCGAGCTCGACTTCGACCCGGGCGCGAAATACCACATTCCCGGCAACACGCCGTACACGCGCTATTTCCTGTCGTTCATCATCCAGTTCCAGTTCCAGAAGGCGCTGTGCGAGTCGGCCGGCTACAAGGGCCCGCTCTCCGAGTGCTCGATCTTCGGCAGCAAGGAAGCCGGCACGAAGTTCGCCGCGATGTTGTCGAAGGGTGCGAGCCAGCCGTGGCAGGACACGATGTACGAACTGACCGGCACCCGGCAGATGGACGCGTCGGCGATCATGGATTACTTCGCGCCGTTGCGCGGCTGGCTCAAGCAGCAGAACAAGGGCCAGAAGTGCGGGTGGTGACCTGATTCACCTCTCCCACTGCAAGTGGGAGAGGTCGACCGCAAGCTCGGGTGAGGGTTCTGCTTCCGCGTCAGCAGGCCGCCCATTCCGATCGACCAGGCGGACACGCCGTAAACCCGTCCATGGGGGCTCCGGCCGCGACATCCGTGTCGCGGACAGGTCCGCCATGGTCGATCGGAACGGATGTCCGCTGCCGCTCGCAGGACCCTCACCCGCACTGCGTGCGACCTCTCCCGTACACGGGAGAGGTGAAGAAGCTCAGATCTTCATGATCTTCCGGTAGATGGGCGCGAGCCCGGACCCGAACAGGCGCGCAAGGAAATTGAGCAGCCGCGCATCGAGACCCACTCGCCAGTGCGAGCGGTTGCCGTGCACCGCCTTCCATACGTGCTCCGCGACCTGCCGCGGCGTGACCTTCACGCCGAGCGTGTCGATCGACGCCGGCTTCACATTGGCGTCGAACACCATGCCCGTCTGCACGTATGACACGTAGATCGCCGACACCTGGATGTCGTGCGCGCGGTACTCGATGTTGAGGGCTTCGGTGTAGCCCCTCACGAAGAATTTCGTCGCGCTGTAGACGGCATGGTGAGGCGAGCCGTATTCCGCGGACGTGGAACTCATCGCGACCAGGTGCGAGCCGGTGGTCGCCTTCAGGTACGGAAACACCGCATCCACGGTGTGCAGGACGCCCTTGACGTTCACGTCCACCAGCAGGTCCTTCTGCGCCGGCGTGAGCGTTTCGTCCGGGCCCATGTAGAGCACGCCTGCGTTGGCGAACGCTGCGTCGAGCCGGCCGCCGCTCACCCGCACGAAATCGTGCACCGCGCTCTGCACGGACGCGCGGTCGCGCACATCGGCCGGGTGGACGCTGACGCTGTCCGACCCGAGTTCGCGCTGCAGCGCCTGCAATCCGTCCCGGTTCACGTCCGATGCGCCGACCAGCCAGCCGTTGCCCGCGAACAGCCGCGCCGTCTCGGCGCCGATCCCGGCCGCGGCGCCGGTGATGAAGATCGTTTGCGGCATCGTCGCACCTGCCTTGCGCAACTGTAGTCCCGCGGCCGATTGTCGACCATGCCGACCGCACCGGGTATCGCGGCAGATACGGTGCCGATCGCCGCGCCGCGCAGCGGCCGTGGACCGGGTTGCATTTGGTCGGCCTGCCCCCTCTAATGCCCGCTGATTGCTCTGGGGGGTTCCGACATGTCCAGCACGGCCTTGCCGCCGCCGCAACTCACGGTCCGTGCGATCGTGCTCGCCATCATTCTCGCCATGGTGCTGGCGGCCGCGAACACCTACCTCGGGCTCGTTCGCCGGGCTGACCATCGCCTCCGCGATTCCCGCCGCGGTGGTCTCGATGGCCGTGCTGCGCGTGCTGGGAGGCGGCACGATCCTCGAGAACAACATCGTGCAGACGGGCGCGTCCGCGGGCTCGTCGATCGCCTCGGGCGTGATCTTCACGGTGCCCGCGCTCGTCATCCTCGGTCACTGGACGGATTTCCGCTACGCCTGGGTGCTCGCGATCGCCGGCCTCGGCGGCATCCTCGGCGTCTTCTTCTCGGTGCCGCTGCGGCGCTCCCTGATCGTCGAGCAGGGACTCAAGTTCCCGGAAGGCGTGGCGGCCGCCGAGGTACTCAAGGCGGGCGCGAACCCGGGTCAAGGCGTGAAGATCCTCGGCCTGTCGGCATTGGGCGGCGGTCTCACCAAGCTGGCGGCAGGCAGCGGCCTGAGCATCATTCCGGACACGGCGGCGGCCAGCGGCTTCATCGGCCGATGGCTCGCGTACTTCGGCACGAACCTCTCCCCGGCCTTGCTCGGCGTCGGCTACATCGTCGGGCTGAACATCGGCGCGCTCGCGCTGATCGGCGGCATGATTTCCTGGACCGTCGCGATCCCGATCTACGCGGCGTACTTCCTCGCCGACAACGCGGCGCTCGCGTCGACGCTCGCGGGCGCCGACTCGGAAACCATCGCCTACGCGATCTGGTCGGCGCAGGTGCGATATCTCGGCGTCGGCGCGATGCTGATCGGCGGCATCTGGGCGCTGATCTCGATCCGCAGTTCGCTCGCCTCGGGCATCAAGAGCGGGCTCGCCGCGACGCGCAAGGGCGCCGCGAAAGTCGTGTCGCACACCGAGCAGGACCTGCCGATGCAGGCGATCCTGGTCGGCCTCGTGCTGTTCACCGTGCCGCTGTTCGTCCTCTACCAGCTGATCGTGCAGAACATCGGCATCAGCCTGCTGATGACGGTGATCATGATCGTCGCCGGCTTCGTGTTCACGTCGGTGTCGGCGTACATGGCGGGCCTCGTCGGTTCGTCGAACAACCCGGTCTCCGGCATCACCATCTGCACGATCCTGTTCGCGTCGCTGTTGCTGCTGCTGCTGATGGGGCACGGCGCGCCGCTCGGCCCCGTCGCGGCGATCATGATCGGCTCCGTCGTCTGCTGCGCGGCCTGCATCGGCGGCGACAACCTGCAGGACCTCAAGTGCGGCTACATCGTCGGCGCGACGCCGTGGCGCCAGCAGGTGATGCTGGCGATCGGCGCGTTCAGCTGCGCGCTGGTGATGGCGCCGGTGCTGAACCTGCTCTTGAATGCCTACGGCATCGGCGAGAGGACGGCGGCACACCCGAAAGCGCTGGCCGCGCCCCAGGCGACGCTGATGGCGTCCGTCGCCAAGGGCATCTTCGGCGGCGACCTGCCCTGGGGCATGATCTTCATCGGCGTGCTGATCGGCGCCGCGATCATCCTCGTCGACCAGTACCTCAAGCGCCGCAATGCGCCGTTTCGCGCGCCGGTGCTGGCCGTCGCGGTCGGCATCTACCTGCCGCTGGAATTGTCGGTGCCGCTGTTCATCGGCGGACTCATCGCGCATATCGTCGAGCGCAAACTCGGCATCCGCGGCGAGTCGAGTGAATCCGAGCGCACCAAGCAGAACGGCATCCTGTTCGCCGCCGGCCTGATCACCGGTGAATCGTTGATGGGCATCTTCATTGCGATACCGATCGTCTTGTCGGGCCGGGCGGATGTGCTCGCGTTGCCCGAGAGCTGGCGATTCGGCGAGTGGCTGGGGCTGCTCGTCGTCGGCGCCCTCGCCGTCATGCTGTACAAGACGGCGCTGAAGCGGACGTGAGCGGCGACACGGACGCTGCAAGCGCCGAGTCACGACACCGCCTGAGGACGATCGCGTCGTTCGCGACCATCTACGTCTTCTGGGGCTCGACGTTCCTCGCGACGCGGCTCGGCGTGCGCGACCTGCCGCCATTGCTGTTCAGCGCCGCGCGCTCCTATCTCGCCTCGATCCTGCTGTTCGGGCTGGCGGTCGCGATGAAGGACCGCTTCCCGCGCACCGCGCGCGAATGGGGCTACATGGTGCTGCTGGGCCTGCTGATGATCGCGATCAGCAACGGCTGCAGCACGACGGCCATCAAGCACATCCCGTCGAACGAGGCGGCGCTGCTCACCGCGAGCCTCGCGCTGTGGATGGCGGCGCTCGGTGCGATCGGCCCGAAGGGCCACGACCTGCCGACCCGCAGCATCGTCGGCCTGCTGCTCGGGCTCGGGGGCGTTGCGCTGCTGGTGTGGCCGAAAGACACCTCTCCGTCGGGCCATCTCGCCTGGCAGCTGCTGGTGCTCGCCGGCGGGTTCTCGTGGGCCGTCGGGTCGATCCTGTACCGCGACGCGCACCTGGCGATCGGGCCGATCGCGTTCAATGCCGTGCTGATGTTCTTCGGCGCCACCGGTTCGTTCGCCGGCGGCGCCGCGCTCGGACAGTTGCCGCAATGGCATTGGGAGCCGCGTGGCGTGCTGGCGTTGCTGTATCTCGCGGTGTTCGGCTCGTGCCTGTCGTACACCGCGTACGCGTGGCTGATGAAGAATGCACGGACGGATCGGGTGGCAACGTTCGCCTATGTCAATCCGGCCATCGCGACGGTGCTCGGCTGGGTCGTGCTCGGCGAGACGCTTGGCGGCCTGCAGATCGCCGGCACGCTGGTGATCCTGTTCAGCGTCGCGCTCGTCACGCTTCCTTCCAGAGGTGCCCGGTATTGACTTATTTGACTTTCGGCCGGCGGCCTCGGCTCCGGCCGAAAGTCAAATAAGTCAATACCGGGCACCTCTGGAGCGGATCAGCGCTTGCTGTGAAAGACTTCGACGCGGCCGGTGGAGCCGATCGCGCTCGAGGCCGCCCACGAGACGACGCTGACGATCAGCGCGGTGCCGACGGCCGTCCAGAAACCGGAGATCGTGAATCCCGGGACGACCCACGCCACCAGGGCGACCATGCCGGCGTTCAGCACGAGCAGGAACAGGCCGAGCGTGAGCACGGTCAACGGCAGCGTCAGGATGAACGCGAGCGGCCGCACGAAAGCATTCACGATGCCGAGCAGGATGGCAGCCACTGCCAGTTTGGACGGCGACGCGAAGTGCAGCCCGCCGAAGACCTGGCTGGCGACCCACAGGCCGAGCGCGCAGATCGCGGCGCGCAGAATGAACCCCACCATGGCGCGTGCTCCCGGGAATGGCCGCCACCGGCCGTTGACGTTCGGCGAATGGTAATGGAATCTGCCGCTGCCAACGAATCTCGATGCCCGGGAGGGCCGCCACATGGATCTCGTGACCGTCATTCTCGTTCTCGCGCTGCTGCAATACATCGCATTCGCCATGCTGGTCGGCAGTGCACGGGGCAGGTACGGCGTGAAGGCGCCGGCCGTCGCCGGCCACGAGACCTTCGAGCGCTATTTCCGGGTGCAGCAGAACACCATCGAACTGCTGGTCGCTTTCGTCCCGGCCATCTGGCTGTTCGGCCAGTACGTCAGCACGATGTGGGCGGCGATCCTCGGCTGCGTCTACCTCGTCGGCCGCGTCGTCTACCTGAAGTCGTACGTGGCGGATCCGGAGAAGCGCGGCGCGGGTTTCGGCCTGAGCGCCCTGCCGATCCTGGCGATGCTGATCGGGGTGCTGATCACGGCGGGTCTGCGGCTGCTGGCCTGATCCGGCCGCAGCGAATTCAGCGGGGCGCGGCCTGCGCCAGTTGCGCACCGAGGCTGCGGTCGCGCAGGTATTGCAGCGCGGTGAGCACGGCGGAATCCTTCATCATCGTCTGCGGCGGCGCCTCGGGTGCCTTCGGCAGGTTGGCGAGCACGACGTCGGGTTCGATGCCCTTCTCGTGGATCGACGCGCCCGACGGTGTGAAGTACTTCGACGTCGTCAGCTTCAGCGCCTGCCCGTCGCGCAGCGGGATCACCGTCTGCACCGATCCCTTCCCGAACGTGCGCTCGCCCATCAGCGTCGCGCGACCGTGGTCGCGCAGCGCGCCTGCGACGATTTCCGAGCCCGATGCCGAGCCGCCGTCCACCAGCACGACGACCGGTGCGCCGGCAAGCGCGTCCCCGGCGGTGGCGTCCATTTCGAAGCGCGCGTCGGGCGTCCGTCCGTCGGCGCGTACGATCACGCCCGAGTCGAGGAATTCGTCCGCGACGCCGACCGCGGACTCGAGCACGCCGCCTGGGTTGCCGCGCAGGTCGAGCACCAGGCCGCGCAAAGGCTTCGACGCCGAGGCGGTCAGCTCAGTCAGCGCCTGGTCCAGGTCGGCCGGCGTGGAATCGCTGAACTGCGTGATGCGCACGTAGCCGTAGCCGCCGCGCAGCGGCTCGGCGCGCACGGTGTGCACGTGCACTTCGGAACGCGCGAGGTCGAACACGAGCGGCTCGGGCTCGCCGTTGCGCCCGACCGCGAGGCGCACGTGCGACCCGACGTTGCCGCGCATGCGGTCGATCGTCTCGTTGAGCCGCGTCGGCGAGACCGGCTGCCCATCGACGGCCAGCACCACGTCGCCCGCGCGCACCCCTGCGCGCGCAGCCGGCGAACCTTCGATCGGCGCGACGACCACGACCTTCCCATCCTGAGTGGACACCTCGATGCCGACACCCGAGTAGCTGCCGGCCGTGTTGACCCGCATCTCGTCGTATTCGGCCGCCGTCAGGAAGGCCGAGTGCGGATCGAGGCTCGAGACCACGCCTGCGACCGCGGCCTGCTCCATCTTCGAATCCTGAACCGGTTCGACGTACTCGCGCCGCACGCGGGCCACGACCTCGTCGAGCAGCCGGTGATCGGCGAACGTGCCCGTCGCCACCCTGGCCGGCGCCGGGGCGCCGATCGCCGGCTCACGGTCCGCCAGCACGCCGCCGACGAACGTCAACCCGGCGCCGACGAGGACGCCGACCGACACGGCCAGGGCGGTATGCAAGGCTCGACTCACGCGTATCAGGCTGTTCGCTGGGTACGGGCAGGAATGGTAGCGCCAACCAGCCCCTTCAGCACGCGCTCGAGCGGCACCGGGCGGCCGATCGAGAATCCCTGGCCGAATTCGACACCGAGCCGCGCCGTCAGCGCGCGGATCTCGTCGTTCTCGACGCATTCGGCGACCGTCACGAGCCCCATCGCGCGAGCCAGCTGCACGATGGCGCTCAGCATGGCCTGCGAGCGCTCGTCGCCGACCACGTCGCGGACGAAGGTGCCGTCGATCTTCAGGTGAGTGACCGGCAGGACCTTGAGGTAGGTGAGCGAACTGAGCCCGCGGCCGAAGTCGTCGAGCGCCACGTTGCAGCCGAGGTCGCGGAGCCTACGGATCAGGGCCTCCGCGCGCACGATGTTGGCGACCGCGGCCGTCTCGGTGACTTCCCAGGAGAGCAGGCTCATCGGCAACCCGCTGTCGCGCAGCGTACCCTCGAGGAACGCGGCGAAATCCTGGTCGCCGAGCGATTGCCCGGAGATGTTCACGGCGAAGCAGGCGCCTTTCGCCAGCAGCGGCGCGGCGACCGGCTGCAGCGTCTCGATCACCTGGCGCACCACCCACCGGTCGATGGCCGGCGCCAGCTGGTAGCGCTCGGCCGCCGAGAGAAACTTCTCCGGCGTGATGCTGACGCCGGCCTCGTCCGTCATGCGCAGCAGCAGTTCGAACTTGGGCGCGCTCGACCCGCCGTTCAGCGGCACGATCACCTGCGCGTCCATCCGGAAGCGCTGGTCGAGCAACGCCGAGCGCACGGTGCCGATCAGCGTGATGTCGGTATAGCGCCGCACGATGCTCTGGTCCGCGTCCTCGTAGATGTCGACGCGATTGCGGCCGCGATCCTTGGCGGCCTTGCACGCGATCTCGGCGGACGCGAGGGCGTGCGAGAGCGGGTGCTTGCCGTCCGTGATACTGGCGATGCCGAGGCTCGCCGTGACCTCGACCGGCTGGTCGTTGTCGAGGAAGCCGAGCCCCTCGATGGAAGCGCGCAGGTTCTCCGCGATCTCCTGCGTCGTGTTGATCGTCGATTCCGGCACGAAGATCGCGAATCGGTCGCCCGAGATCCGCGCCGCCTGCATCCGCGGCGACAGCTGGCGACGGATCACCTCGGCGACGCGGACGATGACCTCGTCGCCGACGTGCATGCCGAGGTTCTCATTCAACACGTGCAGGCGGTCGAGATCGATGTAGACGACGCAGTTGTTGCCGTTCAGCGCCGCGGGCGTGAGCACGGCATGCGCGCGCTTCTCGAACGCCGGACGAGTCAGCAGGCCCGTGGTCGGGTCGTAGGCGTTCAGCAGGATGTAGGCGACGCGACGCGCGAGCAGTTCGACGATGCGCACCTGCCGCAGGTCGAAGTCGCTGGCGGTCAGCGGCTTGAACAGCACGAGCAGGCCGAGTACGCGCTGCGCGCCGTGCAGCACGGGGCACGAAAGCATCTTGAACGGCAGGCCGGAGAGCGGCCCGGTCGCGATCGTCTGGTTGGCCGTCATCGTCTGGCGGTGCAGCTGGGTCCAGCCGATCAGGTGGCGGTGCGTCTTGGTCAGCAGCTCCGCTCCGGACCGCGGAGGCGTGCCGTTTCCGGTGCGGCACACCGCGATGTTCTTGTCCGGAATCAGCAGCGCGCCGACGCTGCAGCCGAGATGGTCGATGCACCCCTGCACCAGCTTCGCGAAGTCGTCCGTCGATTCGCCGCCTTCGGCTTCGTCATGCGCCGCGCCGAGCAGCAGCTCGAGGTCGCGATCGCGCACCACGAGGTTGCGCTGCAGGTCGCCGATGCAGTACTGCGCGGACAGCTCCCGCTCCAGGCATTCGAGCGCCGGGCGCAGCAGGCCCTGCACCAGCGTGAACGGGCGGGCGCCCTTCTGCTGGGCCGACTCGCGACTGACGAGGCCGACGCAGCCGAGCAGCGCGCCGGAGCTTTCGCGCAACATGAAGACGTAGGCGGTCTGTTCGCCGCCGAGGTCCTCGGCAAAGCCGTCCTGGCGCGACTCGCCGGCCAGCTCACGGTTCAGCGCTTCCTGGACCAGCTGGCTGAGGCCGGAATCGTCGAAGCCCTCGCTCGACCAGACGGCCACGCCCAGCCTGTCGTGAATCACGATCGACTGCGCTCTCGGCAGCAGCATCTTGACGAGCTGGCCGTAAGGATCGAGCGATGTCGCGCTGATCGGCGCCGGAGCGTCGTTCAGCGCCTGGGCATGTTGCATGACGGGCCGTCCCATTCGAATCCTTTCAAACTGGGTGCCATGGTCCGTGAAGGGGCCCCGCCAATCCTTGATGCACCCCGCAGATTTGGGCGCGCCAGACCACGCCACGTCGCATCCGGAGCCCGCAAGACGCCGGATTCAGCGTCGCTGCAGCCAGGTCTCCGGGTCGACCGGCGTGCGCCCGCGGCGCACCTCGAAATAGAGCGCGGGCTCCTGGTGGCCGCCGGAATCGCCGACCGAGCCGATCACGTCGCCGGCCGCGACCGCCTCGCCGACCTTGCGGAACAGCTCTTCGTTGTGGCCGTACAGGCTCATGTAGCCGCCGCCGTGGTCGATCACGATCATCAATCCCATACCGGGGAGCCAGTCGCCGTAGACGATGCGGCCGCCATAGGGCGCCCGGACGCGAGCGCCCCGGTCTGTCCCGATCAACATGCCTTGCCACTTCAGCGAGCCGCCGGCGCGGGGCTGGCCGAACCGGGCCAGCACCTTGCCCTGCTGCACCGGCCACGGCAGCTTGCCCTTCAGAGGTTCGAACGGCGCCTGCCTGGCAACCGGCGCGCGCTCGGACTCGAGCGCCTTGCGCAGCTGGTCGATCAATTTCTCGAGCGAACCGGCCTGCGACTGCAGCCGCTGCAGCTCGCCGCCGCGCGTCTTGAGCTGCTGGTCGATTGCGGACACCGCGCGCGACCGGCTGTCCTGCGCGGATTTCAACGCCCCAAGCTCACTTTCCTGCTGCGATTCGAGGTCCCGCAGACGCGAGGTTTCCGCGGCGATCTTCTCGCGCAGCAGCGCAAGGTGCTCGAGCTTGTCTTTGATGCCCTGAATGCGCTCGGCCCGCGCGCGGCCGAAATAGCCGTAATACGCGAGCGTGCGGCCGAAGGCGGCCGGGTCTTCCTGGTTCAGCAGCAGCTTGAGCTGCTCCTCGCGCCCATTGAAATATGCCGCGCGCAGTTCGCCCGCGAGCGCAGTGCGTTCGACGTCCAGTTCCTGCTCCCGCTGGTCCTTTTCTGCCTCGAGCACCCGCAGTCGGCCCTCGGCGTCGATCCGCTGGGCCCGGAGGTCGTCGAGCTTGCGCTTGGCGCCCTGAACCGAGAGTTCGGCATCGCGCAGCTGCGCGGACAGTTTGTCCCGCTTCTCGACGTCTGCGTTGACCGCCTTGCGCACTTTCTCGATCCGGGCATTGACCCGCTTCAGTTCGGCTTCCTTCTGGGCCGGGGTCGGCTTGCGGTCCGCCTGGGCCGCCGGCCAGGCGAGCGCCAGGCATAGACCGAGCCCCACCCCGGCGGCCAGGACGCGCCACGATCGCCCGAAGGGGCGTCGCGACCAGGCCGCGGCGGGAATGGCGGGTTTGGGCATCTTCAAAAGGGGGTCCCGGCAGGCGTAAAGCGCGTAAGTCTAGCCTGTCGCCCGGGCTGCTATAATCCGCCCCCTTTTTTCCCCGGCCCGCAAATGGATCGTTTCCTCGAATACGCCACCCGACACCCCTTCCTGGCGGGGGGTACCGCGGCACTGGCGGTGGCCGTCGCGGCCTACGAACTCAGCAAGCTCCGCGCGGGCGGCCAGTCCGTGGGCCCGTCCGACGCGGTGCGCCTGATGAACCAGGGCGCGTTGCTGCTCGACGTCCGCAGCCAGGCCGAGTACGACTCGGGCCACATCCTCGACGCGAAGCACGTGCCGCAGGAACAGGTGGCCCAGGCCGCCGAGACCTACAAGCGGTTCAAGGACAAAGTGGTGGTGCTCTGCTGCGAGAGCGGCGCGCGATCCGGCGCCGCCGCCAGGGTGTTGCGCGCGCAGGGGTTCACCAAGGTGGTGAACCTGGCCGGCGGTCTCGCGTCCTGGCGAGCGGAATCGCTGCCGCTGGTGAAAGGCGACGCGAACAAGGCCAAGTGAGACGACGGACGTGATGGACGCTGCGAACCCCGACATCGTGATGTATTCGACCGGCTGGTGCCCTTACTGCGACCGCGCCCGTGGCCTGCTGCAGCGCAAGGGCGCCGCGGTCCGCGAGGTCAAGGTGGACGAGGACGCCGACGAGCGCGCCGCGATGCTGAAGCGCAGCGGCGGCCGGCGCACGGTGCCGCAGATCTTCATCGGTGACCGCCACGTCGGCGGCTACGACGAACTCTACGCCCTCGACAAGACGGGCGAACTCGACAAGCTGCTCGGCCGCGCCTGAGCGGCCCCGATTTCCACCAAGGAAGTAAATGCGATGACCGACCAGACCCCGCAGAACCCGACCAACGCCGTCAACGACCCGAACGCGCCGCTCGTGAACGCGCAGGCGATCTACCTGAAGGACTTCTCCTTCGAGTCGCCGAACGGCCCGTTCGTGGGCGGCCTCGAGGGCCAGCCGGCCGTGAACCTCAACATCTCGACGCGCGCCAACGCGCTCGCGCAGGACGTGCACGAGGTGGTGCTGCAGATCAATCTCGAAGCGAAGGCCGGCGACAAGGTCGTCTGGCTGCTCGAACTGCAGCAGGCCGGCGCGTTCATGATCCGCAACCTGTCGGCGAGCGACGTCGGCCAGGTGCTGTCGATCATGGCGCCGAACTACCTGCTCGCATTCGCGCGCGCCACCGTGTCGGAGATGGTGGTCAAGGGCGGCTTCCCGCCGTTCCTGCTGCCGCTCGTGACCTTCGAAGGGCTGCACGCCCGCGCGGCCCAGCAGGCGTCGACACAGCCGGCGCCGGCTGCGGTCAACTGACCGGGCCACGAACCCGAAATGAGCCCCGCCGCGCCCGGCCCCAGACCGACCGTCGCCGTCCTCGGCTCGGGCTCCTGGGGCACGGCGCTCGCCGTACACCTCGCGCGGACCGGGCACCGCGCCATTCTTTGGGGCATCGAGACCGATGAGCTCAACGCGATGGCGCGGGACCGGGCGAATCGCCGCTACCTCCCGGGCGTGGAGTTGCCCGCTGGCGTCGAGATCGAGCACGATTTCGAGCGGGCGGTCGCCGCGGCCGGGCAACTGCTGATCGTCGTCCCGAGCCACGCGTTCCGCGAGGTGCTCGAGCGCCTGAAGCCGGCGCTGCGACCGGGCCAGCGCGTGGCCTGGGCCACCAAGGGCTTCGAACTCGCGACCGGCAAGCTGCCGCACGACGTGGCGAGTGAAGTGCTCGGCGCCAGCGTGCCGACCGCGGTGCTTTCGGGGCCGACTTTCGCGAAGGAGGTCGGCTCGAGCCTGCCGACCGCGATGACCGTCGCGTCGCGCGACGAGCACTACGCGATGGCGCTCGCACGCAGCATCAGCGGCGTGAATTTCCGCGCCTACGCGTCGGGCGACATGGTCGGTGTCGAGGTGGGCGGCGCCACCAAGAATGTGCTCGCCATCGGCGCGGGCATCTCGGACGGCCTTGGCTTCGGCGCCAACACGCGCGTCGCGCTGATCACGCGCGGCCTCGCCGAAATGATGCGGCTCGGCGTCGCACTCGGCGCGGACAAGGACACGTTCATGGGCCTCGCCGGGCTCGGCGACCTGGTGCTCACCTGCACGGACGACCAGTCGCGCAACCGGCGCATGGGCCTCGCTCTCGCCGCCGGCAAGTCTGCCGAACAGGCGCAGCGCGAGATCGGCCAGGTCGTCGAAGGCGTGCTCGCCGCGAAGGCCGTGCGCGAAGTCGCGCGCCGCGTCGGCGTGGAGATGCCGATTTCCGAGCAGATCTACCGGGTGCTGTACGAAGGGCTCGCGCCCAAGGATGCCGTCATCGCGCTGATGCAGCGCACGGTGAAGACCGAGAACGACTGAGGCCGCGGGTCACGGCTGGCCGCCCGCCACGTCGAATCGCAACTGGCGCCACGCTTCGTACACCGCCACCGCCACCGCGTTCGAGAGATTCAGGCTGCGCGATCCCGGCAGCATCGGGATGCGCAGCATCCGCTCCGGCCCACACGCGGCCAGCACCTCCGCCGACAGCCCGCGCGTTTCCGCGCCGAACACCAGCACGTCGTCCGTGCGCCACGCGACTTCGTCGTGGCGGACCGCCCCGCGCGTCGAGAATGCGAACCAGCGGGGGGTCCCGCGGAGGCTCGCGAGGCAGGCGGCAAAATCGTCATGGACCGTCACCTCGGCCAGTTCGTGGTAGTCGAGCCCCGAACGGCGCACCGATTTCTCGTCCAGCCGGAATCCCAGCGGCTTCACGAGGTGGAGGCGCGCGCCGGTATTGGCGCACAGCCGGATGATGTTGCCGGTGTTGGGGGGAATTTCGGGTTCGACCAGGACGACTTGGAGTGGCATAGAATCGGTCCGTGGGGCCAGCCTGGGAGATTGTTGCATGCAGCGCGTGAGGCATTTGCTGGATCGAAAGGGCCGCGAAGTCTGGTCGGTCGACGCGGGGGCTCCGGTGCTCGAGGCCATCCGGGCCATGGCCGAGAAGCGCGTCGGCGCGTTGCCGGTCACGCGGCAGGGAAAACTGATCGGCGTCATCTCGGAGCGGGACTACGCCCGCAAGGTGATCCTGTTGGGCCGCTCGTCCGCGGACACGGCGGTCGAGCAGATCATGAGTTCGCCGGTGATCACCGTGACGCCGGACGATCCCGTGCGACGTTGCATGGAGCTGATGACCGAGCGTCGCATCCGCCACCTGCCGGTGCTCGGGCCAGACGGGGCGATGATCGGCATGATCTCGATCGGCGACCTGGTGCGGGCCGTGATCGAGGAACAGCAGGAGACGATCCAGCAGCTCGAGAAATTCATCTCGGGTTGAGCCGCCGGCCGGGGTCGTCGGCGCCCGCTGCGGACGTCCTCCGCTACAATGGGCGCCCATGCGTCCCGAAACCGGAACCCCGGCGACCTCGCTCGGCGTCGAATTCTGCGGCCTGAAGCTCGCGTCGCCGATCGTGCTGCTCTCCGGCTGCGTCGGCTTCGGCGAGGAATACACCCGCGTCGAAGGATTCTCGAACGCCGACGTCGGCGCCATCGTGCTGAAGGGCACGACCCGCGAGCCGCGGCTCGGCAACCCGCCGCACCGGGTCTACGAGACGCCGATGGGCATGCTGAACGCGATCGGCCTGCAGAACCCGGGCGTGGACCAGGTGGTCGACCGGATCCTGCCGACGCTCGATTTCGCCGAGACGCGCTTCATCGCCAACGTCTGCGGCTCGACGATCGACGACTACGTCGAGGTCACGCGGCGCTTCGACGATTCGCCGATCGACGCGATCGAGATCAACATCTCCTGCCCGAACATCAAGGAAGGCGGCGTGCAGTTCGGCAACTACCCGGACATGTCGGCGCGCGTCGTCGAGGCCTGCCGCAAGGTCACCACCAAGCCGCTGATCACCAAGCTGTCGCCGAACCAGACCGACATCCGCGAGAACGCGCGGCGCTGCATCGAGGCGGGCAGCGACGGGCTCGCGGTGATCAACACGGTGATGGGCATGGCGATCGACGTGAAGACGCGACGCCCGGTGATCGGCAACGTGCAGGGCGGGCTGTCCGGTCCCGCGATCAAGCCGATCGCGCTGCTGAAGGTGATGCAGGTCGCCGAAGTCGCGGGGCCGCTCGGCATACCGATCATCGGCCAGGGCGGCATCCAGCACCGCGGACGATGCGCTGGAGTTCCTGATCGCCGGCGCGACCACGGTCGGCGTCGGCACGTCGCTGTTCTACGACCCGCTGGTCTGCCGGAAGATCAACGACGGTATTGCACGGCTACCTCGCCGCCAACGGCATGGCCTCCGTCCGCGAGCACTGGTCGGCAGCCTTGAAGAGGTGCCGGGTTTGACTTATTTGACTTGTTGCCGCACGCAACAAGTCAAATAAGTCAAACCCGGCACCTCTTCAGGCGTCTTCCATGCCGAGTTCCTTCAGCTTGCGTGTCAGCGTGTTGCGGCCCCAGCCGAGCAGCCTGGCGGCTTCCTGGCGTCCACCCTGCGTCACTTTCAGCGCCTCGCGGATCAGCGTGCGCTCGAATTCCGGCATCGCGTCGTCGAGCAACGGCGCACCGCCCGACAGCAGCCGCGATTGCGCCCAGCTCGCGAGCGCGTGCGACCAGCTCGCGCCCGCGCCGGCCGGTTCGCCGCCGCCGAGGTCCGCCGGAATGTCGCTGCGCGTGATTTCGCGCCCCGCGGCCAGCACCGTCAGGCGCCGGCACGCATTGACGAGTTGCCGCACGTTGCCGGGCCACGAGAACGACGCAAGCGCCAGCGCGGCCTCTTCGGTGAGCACCTTGGGCGCGACGCCGAGTTCGATCGCGGCCACGTCGAGGTAGTGCTGCAGCAACTCGAGGATGTCCTCGCGCCGCTGTCGCAGCGGGGGCACCTCGATGCGGATCACGTTCAGGCGATGCAGCAGGTCCTCGCGGAACAGCCCTTCCCGCACGCGCGACTCGAGGTCCTGGTGCGTCGCCGCGATCACCCGCACGTCCACCTTGACCGGCAGCTGCCCGCCGACGCGATAGAACTCCCCCTCCGCCAGCACGCGCAGCAACCGCGTCTGCAGCTGCGGCGACATGTCGCCGATCTCGTCCAGGAACAGCGTGCCGCCGTCGGCCTGTTCGAACCGTCCGCGGCGCAGCTCCGTCGCGCCGGTGAACGCGCCCTTCTCGTGCCCGAACAGCTCGGACTCGAGCAGGTCCGCCGTGAACGCCGACGTGTTCAGCGCGATGAACGGCTTCGCCGCGCGCGGCGAGTGCCGATGCAGCGCCCGGGCGACCAGTTCCTTGCCGGTGCCCGACTCGCCGGTGATCAGCACCGTCATGCTCGACCGCGACAGCCGGCCGATCGCGCGAAACACCTCCTGCATCGCGGGCGCATGGCCGAGCATCTCCGGGATGCGGCGCGATTCCATCGCCGCATCCTGGGTGCGAACCGTCTGCGAAGCCGCCCTGCGCACGAGGTCGACGGCCTGGTCGATGTCGAACGGCTTCGGCAGGTATTCGAACGCGCCGCCCTGGTAGGCGGCGACCGCGCTGTCGAGGTCCGAGTGCGCCGTCATCACGATCACCGGCAGCTTCGGGCGCTTGGCGCGGATCTCCTCGAGCAGGTCGAGCCCGCTCCTGCCCGGCATCCGGATGTCCGTCACGAGCACGTCGGGCTCCTCGCGCCGCAGCGCCGCGAGCACCGCATCCGCGTCTTCGAACGCGGTGGCCTTGACGCCCGCCTGCTTCAGCGCGCGTTCGAGAACCCAGCGGATCGACGCGTCGTCGTCGACGATCCAGACATCAAGCGTTTTCGGCGGGTTCATTGGACTTCGCATGGCAGGAGGATGGTGAAGACCGTGTGGCCCGGCCGGCTGTCGAATTCGATCAGGCCGTCGTGGCGGCCGATCAGGTCCTGTGCGACGGCGAGACCGAGGCCCGTGCCGGTCTTGCGGCCGGTGACGAGCGGGTAGAACACCGTGTCCTTCAACTCCACCGGCACGCCCGGACCGTCGTCCTCGACCTGGATGCCGACCACTACGCGATAGCGCCGGCTGCCGATGCTCGCGTTGGTGATCGCGCGCGTGCGCAGCACGATGCGCCCGCGCTCGCCCACCGCCTGGATCGCGTTGCGGCCGAGGTTGAGCAGCGCCTGGATGATCTGGTTCCGGTCGAGCCGCATGCGCGGCAGGCTCGGGTCGTAGTCGCGCTCGATCGCGACGCCGGTCGGCGCCTCGGCCGCGAGCAGGTGGCCGACGTGCTGCACGATCTCGTGGATGTTCACGGGCTCCTTGCGCGGCGGCTGGCCCGGGCCGAGCAGCGCGTCCATCAGCGACGCGAGGCGATCGGCCTCCGCGATGATCACG
The DNA here is from genome assembly GCA_963843985.1 of uncultured Gammaproteobacteria bacterium. Taxonomy (GTDB): domain Bacteria; phylum Pseudomonadota; class Gammaproteobacteria; order Steroidobacterales; family Steroidobacteraceae; genus RPQJ01. The sequence goes on along the minus strand of CAWJMS010000032.1, from coordinate 569,721 downwards.
GAGGTGTACTCGTGCAGCGCCGGATCCTTCAGCTGCCGCTCGAGCAGCTGCGCCGCGCCGCGCAGGCCGCCGAGCGGATTCTTGATCTCGTGCGCGAGCTGGCGAACCATCGCGCGGCTGCCGCCGAGCTGCGTGAGCAACGCGTTCTCGCGCGTGATCCGCTGGTGCTGCGTCGTGTCCGAGAGCTCGACGATGACGCCGCCGGGCCGCCCGGGCTGGTCGAAAGGCGTGACCGTCGCGTCGAGCGTGCGGGGCAGTGCGCCGGGTCCGGATTCGAAAGGAATCTCGCGGCGCGAGTACTGCGCGCCCGCGGCGCGAGCGCGGCCGATCACTCCCTCGAGTTCGGTGTTCGCCTTGAGCAGGTCGCGCACGGCGCGGCCCGCGGCCTGGTTGCGGCTGATGGCGAACAGGTCTTCGGCCGTTTCATTGAGGTGCACGACCGCGCCGTCGGCATCGAGCCACACCACGCACGTGGCCACGCCGTCGAGCAGGTTCACCAGCTCGGCGGGGGTGGGTCGAAGGACGGTGCGCGGTTCAGCCGCCACGTCACGCCTCCGCGAGGCGCCGACGCAGCGACGACGCTACTTGCCGGCTTTCGGCGGCGGTGGCGACGGCGTCGGCGCGGGATGCGGCGTGGGTTTCGGCTTCAGGGACGGACCGACATTGCGCGGATTGCTGATCGTGTCCACCCGCATGAAGAAGCTGCGCGGCGCGCTGTCGATCTTCGCCTTGCCCTGCGAGTCGAGTATCGAGGCCGTGAGCACGTGCTCGCCGCGCTCCACGCCGCTCAACGTCACCTGGTAGGAATTTTCCGGCGCATCGGCTGGCTTGCCGTCGAGATAGATGACCAGCGTGTCGCCGTCCGCCAGCTCGGGGTTCGAACTGACCTGGATCGGCACGACGCCGTCCGCACCAAAGAACGTCTGCTCCTCGGTCGGCGTGTCGATCGCCAGCGACTCGTACCGGACGATCTGCGCAGGCGGGTTGCCGGCCGCCCCGTCGCCACGCGAGTGGCCTTCGCCTTCGGACGCGGATCGCGGCGACGTCTCGGTCGACTGCGGCGCGGCGGGCGTGGTGCCCGCGATGACCATGCGCTTCGCACCGGCCTCCGGCTTGTCCGAGTAGTGGGTGACGCCGTTGGCGTCCTTCCAGACCCAGAGGGTGCGCGACGTCGTTTGCGCCTGGCTCGACAAGGCGACGACGCAGCAGAGCAGCCACAGCATCCGGGTCTTCATGGCTCAAAAGCATAGCCCCATGCCTTCCTGCTGACAAAGTCGCCGCGCACGATTGCGACGCGCGTCATGGCGGAGTGGCAGCGTGGGCGGCCGCCTGTGCGGCCGCCCGGCTCCTGCCACCCGGTGGATCGTCAAACGCTGTAATACAGCTCGAGTTCGACCGGATGCGTGGACATCCGCAACCGGGTGACTTCCTGCATCTTCAGCCCGATGTAGGCGTCGATGACGTCGTCGGTGAACACGCCGCCTTCCTTGAGGAAGCCGCGATCCTTGTCGAGCGCTTCGAGCGCCATGTCGAGCGAGTGGCACACCGTCGGAATGTGCTTGGCCTCCTCCGGCTCGAGGTCGTACAGATCCTTGTCCGCCGGATCGCCCGGGTGAATCTTGTTCTTCACGCCGTCGAGGCCCGCCATCAGCATCGCCGCGAAGCACAGGTACGGATTCGCGGTCGAATCCGGGAAGCGCACCTCGATGCGACGGCCTTTCGGGTTCATCACGTGCGGGATGCGGATCGACGCCGAGCGGTTGCGCGCCGAGTACGCCAGCATCACCGGCGCTTCGAAGCCCGGCACCAGCCGCTTGTAGCTGTTGGTGCTGGCGTTGCAGATCGCATTCAGCGCCTTGGCATGCTTGATGATGCCGCCGATGTAGTAGATGGCGACTTCGGAAAGGCCGCCGTACTTGTCGCCGCCGAAGATGTTCTTGCCGTCCTTCGACAGCGACTGGTTGACGTGCATGCCGTTGCCGTTGTCGCCGACGAGCGGCTTCGGCATGAAGGTCGCCGTCTTGCCGTAGCTTGCCGCGACGTTGTGGATGGCGTACTTGAGGATCTGCACCTCGTCGGCCTTCTTGACCAGCGTGTTGGCCGCGACGTTGATCTCGGCCTGGCCGGCGGTGGCGACCTCGGAATGATGCACTTCGACCTTGAGGCCGAGTTCGGTCATGGCCTGGCACATCGCCGAGCGCAGGTCCTGGTAGGCGTCGACGGGCGGCACCGGAAAGTACCCGCCCTTGATGCCCGGACGGTGGCCGAGATTGCCGCCGTCGATCGACGCGCCGGAGTTCCACGCGCCCTGCGCGGAATCGACTTCGTAGTAGCAGCCGTTCATCGAGCTGCCGTGACGCACGTTGTCGAAGATGAAGAATTCGTTCTCCGGACCCCAGATCGAGGCATCGGCGATGCCGGTCGACTTCAGGTAGGCCTCGGCGCGCTTCGCGAGCGAGCGCGGGTCGCGCTCATAGCCCTGCATCGTCGACGGCTCGACGATGTCGCAGCGCAGGTTGAGCGTGGTCTCCTCGAAGAACGGATCGAGCACCGCGGTGGTCGGATCCGGCATCAGGATCATGTCGGACTCCTGGATGCCCTTCCAACCGGCGATCGAGGAGCCGTCGAAGCCCTTGCCGTCTTCGAAGAACGAGTCGTCGACGACGCGGGTGGGCACGGTCACGTGCTGTTCCTTGCCCTTCGTGTCGGTGAAACGGAGGTCGACGAACTTGACCTCTTTTTCCTTCATCAACTTCAGCACGTCGGCAGCGGTGGTCATGAGTTCTCCTAGCGGGATGCAGCGAATTCGGAAGCCTCGGGTCGCTCGCCGCGACGGCCCGGAAGCCGGTCTGTGGGAACCAATCGGATGCACCTAGTATGCCAGCGCACTGGAGTGGCGCGCCAGCACCACGAATTCGAGAGTTCGCAGGGAATGGCGAGAAAAATCCGCACCACTATGATGCGTCTGGCTCGATTTATGATCGAATATGGTGCATCGGCCTGCTCATGTGCCCGGTAATGCGTGGCGACGACAGCAAATGATCGCTGTCATATTCACATGCTAGAGTCCGCTCTTCGGGGGGTGCCTGCGTCCGTGCCTGCTGCCGGTGCAAATCGGCGGACGGGGCGTGGACATCCAGAAGATCAACGAATCCCGCGGTAGAGCGGTGGAGGGCCCTCGATGAAGCATCTCAATGAAGACCGTCGACGCGTCGGACCGGCGATCGCGATCGCCGTGGGTCTGGCGGTGTTCGTCGCCGGCTGCGGCAAGAAAGAGGAAGCCGCCCCCGCGGCGACGGCCGCGAACCCGACTGCTGCAACCGCTCCTGGCGCCGCACCTGCCGATCAGGCGCCCATCGTCGCGCCGACCGCGACGACGCAGCCGATCACGCAGACCTGGACGCCCGAAGCGATGGAGGAACTGCTGGCGCCGATCGCGCTGTACCCGGACCCCGTGTTGTCACAGGTGCTGATCGCCTCGACCAATCCGCAGGAAGTGCTCGACGCCGGCAACTGGCTGTTGTCGAACCAGAACCTCACCGGCAAGGCGCTCGATGACGCCGCCGCAAAGGTCGGCTTCACGCCGCCGGTTCGCGCGCTCGTCCAGTTCCCGGAAACAGTCGACATGCTGTGCATGCAGCTCGACTGGACGACCGAGCTGGGCCAGGCGTTCGTCGCCGACCAGCAGGGCGTGCTCAACGCCGTGCAGCGGCTGCGCAAGCAGGCTAAGGACGTCGGCAACCTGCAAAGCTCCGACCAGATGAAAGTCGAGACGACGCAGCAGGACGGTCAGGAAGTCGTCCTGTTGAGCCCTCCGAAGCCCGAAGTCGTGTACGTGCCGCAATACGATCCGCAGGCCGTATACGCGCCCGCACCCGCCGCTGCGCCCGTTGCCGCGGCGCCCGCAACGACGACCACGACCACGACGACCGAGTCGACGGGTCACAGCACCGGCGCGCTGATCACGACCGGCCTGCTCGCATTCGGCGCCGGCATGCTCGTCAACGAAGTCTTCGACGACGATGACGACTATGACAACCACAACGGTTACTACTATCCGAATTACGGCCACGGCGGCATGCCGTATTACCCGCCGTATCCGTACCGCCCTTCGTACGGCGGCGGATATTACCCGTCGAACGGCTACAACCGGCCCCCGAACTACCAGCGCGGTTACAACAATAACAACACCGTCATCATCAACAACGGCGGCAACGACTACTGGAGCGATCGCAGCAAGGGCAAGACCGGCTACCAGAAGCAGGGCGCCTACAAGGCGAAGAGCCCGATCACCGCCGCCAATCCGAACCGTTCAGATCTGCAGGACCTCAACAAGCGCCAGCCGAAGCCGATGCCGGCGAACGCGAAGCGTCCGTCGCCGACGGCGACCAAGGACAACTACCGCAGCCAGAGCGGCTATGCCGGCGCCAAGCAAGGGCCAGTCGGCGACTGCACGCCCGGCGACCTCGGGCTCAGGCGCATACGGCAAAGGTTCGCGTGAAGCGCCCAAGGTCCAGGGCAGTTATGCCGGCGCCACGCCGGACAGGGCCAAGTCGTACGAGCGCCCGACCACCGCTCCGTCCGCGAAACCGTCGTCGCGAGACACGCAGCGTCCGCAACCAGGCGCCACGCCGAGCGCCGGCGCCAAGAATTACCAGGGCAACAAGCCGCAGGGCGACCGTGGCTACGGCGGGCAGCAGGCGCAGCGCCCGCAGCCGCAGAACAAGCCGGCGCCCGCGGCCAAACCGCAGCAGATGAACCGGCCCGCACCTTCGACGGGCGGCGGGCGGCGGCAACAATCGCAGCTCAGCCGTCTCCGGAGCCAACAAAGGCGGCAACGCTGATCGCGCGGCGAGTCAGCGCGGCAAGCAGAGCATGCCGCAAGGCGCCAAGAGCAAGGGCGGCGGTGGTGGCAAGCAGAAGCAGGGCCGATAGGAGGCGCACACCATGAAGAACCACAAGATGATTCCTGCGTCGGTCCGCGTCGCAGCCGTGTTCCTGGCCGTGGCCCTGTTCGCGGCCGGCTGCGCGAAAAAGGAAGCGGGTCAGCCGTCCTTCAATTCGCCGGAAGAGGCCGTGACGGCGTTCGTCAACGCGCTGCAGGGCCGCGACCGGGCCGAACTGGGCAAGTTGCTCGGACCAGGCGTCGACGATCTGCTTTCGTCCGGCGACGCGGTGGCCGACAAAGCCGACCGCGACTGGTTCCTCACCGCGTACGCGGCGAAGCACTCGATCGATGCCGACGGCACGGACAAGATGACGCTGAGCGTCGGTGAGGATGCGTGGCCGATGCCGATCCCGATCGTCAAGAAGAGCGGCAGATGGGTGCTGGATGGAGACGCAGGTGCAGACGAGATCGTTTATCGCCGCGTGGGACGCAACGAGCTCGACGCCATCGACGTCTGCCGCGGCTTCGTAAGCGCGCAGCAGGAGTACGCGTTGGACGGCCATGACGGCGACCCGCCAGGCATCTACGCCCTGAAGCTGATCAGCGACGAGGGCCTGCACAACGGCCTGTACTGGCCGACAGCCGGCGACGAGCCACCGAGCCCGGTTGGGCCGTTCGTGGCCGCGGCGGCCGGCGAGGGTTATCGCAGAGCCGAGGGCGGCGCACGAACACCGTACCACGGGTACTACTACCGCCTGCTCTATAAGCAGGGCACCAACGCCAGCGGCGGCGCGAAGGAGTACTTCAAGGACGGGCTGCTGACGCAGGGCTTTGCGATGATCGCCTGGCCGGCCGACTACGGCGCCGGCGGCGTGCAGACCTTCATCGTCAACCAGGACGGCGTCGTCTTCCAGAAGGACCTGGGCGACGACACCGCGACAGCCGTCGAAGCGATCAACAGCTACGATCCCGACAGCTCTTGGACGGCGATCGCGCCGCCGGTCGACGACGGGGCCGTCAGTGTGGAGACGGCGGCCGCACCAGCGAACTGATCGCAAGGCCAGAGGCCAATTCCGGCGCGGGTTGCCACGAGCGGCCCGCGCCGGTTTCGTTTTGTGCGGCTGATGCGCCGCGACCTGCCGCGGTAGGCTTGGGCGAGTGACCGTCCGATCAACCCGCTCTCCCCCGGATTGCGGGCCCGGACACAGGAGCCTGCCGTGACCGCACCGACACCCGTCCGCATGACCCCCTCCGAAGCGCTCGTCGAAACGCTCGCCGCCAACGGCGTCACCGAGGTGTTCGGCATCGTCGGCTCGGCCTACATGGACGCGCTCGACATCTTCCCGGCCGCGGGCATCCGCTTCATCCCGGTCGCGCACGAGCAGGGCGCCGCGCACATGGCCGACGGCTACGCGCGCGCCTCGGGCCGGCACGGCGTGTGCATTGCGCAGAACGGCCCGGGCATCACCAACTTCGTCACCGCGATCGCGGCCGCGTACTGGGCGCACTCGCCCGTCGTGTTCATCACCCCCGAGACGGGTTCGGCGACGATGGGACTCGGGGGATTCCAGGAGACGGAGCAGCTGCCGATCTTCTCGAAGATCACCCGGTACCAGGGCCACGTGAACAACCCGAAGCGCATGGCCGAGATCGCCGGTCGCTGTTTCGATCGCGCGATGCTCGAGATGGGCCCGGCGCAGTTGAATATCCCGCGCGACTACTTTTACGGCGACATCCAGGCGGCGATCGGCGCGCCGATGCGCATCGGTCGCGGCGCCGGCGACGAGGCCGCGCTCGACGAGGCCGCCGCATTGCTGGCGTCCGCGAAATTCCCGGTGGTCCTCGCCGGCGGCGGCGTGATCATGTCGCAGGGCACGAAGGAAGCCGTGCAGCTGGCCGAGCTGCTGCAGGCGCCGGTCGCCAACAGCTACCTGCACAACGACTCGTTCCCCGCCTCGCACCCGCTCTGGTGCGGCCCGCTCGGCTACCAGGGTTCGAAGGCGGCGATGAAGCTGATTTCGCAAGCCGACGTCGTGCTCGCGCTCGGCACCCGTCTCGGCCCGTTCGGCACGCTGCCTCAGCACGGCATGGACTACTGGCCAGCCCACGCGAAGATCATCCAGGTGGATGCGGACGCGAAGGTGCTGGGGCTGGTGAAGTCGATCTCCGTCGGCATCCATGGCGACGCGAAAGCAGCGGCGGCAGCGCTGACCGAGCGGCTGACGGGCCGTGCGCTCGCTTGCGTCGCCAACAAGGCGGAACGCAAAACGCGGATCGAGGCCGAGAAAGCGGCCTGGGAGAAGGAACTCACTGACTGGACGCATGAGCGTGACCCGTTCTCGCTCGAGGTCGCGAAGACCTCGAAGCACATGCATCCGCGGCAGATGCTCCGCGAGCTGGAGAAGGCGATGCCTCCGCACGCGATGGTCTCGACGGACATCGGCAACGTCTGCTCGGTGTCCAACTCGTACCTGCGCTTCGACGAGCCGCGTTCGATGTTCGCGGCGATGAGCTTCGGCAATTGCGGTTACGCGTTCCCGGTGGCTTGTGGCGCCAAAGTGGCGGCGCCCGGGCGGCCCGCGATCGCCTACGTCGGCGACGGCGCCTGGGGCATCAGTCTCAACGAACTGCTGACCTGCGTACGAGAGAAGATCGGCGTGACGGTCGTGGTCTTCAACAATGCGCAGTGGGGCGCGGAGAAGAAGAACCACGTGGACTTCTATTCACGGCGCTTCCAGGCCGTGAACCTCGACAACCCGAGCTGGGCCAGGGTGGCGCAGGCATTCGGCTGCGAGGGCGTGACGGTCGACAAGCTGGCGGACGTCGGCCCGGCTCTGCAGGCCGCGGTGAAGGCGCAAGCGGACGGCGTGTGCACCGTGCTCGAGATGATGGTGACGCAGGAACTCGGCGATCCGTTCCGCCGCGACGCGCTCTCGAAACCGGTGCGCTACCTCGAGAAGTACCGGGCCTACACCTGAGTCGAGTCCGCCGCGGACTGCGATGCAGCAGGCGCGCCGGCCGCGCGCGGGCGCCGCGCAAGCGCGTACAGCACGGAGCCTGCGCACAACATTGCAGCCGTCACGACCCAGTCCCGCGGCCGCACCTGCGTCAGCAGCCCGACACAGATCAGCACGGCGAGTCCCGGGATCAGCCAGCCGCCCGGCAGACGCATCACCTTCGGCTCGTCGGTCGCACGACGTCGCAATGCCGGTAACGCGGCGGCACAGCCGATGTAGATCAGCAGGCGCGTCAGCACGCTGAGCCCGGCCAGCCAGACGAACGAGCCGCCGGCCGCGAGCGCAAAGGCCGCGGCGCCAAAGGTCACGATGGAAAAGGCCGGCGTGCCGAATCGCGCCGGAACCCTCGCGAACCACTCCGGCAGGCTGCCGTCCAACGCCAGCGCATAGGTGATGCGCGGCGCGCTGATCAGCGTGCCGGACAGGTTGCCGCCGACGGACGCGGCCATGCCGATCATCATCAGCGCGGCGCCGGCCGGGCCGAACAGCCTCGCGCTCACTTCGACGAGCGGGCGATGGCGTGGCCGCGAGGTCGGGCATGACGCTCATGCTCACGGTCTGCAATCCGAAATAGAGTATCGCGACGACGCCGATGCCCCAGAACAACGCGCGCGGGATGTCGCGGCGCGGATCCTTCGCCTCGCCGGCCGGCACCAGGCCGGATTCGAAGCCGACGTAGGCGTAGAACACCAGCAGCACGGCGGAGCCAAGCTGGGCCGTTTCCGGTGGCGCGACCCGCAGGCTGTCGAGCATCGGTCCCGGCAGTCGCACGAGTCCGTACGCGACGAGTGCGATCAGCGGCAGGAACTTCAGCACGGTCAGGACGCCGAGAGACCCCACCGCCTTGCGCGTGCCGATCACGGTGATCGACGTCAGGCCCGCGCACACTGCGAACAGCAATGCGAGCCGCACGCCCGGGTCGTCCGCGCCCGGCCAGAAGTAGCCGATGGCGCTGACCAGGGCGACGGCGTTGGCCGAGAACGACGTCAGGCGGGCGACGTACAAGGCCCAACCGGCCTGGAACCCGGCGAACGGCCCGAACGCGCTGTCCGCATATCGCACCGGGCCGCCTGTGCCGTCGAAGTGGCTGGCGAGCTCCGCGAACACGAGCATCACCGGCAGCGTCAACGCCGCGCAGATCACGAACACCCACGGACTGAAGCTTCCCGCGAGACGTGCCGCTTCGCCGGGCAACCCGAAAATGCCCGCGCCGATGATGCCGTTGATCACCAGCAGCCATACCGCAAGCCCCGACATGTGCCGCGCAATCGGTTCAGAGCGTCGTGGCGCGGCCGGGGTCATGGACGGGACGATGACACAGAAACGACCCGGCCGGGTTTGACCTGCACATTCCCCGATGATGTAGTTCGGGGCGGCGGATGGCCCCCGCCCGGAGGCTGTGTCCACGGATGAAGATCTTGAAACCGAAGCGTTCCATCGGACGATCATGCAGCACCGGAAATCCCGGATCAGTCATTTCCTGAGGCATGGCTCGGCATGCTGATTCGCGTCGACGATCTCGAAGGGCCGGAAATTCGCGCGCTGCTCGAGGAACACCTGCGCAACATGCACGAGCATTCGCCGGCCGAGAGCGTGCACGCGCTCGACCTCCACGGCCTGCGCCAGCCCGACATCACCTTCTGGACGGTATGGGACGGCGACCAGTTGATGGGTTGCGGCGCGTTGAAGCAGCTGGATCCGGCCCATGGCGAGGTGAAGTCCATGCGGACCGCCGCGACGTACCGTCGCAGAGGCGTGGGTCGCGCGGTGCTGGAGCACATCGTAGCGGTGGCACGCGCGCGCTCTTACGCCCGCCTCAGTCTCGAGACCGGCTCGATGCAGGCGTTCGCGCCGGCGCGCCGCCTGTACGAGAGCTTCGGGTTCCGGTACTGCGAGCCGTTCGCGGACTACAGGCTGGACCCCAACAGCGTGTTCATGACGCGCAAGCTCGGCTGACCGCCATCGCGTCAACAAGAAAGGGAGCGTGGACGATGCTGAAATTGATTGCGAAGTGGCTGGCGGCGGCGAGCGTGTTGCTGGCGCTGCAGTCGGTGGCACAGGCCCCAGCCGAGGAGCCGGCGCCGTCGGCGGAACAGCAGGCTTTCGTCGCGAAGCTCAAGGCGCTGCAGTGGCAGCGCGGGCCGACGTCCGTCCGCACGGACGGCAATGCGACGCTGGCAGTGCCGGAGGGATACGTGTTCCTCGACGCCGCCAATACCCGGAAGTTCCTGGAGCTGAACCAGAACTTCGGCGACGGCAGCGAGGTGATGATCGCGCCGGAGGACCTGAACTGGCAGGCGTACCTGAATTTCGTCGGTGAGGGCTACGTCAAGGACGACGAGGAAATCGACGCGGCGGCGCTGCTGAAAAGCCTGAAGGAAAGCACCGATGCCGCGAACGTCGAACGCAGGAAACGCGGCTGGAACGAGATGCACGTGGTCGACTGGGCGACGCCTCCTGCCTACAACCGCGCCACCAAGCGGCTGGAGTGGGCCACGGTCCTCGAAAGCAACGGCTCGCAGGGCGCCAATTTCTTCACCAAGGTGCTCGGCCGGCGCGGCCACGCGTCCGTGCAGATGGTTGCGAGCATGGACGAACTGAAATCGTCCGAGGCCGCGCTCAACGAGGTGCTGACCGGCTACACGTTCAACCAGGGCGACACCTACGCGGACTTCAAGGCCGGCGACAAAGTCGCGGAATACGGGCTGGCCGCGATGGTCCTCGGCGGCGCCGCCGCCGTGGCCACCAAGAAGGGCTTCTGGGCCGTGCTCGGCGGTTTCTTTGCCGCCGCGTGGAAATTCATCGCGGCGCTGGCCGTCGGCGCGATCGCCTGGCTCAAGTCGCTGTTCAAGAAGAAGGAGTGATGCCGCCGATCGAGGTGTTCCTGCCGCTCGGCGCCGTGGCGTTCTACCTGTTCGACGCCAGCATGATGCTCTGCGGCGACGAACTCGCCCTCGAGTGGCGTGCGCGGCGCTGGCGCGTGTCGGGCGGCCTGGATGCCCTGCTCGGCGGCCGCCGCCTTTTCCTGCCGAACCCGTTCACGCCGCACGCCCTGCTGTTCCAGGTACGTTGGGGCGAGGATACGACGACGCCTGCACCCGACGCGTATCCGCGACTCGAGCAGCTCGACCGCGCGCTCGCGCCGGTCAAGATTCCAGTGGTCGCGCTGGCCGTGATCCTCTTCGGCGTGCTGCCGCCGGTGTCGTGGTACTACGGCGCCGGCGCCGCGTTGCTGGCGGTATTCGGCGCGGCGTACCTGTTGGTCGGCGCGGCGCTCGTGCTGCTCTATCGACGGCGCACGGCGCTTGCGCTGACGCCGCGCCGCTATGCCGGACTTGCGTTCGAAGCGCTGGCCTGCGCCCCGTTTGCGATCAACCTCGTACGCAAGGTGTCGCTGGCGCAGTCGCAATGGCTGCAGGTCGAGTCGCTCGCCGCCGGACATTTCGATGCGGCCAGCCGGCGCCGCATCGCGGCCCTCGTCGATGCGCGCATCGGCGAACGTCTCGCACTCGAAGGCGCCGACTCGGCGCGCGCGGCGAAGCTCGAGGCCCTGCGTGACCGGATGAGGAGGATGGCCCGTGACCCCGATTGAACTGCTCGCCGTCGTCGTGGGCCTGGTCGCCGGGTACGTCGTCGTGACCCGCGTGCTCTACAAGGGTGACGACACGCCGCAGCGCGCGCGGAAGCCGGACGCGGACGAGCCGCGACCACAGGCGCCTGCCGACGACCCGAGACCGAAGCCGGAGAAGTACGAACCGTTCGGCCCGCGCTGGGCTACGGTGCTCGGCGTGCAGCCGGGCGCAACCCGCGACGAAATCACCGCTGCGTACAAGCGCAAGATCAGCGAATACCACCCGGACAAGACGACGCGGCTGGGTCCGGAAATCCAGGTCCTGGCCGAGTCGCGATCGAAGGAAATCAACGCGGCCTACGATGAGGCGATGCGCCGGTTTCGTTGACGTTCGGGCGGCCGGGACTTCGGCCGCGGCCGGGGCGACTCCGTTATGCTGCGCGCATGCATCAGGCCAGGCCCCGACCGGGTTTCCATGTTCGCGAGTGCCGTCCGGCTTGACGGCTCAGCCCCTGCGGCGACTGACGTACCTCGACACCTGGCGCTGCATCGCCGTCAGCCTGGTGATCGTCAGCCACCTGCGGTGGAACGACTCCATCAGCGCGCACGTGGGCCTGACCGGCCTCGACGAGATCTTCCAGTTCGGCTACGCCGGTGTCTCGATCTTCTTCTTCATCAGCGGCTACGTGGTCAGCGCGACGTGCCTGCGCGAAGTCGCCGAACATGGGTCCTTCTCGGCGCCGGCATTCTACGTGCGGCGCATCTTCCGCATCATTCCGCCGCTGCTGCTCTATCTCACGACTTGCCTGCTGCTCGGAAAAGCTGGCTTGCTCGGCTTCGACATCGTCAACTTCCTGAGTTCGGCGGCCTATCTCTGCAACACGACACTGACGCCCTGCGGCTGGTACGCCGGGCACACGTGGAGCCTGGCCTACGAGGAGCAGTTCTACCTGCTGTTCCCGGTGGTCTTCGCGTACGTCGAGCTGCGTCGCAAACCGATGTGGTGGCTCCTGCTGCCGTGCATCGCGATCGCGCTGTTGCCGCTGCGGTTCGCGGTGGACTGGCTCGGCAGCCCGGCTTTCTTCGTGACGTACGCGTTGTTCACGCTCGGGTACCTGTTCGCGCGACACCAGGCCACGATCGAGCGGGTGATCGCGAGGCATGCGCTGCCGCTGTTCCTGGTCGCCGCCGTGCTGGTGTTCTATCCGCCGAATCCGTACGAGGACCCGCAATTCGAGATGCGATACCGGCTGGTCTACGTCGTCGCGATGCCGCTGCTGGTGGCGAGCACGGGCGTCCGCGGCACGCTGGTGAACCGCCTGTTCGAAAACCGGGCGCTCGCGTACGTGGGCCGGATCTCGTACTCGATCTACCTGTGGCAGGAGCTGATGCTGGGGCCGGAGCGCGCCGGAATTCCCGCGCTGGTTCACCTGGGCCTGCTGTTGCTGCTGATCGTGTTCTGCGCCGTCTCGTTCGAGACTTTCGAGAAGCGCATGATCCGCATCGGCCACCGCCTGTCGGATCGACTCCAGCGCGGCGCGCGAGCGGGGGCCTAGGTCAGCCCGAGCCCGGCGAGCACCAGCAGGCCGACGAACAGCGTCTCGCCGACGATCAGCGCGACCGGCTTCCAGCCCACTTGCGCGAGATCGCCCAGCGACGTCTTGGTGCCGAGCGCGGCGATCGCGAGCACGAGGCACCACCGCGACGCTTCCTGGAGCGCGGACGTGAGCGCCGGCGGAATCCTGCCGGACGAGTTGACCGCCACCAGCACCGCGAACGCCACCAGGAACGCCGGCAGCAACGGCGGCCGCTCGCTCGCGTCGCGAGTCTCCGCGCCGTTGCGGAACACGAACGAGATGACGAACACCGCGGGCAGCAACAGCGCCACCCGGAACAGCTTCACGATCGTCGCGGTGTCGCCCGCCACGGTCGACACGCTGTAACCCGCACCCACGACCTGTGCGACGTCGTGAATCGTCGCGCCGAGAAAGATGCCGGACCGGTGCGCGTCGAAGCCGAGCGCGTGGCCGATCAGCGGGTAGACGATCATGGCCACCGTCGAGAGCGCGGTGACGGCGACCACGGTCATCACCGTGTCGCGCTCGTGATGGGGGCCTTTCGGCAGCACGGCGGCGATCGCCAGTGCGGCCGAAGCGCCGCAGATCGCCACCGCGCCGCCGGTCAGCACGCCGAACGCGGCGTCCAGTTTTGCGGTGCGCGAGAGCAGCCAGCCGACGACGATCGTCGAGGCGACGGCGACGAGCGTCAGCACCAGCGGTCCGAAGCCGAGCGACTGCAACTGATCGAAGGTGATGCGCATCCCGAGCAGCGCGACACCCGCGCGCAGGACCGTTCGCGAGGCGAAGTCGATACCGGGCCGGCAGCGCGGCTCGGCCGACAGGAAATTGACCGCGATGCCGAGCAGCAGCGCGAACAACATCACCGGCGCGTGGTAGTGCTCGGCGAGCCAGGAAGCGGCGAGGGCGACGACACCGGCCACGACGAGGCCCGGCGCATAGTCTTTGATCGCAACGACTTGCGACTGCTCGGCTGCGTCACCCGGCGGGGGCGGACTCGTCATCGACACTCGGCAGTTCGGCGCACGCAATTCTCGAAGTACGGCTGCAGGTAGCGGGAGAGCAGGGCCCTGGCCTCGTCGATGATAGCGAGGCCGCGACGTCGATGTCGGGCGCAATGATGGCCGGACCGTTCGGCACTGTCATACTCGACCGGTCCGATTCCCGAATGCACACGAGAACGACTTGCACGCGGTCGGCGAACGCTGACACGCTATGCGCGACGCGCCCCCGGAGACCCTCGCATGAAGGCATTGCTCTGCACTCAATTCGGCTCGCTCGACGACCTCACGGTCGCCGACGTGCCCGCTCCCGTCGCCGGCCCCGGGCAGGTGCTGATCGACGTGAAGGCCGCGTCGGTGAACTATCCCGACGCGCTGATGGTGCAGGGCAAGTACCAGGTGCGCCCGCCCTTGCCGTTCGCGGCGGGCGGCGAGCTGTCGGGCGTCGTGCGCGCGATCGGAGAAGGCGTAAAACACGTGAAGCCCGGCACGCCGGTCGTCGCCATCTCGATGACGGGCGCTTTCGCCGAGCAGGTGGTCGTCGATGCGCGGCTCGTGCTGCCGGTCGATCCCACCGTCGACCTCGAGCGGGCCGCCACGCTGCCGACGACCTACGGCACGATGCACCACGCGTTGACGGATCGCGCCCAGCTGAAGGCCGGCGAGACGCTGCTCGCGCTCGGAGCGGGCGGCGGCATCGGCACCGCGACCATCGAGCTCGGCAAGATCGCGGGCGCCACGGTCATCGCTGCGGCGTCGAGCGCCGAGAAGCTGGCAGCCGCCAAGGCATGCGGCGCCGATCACCTGATCGACTACTCGAAGGAAGACCTGCGCGCACGGCTGAAGGAGATCACCGGCGACAAGGGCGTGGACGTGGTGTGCGACCCGGTCGGCGGTCCCTATTCGGAAGCGGCGCTGCGTTCCACGGCCTGGGGCGGCCGCTTCCTGGTCATCGGCTTTGCGGCCGGCGACATCCCGAAGATCCCGCTCAACCTGGTGCTGCTGAAGGGCTGCTCGATCGTCGGCGTGTTCTGGGGCGACTTCATGCGGCGCAATCCGCAACGAGGCGGCCAGGAGCTGATGGAACTCGCCGCCTGGCTGCGGGAAGGCAAGATTCGCCCGACGATCTCCGCGCGGTATCCGCTGGCCCAGGGCCGCGATGCACTGCGGCACGTGTTCGAACGCCGTGCGGTCGGCAAGGTGCTGATCATTCCCTGAGCCGGCAACGGTTACCATGCGACCTGACCAAGGTCTCGGGGGGCGGTCATGCCGGAGCCAGGCGTCCTGTTCGCGGGCATCCTGTTCAGTTCGATCGGATTCGCCGCGTTCTGGTATGGCAGGAAGCAGGGCAAATGGGCGCCGATGGCATTCGGCGCCGCGCTGGTGCTGATCACGTTCGTGATCCCGGACATCACGCTGCTGTACCTCGCGGGTGGCGTGCTTTGCGCCGCGATGTTCTATTTTCGGGACTGACCGGGAGGCCACGTGACTGAACCCGCATCCGGGCCCGAGTACGTCGGCTTCTGGTCGCGCACGGGAGCCACGCTGGTGGACGTGGCATTGAGCGCCATCATCCTGCAGCCCGTCCTCACGGCGCTCGTGGGGCAGAAAGACGCGATCGACCTGGGCCTGCTCAGCGGTTCACCCGAGGAGATGGCCGACGCGTTGCTCGTGGGCCTGACGCCGCACGGTCCGCTCGATTTCCTGCAATCGTGGCTGCTGCCCGCCGTTGCGGTCATTGCGTTCTGGATGGCGCGGCAAGCCACCCCGGGCAAGATGCTCATCCGAGCCCGGATCGTCGACGCCACGACATTCGCGAAGCCGACGTTCGGGCGGCTGGTGATTCGATATCTTGGCTACTACGTGTGCTTCATGACGCTGTGCCTGGGCTTCTTCTGGGTCGGCTGGGACCGGCGCAAGCAGGGCTTCCACGACAAGCTCGCGAACACCGTCGTGATCCGCGTCCCGGCCAAGCGCCAGGGCTAGGCGGCCGGGGCCGTGAACGGGCCTTGTCACGCCCAATATTCTGTGGTTTTTATTGAAACAACCGGCAGTAATTCGTTAATGGTTCCGTTGATTGATTACAAAAAGTGATGTCTCACGCCGGCTCCGGAGCCTCACTCGAGGCCTTCCCGGAAGCCCAGCACAACCAACACGCAACTGCCGTCTGCAATCACGTTTACGCCGGCTTCAAGACACCGTTCGATCGCGCGATCGCTCTCGGCGCCAGGCTGCATCCAGATGTTCCGGATCCCTGCCCGGATCGCCTCGTCGACCACGCGTTCGGTGACCGCTGGCGGGGTGATGACCGACAGACTCGCCACGTCCGGCGGCAAGTCGGCCACACCGGCGACGCACGCCACGCCCTCGATGATCGTCTCGCGCGGATTGATCGGGATCGCGCGCCGGCCGTTCTGCAGGTAACAGCGGAGCACCTTGTTGCCGAACTTGTGTCGGCGCGCCGAGGCGCCCGCCACGCCGAAGGCGGTCGCAGCCAGGAAGCGCTCGATCGGGTCGCGTGCGTCGGTCATCGGAGTCCTCTGTCGACGATCCTGCCATGGATGCGTCGGCCGAGTCTGCGCAGTGGGCACAGGGGTCCGTTCGCTATACTTCGCGCCCTTGCCGCGAATCGATCACGGACGCCCGATGGCCAAGCCCGCTTCCCCGCCGCCCCGGACCTTCCAGGACCTGATCCTGACCCTGCAGCGCTACTGGGCCGACCGTGGCTGCGTGATCCTTCAGCCCTACGACATGGAGGTCGGCGCCGGGACGTTCCACACCGCGACGTTCCTGCGGGCGGTGGGTCCGGAACCGTGGAGCGCGGCCTACGTGCAACCGTCCCGCCGGCCGACGGACGGGCGTTACGGCGATAACCCGTTCCGGCTGCAGCACTACTACCAGTACCAGGTGGTGATCAAGCCGTCCCCACCCGACCTGATCGACCTGTACCTCGGGTCGCTGCGCGCGGTCGGGATCGACCCGCTGGTGCACGACATCCGCCTCGTCGAGGACAACTGGGAATCGCCGACGCTCGGCGCCTGGGGGCTCGGCTGGGAGATCTGGCTGAACGGCATGGAAGTCACCCAGTTCACGTACTTCCAGCAGGTCGGCGGCCTCGATTGCCGTCCGGTGATGGGCGAGATCACCTACGGCCTCGAGCGGCTCGCGATGTACCTGCAGGGCGTCGAGAGCGTGTTCGACCTGGTGTGGACGGACGGGCCGCTCGGCCGCGTCACCTACGGCGACGTCTACCACCAGAACGAGGTGGAACAATCGCAGTACAACTTCGAGCTGGCCGACGTTGTCGAACTGTTCCGCCAGTTCGACGCCCACGAGAAAGAGTGCCAGCGGATGCTGGAGGCGAAGCTCGCATTGCCCGCCTACGAGCGCATGCTCAAGGCTTCGCACACGTTCAACCTGCTCGACGCCCGCAAGGCGATCTCGGTCACCGAGCGCCAGCGCTACATGCTGCGCGTGCGCACGCTCGCGCGCGGCGTCGCCGAGGCGTACTACGCCAGCCGCGCAGCGCTCGGCTTCCCGATGGTGCGGGACGGCTCCGGTGCGGAGCGCGTGCTCGGCACGGTCAAGCTGCCGACCGAGGGGCTGGCATGAGCGCATCCCGGGACTTCCTGGTCGAGATCGGCACCGAAGAACTGCCGCCGAAGTCGCTGCTGTCGCTCGCCGCCGCGTTCGCGGACGGGATCGCGAAGGGGCTCGCCGGGGCCGGCCTGGCGCACAAGAGCATCGAGCATTTCGCCACGCCTCGCCGCCTCGCGGTCCGGGTGCGCAAGTTGATCGAGCGTCAACCCGACCGACCGCTCGAACGGCGCGGTCCGCCGCTGAAGGCGGCATTCGATGCCCAGGGCGCGCCTACCCAGGCTGCGCTTTCGTTCGCGAAGAGTTGCGGCGTCGAAGTCGACGCGCTCGAGAAGCTGGAGACGCCGAAGGGCGCGTGGTTGGTGTACCGCGGCACCGAGGCTGGGGCGCTCACCGTCGGCCTGCTGCCGGCCATCGTGCAGGGCTCGCTCGACGCGCTGCCCATCGCCAGGCGGATGCGCTGGGGCGACGGCGACGCGCAGTTCGTGCGCCCGGTGCACTGGGTGCTGATGCTGTTCGGCCAGGACATCGTCGATACCGCGATTCTCGGCGTGCCCGCGTCCAACGTCACCTACGGCCACCGGTTCATGGCGCCGAAGGCGCTGCGCATCGCAAACGCGGCCGCATACGTGAAGACGCTGCACCAGCGCGGCAAGGTGCTGGTCGACATACACCAGCGCCGTGAAACCATCCGCCAGGGCGTGGCTGCGGCCGCGCAGCGGCTCGGCGGCCATGCGGTCATCGAGGAAGGCCTGCTCGACGAAGTGACGGCGCTGGTCGAATGGCCGGTACCGCTCGCCGGCCGTTTCGACGTGAAGTACCTCGACCTGCCACCCGAAGTGCTGGTCGCGACGATGCAGGATCACCAGCGCTATTTCCCGGTGCGCGGGCCGGATGCGGCGCTGATGCCGTGGTTCGTCACCGTCTCCAATATCGAGAGCACCGATCCCGCGCAGGTGATCGCCGGCAACGAGCGAGTGGTGCGGCCGCGCCTGTCGGACGCCGACTTCTTCTGGACCACCGATCGCAGGCATCGGCTCGAGGACCGGTGCGATGCGCTGCGCAAAGTGACGTTCCAGAACCAGCTCGGCTCGCTGCACGACAAGGTGCAGCGCGTGCGCGCGCTCGCCGTCGAGATCGCGTCGGCGATCGGCGGCGACCCGGTCATGGCCGACCGCGCGGCGCAATTGTCGAAGTGCGACTTGCTCACCTCGATGGTCGGCGAATTCCCCGAGCTGCAGGGGCTGATGGGCCGCTACTACGCCGGGCACGACGGCGAGGCTCCGGACGTCGCCGAAGCGCAACAGGAACAGTACCTGCCCCGTTTCGCGGGCGACTCGCTGCCCGCCACACGGACCGGCATGGCGGTGTCCATCGCGGACAAGCTCGATACGATCGCCGGTATATTCGCGATCGGCCAGAAGCCGTCGGGCACGCGCGACCCGTTCGGGTTGCGGCGCGCCGCACTCGGCTTGCTGCGCATCGCCATCGAACGGCGCCTCGATCTCGACTTCCGCAGCCTGATCTCGCACGCAGTCGAATGGGCACGCGCCGACATCACCCGAGTCGCGAGCGAGCGCGGCCAGGCGGCGCCGGTCACCGACGCGGACAAGCTGCACGACGAGGTGTACGACTACGTGTTCGATCGGCTGCGGGCGTACTACCTCGAGGGCAACCCGGGCTTCGGCGTGACCGCCGAGATGTTCGACGCGGTGCTGGCCACGCGGCCGGCTTCGCCGCTCGACTTCGACGCGCGGCTGCGCGCGCTCGGCGAGTTCCTGCGCCTGCCCGATGCCGCGAGCCTCGCTTCGGCCAACAAACGCATCGCGAATATCCTGCGCAAGGCGACCGAGCCGGTCGGCGACCACGTCGACGAAGCCCTGCTGCTGGACCCTGCGGAACGGGTGCTCGGCGAGCAGGTCGCGGCAATGGCGAAGCAGGTCGAACCGAAGTTCGCCGCGCGCGAATACACCAGCGCATTGCGGCAGCTCGCGGCGCTGCGCAAGGCCACCGACGACTTCTTCGACTCCGTCATGGTGATGGCGGACGACGCAAGGCTGCGGCGCAATCGCCTTGCGCTGCTGAAGCGCATGCAGGGCCTGTTCATGCACGTCGCGGATCTCTCGCGCCTGCCGGGCTGAGGTCTCGCGGATGCAGTACGTCCGGTCGCTCGTCTACCTGATTCTGTTCGTCGCGACGACGGCGGTGTTTGGCGTGATCGTGCTGGTCTCGGCCCTGCTGCCGCTCTCGATCGAGCAGCGCTACGTCATCCCGCGCACCTGGGGCCTGTTCCTCACCTGGTTGGCGGGCGTGGTATGCGGTCTGACGTACACGGTCGAAGGCCGGGAGAACCTCCCCGCGGAGCCGTTCGTTTCGCTGTGGAAGCATTCATCGACCTGGGACACGTTCGCGCAGATGTTCGTCGTGCCACCGGCAGCGTGGCTGCTGAAGCGCGAGGTGATCTGGATTCCGATCGTCGGCTGGGCCGTCGGCACGTACAAGCCGATTGCGATCAATCGCAGCGCGGGGCACTCGGCCGTGAACCAGGTCGTAAACCAGGGGCGCGAGCGCCTGAAGGCCGGCCTGGGTATCGTCGTGTATCCGGAAGGCACGCGCGTGGCGCCTGGCGAGACGCGGAAGTACGGCATCAGCGGGGCGCTGCTCGCGACCGAGACCGGCGCGCCCGTGGTGCCGATCGCGCACAACTCCGGCTATTTCTGGCCGCGCCACAGCATCCTCAAGCGGCCCGGCGTCATTCGCGTCGTGATCGGGCCGCCCATCGAGACCCAGGGGCGCACGGCCCGCCAGGTGAACGAACAGGCGCAGCAGTGGATCGAGGCCAAGGTCGCCGAGATCGTCGCGCAACCCGGCGGCCAGCCGGACTAGCGGTTGAGGCGCGGACCGGCCCCGCCGGTCGACCTGCACAGCCAGCGGCAGCGGTCGGGAACCGACTTCTCCCGCATCCAGGCGCTGCTCTAGACTCGGCTCCGCCGACTCACGAACTCAACCCCCGGGAAGGAACGACCATGAACAAGATTCGCACCGTATTGGCTGGCCGCTGCTCTGTTCGCCTCGGCGCTGGCATTCGCACAGACTCCGGCACCCGTGCCGGCCGAGAAGCTGAGCTACACCGACGACTACCGCATCAACGTCAATCACGACGCGGATTCCGACGGCGTGATCGTGTTCCGGGTGGTCACGAAGAAGGACCCCACGACGACGGAGATCACCGTCCAGATCAAGAAGGGCACGAGCGAGAACGACGTCGCCCAGCGCCATCAAGAAGGCCTTCGAGGCGCAGTTGGGCACCAAGGGCTACAGCATCGAAGGCGAAGGCGGCGAGAACGTCATCATCGAAGGCAGCGGCGGGAAGAATTATTCGCTCGTGCTCGTCAGCACGACGGTGAACGGCGTCAAGGTGAGCGTCCACCACGACTGACGTCGACCGGCCCCAGCCGGGCGGGAATCTCTGCACGAAAGAACGCCCGACGGACCTGCGCGGTCCGCCGGGCGTTTGCATACGCGGCGGCCTAGCCCTGACGGACGATCTGGCTCGGCGTCGGCGCCGGCCAGCCCGCCTCGCGGCAGACCTTCACGATCGCCTCGTTGGTGTCGAAGTACACCTGCCAGTAGTGCTCGTTGGCGGTGTACGGCCGCACCGAGATCACCGGTCCGACGAGGTTCATGTCGAGCAGGTTCACCTCGGGCGCGGGTTGCGTCACCACGTTCGGAATCTTCGCCACGGCAGCACGGAAGCGCGCGATCGCATCGAGCGGATCCACGCCGCCCGCGAGCTGCGCCGTGCGTTCGACGCGTCGGTGCGGCAGCGCCGTGAAGTTCTGCACGGTGTCGCCGAAGACCTTGCCGTTGCCGACCAGCGTCATCACGTTGTCCGGCGTGACGATCGTCGTCCCGAACAGGCCGAGCTCGTGCACGGTGCCGGTGATGCCGCCGATGCTGACGAAATCGCCGACCTTGAACGGGCGCAGGATCAGCATGAACGCGCCGGCCGCGAAATTGCCGAGCATGCCGCTCCAGGCGGCGCCGATCGCGACGCCCGCGCCGGCGAGCAGCGCAGCGAACGACGTGGTCTGGATCCCGAAGTAGCCGAGGATGCCGAGCACCAGCGTGACATTCAGCGCGACGGCGACGATCGAGCCGAGATACTTGATCAGCGTCGGGTCGATGTTGTTGCGATTCATCGCCGCGCGCATCAGGTCGATGACGCGGTGGATCAGCCACCGGCCGACGAACCAGAACGCGAGCGCCGCAAGAATCTTGATACCGAGTTCCGTCGCGGTCGTGGTCAGAAAATGCTGGATGGCTTGAGGATCCAAGGGTCGTCTCCATTTTCGTTCGTGTAATAGTGCCCAGGCGGTCAGTCGTACCAGGTGACCTTGCCGCTCTTTACGTCGTACATCGCACCGACGATCAACAGCTCGCCCTTGTCCTCCATATCCTTGAGGATCGGGCTTTGCTCGCGGATCCGCTGCACGGTCATGCGCACGTTGCGGTCGGCCACCTTCTCGACGAATCCGTAGTTCTTCGACGACCGGTCGGTCCCGTCGTCGGGGATCGCAGCGACCGCCGGCATGATCTTTGCCAGCAGCCCCGTGAGGTTGCCGAGCTTCACGTTGTCGCAGGCCCCCTTGATGGCGCCGCAACTCGTATGTCCGAGCACGATGATCAGCTTCGAGCCGGCCACCTTCGAGGCGAATTCCAGGCTGCCGAGGATGTCGTCATTGACGATGTTGCCGGCGACACGGGCGTTGAAGAGGTCGCCGATCCCCTGGTCGAACAGGATCTCGGCCGGCGCGCGCGAGTCGATGCACGACAACACTGTGGCGAGGGGATACTGGCCGGCCGCGGTGGCTTTGACCTGTTGCGCGTAGTTTCTGTGTGTGCCGTGCCCGCTCGCGAACCGTGCGTTGCCCTTCTTGAAGCGCTCCAGCACCTGTTGCGGCGTAACGGCGGCCTGGCAGTCCTTCGAATGCTGCGTATCGCAGAAGACGCCTGCCCCGGGGGTTGCACCGCCGGTCGCGGCTGGATCCGCCGAGTACGCCGCAGCCGCAGTGAGTGCGGTCAGTGCGATCATCCATGCAAGGGCTTTCATGCGTGACTCCTGCGTCGAAAGGCCGGTCCGGCGATCACGGTCGCGCGACGCTACCCGCAGGGGCAATGTGCGTCAACGCCCGGCCGGCGGGGGCTGGTAGTCAAAGATGTCGTTCAAGCTGCCGAGCTCATCGGGCGATACCGTTCCGGCCAGGAACGCCTGGAAGTCGGTCGAAAAGGACTGTCGGCGCGCAGGCCACCAGACCTCGCGCACGCCTTTGCTGTGATAGTACTTGCGCACGCCTTTCTCCCAGCCTTCCCATTGCCCGGCCTCGAGAATGCCGACTTTCTGCTGGTACCAGGCGTTCTCGGAAAGCCTGAAGAACGAGAACAGGAAATAGTGCGCCATGATGCGTTCATCGCGCGTGGCCGAGCCCCAGTCACTGACCGCGCGCAACACCGCCGACCCGAGCGCCGGCGAGCTCATCGCGGGAACGTTGATCGCCGCGATGGCGGCCGCCATCGAATCGACGGCCAGTGCCTTTTGCGAACGGGTGTTCTGGCGGATCGAGGCGATCAGGAACAGCAGCGTGAGCGTGACGGCAACGGAGCTGACGATTTCTGCCAGCGAGACGAGCGTGTTCAGGGTCATGTCATTCGGTCCTCGATTGTCGTCGTCCTCCGCCTCGCGACGGAGGTTGACCGGCTCGCCGGTCGGCGTATGTTGGCGCGCGGACGCCGTGCGGGGCGATTGAACCGTACGTAAGATAAGGCAAAGCACGCGGGCTCCGCGCAATGCGTGGGACAATACCCTTCCCTCACCGGAACTGAGTTTCCTGGAACCATGATCGGGCCAGCCTGGACCTTCGTAGCCGAGCGCCGGACGCCGTCCGGGCCGGTGTACTGGTCCGGCCGGGATCCACGGTGAGCGCAGAGTCCGGGGCCGCGAGTGGATCCAGGCGGAAGGCCGGCCGCGGCGGCCGGGTCTCTCATTTCATCTCGGAACTGCGCCGCCGCCGAGTCCTGTCGTTCACCGCGGGCTACATCGTCGCGGCGTGGGTTGCCGTCGAAGTGGCCAGCGTCGTATTCCAGGCCTTCGAGATCCCGAACCACTTCCTGCAGCTGCTGATCATCGGCGCCGTCGCGCTCGCGCCCGCCGCGATGGTGCTCGCCTGGTTCTACGACCTCACTCGCCACGGCCTCGTCTACACGGACGAGGAAGACCGAACCAAGGCGGACGGCGAGCCGGCCACGCCGGCGGAAGCCGAAACCTCCGACGTCGAGATTGCCGGGTCCGCCGAGCGCCGCCTGGTGACGGTGCTGCGGTGCTCGCTGACGCCGCCGGACGATGGCAGCGAGCATCACGCGGAGCGATTTCGCGCCGAGGTCCCCGCGATCGCGCGCCGCTTCGGCGAAATCGTCGACAGCGTCGAGGGCTACCTGCTGCCGACCGAGGGCGAACTCTTCACCGCGTATTTCGGCGTCCGCCTGGCGCACGAGGACGATGCGCTGCGCGGTGTCCTTGCGGCGCAGCGCATGGTCCGCCACGTCGAGGAATTCAATGCCGCGGGCGCGGCCCCTGGCGCGCTGCACATCGGCATCAGCGCCGGCCTGCACAGCGGGTTCGCCATCGTCGAGGAATTGCCCGGGCGCGGGATCGAGCACTGGGTGAGCAACGTGGGGCAGACGCTGAACACCGCAGCGGCGCTGCAGCTCGGGGCCGGCGACGGCGAAATCCGCGTCAGCCGTGACGTCCAGTCGATGCTGCACCAGCGCATTCGCTGCGAGCCCGCGGGCAGCCAGTCGTTCCCCGGCTCGCCCGCACCCGTGCCGGTATTTCGCGTCGCGGCGGCGGACCTCGACACGCTTGCCCCAATGGCCGCGTTTCGCGGCGAGCTGGTGGGCCGGGAGCAGGAAATGGCCCTGCTCGACGGGCGATGGGCAGCGGCCGTCGAATCAAGGGGCAGCGTCGTCCTGTTGCGTGGCGAACCCGGCATGGGCAAGACCCGGCTGGTGACGCGCTTTCGCGAAACGGTCGAGCGCGACGACGTCGCCCGCGTGATCGCTTTGCAGTGTTCCGCCTATCACGCGCACTCGCCGCTGTTCCCGCTGCTGCGTTACCTCGAACAGGCCGTGCCCGGCTACTCCGCGCAGGAGGCACCCGCGATTCGCGAGCGGAAGCTGCAGGCGTGGCTCGCGACGCAAGGCGTACAGGGAGCGGAGCTGTCGCAGATCCTGGCCGAAATGCTGTCCCACGACGTGCAGGCGGGCGGCCTGCAGGTCGAGCCGGGCAAGCAGAAGGAATTGTTGCTGCGCGGCTTGCTGCGGGTCGTACTGAACGACGCCGACCGGCTACCGGTGTTGCTGCTGGTCGAGGACCTGCACTGGGCCGATCCGACCTCGCTGGAATTGCTCGGCATGTTGAGCGCACAGGTGCCGTCGATGCGCGTCCTGCTGGTGCTGACGACTCGCCCGGGATTCCGGGTTCCGTGGATGGACCAGTCGCACGCGCAGCTGGTGAACGTGGACCGGCTGACCCGGGCGCAGTCGCGTGCGATCGTCGCTGCCGTCGACCGCGACACCGCCATCGCAGAGCCGCTGGCGGAAGCGATCGTGGCGAAAGCCGACGGCGTGCCGTTGTTCGTCGAGGAGCTGACCCGCTCGGTGCTGGAAGCGGCGCGCCGCAACGAACTCACCGGAGCCCAGGATCCGCTCACGATTCCGAACACCCTGCAGGAATCGCTGGCCGCGCGTTTCCAGCATCTCGGGCCCGCCAAGTCATTGCTGCAGCTTGCCGCGACGATCGGCCGCGAGTTCAGCCTGGCGCTGCTCCAGGCGAGCGCGGGCTTGCCCGGCGCGCGCGTCGAGGCGTTGATGGACCAGCTCGTGAACCGCGACCTGGTCCATCGCCGCGGCGTCGGAACCGAAACGTGCTACGTGTTCCGGCACGCGTTGATCCAGGCCGCGGCCTATGCCTCGATGCTGAAATCGCGGCGCGAGGAATGCCATCTGGTGGTCGCCCAGTCGATGGAGCAAGACCCGACACTCGGCGGACAGGCGGCCGAATTGCTGGCGCACCACTACGGCTCGGCGGCGGCGACCTCCGAGCACGCACACAGGGCGATCGGCTACTGGCTCACGGCAACCCAGGCGGCGTTGCGGCGTTCCGCCAACCTCGAAGCGGATCACTTCCTGAACGGCGCGCTGGCGCAGCTGCAGCGAGTCCCAGCGGGAGACGAGCGCGACGTGGCGGAACTGCGCATCCAGGCGCTGCGCATCCCGGTGCTGGTCGCCCTGCACGGGTATTCGTCGGAGCGCATGGCCGAGACCACGCACCGCGCACTCTCGCTGTGCGAGACCGTGCGCGACTTCGAGCTGCGCTTCATGGCGCTGTTCAGCGTCTGCATCTTCGACATGGTCGGCGGCCGTCACCGGGAATCGCACGAGACCGCCCTGAAGCTCGCGCGGCTCGACGCCGACAACGGTCGCGGTCTCGTGGTCGAGACCGAGATGCTGCTCGGGTTGACGTGCTTCTTCCTGGGGCGTCTCGTGGACGCCGAGCCCCACCTGCTCGCCAGCATTGCCGCTTACGACCGCGACACGCACGGCGGGCACGCCTATCGGTACGGCCAGGATCCCGAAGTCGTCGCGATGGCTTATCTGTGCTGGCTGCTCGTCTGCCGTGGCGAGGGCGCGCGGCTCGCGGCCACCGAACAGCGCCTGCTCGAGCGAGCGCGCAGCCTGGGCCACCCCAACTCGCTCGGCTTCGCGCTGTCGTTCACCTGCTGGGCGCGCGTCTTCGTCGACGATTACACCGGCGTCCGGGAGCTGGTATCGGAGCTGCGCGAGCTCGGCGCGAAGTACGGGCTCAACTCGTTCGCCGTGCAGGCGCTGCTGCTCGAGGCGCTGTGCACGTGCAAGCAGGGCGATGCGACGGGACTCGCGACGATCGAACAAGGCATCGACGCGTGGCGGGGGATCGGTTCGCGTTGCTTCCTCGCGTCGTGGGAAGTGCAGTTCGCCCGGGCCTGCCTCGACGCCGGGCAGCCCGATCGCGCCTCCGCAAGCCTCGCTCGCGCGTCGGCCGTCACTGAAGCGACCGACGAGCGCTGGTCCGAGAGCGACCTGCACCGCTGCCAGGCGCGCCTGGCGCAGGAGACGGGCGACCGTGCCGGCGCGCTGACGCACGTTCGCAACGCGCTGGCGACCGCGGAAGGCCAGCAGGCCTGGGGCTGGTACGGCCCGGCGGCCTGCGACGGCGCTGAGCTGCTCGCCACGGACGATCCCGTGGCCGCGCGCGCTTTGCTCGCGGACGCTGAACGCCGGGTGGCCACGCTGGCCGGCAGCGCGCCGGGAGAGCGATTCATGGCCTTGCGCGCGGCACTTGCGACGCGCTGATTCGACACAGCAACAGGAGAGGGGACATGTCCGAGCAAGGATTCGCGCAGTTCTATTCGCGCCGCCGCCAGACGCTGCAGGACGCGCCGTACAAGGACACGGAGTTCCTGTACCCCCACAACGAACCGTGGCCGGAGCAATCGTTCGACTATCCGTATGGCCAGGCGCCGACGGTGTCGAACATCCCGCCCGAGGAGCTCGCCGACTGGCAGAAGCACGTCGGCCGGTACTACATCCAGAACGCGCTCGGCAACCTGAAGGACGGCGTGACGAACCTGAAGGACGTGTCGCCGTTCGGCCAGCAGAGCGCCCGATTCGCTCGTGAGAGCTTCGAGCGCAACGGCGTCACCGGCTATGGCCCGCTCAGCGACGACCTGTTCGTCGAGTTGATCTGCGAAGGCCTCTACAGCAAGTACCTCGGCCGCCTCGATCCGCAGGACGAAAGCCTTTTCCGCGTGCCAGGCGACGACGGGTTCGAATACCTGAAGTCGGACCAGTCGTGCATGAAGGTGGTGACGAGCCCGTGGCCGGACGAGTACGTCGCACCCGCGATCGCCGTCGTGCGGCGCGCAAAAGGCGCCACCGGCGATGACCGTTTCAAGTACCAGTTGTTCGGCATCGCGCTGGCGCAACTGGTCGACGGCGTCTACCAATACCTGCCCGACCTGGTGTTCCGCGCGGATGAGCATCCGTCCCCGTCCGCGTGGTGGCTGGCCAAGTACTTCGTGCTGCAGGGCGCAATCCACCGCATCAATCTGGTGGATCACATCAAGGTGCACTTTCCCAGCGACACGATCAACGCCGTCACGAAATCGGTGCTGCCGCAATGGCATTTGCTGCAGCAACTGCTGCTGCCGCATTTCCGCCTGACGCTGCCGGTCAACAACACGGTGCTCGAAGGCGAGCGCTCCATCATCAACCGCGATACCTGGTATCCCTGGAGCCCGGTGACCGCCGGCGGTGAGGAGATCCGCAAGCTGATTCCGCTCGCGTGGGCGGGCGGCCGGTTCTACTGGAACGAGCGCAACACGTCGTATCCGAGGTACAGCTTCAGCACCGACCCGGGCACGGTGGTCGACGCCGACGACCCGGCGGCCGGGCCAATCCAGACGTTCATCGGACTGAAGGCCTCGCGCTACGCCCAGTTCCTCGAGGACTACCATGCGCCGATCCTGGCGTTCGCGAGCGACGTGATTGCCAGGCTGCCGGATCCGGCGGCGACACCGGAGCAGGACGACCTGCAATGGCTGGAAATCCAGCGCTGGGCCTACGAGATCTCGTCGCGGGTGCCGGGCTTTCCGGACCAGCGCGCCATCCGCAGCAAGGACATGCTGACGAACGTCTGCGCGACGATCATCTGGAACGCGGCGATCGTGCATTCGTCGGACCACTCGACGCTGCACATGATGATCGACAACCATCCGGTGCCGTTCATCCTGCGCGTGAAGCCGCCCACCAGCGAGACCGCCAAGGTCGAGCAGACCATCGGGCAGGCGATCGGCCCGAACGGGATCAAGTACCTCACCGGCGCCGTGCACGGCATCGACACGCTGCTCGAGAAGCTGTTGAACGACAAGCTCAGCGACCTGCCGGAGCTCGTCCGGCCGATCGTCACCAAGTGGGCGGACGGGTTGCTCAACCACCTCGCGGACAGCCTGCTCGAGGACCTGGAGTCGCGAGTCCTCACCGAAGGCAGCGTGCCGCTCTGCTGGCCGACCGATCTCATCTACTGCAAGATGGCCGACCTGCTGTTCTACCGCCCGCACAACAGCAGCCTGCTGTTCGACTGCGACTACGGCTTCCTGCCGATCGATACGAACGACAAGAAGAAGCGCGCCGAACAGCTCGAGTTCGAGCAGCTCTGCAAGCAACTGGGGCGGCCGATCCCGAGCGACGCCGAGCGCGAGGAAATGAAGGGCATCTGCCGGAGATTCCAGGATGCGCTGCTCCAGACCAGCCTGAAGTACTACGACGCCAGCGGGAAGCCTGTGAACTGCGAGCCGGGCACGGCCAACGACCTGCCCTGCGTGTTGAACAAGTACGGCTTCCCGAAGGTGCTGCCCGGCAGCGGAGACGTATCCAAGGACGATCCGGACGGCAAGGCCGCGCGCCGCGAATGCTGCTTCAGCGCGGGTGTTCAGTACTGATCGGGACTGCGCGCGATGCCGGACGGGCAGCTTGCGAAGGGAGCAGCGAGCTGCCGAGCACGCGCAGCAGCACGTCGGGCGCGAGCAACGACGACACAGGCCGCACGAAGTGGATCACCTGCAGGAAGCGCATCTGCGCCACTTCGCTGTGCCCCGACAGTCGCAACAATCGCGTGATGTACCAGCCGATCAGCGGCGTGAGCGGGGAGCGCGCGCCGGTGGTTTCCGGGTAGAGGAAGTCGCTGCCCGCACCGAGCAGCCAGGCCGCGTCGACC
Organism: uncultured Gammaproteobacteria bacterium; assembly: GCA_963843985.1. GTDB lineage: Bacteria > Pseudomonadota > Gammaproteobacteria > Steroidobacterales > Steroidobacteraceae > RPQJ01. The sequence goes on along the minus strand of CAWJMS010000032.1, from coordinate 540,198 downwards.
ACGGACGCGGTGCGGCGAAAGTAGTCCCGCGCCAGTTCGGCGTCGGGGATGCGTCCGAGCTTACGCTGCAGGCAGCCGTCGAGGATGTCGGCCTGCAGCGCGCACAGCGTCATGCCCTGGCCGTAAAGCGGGTTGAGGCTGCAGATGCTGTCGCCGAGGTACAGCAGGCCCGCCGGCAACGACGGCATGCGCTCGAATCGTCGGCGCATCTGGTTCGCGTAGCGGATCAGGTGGATGGGGCCGTCCGGCTCGGCGTGCCGGATCGCCTCGTAGAGGTCCGGTTGCTCGAGGCTGCGGGCGAACTCCAGGAACTCGGCGCGTCATCGACGCGCGCGGATAGTGTCCCCGCAGGCCGACCAGCGTCACGATCCAGCGATCGCCTTCGATCGGGAAGACCACGCCGAGACGGTGCGTGCGCGGCGCCGTCGTGTAGACAGCCATGGCCTGCCAGTCCCGCCCGTCCTGCGGCGCGTGAAATACGCGCGTGGCGTACCCGATATCGACGCCGATCGATTCTTCCCGGGGTCGCGGATAACCGAGTTGCTCGAGGGCCGTCAGCGTGGCGCCGCTGCGGCCGCTCGCGTCGACGACCAGATCGGCCTCGAGATCGACCTGCGCCGCGTCGGCCCCCAGGCGTTTCAGGCTCACACCCGTGACGCGACCTCGCCCCCGCTCGCCCAGCAAGCCCTGCAGCATGTGGCCGGACAACAGGCGAATGTTCGGGGTTTCGAGCAGGCGCCGGCGCAGGCAATGCTCGAGCAGCGGCCGGCTCTGTGCGTGAATGTTGAGTCCGCTGGCGTGGCGAAGCTTCCAGACGCCGTGGTGATACCAGCGCATGTCGCGGCCGTTGTCGAAGACAGCGCCGCCGGCGGCCGCGAGTTCCTGCGCGATACCGGGGAACAGGCCCTCGATGATCCGCATCCCGCCGGACCAGAGCAGGTGGATGTGGTTGCCTTGCGGCACGCCCTTGCGAGCGCCGATGCCCTGGTCGCAGGTGTCCCGCTCGACGACGGTCACCGCGTCGAAATGACGGGCGAGGACTCGCGCCGCGAGCAATCCCGCGACGCTTGCTCCGATCACGACGGCGTGACGTGACATCGGCCCCTCAGATGGCTTCGACGCCGCGACATCCTTGCAGAAATGTCGGACGGCGAGAACGCCGCGGACATCAGACGTCGAGGTTCGACACCGACAGCGCGTTGCGCTCGATGAATTCGCGGCGGGGCTCGACCTGGTCGCCCATCAGCGTCGAGAAGATCTCGTCGGCGCCGAGCGCGTCCTCGATCTTCACCTGCACCAGCCGGCGCGACTGCGGATTGATGGTCGTGTCCCAGAGCTGTTCCGGGTTCATCTCGCCGAGGCCCTTGTAGCGCTGGATCGACTGTCCCTTGCGCGCCTGGTCGAGCAGCCAGCCGATCGCTTCCTTGAACGTGGCAACGTCCTGCTTCGCCTCGCCGCGCTGCACGAACGCGCCGGGGCCGAACAGTCCCGCAAGCGTGCGCGACAGATCGGTGATGCGCCGGTACTCGCTGGAGTTGAAGAATTCCTTGTGCAGATGCTTCTCGACGGTGAGTCCGTGCTCGATCCGCGTGACGACGAGGTGCGGCGGCGTGCCGTCCTGAAGGCCGACGGTATAGGTGCGTCCCGCCGAAATCGTCGCATTCAGCAAGGTCTCGAGCTGCTTGCCCCAGGCCGTCAGGCGCACGCCGTCCTCGCGCTCCGCCGCGCTCAGCTCCGGCAGATGCAGCATCTGCTCGAGCACGTGCTGGTCGTAGCGGCGCGGCGAGCGACGCACCGCGTTCTGGAAGTCGAAGTACTTGCGCGCCAAGGCCTCGAGTGCAGCAGTGGACATCGGCGGGGCGGTCGCGGAGACCTGCAGCGACGGCATCTTCGAGCGCCGAGCGCAGCAGCATCTGGTTCAGCTCGACGTCGTCCTTCACGTACGTTTCGGACTTGCCTTTCTTCACCTTGTAGAGCGGCGGCTGCGCGATGTAGATGTGGCCGCGCTCGATCAGCAGCGGAATCTGCCGGTAGAAGAACGTCAGCAGCAGCGTGCGGATGTGGCTGCCGTCGACGTCCGCATCGGTCATGATGATCACGCGGTGGTAGCGCAGCTTGTCGATGTCGAATTCGTCCTTGCCGATGCCGCAGCCGAGCGCGGTGATCAGCGTGCCGACTTCCGCCGACGAGAGCATCTTGTCGAAGCGCGCGCGCTCGACGTTCAGGATCTTGCCCTTGAGCGGCAGGATGGCCTGCGTGCGGCGGTCCCGGCCCTGCTTCGCCGAACCGCCTGCCGAATCGCCCTCGACGATGAACAGCTCCGACAGCGCCGGATCTTTTTCCTGGCAGTCGGCGAGCTTGCCGGGCAGGCCCGCGATGTCGAGCGCGCCCTTGCGGCGAGTGAGCTCGCGCGCCTTGCGCGCGGCTTCGCGAGCACGCGCCGCGTCGACGATCTTCGCGACGATGGCCTTCGCCTGCAGCGGATTTTCGAGCAGGAATTCGCCGAGCTTCTCGGCGACCAGCGACTCGACGACGCTCTTCACTTCCGACGAGACGAGCTTGTCCTTCGTCTGCGACGAGAACTTCGGGTCGCTCAGTTTCACCGAGAGAACGGCCGTGAGACCTTCGCGCGAATCGTCGCCGGTGGTCGGCACCTTGTCCTTCTTGTTCGCCATCTCGCGTTCGATGTAGTCGTTCAGCGTGCGCGTGAGCGCGCCGCGGAAGCCGGCCAGGTGCGTGCCGCCGTCCTTCTGCGGGATGTTGTTCGTGTAGCAGTACATCGTCTCCGCGTAGGAGTCGTTCCACTGCATCGCCACCTCGACGCCAACGCCGTCGCGATCCGCTCTAAACCAGAACGCGGATTCATGAATTGAAGTTTTGCTTCGATTCAGGAAGCGCACGAACTCGCGGATGCCGCCTTCGTGATGGAAACCTTCGCGGCGATCGTCGCGCTCGTCGATCAGCTCGATCCTGACGCCGGAATTCAGGAACGACAGTTCGCGCAGGCGCTTTTGCAGGATCTCGTACTCGAACTCGAGGTTCGTGAAGATCGTATCGCTGGGTTTGAACCGGATCGTCGTGCCGCGCTTGTCGCTCGGACCGACCATCGCCAGCGGCGAGACCGGATCACCGAGACGGTACTCCTGGCGGTATTCGTGTCCTTCCCGGTAGATGGTCAGGTGCAGCACTTCGGAAAGGGCGTTGACGACCGACACGCCGACGCCGTGCAGGCCGCCCGACACCTTGTACGAAGAGTCGTCGAATTTGCCACCGGCGTGCAGGACGGTGAGGATCACCTCGGCCGCGGAGACCCCCTCCCCCGGATGGATATCCACAGGAATTCCACGGCCGTCGTCCGACACGGTGACCGACTGATCGGCGTGGATCGTGACCTCGATGTGCGTGCAGTAGCCGGCCAGCGCTTCGTCGACCGAGTTGTCGACGACTTCGAAAACCATGTGGTGGAGGCCGGTCCCGTCGTCGGTGTCGCCGATGTACATTCCAGGCCGCTTGCGAACGGCGTCAAGGCCTTTTAAGACTTTGATTTTACTTGAGTCGTAGACGTCGGCGCCGCTCATGGGATACCCGGTTCGAGGGGACGGCGGATTATATCAGACGCGTCAAAACACCGTGTTCCACGTGGAACCTGTTCCCATCCGGGAGCGCCCGGATCGACGGATTCCGGGCGTCCAGGGCCGTCACGAAGAGTTGCGCGGGCAGGTCGAGGACCTCCGCCAGCAGCCGGTCCAGGTTGCCGGAATCGAGCTCTGCCGCAGGGTCATCCACAAGTAGCGCCGCCACCTCGGACCCCTGCTCCGCGTCGCAACGAAGCTGCCCAAGCAACATGGCCGAAGCGGTCAGTTTCTGCTGGCCGCGAGACACTCGGTCGCGAGCCAGCTCGCCACCGACCCGGATCGACAGGTCGGCACGATGGGGCCCGACGTGCGTCACCGACCTCTCAACGTCCCGTGGCCACGCGGCCTCCAGGGCCTCGGCGAGCGAGCGGTCCGCTACCCATCCGCGGCTCAAGCCGAGATCGACCGGCACGCCCAGCAACCGTTCGCCGACTGCAGCCACATGCGGCTGGAGCCGCTCGAGGTATCGCTGCCGGAAATCCGCCACCTTCTCGCCCGCCTCAACCAACTCCGGATTCCAGGCCCGAACCACCGCCGGAGGCTGGCCGGCCCGTAACGCGGCGTTCCGCTGACGCAGCGCCTTCTGGTAGCGGCGCCAGTGCTCCACGAAGTTTGGTTCCACGTGGAACACTCCCCAGTCCAGGAACCGGCGTCGCTCTTGCGGACCCTCCTCCACCAAGCGGTGGACCTCCGGATCGATGGCCTGTACGGGCATCGCGGTGGCCAACTCCGCCAGACTGCCGATGCGTTCACCCCCAGCCCGAGCCTCGATACCGTCCTTCCCGTAGCGGACGCCAATTGGCTGGCTGCGGCCGCCCTTCAGCACGCGGCCCGTCAGCAGCAGCGCATCGGCGCCCTTTCGGACCAACGTGTCGTTGCGGGACGTCCGGAACGAACGTCCGCGGCCCAGAAAGAAAATCGCCTCGAGCAAGCTCGTCTTGCCCGAGGCGTTCTCGCCGCTGATCAAGTTACAGCGGCCGTGAAGTTCCAGTTCAGCAGACTCGATGCAGCGAAAGTCCCGGAGGCCGACTGCCTGCAGGCTCATCGAATGCCGAAAGCAGCGATCACAGCCGCATCGGCATCACGACAAACCGGGCGGAGCCATCCGCAGCCGACCGAATCAGGCAGCTGCTGTTGCCGTCCGTCAGGCCGATCTGCACTTCCGCGCCGTCGACGGCCGCCAATGCATCGAGCAGGTAGTTGACGTTGAAGCCAATCTCGACCTCGTCGCCCTCGTAGCCCACCTCGACCTCTTCCTCGGCCTCTTCCTGCTCCGGGTTGTGCGCCTGGATCGTCAGCACGTTCGACTTCAGCGCGAAGCGGATGCCGCGATACTTTTCGTTCGAAAGGATGGCGGCGCGCTGCAGCGCCTGACGCAAATCGTCGCGAACGGCGGACACCAGCTTCGGCGGATTGGCCGGGATGACGCGGCTATATTCGGGGAAACGGCCGTCAATTAGCTTCGATGTGAAGCGAATATCGCCAATCTGGACGCGAAGATGGTTACCGCCGATCGACACCGCCAGCACGTGATCTTCATTCCCGAGGATTCTCTGCAGCTCGAGGACGCCTTTGCGCGGCACGATGACCTGCTGGCCCGATTTTGCGCCTTCCGGCAGCTCACACTCGCACAAAGCCAGCCGATGGCCGTCAGTCGCGACAGATCGCAGCAATTTCGCCGACGTTTCCAGTAGAAGGCCGTTCAGGTAATACCTGACATCCTGCTGCGCCATCGAAAAGTGCGTCTTCTCGAGGAGGCGCTTGAAGTCCTTCTGCGGCACCTGGACGGTTTGCTCCGCGTTGATTTCCTCGACCGTCGGAAACTCGGCGGCCGGCAACGTCGACAGTGTGAAGCGGCTCTTGCGAGCCCGCACCAGCATGCGCTCGCCTTCCTGCGTCAGCGTGATCTCGGTGCCCTCGGGCAAGGCGCGACAGATGTCGAGCAGCTTTCGACCGGGCACGGTGACGTCACCACTGCGTTGCACGTCGACTTCGGACGTGGCGACGAGTTCGACTTCGAGATCCGTCGCCGTGACGGACAACCGACCGCCCTTCGCGGCCAACAGCACGTTGGCGAGGATCGGCATCGTCTGTTTGCGTTCGACGACGCCGATGACGGCCTGCAGCGGAGTCAGGATCGCTTCACGCTTCGCGATGATCTTCATCTTGTTAATTCCAAGGATTTTTATCTAAGAATTCTATAGTCGTAATATTTAGCACAGCCCAAGCCTGTGCAGAACGCCATTTTCCCCTGACAACGCGGCCAGTTGCGAGCCGCTCAAGCAGACCCGTAAACGCCCCGCACCCTGTCCGCAGCCTGTGCATGAAATGTGCAGAAGCACCGCTGCGATTTCGTGCACAGGTTGGCCACATCAGCCTGCCAGGGTTCTCAACAGGTTCTGATAGTCCTCCGCGAGCCGCGTCTGCGACTCCCGCAGTTCCTTCACGACGCGACACGCGTGCAGCACCGTGGTGTGATCGCGACCGCCGAATGCGTCGCCGATTTCGGGCAGGCTGTGATTGGTGAGTTCCTTCGACAACGCCATCGCCATCTGCCGCGGGCGCGTGATGGAACGGCTGCGCCGTCGTGACAACAGGTCGGCGACGCGGATCTTGTAGTACTCGGCAACCGTCTTCTGGATGTTCTCGACCGTGACCATGCGCTCCTGCAACGCGAGCAGGTCTTTCAGCGCTTCTTTCGCAAATTCCAGCGTGATCGGCCGCCCGGTAAACTGCGAATTCGCGACCACGCGGCGCATGGCGCCCTCGAGCTCGCGTATGTTCGAGCGTATCCGCTTGGCGACGAAAAACGCGACTTCTTCCGGCACTTCGGCGCCGCTTGCCGCGGCCTTGCTCATCAGGATCGCAACGCAAGTCTCGAGCTCCGGCGGCTCGATCGCCACCGTGAGTCCCCAGCCGAAGCGCGACTTCAGCCGCTCCTCGAGCCCGTCGACTTCCTTCGGATAGCGATCGCAAGTGAGGATCACCTGTTGCTGCCCTTCGAGCAGCGTGTTGAACGTGTGGAAGAACTCTTCCTGCGAACGTTCCTTGCCGGCGAAGAACTGGATGTCGTCGATCAGCAGCGCGTCGAGCGTGCGATACGCCTGCTTGAATTCATTGATCGTGTTGTGCTGCAGCGCCCGCACCATGTCGCCGACGAATCGCTCCGAGTGGACGTACGCCACTTTCGCGTCCTTGTTGCGCGCGCGGATCTGGTTGCCGATGGCGTGCATCAGGTGCGTCTTGCCGAGACCGACGCCGCCATAGATGAACAGCGGGTTGTAGGCGCGCCCGGGATTCTCGGCGACCTGCACGGCGGCCGCGCGCCCGAGCTGGTTGCTCTTGCCTTCGACGAAGTTCGCGAACGTGAAGTCGGGATTGAGGCGGCCGCCGAACTGCAGCACCGGTGCGCCGGCCTTGGCGCGCAACACAGCGGCTGCGATGCGCGCAGCGGGGGCTGTGGGCAGGGCAACGCCGTCGGTCACTGGCGTCGGAGCGGGCACGGCGGCCCGCCGCGAGCCGATCTCCAGCACCACCTCGGGTGCCGGGGCCGGCATCAATTCCTCGATCAACTCGCCGATCCGTGACGCGCAGTTCTGGTTCACCCAGTCGACGACGTACCGATTGGGCGCCAGCAGGCGCAACCGGCTCCCGTCCTCGACCGCCTGCAACGGACGAATCCAGGTGTTGAAGGATTGTTCCGAGAGCTCCGCTTCGAGACGGCGGAGGCACTGATTCCAGAGCGAAATCTCCACAACCGGCGGGCCTTTTCGAAGGGACGGTGACGGGTTCGAGCGGCGAAGGGGCGGGGAGTGTATACCCGCGTTTGCCCTGTGGATATCTTTGCCTGCGGTTGACGCTGACCGCGCGCCCGGGTATTCTCGCCGGCCCTCTGGACACCAGTGCATCCTGTTGTTTCTGGTCCAGTTTAGGGCACTACGGAGCCGACGATGAAGCGCACATTCAACCCGAGCAACCTGCACCGCAAGCGAGTCCACGGCTTTCGTGCGCGCATGGCCACCAAGGGCGGACGCCTCGTCCTGAGCCGTCGTCGCGCCAAGGGTCGCAAGCGCCTGGCGGTCTGACCGCCTCCACGCAGCGCGCCGCCATTTCGCTCACCGCGCGCAGCTTTCCTCGCGACCGCAGACTCACCGACAAGCCGCAGTTCGACGCCGTTCACCGCGAAGGTCAGCGGTCGTCCGATGCATTGTTCATGGTGATCGCGCGGCCGAGCAGCACGGGTCACGCGCGACTCGGGCTCGCCGTCGGCGTGAAGTCGGCCGGCAACGCGGTCAACCGCAATCGCATCAAGCGGCTGGCCCGCGAATCGTTTCGTCATCGCCAGCAGGAATTGCCTCCCTTGGATCTCGTGGTCAACGCCCGATCGGCGGCCGGCAAGGCCACCAACGACGAGATCCGCGCCAGCCTGGCGGGGCATTGGGATAGGATCGTCCGCCGATGCGCACGCTCCTGATCGCTTTCGTCCAACTGTACCGGTGGTTCCTCAGTCCGTTGCTCGGACGGAACTGCCGTTTCTATCCGTCGTGCTCCAGTTACGCACTGGAGGCCCTCGAGCGTCACGGCGCCGTGCACGGCACGTGGCTCGCCACGCGCCGCGTCTGCCGCTGCCATCCCTGGAATCCCGGCGGCTACGACCCCGTGCCGGAACCGATCACCGACCCATTCAAGCGACCGAGTCATGGATAACCCGCGTCTTTACCTCTGGATTGGCCTCGCCTTGCTCGTCTGGATGAACGTCGTCCAGTGGGACCAGGACAACGGCAAGCAGGCTGCACCCGTCGCGGCGACAGCCACGAACACCACCCCGACCGCCGCGGCGTCCTCTGCGAGCCAGCTGCCGGCCTTGCCGACGGATACTCCGGCGGCCACCACCGCGGGTGCTCCAGCCACCGCGCCGGGCACGGCAGCGAACGTGCCGACCGCGACCACCGCCGACACGACGGCGCCGATCGTGCACGTCGTCACCGACGTGCTCGATCTGGACATCAGCCTGCGCGGCGGCGACGTGCTGCGCGCGGACCTGCCGAAGTATCCGAAAGACAAGCAGCCGGGCAGCCCGCCGGTGCGGCTGCTCACGACGGACGACGCCACCTACAGCGTCGCTCGCTCCGGGCTTGCGCGCGGCGGACGGCCGCGCCGACCCGACGCATCTCGCGATGTTCGCGAGCGGCGCGAGCGAATACCGCATGACCGGCAATCAGGAACTGCGGGTGCCGCTCACCTGGACGGACGGGCAGGGCGTCGCCGTCACCAAGACCTTCGTCTTCAAACCCGGCCAGTACGCGATCGACGTCGTCTACGACGTGCAGAACGCGTCACCGACCGCTTGGAAGGCCGCTTCGTACGTGCAGTTCGTGCGCCACATGTATTCGCAGAAGCGCTCGATGTTCGACGTCGAGAGCTACGCCTATCGTGGCCCGGCCATCTACGACGGCAAGAAGTCCACGAAGCTCGACGCCAACAAGGACGACGACGCCAAGTACACGCAGTCGGTCGTCGACGGCTGGATGGCCGAGATGCAGCATCACTTCGTGTCGGCGGCAGTGCCGCCGCACGGCGACGCCTATGAATTCACGGTGCGGCGCGACGGCGAGCACTCGCTGGTCAGCTATCGCGGGCCGCTCAAGAGCGTCGCGCCGGGCGCGCACGGCTTCGTTCAGCGAGCGACTGTTCGTCGGGCCGAAGCTGCAGGACCAGCTCAAGGCGGCCGGTCCGAAGCTGGAGTTGACCGTCGACTACGGCAAGTTGACGATCATCTCGCAGCCACTGTTCTGGCTGCTGCAGCAGGTGCACAAGTTCGTCCAGAACTGGGGCCTCGCGATCATCATCGTGACGTTCCTGCTGAAGCTGCTGTTCTACAAGCTCACGGAAACGAGCGGCCGCTCGATGGCGAAGATGCGGGCCATCCAGCCGCGCATCAAGAACATCCAGGAGCGGTACAAGGACGACCGCGAGCAGCTCGCCAAGCAGATGATGGAGATCTACAAGCGCGAGAAGATCAATCCGGTCGCCGGCTGCCTGCCGATCGTCATCCAGATCCCGGTGTTCCTCGCGTTCTACTGGGTGCTGCTCGAGAGCGTCGAGATGCGCCAGGCGCCGTTCTTCGGCTGGATCCAGGACCTGTCGTCCAAGGATCCGTACTTCATCCTGCCGGTGATCATGGGCGCGGCGATGTTCGGGCAGTTCAAGCTGAACCCGGCGCCGCCCGATCCGATGCAGGCGAAGATGTTCGCGCTGATGCCGATCATCATGACGGTGATGATGGCGTGGTTCCCGGCGGGCCTGGTGCTGTACTGGATCACCAACACCGGCCTGTCGATCGCCCAGCAATGGAAGATCAACAAGGTCGTCGAGGCCGAATCCAAGAAGTTCGTCTCTTAACCTCTCCCGCTTGCGGGAGAGGTCGCCCAGAGGGCGGGTGAGGGTTCTCACCTCTCCCGCCTGCGGGAGAGGTCGCCGAAAGGGCGGGTGAGGGTGTCGTACCTCTCCCGCAAACGGGTCGCCCTCAGGGGAGTGAGGGCCAACCTACGGCCAGTAGACTGTGGCAAATGCCACATCAAGTGCTAGAATGTGCGCATGGAGCACAACTGGCACCCGTCCGCGGCGGTGGCTGACGCCGCCATCCAACCGAACGAGGTCCTGGGCCGTGCCTTGGTCAAGGCCGGCAAGCAGCTGGGCCTGACGCAGGCCGATCTCGGCATGGTCGTTGGAAGGGATCGCACGGCCATCAGTCGGCAATCACTCGAACCCGGCAGCAAGTCCGGCGAGCTCGCGCTGCTCGTAGTTCGTGCCTATCGCGCGCTCTTCGTGCTGGTCGGCGGCGACGGTCGGCAGATGAAACACTGGATGCACACGCCGAACCGCCATGTGGGCGGCGTCCCCGCCGAATTGATGCGCAGCGTGCAGGGCTTGAACCGGGTGGTCGAGTATCTCGACGCGATCCGGGGACGGCTGTGACGAGCGAGATATGGACCGCCTGCGAATCGACCGCCCATCCCGACGTCCTCGAGGGAACGATCGAGCGCCTCGTCGAAAGCCAGGAACAGGTCGCCACCAATTCGCTCGTGCATACGCTGGCGGAACAGGCGCTGCTCGAACGACTGATCGAGGCGCACGAAGCCGCCGCCGCCGGCTGCCACTGAAAGCCTGCACTACCTGCTGCTGACGCCGTTCCGCTATCCGCCGCTGCGTTATGGCTCGCGTTTCGGGCGCCGCACCGAGCCGAGCCTCTTCTACGGCGCGCGCGGCATCGGCAGCGTGCTAGCCGAAAGTGCGTATTACCGGTTCGTCTTCTGGAGCGGCATGGAAACCGCACCGGACGAACCGCTCAGGACCCGGCACACGGTGTTCAGCGCGGAGATCCAGACCGAGCGCGGCCTGCGTCTGCAGGAGCCGCCGTTCTCCAGGTTTGCGGCGCAACTGCAGGACCGTGCCAGTTACACCGCGACGCAGGCGCTTGGCACCGCGTTGCGCGAGGCCGGCATCGAGGCGTTCGAGTACCGCTCTGCGCGCGACGCGGACGGCGGCATCAACGTGGCGCTCTTCACGCCCGCCGCGCTCGCGTCTCGGCGCCCGCATCATCAGGTCGAATGGCTCTGCGAAACGGGCGCTGAGACTGTGCGCTTCTACTCGCACGAAGCGCGGCAGTTGCGGCAGTTTCCGCTGCAGCAATTTCTCGTCGACGGCACGCTGCCGACGCCTGCCACCTGACCGGCGCACCGGCTGACCGACACGATCGCCGCGATTGCGACGGCAGCCGGACGCGGCGGCATCGGCATCGTGCGTGTCTCGGGGCCCGCCGTGCCGATCGATCGCCGCGTCTCTGTCGGCCGGCGTGCCGCCGCCGCGCGTCGCGGAGCTTCACACCTTCGCGGAGCCGACGGCCGAGCCGATCGACACCGGCGCTGACGCTGTTCTTCCCGGCGCCGCATTCGTTCACCGGCGAGGACGTGCTCGAACTGCACGGGCACGGCGGCCCGGTCGTGCTCGACCTGCTGCTGCGCCGCGTGCTCGAACTCGGTGCGCGACCGGCGCAGGCCGGCGAGTTCACGCAGCGCGCATACCTCAACGACAAGCTCGACCTCGCGCAGGCCGAAGCGATCGCCGACCTGATCGACAGCGGCTCGGCACAGGCCGCGCGCGCCGCGCTGCGCTCGCTGCAGGGCGAATTCTCGGTGCAGGTGCACGAGTTGTCGGAGCGCGTGCTCGAGCTGCGGATGTGGACCGAAGCCGCGATCGACTTTCCCGAGGAAGAAGTCGACTTCCTGAAGGATCGCGCGCTCGCCGAGCGGATGGCGCACCTCCGGCAACGATTCGCCGAGCTCGCGCGAGACGGCACGCCAGGGTGCGCTGCTGCGCGACGGCCTGACTCTCGTCATTGCCGGTCGCCCGAATGCCGGGAAGTCCAGCCTGCTGAATCGACTGGCCGGCTACGACGCCGCCATCGTGACGCCCGTTCCCGGCACCACTCGCGACGTGCTGCGCGAACGCATCGAGATCGACGGCCTGCCGCTGCACGTGCTCGACACGGCCGGCCTGCGCGAGGCCGCCGACGAGGTGGAAGTCGAAGGCATTCGTCGCGCCCATCACGAAATGGCGCGCGCCGATCGCGTGCTGTTCGTCGTCGATTCGTCCGATGCCGTCGCGATGGCCGGCATCGACGGCGATCTCGCGCAGGCTGCCCGCGAGCGTGCCGCGCACGATCGTCTTCAACAAGATCGACCGCAGCGGCGAACCGGCGCGAGTGGAGGAGGGGACGCCCGCGCGCGTCTACCTGTGCGCGTCGTCCGGCGGCGGACTCGACGGCCTGCGCGAGCACTTGAAGGCCTGCATCGGCTTTCATCCGGCCGCCGACGGCGCGCTCTCGGCCCGCAGCCGCCACCTCGACGCCCTACGTCGTGCACGCGCTCACGTCGAGGAAGCGCATCGGCTGCTCACCGAGCGCCACGCGGGCGAACTGGTTGCGCAGGAGCTGCACGACGCGCAGCGCGACCTCGGCGAGATCACCGGCGAGGTCACGAGCGACGACCTGCTCGGACGGATCTTCGGCAGCTTCTGCATCGGCAAGTAACCGCAGCAGCCGATGATGGTCACGCGTCGCGGGTGAGGGATTCCGTCGGCATTGAACGTAAGCCGGCGCCTGCGCGAAGATCGCCCACAATCCGGCGATCGACGAGATCTACGCGTGCATGCACCCAGCAATCGAGGCGGCCTCGCGCAGTTCAATGCGGCACTCAAGGGAAACGGTGCAAAGATTTCGATTAACGAAGGCGCGCGGAAAGGACAAGTCGTGGTTGTAGGCCGTTGCGGAAAACGACACGTTCCCGCGGGAACGTCAAGTTCCTCCAAACAATCGTCGGCCGATCTCGTGACGCTGCCCCTCGATGAGCAGGCATCGCCCGACGACCTGCTCGAAAGTGGAGTGCCGTTCGACTGGGGAGGCGACTGGCCATCGGTCGCGCACCCGGCCTTCACTTTTGAGCCCAGACAGGTTCACGACCTATTGCAGCGCGCTGGGTGAGAAGCGAGTCGGACCAGGAGCGTCTGCCCGAACCGCGAAGCACAAATGCGAGATTCTGGATCTGCCGGAAGGAGGGCGCAGCCTGCGGGCCTGCGCCCCATTCAATGCCGGCAATAACCCGGCGGTCGAGTCACGGGATCCGCACGACGAACGGGACGAACGTGTAGAAACAGTCGAACGGACACACCTCGAGCTGCACGGTGCCGAGCACGCTGCGGCCGGACGCAAAGGCGCCGGCCACCGGCGTCTGAATTCGGAACGTGGCCTGCAGACTGTCCTTGAAATCACCCAGGAACACGTGGACGTTGCCGAGAATCGGGGCCAGTTGCTTTGGGTTCTGCGCCCAGAATGCCGCGCCGTGTTGAGCACCCTGTGCCAGCAGCCCGAGCGTTTCGTGATCCGCGTTCCCGGCGGTATCCGCTAAGCCGATCGTGACGATGGCGATTCCGGTCGCCTTGCTCTTCTGGATTACGGTGTCCCGGATCCTCTGGCAGTCGGTGCGTGATCCACAGGTGTTGTCGCGACCGTTCGTCACGATGACCACGGCGTTGGTCTCCCGCTTCTCATTGGCCGCGACGAAATCCAGCATCCGATCGATGGCGGCAAAAAAGTGGCGTAGCGCCGCCTTCCAGCACGCCAAGATCATCCCCCGTCGGGAAATAGCTTCGACCATTTTCCGGGTACCGTGGATTCTCGAGCGGAAACAGGCTGACCGGTTTCTGCGGCAACAAACTCAGTCGACGGGACGCCGTGTCGTCGGACGCGAACGCTGCGAGTAGTTTGGGGTCGATCGTGTTCGCATAGATGAGGAAGTACTTGGCGGCGAACAATCGCGCGTCCGCAGGATCGTCGACGACGACGTGCGTGCTCTGATCGAGCAGCAGCGCCGCGGTGTAGGTCGTAGCGTAGGTGTACGGTCCTGGCGCGTCGACATACTTCGTCGAGACGGCCAGGCTATCAGCCACTCCTTCGTATGCGGCATCGAAGCCGTCGGCTCCGGACACGCAGTCAGCACGATAGTGCGGCAGGTCGTTACCCGCGTCCGGCGTGCACGCCAGGATTCGCACCGCACTCCGATCCCACGCCCAACGTGCAACGTCTGCATCGGGGGCTACCTGGACAATCTGCAGCGAGAACTCCAGCGTTCGTCCGTGGCGCTGACCCCGCCCGTGGGCACCCATGCCCGGGCAATGCCACCGGTGCCATCGGCGGCCGGCTGCGCGACGGCGTCAACCGTCAGCACGCCGCCCGCAGCAACCGTCTTTTCGATCGTTCCCGAATAGGAGCCCGGTCCGAATGCCGCCGCCGTCAGCAGCATAGCCAGGCGCGCGTGGCGCGTCAGGCCAAAGGCTTTTCCCGACGCTCTTCCCCAAAGAAACATTCTTGCGCCGTTCATCGATCGTGCTCTGTCCGGTGGATTCCCGGTGCGCTGTCACCGTGACCACAGGTTGCCGCGCGACGCAGGCGCGATCTTTGGCAAGAACTGAAGCGATCTGAATCCTTGTGAATACCGGTTCCGCAAGCGCCCTGAAGACCGAAGGCTGCTTCGGCGGCGGGACCGGTTGCGAATTCGCCATCCGCCGCCGTGTAGGCCCGACGCGACGTTGCCGCCACAGCGCGGCAGAACTCGCGGGAACGATTTCTGAACCGCCGTAGGCGGGCCCGGAGGGCGGGATCCATGGATGGATCGAGTAACTGGCATCGCCAGCGTCCACCCGAACTCCAACCCGTTGCGAATATCTGAACCCGGCTTGGAATCAGAATCTTTCAGAACCTCTCAGTCATTCCCAAGGACTGTTGCGGCAGCGCCGTGAAGACTCCCCTCCCGTACCAGTGATCAACGCCGGCCGACCGCGAGGCGTCCGGCCCTGCAACAAAGGGAGATGACCATGCTGACTCGACTCCGCGACCCTGCTCCGCCTCGAGCCTCCACATCCCGGCCAGCCATCCAATTCTTTCGCACCGGCTTCCTGGCGTTGGTCGCCGTATCCCTCGCCGCCTGCGGCGACGGGGGCGGATCGCCCAACTCGCCGACCGAGGAGCCACAACCGCCGCAGGCCACCGGATCGATCATCGTCAAGGTAACGAACTCGGCCGGCGCGCCGATCGCCGGGGCAGGAGTCACCCTGAACGGCGGCTTCGACGGCCGCGTCGCGACGACGGACGCCGGTGGCGAGGCGCGGTTCGACGGCATTCCCGCCGGTCAGGCCCGCGTCTCCACCTACGCCCGTGGCTACTACGACGGCGACCAGACGATCACTGTGACGGACAATTCGGCCACCAACCCGACGCTTGTTCTTGAAGACGTGACCGATGCGATACCTGTCGTACTCGGCTCAAAGGCCGTCGCTTCGAACGACGGGGGCACGCTCACGGTCGATCTCGACATCGCGCTGCTCGACAAGAGCGGTGCAGCGAGGGAAACACTCACCGCCTCGGACTTTCGCTCGGGGACCTGCGAGGCCGATGAGTACTCCCATTGCGCGAGCGGGGATCCGTACGCCAGCTACACCTCACAGGTGCTGGATGCGAGCCTGAACCCAGTACCCATGCATTCCCAGCCGGCCTTGGCTACGGCGATTCTGCTCGACCAGGAATCGTACATGGCGTCGTTCGACCCGACCGGGCTGAGCCTGCAGTCGGTGAACCGCTTCCTCGATTCGGTCGCTGCGCCAGACGTCGTGACCGCCGCAACCTTCCAGGACATTTCCGGGAGCCCGGTGTTGACGACCTATGGCGAATTCACATCCGACGCCCGGAGTCTCAAAGCCACTGTCAACCCGCCGGCCGGATGGGAAGCCGGGACCAGTCCGCTCTTCGCTGCGCTCGCGGACGTGGTTGCGCTGACCGCCGCGAGCCCGGTCGCAAACTCCGGCGATCGGCGGCGATCGGTGGTTGCCGTCTCGAACGGCTGGGACGCCAGCAATTGCACATACCCGGGCTGCACGAAAGCCGAGGGCGCCGCGATCGAGGCGGCGGTTGTCGCCGGCATACCGGTCAACGCGATTGGAACCGGTGCGTCGGCCCCCTATTTCGCGGCCTTGACCGGCGGAGTCTACGTAGAAGTCATCAACGCGGCCCAGTTGCCGATCGTATTCCAGAACTTGAATTCGATCATCAGTCGCAATCTCGCCTCGAACCGCGTGCGACTCGAACTTCACGCGGACAGACTCGGCGTGTTCCGGCCCGGGGTCACAGTGATCGGGTACATGACCATTCAGGTCAGCCCCAACAGCAGTTTGAATCTTACAGTCGTGATCCCGATCTGAGGCCGGCAACTGCAGGCGCCCCTTCCGGCCGGCGTCGCCGCAACACCGGCCGGAGGCCGCCAAGTCAGGCCACACAGCAACGGGGCGGGACAAACATGCGTGAACATTACTGCAATCCGACCGCAAAGCCGGTGGCGATGGGCCGACCGACGGCGCGACTCCGCCCAACCGCATTGTTGACCGTTATCGCCGTCTCGCTGGCCGCCTGCGACAGCGCCAATCGGTCGGCCGCGAGTCCGCCGACGATCGGCAGCGCACCGGTCGCGACCGTGATCGTGAAGGTGACGGATCCAGCCGGCGCACCGGTTCGTGGCGCGACGGTCGCCCTGCACGCCGGCGTCAATCCGGCAGATCCGATCTCCGACGACAAAGGCGAGGTCGTGTTCAGCGACACGCTCGCCGGCGAGCGCGAAGCCAGCGCGGGCAGGCAGGGCTACCTCACCACGACCCAGAGATTCGTCGCGGCCGACGGTTCGGTCACGACACTGAACCTGGTGATCGAGCGAAGGCGTTGACTCGGTCGCGTGATGGGACCGCCACCGCAGCAAGTCCGGACGCGGACGGTGAAGTCGAGCAATCGCGGTCGCCTCGTCCTCCTGACTGCGCGAGCCGTCGTTCACGATCCTTGGGGCGTCGCCGGGTTCACTGGAACCGATACTGCAGTCGCAGGTAGTAACGACGACCCAGCACGTCGTATTGAAATGGGTCGGTGTTCGCCTGCCGCCAGGTCGGAAAGATCGGCGGCGCTATGTCGAACAGGTGATCCACGCCAATCCGCACAGAAAGACCTCGCAGCCGCCCTTCGCCGAAGGCATAGCTGGCCCCAGCATCGATATCGTCGTACGCGGGAACCCGGAGTTCCGGGTACTTGATGTCGCGCACGCCATCAATGTGCTGCCAGCGCGTGAACGGCGACCACGCGTCCAGGCCGCAGCTCTGGTTGAGCAGCGTCTTCCAGCGTGGGGGCGTGCTGCCGAGGCCGCCATTGCGACGGCCCCCGTCGCGATCGGCCTGCTGGACCCATCGCCGGATCGACTAGGACGTGCCGCCGAGCTCCTTGGCCAGCTCGTCAAATCCGCGCCCGGCGCGGTGCAGCTCAACCACCTTTCGCCGGAACTCCGGCGTGTATACCCTTTGTGACGTCGCCATCTTGGACACCTCGTTGTTGGACGATCAGGTGTCCACGAGAGTGGGTCAAGTCCAGTCCGTCTTCGAGGCGGAGCGCATACAATGAGAGCCTGGCGTGCATTTTCCAGAGCCATGCCGGAACAGGAGAGGACGGCGTTGCCAGTGATGCATCGAGAGTGTCTCCGCACGTTTGTGATCTTCTGCATTGCATTTGGTGCGCGGGTGCAAGCGTCGGAAGACGCGGCTCTCGAGGAGGTCATCGTGAAGGGTGAGCGCCTGGCGCGACCCCTGTTCGAAACTGCATCGAGCGTGGTGGTGAACACCGGTGAAAGGGTCGAGTCGCTGTCCGGTGCCGATCGCGTCGAGCAGGTGCTGGCTCTCGCGCCCAACATCCAGTTTGGGTCCGGCGGAGTGGGACCGACGATCCGGGGCCAGGACTCCACCGGTGTTCTTCGCGACCTGCCTTCGTTTCTCGGCGGGACGCGTCCCCGGGCTACGCTGCAGGTCGATGGCCGTGCGGTCAGCTTCAACGAGTTCGTCTTCGGCCTCTCATCTGTATGGGATGTCGACAGGGTCGAGGTGTTCCGCAGCCCGCAGACCACGACGCAGGGACGAAACTCGATCGGCGGAGCGATCTTCGTCGAAACCCGTGATCCAACGTATGGCTGGGAAGGACGTGTGCGCGTGTCGGGTGGCAACCATGACACCTGGCAGGGCTCGGCTGTCATTTCCGGGCCGCTGGTCGCCGATCAGCTCGCGTTCCGGATCGCGGGCGACCTGAGGCACAGTCACACTTCAAGTCAGATCGCAGAGGTCATCGAAGGCGCCAACCCGAACGATGACGATTACGGCATGATCCGGGTCAAGCTCCTGGCCGAGCCGAAGGCCCTTCCCGGCGCGCGGCTGCTGACGACTTATACCCATGTCGACTCGACGATGCCCCAGATCGAGGGCGTACGCCGGCCGTTCGAGGCGCGCAAGGATCCCTTGCCGACCTACGGCGTCTTCTCGACAGATGTCGATTCGCTGACCGCTGTGCTGGACCTCCCGTTGGCACCCGCTTTGGAATCGAAGACGACGCTCTCCTATGGCGACATCTCGATTACACGATTCGCGCTGCCGGGCCTGGGGCAGACACAGTCGCATTCGACGGATTTCTCAATCGAGTCTGTCCTGCACTCGGACCCGGCACGACCGGTGCAACTGCTCGGCGGTGTTCATTACCTGCGTTCGCAGCTCGATCAGTTCATCAACCTGTCCGCGGTTCTGGGAGAGGGCAGTTTTGCCGACCAGCAGGAAAGCCTCGGTCTGTTCGGCGATATGGAGTTACGGCCTGCGACGGGACTGTCGCTGACGGCCGGCCTCCGATACCAGCGCGACAGCCAGGACCGGCAGGGGTTGCTCGGTGGCCGCGGGGCGGGCTTTCCGATCGACTTCGACCAGACTTTCGATGCCTGGCTGCCGAAACTTTCGATTTCATACGAAGTCACCGGCGATCTCATGGTCGGTGCTCTGATCCAGCGCGCCTACAACCCAGGAGGAACGACGCTCAACTTCGACACCGGCGAGCAGGACGATTTCGGCGCTGAGTCCCTCTGGGACTATGAGGTCTTCACTCGAACGTCGTTCGCCGGGCGGCGCGCCACATTGTCCGCGAACCTGTTCTACAACGACATCAGCGACGCGCAACGTGCCCGCACGCGCGCTTATACGGTGCCCGGTGGCCAGACCGCCTTCTGGGCGGAAATACAGAACGTGCCTGCCGCCGAGAGCCACGGTCTCGAGGTGGAACTGGACTGGCTCATCGGATCGACAGCTGGCGTTGCGCGCGGGCCTCGGCCTACTGGAGACCCGGATCATCGAGACGACGAATCCGGCGGACCCGATCCAGGGCAACGAGTTTGCGAAATCGCCATCGTTAACCGCTTCGGCAGCAGTCGACTGGCGGCCGACAGAGCGCTGGAGACTGTCCGCTCAAGTCCGCCATAACGGCGATTACTTCAGCGACGACGCCAATACACCGGCGTTGCACATCAATGGTGCAACCGTTCTCGACGCCCGCGCGTCCTGCGATATGGGCCGTTGGTCCGTGTTCGGCTATGTCCGAAATGCTTTCGACACGTTCTACATGACAGAACTCTTATCACCCGTTCGCGGTACCGCCGGTGACCCGCGGGAATTCGGGTTCGGGGTCGAGGCCCGGCTCTAGGAGCCTGACCCGCCTCCCTTGCCCCGACACGGATGTCGGCCGTCACCTCGTAACTCAACTGCGCACCGTGCGCCGACGCGGCGCGGGTCTGCCGTCGTCGGCCGCAATCGCCTCGCCGGACAGGACGGCCGCGACAAGCATTCCGGCAGCGGCCTTCCCGTGCCTCAACGCGCACTCTCTGATCTTTTCGTCTGCAGCCGGATCCTATCCGCTTCAGTGCCGGGGCGCGCTTGTCGAGCTGACACACTACGGCTTAGTCAAGTCTTGAGTCGCCTTGGTCGGGTCTATAGGATCGAAATACGGACAGTGTCGGCCCAGAGGCCGTCGATTCTTTCGACACAGCACCCAGGGCATGCATGGAACAGCAGCCAATCCGCGGTTATCGATTTGCGGATTTCACGCTCGACCTTTCACGGCGCCGGCTGAGCGGCGGCGGGCCGGATGCCTTGCCACTGTCCGGCCGGGCCTTCGAGGTACTTGCCTACCTGCTCACGAATCGAGACCGCATGGTCACGAAGCGCGAACTGATGGACGCTGTGTGGCCGCGCATGGTGGTCGAGGAGAACAACCTCACGCAGGCGATCTCCACTCTGCGTCGCGCCTTGGGCGATTCCCGTGAGTCGCCGCAATTCATCGCCACCATCGCCGGCCGCGGCTATCAGTTCGTCGGTGACGTGAAGCCGGTCGTGGATCGGGGCCCGGAGCCGAGCGTCGCGAGTCCCATTCCTTCGGCGTTGCCGCCGTCAACCGATGCTCTCCCGGTGCCTGAAGCCGAACCGGTCGTCGATCCTCCGGTGTCGGTCGCGGATTCGCAGACGGTTTCGCGACGCGCCCTGCTTGCGGGCGTCGGCGCGGCAGCGCTTGCCGTCGCCGCGGGCACTGCCTGGCTGATGCGCAGGAAGCCCACCAAAGGTCTGCCGGCCTCGATCGCCGTGCTGCCGTTCAAGCCGTTGCTCTCCACGTCACGCAACGAGGCGATCGAGATCGGCGTGGCGGAACTCATCATCAATCGCCTGAGCACGTTGCCGGGCGTCGTCGTGAAGCCGCTGAGCTCTGTACGCCGTTACACCTCGACGGAACAAGACCCATTGCAGGCCGGTCGCGATCTCGACGTCGCAGCGGTCGTGGACGGTTACGTCCAGATTCAGCAGCAGGACGTGCGGCTCACCGCCCGCCTGCTCGACGTCGCCACCGGCGAATCGCTGTGGGCCGGCAACTACACCGAGAAGCTCGGCAATTTCTTTGCAGTGCAGGATGCGCTCGTCACGCAGCTCGTGGATGCGCTGGCCGTGCAGATACCAGCGGACGCAAGGCAGCGACTCGTCGCGCACAGCACCGTCGACACGGAGGCGTGGCAGCTGTACGCGAACGGCCGCTACCAGCTCGAACGCCGTGACGCGGGTGCCATGCTGCGTGCCAAGGCATTCTTCCAGGAGGCGATCGAACGCGACCCGCAATTTGCGCTCGCGATTACCGGACTATCCGAAGCCTGCGCCCTGTCCGGCACCTTCGCGCTCGTGCCGCCGGGCGAGGCTTTCGAGCAGGCCCGCACCGCGGCGCAGCGCGCGCTCGCCATCGACCCGCAGTTGCCCCCTGCGCTCGTCGCGCTTGGTCACGTGAAGACGCAGCTCGACCACGACTGGTCAGCCGGGCGGCGCCTCTATCAGCAGGCGCTGTCGCTGGCGCCGAATGCGGCGTGGACCCACTCGTTCCTGGCCCTGAACATCACGCAAAGCGGATACCTCCCCAATGCGATCGAGCAGAGTCAGCCGCGCGCAGGCCCTCGAGCCGGCGGCCGTGGCATTCATGGCGATCGGGGGCTTCATCCGCTACCACGCGCGCCAGCTCGACGCCGCCCGACGGCAGTTGAGCCGCATCCTCGAGTCGGCACCGGGCGCCGTGCTGCCGCGGCAGTTCCTGGCGCGCGTGCTCATCGCCCAGGGCGACGCGAAGTCGGTGATCCAGTTGCTCGAAGGCCGCAACGATCCCGCGCCCGGGTCGTATTCGAACCTTGGCCGAGCATACGCGCTCACCGGCAACGTCGAAGGCGCGCATGCGGAACTGGCGCGGGTCGAAGGCGAGGGCGCGAAGGGCTTCGGCGTCGGCTTCGACCTGGCGCTGCTCCACCTTGCGCTCGGCGATAAGCAGCAGGCACTGGCTGCGCTCGAGCGCGGCGTCGACGATCACTCGCAGATGATCGGCTACATCAACGTCGACCCGGCGCTCGATCCGATCCGTGACGAGCCGCGCGTGCGCGCCATCGCGCAGAGGATCGGGCTCGCTTAACGCAGCACGCGATCGAAGAACTCGAACGTTGCAGTGAGCGCCCGTTGCGACGCGTCCAGCGTGGCCGCTGGGGTGGCACCGACGAACCCGTGTCTGACCCCAGGTATCAACAGCAATTCCGCAGAATTGCCCGCAGCACGCAGTCGCGTTGCAAATCGCTCCGATTGCGACGGCAGGACGTCGGTGTCTGCCATGCCGTGGACCAACAACGCCGGCGGATCCTTGCCGTCGACATGGTTGATCGGGCTCGCGGCATCGACCAACGCGGCCGGGCAGCCCTCGGCACTGCAGCGGAAGAGCTGGCGCAGGTTCGGGTCCTCGGGCCTCTCGCGCATGTACGCGGGGAGATCATAGCGTCCGAACCATCCGACGAAGCCCTGCACGCAGGTTCCGTCGCCGCAGTTCACCGAGTTCAGCGCCACGAGCTGCGCCCCGGAGGACATACCCCACAGGCCGACCTTCGCCTCGTTGACGCCGAAGCGCTGGGCGTTGGCGCGCAGGAACCGGATCGCTGCCTGCAGGTCCTCGAGTTGCGCGGGAAAGGGCGCCTCGCCGCTGAAACGGAATTCGATCGACGCCACCACGTATCCGCGCTCCGCCAGGGCCCCCAGCACCGACGGGAAATCTTTGAACGCCGCGCCCGCTCGCGGGTTTGCCATTGCGAAAGCCACCGGCATGCACGAACACGATCAACGGGCGAGGCGCCGCCTGGGCCACCGGGCGGTACAGGTCGAGATGCAGCGGCCGGAAACCCGGGATCGTCGCGTAGACCACGTCGGTCAGTGTGACCGCGTCATTCGACCAGCGCATGACGCGCTCAGGCAGGGCATCCGCCGGCATGAGCCGGTCGGCGACAGCGAAAGTCCGGCAGGGGCCGCGAGTCGGCCGACAGGACGCCCCCCGACAGGGAAAAAAGAGTCGCGGCGATGGTGATCAAGCGCGGGCGCAGCATCGGGGCCGATCCTATCAGGACGTTTCAGAGCGTTTCAGGACTTCCCAACGACCGCTCATGTTGGCGCGAGGAGAGTCGCTTCCCGAAGGGACGGCATTTCGCCGCCCAGCAACGAGGGAAGTGTCATGTGTAACCAGACGATTCGCGGCCTCGCCATTGGCGCCGTTCTGCTGCTCGGCGCCACCTTCCAGGTCCTGGCCGACGGGATGGCATTCGGCCGCTTTCAGCCGACCGCGCCGCTCGAGGGCACGTGGGAGGTGGTCATCACGCCATACGTCTGCGCCACGGGCCAGTCGTTGCCCGCAGCAGCGTTCAGGTCGCGGCTGACGTTCAATGCCGGCGGCACGATGATCGAGACCCCGTTCAACCCGTCGTTCCAGCCCGGCCAGCGCAGCGACGGCCTCGGTTACTGGGAGCGCACCGGTCGAACGTCGTATCGGGCGTGTTCGAGGCCTTCGTACACTTCACCAGCGTCGTCACGCCGCCTGCGACACCGAAGTATGTGCGCGGCTTCCAACGCGTGGACCAGGGCATTGAGATGCAGGACAGAGACCACTGGACCAGCTCGGCGAGCGTCAACTTTCAGGACGAGGCCGGGAATGCGGTCCCCCCGAGCGGTTGCATGACGGCTGACTGGCGAGCGCCAGCCTTAGCGACTGGCGATCGGGTCCGGCCTACGAGGCCGGACCCGATCGATGGGTGACGGGTTCGCCCCGTCCCAACCAGCCCAAACCGTCTCGTTTCAACGGCTGTTCGGTGTCGACGAACGCCGCAAGGTCTCGCTTGAACTTCTGCATCGACGCAGGCTCGACGTACATCATGTGCCCGGCGTCGAAATACTCGATGGCGACGTTGCCGCGCAGCGCCGGCGCGATGTCGAGGTGCTCGATCGCGGACTCCACCGTCCGGTACGGGCAGGCGAGGTCGAAGTATCCCTGCAGCACCAGCACCTTCATCCTGGGGTTCATCGTCATCGCGTGCGCGAGGTCGACACCGGTATTCGCCCACGGCACCTTGCCGCCGCCGTTGTAGTCGGGCTGTTCGTGGCGGTTGTCCCAGTCTTTCCAGAGATCGCCGGATAGCACGTACGGGCGATCGGACTCGACCTTCAGCTCGCCGTGGTAGTAGTCGTTGAACGTGGCAACGATCGCGGGAGCCACGTCGGCGCTATACGGGTCGTAGGACATCGACTCGGCGAGCCCGTTCAGGCTGCCGCCCGTGTAGCGTGTGTCGACGCGTCCGGCCAGCACGCCCTTGCTGCGCATCAGCTCCTGCAGGAACCGGCCTTCGTCGATCCGCAGGTTGGCTCGATTCCAATAGTCTTCGCTGAGGCCGGTGTAGCGGGCGAGCCCGGCGAGCACGGTCTTGCGTTCTTCCGGCGTTGCGCGCGCGCCCTTGAACAGCACGGGCGCGTAGACGTCCTGCGCAAACGCCTCCACTTCCCGCAGGAACGGCTGCAGGTCGGCCGGGCGGCTGGACAGCACGCCGTGGTACCACGCGGTGGCCGCATAGGTCGGCAGGAAATTGACGTACGGCTCGTCGAGCCGCAGGCCGGCGTTGCCACCGGCGAAATCGAGGTAGGGCGACACCAGCACGACGCCGTTCAGCGCCACGTCGCGTTTGGTCAGCAGCTCGTAGGCGACGCCGGCCGTGCGCATGCCGCCGTAACTTTCGCCGAGGATGAACTTCGGTGCCGCCCAGCGACCGTTGTCGTTGAGATAGCGGACGATGAAATCGGCGACCGACTTGATGTCCTGGTCGACGCCCCAGAAGTCCTTGCCCTGGCCCTTGCCGACGGCGCGCGAATAGCCGGTGCCGACGGGATCGATCATCACCAGGTCGGCCCGGTCCAGGATCGAGAACTGGTTTTCGACCGTCTGGAACGGACCGCGCGTGTTCGCGTCGAGGTCCTTCAGCACGGTGCGCTTCGGGCCGAGGATGCCCATGTGCAGCCAGGCGGACGCCGAGCCCGGGCCGCCGTTGTAGGCGAACAGGATCGGCCGGGTGCGCGGGTCGGCGCCGTCCTTCACGTACGCCGTGAAGCCGAACAGCGCGACCGGCTCGTCCTTGTCGTTCTTCATCAGCAGCGTGCCGGCCGTCGCGGTGTAGGCGACCTTGGCGTCGCCGATGCGGATCTGGTGCCGGGTCACCCAGACCTTCGGTTCCGGAACCTCGTCCTTCTTGTCCGCCGTGTCGGACCCGCCCTTCTCCGCCGCGTCCGGCTTGTCGGCAGGCTCGTCCGGCCGCGCGGCAGTGAGCGGCGAGGCCGAAATCGCGAGCGCGACCAGCATTGCGGCGAATGGCTTCATTTCGGCGTCCCCCGTGAGCGAAGCGCCGCAGTATATGTCGCCCTTCGGGCGGAAATCGGGGCAGACTGCCGGCGACGATGGACGCCCCGCCGTGCGGGCAGTAGTCTCACCCGCCCCGGGTGTGGGGAATCGGTTGGAAATCCCATGAAACAGCTGTCCGGTGCCGACGCGATGTTCCTGCAGTTCGAGCAGGGCAACAACCACATGCACGTGGCCTCGCTGGCCATCTACGACCCGTCGACGGCCCCGACCGGCGGCGTGCGCTTCAAGGACGTGCTGCGGTTCTTCGCCAGCCGCGTCGCGCAGTTCCCGCAGTTCCGCCGCCGGCTGGTGACGCTGCCGCTCTCGCTGGACCGGCCGTACTGGCTCGAGGACGCGACGATCGACGTGGAGTTCCACGTCCGTCATATCGCCGTGCCGCACCCGGGCGACTGGCGCCAGCTCTGCATCCAGGTGGCGCGCCTCCACTCGCGGCCGCTCGACCGCAGCAAGCCGCTGTGGGAAGCCTACGTGATCGAGGGCCTGCACGACGTGCCCGGCGTGCCGCCCCACAGCTTCGCGCTCTATACCAAGATGCATCACGCGATCGTCGACGGCGAGTCGGGCACGGAGCTGATGAAGGCGCTGCACAGCCTCTCGCCCGACCCGATCGATCTCGACGCCGATGAAGAGGAGGAGGTGCGGTATCACGCCGACCGCGAGCCCACCGGCGTGGAGCTGTATTCGCGCGCGCTGGTGCAGAATCTCGAGAAGCTTCCGTCGCTGGCAAAGTTCTCGCTGCAGACGGCGCGCAAGATCGCGGCGCTCGGTGCTGAGCAGGTCGGCAAGTTCGCGACCGAGGGTGGCGGCGCGGGGCTGCAGACCGTCAAGGCGCTGCTGTCCGGCGACATGAGCCCGCTGATGTCGATGTTGCCGCCCTCCACGCGATTCAGCGGCACCGTGTCATCGCATCGCGTGTTCGAAGCGGTCGGCCTGCCGCTGGCGGATTTCAAGACGATCCGCGACCAGGTCGGCGACGTCACCGTGAACGACCTGTTCCTCGCGATCGTCGGCGGCGCGCTGCGCACCTACCTGTCGTCGAAGAACGAGCTGCCCGACGCGAGCATGATCGCCATGGTGCCGCTGACGCTGCGCGGCGCCGACAAGGGCGGCGACCGCGGCAACCAGGTCGGGTTCACCGCGATGTCGGTGCACACGGAGATCGCCGATCCGATCGAACGGCTGCGCGAGATCCACGCCGGCGCGCAGACGTCCAAGGAAATCTCCGACGCGCTCGGCAAGGAACTCGCTCGCGACCTGCTCGAGCACCTGCCGAACGTGGTGACGCACAACCTGCTGCGCAACGTGAAGCTGCCCGGCGTCGGCCTGATCGTCTCGAACGTGCGCGGCCCCGACGTGCCGCTCTACATGGCCGGCGCGCGCCTCGTGAACTACGTGCCGATCAGCATTGCAGTCGACAGCATGGGCCTCAACGTGACGGGATTCAGCTACGCGGGCGTGATGCGCATCTGCGCCATCTCCTGCCGCGAGATGCTGCCCGATCCGGCGTACTTCGCGGATTGCCTGAGCCAGGCTTTCGAGGACCTGAAGCGCGCCGCGGCGGATCTGGGCGGCGATCAAGCCTCGCCACGGCCGGCCAAACGCGCCCCCCGGCCGGCCCGCAAGCCGCGGGCCGCCAGGTCCAAAGCCAAGACCCCGCGCGGCACGCGCAAACCGAAGGCCAGCCAGGCGTAATCGGCCGCAGGGGCACGGAGGCGCGCCATGGCTCGCACCGGGGACGTGATGCCCGCGCACCTGCGGGCCGCGCTCGAGGCCGTCTTCGGTGACGGCGTCGACGACGTGGAGATCGTCGAGCATTCCTGGTTCGCCAGGCTGCACGGCCAGGTCACCGCCACGACGCGCCGCAACCGCATCTATCTGCGCGGTTCGGCGGCGGACTTCTTCGCCGACCCGTCGCTGATGCTGCACGAGTATTTCCACGTGCTGCGGCAGTGGAACCGCGGGCGGATGAGCCTTTGGAGCTACGTCGCGGAGTGGCGTCGCAACGGATACTGGCGCAACCGCTATGAGCGCCAGGCCCGGCGCTTCGTGACGCTGCGGTTGCCGGCGTTTCACCGGGAGTTGGCGAGTACAATTCGCCGGTCGGCCTGACGACGGGACCTTCATGCGTTTTGCGGAAACCTTCGACGTGATCGTGGTCGGTGGCGGCCATGCCGGCACCGAGGCCGCCCTTGCGTCCGCGCGCATGGGTTGTCGCACGCTGCTGGTCACGCAGAGCATCGAGGCGCTCGGCCAGATGAGCTGCAACCCGGCCGTCGGCGGCATCGGCAAGGGCCACCTGGTGCGCGAGATCGACGCGCTCGGCGGCGCGATGGCGCGGGCCACGGATCGTGCCGGCATCCAGTTCCGCACGCTGAACGCGAGCAAGGGCCCGGCCGTCCGCGCGACGCGGGCGCAGGCCGACCGGATGCTCTATCGGCGGGCGATCCGCCACCTGCTCGAGAACCAGCCGAACCTGACCCTGTTCCAGCAGGAGGTGGCCGACCTGCGCCTCGAGGGCGGCCGCGTCGCGGGCGTGATCACGCCGTTCGGCCTCGAATTCGCCGCGCGGACCGTGGTGCTGACGGTCGGCACGTTTCTCGGCGGACGCATCCACGTCGGCCTGCAGCAATCGCCGGGCGGCCGCGCCGGCGATCCGCCGTCCAATCGCCTCGCCGAGAAGCTGCGCGAACTGCCGTTGCGCGTCGGCCGCCTGAAGACGGGCACGCCGCCGCGCATCGACGGGCGCACGCATCGACTACTCGGGGCTGCAGGTGCAGCCCGGCGACGAACCCATGCCGGTGTTCTCGTTCCTCGGGCTGCGCAGCGAGCATCCGCGGCAGGTCGTCTGCCACATCACCGCGACCAACGAGCGCACGCACGAGCTCATCCGCGCCGCCACCGACCGCTCGCCGCTGTTCACCGGCGTGATCGAGGGCGTCGGTCCGCGCTACTGTCCGTCGGTCGAGGACAAGGTCGTGCGCTTCGCGGACAAGCTCTCGCACCAGATCTTCATCGAGCCCGAGGGCCTCGACACGCACGAGGTCTACCCGAACGGCATCTCGACCAGCCTGCCGTTCGACGTGCAGTGCGAATTCGTGCGCAGCATTCGCGGCTTCGAGCACGCGCACATCACGCGGCCGGGCTACGCGATCGAGTACGACTTCTTCGATCCGCGCGACCTGCGCCCGACGCTCGAGACCAGGCACATCGGCGGGCCTGTACTTCGCCGGGCAGATCAACGGCACGACCGGTTACGAGGAAGCGGCCGCGCAGGGCCTGCTCGCGGGCATCAACGCCGCGCGCGAGGTGCAGGGCCGCGAGCCGTGGTGGCCGAAGCGCAGCGACGCGTACCTCGGCGTGCTGGTCGACGACCTCATCACGCAGGGCGCGCCCGAGCCTTACCGGATGTTCACCAGCCGTGCCGAGTACCGGCTCACGCTGCGCGAGGACAACGCCGACCTGCGCCTCACGCCGATCGGCCGCGAGCTGGGCCTCGTCGACGACGAGCGCTGGGCGCTGTTCGAGCGCAAGCGCGACGCCGTCGACGCAGAGCTGGCGCGTCTGCAGCAGGCCTGGGTGCGTCCCGGCACCGCCGCGGCCGCTCGCGCCGAAACCCTGTTCGGGGCCGCTCTGACGCGCGAGCAGCGCGGCTTCGACCTGCTGCGCCGGCCGGAAGTCGGCTATGACGCGCTGACGCAGCTGGTCGGCGCGGCCGGCCTGGACTGGCTGGACGACGAACGCCTGGCGGTGCAGGTGCCGCTGCAGGTGGACGTGCAGGCCAAGTACAGCGGCTACATCGACCGCCAGCACGAGGAGATCGAGCGCCAGCGTCGCAACGAGGAAACCCGCCTGCCGCGCGCGATCGACTACGCCGGCGTGCGCGGCCTCTCGAACGAAGCGCGTCAGCGGCTGAGCGAACACCGCCCGGAGACGCTCGGCCAGGCTGCGCGCGTTCCAGGCATCACGCCGGCGGCCATCTCGCTGCTGCTGATCCACCTGAAGCGCGACGAACTGGCCGAGCGTGCGACTGCGCGCGCGGCGCCCGGTGGCTGATTCGATGCCGATGCGAGCGTGGAGCCGACGGGCGGCCTGGCAGGCCGGGCTCGCGGCGATCGGCTCGTTGCTGCTCGCGGGTTGCAACGGCGACTCGAAGTCGCCCGGGCCCCAGGGCGCCAGCAGGCCGGCCGAGGCCGAGCGCACGGTCCTGCGCCGCGGCAACGGTCCCGAGCCGGACACCGTCGATCCGCAACTCGCGCGTACCGACGGCGCGTTCAACATCCTGCGCGACCTGTTCGAGGGCCTGACGGCCGTCGGCCCCGACGGCGGCACGGTGCCGGCCGCGGCCGAGTCGTGGACCGTGACTCCCGACGGTCTCGAGTACACCTTCCACCTGCGCGCCGGCCTGCGCTGGTCGAATGGCGACCCGGTCAGGGCCGCGGACTACGTCGCCGGCATGCGTCGCCTGGTGACGCCCGCCACCGCGTCGCCCTACGCGCAGTTCATCGATCCGGTACTGAACGCGACGGCGATCACCAAGGGGGAGAAACCGCCCGAGGACCTCGGCGTCAGCGCGCCCGACGATCGCACGGTGGTGATCCGGCTCGCCAACCCGGCCCCCTACCTGATCGGCCTCGTCGCGCAGCCGCCGACGTTTCCGGTGCACGGCCCGTCGCTTGCGGCCAACGGCGCCGCAGTACGCCCGGCCGGGCAAGCTGGTCTCGAACGGCGCTTTCGTGCTCGACGACTGGGTCGTCGGCTCCAAGATCGTCGCGCGCCGCAACCACAGTTACTGGAACGATGCGGCGACGCGCATCGAACGGGTGGAGTACCTGCACGTCGCCGACCCGGGCGACGAGTTCCGCCAGTACCGCGCGGGACAGATCGACGTCAGCTACGTGGTGCCGCCCCCGCAGTTCGCGTGGATCAAGCAGAACCTCGGCGCCGAACTGCACGTGTCGCCGCAATTGAGCGTCTATTACTACGGCTTCAATCTCACGCGCCCTCCGTTCAAGGGCAAGGCGGACCTGCGCCGCGCGCTGTCGATGGTGATCGATCGCGAAAAGCTCACGGGCTCGGTGACCGGCGTGGGCGAGGCGCCGGCCTACGGCTGGGTGCCGCCGGGCGTCACGAACTACACGTCGCAGCAGTTCGACTACGCGGCCAGGCCCTATGCCGAGCGCGTGCAGCAAGCGCGCGAGCTGTATCGCAAGGCCGGTTATTCGGCGCAGAAGCCGCTCCGGATCGAGCTGCGCTACAACTCGGGCGAGGTGCACAACCGCCTCGCGGTCGCGATCGCGTCGATGTGGAAGGAGCAGCTCGGCGTCGAGACCAGCCTGTACGCCGAGGAATTCCGCGCGCTGCTGCAGACCATCCAGGCGCGCAAGGACACGCAGGTGTTCCGCTCGAGCTGGGTGGGCGACTTCAACGACGCGTACAGTTTTGCGCAGCTGCTGCAGAGCCGCTTCGGCATCAACCTGACCGGCTATGCGAACCCGAAGTACGACGCGCTGCTCGATGCGTCGGTGCGCGAGGCCGATCCTTTGCGGCGGCGCGACCTGCTGGAGGAGGCCGAGCGCGTGATGCTCGCGGATCACCCGCTGCTGCCGATCTATTTCTACGTCAACAAGCACCTCGTGAAGCCGTACGTGGGCGGCTGGACCGACAACGTCATGAACGTCCAGTACAGCAAGGACCTGCGGCTCGGTCCGGCGAGATGAGGGTTGCGTCACAGATTTTCGGCCGGCAGAGGCCGCCAAGTTGAGTGCGAATCGTCGCCTTGCGACCATGAATGCCCCTCGGATGCAGTAACGCCATGACCTGGTTTGTCGTATTTGCCTTGTCGGTATTCGGTATCTGGTTCTGGAACGAATACCGCGTCCAGCGTCGTGACATGGAAAGCCCGATGGCGCCGCATCGGGCCGGCGAGCGCTTCATCGGACAGGTCGTCACCCTGCCCGACGGCATCCAGGACGGCGCGGGCCGCGTGAAGCTCGGCGTCCGCCAGTGGCGCCTGCGCGGACCCAACGTTCCGGCCGGTGCGCGGGTGCGCGTCACCGGTGTCGACGGCAGCACCCTGATCGTCGATCGCCTGCCCTCCTGATCACCTCTCCCGTTTACGGGAGAGGTGCGAAACCCTCACCCGCGCTTTGCGCGACCTCTCCCGCACGCGGGAGAGGTGAAGAAGGAATCCAATCGCTCGCCGCGGGTCGAACTCCTGACCACCTCACAGGAGCGTGCCCATGACCAACTTCTTCGACTTCCTGGTCACCGGCATCGACGGCGAACCCGACCTGCTCGGGCCGCTGCGCGGCAAGGTGATCCTCGCGGTGAACGTCGCCAGCCAGTGCGGGTACACACCGCAATACGCGGGGCTGCAGCAACTGCACGAGGAGACGGCCGAATCAGGATTCGCGGTGGTCGGGTTCCCGTGCAACCAGTTCGGTGCGCAGGAGCCGGGCACCGAGTCCGAGATCAAGGACTTCTGCATGACGCGCTACGGCGTGTCGTTCCCGCTCTCGGCGAAGCTCGACGTGAATGGCGTGGGGCGTCATCCGCTCTATGCGTGGCTGACGCAATCCGGGCCCGGTGAGCGCGGCGACATCCAGTGGAACTTCGAGAAATTCCTGATCGGGCGGGATGGCCGGATCGTGCGCCGCTATCCGTCGGGCACGAAGCCGACGGACAGCGGGCTGATGGCGGAACTGGCCGAAATAATTTAATCAGTACAATTGAGTAATGGATCGCATATCAATTGATATTCGCAAGATTACCAATTATTACTTGAATAAAGTTGCGGGTCTTACGGCCCCGGATTCAGGTCGTATTCCGCACTCACGCTGGCGCTGAATTTCAGCTCGGCCGCCTGGTAGGTTTCGGACGGCGGGGCGGCTGCGGCATCGGCCGCCATCGCGACCGGCGCCCGGCGATACATCGGCATGGGCATCGCATTCGTCTGGCCGTTCAGGTTGCGCACGGCGCCGAGCCTGGCACCCGCCGCGGTGGCCAGCGTGTCGGCATTCAGCTTGGCATCCTGTACCGCCTTGGCCATCGCCTCGCGCTCCAGATCCTTGCGACGGGACGAGTCGAGCTGCGGATCGCCGATCTGGTTCACGCCGGCGTCGACGGCCTTCTCGAGCAGCGGGCCGAGCTGGTCGAGATCCTTTACGGTCACCTCGACCTGCCGGCTGACCAGGTAGCCCTGCAACACCTGCTTCCGTTCCTTTTCGTTCCAGCTGTAGTCCGGCGAAACCTGGAGCCGGGTGGAGTCGACCAGCTTCGGGTCGATCTTGAGACTGCGGGTCAGGGCCAGGATCCGGTCGATGGTAGCGGCGACTTCCGATCGTGCCTCGGCCATCGTCGGCTTGCGCGCCTCGACGCCCAGCGTGACCCGCGCCATGTCCGGCTGCGCCGACACCTCTCCGGTCCCGCTCACGCTGACCGTTCGCGGCGGGGCCACGTCGGCCAGGGCCTGCCCCGACATGAGCGCCAGCGCCAGCAGGCCGGCCGATCCCAGTCCACGATTCTTGCTCATGCGGTGTCCTCGGTTGATGGCAACAGTGCGTCGCCACGAAGTCTACGACAGCATTCCTCGCCGGCGGGTGCCCTGGGCCGGGCATTCGACTCGTGAAACGCTTTTGATTAACATGCCCGACCCTCGGCGGTCGCCCGGCCGAGCCTGACCCGGACGGAGTACGAAATGACCTTGAGATCGGCCTGGCTCGCAGCGAGCCTGACCATTGCGGCTCTGGCCGCGCCCGGATTCGCAACGGCGGGCGATGCGGCGCGCGGCGCCAAGCTGGCCTACACCTGCCACGGCTGCCATGGCATCCCCAACTACAAGAATGCGTACCCCGTCTACAGCGTGCCGAAGCTCGGCGGACAGCACCAGCCTTACCTGGTCGCGGCGCTCAAGGAATACGCGAGCCTCGATCGCAACCACCCGACGATGCACGCTCACGCCGTCACGATGTCGGAGCAGGACCTGCAGGACATCACGACCTACCTGGTCGGCCAGCAACTGGCGTCGACCGGCAAGGCCGTGGGCACGGCGCCCAAGGCGGGCATGACCTGCGTTGCGTGCCACGGCAACGACGGCGTCGGTCTGACGCCCGACTACCCGAACCTCGCCGGCCAGCACGAGGACTACATCCGGCAGGCGCTGCACTCGTACAAGAGCGGCGTGCGCAAGAATGCGATCATGTCCGGCATGGCCGCGCCGCTGACCGAGCAGGACATCGACGAACTGGCGGCGTACTACTCGCAGCCAGCGCCCGACCCTGTGCGCGACGGACGAGATCCGCAAGCAGGGCAAGTGCCCGGGCCCCTGACGCCGGCGACGGAATGAGCTCATGCCTCGAGGGCCGGGCTCCGCCCGGCCTTCTTGTTTTCGGGGGCGACGGGCCGCAACCTAGACGGCCCCATCGACAGCCAGTGTCCGGCATCGGCCCGAACGACCCCGCATGAGCTCACCCTCCTCCACGGCCGCCGGCGCGCCGCTTGCCCAGCCGCTTGGTCACGGCGTGCACCTGATCGACACGCTATATGTCCGGCCCGGACTGGCCGGCGCGCACCTCGTCGTGGACGATGGCCGCGCGGCGTTCGTCGACACGGGGCCCGGCCCGGCCGCGCCGCGCCTGCTCGGGGCGCTCGACGAACTCGGCATCGGCCGCGACCAGGTCGACTACCTGTTCCTGACCCACGTGCACCTCGATCACGCGGGCGGCGCCGGCCAGCTGATCGAGGCGCTGCCGAACGCCAAGGCGGTGCTGCACCCGCGCGGCGCGCCGCACCTGATCGACCCGACGAAGCTGATCGCGGGCTCGATCGAGGTCTATGGCGAGCAACGATTCAAGCAGCTCTACGGCGAGCTCGTGCCGATCCCGGCCGAGCGGGTCGTCGTCGTGGAGGACGGCGCACGGCTCACGCTCGGCTCGCGCACGTTCGAGTTCATCGACGCGCCGGGCCATGCGCGGCACCACCACTGCCCGATCGACCTCGACCTGCGCGAGGTCTACAGCGGCGACAACTTCGGCATCTGCTATCGGGACTTCGACACGGCCGCCGGGCCGTTCATGCTGCCGACCACGACGCCGGTGCAGTTCGACCCGGACGCGTTTCACGCGACGATCGACCGGTTGCTGTCGTACCGCCCAGGGCGCATCTACCAGACGCATTTCGGGCCGGTCGAGCAGATCGAACGCCTCGCGAGCGACCTCCACGCGGCCATCGTCGAGCTGGTGCGGATTGCCCGCCTGCACGCGGCCGCGCCCGACCGGCGACGGCGCATCGAGGAAGACATGTTCCGCTACTTCGACGCGCGTCTCGACGAGCACGGCTACGCCGGCGATCTCGCGACGCGCCACGCGCTGATCGACGACGACGTGAGGCTCAACACGTCCGGCCTCGAAGTCTGGCTGGACAGAAGGCCATAGGCGATAGGCGCTAGGCTATGGGTCGAACCGAGAACTCGCAGCCGATGGCCTCCAGCCTTTAGCCTTGGCCTATCGCCTATCGCCTATCGCCTATCGCTAAGCTTTCGCCCAGGACATCCCCATGCAACCCTTTCGCGCTTACCGAATCCACCGCAACGACGGCCGCATCGCGGGACGCTTCGACCAGGTCTCGCTCGACGACCTCACGCCCGGCGACGTGGTCGTGCGGGTTCGCTATTCGACGATCAACTTCAAGGACGCGCTTGCCGCGACCGGCAAGTCGCCGATCCTGCGCAAGTACCCGCTCGCGGGCGGCATCGATCTCGCCGGCGAAGTGGTCAGCTCGGGCGACGCGCGCTACGCGCCGGGCCAGCAGGTGCTGGTGACGGGGTGCGGTCTCAGCGAGACGCAGGACGGCGGCTACTCGGAATACTCGCGGCTGCAGGGCGACTGGGTGATACCGCTGCCGAGCGGATTGTCGCTCGCCGACTCGATGAAGATCGGCACGGCCGGCTTCACGGCCGCGCTCGCCGTGCATCGCATGGAGCAGAACGGGCAGAAGCCGTCGAACGGCCCGGTGCTGGTGAACGGAGCGACCGGCGGCGTCGGCAGCCTCGCGATCAACATGCTTGCCGGCCGTGGCTACGAAGTGGTCGCGCTGAGCGGCAAGGCGAATGCCGACGAATACCTGCGCGAAATCGGCGCGGCGAAGATCCTGCGCCGCCAGGACGTGAACCTCGGCACCAAGCCGCTCGAAGCCGTGCAGTGGGCCGGCGCGATCGACAACCTCGGCGGCGACCACCTCACGTGGCTGACGCGCACGGTGGACTTCTGGGGCAACATCGCCAGCGTCGGGCTGGCGGCCAGCCACGAGCTGCACACGACGGTGATGCCGTTCATCCTGCGCGGCGTGAACCTGCTCGGCATCAACTCCGTGGCCACGCCGCGCGACGTGCGGCTCGCCGTGTGGAACCGCATCGCCACGGACCTGCGTCCGGCGAAGCTCGACCGCATCTGCGGCAAGACCGTCAGCCTCGACGAACTGCCCGCGCAGTTCGACGACTACATGACGAGCAACGTCACCGGCCGCACGCTGGTGAAGATCGCCTGAACCGGGACCGTTCCAACGTGCCAAGACCCGAAAAGAATCTCGTGGCCTCTGAGCGGCTCACGCACCTGCAGCGGCTGGAGGCCGAGAGCATCCAGATCATGCGCGAGGTGGTGGCCGAGTGCGAGAAGCCGGTGATGCTGTACTCCATCGGCAAGGACAGCGCCGCGATGCTGCACGTCGCGTTGAAGGCGTTCTACCCGGCGCCGCCGCCGTTTCCGCTGCTGCACGTGGACACACGCTGGAAGTTCCGCGCGATGTACGAGCTGCGGGACCAGATCACGAAGAAGTACGGCCTCGAGCTGCTGACGTACACGAACCCCGACGGCATCGCGCAGGACATCAATCCGTTCACGCACGGCTCGGCGATCCACACCGACATCATGAAGACGCAGGCGCTGAAGCAGGCGCTCGATCTTCACGGCTTCGATGCGGCCTTTGGCGGGGCGCGCCGGGACGAGGAGAAGAGCCGCGCCAAGGAGCGCATCTTCTCGTTCCGCAGCAGCCAGCACCGCTGGGACCCGAAGAGCCAGCGCCCCGAGCTGTGGAGCCTGTACAACGCGCGCAAGCACAAGGGCGAGAGCATCCGCGTGTTCCCGATGTCGAACTGGACGGAGCTCGACATCTGGCAGTACATCTACCTGAACGACATCCCGATCGTGCCGCTGTACTTCGCGGCGGAGCGGCCGGTGGTCGAGCGTGACGGCGCCCTGATCATGGTCGACGACGAGCGCATGCCGTTGCATCCGGGCGAGAAGCCGATGCTGAAGAAAGTGCGCTTCCGCACGCTCGGCTGCTACCCGCTTACCGGCGCCATCGAGAGCAATGCGGACACGCTCACGGCCATCATCCAGGAGATGCTGCTCACGACGACCTCGGAACGGCAGGGCCGCGTCATCGACCACGACCAGTCGGCGTCGATGGAGAAGAAGAAGCAGGAGGGGTACTTCTGATGGCACACGTCAGCGACCTGATCGCCAGCGACATCGAGGCGTATCTGCACCAGCACGAACACAAGAGCCTGCTGCGCTTCATCACGTGCGGCAGCGTCGACGACGGCAAGTCGACCCTGATCGGACGGCTGCTGTACGACTCGAAGATGATCTTCGAGGACCAGCTGGCCGCGCTCGAGGCGGACTCGAAGAAGGTCGGCACGCAGGGCGGCGACATCGACTTCGCGCTGCTGGTGGACGGCCTCGCTGCCGAACGCGAGCAGGGCATCACCATCGACGTGGCCTACCGCTACTTCTCGACCGACAAGCGCAAGTTCATCGTCGCGGACACGCCGGGGCACGAGCAGTACACGCGCAACATGGTGACGGGCGCGTCGACGGCCGACCTTGCCGTGATCCTGATCGACGCGCGCAAGGGCGTGCTGGTGCAGACGCGCCGCCACAGCTACCTCGTGTCGCTGCTCGGCATCCGCAAGGTCGTGCTCGCGATCAACAAGATGGACCTCGTCGATTACTCGAAGGAAGTCTTCGAGCGCATCGTCGCCGAGTACACCGTGTTTGCCGAGCGCATCGGGCTCACGGACATCGTCGCCATCCCGATCTCGGGCTTGAAGGGCGACAACATCGCCACGCCGAGCGATCACACGCCGTGGTACCACGGCCCGATCCTGATGGCATACCTCGAGACGGTGGACATCGAGGATTCGACGCAGCGCCAGCCGTTCCGCCTGCCGGTGCAGTGGGTGAATCGCCCGAACCTCGACTTCCGCGGCTTCGCGGGCACGATTGCGAGCGGCTCGGTCCGCAAGGGCGAGAAGGTCCGCGTGCTGCCCTCCGGGCGCGAAAGCAAGGTCACC
This sequence comes from uncultured Gammaproteobacteria bacterium, assembly GCA_963843985.1. Classification (GTDB taxonomy): domain Bacteria; phylum Pseudomonadota; class Gammaproteobacteria; order Steroidobacterales; family Steroidobacteraceae; genus RPQJ01. Next base: position 502,478 of record CAWJMS010000032.1, on the reverse strand, counting down.
CGCATCGTCACGATGGACGGCGACCTCGACCACGCGGTCGCCGGCCAGGCGATCACGCTGACGCTCGCCGACGAGGTCGACATCAGCCGCGGCGACATCATCGCCAAGCCGGAGGCGCTGCCGGGGGTTGCCGATCAATTCGAGGCGACCATCATCTGGATGTCGGCCGAGCCGATGCTGCCGGGCCGCCCGCTGTGGCTGAAGATCGGCACCAAGCAGGCCACGGCGACCATCACCGAGCCGAAGTACAAGGTGAACGTCAACACCCTGGAGCACCTGGCGGCGAAGAAGCTCGAGCTCAACGAGATCGGCATCTGCAACCTCTCGCTCGACCAGGCGATCGCGTTCGACCCGTATGCCGAGAACCGCGAGACGGGCTCGTTCATCCTGATCGACCGCCTGACCAATGCCACGGTCGGCGCCGGCCTGATCCACTTCGCGCTGCGCCGCTCGCAGAACATCCACTGGCAGGCGCTCGACGTGAACAAGCGCTCGCGCGCCGAGGCCAAGCACCAGAAGGCCGCGGTGCTGTGGTTCACCGGCCTCTCGGGCGCCGGCAAGTCGACGATCGCGAACCTGGTCGAGAAGCAGTTGCTGGCGCTCGGCAAGCACACCTACCTGCTCGACGGCGACAACGTGCGCCACGGCCTCAATCGCGACCTCGGCTTCACCGACGCCGATCGCGTCGAGAACATCCGCCGGGTCGGCGAGGTGTCGAGGCTGATGGTCGACGCGGGCCTGATCGTGCTGGTGTCGTTCATCTCGCCGTTCCGCGCGGAACGGCGGATGGCTCGCTCGCTCGTCGAGGCGGGTGAGTTCTTCGAGGTGCACGTCGATACGCCGCTGGCCGTGGCCGAGCAGCGCGACGTCAAGGGGCTCTACAAGAAGGCGCGGCGCGGCGAGCTGAAGAACTTCACCGGCATCGACTCGCCGTACGAGCCGCCCGAGCATCCGGAGATCTACCTCGACACGACGCAGGCTACGCCGGAGCAGGCCGCCGCGCAGGTCGTCGAGGCGCTGCAGAAGTCGGGCGTGATCAGCTCGGCGCTGTAGGCGCGTGTGATGCAGGCCGTCGCGGGCCGTGCCCCCTCGGGTACGCCGGCGAAGTCGCAGCAAGTGCAGCGCGACGAGCAAGCCTCGGCCGTGCCGGTATGGCATCCGGGGACACGCCGCAAGTACGTCCCTGTAGGCTCGCACTCGGCGTCCATGCCTCGTGACGGTCCCCGGATGCCATACCGGCACGGCCGGAGTGCTCGTCGCCGCAGACTTTGCGACGTTCCAGCGGTGCCCAACGAGACACGGCCAGAGACCCGGAGCGCGCCGTCCGAGCAGGTGTCGACGGCGCGAAATGAGGCTAACATTCCGGAAGCTTACTGCACTGCCAAAAAGGGCCATGACATGACGACGACCGCCTCCGCAGGCGCCCGCTTCCGAGCCGCTCTCGCCCACGAGCGCCCCCTGCAAGTCGTCGGGACCGTCAATGCGTTTTCGGCGCTGCTCGCCGAGCGCGCCGGGTTCCGGGCCATCTACCTCTCCGGCGCGGGCGTCGCGAACGCTTCGTTCGGCCTGCCGGACCTCGGCATCACCAGCCTGAACGACGTCTGCGAGGACGTGCGTCGCATCACCTCGGCCAGCGACCTGCCGCTGCTCGTCGACGCCGACACCGGTTGGGGCGCCGCCTTCAACATCTCGCGCACCATCGCCGACCTGATTCGTTCCGGCGCCGCGGCCTGCCACCTCGAAGACCAGGTTGCCGCCAAGCGCTGCGGCCACCGGCCGGGCAAGGCGCTGGTGTCCACCGACGAAATGGTCGATCGCATCAAGGCCGCCGTGGACGGCCGCACCGACGCGCAGTTCGTGATCATGGCGCGCACCGACGCGCACGCCGTCGAGGGCCAGCAGGCGGCGATCGACCGCGCGTCGCGTTACGTCGAAGCCGGCGCGGACATGATCTTCGCCGAGGCGCTCACCACGCTCGACGAGTACCGCGAATTCACCGCGAAAGTGAAGGTGCCGGTGCTCGCCAACATCACGGAATTCGGCAAGACGCCGCTTTACACCGTCGCGGAACTGGCGAGCGCCGGCGTGCAGCTGGTGCTGTATCCGCTGTCGGCGTTCCGCGCGATGTCGAAGGCTGCCGAAGGCGTCTACGGCGCGATCCGCGCGGAGGGCACGCAGAAGAGCGTGATCGGCCGCATGCAGACGCGCACCGAGCTCTACGACGTGCTCGGCTACCACGACTACGAGCGCAAGCTCGACGAACTGTTCAGCCGGGATGCGGTCGAGAAATAGCGGCCGGCCACGAGATACCACGAGGACGAGTAGCGAACCATGAGCGAGACGACCCCCGCCCCCGGCTTCAAGCCGAAGAAGTCCGTCGCCCTCTCGGGCGTCCCTGCCGGCAACACGGCGCTCTGCACCGTGGGCCGCAGCGGCAACGACCTCAGCTACCGCGGTTACGACATCCTCGACATCGCCGACCAGTGCGAATTCGAGGAAGTGGCGCACCTGCTGATCCACGGCAAGCTGCCGAACCAGGCGGAACTCGACGGCTACAAGGCGAAGCTGCGTCGGCTGCGCGGGCTGCCGGGGCCGGTGCGCGCCGCGCTCGAGGCGCTGCCCGCGGCTAGTCACCCGATGGACGTGCTGCGCACCGGTACCTCGGTGCTCGGATGCACGCTGCCGGAGAAGGACGACCACAGCGTGGCAGGCGCACGCGACATCGCCGATCGGCTGATTGCGAGCCTCGGCTCGATGCTGGTGTACTGGTACCACTACAGCCACTCCGGCGTGCACATCCCCGTCGAGACCGAGGACGACACGATCGGCGGGCACTTCCTGCACCTGCTGCACCGGCGGCAGCCTCCGGCGTCCTGGGTCAAGGCGATGCACGTCTCGCTGATCCTCTACGCCGAGCACGAGTTCAACGCGTCCACGTTCACCGGCGCGCGTGATCGCGGGCACGGGCTCGGACATCTATTCCTGCATCACCGGCGCGATCGGCGCGCTGCGCGGCCCGAAGCACGGCGGCGCCAACGAAGTGGCGTTCGAAGTGCAGAAACGCTACGGGAACCCGGACGAGGCGGAGGCCGACATCCGCAAGCGCGTCGAGGCCAAGGAAGTGATCATCGGCTTCGGCCACCCGGTCTACACGATCGGCGATCCGCGCAACAAGGTGATCAAGGAAGTGGCGCGCAACCTGTCGCGCGAAGCGGGCGACATGAAGATGTTCGACATCGCCGAGCGCCTCGAGACCGTGATGTGGGACGCCAAGAAGATGTTCCCGAACCTCGACTGGTTCAGCGCCGTCTCGTACCACATGATGGGCGTCCCGACCGCGATGTTCACGCCGCTGTTCGTCATCGCACGCACCACCGGCTGGGCGGCGCACGTCATCGAACAGCGCATCGACGGCAAGATCATCCGCCCGAGCGCGAACTACACCGGTCCCGAAGACCAGACGTTCGTGCCGATCGGCAAGCGCGCCTGAGGCCCATGAACACCGCCCACCGCAAGCGCCTGCCTGGAACGGCACTCGACTATTTCGACGCGCGTGCCGCGGTCGACGCGATCGAGCGTGGCGCGTACGACAAGCTGCCGTACACCTCGCGAGTGCTCGCGGAGAATCTCGTTCGCCGCTGCGATCCCGCCACGCTCACGGCGTCGTTGACGCAGCTGATCCAGCGCCGTCGCGACCTCGACTTTCCCTGGTTCCCGGCGCGCGTCGTGTGCCACGACATCCTCGGCCAGACGGCGCTCGTCGATCTTGCCGGGCTGCGCGATGCGATCGCGAACATGGGCGGCGATCCGGCCAAGGTGAATCCCGTCGTGCCGGTGCAGTTGATCGTGGATCATTCGCTCGCGGTGGAACACGGCGGCTTCGAGAAGGACGCGTTCGCGAAGAACCGCGCGGTGGAAGACCGGCGCAACGAGGACCGCTTCCACTTCATCGACTGGACACGCCGGGCGTTCGAGAACGTCGAAGTGATTCCGCCCGGCAACGGCATCATGCACCAGATCAACCTGGAGCGGATGTCGCCGGTCATCCACGCGAAGGACGGCGTCGCTTTCCCCGACACGCTGGTCGGCACCGACAGCCACACGCCGCACGTCGACGCGCTCGGCGTGATCGCAATCGGCGTCGGCGGGCTCGAGGCCGAGAACGTGATGCTCGGCCGCGCTTCGTGGATGCGCCTGCCGGACATCGTCGGCGTGGAGCTGTCCGGGCAAGCCGCAACCCGGCATTACCGCGACGGACGTCGTGCTCGCGCTGACCGAATTCCTGCGCAAGGAGAAGGTCGTCGGCGCGTACCTCGAGTTCCACGGCGCGGGCGCCGCCGCGCTCACGCTCGGCGACCGCGCGACCATCTCCAACATGGCACCCGAGTACGGCGCGACCGCCGCGATGTTCTTCATCGACGGCAACACGATCGACTACCTGCGGCTGACAGGACGCGAGGACGCGCAGGTTCGGCTGGTCGAGACCTACGCGAAGCAAGCCGGCCTGTGGGCGGATGCGCTCAAGACCGCAGAATACGAGCGCGTGCTGAAATTCGACCTGTCGACCGTGGTCCGCAACATGGCGGGGCCGTCGAACCCGCACAAGCGGCTGCCCACGTCCGACCTCGCCACGCGCGGCATCGCCGCCAGGTGGGAAGAGGTGCCGGGACAGATGCCGGACGGCGCGGTGATCATCGCGGCGATCACCAGCTGCACCAACACCAGCAATCCGCGCAACGTGATCGCGGCGGGCCTGATCGCCCGCAATGCCAACGCACGAGGACTGACACGCAAGCCCTGGGTGAAATCGTCGTTGGCGCCCGGCTCGAAGGCCGTGCAGTTGTACCTGGAAGAAGCGAAGCTGCTGCCGGAACTCGAGAAGCTCGGCTTCGGCATCGTCGGGTTCGCCTGCACCACGTGCAACGGCATGTCCGGCGCGCTCGACCCAAAGATCCAGAAGGAGATCATCGATCGCGACCTGTATGCGACCGCGGTGCTGTCCGGCAATCGCAACTTCGACGGGCGGATCCACCCGTACGCCAAGCAGGCGTTCCTGGCCTCGCCGCCGCTGGTCGTAGCCTATGCCATCGCCGGCACGATCCGCTTCGACATCGAGAAGGACGTGCTCGGGACCGACGCGAGCGGCCAGGCCGTCCGCCTCGCGGACATCTGGCCGAGCGACGCCGAGATCGACGCGGTCGTCGCCTCGAGCGTCAAGCCGGAACAGTTCCGCAAGGTCTACGAGCCGATGTTCAAGGCGCGCGCCACCGGCGCACCTGTGCGACCGCTCTACGACTGGCGTCCGCAGAGCACCTACATCCGCCGCCCGCCCTACTGGGAGGGCGCGCTCGCCGGCGAACGCACGTTGCGCGGGATGCGTCCGCTCGCGGTGCTGCCCGACAACATCACGACCGATCACCTGTCGCCATCGAACGCGATCCTGCTGAACAGCGCGGCGGGTGAATACCTCGCGAAGATGGGCCTGCCGGAAGAGGACTTCAACAGCTACGCGACGCACCGCGGCGATCACCTCACCGCGCAACGCGCCACGTTCGCCAACCCCACGCTCGTAAACGAGATGGCGGTGGTCGATGGCGCGGTCAAGAAAGGGTCGCTGGCGCGCATCGAGCCGGACGGCAAGGTCGTCCGCATGTGGGAGGCGATCGAGACGTACATGGCGCGCAAGCAGCCGCTGATCATCGTTGCCGGCGCCGACTACGGACAGGGCTCGTCGCGCGACTGGGCCGCGAAGGGCGTGCGCCTGGCGGGCGTGGAGGCAATCGTTGCCGAAGGTTTCGAGCGCATCCATCGCACCAACCTGATCGGCATGGGCGTGCTGCCGCTCGAGTTCAAGCCGGGCGTGACGCGGGTGACGCTGAAGATCGACGGCACCGAGACCTTCGACGTGACCGGCGAGCGCAAGCCGCGCGCGGAGCTCACGCTCGTGATCCATCGCCGCAGCGGCGAACGCCTCGACGTGCCGGTGACCTGCCGCCTCGACACCGCGGAAGAACTGTCGATCTACGAGGCCGGCGGCGTCCTGCAACGGTTCGCGCAGGACTTCCTCGAATCGACGCACGCGGCGTGAGCATTACGGTTCCCTCTCCCGCTTGCGGGAGAGGGGCAGGGTGAGGGTTCCGACTATTCATGACGCACGCACCGCAGATCAGGATTCCCGCGACCTACATGCGCGGCGGCACGAGCAAAGGCGTGTTCTTCCGCCTGCAGGACCTGCCGGCACGTGCGCAGGTGCCGGGTGCGGCCCGCGATGCCCTGCTGCTGCGCGTGATCGGCAGCCCCGATCCGTACGGCAAGCAGATCGACGGCATGGGCGGCGCGACGTCCAGCACCAGCAAGACGGTGATCCTGTCGCCGAGCAGCCGTCCCGATCACGACGTCGACTACCTGTTCGGCCAGGTTTCCATCGACAAGTCTTTCGTCGACTGGAGCGGCAACTGCGGCAACCTGTCCGCGGCCGTTGGGCCGTTCGCGATCGCGAACCGGCTGGTCGACGCGGGGCGCGTGCCGCAGGACGGCACGGCGGTGGTGCGCATCTGGCAGGCGAACATCGCGAAGACCATCGTGGCGCGCGTGCCGATTGCGAACGGCGCGGTGCAGGAGACGGGCGATTTCGAACTCGACGGCGTGACGTTTCCCGCCGCGGAAGTGCAGCTCGAATTCATGGACCCGGCGGCCGAGGAAGAAGGTGCGGGCGGCTCGATGTTCCCGACCGGCCATCTCGTCGACGATCTCGTGGTGCCGGGCGTCGGCACGCTGCAAGGCGACGATGATCAACGCGGGCATTCCGACGATATTCGTGAATGCCGACGCGATCGGTTACACCGGTACGGAACTTCAGGACGCGATCAATGGCGATGCGAAGGCGCTCGCGATGTTCGAGACGATCCGCGCGCACGGCGCGCTGCGCATGGGGCTGATCCGACAGCTCGACGAGGCGGCGAAGCGCCAGCACACGCCCAAGGTCGCGTTCGTGGCGCGCCCGGCCGACTACGTGGCATCCAGCGGCAAGCGCGTGGCGGCCGGCGACGTCGACCTGCTGGTGCGCGCGCTGTCGATGGGCAAGCTGCATCACGCGATGATGGGCACGGCGGCCGTGGCCATCGGCGCCGCCGCGGCGATTCCAGGCACACTGGTGAATCTGGCAGCCGGCGGTGGCTCGCGGACTGCGGTGCGATTCGGGCACCCCTCGGGCACCCTGCGAGTCGGCGCGGAGGCGTGCCGGAACGGCGGTGAATGGACCGTCACCAAGGCGATCATGAGTCGCAGCGCGCGCGTGCTGATGGAAGGCTGGGTCCGCGTCCCCGGCGACGCGTTCTAGCCCGTCACCTCTCCCGCTTGCGGGAGAGGTCGGCCGCAAGGCCGGGTGAGGGTTCTCTACCTCGCCCGCTTTGCGGGAGAGGTCGGCCGCAAGGCCGGGTGAGGGCTCCTGTATCCTCGGCGGATGACCACCCTCGTCGACGGCGCCCGCGAACTCGGCATCGAACTGACCGACGACCAGGTCGCCAAGCTCATCGCCCACCTCGATCTGCTCGACGACTGGAACACGCGGATCAACCTGACGGCCATCCGTGAGCGACCGGCGCAGATCACCAAGCACATCCTCGACAGCCTGACGATGCTGCGCTGGCTGCAAGGTGCTCGCATCGCCGACGTCGGCAGCGGCGCGGGTTTTCCGGGCATCCCGCTCGCGATCGTCGCGCCCGAGAGGCACTTCGCGCTGATCGAGTCGGTGGGCAAGAAGTGCCGGTTCCTGGAGGAAGCGCGCGATACGCTCGGGCTGACCAACGTCGAGGTCGTGCAGTCGCGTGCCGAGACGTACAAGCCGGCCGAGCGCTTCGATACCGTGCTGGCCCGTGCAGTCGGCCCGGTCGCGGACCTCGTAAAGTTCGCGGGCGGCCTGGTTGCGGGCGGCGGCCGGTTCTTCGCGATGAAGGGCCGTTACCCCGAGGAAGAGCTGGCCCGCAAGCTCAACGGCTGGAAGGTCGCCGCGGTGCACAAGCTGCAGGTCCCGGGACTGGACGAGGAGCGGCACCTGGTCGAGCTGGTCCGCTCGCACGACAAGATCAGTTGATACCCCTCACCCGGCCTGCGGCCGACCTCTCCCGCAAGCGGGAGAGGTGAGGAGCCGTCACCCGCGATCTGCGCAGCCTGTCCCGCAAGCGGGAGAGGTGAAAGTGCAGGTATGCTTGACGGCTCATGAAACGCGTCATCGCAGTTGCGAACCAGAAGGGCGGCGTCGGCAAGACCACCACCGCCGTGAACCTCGCCGCCTCGCTCGCGGCGACGCAACGCAAGGTGCTGCTGATCGACTGCGACCCGCAGGGCAACGCCACGATGGGCTGCGGCGTGGACAAGGGCAGTCTGCAGTACTCGATGACGAACGTGCTGCTCGGCGAATGCGAACTCGCGGCCGCCCTGCTGCCGGTCGATCCCGGCCGCTTCACCGTGTTGCCGGGCAACCAGGACCTGGTCGCCGCCGAAGTCCAGCTGATGAGCAAGATCGGGCGCGAGGTGCGGCTGCGCAACGCATTGAAGCCGGTGCGCAATCTCTACGACGTCATCATCATCGACTGCCCGCCCGCGCTGAACCTGCTGACGCTGAACGCGCTGGTCGCCGCCGACAGCGTGCTCGTGCCGATGCAGTGCGAGTACTACGCGCTCGAGGGGCTGTCCGCGCTGATGGGGACGATCGAGCAGATCAAGGGCAGCGTGAATCCGGACCTCGAACTCGAAGGGATCCTGCGGACCATGTTCGATCCGCGCAACAACCTCTCGAACGAGGTCTCGGGACAGCTGCTGCTGCATTTCCCCGACAAGGTGTTCCGCACCGTGATTCCGCGCAACGTCCGGCTGGCCGAGGCGCCGAGCTTCGGCAAGGCGGCGCTGTATCACGACAAGGATTCGCGCGGGGCGCTGGCGTACCTTGCGCTCGCCGGAGAGATGATCCGGCGCGAGGAAGAGGCGCTGCTCGGCACGGCCCAGGTCGAGGTCGACGAGGATGTGCAACCGGCCGAGTGATCAGCCGCCGGTCATCGCCGGCGACCTGCCGATCGGAAAGGTGAACAGCAGCACCCCGACTTCGGTCCCGGGGTTGTGGTCGCTGAGCCCACCGTTCGAGAGGTGATAGCCCGCGAAGCCGATGCGCAGCCGATTGCCGATCACTCGTGTGACCCCGAGGCCCGAGCGGAACTCGACTTCGTTGCCGAGGTGCAGGCCGCCGCCGTCGTGAAAGAGCCCCATGCCGAAGAACGCCGAGACGAACCAGTTCGGCCCCAGCCACCAGTCCTTGCGCAGGTCCCCGTAGACGAAGCTCGCGCCGCCTTCTGCCAGCGTGATGCCGATACCGGGTGTCAGCGACCAGGGGCTGAACGGCCGCCCGAGGTACTCGAGGCCGAAGCGCAGCGGCTCCTGCGAGTCATCGAAGATACCGAACACGCCGGCCGAGAACTCGACAGTGGCACGCGGGTCCGAGGGCGGATGCACGTCTGAGCGGGCGGGGAGCGACAGGCCGGCGAGCAGGGCCAGCAGCGACATCCGAAACACTCCCATTGAGCCCCCCGATTGCATCACTCTCCGATCCCTGGCCCTTCCTGACGCTAAACTTACCGCACTATGGCAACCAAGCGACCTTCGCTGGGCCGAGGCCTCGAGGCCCTGCTCGGCACGACCAGGACCGTTCCCGGCGATCCCGCGGCCGGAGTCGACGAATCCGCGGTGCCCGCCCGTGCTCCGCTCGACGAGGAGCTGGCCCGGATCCCGGTCGACCTGCTGCAGCGCGGGCGCTACCAGCCGCGCCTCGACATGCGGCCCGAGAGCCTGCAGGAGCTGGCGGATTCGATCCGTGCGCAGGGCGTGGTGCAGCCGATCGTCGTGCGGCCCCTGATGGCGCAGCGTGCGGGCGAGCCGCTGCGCTACGAGATCATCGCAGGCGAGCGCCGCTGGCGGGCTGCGCAGATGGCCGGCCTGCACGACATCCCGGCGGTGGTTCGGCGCGTCGCCGGACGAAGCGGCCGTCGCGATGTCGCTGATCGAGAACATCCAGCGCGAGAACCTGAATCCGCTGGAGGAAGCACGGGCGCTCGACCGCCTGATCCGCGAATTCGAGATGACGCACCAGCAGGCGGCGGACGCGGTCGGCCGCTCGCGTGCCGCGGTCAGCAACCTGTTGCGATTGCTGGAATTGCCCGACGACGTGAAACAGCTCGTCGAGCAGCGGCAGATCGAGATGGGGCACGCGCGCGCGTTGCTGGGCCTGGCGACGGTGCGGCAGCAGGTGGAGGTTGGCGCGCTGGTGGCCAGGAAGGGCCTGTCGGTGCGCGAGACCGAGGCGCTGGTGAAGCGCATGCTGGCGCACGGCAGCGAGCCGCCGAAGGAGCGGGAGTCCGAGCGCCGCGACCCGAACATCACGCGGCTCGAGCAGGACCTCGCCGACAAGCTCGGCGCGAAAGTGCTGCTGCAGCACGCCGGTGGCGGCCGCGGCAAGCTCGTCATCAACTACAACAGTCTCGACGAACTCGACGGCATCCTCGCCCACATCCAGTAAGCGTTTTCCGGCATTGACGACTTGTTGTTCGAGTGCAGCGCGGACGATCGGTCGAGCTCGATTGATTGGCAACCCGGCCTGACTATTCCACCGTGACACAGGCGTTCTGGTGTCGATTAGTCATAAAAACTGACTAGATCGCGACGATGAACAGGCCGCCGGTTCGCGGAATCCGGCCTGCTGAAAGCCGCAGCCGTTTCGGCGTCGTGCGCCTGCGGCCGACTGTCCGGACAAATGTTGAAACGGGCACTGCCGAACACCCCGTGCGCGATTGAAGCAGTGCAAAAAAAGCGGCTATAATTCCGCGGCTTTCCGGAGGCCACCCGTGGCCGGGACACCCGGCTGAATGTGGCTTTTTTGTTGCCCGGATGGTTTGTGAGTGAGGCCGTGAGCAAGCTCGACCTAAGGACCGCCCGGCGTCAGGCGCTCGGCGTGGTCGCAAGTCAGGCGCTGCTCGGGGCGATCGTGGCGATCGCCTGCTTCCTCGTCCGCGGTGGACACGCCGGCGCGTCGGCACTGCTCGGCGCGGGCATCGGAGTCGCTGCGACGTCGCTGATGGCGTTCGCGATGCTGCGGCCGGGCGAAGGCGCAAGCCTGACGCGGGTCACGCTGGGGTTCTTCTCCGGGTGGCTGGTGAAGGTCGGGTTCACCGTCGCCGTGATGGTGATGGCGTTCCGGTCGCGGAAGGTCGACGCGGTGCCGCTGCTCGCGGCGTACGTGGCGACCTTCGCGGGATACTGGTTTGGGGCTGTCCGCGCGAGCGGGCAGGCGACGAAGAATCACGAGATGGGTCGGAGTGGGTAACTGATCATGGCCGCCGAAGGTCCCGCGAACAGCACCGAATACATCACCCACCACCTCACTCACCTGACGGTCGGCAAGGGCTTTTGGTCCTGGCATGTCGACACCATATTCATGTCCGTGCTGCTCGGACTCGTCACCATCGGGTTGTTCTGGTCCGCGTCCCGGAAGGCCACTGCGGGCGTCCCGGGCAAATGGCAGGCTTTCGTCGAGATGATCGTCGAGTTCATCGACACCACGGTCAAGGAAGTCTTCCACCTCGACCGCAGCTTCCTCGCGCCGCTCGCCCTCACGATCTTCGTGTGGGTGTTCCTGATGAACGCGATGGACCTGCTGCCGCTCGACCTGCCGGGCAAGATCGCGGGCTGGTTCGGCCTCACGCACTGGCGCGCCGTGCCGACGGCGGACGTGAACACGACGTTCGCGATGTCGCTCACCGTGCTCTGCGTGATCCTGTTCTACAGCTTCAAGGCGAAGGGCGCGGGCGGCTACGTCCACGAACTGTTCACCGCCCCGTTCGGCGCCCACCCGCTGCTGTGGATCCCGAACTTCCTGCTGAACCTGGTCGAGCTGCTCTCGAAGCCGGTTTCGCTCGCGATGCGACTCTTCGGCAACATGTACGCGGGCGAGCTGGTGTTCATGCTGATCGCGCTGCTCGGCGCCGGCCTGTTCCACTGGACGCCCGGCAGCACCGGTGGGTTCGTCGGCCAGCTGCTCATGGGCGCGGGCTGGGCGATCTTCCACATCCTGATCATCACGCTGCAAGCCTACATATTCATGGTGCTCACCGTCGTGTACAGCGCGATGGCGACCGAGCATCACTAGCCCCGATTTCGTTTACGCAACCGCACTTCCGCCAGGAGATTGAGATGGAAAACCTCGCGCTCATCGCACAGGTCCAGAGCTACACCGCGATCGCACTCGGCCTGATCATCGGCCTCGGCGCCATCGGCGCGTGCATCGGCATCGGCATCATGGGCTCGAAGTTCCTCGAGGCGGCCGCCCGCCAGCCGGAACTGATCCCGACGCTGCAGGGCCGCATGTTCCTGCTCGCCGGCCTCATCGACGCGGCGTTCCTGATCGGCGTGGCGCTCGCGATGTTCTTCGCGTTCGCGAACCCGCTGCTCGCCCGCTTCGGCTAACCGGCTCCTGACGCGAGGTCGTCGCCATGGAAATCAATGCGACCCTCATCGGCCAGGCGCTCGTCTTCGCGATCCTGTACTGGTTCTCCTGGAAGTTCATCTGGCCGCCGATCACCAAGGCTGTCGCTGATCGCCAGAAGAAGATCGCCGAAGGCCTCGCTGCCGCCGAGCGCGGCCAGAACGAGCTGTCGAATGCGCACGGGGCTGCCCAGACGATCGTAAACGAGGCCCGTGAAAAGGCCGTGAAGATCATCGACCAGGCGAGCAAGCGCTCCGGCGAAATCGTCGACGAGGCCCGCAGCACCGCCATCGCGGAAGGCCAGCGGCTGGTCGGCGACGCGAAGCAGGAGATCAACCTCGAGCAAGCCCGCGCCCGCGACGCGCTCCGCAAGGACGTCGCCACGCTGGCCGTGGCCGGGGCCTCGAAGCTGCTGCAGCGCGAGATCGATCCGAAGGCGCACGCCGACCTGATCGAACAGCTCGCCCGAGAGATCGAAGGCGCCAAGGCCTGACGGCCGCGGCCGCCCGGGAGGAGTGACAGCATGGCCGAGAGAGCCACGGTAGCCCGACCCTACGCCAAGGCGGCCTTCGCCTATGCGCGGGAGGCGGCTGCGCTCGACAAATGGTCGGTCTGGTTGCAGACCGCCGCAACGATCGTGGGCAGCGACGAGTACGAGAAGCTCGCGAGCAGCCCGAGCGTCAGCGACGAGCAGTTGCTGGAGCTGATCGTCGGCCTCTGCGGCGACCGGCTCGACGCGCATGGCCGCGCGCTGCTCGACCTGCTGGCGGAGAACGATCGCGTCGGATACCTGCCGGAGATCGCTGCCCACTTCGAAGTGCTGAAGTCCGAGGACCAGAACGTGGCGGACGTCGAAATCGTCTCCGCGGTTCCCCTCGACGCCGCCCAGCAGCAGCGGCTCGCCGGCGCGCTGCGCACGCGACTGCGCCGCGACGTGCGGTTGCATTGCACTGTCGACCCGGCCCTGGTCGGCGGCGCGGTCGTGCGCTCGGGCGACCTGCTCATCGACGGCTCGCTCGCGAACAAGCTCGAGCGTCTCGGGACCGAACTGACTGGCTGACGACCGAAAACGAATCAACGGCCCACGCCGCGTATTGCGGCAGGCGTGCAGAGGATTGGCAACATGTCCATCAAGGCTTCAGAGATCAGCGAACTGATCAAGGCTCGCATCCAGAACTTCACCGCGGCGACCGAGGCGCGCAGTGTCGGTACCGTGGTGACGGTCACGGACGGCATCGTCCGCATCCACGGCCTGCAGGACGCGATGCAGGGCGAAATGCTGGAGTTCCCGAAGAACACCTACGGCCTCGCGCTCAACCTCGAGCGCGACTCGGTCGGCGCGGTGATTCTCGGCGAGTACGAGCACATCACCGAAGGCGACACGGTCAAGTGCACCGGCCGCATCCTCGAGGTGCCGGTCGGCACCGCGCTGATCGGACGCGTCGTCAACTCGCTCGGCCAGCCGATCGACGGCAAGGGCCCGGTCGACGCGAAGGAATTCGACGTCATCGAAAAGGTGGCGCCGGGCGTCATCGCGCGCAAATCCGTGAGCCAGCCGGTGCAGACCGGCCTCAAGGCGATCGACGCAATGGTGCCGATCGGCCGCGGCCAGCGCGAACTGATCATCGGCGACCGCCAGACCGGCAAGACCGCCGTTGCGGTCGACACGATCATCAACCAGAAGGGCAAGGACCTTCTCTGCATCTACGTCGCGATCGGCCAGAAGGCCTCGACGGTCGCGAACGTCGTGCGCAAGCTCGAAGAAACCGGCGCGATGGCGTACACGATCGTCGTCGCCGCCACGGCCTCCGAGTCCGCCGCGATGCAGTACATCGCGCCATATTCGGGCTGCACGATGGGCGAGTACTTCCGCGACCGCGGCCAGGACGCCCTGATCATCTACGACGACTTGACCAAGCAGGCGTGGGCCTACCGCCAGGTGTCGCTGCTGCTGCGCCGTCCGCCGGGTCGCGAGGCCTATCCCGGCGACGTGTTCTACCTGCACAGCCGCCTGCTCGAGCGCGCTGCGCGCGTGAACGAAGAGTACGTCGAGAAATTCACCAAGGGCGCCGTGAAGGGCAAGACCGGCTCGCTGACCGCGTTGCCGATCATCGAGACGCAGGCCGGCGACGTGTCCGCGTTCGTCCCGACCAACGTGATCTCGATCACCGACGGCCAGATCTTCCTCGAGACCGACCTGTTCAACGCCGGCGTCCGTCCGGCCATCAACGCCGGCATCTCGGTGTCGCGCGTCGGCGGCGCGGCGCAGACCAAGGTCATCAAGAAGCTCGGCGGCGGCGTCCGTCTCGCCCTCGCGCAGTACCGCGAACTCGCGGCGTTCGCGCAGTTCGCTTCCGACCTCGACCAGGCGACCCTGAAGCAGCTCGAGCGCGGCAAGCTGGTCACGGAGCTGATGAAGCAGCCGCAGTACTCGCCGCTGTCCGTCGCCGAGCAGGCCGTGACGCTGTTCGCGGTGAACAAGGGCTACTTCGACGGCGTCGAGGTACCGCGCGCCCTCGCGTTCGAGTCCGCGCTGCGCAGCCACGTGAAGAGCAAGTTCAAGGACCTGTTCGACCGCATCGAGACCACGAAGGACCTGAACGCCGACGACGAGAAGGCGCTCGCCGAGGCCATCGAAGACTTCAAGAAGAACGGCGCGTACTGACACCCTCCAGGGATCACCATCATGCCGGGCATCAAGGAAATCCGCGTCAAGATCAAGAGCGTGCAGAGCACGCGCAAGATCACCAAGGCGATGGAGATGGTCGCTGCGTCGAAGATGAAGAAGGCGCAGGAGCGCATGCGCTCCGGCCGTCCGTACGCGCAGCGCATCCTCAACATCACCATGCACGCGGCGCGCGCGAATGCCGAGTACAAGCACCCGCTGCTGACGCGCCGCCCGGACGTAAAGCGCGTCGGCGTCGTCGTCATCACGACGGACAAGGGCCTGTGCGGCGGCCTCAACACCAACGTGCTGCGCCTCGTGCTGAACCAGCACAAGGCGTGGATGGAAAAGGGCGTCGAGGTCGAGTATTGCGCCATCGGCAGCAAGGGCTTCAGTTTCATCAACCGCATGGGCGGCAAGGTCGCCTCGCAGGTCGTGAACTACGGGGACCACCCGTCGCTCGAGCGCCTGATCGGCCCGGTGAAGATGCTGATCGACAGCTATCTCGAGGGCCGCATCGACGAGGTGCACGTCTTCTCGACGCGCTTCATCAACACGATGAAGCAGGAACCGATGCACGGCACGATGATCCCGATCCCGCAGGAGTGGGTCCTGCCGACCGGGGACGTGATGAAGGACACGACCGTCGGCCACGGCAACTGGGACTACCTGTACGAGCCGGACCCGAAGACGGTGCTCGACCAACTGCTCGTCCGTTACCTCGAGACCTTGGTCTACCAGGCGGCGGCCGACAACATCGCGTCCGAGCAGTCGGCGCGCATGGTGGCCATGAAGTCCGCGTCCGACAACGCGCAGAACATCATCGAAGAGCTGCAGCTCATCTACAACAAGAGCCGGCAGGCCTCGATCACGAAGGAACTCTCCGAGATCGTGGGCGGCGCGGCGGCGGTGTAGCCCGCGCTCCCGCAAAGCATTCGAATACGCACGGCAAGCAAAGCATTTACTGAAGGCAACCGATCATGGCACAAGCGACAGGCACCATCGTCCAGACCATCGGCGCGGTCATCGACATCGAATTCCCGCGCGACGCGATGCCCCAGATCTACGACGCGCTCGTCCTCGAGGACACCGGCAGCAAGCTGGCCGAGAAGGGCCTCACCTTCGAGGTCGAGCAGCAGCTCGGCGACGGCGTCGTGCGCACCATCGCGCTCGGCTCGTCCGACGGCCTGCAGCGCGGCATGAAGGTGCGCAACACCGGCGCGCCGATCTCGGTGCCGGTCGGCCCGGGCGTGCTCGGTCGCGTGATGGACGTGCTCGGCCGGCCGATCGACGAGCGTGGCCCGATCCAGTCCGACGAGCGCCGCGCGATCCACCAGGCCGCGCCGAAGTTCGACGAGCTGGCGCCGTCGGTCGAGCTGCTCGAGACCGGCATCAAGGTCATCGACCTGATCTGCCCGTTCGCGAAGGGCGGCAAGATCGGCCTGTTCGGCGGCGCCGGCGTGGGCAAGACCGTCAACATGCTCGAGCTGATCAACAACATCGCGATGCAGCACTCGGGCCTGTCGGTGTTCGCCGGCGTCGGCGAGCGCACCCGCGAGGGCAACGACTTCTATCACGAGATGTCGGACGCCAAGGTCATCGTGCAGGAAGACCTCAGCCAGTCGAAGGTGGCGATGGTGTTCGGCCAGATGAACGAGCCGCCGGGCAACCGCCTGCGCGTGGCGCTCACCGGCCTGACGATGGCCGAGCGCTTCCGCGACGAAGGCCGCGACATCCTGTTCTTCGTCGACAACATCTACCGCTTCACGCTCGCCGGCACGGAAGTGTCCGCGCTGCTCGGCCGCATGCCGTCGGCGGTGGGTTACCAGCCGACGCTGGCCGAGGAAATGGGCCGCCTGCAGGAGCGCATCACGTCGACCAAGGTCGGCTCGATCACCTCGATCCAGGCCGTGTACGTGCCCGCGGACGACCTGACCGACCCGTCGCCGGCCACCACGTTCGGCCACCTCGACGCGACCGTCGTGCTCTCGCGCGACATCGCCTCGCTCGGCATCTACCCGGCCGTCGACCCGCTCGACTCGACGTCGCGCCAGGTCGACCCGAACGTGATCGGCGAGGAGCACTACAACGTGACGCGCTCGGTGCAGGCCGTGCTGCAGCGCTACAAGGAACTGCGCGACATCATCGCGATCCTCGGCATGGACGAGCTGTCGCCCGAGGACAAGCTCACCGTCGCCCGCGCGCGCAAGATCCAGCGCTTCCTGTCGCAGCCGTTCCACGTGGCCGAAGTGTTCACCGGCAGCCCGGGCAAGTTCGTGCCGCTGAAGGACACGATCCGCGGCTTCAAGGCGATCGTGAACGGCGAGTACGATCACCTGCCGGAGCAGGCGTTCTACATGATCGGCGGGATCGAAGAAGCCGTCGAGAAGGCGAAGACGCTCCAGTAAGGAACCGCCATGGCCACCCTGCACATCGACGTCGTGAGTGCCGAAGCGTCCATCTACTCGGGCGAAGCCGAGTTGGTGGTGCTGCCCGGCATCATGGGCGAGCTCGGCATCTATCCGCGCCACACGCCGCTGATCACGCAGATCAAGGCCGGCACGGTGCGCATCAAGGTGCCGGGCAAGGACGAAGAGGAAATGGTCTACGTGCAGGGCGGCTTCCTGGAAGTGCAGCCCGACCACATCAACGTCCTCTCGGACACCGCCATCCGCGCCGCGGACCTCGACGAGGCCAAGGTGCTCGAAGCCAAGCGCATCGCCGAAGAGTCGCTGCGCGCGCGCACCGAGAAGCAGGACATCGCCAGCGTCGAGGCGGAACTCGCTGCGATCAGCGCCCAGCTGCAGGCGATCCAGAAGCTGCGCAAGATCCGCGGCTAAGCGTCTTCACCTCTCCCATGGCAATGGGAGAGGTCGGGCAGAGCCCGGGTGAGGGCCTTCACCTCTCCCGCTGACGCGGAAGAGGTGAAAGAATGCATCGATGCCTTCCAAGGATTCGCCGATGCCCATCTCCGTCGTAATCCTGGCCGCCGGTCAGGGCAAGCGCATGAAGTCCGACCTGCCGAAGGTGCTGCAGCCGCTCGCCGGCCGGCCCTTGCTGCAGCACGTCATCGACACCGCGCGCGAACTCGACGCGGAGGACATCCATGTCGTGTACGGGCACGGCGGCGAGCGCGTCCGCGAAGCCTTGGCCGCGCCGGATCTCAGCTGGGCATTGCAGGCGGAGCAACTCGGCACCGGCCATGCGGTGATGCAGGCCATGCCTGGCGTACCCGACGATCACCTCGCATTGATCCTCTACGGCGACGTGCCGCTGGTCGAAGCCGCCACGCTGCGCCGGCTGGTCGAGACGGCGGGCGAGAACTCGATTGCGGTGCTGAGCGTGCGCATGAAGGACCCGACCGGCTACGGCCGCATCGTGCGCGACGGGGCGCGCAACGTGGCGCGCATCGTCGAGCACAAGGATGCGAACACCAAGGAACGCGCGATCGACGAAGTGAACACCGGCCTGATGGCCGTGCCGGCAAAGCGGCTGCGGGAGTGGCTCGGCCGGCTGAAGAACGACAACGCGCAGGGCGAGTACTACCTCACCGACGTCGTCGTGATGGCCGCGAAAGCCGGGCTGAAGGTGCACGCCGTGCTCGCCGACAGCGAGGACGAAGTGCTCGGCGTGAACGACAAGGTGCAGCTGGCCGAAGTCGAAGCCGTGTATCGCCGGCGCCGCGCCACCGAGCTGATGCTGCAGGCGTCACCCTCGTGGACCCGACGCGCTTCGACGTGCGCGGCATCGTCGAGGCGGGCCGCGACGTGTTCATCGACGTCAACGTCGTGCTCGAAGGCAAGGTGGTGCTCGGCGACCGTGTGCGCATCGGACCCAACGTCGTCATCAAGGATGCGTCGATCGGCGACGACACGGTCGTCTTCGCCAACTGCGTCATCGAGAAGGCGACCATCGGCGCGAACTGCAACATCGGCCCGTTTGCGCGCTTCCGTCCCACCTCGACGCTGGCCCAGGGTGTGCACATCGGCAACTTCGTCGAAGTGAAGAACAGCATCCTCGGCATCGGCAGCAAGGCCAATCACCTGTCCTACCTCGGCGACACGACGATCGGCAGCAAGGTGAACGTCGGCGCCGGCACCATCACCTGCAATTACGACGGCGCCAACAAGTGGCGCACCGAGATCGGCGACGGCGCATTCATCGGCTCCGGCGTGCATGCTGGTGGCGCCGGTCAAGATCGGCGCCGGATCGACCATTGGCGCCGGTTCGACGATCACGCAAGGATGCCCCAGAGGACAAGCTGACGCTGGAGCGCAGCAAGCAGGTGACGATGGACGGCTGGAAGCGCCCCGAAAAGCAGAAATAGGCCGCCCGGATGGCCAAACCGTTAAGTCGGGCAGCGTCGTAAGCCCCCGAGAACCCTAGAATTTCCCCTCGAACGCGCTTCCCGGGCCACGGGCGGAGGGGCGTAGGTCTTTGATGCCACAGCAAAAACTGCTAGCCTCGCCGCCCCCGCAGAGAAAGGACCCGCCATGTGTGGAATCGTCGGTGCCGTAGCGGAACGTGACGTCGTCCCGATCCTGATCGAGGGCCTGCGCCGGCTCGAGTATCGCGGTTACGACTCCGCGGGGGTCGCCGTGCTCAACGGCACGGGCACGATCAAGCGCCTGCGCACCGTCGGCAAGGTCCGCGCGCTGCAGGACGCGCTCGACGCCGATCCGGCGCACGGCATGCTCGGCATCGCGCACACACGCTGGGCCACGCACGGCGTGCCGAGCGAGCGCAACGCGCACCCGCACATCTCGAAGGACGGCATCGCGATCGTCCACAACGGCATCATCGAGAATCACGAAGAACTGCGCGACGAGTTGAAGGCGCTCGGCTACAAGTTCACCTCGGAGACCGACACCGAGGTCATCGCGCACCGCATTCATCATCACCTGAAGACCACGAACGACCTGTTCAAGGCCGTGCGTGCCACGGTGGCCGAACTCGAGGGCGCCTACGCGCTCGCGGTGATCTCGCAGGCCGAGCCGGAGCGGCTCGTGCTCGCGCGCGAAGGCTGCCCGGTCGTCGTCGGCCTCGGCGAGGGCGAGAACTTCGTCGCGTCCGACGTCGCGGCGCTGCTGCCGGTGACGCGCCGATTCATCTTCCTCGAGGAAGGCGACGTCGCCGAAGTGCGCCGCAAGAGCGTGCGGGTCGTCGACCACGACGGCAACACGGTGCAGCGCAAGGTGCACGAGAGCGAGCTGTCCGCGGACGCCGCCGAGAAGGGCGAATTTCCGCACTACATGCTGAAGGAAATCTTCGAGCAGCCGCGCGCCGTGGCGCAGACGCTCGAGGAGCGCGTCGCGGGCGGCAAGCTGCTCGAGGCCGCGTTCGGCCCGGCCGCGCAGGCCGTGTTCGCGAAGACCGAGGCGGTGCGCATCGTCGCGTGCGGCACGAGCTTTCACGCCGCGTCGGTGGCGAAGTACTTCATCGAACAGATCTGCCGGCTGCCGTGCTGGGTCGAGATCGCGAGCGAATACCGCTACCGCAATCCGGTGGTGCCGAAGAACACGCTGTTCGTCAGCGTGTCGCAGTCGGGCGAAACCGCCGACACGCTCGCGGCGCTGCGCATGGCCAAGCAGGCGGGTTACCTGTCGCAGCTCGCGATCTGCAACGTGCCCGAGAGTTCGCTGGTGCGCGAATCGGAGCTGGTCATGCTGACGCGTGCCGGCCCCGAGATCGGCGTGGCCTCGACCAAGGCCTTCACGACGCAGCTGGCCGCGCTCGGCATGCTGGTCGTCGCGCTCGCCAAGTTCCACAGCGCCGACGCGGAGCGCGAGCGCGGGCTGGTGCACCGCCTGCTCGGCATCCCGGCGCTGATCGAAGCGACGCTGAAGCTCGACCCGGTCATCAAGGAACTGGCCAAGCGGTTCGCGGACAAGCAGCACGCGCTGTTCCTCGGCCGCGGCCCGATGCACCCGATCGCGATGGAAGGCGCGCTGAAGCTGAAGGAAATCTCGTACATCCACGCCGAGGCGTATCCGGCGGGCGAGCTGAAGCACGGCCCGCTGGCGCTGGTCGACGCGGACATGCCGGTCATCACGATCGCGCCGAACAACGACCTGCTCGAGAAGCTGAAGAGCAACCTGCAGGAAGTGCGCGCGCGCGGCGGCGAGCTGTACGTGTTCGCGGATCCGGAATCGGGGATGGTCTCGTCGGAAGGCGTCACCGTGATCGAGATGCCGCGGCACGTGAGCTATTTCCAGGCGCCGGCGGTGTACACGATTCCGCTTGCAGCTGCTCGCGTATCACTGCGCGATCCTGAAGGGCACGGACGTCGACCAGCCGCGCAATCTCGCCAAGAGCGTGACGGTCGAATAGACGCCGCGTTCGGGCCGCTGCTCCACATTTGCTGCCGGCCTGGTCGATCAACTTGATCGATACGGCCCTGTGCCGCCGACCCTAAGCTGGCGAGCGACCCCACTGCGGAGCCGGGCCGGCTCATCGTTTGTGCGGGTTGAACGCCTTCATCGTCAAGTCCCTGACCAGTTGCGTCGCCTTGGGGTTGGGTAACCCGTAACGAGCAAAAAGCGTCAGGTGGCGACGCATCTCGAGCGCGGCACCGGATGGAGAATCCGCACTCTTGCAGCATTGCTTCAGCCGCCCGTTCAGGTCCGTGGCGACCGCGTCGAGGGAGCGCTTGCGCTCGTCTTCACCACGCTCCTTCGGCTGGGAGAGGCCCCAGTCGGCCGCTGTAGCGGTGACGTGATCAAGTCGATGGGTCGGGTGTGTCATGCCTTCATTTATCTCACGGCCCGGGCGAAAGCGTCGTGGTTTATTGCGGGCGCAAACTCTGCTGAAATGAAGTCGGCAGGGCGCCGCAAAGCCGGCACGTCCGACCTACTCGAGCCGGAGACGACCATGGCGAAATCCGACAACCGTGGCAACCCGATTTCATTTGGCGGGCAGCAAGCGATCGACGCACTCGATCATGCAATCGACTTGCTGCACGCATATCAGGCCGACCCGCTGGCAGAGGTCGACAGGATCATCGCCGACCATCCGGACTTCGCCATGGCGCACGTCTTTCGCGCCGGCGCGCTGGCGACTGCAACCGACAAAGCATTCGAGCCGGAGTTGCTGAAGAGTGTGGAGGCGGCCGAGGCGTTGGCCCCCCGAGCCAACGATCGGGAGCGGATGCACATTGCCGCAACGCGCGCGTGGCTCGAAGGCGACTGGGAACGGGCGACCGAACTGTGGGGCCGCGCGTCGATCGCCTATCCACGCGACCTGCTGGCGCTGCAACTTGCGCATCTCGGCGACTTCTACCTCGGTTATTCGCACATGTTGCGCGATCGCGTAGCCCGAGTGCTGCCGCACTGGAATCGCACCGTGCCGGGCTACGGCTTCATTGAAGGGATGTATGCGTTCGGCCTGGAGGAAGCGGGCGACTACCAGCAGGCCGAAGCACACGGCCGCGAGGCCGTTGCTCTGAACGAGCAGGACGGCTGGGCCGTTCACGCCGTCACGCATGTCATGGAAATGCAGGGCCGGGCCGCGGAAGGCGCGGACTTTCTGGCCGCCGGTGCCGGGGGATGGGCGCCAAACAGCATGTTCGCGTTCCACCTGTGGTGGCACAAGGCCCTGTTCCATCTTGACGCTGGTGACGTGGCCTCGGCGTTGACGTTGTTCGACGAGAAGATTTCCGCCGCAGGTTTTGGTCAAGCGCTGGAACTTCTCGACGGGTCGGCATTGCTCTGGCGGCTCTCATTGCTCGGTCACGATGTCGGCGACCGGTGGATCGGCCTGGCTGAAAAATGGCAGACGCGCATCGATGACGCGCTTTACGCTTTCAACGACGTGAACGCGATGATGGCATTCGTCGGTGCCGGCAACCGTGAGGCGCAGCAACGGCAGATCGAATCGGTGAGGCGGGCGCGAGCGGGGACGGGAACCAATGCGACGATGAGCCGCGAGATCGGGGTGCCGGCGTGCGAAGGTCTTGCTGCGTTCGGACGTGGCGACTACGCGCAGGCGATCGAGTTTCTATTGCCGCTGCGGGCGAAAGCCAATCGCTTTGGCGGCAGCCACGCGCAGCGTGACATGTTCTCGTGGACGCTGACCGAAGCGGCGATCCGCCTGGGCGACCGCAGGCTTGCCGATGCATTCGTTGCAGAACGTCTGTCATGGAAGCCGGAAAGCCCGATCAATCGCGCGTGGGCGATGCGCGCGAACAGACTTGAGGCCACGCAGCCGACGTAGGACAACCCTCCTTCATCAACTCGAGCCCCGCATACGAAATTGCGTGCAGCAGCCGTTCCGCACGTGCCTGACTATTTGAGTTGGTCGATCCGTCTAGCTGACGAACCAGAATTCACGGCTGTCGACCGGCTAGCGGATCCAACCTCGCGCGGACGCTTTGCGCGCGAGCAATACCAGGCCGATCGCGATCAACAGCACCAGTCCCTGCAGCACCATCGCAGCCGAAGGAGTCTCCGCCGCGGCCCCGCTCATCGTGAACAGGCTGATGTCCTGCACGACCACGCCTGCCAACGACGCAGCGAGCAGTAAGGCCGCCCACCGCTTGCGCATGATCAATCCGACACACCCCAGGGCGCCGGCCCAGACGGCGATCGCAGTCGCGCCCACTGACCACGCAGGACGCGCGGCGTGCAGCGCCTGCTGGGCCGCGGTCATCTGGGCGACGTCCGCAGCGGACATCGTCACGTCCTTGAGGTAGGCGGCGCAGCCGATCAGGTTCCAGGCCAGCGCGAGAATGGCCACGGGCAGGAACCACTTCGGAGTCGAGTTCATGTGCTCCCCCTTGCTGTTGGTCGGTTGCGATTGATTGTCGATTTGGGACCAACTGCGCGCAAATAGACCATCGGCCTTCCCGGGCGTCAACCCTGACACCCGGCGGCCCGACCCGTGCGCAATGGACTCAATGCCGCGCGGCCATCACTCGCTCAAACTGGAACTCGCGTCCGATGCCCCGTTGTTCCCGTATGGCCGGTCTTCGCCTACGGAATGAGCGGTCGCGCCGGCCGGTCGTCGCGCGCGCCCTGGTGCACTTTCGGCGGATCGGGTTGCGTCACCGCGCCGTTCGCCTCCGGGCGATTCGGCTGTGGCCGAACCGCAGGTGCGGGCGGCGCGCTCGGCGGAACGACGCGCGGCTGAACACGCGGCGTGGCGTTCCCGCTGACCGGGTGGCGCTGGCCGCCGTGGTTGCCGTCGTGATCGCCATCGTGATCACCGTCACCGTGGCCGGGACCGCCATGATCCCCACCGTCGTCGTGATGACTGGGAGGCCGGTCGCAGCGTCCGTTGTGGTTATTGTCGACGCATGGCACGACGATGTAACGCGGATAAGGGTAGTAGCCGTAGTAGTACGGCCCCGGGATGCCCGACGAATAATAGAACGGGTCGTAACCGCCGTAGCCGCTGTAGTAGCGAGGGTCGTAGCGATAGCCATAGCTGTAGCCGGACCCGTATACGCTGGAGCCCGAACTGTACGGCGGATATGCCGGGCTCCAGCCGCCGCCTGGCGCCCGGTAATCCGGCAGCTCGTAGCCTTCCCGACTGATGCAGCCCGCCGCCGCGGCCAGGACCGCAATCGCGAGCAGGGATCGGATCAGGCTTCGTTTCACGGTGTGGCGACTCGGCAACGAACGGCTTTCCATTCCTCGAATTGTAAGACCTCGCGGCCGCCCGGAATGTTCCTGTCCGGCCGGCGCCCCGCCTGCCGACGGTTACATCCTGATCCGTTCCGCTTTCGGATCGTACAGGGGCCTGGCAGAAACAACGCACGGGTACCGCTTCCCGTTGACCTCCACTTCCCAGGTTCCGGAATTCAGGTACGCCTCGTCGACGACCCGCTTCGGCTCGAGGAATGCCAGCCCGACGGCGCCGCCCAGCGTGTGTCCATAGGACGCGGCCCGCACGTAGCCCACGGCCACGCCGTCGCGCCAGACGACCTCCGCATGGAACATCAGCGGCCCAGGGTCCTTCACCAGCAGCGACACGAGCTTGCGCTGCAGGGGCCCCTTGGCCTTGCGCTCCAGCAACGCTTCCTTGCCGATGAAGCCGTCGGGCTTCTGCAGGTCCACTGCGAAACCGAGGCCGGTCTCGTACGGATCGTCGGTGTTGTCGAGGTCGTGACCGTAATCGCGATAACCCTTTTCCATGCGCAGGCTGCCGAGTGCGCGCAGGCCGGCGTGCACCAGGCCGAACTGCGCGCCGGCCTCGACCACCTTGTCGTAGACGTGCACCGACTGCTCGGCGGGGATGAACAACTCGTAACCGAGTTCACCCAGGTACGTGATGCGAGTGCAGAGCACTCGCGCGTAGCCGATGTCGATCTCGCGCGCCGCGCGGAACGGGTACGCCGCGTTCGACAGATCGACGCTCGTCAACTTCTGCAGCAGGTCGCGCGAGCGCGGGCCCTGCACGTTCAGTTGCGCGACGCCGGAAGTCACGTCCGTCACGAACGCATGCGCGTCCGCCGGAATGTTCCGCCGCATCCAGGCTTCGGCGTGGCGGACCATCGTGTCGGTGACGACGACGAAGAACTTGTCGTCGGCGAGCTTGGTCACCGTGAGATCCGCTTCGAGCCGGCCGTTCGCGTTCAGCCACTGCGTGTAGGTGATCTCGCCCGCGGCGCCATCGACGTCGTTCGCGGAGATCCGGTTGATGCACCGCCCGGCATCGCGCCCCTGCACCAGGAATTTCCCCATGAACGACATGTCCATCACGATGACGTTCTCGCGCGCGGCGCGATGCTCGGCCTGCCAGTTCGGCCACCAGGTCGCCCGTCCCCAGGTGTTCGGGCCCGGATCCGCCACCTTGCCGGCACCTGCGTACCAGCCGGGCGATTCCCAGCCGCTGGTCTCGATGAAATACGCGCCCTGCGCCGCCAGCCGGTCGTGGAACGGCGAGCGCCGTGCACCGCGCGCGGTCTTCAGAGTGTGCGTCGGGTAGTGGCACTTGTAGACCATGCCGAGCGACTCGACGGTGCGTGCCCGGCGGTAGTCCGGGTTCGCCTGGTACGGCAACACGCGATTGATGTTCATCGCCGTGACGTCGACGTCCGGCAAGCCGTGCATGATCCAGTGCGCCATCACGCGGCCGAGGCCGCCGCCGGTGAGGATGCCGATCGAATTCAAGCCCGCCGCGACGAAATAGCCGCGCAGGTTCGGCGCTTCGCCGACGATGGGCAGCAGGTCGGGCGTGAAGCTCTCCGGCCCGCAGAAGAACTTCTTCATGCCCACCTGCGACGTGATCGGCACGCGCGCCATCGCCGTCTCGAGGTACGGACTCATACGCTCCCAGTCGGGTTGCAGGTCGGCGAATGGCATGTCGGTCGGCGCGCCTTCCACTTTCCACGGCGCACACACGGGCTCGAACAGTCCGACCATGAGGCCGCCGCCTTCCTCGCGGTAATACCCGTAGGAGGACGGGTCCTCGAGCACCGGCATGTTCTTCGGCAGGTCCTTGATCGGCTCGGTGATCAGGTAATAGTGCTCGGCCGCCTGGTTCGACAGCACGACGCCGTTCTGCGCGCCGAATTCGCGCGCCCACAGCCCGGCGCAGTTGACGACGAAATCCGTCTGGATGTCGCCGAGCGGCGTCGTCACACCGGTCACGCGCCCGTGCTTCTGGGTCACGCCGGTTGCAGGCACGCCTTCGAAGATCTTCACGCCGCGCATCCGGGCGCCCTTGGCCAGCGCCATCGTCACGTCGACGGGATTCACGCGGCCATCCTGCTTCACGTAGAAGCCGGCTTCGATGTCATCTACCTTGGCGATCGGGAAGAGATCCCCGACTTCCCGGGGCGACAACTCCTGCACGTCGATGCCGCAGTAGCGGTTGAATGCCGCGACGCGCCGGAATTCCTCCAGTCGATCCTTGTCGGACGCCACCTCGATGAAGCCGATGGGCATGAAACCCGTCGCCTGGCCGGTTTCGGCCTCCAGGCGGCCGAACAGGTCGCGCGTGTACTTGCGCAACCCTGTCGACGTCTCCGAGGTCGAGCCATAGGTGACCATGAGTCCGGCCGCGTGCCACGTGGTGCCGGCGGTCAGCTGGTGACGCTCGAGCAGCACGATGTCTTTCCAGCCGAGCAGCGCCAGGTGATACGCGGTCGAGGCGCCGATGATGCCGCCGCCCACGACGACGACCTGGGCGTGCTTTGGCAGGGTGGGAGGGTTGGCCATGCGCGGGCTCCGTTCTTGTGCCCAGGACAGCGCATCCCGGGGAATTCAGCTTTGCGCGCAAGAATACCCGGTTCTCGTCACGCTTCGGGACCGCCGGCGACCGGCGCGGAAGATGCGTACAGCCGCCGAGGTTGACCCGCCGTCGGACGGCGTATTCACTTGCCCGACATGGCACAGGCGGAATTCGCAATTCTCGGGGCCGGTGCGCTCGGCTCGATCCTCGGCGCGCACCTGGCCAAGTCCGGCCGCGACGTCGTCCTGCTCGCTCGCGGCCGGCGGGCGGAGCAAATCGCGGCCGACGGACTGGCCATCGAAGGTCTCGTCTCGCTGAATCTCCGGGTGCCGGTCCTCGTCGATCCGCGGCAACTGAGCGGCACCGAGACCCTCATCGTCGCGACCAAAGCGATCTCGACGGCGTCGTCGCTGGAGCCCCTGCGCCATGCGGACATCGGGTCGGCGCTCTCCATTCAGAACGGCCTGCTGAAGGACGACCTGCTAGGCGCCGCGTTCGGGCGCGAGAGGGTGCTCGGCGCGCTCGCGAACTTCAGCGGGGAACTGCTGCCGTCGGGCTCGGTGCTGTTCACGCGCAACAACGGCCTGACCGTCGGCGAGCTGGACGGCTCCATGTCCGAACGGGTCCGGCGCATCGTCGACACTCTCGAGCAGAGCGGCGTTCGAGCCAACGCATCCGACGACATCGCCGCCGCCGAATGGACGAAGTTCGCGGCCTGGGTCGGGCTGATGGCGCTGTCCGTCACCACCCGGCGCAACACGTGGGAATACCTTTGTCATCCCGGCGCGGCGCGGGTCCTCGTGCGTCTCGTCCGCGAAGTCGGCCTGCTCGCGGCAGCGCGTGGAGTCCGGCTCGTCGGCGCGCCCGTGCTCCCGATCCCGCAGTTGTGCGAAATGTCCGAGGAGCAGGCGGTCGAGATCGTCATCGCCGTGGGCCGCAGCTTTCGGGAGAACGCGCCGACGCATCGCGTATCGGCATTGCAGGACGTCGAGGCCGGTCGCCCGCTCGAACTCGACGAGACGATCGGCCACGCGGCCGCCATGGCTCGGCAGCTCGGCGTCCCGACGCCGCTGCTGGACAACTTCTACGGCCTGCTGGGCGTCGTCGCCGGCACCCGCTGAACGGGTACTGGACTAAGCCGGTCCACCCGGGGTCTGCAGCCCGCGCAGTCGTCCGCCCGCGATCGTGAGCACCGCCAGCGAGACGAGGAAGACGACGTGATACCACGCCGGAAACTTCGCCCACAGCGCGACATGCATCGGAATGAAGAGGGCGAGCAGCACGACGGCGAGCACTTTGGCTCCCGACCCGCCCGCACCCGCCACCCAGGCGGCGACGTACCCGGCGCACAACGACGACACCGCGCCCAGCACCAGGCGCGCCAGCATCATCGGCTGCGTAAAGGCCATCGTGGTCTCCACCTCGCGATATCCGGGCATGCCGGCGCGTATCAGGCGGTTGCCGATCGAGGCGACGACGATCCAGGTGACGAGTCCCAGCACCACTGCAGCAATCGTCTTCTTCATGGGCAGGTCCTCACCAGATCCGGACGCGTTGTTCCGGCGGCAGGTACATCGCGTCACCCGCTTTCACTCCGAACGCGTCGTACCAGGCATCGATGTTTCGGGTCGGACCCAGCACGCGGAACCGGCGCGGACTGTGCGGGTCGCTGACGACCTGCTTCCTGACGTAGTCGTCGGTCACCTTGCCCCGCCAGGCCTGCGCCCAGCCGAGGAACACGCGCTGGTCGCCGGTGAGGCCGTCGAGCACCGGCGCCGGCTGGCCTTTCAGCGAGGCGTGATAGGCGTCGAGCGCCAGTGTCAGGCCGCCGAGGTCGGCGATGTTCTCGCCCATCGTCAGGTCGCCGTTCACGTGCAGGCCCGGCAGCGCCTCGAAGGCCGTGTACTGCGCGCCCAGCATCTTCGCCCTCGCATCGAATTTCGCCGCGTCGTCCTTCGTCCACCAGTCGCGCAGCGTGCCGTCGGCGTCGATCTGGCGGCCCTCGTCGTCGAAGCCGTGCGTCAGCTCGTGGCCGATCACGCCGCCGATCGCGCCGTAATTGATGGCCGGATCGGCGGCCGGATCGAACATCGGCGCCTGCAGGATGCCGGCCGGGAAAAACGATGTCGCGCAGGATGCCGTTGTACGCATTGTTGGTCTGCGGCGTCATCTCCCAGTCGCTGCGATCCACCGGGTTCATCATGCGCCCCGTCTGGTACGCCCAGTCCGCGGCCGCCGCACGACGCACGTTGCCGATGAGGTCGTCGCTGACGATGACGACGGACGAGTAATCGCGCGGATGATCGGGATAACCCACCTTGATGGTGTACGTGTCGAGTTTCCGCAGCGCTTCCGTCTTCGTGGCCGGGCCCATCCAGTCCAGCTTCTCGATACGCGCGTGGTAGGCGTCCTTCAGGTTGGCGACCAGCGATCCGATCTGCGCCTTGGCGCTCGGCGGGAAATACCGCGCGGAGTACAACTGGCCGACGCCGAAGCCCAGCGTGCCGAAGCTGCCGAAACTGTCGCCCGGGCCGCTGCCGCTTACGGCCGTGATGCCGCGCTTCCAGCGCGCTTGCTGTTCCTGCTGGCCGCCCAGCGTCTTTTCGTGCATCTCGAAGTACGAGTCGGCGAAAGGCTTCGACAGGATAGGGCGATGCATTGTCGGTGATGTGGAACGCAAGCCATGCGCGGATGGCCGGCAGCGACGTCCCGGCATAAACGGCCGCGATCTTCGGGAACGCTGACTTTTCCGAGACGATCACCCGGTTCACCTGCGCGATGCCGGCGCTCGCGAGAAAGCCTTTCCACGCGAAGCCTGGCGTCAGTTTCTGCAGTTGGGCGATCGTCATCGGGTTGTAGGACGCCACCGGATCGCGCTGCTGCACCTTGGTCCAGCTTGCAGCCGCGATCTTCGTCTCGAATTCGACGACCTCCTTCGCGCGCACGTCCGCCTCGGGCCAGCCGAGCAGTCCCAGTACCTTCGTCACGTGAGCCAGGTACGCCGCTTTGGTCGCGGCAAACTTGGGTTGCAGGTAGTAGTCGCGGTCGGGCAGGCCAAGACCCGATTGCGTCACGTAGACCGCGTACTTGGCGGGATCCTTCAGGTCGGCGGTGACGTAGACGCCGAACAACGAGGTCTCGAAGTCCACGTTGGTCCGGCCCATGCGCGTCGCGAGATCCGCACGAGTGGCCGCGTCGCGCACGCGCGCGAGCTGCGAGGCGAGCGGCGACGTGCGCAGCGTCTCGATGCGCGCCTCGTCCATGAACGATTTGTAGAACGCACCGATCTTGCCCTCGAGCGTGGCCGGCTGTCGCTCCACGTTTGCGGCCGCCGTTTCGAGCATGTCGTGCAGCCGCGCTTCGATCCGGTCCGACATCTCGATCCGCAGTGAGGCGCCAGTCTTGTCGCCCGGGATTTCTGTCTTGTCGAGCCACGTGCCATTGGCGTAGCGGAAGAAGTTGTCGCCCGGATGGGTCGCGAAGTCGGCGCCGGCGGAGTCGAAGCCCCAGGCACCGTACTGCGGCTTGCCGGGGGCGGCGACCTCGTCCGCGGCGACGACCACGGCCGACAGGCACGCGGCGAGCGCAAGGCCGCGCAACAGGTTCAGGCGGTGGTGCGACATGGCAGGCTCCTCGAGGCGACTTCGATGGATGCGGAATTTGGCACGGCAAGGGTGCGCCCGGCGACTAATATCGGTGCCGGGAGTCGCGAATCCGTAATCTTCGGCCCCCCGGTCCGGTCTACTTCGACGAGGGAGGGTCCGACATGTATCCGTCGTTCGCCCGAACGTCCCTGGTCGGGTCGCTATGCGTGCTGGCGGTGGCGGGCCTCGTGCTGTCGGGGGTGCGTTCGAATTCCGCGCCGACCCCTGTCGCGGCACCCGAGTTTCCGGTGCTTCCGGCCGACGCCTGGCTGAATTCGCCGCCGGTCACGCTCGCCTCGGTGCGCGGGAAGCCGGTGCTGATCGAGTTCTGGACGTTCGACTGCTCGAACTGCCGCAACTCGCTGCCCTGGATGAAGCAGGTTGCCGCCCGGTACACGCCGCTGGGTCTCAAGGTGGTGGCCGTCCACAGCCCGGAGCTCGAGCACGAACGCGACCCGGCTGCGGTGGCCGCCCACGTGCGCGAACTCGGCATCCGCTACCCGGTACTGATCGACAACGACTTCCGCTACTGGACGGCTCTCGGCAACCGCTACTGGCCAGCGTTCTACCTCGTCGACGCACACGGCCGGATCGTTGCCACGCGGATCGGTGAACTGCACGCGGGGGAGCGATCGGCCGACGACTTCGAGCGGGAGATTTCGAGTCGCCTGGCGGGTGGATCGTAGCGCAGCCTGTCCGCGGTCGAGTCGGGCGCGAGGCTGGACTAGTCTCCTACTATTGTCATCAAGAAGTAATTAATTGACTTTCTGAAATGACGTTCCAGCTGGAATGTCAATTTTTTAGTAATAATAAGACCTCACTTTTCGGTTTCGGTTCGACGCGAATTCAGACGCCGGATCTCGCGGTGTCAACCAGGCTGTCGCCTCCGCGTTCTTGCCCCTTAGATGGGTAAAGCCATTGCCAGTCCACCGGGGGTTGTTCGACAGCCAGGCCCGGTCGCCGGTGCGGTACCCGCCCATCGCGGCACCTTCGCCACCGACAGGAGAATTCGGATGAGCAAGCTTCTGGTCAGCACCGTTTGCGCGATCCTGGCACTGCCCGTGACCGCGCTCGCCGACAACGATCGGCCGGCGCCGCATCACCAGCAGTCCGGATGGCACGCGCCGCCCCCGAACCACGGCAGCGAACATCACTACGACCACGACGACCATGATCGAGACCACAACGGCGGCTCGCGCTATTACGGTTACTCGCCCGCGCACTACTACGCGTCGCCGGTTCGTTACTACGGTCCGCCGGTGCGCTATTACCGGCCGCCGGTTCGCTACTATGGGCCCGCCCCGCAGTACTACTACGGCGGCCACCACCACGATCACGACAACGACGATGCGTTGTGGGCCATCGGCGGCCTGGTGCTCGGCGCGGTCATCGGCCATGCGGTCGAGCATTCGTCCTCGTCGGCCGCAACCACTTCGACCACTCAGCACACCTCGACCTGCAAGGACACCGTCGCGTACGACTCGGACGGCAATCCGTACGTGAAGCGCGACTGCACCTGAGCGCGAGACGGTGCTCACGGCCGGAAGGGCCAGGCGACCGCGCCCGGCCCTTCCGGGACTCCCATCAAAGTCATCCGATCACGCGTGGTCCTGACGGATCGCATGTGGTAACTATGCGTCGGGCAATACGAATCCGACAGGATCGGGGCCCTGCCGCACCAAGGGATCTCCGGCCAGACGGACTTGTTGATGGGAACACTCCTCGTATTGCTCCTGATCATCGGGGCGCCGATCGCTTATGTGGTCCGCCTCAACAATCGCCAATCGGCAACCGACGGACGGGTGACGGAGCTCGAAGCCGCGCTCGACACGCTGCAGCGCCGGCTGCGGCAACTCGAGCAGCCCGCGGGCGAGGCCCGGCCGCCGCCGGAACCCATCAGCCTGTTCGAACGTCGCGAGACTGTCGTGGCTCCGACCGCAAGGGCACAGCGACCGTGCCTCCACCGGTGGCAGCACCCGGCGGCCAAGCCCGCGCGGTGGCACCCGCACCCGCACGCGCCGCGAAATCGCTACCGGAACCCGAGGTCTCGACACCGGCCTGGTTGCGATGGTTCAGCGAGGGCAACGCGCTGGTGCGCGTGGGCGTCGTCATCCTGTTCTTCGGCGTCGCCTTCCTGCTCAAGTTCGTATCGGAGCGCGTGACGTTCCCGATCGAGTCCCGCCTAGGCGCCGTCGCGCTCGCGGCGGCGGGGCTGATCGTGTTCGGCTGGCGAGTTCGCCGCACGCGCGCGGGCTATGGGCTTTCGCTGCAAGGCGGCGGCATCGGCATCCTGTACCTCACCGTCTACGCGGCGTTCCGGCTCTACCACCTGATGCCGCCCACCGTTGCGTTCGCTCTGATGCTCGGTACCGTGGCGCTTTCAGGCGTGCTGGCCGCACGGCAGGACTCGATGGCGCTCGCGATCCTCGGTGCGACGGGCGGCTTCCTCGCGCCGTTGCTGGCGTCGACCGGTCAGGGCAGTCACGTCGCGCTGTTCAGCTACTACGCGCTGCTCAACGTCGGGATACTCGGACTGGCCTGGGTCAAAGCCTGGCGCCCGCTCAACCTGCTCGGTTTCGTCGGCACGTTCGTGATCGCCACCGCCTGGGGAGCGCTGTCGTATCGGCCGGAGCATTTCGCCACGACGGAACCGTTCCTCGCGCTGTTCTTCGCGATGTACCTCGGCATCGCCATCCTCTATGCGCGCCGCCGCTCGATCGCGCTGCAGCACTACGTCGACGGCACGATCGTCTTCGGCACGCCGCTGGTCGGGTTCGCGCTGCAGGGAAGCCTGCTCGAAGGCGTCCAGTACGGACTGGCGTGGACGGCCGCGGCGCTGGCGGCGCTGTATCTGCTGCTCTGGCGGCTGCTGCGACACCCGGACATCAAGCCGAGCATGCGGCTGCTGACGGAGGCATTCCTCGGCCTCGGCGTCAGTTTCGGCACGCTCGCGATTCCGCTTGCGTTCGACGCACGTCCGACCTCAGCGTTATGGGCGATCGAAGGGGCGGCCGTCGCGTGGGCCGGCGTGCGCCAGCAGCGATCGCTCGCGATGTGGTTCGGCATCGCGCTGCAAGTCCTCGCGGGCATCGCGTTCGTCATTCCGCTCGACTGGTCCGCGCCGGCGCGGTTCCCCATCGTCAACAGCGTCTGCCTCGGCATGCTGCTGCTGTCGTTCGCGGCGCTCTTCACTTCCCGCCAGCTGGCGAAGACCGGCGCCGAG
This sequence comes from uncultured Gammaproteobacteria bacterium, assembly GCA_963843985.1. Lineage (GTDB taxonomy): Bacteria > Pseudomonadota > Gammaproteobacteria > Steroidobacterales > Steroidobacteraceae > RPQJ01. The sequence goes on along the minus strand of CAWJMS010000032.1, from coordinate 468,246 downwards.
CCCGGCACGATGATGGCCAGCGCCGCCGACGCGTTGTACGTCCTTGGGGTCGCCTGGTGGGTCTTCGCAGGCAGCAACGAGATCGAGCGCTTCCTCGACGTGCGCTGGCACGTGACGGCGCTGATCGGTTTCGCCGCGCTGACCGCTGCCTTGTCGATCGGCCTGCGCCGCCGGCTGGCCTGGCCCATCGCGCTGTTGCCGCCGCTCGTGCTGCTGCCCGCGCTCTATGCGCTCTCGGCGGCCGAGTTGCTGCATCCCGGCGACGAAATCGGCCGTCCGTCCGCCAACTTCGGCTGGCTCGCGTGGCCCGCGGCGTTCGCGGTGTTGACGGCGTTCCTGAAGCGCCACGAAGACGACGGTTCACTGATGCGCCGCGCGGCCCCGATTCTGCACGCGGGCGCCATCTGGCTCGCGGTGGGCCTGCTCGCGGTCGAGGCTCGCTGGCACGCCGCGCACTGGCTGGCGCAAACCACGACCTGGCAGTGGGTGCTGCTGCTGACGGTGCCAGCGTTCGCGTTGCTGCTCCTCGTCCGGGCCACGGACGGCAACCGCTGGCCGTTCGGCGCACATGCCGAGACGCACCTGCGGCTGACTGCGGCGCCGCTGGTCGTCTACGTGGTCGCCGGCATCGCGTACACGAGCGTCGCCAGCGACGGCAATCCCGCTCCGTTGCCGTACCTTCCACTGCTGAATCCGCTGGACCTCGCCTGCCTGCTGGGGTTCGTCGCCGTCTTCGCGTGGTACCGGCAGATCTGCGCTCGCGGGTTCCATGATGGTGAAGCCTCCGCGCTCGGCCCCGTTGCACTCGGCGGGGTGGGCTTCATCTGGGCCAATGCCGTGTTGCTGCGGACGCTGCACGCCTGGACACATGTGCCGTACCGGCTCGACGATCTTCTCGGCTCGCAGGTCGTGCAGACATCGCTGACGGTGTTCTGGTCGGTCCTCGCGGTGACCGCGATGTTGCTCGCCACGCGTCGAGGGCTGCGGCTGCTGTGGCTGGTCGGCGCCGCGCTGCTGGGCGTCGTGGTGCTCAAGCTGTTCCTGTTCGATCTGTCGCAGTTGAGCGGGATCCGGCGGATCGTCTCGTTCCTCGGCGTCGGCGTGCTGCTGCTCGCGATCGGGTATTTCTCGCCGGTACCGCCGAAGGCGCCAACTGTGCCAATGGGAGACCGGGCATGACGACCCCCTCGACGAGCGGGGACGGCAAGGGATGGCCCGTCTATTACACGGTCGTCCTGCTGCTGTTCGCGGCCGTCTTCATCTCCTACATCGACCGCACCAACATCTCGGTTGCGGCGGTCGCGATGCAGGACGAGCTCGGCTGGAACGAGACCCGCAAGGGCACGGTGCTGTCGGCGTTCTTCGTCGGGTACCTGCTGATGATGGCCGCCAGCGGCGCGCTCGCCAATCGCTACGGCGGCCGGCTGGTGCTCGGCGTGGCGGTGATCTGGTGGTCGCTGTTCACGATGCTCACGCCGCCGGCAGCGCTGTTGTCGTTCTCCGCGCTGATCGCGGCCCGCATTGCGCTCGGCCTGGGCGAGGCCGCGGTGTTTCCGGCGTCGATCAACATGGTCGGTCGCTGGGTGCCGCCGCATTTCCGCTCGCGCGCCACGGCGCTCTTCGCGAGTGCATTGTCGTTTGGCACGCTGTTCTCGCTGCCCGCGACCGGGTGGCTCGTGAAATCGTACGGCTGGCACATGCCGTTCTACCTGTTCGGCGCCGTGGGCCTCGTCTGGGCCGTCGTGTGGTTCCTGAAGGTCGGCGACGGCCGCGGACCCGACGCGATGGAGATGCCGGCGCACGAACCCAAGCTGATCCCGTGGGGACGATTGTTCGGCACGCCCGCCGTCTGGGCGATCGTCGTCGCGCACTTCTGCGCGAACTGGCTGCTCTACCTGCTGCTCGCCTGGATGCCGAGCTACTTCAAGACGACTTTCCACGTCTCGCTCAGCGATGCGGGCCTGTTGTCGGCCGCACCGTGGCTCGTCAGTTTCGCGTCCGCGAACGTCGCGGGCTTCCTCGCCGACCAGATGATGCGCGGAGGCATCGGGCCCGGATTCGTGCGCAAGTTGATGCAGTCCATTTCGCTGTTCGGCGCGGCGCTGTTTCTCTGGCTGCTGCCGAGCGCAGCGACACCCGGCGAGGCGGTGCTGCTGATGTGCGGCGCCGCCGCGACGTTCGGCTGCGGCCTGGCCGGCTTCGCGCCGAATGGTTTCGACATCGCGCCGAAATACGCGGACGTGATCTGGGGCATCAGCAACACTGTCGCCACGCTGCCCGGCATCTTCGGCGTGTTCATCACCGGGTGGCTGGTCGATCGCACGGGTTCCTACGCGGCCCCGTTCCTGCTGACAGCCGGTCTGTCGGTGTGCGGAGGCGTGTTCTATCTCATCTTCGGCTCGGGCAGGAAGCTGATCGACTGACACGTCGACCGGCGCCTACACCCGAATCACGTGCGCAGGATCGGGCTGGTCTTCGGCCGGCGCCTGGCTGTAGTCGCCGAAAGGCCCGTCGCGCTCGGCCACCATCGCACGCACGCCTCGTTGCTGGGCGGTCTCGATGAAGCGCCGCGCGTCCGGCGTGTTGCGCATCAGGCCGTCGAGGATCGGGCCCAGGGCCTGCGTCGAGGCCAGCCCCATGTTCTCGTAGGCCTGGTTCACCACGAGCTTCATGGCCGCCAGCTGCGACAGCGGTATGGACGCGAGTTGCTGCGCCGTGCGCTTCACCGTCGCCTCGAGGTCGGCGAACGGCACCGATCGATTGATCAGTCCGCAATCCGCCGCCTCGCGTCCGGAGAGCGGTTTGCCGGTCAGCGCGTACTCTTTCGCGCGCGTCAGGCCGAGACGGTAGATCCACATGCCGCTGAGGTACGAGCCCCACATGCGCGAGTACGGCGTGCCGATGCGTGCGTCGTCGCTTGCGATCACGAGATCGCAGCAGAGCGCGTAGTCGCTGCCTCCACCGACGCACCAGCCGTGCACCTGCGCGATGACCGGCTTCGGCGAGCGCCACAGGCTCATGAACTTCTGCGTCGGCGAAAGCGCCTGCGCGGTCGCGAACACGAAGTCCTTGCCGGGGTCCCACGCGCCATCCGTCGTGATCGAGTTGTCCCAGTGATGGAAGCCCTCGCCGAAGTCGAACCCGGCGCAGAACGATCGGCCGGCGCCGCGCAGGATGACGACCTTGACCGCGTCATCGAGCACCGCGGCATTCACGGCCGTTTCGATCTCGTCGGGCATCGGCGGCACGATCGTATTCAAGCGCATCGGGGCGGTTGAGCGTGATCGTCGCGATCGGACCGTCGACGGCATAGAGCAGGGTCTGGTAGGTCATTCGAGTCTCGTAAACGGGTAGGTGGGGCTCGGGCTTCGCCAGGGCGATTCAATCTTATGCCCACCGTGGAGCGACCGCAGAGCCGCTCGCGCGGGCCGCAGGTTAGACTGCCCGCGCGGCCGTCGCCGCGGGTGCGTGCCCATGTCCGTGGATGCCTGCTTCGACGCGTTGCTCGCCGACAAGCGCAGCGAACTTCGCCCGCCTCCGCCGCACGTCACGATCGAGGACATGCGCGCCGGCAACAAGGCGTACCTGGCGGCCACGCCGAAGGTTGCGCTGCACTCGGTCGAGGATGTCGCAATCTCCGGGGCGGCCGGCCCGCTGACGGTACGGGTCTATCGGCCCGATCCGCGGCGAGACCTGCCGGTGACGTTGTTCTGCCATGGCGGCGGCTACGTGCTCGGCGATCTCGACACGCACGATTCGATCTGTCATCAGCTGGCGCGCAGCGCGAAGCGCGTCGTCGTCTCGGTGGACTACCGGCGCGCACCGGAGACGCGTTTTCCAGGCCCGGTCGAGGATTGCCACGCGGCGCTGGTCTGGATCGCGACTCGGGCCGCCAGCCTCGGTGTCGATGCCACGCGGCTCACGGTCTGCGGCGACAGCGCCGGTGCGAACCTGGCACTCGCGAGCGCGCAGCTCGCGCGCGCCCGCGGACCCGGCGTTCGCCACGTGGGATTGCTGTATCCGATGGTCGATCCGGCGTGCGACACCGCGTCGATGCACGAGTTCGCCAGGGGCTTCCTGTTGTCCCGTGCCGCCGTGCAGTGGTGCTGGAGCCTGTACCTGGCGAATCCGGCGGACGCCAGCAACCCGCTCGCGTCGCCGTTGCAGGCCGACCTGGCCGGCATGCCGCCGACGTCGGTCGTCCACGGCCGAGTACGATCCACTGCGCGACGAAGGTATGGCGCTGTGACGCCAGACTGCGCGCAGCGGGCGTGCCGGTCGTGTCGCGCCAGTATGCCGGCATGGTCCACGGCTTCGCCGGCCTCGCGCAGATCACGCCCGCCGCCGTGCGGGCTATCGAGGATCTTGCCGCCGACATCGAGGCGGCGTGCCGGAGTCCGCGCGCGTCGGTCTGACCGTGCGGGTCCCGCCCGCCTTCAATCCCTGCGCGTCGCCCGCACGGGCCACTCGCCGGGTTCGATGATCAGGCCGCTGACCCGCCCGCGTGCGTCGGTCGTGAACCGGACGACGTCGGCGCGCGGCGTGTCGAGCAGGAAGTCGCCGCCGATTGCGGGTGTCAGCGTGGTCTCACGGCCGGGCGGCAGATACAGGCTCGGGCGATCCGGCGCGGTGATGACGAGCCGGCCGTCACGGCTCGCGACGGTCGCTTCGATCCCCGGTGCGAAGACGTAGGTGCCGCGATACTTCGCGAGATCGGATGCCGGAGGCGCGATTCCGCTCGGTCGAGGACGAGCCGCCAGAGCAGGCTGGCTTGCCAACACCGCGTCCCAGGCGAGTTCGCCGGCCAGCGTGCCGAGGTCGCTGATCGACAGCGACGGGTTGTCGATTTCACTCGTCGTCACCGCGAACAGCGTATCGCCGTCGTAGATCGAACTGAACGGCTGGATCGCCCGCGCCATCGAGCTGTGAACCTGGGTCGCGAGTCGCTGGAGCTCGGCGATCGACATCTTCTGGTTGGTCACGACGATCGAGATCGTCGTGTGCGCCGTCGATGCGCCGGTCTTCTCGATTGTTGCGAGTCGAGCCGCGGCTTTCGCCGCCAGCATTTCGGCGATCGTCCCGCAAGAGTCCGTGGCCGGCTGGCCGCAACGAACCAGGTGCCCGGTCCGGTCGACGACCGATCCGAGCGCGTTGACGACGGTGAAGACCGCGATGCGCGTCGGACCGTAGCGACCGACGGCGCCCCCCTGCCCCGAGTGCTGGGGTGCACCGAAGTAGCTGCCTTGCATGGCGAATCGGCCCGCGCCGTGCGCGCCGAGCGGAAACCGTCCTGGCGCGGCCGCTCGCAGCGCGGCGCGACCTAGCGCGACATCGGGTGTCACTGCGTCGTAGCGCCGGTCGCCCAGATCGAAGATCACCGCGCCGGGAACCACCGCGACGTTGTTCCAGGCGCCGGGGTCGCGCGAGCGGCTCTTGATCTCTTCCGACACGCCGGCAACCGAGGCCAGTCCATACGCTGAGCCGCCGGTGAGCACGATCGCATCCACGTATGCTTCGTCGTAACCCTGCCGCAGGCTGTCGGTGAAGACCGTCACCGGCGACCCGCCGCGCACGTCGACCGCGGCCTTCACCTTGCCGGGGAAATCGAACACGGTCGTGCCCGTCGGGCCCTCGGCGTATTCGGCGACGCCGACGAGCAGGCCGGGAAATTCGAATTCGAGAAACGGACCGCCGACGTTCGTGACTGGCTGCGGCGGAGTCGTGTTGACGGGCTCCCCCGCTCGCGCCGCTCCGAGGCATCCCAGCAACGTGACGAAGGTGGCGATGAAGCTCCGTGGCCTGGACATGCTGGGCTCTCTCCGAACGTTCGCAAGACGCGACGGCCCGCCGATCATGCTCCGCGCGGACCCTGCCTCCCATATGCCTCCCGGCAGAGCGCACCGCCGGGCCACGGTCTCATCCAGTTGACTCGGCTGGGGGGCGAGCGGCATCTTGCTTTCGGCAACCCTCAGCCCGGAGTCTCTCGGCATGGACGCGCACCTGGATCTGCATCGCCGCTGCGCAAGTGTCCTCGTGACGGCGGCCCTGCTGGTACTTGCGGGCTGCAGGCTCCACGAAGTCAAGGAACAGGTCCAGCGCATCGACAATGCCGGCATGATCGCTGGCCGCGTGATCACGCAGCCCGACGCGGCCCAGGCGACGATCGTGACGGTGTTCCACAAGCAGAGCGACACGGCGCTTGAACTCTATCGCGCTCTGCCGACCACCGAGAAGGGCACTTTCGCGCTCAACGTGGCGGCGGGCGATTACTACGTCGCGGCGTTTGTGGACAGGAACGGCGACGGGCGTCACCAGCAGGACGAGCCCGGCGCCTTCTACGGCGCGCCGACCACCGTGTCCGTCGCGCCGCAGGACCGGGCGACGATTTCGATCCACGTCGATGCGGACTCGCGTCCGACGCTCGAGGGCATGACCGTCGATACGACGCCGGCTATCGCGGTCACTTCGGGCACCGTCGCGAAACTCGACGATGCGCGGTTCGACCCGGCGAACTACTCGGTCGGCCTGTGGCGCCCGCTCGACTTCCTCGCGAACCCGGGCGGCGGGCTCTACATGCTGGGCGAATACCAGCCCGACCGCGTGCCGGTGATCTTCGTGCACGGCATGGGAGACGGTCCGCGCCGCTGGCAGCCCGCGGTCGATTCGCTGGACCGCAACCGATTCCAGCCCTGGGTGCTCTACTACCCGACCGGCCTGCGTCTCGAGGCGGTCAGCAATTATTTCTCCGGCGCGGTGCATGAACTGCGCCGGCGCTACGGCTTTGCGCAGTTCGCCGTGGTCGCGCACAGCATGGGCGGGCTGGTGACGCGCTCTTTCGTGCAGCGACTGCACGCGCATTTCCCGGATGACGAGCAGGCGCTGCGCATCGTCATCACCGTCAACAGTCCGCAAGGCGGCATGGCGAGCGCGACCACCGGCGTCGAATACTCGCCGATCGTCATCCCGTCCTGGCAGGACGTCGCGGCCGGCAGCGAGTTCCTCAAGGCGCTCGACGCACGAGGCTGGCCCAAGGAGATTCCGTACCACCTGGTGTTCTCGTACGACGGCGAGAAGAACGGCGACGGCACCGTCGCGCTGGCCAGCCAGATTCCGGTCGCGCTGCAATCCGACGCGATGCGGCTCTACGGCTTCGAGGACACCCACACCAGCACGCTCGCGGACGAACGATTCCTCAGCCTGATGAACCGGCTGCTGGCCGAATCCGTCGCGGCCCGCCCTGCTGCGACGCAGCCGTCCTGGTTCGACGACTGGCTCGGCAGGTGGACGGGCCCGGAGGGTACGTACCTCGAACTCGCGAGGCATGGCGACAGCTATGCCGTCGCCATCCAGTCGCTGGACGGTTCGGCTCATTACGAGGGTCGGGCCGTGACGGATCACATCGAGTTCAAGCGCAACGGCAAGGTGGAAGCGATCCGGGCCACCGGCGGCCCGGATACCGGCATGAAATGGCTGGCGGACAAGTCACGCTGCCTGACCATCCGGGCCGGAGAAGGATTCTGCCGTTGACGACCGGCCGGTGAAGTCGCGGGACCTCGCCGGTCCGCGGCCGATCTGAGATACTTTCGGCCGGATTCCACCGGCCCCGGGAGCCCTGAAACCATGACCGATTCGGCTCCTGCGACGGGTACGGCGGCCTCGCTGGCTGCGGACCCGTCGCTCGTCAGCTACACCCACTGGATGTACGCGCTGCACGCCACGAGCGCGGCGATCGGCCTGTTCGGCTCGGCATTCATCATCACGGCCTTCGTATTCGGGCTGCCGTCGATCGTCGCCGTCGTGATGAACTACGTGCGTCGCAGCGACGCGCGCGGCACGCCGCTCGAGAGCCACTTTGCCTGGCAGCTGCGCACGTTCTGGACGGCGCTGTTGTGGGCGGTCGGGATCTCCGTGTTATGCGCGATCCTCGCCGCCACGCTGATCCTGCTGCCGTTCGCCGCAATCTTCTTCTACGGCGGGATGTTCGGCGTCGGCCTCTGGGTCATCTACCGGATCGCCCGCGGCTGGCTCAAGCTCAAGGACGGACAGCAGCCGTGAGCGGCCGCCGTCACGCACCCTCTCTCTTCATCAAGGCACCGTCATGATCGTCGCACAGGACAAGGTCGTACTGATCCACTACACGCTCACCAACGACACCGGCGCGGTGATCGACAGCTCGTCGGGCGGCGAGCCGCTCGCGTACATCCACGGCCAGGGCAACATCGTCCCCGGCCTCGAGAAGGCGCTCGAAGGCAAGCAGACCGGCGACAAGCTCAGCGTCAAGGTCGACCCGGCCGAAGGCTACGGCGTGCGCGACGATTCGCTGCTCCAGTCGGTGCCGCGCCGTTCGTTCGGTAAGGTCGCGAAGATCGAGCCCGGCATGCAGTTCCACGCGCAGACGTCGCATGGGCACACTCGCGTCGTCACGGTGACGTCGATCAAGGGCGACATGGTCATGGTCGACGGCAATCACCCGCTCGCCGGCGAGAACCTGAATTTCGACGTCGAGATCGCGGAGGTCCGCGACGCGACCGCAGAAGAAATGGCGCACGGCCACGTTCATGGGCCAGGCGGGCACCACCACGGATGATGCCCCCGGGGTACGAACGTGCCTGATTCGCCGGCGGAGATGACCGGCGAGTCGGCCGTGCGGTGTGGTGACTGCGTCAACGCCGGATAGACAGGGAGGCATCGAAATGAAGAAGGCAGCCATCGTCGCCTGCGCCATCGCAGGCGCCCTCGCGTCCACCACCGCGGCGGCCGATCGCAGTCCTTGGGTCGTGCGCGTTGGCGTGCACGACGTGATGCCGAGAGCGTCGAACGGCTCGATCAAGGACTTCGACGGCGTCAAGCACGACCTCAGCATCGACGACGCGATCGGGCCGACGTTCAGCGTCGAGTACATGACGACGGACAACTGGGGCGTCGAGCTGTTTTACGGTGGGCCGTTCGAGCACGACTTCCGGCTCCAGGGCTTCACCGGCCAGGGCGGATTCTCGTTGGTGCCGCTGATGCTCAGCGCAAGTGGCACTGGAATCCGGAAGGGCGCGTGCGCCCGTATCTCGGCGCCGGCATCCACATGGCGTTCATCTTCGATGAGAAGCCGGCGGACCTCGAGTTCCGCGACGTGTTCGACATCGCGGCGGTCGGTGGCCTCGACGTCGACTTCACCGAGCACTGGTTCGCCAGCGTCGACGTGCGCTGGTACGAGATCGACTCCCGGGTCGATCTGGAGGGCGTGACGAATGATATCGGCGTCGCCTCGATCGACCCGTTCGTGGCCGGCCTGATGGTGGGCTATCGCTTCGGCCGGCACCACCAGGAATACGCCGCGCCGCCGGCTGCCGTGGCTCCGGTTGCGACGGCCCCGGTAGCCACGCCGCCGCCGCCCGCGAGTTGCGGCGACGGCGATGGCGATGGAGTCTGCGACTCGGCCGACAAGTGCCCGGGAACGCCCGCGGGCGACACCGTCGATCGGTACGGTTGCAGCCTCGTGTCGCGGCTTGCTCTGTATTTCGACTTCGACAGCGCCGAACTGCGCCCCGAGTCGATTTCCGAACTCGAGCGCGTCGTGCAGTTCATGAACGACATCCCGGGGGCGGCGGCGCTGGTCGAAGGCCACACGGACTCGCTCGGTTCCGACGCGTACAACCTGCGACTGTCGGATCGTCGCGCGAAGGCCGTGTACGACTACCTCGCATCCCGCGGTGTCGACCCGTCGCGGTTGCAGTCGGCCGGCAAGGGCGAGAGCCAGCCGGTCGCCGACAACGCGACGGATGCGGGTCGCGCCCAGAACCGGCGCGTGATGCTGATCCGCACGGACGCCGGCCGGTGAGCTACGGGTGGCCGCCGCCCGGTGCGGGCGGCGGCAGCCGGAAATCACTGTCGAGCGCGGCGAGCGTCGCCGCATCGCGGTGGTACACGTCGTTGCGGAAGATCACCTGCCCGTCGGGGCGAGGCTGCGCGGTCCAGTAGAGGATCAGCACCGGCAGCGGCTGCGCCAGGTTCACCGTCTGGGTCTTCCCGGACGCGATCACCGCGTCGATCGCGGCCTTGTTCCACTTCACCGGATCGGCGAGCACCCGCTCCGCGAGCTCGAACGGCTGCTGCACGCGGATGCAGCCCGAGCTGAACAGCCGCGCGTCCTGGTCGTACAGAGACTTCGCCGGCGAGTCGTGCAGGTACACGAGGTACGGGTTCGGGAACATGATCTTCACCAGGCCGAGCGCGTTGTCGGGGCCGGGGTCCTGCACGAACTGGTAGGGCGGCAGACGGCTCGCGCTGTAGCTCGCCCAGTTCACCGAGCGCGGGTCGACTTCGCGCCCCGCGGCATCGAGCACCTTGATGCGGCTGCGCGTCAGGTACCCGGGATCGCGCTTCAGCACCGGCAGCTTGTCCTTGACCAGGATGCCGGGAGGGATCGTCCACGTCGGGTTGAACACGACGTAACGGATCGTCGACTTGAAGATCGGCGTCTCGCGACCTTCCTTGCCGACCACGACGCGCGAGGTCCACACCGGCTCGTTGTCCTTGAAATACGAGACGTAGAAGCCGGCGACGTCGACCAGCACGAAGTCGCCCTGGATCTCGTGCAGCACCCAGCGCGCGCGCTCGAGATTGACGCGGATCTGGTCGATGCGCGCGCTCACCGGCACGTTGAGCGCCGCACGCGTGCCCGGCCCCACCGCGCCATCGGCCGCGATGCCGTGTCGTTCCTGGAAGCGCTTGATCGCAGCGTCCAGCGCGTCGTCGAACACCTGCGACGGTGGATAGGTCTCGGGCGCGGCCTCGAGGTCGTGCGTCACCTCGAGACGGTGGCGCAGCGCCGGCACGCGCGGGTCGGTCACGCCGAGCTTCATCGTCGGGCCGTCCGTAATCGGCGACCAGCCGCCCGCCGCCTGGATCTTGCGATACTCCTCGAGCCGCTCGCGTCCGCGCTGGTACCAGACGTGCTGCGGCCGCGCCGCGTCGAAAGTCTCGCGGATCCTGCCCGCATCGACGGCGCGGCGACCAGCTCGAGCGGATTCCGCGTCGGCGCCGGACGCGGCGCGTAGTTCCACTGCGAGCTGAGCTTCACCGGATCCACCTTGCCTTCGTACAGGTGGTAGGTGGCGAGCAGCATCGCGTCCGTCGCGAGCACTTCGAGGTCCGCCTGCTCCGCCGGCGTGAGCGTCTTGCGGCCGTTCATGTCGGCGCGATACGACTGCAGCGCCTCAAGGTGGTAGTCCTCGGGGTCGAGACCGTCGCGGCGCATGTCGGCAATCGCGCCGATCAGCGCATCGACACGCGCCGGATCCTTCCAGTCGCTGCGGAACTGCGTCGTTTCGTAGTACTGCGCGACGTAGTCGCCGAGGATGATGCGCGCGCCGCGGACGTTGTAGTCCTTCTGGTAGCGCAGTGTGTCGACGCGCTCGCGGATGGCCTCGGTGAACGCACCGCTCGTGGAGGCGCTCGATGCCTGTGCGACCGGCGTGGGCGCTGCCTGGCCGAAGACGGCAATCGGCACGGCGAGCCACGCGAATGCGAATGTGATGCGGAGCAGGCGTCGGATCATGATCACCGCCAGGCGCAGTTGCATAATAGATGCTCGCTTCGAGTGTAATCGGTTGCTACTGATGGACAAGGGGCGCGCCGCTGCGCAGCATTTCGATCGATGAACGGCTGGCCTTCTGCGGTTCGCGCGTGGCGTTCGAGCGTCATTGCGCTGGCGCTCGCCGCCGCGTGCGCCTGCGTGACCGTCACCTACCCGCACTCCGGGCAGAGCATCGCGCCGCGTGCGGGCGAGACCCTGATGTTCGGAAGGCTGCGCTTCTTCCATGACGGAAGCGAGTTCTTCCCGTGGGAGGTGAAACTCATTCCGACTGCTGCCGGCCTTCATACCGAGCGACACTTGTGGTTGCTTCGGCTGGGGCGACGCGCCGTCTCGGCCGAGGTGCATCCCGACGGAGACGGTTCATTGGCCGTCTGGTTGGCCCCTGCGGACTATGCGGTGCTCGGCAGTCTTCATGCGACGACGACCGCGTCTGCCGCATTCGAGGTGGTGGCGCTGCTGCGTGTGCCGGCCGGCTCCGTTGCGGCGTACGCCGGCGAGCTCAGCATGAAGACCGCGAGCCACGAGGGTGGCTACCTCTCATTCGGCGAGTTTGGCGTGAAATCGGTCGAACTGCAGCCGATCGAAATCGCTCGCGCCACGCTCGAGCAAAGACTTGGCACGCTGCCGGAGCGTCCGGTCGTCTCGCCGTGGTGCACGGGAGACGGCCTGCCACGGTTCGATGATCCGGACCTCGCGAACCGCGCCCGGCGGTTGCTCGACGGCGGCTGTCCCGCGGCGCGCTGACCGCAGGGTCTACTTGCCGCGAGCGATCTTCGCGGCGAGATCGTAGGCATCCGCCGCGGTGATTTCGACGTCGGCCCAGTCGCCGGCCTGCAGCTTCTTGCCGGGCCTGGCGATCCGTACGGTGCCGTCGATCTCAGGCGCATCGGCGCTCGAGCGCGCGACCGCGCCTGTGTCGGTCACTTCATCGACGAGCACGCGCATCGTACGGCCGACCTTGGCCGCCAGCTTTTCCGCGCTGATCGTGGCGGCCAGTGTCATGAAGCGGTCGAGCCGTTCCTGCTTGACGTCGTCCGGCACCGGATCGGGCAACGCGTTTGCAGCCGCGCCATCGACCGGCGAGTACTTGAAGCAGCCGACGCGATCGAGGCGCGCCTCGCGCAGCCAGTCGAGCAACACCTGGAAGTCGTCCTCGGTCTCGCCGGGGAAGCCGACGATGAACGTGCTGCGCAACGTGATGTCCGGGCAGGTCTCGCGCCAGCGATGGATGCGCTCGAGCGTGTTCTCGGCATGGGCCGGCCGTTTCATCAGCTTGAGGATGCGCGGGCTGCCGTGCTGGAACGGGATGTCGAGATACGGCAGCACCTTGCCCTCGGCCATCAGCGGAATCACGCTGTCGACGTGCGGGTACGGATAGACGTAGTGCAGCCGCACCCAGGCGCCGAGCGAGCCGAGCGAGCGGGCGAGGTCCTCGAAGCGCGCCTTCACCGGCTTGCCGCCCCAGAATCCCGTGGCGTACTTGAGGTCGGAGCCGTAGGCGCTGGTGTCCTGCGAGATCACCAGCAGTTCCTTCACCCCGGCTTTCACCAGGCGCTCGGCCTCGAGCATCACTTCGCCGATCGGGCGGCTCGCGAGGTCGCCGCGCATCGACGGGATGATGCAGAAGCTGCAGCGATGGTTGCAGCCTTCGGAAATCTTCAGGTACGCGTAATGCCGCGGCGTGAGGCGGATGCCCTGCGGCGGCACCAGGTCGACGAACGGATCGTGCAGCGGCGGCAGTTCGTCGTGCACCGCATTGACGACTTCTTCGTATGCGTGCGGGCCCGTCACCTTCAACACGCTCGGATGGCGGTCGGTGATGGTCTCGGGCTTCGCGCCGAGGCAGCCGGTGACGATCACCTTGCCGTTGCGTGCGAGCGCCTCGCCGATCGCGGCTAGCGATTCGTGCACGGCGTCGTCGATGAAGCCGCAGGTGTTCACGACGACGAGGTTGGCGTCCTCGTAGGAGCCGACCACGTCATACCCTTCCGCGCGCAGCCGGGTCAGGATGCGTTCGGAGTCGACCAGGGCTTTCGGGCAGCCGAGGCTGACGAAGCCGACCTTGGGCGGTGTGGACACTTACTCGAACGCGCAGCCGCCGCCGCCGCAGGCGGGGGCGCCGCAAGGACCCGTGTCGCAGGGCCGCTCATGCTGGGCGCCGAGCGCGCCGGTGATCACGTTGCCGCCCGTGATCAGCCTCGCCACCCTGGCGTTGCCCGGCGTGCCGTCTAGCGCGACACCGGCCCGGCGGCAAAGATCGCCCCAGGTGGCGACCTGTTCCGCCATCTTGTGGCTGACTTCGATGACGCGGCCGTTGGCCGGGCAGTGGTAGTCGTAGGTAGGCATGGGTGCGAGCCGGGGTCACCGCGGAAGCGGGCGCGTATTCTAGCGGAATCCCCGGCGGGACCCGGCCGGAGGCCCGCGGCCGAATGGCGTGCTAGGGGCTCAAATAGTCGATGCTATCGATGTTTATCAGCGAAATAATCGACTTTTATATCGAGCTGGCTGATCATAATCTAGCCTCCAACCCAGGAGGTCGCTCATGATGCAGATCCGACGCAGCAACGAACGCGGCCATGCCGATCACGGCTGGCTCAACTCGTACCATTCGTTCTCGTTCGCCGACTACTTCGACCCGAATCACGTCGAGTTCGGGGCGCTGCGCGTCATCAACGAGGACCGCGTCGCGCCGGGAGCCGGTTTCGGGACGCATGGCCACCGCGACATGGAAATCATCAGTTACGTGCTCGAAGGCGAACTGGCCCACAAGGACTCGACCGGCACGAGTTCGGTGATCCGACCGGGCGACGTCCAGCGGATGAGCGCCGGTCGCGGCGTGATGCACAGCGAGTACAACCACTCGCAGACGAACCCGGTGCACTTCCTGCAGATCTGGATCCAGCCGAACGTGCACGGCATCGCGCCCGAGTACGAGGAGAAGCGTTTCGGCGTGCCGGACAAGCGTGGCCGGCTGCGCCTGATCGCCTCGCCCGATGGAGCGGAAGGGTCCGTGCGGATCCACCAGGACGCACGCGTCTATGCCGGGCTCTTCGACGGAGCGGAACGCTTCGAGCTGGCGATCGCGCCGCAGCGCCGTGCCTACGTGCACGTGGCCCGCGGCGAGATCACCGCGAACGAGACGGTGCTCGGCGCCGGCGATGCATTGATGCTCGCGGACACCGCTACGCTGGTGCTGCGCGACGGCAGGCAAGCCGAGGTGCTGGCGTTCGACCTTGCGTGACTGCACCTCTCCCGCCTGGGTTGGAACCTCTCCCGCCTGCGGGAGAGGTCGCCCGCAGGGCGGGTGAGCGCCCTACACCTCTCCCGCCTGCGGGAGAGGTCGCCCGCAGGGCGGGTGAGGGCCCTTCAATCCCGTCCGTCGCGCTTCGCCAGGTACAGCCGGTCGTCGAAACTCATCACCCAGCGCGGGCGGTAAACGACTGCCATCGCCATGAACATCCCGTTCGCGACGCCCTCGCCAAAGCTCATGAGCGGCAGGATGGCGAGGTATTCGTCGCCGACGTGCGCGGCATCGAGCGTGTCGCCTGCGGCCAGGATCGCGATGCGCGCCAGCCCCGCGAGATTGAATGCGAGCGCCGAGCCGAGGAACACCGTGACGAAGAAATAGATGAAGTAGTTGTGCGGGAGCCTGGCGTGCACGACTTCGTGGAACCACGCGGTGCAGAGCGCCGGCACGACGGCCATGCACAGCAGGTCGGCACCGAAACTCGCCGAGGCGGCCTGCCCGGCGAAGCACAGCACCACGAGCACGAGCGTCGAGCCGATCACGGCCAGCTGCCAGCCGTGCATCAGCGTGAGCGTCGTCACCAGCAGGAAGCGAACCGACAGGCCGGGCGAGATGCCGGCTTTCATCGACCATACGATCACGAGCAACGCACAGAAGCTCAGCCACACCCACTGCCGTTCGCGGTCGCCGAGCCAGCGCGCGCCACGGACGCCGTGACCGCCGCGACGGCGACGCAGACCGCCGACATCAGCCCGGTGGCGAGCTGCGTGCCGGTCGTCAGCAGCTCGGGCTCGATCAGCATCGCGTCGTCAGGATTTCGGATCGGCGGCCGGCGGCGCAGGGGCCATCGCGGCCGCCATCGCCTTGCGCGTCTCGGCGTCGACGCTGCGGACGTGCACGTCCCGTCGAGGGAACGGGATCTCGATGCCGGCGGCATTCAGCGCGTCGTACAGGCGCATCGACATTTCGCTGCGGATGTTGACCCAGTCGCCGAAATCGTTGGTCCAGGCGCGAATCGAGAAGTCGAGCGAGTGGGGGCCGAAGCCGACGAAGACCACCGACGGTTGTGGATGGGCGGAAATACCGGGCGTCGACTGGGCGACTTCCATCAGCAGCTGCATGACGCTGCGCGGGTTCGAGCCGTACGCCACGCCGATGTTGACGTCGAAGCGCCGGTTCATGTCCGAGAGCGTCCAGTTGATCAGCTTCTCCGACAGCAGCGTGCCGTTCGGCACCACGACGTCGGCGCCTTCGAACGTGGTGAGCGTCGTCGCCCGCATGCCGATCTCGCGCACCGTGCCCGAGGTGCCCGACACCTCGACCACGTCGCCCGGCTGGACCGGCCGCTCGAACATCAGGATCAGGCCGGAGACGAAGTTGTTGACGACGCTCTGCAGGCCGAGGCCGATGCCGACGCCGAGGGCGCCGACGATCAGCGTCAGCTGGCTCAATTCGAAGCCCGCGGCGGCGAGCGCGACGAACACGCCGATGGTGACGAGCGCGTAGTAGCTCAGCGTCGCGACGCTGTTGCCCACGCCGCGCGGCAGCGCCATCTTCGGCAGCACTTCGTCGCGCAGCACCAGCCGGATCGTCCTGGCGAGCCAGAACGCCACCCAGATCGAGAACACGAACAGCAGCACGCTGCCGAGCGTGATCGAGATCTGTCCCATCTCGAGCGGATACGTCAGCACGCCGCGCAGCCAGCTCGCGGCCGGCCGGTAGGCGCGGAACTCGTTCAGCACCACGATCACCCAGGTCGCGAGCGCGGCGAAATTGATCAGCCGGCTGACGCTCTTCAGCAGCGGACCCGCGTGCTCGGTGACGATCCGGAAGCGCAGCGCCGTGCGTCGCGACAGCAGCAGCTTGACGATCGCGCCGAGGACGTTGGCGCCGGCATAGAGCGCCAGGCCGACGTACCCGCTGTCGAGCACCGCGCCCGCGAGCATCTCCGCGAGCGAAACGTTGCCGACGTAGTTCGCCGCGATCGCGACCGCCATGATCAGCGTGGCGATCCAGCCGAACGTCCGCACAATCTTGACGTTTGCCGGGACCACGGCTGCCGGGCCCCTCTGGCGCCCGCGGCTGACCATCAGCCACACCAGCGCGCCGAGCGTCAGCCCGCAGACCAGCAGCAGGTTGGTGCGATACAGGAACGCGCTCGGCGCGAGGAAGAAGCCGAGCCCCTGCAGCACGTACAGCACCGTGACGATGTAGGGCCAGGGGCCCAGCACGTCGAACAACCGCTTCGGCAGCAGGCGCAGCACCGGGACCAGCGCGAGCAGCAAGGCCGTCTGGTGCAGGAACAGCGGCGCGTCGCGCTCGAGCAAGAGGACGCCGACCATTACCAGAACGATCCACGAGGAGACCGGCCGCAGCAGTACCTTGGCGGACGCCTGCAGGTCGGGGTCGTCCGTGACGATCTTGCGGCTGCGCCGGCTCAGCCACACGAGCAACGGCAACAGCAGCGCGGCCACGATCTTCAGCGTGAGGATCTTCTGCGCGTGCGCCACCGAATATTCGCGCAGGAAGTCCTTTTCGACCTCGAGCCCGGTCGTCGCGGCCCGGACGGTCTCCTTCGACACGCTTGCGTCGCCCCACACCTGGGGATACGGCGGCGAATCGATCATCCGCAGGCGCTGGTCGAAGTATTTGACGGCGGCGTCGACGCTCTGCATGCCGGATTCGATGCCGGATTCGAGCACGTTCGCGCGCCGGCTCAGCGTCAGCTGCGAATCGAGCGGCCCCGAGATCGCCTGCTCGGCCTGCCCGATCTGCGCCAGCGTCGAATCGATGCGCTGCCTGCAAGGCTGGCGCCACGCCGCCGTTCTGGGCCGCCACCCGGGTCGCTTCCCAGACCGCGCGCCGCGTCGCGAGCTTGTCCGCATCCACGGAAAAGATGGCCGTGGCTTTCTGCAGGTCGCGGCGCCAGTCGTCGAGCTGCTCGCCGTAGAAGCGCCAGTGGCGCTGCAGGCTGTCGATCTGGATCGAGGACAGCTGCAGCATCTCGTCCGACTTGAACCGGCCGGCAAGCGCGGCGACGCCCGCCGAAAGCTGCGCGAGCCGTGGCTCGAGCTTTTTCGCCGGATCGGTGCGGCGCGCGTGCGCCATCACGTCCTGCACGAAGCGCTCGTCGGTGTCGGCTCGCATCGCGATGTCGCCGGTCGCGATCACCTCGACCGCCGGCTTGTCGTCCTTGGCGGGGGCGACATCCTTGGCGCGCGAGGGCGAGGCGCCGGCCAGAAGCAGCACCGCGACCAGCGGGCTCAGGGTTGTGACGAGACGGTGCATGGCGCGCAGCAGATCCGTGGCGGGCGTGAGACCCGCATTGTCGCACTACCGGCCCCGCGCTCCCAACGCGGGACACCCGGCAGTCGGGACCGGCGCGATCTGGCAGAATGCACGCTCGCGCAGCCGATCCCCGCGGCGGTGCTTGCCCCACTTCCCGGACCCCCCGATGCGCGAATTCCTGTCGTCCGTCCTCCACTGGTACCTCGGCGCGCTGGACCAGGGCGGCTACCTGCTGATCGCCGCGCTGATGGCGCTGGAGAGCTCGATCTTCCCGCTGCCGAGCGAGTTCGTGATTCCGCCGGCCGCCTACCTGGCGCACCGCGACGGCACCTTTTCGCTGCCGGGCATCGTGCTCGCGGGCACGCTCGGCTCGTGGTTCGGCGCGAGCGTCATGTACTGGCTGTCCTACTGGCTGGGGCGGCCGCTGCTGATGCGCTACGGCCGGCTGGTGATGATCACGCCGGAGAAGATCGAGAAGGCCGAGGCCTGGTCGTCGCACTTCGGCATGGTCGGCGTGTTCATTTCGCGGCTGCTGCCCGTCATCCGCCACCTGATCGGCATCCCGGCCGGCATCGTGCACATGAACTACTGGCGGTTCTCGATCTCGACGATGCTCGGCTCGGCGCTCTGGTGCAGCGTGCTGTGCTGGGTCGGCGTCACCGCCGGGCAGGACGAACAGTTGATGCAGGGCAGTTTCCACCGCATCTCGCTGTGGGTCGGCGGCCTGATGCTGTTCCTCGGCGTGCTCTACTACGTCTTCGTGCACCGTCACATGCGGCGCTGAGAGGGCGGGATGACGGTCTCGCTGCCCGCTCAACGGATCGACGCGGACGGGCGACCCCGGGTCGACTACCGGGCGGTGGCGGCGCTCGCGCTGCCGCTGATGCTGAACAGCAGCCTGCAGGCGATCATCAGCCTCACCGACACCTGGTACGTCGGGCACATCTCGACCGCGGCGATCGCCGGCATGGGGGCGGTCTACTGGATCGTGCTGCTGTTCCTGATGCTGATCGGCGGCGTCGGCCTCGCGGTGCAGACGTTCGTCGCGCAGGCCGAGGGCAGCCGCCGGCGCTGGCGCGCGAGCCATGCGGCCTGGGTCGCCGTCTGGGCGGGTGCACTGACGTTGCCGCTGTACGCGGCGCTCGCGTTCGCAGGACACCTGATCCTGCGACCATTCGGTCTCGACGCGGAAATCCAGCGGCAGGCGATCGCGTTCTGGCAGCCGCGCATGCTCGGCGCGCCGATCGCCGTCGCGCTGTGGGCCATCATGGGATTCTTCAACGGCATCAGTCGTCCGCGCGTCGCGGTGATGACGACGGCTCTGGTCGCCGTCGTCAATGCAGCGCTCAACTGGCTGTTCGTCATCCGGCTCGGCGGCGGCATCGGCGGTTCCGCATGGGCCACCAACATCAGCATGGCGTGCGGCGTGGCGTTCGCGTTCGCCGTCTTCCTGCGCCCCGACCTGCGCCGGTCGTATCGCACGCACCTCACCTGGCGCCCCGACCTGCGCAGCCTGGTGCGGCAG
The DNA here is from genome assembly GCA_963843985.1 of uncultured Gammaproteobacteria bacterium. Taxonomy (GTDB): domain Bacteria; phylum Pseudomonadota; class Gammaproteobacteria; order Steroidobacterales; family Steroidobacteraceae; genus RPQJ01. The sequence continues at coordinate 448,596 of CAWJMS010000032.1, read as the reverse complement.
TACCGGCTTGGGTTGCCGATGGGCGCGATGTACGCCGCGGACCTCTTCGGCATGGCGTTGTTCCAGCTCATGCAGGTGCGACTGAGCGCGGCCGAAGGGGCGGCGACCCAGATCGTCATGATGCTCACCTCGATGGCCTTCCTGCCCGGCATGGGGCTCGCGCTGGCCGGCACCACGCTCGTCGGCCACTCGATCGGCGCGGGCGACAGCGAATGGGCGCGCGTCGTCGGCAACCGGACCATCGTGCTGACCGTGGCATTCATGGGCACAATCGGCGTGGTGCTGGCGCTCGCCGGCCCCTGGTTGCTGCCGACTTTCGTGCTGGCGACCGACCCATCCGCGCCGCAGGTGCTCGAACTCGGCGTCGTGCTGCTCTGGATCGCCGCGGGCTACCAGTTGTTCGATGGCTTGAACATGGGCGCCGGTTTCGCGTTGCGCGGCGCGGGCGACGTGCGCGTGCCGGCGCTGCTGTTCCTCGTGCTGTCGTGGGGCGTGTTCGTCCCGCTCTCGCATTCCCTGTCGTTCGCGCCGGGGCAGGGATGGGTCGACGTGCTGCCGCAGTTCGGCATGGGCGCCGTCGGCGGATGGATCGGGCTGCTGGTCTACGTCGTGCTGCTCGGCAGTGCGCTCTACCTGCGCTGGCGCTCCGGCCATTGGCGCCAGATGAAGATCTGACCGTCTTCACCTCTCCCGCTGCTTAGCGGGAGAGGTCGCGCGCAGCGCGGGTGAGGGTTCTTCACCTCTCCCGTCACGGAGAGGTCGCGCGCGCGCGGGTGAGGTTCTTTGCTTCTGCGGCGGCAGGCCACCCGTTCCGATCGACCAGGCGGACACGCCGTAAACCCGTCCTGGGGGCTCCGGCCGCGACGTCCGTGTCGCGGACGGGTCCGCCATGGTCGATCGGAACGGATGTCCGCTGCCGCTCGCCAGACCCTCACCCGCGCTGCCGCGCGACCTCTCCCACTCACGCGGGAGAGGTGAAGATCACGCGGCTTTCGGCACCTGCCCGTCGATCGCGTTGGCGATCGCGTCCTCGACACGATCGAGCCACACGAAGGTCAGCTCCTTGCGGACGCTTTCCGGGATGTCGTCGAGATCGCGGCGATTGCGCGCCGGCAGCATCACGGTGCGGATGCCCGCCCGATGCGCCGCCACGGTCTTCTCCTTGATGCCGCCGACCGGCAGCACCAGCCCGCGCAGGCTGATCTCGCCCGTCATCGCGACATCGTTGCGCACGGTGCGCGAGGTCAGCAGCGAGACCAGCGCCGTGTACAGCGCGACACCCGCGCTCGGCCCGTCCTTCGGGATCGCGCCTGCAGGCACGTGCACGTGGATGTCGCTCTTCTCGAACATCGCCGGGTCGAGTCCCGAGCGCCTCCGACTGTGCCTTCACGAGGCTCATCGCGGCCTGCGCGCTCTCCTTCATGACGTCGCCGAGCTGGCCCGTGAGGATCAACCGCCCGGCACCCGGCACGCGGCTGGCCTCGATGAAGAGGATGTCGCCGCCCACCGGCGTCCAGGCGAGCCCGGTGGCCACGCCCGGTACGCTGACGCGCATCGCCACCTCGTTCTCGAAACGCGGCGCGCCGAGGATTTCCGCCACTTCCGGCGCATCGATGCGCACGGACTGCGCCTGGCCTTCCGCGATGCGCACGGCGACGTTGCGCAGCACCGCGCCGATCTGCCGCTCGAGATTGCGGCAACCGGCCTCGCGCGTGTAGTCGCGAGTGATCTGGTGCAGCGCCTCGTCGGTGATCGACGCCTGTTCCGCCTTCAGCCCATTGGCCTCGAGCTGCCGGCGCACGAGATAGCGCCGCGCGATCTCGACCTTCTCCTCTTCCGTGTAACCGGTCAGCTCGATGATCTCCATGCGATCGCGCAGCGGCCCCGGGATCGTGTCGAGCTGGTTCGCGGTGGCGATGAACAGCACCTTCGACAGGTCGAACGGCACGCCGAGGTAGTTGTCGCGGAACGTCGAGTTCTGCTCGGGATCGAGCACCTCGAGCAGCGCCGAGGCCGGATCGCCCTGGATGCCGTGGCCGAGCTTGTCGATCTCGTCGAGCATCAGCACCGGATTGCGCGTGCCGGCCTTGCGGATGGCCTGGATGATGTTGCCCGGCAGCGCGCCGATGTAGGTGCGCCGGTGGCCGCGGATCTCGGCCTCGTCGTGCGTGCCGCCGAGGCTGGTGCGCTGGAACTTGAGGCCCAGCGCGCGCGCGATGCTCTGGCCGAGCGAGGTCTTGCCCACGCCCGGCGGGCCCACGAAGCACAGGATCGGGCTGCGGCCCTCGGGATTCAGCTTGCGCACGGCGAGATACTCGACGATGCGCTTCTTGATCTTCTCGAGGCCGTAGTGATCGGCGTCGAGGATGCCGCGCGCGCGCGCAATGTCGATATGCTCGGCGTCGAGCTTCGACCACGGCAGCGCGATCAGCGTGTCGAGGTAGGTGCGGGCCATCGAATACTCGCCGCTCGCCTCGTTCATGCGCTCGAGCCGCTTCAGTTCCTTGCGGGCATGCTCCTCGATGTCCGGCGGCATGCCGGCTTTCGTGATCGCCTCGCGCCGAGTTCCTGCGATTTCCTCGCCGCCGCCGTCCTCGCCGAGCTCCTTCTGGATCTGCTTCATCTGCTCGCGCAGCACGATCTCGCGCTGCCGGTCGTCGATCGCATCCTTGGTCTGCTGCTCGATCTGGCGCGACAGCTTCAGCACCTCGACCCGCTTGGTCAGGTGGGTGGCGACCTTCTCGAGCCGGTCCTTGACCTCGAGCGTCTCGAGGATCTCCTGCTTCTCGGTCGGCTTGATGTCCATGAAGCTCGAGATCGTGTCGGCGAGCGTGGAGGCCGACTCGATGCCCTGCAGCGACGTGGCGAGTTCCGCCGGCGCCTGCGGCAACAGCTGGATCGCCTCGACGGCCTTCTGCTTCAGGTAGAAGGTGCGCGGCGTCGACCTCCGGATTGGTCGCGCCGGTGTCGTTCAGGTATTCGACCCGCGCCACGAGGTAGGGGAAGCCGGCCACGGCGTCGAGCACGCGGAAGCGCCGCTCGCCCTGGCAGACGAGGTGGTGCGTGCCGTCGGGCGCCGTGATGTAGCGCACGATCGAGGCGACCGTGCCGATGCGGCTGCAGGTCGTCGAACGACGGGTCCTCGGTCTCGCGCGTTCTTCTGCAGCAGGAACCCGACCTTGCTCTCGGCGCGGACCGCTTCCTGCGCGCCCGCGACCGTCTTCTCGCGCTTGATCGAGACCGGCAGCACGACGCCCGGGAACAGCACCATGTTGCGCACCGGCAGGATGATCAGCATGTCATCCGGCAGGCTGGGCGCGGACGAGGTCGGTGCCTGCGCGGGATCGTGCGATTCGTTCATCGTGGTCATCCGTTCACCCTTGCCCGGTCAACGCCGGGCGAGCAGAAGTTTCAGGCAGCCATTCGCCAGTTCTTGCCCCGCCAGTTCCCAGGCGCCGGCCGGCAACGCGAGGCGACGCTCGAAGCGCCCGTACGGGATTTCGAGCCGGTGGATCGACGCACCGCGCGGCGCGCACGGGGGCCGCCGCTCGCCGCGCACGATCAGTTCGCCAGGCATCAACACCAGCTCGATGCGGTCGGCCGGCACGCCGGGCAACGCGATCTCGACCCGCACCTGGTCGTCGCTCGAGTAGACGTCGGCCGGCGGCTCCCAGCGGGGCCGCTCCGGCGCCCCCGCGGCTGCAATCCGGAAGAACTGGCGGTGCATGCGCTCCGCCTGTTCCATGAGGTTCACCGCATCGGCCCACATCCAGACAGTGGGATCGCGTCGTTGGGTCATGAGGATTTGCCGGTCCGATCGGTTCGATGCGCCAGTAGTGGGGGCGGGAGCAAGGGACTCAATGGCGCGGCGGTCGCCAGGCCCGCAGGGAATCGAGCAGCTTCATCAATCTGTTCTTGTTAAACAGACTTGGAAGTCATAGGCATATTTTCGAATAGGAAAGCTGTGGATTGATGATCGCCACAGCTGCGGATTCCTCTTTATAAAAGGTCCGGCCGACCCGTATGCTCCGCCGGTGCCCAGATCCGACGCCGACGAGCGCTTCGGCGCCGACTTCTACCGACGCTTCTACGTCGACCCGAAGACCCGGGTCGTGACCCGGGCCGAGATGGCCCGGCGGGCCGACCTGCTGGCCGCTTTCGTTCGACACGGCGAACTGCCGGTCCGTTCGATTCTCGACGTCGGTTGCGGCCTCGGGCTGATGCGCCGGCAGCTGCTGCGGCACTTCCCCAGGGCCCGCTACACCGGCCTCGAAGTCAGCGAGTACCTGTGCAGCGAAGCACGGCTGGGAGCAGGGCTCGGCGGCCACGTTTCGCAGCGAGCGTCCGTTCGACCTGGTCGTCTGCTACGACGTGCTGCAGTACCTGCAGACCCGGGAGGCGGCCGCGGCGCTGCGCAACCTCGCGCTGCTGTGCCGAGGGGTGCTGCACTTCGGCGTGCTGACCCAGGAGGACTGGGACCTGTATTGCGACAAGCGACGGACCGACCGCAGCGTCTCGATCCGGCCGGCCATCTGGTATCGCCGCCGTCTCGCCCCTTCGTTCATCAATGCCGGCTCGGGCATGTTCGTGCGGCGCGGCGCGCCGATGCACCTCTGGGAACTCGATCAGGTCGAGGTGCTGCGCCCGCGCCGGCCCGCTCCACGTGACGGGCCGGTGGAACCGGATTCGGCGCAGCCGGTCCCGGAAGGCTACAATCCGCGCCCTTCGCCCCCGATTCCGGTTGACCCCCTGATGTCCCTGATTTCGCTGCGCTCGCTGCTCCTGCCCGGCCTGCTCCTGACCAGCCTCGCGGGTTGCGGCACCAACAAGGCCTGTTTCGACGACACCGATTACCAGAAGGCCGTCGATCGTCCGCGGCTGCAGATGCCGCAAGGCGTCGCGGGCAGCGAGCGCATCGCGGGCCTCGTCATTCCGCCGGTCGGCGAGACCACCAAGCTCGATCCGCAGCCGCGCTGCATCGACGAGCCGCCGTCGTTCTTCGGCCGCAAGGGTGTGGCCGCGGACCCCGCCGAGGAAGCCGTCAACGCCTGGGCCGCAGCCTGGGCGGGCAAGAAGCCGGACGCGGTCATCCAGATGTATTCATCGACGTTCCAGTCGCCGGACGCCGCCGGGTCGGCGGCCTACCTCGACCAGCGGCGTCAGCAGGTCGAGACCGGGCGCAGCCCGTCGCCGAAGCTCGAGGACGTGAACGTCACCACGGTCGGCGCGGACAAGCGCGTCGTCACATTCGTGCAACGGTTCGGCGACGACCGCGTGCGCAAGGAGCTGACGCTGGTTCGCGAAAATGCGGGCTGGCGAATCGTTTCCGAACGCACGCTCGAAGTGCTCTGAACCGCATACGACGAACCCGCGGCCCGGTGGAGACCCGCCCGTGAGAAGCACCGCATTGTTGAGTGGCATCGGGCTGCAGCCGGGAACGCTGCGAGCGGTGCTGCTCGATCGGCTCACCCGCTCGCTCGGCAAGAATCCCGACACCGCCACGCAGCGCGACATCTACGACGCACTCTCGATGGCCGTGCGCGAGGAACTGGCGTCGCGCTGGCTCGCGACGCAGCGCCGGGTCACGCAGGCCGGCGTGAAGCGCGTCTGTTACCTGTCCGTCGAATTCCTGCTCGGCCGCTCGCTGGTGAACGGGCTTGCGAGCCTCGACGGCGACCTCGTGCAGGAAGCCCGCGAAGCGCTGGCGGAACTCGGCTACGACCTCGAACGGGTGGCGCAGGAGGAGATCGACCCCGGTCTCGGCAACGGCGGCCTCGGCCGTCTGGCGGCCTGCTTCCTCGACTCGCTCGCGACGCTGCAGTATCCCGCGGTCGGCTACGGCATCCGCTACGACTACGGCATCTTCACGCAGGTCATCGACGAGGACGGCCGGCAGCGCGAGATCGCGAGCAGCTGGCTGCGCCAGCGCAATCCCTGGGAGATCCCGCGCGACGACGCACGCTACGTCGTATGCTTCGGCGGCCGCAGCGTGGCGGCGAAAGACGCGCTGGGCCGCGCCCGTTACCGCTGGGTCGACACCAAGAACATCTGGGCGGTGGGCTTCGACCTGCTGATCCCCGGCAACCGCAGCCCGACGGTCAACCACCTGCGGCTGTGGTCGGGGCGCGCGATCGCGCCGTTCGACGTCGAGCTGTTCAACGCGGGCCGGCACTCGGAGGCCGCGGCGGAGCAGGTCGAGGCGAAGAACCTCTCGCGCATCCTCTATCCGGACGACACGACGCCGCAGGGCAAGGAACTGCGCTTCAAGCAGCAGTACTTCTTCGTCAGCGCGAGCCTGCAGGACATGCTCGCGCAGCACCTCGGCGAAGGCCGCGCGTTCGACGACCTGCCCGACGCGGTCGCGATCCAGCTGAACGACACGCACCCGGCGCTCGCGATCCCCGAGCTGATGCGCCTGCTGGTGGACGAGCACGACGTCGACTGGGAGCGGGCCTGGGACATCACGCGGCGCGTGTTCTCGTACACCAACCACACGCTGCTGCCCGAGGCGCTCGAGGTCTGGCCGGTCGAGCTGTTCGAGCGGCTGCTGCCGCGCCACCTGCAGATCATCTACCTGATCAACCGCGCGCTGCTCGACGAAATCACCGCGCGGCACCCGAACGATCCGGACCGGCGCCGCCGCATGTCGCTGATCGAGGAGAACCACGGCCGCAAGGTGCGCATGGCGCATCTCGCGGTCGTGGCGAGCCACACCGTCAACGGCGTCGCCAAGCTGCACTCCGACCTGATGACGAAGACGATCTTCGCGGACTTCGCCGAACAGTATCCGGGCCGCTTCACCAACGTCACCAACGGCATCGCGGTGCGGCGCTGGCTCAAGCAGTCCAATCCGGGGCTGTCGGCGATGCTCACCGAGCGGCTCGGCCACGCGTGGGAGAACGACCTCGAGGAACTCGAGCGCCTGCGCTGGGCCGCGGAGGACGCCGACTTCCGCCGGCAATTCCGCGCGCATCAAGCTCGAGAACAAGCAGCGTCTCGCCGCGGTGATCCAGCGGCGCGTCGGCGTCGAAGTCGACGTGAACTCGCTGTTCGACGTGCAGGTGAAGCGCATCCACGAGTACAAGCGGCAGCTGCTCAACCTGCTGCACGTCGTCACGCGCTACCACAGGCTGCGCGCCGACCCGGACGCGTACGCGGTGCCGCGCACGGTGATCTTCGCGGGCAAGGCGGCGCCGGGCTACGTGATGGCGAAGTCCATCATCAAGCTGATCAACAACGTCGCGAGTGTCGTCAACGCGGACGAGACCATCCAGGGCAAGCTGAAGGTCGTCTTCCTGCCCGACTACGACGTCTCGACGGCGCAGCGCATCATGCCCGCCGCCGATCTCTCGGAGCAGATCTCCACCGCGGGCATGGAAGCGTCGGGCACCGGCAACATGAAGCTCGTCGCTCAACGGCGCGCTCACGATCGGCACGCTCGACGGCGCCAACATCGAGATCCGCGAGCAGGTCGGCGCGGAGAACATCTTCATCTTCGGGCTCACGGCGCCCGAGGTGGACGCGCGAGCGCCGTCGCGGATATTCGCCGAGCGAGCTGGTGAAGACCGACGCCGACCTCGCGAAGACGCTCGACCTGATCGACTCCGGCTTCTTCTCGCCGGGCAATCTCGCCGACGGCAAGCCGGTGGTCGACCGGCTGCTGAGCGAGGGCGAACCGTTCTTCGTGCTCGCCGACTTCGCTGCGTACGTCGCGGCGCAGGACGAGGTCGACGAGCTGTACCTGAAGCCGGACGAGTGGAGCCGCAAGGCCGTCCTCAACACGCTGAGCATGGGCACGTTCTCGAGCGACCGCAGCATCCGCGAATACGCCCAGCGCATCTGGCGCATCAAGCCCGTCCTCTAGAAACGGTATCCGGCACCTGTGGTATGGAACCCGCAGGCCGCGGGACGGTCGTAGTCGGGACGTCCAATCGCATGCCAGACCGAGTGAAACAATATCAATACGAAGGGCTGAGTTCCGGCGCGCTCGTCGCGGTGTCGCTGCTGCTCGCGGCCTGCGGCGCGGGCCACGACGGCGCACGCCAGGGCGGTGACGCTCCGGTCCCGGTGCAGGTCGGCACGGTGGTGCAGGTCGACGTGCCGACCACGATCGAAGGCATCGGCAACGTCGTGCCGGTGAATAGCGTCGCCGTGAAGTCCCGTGTCGACGGACAGATCGAGCGCGTCGCCGTGCGGGACGGCGCCGAAGTGCGCCGCGGCGACGTGTTGTTCCAGCTCGACCCGCGGCCGTTCCAGGTGGCGCTCGATGCCACGCGCGCGGCGCTCGACCGCGACCAGGCGCAACTCGTGAAGGCACAGGACCAGTTGCGGCGATTCCAGGACGTGTTCGCCAAGGGTTACGTGTCGGCCGATCAACTGTCCGACGTGCAGGCGAACGCGCGGTCGGCTGCCGCCACCGTCGCCGCCGACCAGGCCGAAGTGGCGAACGCGCGGCTCAACCTCGAGTTCAGCACGCTGCGCTCGCCGCTCGACGGCCGCGTCGGCCGCGTGATGCTGCAGGCCGGCAACATCGTGAAGGCACGTCGACACCGACCCGCTGATCACCATCAACCAGATGGATCCCGTCTACGTCGAGTTCGCCGTGCCGGAGCGCTATCTCGCTGAACTGCAGAAAGCCGCGAAGCAGCCGAAGACGACGGTCGAGCTGACCGCATCCGCGGAGGACGGGGCGTCGCTGGTGCGCAGCGGCCCGCTCACCTTCCTCGACAACGCCGTCGACGCGCCGACCGGCACGGTACGGCTCCGGGCGACCGTCGAGAACAAGGATCGTGCGCTCTGGCCGGGCCAGTACGCGCGCGTGAAGATCCGCGTGCCCGCCGACGCGCCGGTGCTCGCCGTGCCGGCGAGCGCGGTCAACCAGGGCCCCAACGGCGCGTATGTCTACGTGCTCGCCGCCGGCGACACGGCCGAACAGCGGCCGATCACGGTCGCGCGCACCGATGCCGAGCGTGCGGTCGTCACGAGCGGCGTCAAGGCGGGCGAACTCATCATCGTCGACGGCCAGTCGCGAGTGATTCCCGGAGCCAAGGTGGCCCGGCTCGACGCAAAGCCGGCGGCCCAGGCGAAGCCGTGACGCTGAGCGAGCTGTTCATCCGGCGGCCCGTGATGTCCGGGCTGCTCACGGTCACGCTCGTCGTGTTCGGGTTGCTGTCCTATCGGCAACTGCCGGTCTCGGACCTGCCGACCGTCGATTTCCCGACGATCACGGTCTCCGCGAGCCTGCCTGGCGCAAGCGCCGAGACGATGGCGGCCTCCGTCGCGACGCCGCTCGAGAAGCAGCTGTCGACCATCGCCTCGATCGACTCGATGACGTCGACCAGTTCCCAGGGCGTCACGCAGATCACGCTGCAGTTCAAGCTCGACCGCGACATCGACAATGCCGCGCAGGACGTGCAGGCGGCGCTCACGGCCGCGGTGCGACAGCTGCCGTCGGAGATGGAGCAGCCGCCGTCGTTCCGCAAGGTGAACCCGGCGGATCAGTCCATCTACCTGCTCGCGCTCAGTTCCGAGACGCTGCCGATGTCGACGGTGGACGAATACGCGCAGACGGCCCTGGCCCAGCGCCTGTCGATGGTCCAGGGTGTCGCACAGGTCGCCGTGTTCGGCTCGCAGAAGTACGCGGTCCGCATCCAGCTCGACCCGGCCCGGCTCGCGTCGCGCGGCATCGGCATCGACGAGGTGCAGCAGTCCGTCGCGCAGCAGAGCGTCAACCTGCCGGTCGGGCGGCTGCAGGGCCCGACCCGAATCTACACGCTCGACGCCAACGGCCAGTTCAGGAACGCAGCCGAATTCGGCGGCCTGATCGTCGCCTACCGCAACGGCGCGCCGGTGCGCCTGCACGACCTTGGCCGCGTGCTCGACAGCGTGCAGGACGACAGCTCGCGTGCGCAGTTCAACGGCAAGCCCGCCGTGGTGCTGGCGATCCAGCGCCAGCCCGGCAGCAACGCCGTGCAGGTCGTCGACGCGGTGAAGGCGCAGGTCGAAACGCTCTCGTCGGGGCTGCCGCAGGGCCTCAAGCTGCAGACCGTCTTCGACCGCTCGCAGTCGGTCCGCAGCTCGTTCCACGACGTGCAGGTCACGTTGGCGCTCGCGCTGGCGCTGGTCGTGCTGGTGATCTTCCTGTTCCTGCGCAGCGCGAAGGCGACGGCGATTCCGGCCATCGCGCTGCCGCTGTCGCTGCTCGGCACGATGCCCGTCATCTACCTGATGGGGTTCAGCCTCGACAACGTTTCGCTGATGGCGATGACGCTCTGCGTCGGTTTCGTGGTCGACGACGCCATCGTGATGATGGAGAACATCGCCCGCCACGTGGAAATGGGCAAGACCCCGCTCACGGCGGCGTTCGACGGATCGCGCGAGATCGGCTTCACCATCGTGTCGATGACGGCATCGCTCGCGGCGGTGTTCCTGCCGGTGCTGTTCATGGGCGGCATCGTCGGCCGGTTGCTGCACGAGTTCGCCGTGACGATCATGGTGGCGGTCGTCGTCTCGGGTCTCGTGTCGCTCACGCTCACGCCGCTGCTCTCGTCCCGGATGATGCATTCCGGGCACGAGCAGCCTCACGCGCCGGGCACGGCGTGGTTCGCGGATCTCTACGAAGCGGCGCGACGCGGCTACGAGCGCAGCCTCGACTGGGCGCTGCACCATCGGCGCTGGGTGCTCGGCGGATTCTTCCTGTCGCTGGTCGCGGCCGCCGCGCTGTTCGTGATCGTGCCGAAGGGATTCCTGCCGACGGACGACACCGGCCAGCTGTTCGGCCTGACCGAAGGCGCGCAGGACATTTCGTTCGAATCCATGGCGGCGAAGCAGGCGCAGCTCGCCGAGATCATCCGCCGCAATCCGCACGTCGCAGGGCGTGATGTCGTTCGTCGGCGTCGGCGGCTCGTCGCAGACGCTCAACAACGGACGCATGGTGGTGAGCTTGAAGCCGGCGAACACGCGGCCGAGGGCCGATGCGATCGCACGCGAGCTGCGGCCGCAACTCGCTGCGGTGCCGGGTATCCGGCTGTTCCTGCAGGCACCACCGGTGATCCGCATTGGCGGCGTGCTCACCAAGGCGCAGTACCAGTACGTGCTGCAGGACTCGGACACCGCGCGCCTGTACGAGTGGGCGCCCCGACTCCAGGCGGCGCTGCGCGGCCTGCCGCAGCTGATGGACGTCACGAGCGACCTGCAGATCAGCTCGCCGCGCGTCGCGCTGCAGCTCGATCGCGGTCGCGCCGCCGCGCTCGGCGTGACCGCGAGCCAGATCGAGAACGCGCTTTACAGTGCGTACGGCCAGCGGCAGGTCGGCACCATCTACACGGCGACCAACCAGTACTGGGTCATACTCGAAGTGGCGCCCGAGTACCGGGATTCGCCCGCGGCTCTCGGCGCGCTGTACGTGCGCGGCTCCGGCGGGCAGAGCGTGCCGCTGTCCGAAGTGACCCGTGCCACCGATGACGTGGCGCCGCTGGTGGTCACGCACTCGGGCCAGGTGCCGTCGGTCAACCTGTCGTTCAACCTTCCCGGCCGGAGTCTCGTTGAGCCAGGCGCTGAAGGCGATCGACACGGCCGAGGCAAAGCTGCGTTTGCCGCCGACGATCTCGACGTCGTTCCAGGGCACGGCGCAGGCATTCCGGGATTCCGCCTCCGGCCTCGGCCTGCTGCTCGCGTTCGCGGTATTCGTCATCTACGTCGTGCTCGGCGTGCTGTACGAAAGCTACGTGCATCCGCTGACGATCCTCTCGGGGCTGCCGGCGGCCGGCCTCGGCGCGCTGCTCACGCTGCTGGTCTTCGGGCGCGAACTCGACCTCTATGCCTTCGTCGGCGTGATCATGCTGATCGGTATCGTCAAGAAGAACGCGATCATGATGATCGACTTTGCCCTCGAGGCGCAGCGCGGAGCCGGGCGGGCACCGTACGACGCCATCCGCGAAGCGTGCCTGGTGCGCTTCCGTCCGATCATGATGACGACGTTCGCCGCGCTGCTCGGCACGCTGCCGATTGCGCTCAGCATCGGCGCGAGCGGGTCGTCGCGGCAGTCGCTCGGCCTCGCCGTGGTCGGCGGGCTGCTGCTGTCGCAGTTCCTGACGCTGTACCTGACACCGGTGATCTACCTCTACCTGAACCGCTACGAGCGGCACCGACCTGCCGTGGCCTGACGCCGTCCGGACCTTGCGGCGGCGCCTTCGGCGGTGCCGGGCGCGAAATGTCGTACACTTTCGCCGTGGCCGCCAAGCAGAAACTGACAGCCGGCGAAATCGACGCACTGCTGAATGCGCGTCACCCCGAGCCGCGGTCACTGCTCGGTTACCACGAGTTCGCCCGCAAGAACGACGCGCCGGCCTGCGTGGTCCGCGTGCTCGAGCCCGACGCCGTCACCGTCACCGTGCTGTGGGAGGACGGTAGCGCCGCTTCGGAGCTGAAGTGCATCGACCCGCGCGGGTTGTTCGAAGGCCGGGTGCCGTATCGCAGGCCGCTGCATCCCTATCGCCTGCAGGTCCGGTATCGCAGCGGCGCCGAGGCGACCAAGCACGACCCGTATTTCTTCGCGCCGCAACTCTCCGACTTCGACCTCTACCTGTTCGGCGAAGGCAACCACTACTCGATCTACCACAAGCTCGGCGCGCATCCGGCCACGCTCGACGGGCTGCCCGGCACGCGATTCGCCGTGTGGGCGCCGAATGCGGAACGCGTGAGCGTGGTGGGTCCGTTCAACCTCTGGGACGGCCGCAAGCACGCGATGCAGGCGCGCGGCGGCTCGGGCATCTGGGAGCTTTTCGTTCCGGACCTGGGCGCCGGCACCGCTTACAAGTACGAAATCCGCACCCGTGCCGGCCGGACGATCCTGAAGGCCGACCCGTACGGCTTCGCGATGCAGCTGCGACCGGACAACTGCTCGATCGTCGCGTCGATCGACGGCTACACCTGGAGCGACGAGGCGTGGATGCGCGCGCGGCCGGTCAATCCGCTCGCGCAAGCCATCTCCATCTACGAAGTCCACCCGTCGTCGTGGCGACGCGACTACGCGCGCACGCCGCAATTCCTCAACTGGTCGGAGATCGCCGACGAGTTGATCCCCTATGTGAAGGACATGGGGTACACGCACATCGAGTTGATGGGCGTCGCCGAGCACCCCTTCGACGGTTCCTGGGGCTACCAGGTCGTGGGGTATTACGCGCCGACCGCGCGTTTCGGCTCGCCACGGGACTTCATGCGGTTCGTCGATCGCTGCCACCAGGCGGGGATCGGCGTGATCATGGACTGGGTGCCCGCGCACTTCCCGCGCGACGCGCACGGCCTCGCCGAGTTCGACGGCAGCGCGCTCTACGAACACGCGGATCCCAGGCTCGGCGAGCACGCCGACTGGGGCACCAAGATCTTCAACTACGGCCGGCACGAGGTGCGCAACTTCCTCGTCGCGAACGCGCTGTACTGGCTCGACCACTATCACGTGGACGGCCTGCGCGTGGACGCGGTCGCCTCGATGCTCTACCTGGACTACAGCCGCAAGGCCGGGGAGTGGGTGCCGAACCGCTATGGCGGCCGCGAGAACCTCGACGCCATCGATTTCCTGCGTCAGCTGAACACCGCTGTGGGGCAGTATCACCCGGGCGCGATGATGTTCGCCGAAGAGTCGACGGCGTTCCCCGGCGTCACGCAACCCGCGCACCTCGGCGGCCTCGGCTTCCACTTCAAGTGGAACATGGGCTGGATGAACGACACGCTGCGGTACGCGGCACTCGACCCGATCTACCGTCGCCACCATCACTCGCTGATCACGTTCTCGTTCGTTTACGCGTGGTCGGAGAAGTTCGTGCTGCCGATCTCGCACGACGAAGTGGTGCACGGCAAGGGGTCGCTGCTCGACAAGATGCCGGGCGACGAGTGGCAGAAGCGCGCCAACTACCGGTGGTTCCGTGCCTACATGACGGCGCATCCCGGGCAAGAAGCTGCTGTTCATGGGTTGCGAGTTCGGGCAGTGGAGCGAGTGGAAGGACGAGCATTCGCTCGACTGGCACCTGCTCCAGGACCCGAAGCATCGCGCCCTGCAGGATCTCAATCGCGAGCTGAACCAGCTCTATCGGAGCCTGCCGCAATTGCACGCGAGCGACGCCGACCCCGAGGGCTTCGCCTGGATCGACCTGCACAACGCCGACCAGAGCGTGTTCGCGTTCCTGCGCCGGGACCCGCGCGACCCGGCCTCGAGCCCGATCGTCTGCGTGTTCAACGGCACGCCGGTGCCGCGCGACGACTACTGGATCGGCGTACCGTCGGGCGGCGGCTATGCGCGGATCCTCGACACCGACGAGTTGCGCTTCGGCGGCGGCTCGTACAACCGGCAGCCGCACGCTGTCGCGGAGGCGCAACCGAGCCACGGCTTCCCGTTCCGCCTGCGCTTGAACCTGCCGGCGCTCGGCGCGCTGTTCTACCGGCTCGAGCGCTGATCCCGGCATGCACACGCGCGCGTTCGGCCGGACCGGACTGCAGGTTCCCGTACTCGGATTCGGCGCGATGCAGCTCGGCGATCCGCGGATCGACGAGGCCGAGGCCGGCCGCACGCTCAATGCCGTCGTCGATGCCGGGGTCACGCTGATCGACACGGCCCGCGCCTACGGGCTTTCCGAAGAGCGCATCGGCCGGCACCTCGCGCATCGGCGCGGCGACTTCGTGCTCTCGACGAAGGTCGGCTACGGCGTCGCCGGCGTGCCGGACTGGACGCGCGAATGCGTCGCCCGCGGCGTCGATGCCGCGCGCGATCGCCTGCGGACCGACGTGATCGACGTCGTGCACCTCCACTCCTGCGGGCTCGAGACGCTGCGCGCCGGCGAGGTCGTCGACGCGCTCGCCCGGTGCGCGATGCAGGGCAAGATCCGCGTCGCCGCGTATTCGGGCGACGACGCTGCGCTCGCCTTTGCGGTGGACAGCGGCGCCTTCGGCAGCTTCCAGGCATCCGTCAGTGTTTGCGACCAGCAGGCCCTGCCCGTGCTGCAGCGCGCGCGTGCCTCCGGCGCCGGCACGATTGCCAAGCGCACGCTGGCCGGCCGGCCGTGGCACGCGCAGTCCGCGCCGGACGATCCGGTGCACCGGGAATACCACCGTCGCTACACGGCGCTGCGCGCCGAGCTCGGGTTCGAGCCGGCCGATTGGGACGAGCTGGCGTTGCGCTTCGCGGCCTACGCGGACGGTGTGGACTGCGTTATCGTGGGCGGCACCAACGTCCGGCACCTGCAGCGCAATGTCGCCGCGGTGGCAAGCGGGCCGCTCGAAGCGGGTCCGCACGCCGCGATCCGGGACGCTTTCGCGAGGCGGGGCGCGGACTGGCGAGGACTCGTGTGACGTCAGCCCTGCTCGAGACCGGTTCGCCGCAGCCGCTCGGGGCGAGCCGCACCGGCCGCGGTGTCAATTTCGCGGTCTTCTCGCAACACGCGACGCGCGTCGAGTTGTGCCTGTTCGATGCGGGCGGCACCAACGAAGTGGCGCGGTACCCGTTGCCCGGCCGCACCGGCGACATCTGGCACGGGTTCCTGCCGGCGCGCTTCGGCGAGAACGGGCTGTTGTACGGCTATCGCGTGCACGGACCGTACCAGCCCGGCGACGGGCACCGTTTCAACCCGGCCAAGCTGCTGATCGACCCCTGCGCGCAGGCGCTGCACGGCGAACTCACCTGGCACCCGGCGCTCGACGGCGCCGAGCCGGGCAGCGACTGGCTCGCCGACGGCGCGGACAGCGCGCCCTACGTGCCCGAAGTGCCGCGTCGTCGACGACGAGTTCGACTGGGGCGGCGTGCGCTCGCCGAACGTGCCCTGGCGCGACACGACGATCTACGAGCTGCACGTCAAGGGATTCACGCAGCGCCATCCGGCGGTGCCGGAGCACCTGCGCGGCAAGTATCTCGGGCTGGCGGAGCCGGCCGTCATCGACTACCTGCGCAACCTGGGTGTCACGACGGTCGAGCTGATGCCGGTGCAGGCATTCGCGAGCGAGAAATTCCTCACCGACAAGGGCCTGGTCAATTACTGGGGCTACAACCCGATCGCCTGGTTCGCGCCCGACGCCCGCTACGCCGTCGACCGACGCGGTGAGCGAATTCAAGGCGATGGTCCGCGCGCTGCACGGCGCCGGCCTCGAAGTGATCCTCGACGTGGTGTTCAACCACACCGCCGAAGGCAACGAGGGCGGGCCGACGCTGAGCCTGCGCGGCTTCGACAACAGCACGTACTACCGCCTGTTCCCGCACGACCTCGGCTCGTACAAGAATTTCACCGGCTGCGGCAACACGGTGAGATTCGACCACCCCGCGGTGCGCGCCCTGGTGCTCGACTGCCTGCGCTACTGGGTCACCGAGATGCACGTCGACGGCTTCCGCTTCGACCTCGCGCCGGTCGTCGGCCGCGACGCGAGCGGCTACAGCGTGAATGCGCCGTTCTTCAGCGCGCTGCGCTCCGACCCGGTGCTCTCCTACGTGAAATTCATCGCCGAGCCCTGGGATGTCGGGCCGGGCGGCTACCAGCTCGGGCACTTTCCGGCCGGCTGGTCGGAATGGAACGACCGGTATCGCGACAGCGTGCGCGCGTTCTGGCGCGGCGACCCGGCGCTGCTCGGCGGTTTCGCCGAGCGCTTCGCCGGCTCGAGCGATCTGTTCCGGCACGACGGACGCAAGCCCACGGCCAGCGTCAACTTCGTCGCGGCGCACGACGGCTTCACGCTGGCGGACTCGGTCACCTACAACCATCGTCACAACGAGGCCAACCTCGAGGGCAATGCCGACGGTCACGCGCACAACCTCAGCTGGAACTGCGGCGTCGAAGGCCCGACGGACGATCCCGCCGTCAACGCGCTGCGGGCACGCCAGATGCGAAACCTTCTCGCCACGGTCTTCCTGTCGCAGGGCGTGCCGATGCTGCTCGCCGGCGACGAGTTCGGCCGGACGCAGCAGGGCAACAACAACGCCTACTGCCAGGACAACGAGATCAGCTGGGTCGACTGGAGCCTGCTGCAGAGGAACCCGGCACTCGCGGATTTCGCGCACCGGCTGATCGACTTGCGGCGGTCGCGCCTCTGGCTGCGCCGCGACACGTTCCTCAAGGGCTCGCAGCGCGCCGCGACCACGCGCGACGTGGCGTGGCTGCACCCGTCGGGCCGCGAGATGGGCGCGGGCGACTGGAACGACTCCGGCCTGCGCTCGCTCGCCATCCTGATGAACGCCGGGGCGTCCCCGAAAAACATCCTGAGCGGCGGAGACATGCTGATCGTGTTCAACGCCGACGATGCGGCGACGGCGATGACCTTGCCGCGCGCGCTGCACGGCGAAGCCTGGGCCGTGCTGTTCGACACCATGGACGACGTCCCGCCCGGGACCGAACGCGTTTTGCGGTGCAACGAGACTTTGCCGATCGGCCCGCGCAGCACGGTATTGCTCGAATCACGCGCGACGTAGCGCCGGCACCACAGCGACACCACACGCGTCCCGAAAACCTCGGATTGGACACGGGCTGTACAAGGGTTTTCGCTCTTGCGAAGCGGCGTGGTTTAGTGGCATCGTCGCCGAAAGTTCGCACCCCGCCAATAACTACAGACGGGGCGTGCCTTAGGGAAGGCAGTCGAGATTCGGAGCCGAGTGGGGAGTGCTCTGAAATTACGTTCAACCGCCGCTTGACCTCAGGAGTGTGTGTCAATGTCGCGCCCTTTTCGAAAAATTCTGAAGTCGTCCGTTCCCGTCTTCCTGGCCGCGCTCGTACTGACCGCCTGCGGTAGCGGTAGCGGTGGCTCCGCCGACCTCGACGAAGGGTCGGGCGGCGGAGTGGTCGTCGAGAAGCCGGTCACGGTCAACGAGACGTTCAATTTCACGGCGCCGCTGAATTACTTCGTGGTCGGCAACCCGCCGATTCACGCGCGCTTCCTCGGCGGCGTGGCCGCGAACAACGGCGCCTGGATCGTCAAGGAAGGCACGACGGCGACGATCAACTTCGGCACGCCGGCGGACCACGTCAAATTTCGACGCGACGGACAACACGGTGGCGTCGGCGCCGAACCCGGGCGTCTCGAAGCCGGGCGTGAAGGGCTCGGGCAAGTTCGACGTGGCCACGTACGTGCGCGGCAGCATTTACACGACTGGGTCGCCGACGCGGGCAACCAGCTCGCCGACGTCTCGACCGACGTCGGCGAGGTGACGCTGCGCGCGTCGACGGCCGGCTCGTACGAATTCAAGATCGCCGATGCCGGTTGGGCCTCGATCAACTGCGGCGCCAACGCGACCAGCGACACCATCACGCTCGGGTCCGCATTTGAAACGGCTTGCGGCACGAATCCCCCCAATATCAAGATCGACATCGCGGCGGACGGCAACTACAAGTTCAGCGTCAACTCCGCCGATCCGACCAAGCCGAAGGTGACGGTCACCAAGGTCACCGCGGGCGGTGGCGGGGGCGGCGGCGGTGGGGGCGGCGGCACGCGCGCGTGCGGCCTCACCAACCAGGGCCTCGACAACACCGCGCCGTACGGCGTCGCGATGTTCGTGCGCGGCAGCGTGAAGAACGACTGGGCGGCGCTACCCGAGAACCAGTTGTGGCAGTTCGGCGGCAACCTGCTGAAGGTCGAGCTGCAGGTCGACGCCGGATCCAAGGAATTCAAGGTCGCCGACGCGGGCTGGCAGAACAACTGCGGCGCCGGTGACGCGCCGGACGTCACGCTCGGCAGCGCGTTCACGATGACCTGCGGCACCAACCCGGCCAACCTCAAGCTGGAGGTGCCGACCACCGATTGCTACGAATTCGCAGTCAACGCGGCCAACAAGGACGCACCGGTCGTCACCGTGAAGAAGGCCGTGCTCACGACCGGGGGCGGTGGCGAGCCGGCCGACAGTGGCGAAATCCGGATCTTCGCGCGCGACGTGCTGACCCCGGGCTCCGCCGAGGCCTTGCTGAAGACCGTCAAGGGTAGCGGCACCATCAGCGTCGATGAGACGCGCGTCGGCGGCGACACGCGCATCACCCGGATCGAGATCCAGAACAACGGCACGGCCGGCGACCTGCGCATCGCAGACTTCAGCTGGACCTCGAATCCGAAGTTCTCGCCGGCCGCGCAGCCGGTCGACGTCTTCTATCGCCGGGCGTCGGGCGGCTATGCGTCGACGACGGTGACGATCGGCGGCCATTCGTATCCGTGCACCGTCACGGCCGACAGCGCCTACGGCTGCGTCGTGAAGGCGTTGCCGCTGTATCCGTACCAGAACGTCAGCATGTCCGTGTCGAACGGCTCCGGCACGCCGGAGACGATCGTCTTCAACGCGGACACGGCGACGCAGCCCGTCTACGCGTTCTCGGGCGTTCCGGAAGCGCACGTCGGCGCGCCCGGCCAGAGCGGCCAGGCGGCCGCGGTGCCGAACGCGAACGAAGTGATCCTGTTCTACAAGCGCAAGGCAGACGACTACACGGGCTGGGGCGTGCACCTGTTCCCGAAGGATCCGGCCGGCGCCGACTGGACCACCTGGACCGGAGCGCTGGCGCACGAGGGCGTCGACCCGACCTACGGCGCGTACTTCCGCATCAAGCTGCCGCAGAACCAGAGCCCGGCGTACAGCAACAACCCGCCGGCATCGGCGACGTTCCCGGCCGTGCTCGGCTTCATCATCCACAAGGGCGACACCAAGGATCCGGGCCCGGACCAGCGAGATCACGATCGCGCAGGACGGCAACATGGTGTTCGTCGTCTCGGGCGTGACGGACGTCAGTTCGACGCCGCAGTACAACACCATCGTCAAGCCGGTGAACTACGCGGCGCACTGGGTGTTGAAGGACACCGTGCTGTGGAAGGCGCCGACGGGCGTCACCGTCGCCACGGTCGACCTGCTGTATTCGCCGGACGCGTCGCTCACCAACAACGTGACCGGCGGGTTCGACGGCAATTACGCGACCGTTCAGCCTCGGTGCCGGCACCAACCCGCAGATCGACGTACCTGAAGGACCTGTCGGCCTACCCGGCGTACTCGCTGCCTGCCGACTCGGTGGCCAACGCGCAGGCGATCGCCCGCTCGCAGATCTACGTCGTCGGCCGCAATGCGAGCGGCGCGATCACGTACGTGACGCGCGCGCAGATCCAGGGCGCGCTGGACGACCTGTACGCCGCCGCCGCGAAAGACGTGCCGCTCGGCCCGTCGTATGCCGGCGGCGTCCCATCCCTCAAGGTGTGGGCCCCGACGGCGCTGCTCGAACCGGGCGTGACCGTGCAGTTGTACAACGCGGACGGCTCCGCGCACGGCGACCCCGTGCCGATGACGCTCGACCCGGCCACCGGCGTGTGGAGCGTCGCGGGCGACGCGAGCTGGAACCGCCTGTTCTACACGTACACGCTGCGCACGTACTCGAATTACGGCGACACGCTGCTCACCAACACGGTGTCCGACCCGTATGCCGTCAGCGGCAACACGGACGGCGCACACAGCCAGATCGTCAACCTCGAGGACGCCGGACCTCAAGCCCGCGCGGCTGGGATGCGATGACGAAGCCGGCGCTCGATGCGCCGGAAGACGCCGTGATGTACGAGCTGCACGTGCGCGACTTCAGCATCGCCGATCCGACGGTGCCGGCCGCCGATCGCGGCAAGTTCACCGCGTTCGACGTGGCGCGGCACCAACGGCCGCGCCCACCTGCTGTCGCTGGCCGCCGCGGGCCTCACGCACGTGCACCTCCTGCCGGTCGTTCGACATCGCGAGCGTCCCGGAGGATGCGTCCTCGCGCGTCGACCTCGACGACCCGGTGCAGAAGCTCTGCGACGCGGTCGCCGATGCGGCCAGCCTGTGCTTCAACCCGGCGAACGGCTCGAAGACGATCCGCCAGTTGCTGACCGAGATCACGGCCAGCGACCCGACCTCGCTGCAGCAGCAGCAGATCGTCGGCTGGATCAGCGACGTCGACGGCTTCAACTGGGGCTACGACCCGTAGCACTACGGCTCGCCGGAAGGCAGCTATTCGACGAATCCGAACGGCGCGCAGCGCGTGCTCGACTTCCGTCGCATGGTGAAGGGCCTGTCGGATGCCGGCCTCAGAACCGTCATGGACGTGGTGTACAACCACACCGCCTCGGCGGGAATGAACGACAAGTCGGTGTTCGACCGGATCGTTCCGGGGTACTACCAGCGCCGCGACATCGTCTCGGGCGCCGTGACGAACAAGCAGTGCTGCAACGACATGGGCACCGAGTGGAAGATGGGCGAGAAGCTCATGTTCGACACCGCGCTGCGCTGGGTCACCGAGTACAAGGTCGACGGTTTCCGCTTCGACATCATGGCGGCCCACACGCTGGACCAGATGCAGCGGCTGCTCGCGGCCACCCGCGCCATCAACCCGGCCTTCTACATCTACGGCGAAGGCTGGAACACCGGCGGCGGCCAGGACGACAAGCGCTACGTCTCGGCGCGGCAGGACAACCTCGCCGGCACCGGCATCGGCAGCTTCAACGACCGCATGCGCGACGGCGTGCGTGGCGGCGGCTGCTGCGACAGCGGCGCGACCCTGGTCAATGCCCAGGGCATCACGAGCGGCCTGTGGTACGACCCGAACTCGGCCAACTCCGGCTGCCGCGTCGGAAAAGACGGCGTTGCTCGACAAGGCCGACCGCATCCGCGCGCCAGCTGGCCGGCGGCATCAAGTCGTACACCTTCGAGAACGCGGCGGGCGCCATCGGTCGCGGGTTCGACGCTCGGCTCCTACGTGGCCGACCCGTCCGAGCTGATCAACTACGTCGAAGTGCACGACAACATGACGTTCTGGGACCTCAGCCAGTTCAAGCAGCCGGCCGGAACACCGACCGTCGGACCGCGTGCGTGCGCAGAACGTCGGCACGTCGTTCGTGCTGCTGGCGGAAGGCGTGCCCTTCCTGCACGCGGGCCAGGAAATCCTGCGCTCGAAGTCGACGGACACGAACTCGTACAACTCCGGCGACTGGTTCAACGATCTCGACTGGACCCTCGCGACGGCGCAAGTGGGCGATCGGCCTGCCGCCGCAGGGTGACAACCAGGGCAGCAAGACCCAGGCGCTCGCGGCGCTGGGCGATCCGACGGCCGCGACCGAGCAGTCCGACCGCCAGTTCGCCTTCGACGTGACCCGGGAGTGGCTCAGGATCCGCAAGAGCTCGGCGCTGTTCCGCCTGCGCACGGCGGACCAGATCAAGGGCCGCATGACGATGCTCAACACGGGACCGAGCCAGCAGGCCGGTGTCGTCGCGTATCGCCTCGATGGTTGCTCGAGTCCGGAACTGCCGGGCCAGCCGTACGGCGCGGTCGTGACGATCTTCAATCCGACCAAGAGCTGGTCAGCAGCTCGCGATCTTCAAGGACGAAGTGTTCACGCTGCATCCGGTGCAGGCGGCCGGCGTCGACGCGGTGGTGAAGACCGCGACGCACGACGCGACCTCCGGCTTCCGCGTCCCGCCGCGCACCACCGCGGTATTCGTCAAGGCGGCGCAGTCGAGCTGCTCGCCCTACGGCGTGCCGATCTTCGTGCGCGGCACGGGCGGCGACTGGAGCGCGACGCCGGCGCGTGAGCTGACCTACATCGGCGGCACGTCGTACTCGCGCATCATCGCGGTGCCGGCCGGCGCGCAGCAATTCAAGATCGCCGACAACGACTGGACGGGGGCTTCGAACTGCGGTGCCGCCGCGGGCGGGCTCGCCTTGCAGCTCGCGACGCCAGCGACGCTGCTGTGCGACAGCAACTCGGGCAACATCGACTTCACGCCGCCCTCGGCCGGGGACTACACGTTCTCGCTCGAAGCGGCCGACAAGGTGCACCCGGTGCTGACGGTCGGCAAGGCCGCGCCGTTTGGCGCGACCACGATGTACGTCCGCGGCGGATTCAATGACTGGGGCAATGGACCATCGCCGACCGCGCCGATGGCCTGGGACGGCGTCAGCAAGTACCGCGCCGAGATCGTGAACCTGCCGGCGAGCGCCTTCGACTTCAAGGTCGCGGACGCCGACTGGACGGGCGCGAGCAACTGCGGCGCCGGCGCGGGCAGCAACGTCGTGGCGCTGGGCACGCCGTATTCGCTGAACTGCAACAACAGCTCGGGCAATCTCAACATATCGTTCCCGAGCGCCGGCTCGTACCTGTTCGCGGTGGACGGCTCGAACCCGGCGGCGCTGACGCTGACGGTCGAAAAGATTCCGTTCGCGGCTGCGTTGTACATCCGCGGCGTCGGTACCGACTGGGATGCGAGTGCCGGAAACCGCATGTCCTACCTCGGCGGCGGCATCTACCGCGCGCGTCGCTCGGCAGCGGCCGGGGCCGACGCGGATGGCGGATTCAAGATCGCGGACGCGGACTGGACGGACGGTACGAACTGCGGCGCCTCGACGCCGGCGGCGATCGGCGCGGGCCTTACGTTGAAGTGCACCGGTCCGGGCAACGACAACATCGCCATCACCTGGCCGGCGACGGGCACCTACACGTTCACGCTCGACGCGACGAGCACGGTCGCGCCGGTGCTGACGGTCTCCGGACCGTGACGCGGCACGGCTGACTGGGCCACACTAAAAGGCCTGGCGCCCCGACGGGTGCCAGGCCTTTTTCTTGCCGGACGACGACGTGGCGAAACGCGACAGGAACAGACCTCGGCCGCCCCCCGTGACGGCGGAGACTGGGACGGTGATGCCGCCGTCGCCGGGTCGCGTCTGGGCTTTTCGCCTGATCCTGCTGCTGTCGCCGTTCGTCCTGCTTGCGCTGGCCGAAGGCGGCCTGCGGCTCGCCGGGTTCGGCCACGATCTCGAGCCGCTGTTCATCCCGAGCCCGCAGCAGCCGCAGTACCTGCAGGCCAATCCCCGCGCCGTGACGCGGTTCTTCACCGAGCCGGGCCAGGCGCCGACGGTCAGCATCGAGACGGCGTACTTCCGCGCGCGCAAGGCGCCCGGGACGTTCCGCGTGTTCGTGCAGGGCGAATCGAGCGCCGCGGGATTCCCGTACGGGCTCGGCGCCTCACTGGCCGGCGTGCTGGACCAGCGGTTCAAGCGCGCCTTTCCCGGCCGTGAAGTCGAGGTGATCTCGACAGCGATGGCGGCCGTGAATTCCTACGCTCTGCTCGACTTTGCCGACGAAATCATCGCGCAGCATCCCGACGCGGTCCTGATCTACGTCGGCCACAACGAGTACCTCGGCATCCTCGGCGTCGGCTCGAGCCTGAGGATGGCGTCGCAGCCCTGGGTGACTCGGGCGTTTCTCGCCGTGCGCGAGCTGAGGCTGTTCCAGCTGATGAGCCGGCTGCTGAAACGGTCGGGCGCGCAGCCGGCGGAGCCGCTGACCACCGGCTCCGACACGCTGATGGCGCGCGTCGCGGGCGAGCGCTCGATCCCGCTGAAATCGGAGCTGTTCCAGCGCGGCTTGCAGCAGTTCGAGGCGAACCTCGCGAAGCTGCTGGACAAATACCGGGTCGCCGGAATTCCGGTGTTCATCGGCACTCTGGTCAGCAACGAGCGCGACCAGATGCCGCTCGCCGTGCTGAGCGGCGCGGAGACGGACGCGGCCGGGGCCGCGAAGACCGCCTATCACGCGGCGCAGGACGCCGAGGCGATTCCGGATTACAAGGCGGCGCGCAGCGGCTACGCGTGGGCCCGCGACCTCGATCCGCTGCGCTTTCGCGCACCGTCCGTGTTCAACGACCGGATCCGCGAACTGGCCCGGACGCACGGCGCCGAGCTGGTCGACGTGCAGCGGGCGTTCGTCGACGCGAGCGAGCACGGTCTGGTTGGCCACAACCTCGTGCTCGAGCACGTGCACCCCAATCTCGACGGCTATTACCTGCTTGCGGACGCGTACTTCGACGCGATGGTGGCGCATGGCGTGCCGGGAAAACCCGAAGTCGACGTGCCCGACGCCGTGGCGCGCCAGGAAATGCCGGTGAGCGACGTCGATCGCTGGCTCGGCGAGTACAAGGTGCGGCGCATCGTTGCGGCGTGGCCGTTCACGGCGACCAGCTCGTTGCCGCAGCTGCCGCAACCGGCCACCGAGGGTGAGCGGATCGCGATGGACGTGTACGAGCAGCGCGCGACGTGGCAGGAGGCGCAGGACCGGTTGCGGCATTACGAGCAATCGGTGGGCCACCAGGCGGAATACGTGCGCATTTCGGCGATCCTTGCGGACGCGTTCCCGTTCGAGGCGGGCATCCAGTTCGAGACGGCCGCGGCGATGATCGAGGTCTCGCGGCCGGCGGATGCGCTGCGCTACGCGCGGCGCGCGCTGCAGCTCGAGCCGCGCAACGTCAACAACCTGCTGGTGAGCGCGCACGCGCTGATCCTCGGCGGCCGCCGCGACGAGGGACGCGCGACGCTCGAGCAGGTGCTGCAGATCGATCCGGCCAACCCGACGGCGCGCAAGGTGCTCGCGCAGCTCGGGGCGGCGTCCCCTGAGGAGTCTCCGCCGTGAAGGTCATCAAGCAGACCGATCGTTACGTGGTCCTGGACGACGTGCTGCCGCCCGAGCAGTTCGCGCTGCTGGTCGAATACGCGGCGCGCGCCGACTACGCGCGCAATCCGCGCTGGATCAAGCCCTGGGATCTCGGCGACGAGATGCCGTGGCAGACGGGCGAGACGGTGTACACGCGCGGCAAGGCGATGCACGAACACGATCCGCGCAAGGCCTACCCGACCGGCACGGCCCTCGACCTGCTGTTCAAGAGGATCCTCGAGTCGAAGTTCTATCGCGAGCAGGTGCCGGACACGTACGTTACCGGCCGCACCTACCTGCATCCGCCGGGCTCGGGCCTGGACTGGCACGACGACGAAGGACGCTTCGCGGGCGCGTACACGTACTACGTGCACCCGCGCTGGCATGCGTCGTGGGGCGGGGAGCTGATGATCGTCGAGGACGTGCTCGGTCGCGACCGGTTGCCGGAGAAGCGTCACATGCGCGACGGGCGCATCGAGACGATCAAGCAGACCTGGGACGTGCTCACCAAGGACGACCTGTCGGCGATGCTGATGGACGGCGCGACCAGCACGGAGTTCGTGTTTGCGAAGCCGAACCGGCTCGTCTTCATGGTGGGCGGCGTCTGGCACCGCGTGAACGTCGTCAAGCGCAACGCGCCGTTCGCCCGGGCCGCGATCGCGGGCTTCTTCCTGGGCGAGGCGGACGACACGCCGTTCTGGCGCTAACGCGCAGCACCAAGGCAGGCGTGAAGTAGCGCAGCACGCGGCGGGCGCGTCCGGGCTATCGGGGACCTGTTCGGCAGGCGCCGTAACCGCGTCCATGGGGGCTCGCGGCCGGAGCCCCCATGGACGCGGTTTACGGCGTCCTGCCGAACAGGTCCCCGATAGGCCGGCGCGCCCACTGCCCGCCGAGGTGTTGAGCTACTTCACGCCTGACGGCACCGGCGTCGGCTGCGCACTGCCGGCGGCGCGAGCGCGCATCTCGGCGAGCCAGTGTTGCGCGCGCGTTTCGTCGGGGTGCTTCGCGAGGATGGCCTGCAACGTCGCGATCGACTGGTCCGGGTGGCCGGTGCGCGCCTGCGCCTCGGCGAGCGAGAGGTGGTACTCGATCGGCTCGCCGTTCAGCCGGAGCGCGCGGCCGAGGTAGAGCAGCGCGCGCTCGGGCTGGTCCGAGCGCAGCAGCAGCCGGCCCGCCGTGTACTGCACGTTGTCCGGCGGTGACGAACGCCTCGGCCAGGTTCACGCCGACCCGGGCCGCTTCGACGGCGTTGCCCGCCTGCTGGTACGCGCCCATCGCGTTGTTCATCGCGTCGGCCCAGGACAGCCGCTTCGCGAACCACGCCTGCGCGAGCACCTCGATCGGATTGGTCGGCGCCGGGAAGTCCATCTGCTGCCGCTCGGCGACGAACGGCCAGTCGTGCTTCAGCACCTCGACGCGATACTCGCCCGCGAGCCGGTCGATCTCGGTCACCGGCAGATCTCGCGCAGTGCCGTCGCGTCGTCGATGGCCACCTTCGGCGCGCCGGCCCAGGCGGTGATCGCCGGGTAGAACGCCGTGGCGAGCCGGAAATAGCCTTCGACGTTCGGATGCACGTGCTCGAGCATCAGGTCCGAACCGATGATGCCGTTGCGGGCCGCCGCCGCGAGCGCGGCATGCACGTCGACGAGCGTGGCGCCGTCGCTGCCGGCCAGTTCGCGGATCAACGCGTTGAACGACTCCGGCGCCCGGAAGCGCAGCTCGTCGCGATCCTTGGCCGCGAGATATTCCGCCCGCGCTTCGTCGTACTTCCCCTCGGCATCGAGGGCCTGCGCGTGCGCGTAGCGCTGCTTCGCCGACGAACCGTCCGGCGCGTCCGGGCCGCTCACGAACGGCGGCTGGTCGCGCTCGTTGCTGGCGAGCGTGCCGATGAACACCGGCACGCCGGCCGCGCGGTACTTCTTCAGCATCCGGTCGAGATTGCCGCGGAACTGCTCGAGCCCCTGGCGGTAGAGCGGCGAATCGAGCGGGATCGAGCGCTCGCGCGCCACGCGCGACATCAGCGTGCCCTCGGCATTCGAGAGCGGTTCCGGGGCGGCGCCCGCCGACGACACCAGCCTCTCGAGCGCCCGATACAGGTGCAGGTGCCGCAGCAGCGCCACGGCGCGCGCGAGCATCGGCGACTTCGCGCTGACGTAGGACGAGCCCACGCCGCCGACGCCGAGATACTCGTTGTGGCCGGTGTAGATCACGACCGCGTCCGGATGCTGCGCGATGATCTCGTCGGCGAAGTCGAGCAGCACGTAGCTCGTCACGGCCGCCATCGCCGTGTTGATCACCTCGACGTTCCGGTCCGGATAGGCACGCTGCAGGCGCTGCTGCAGCAGCGCGGCCGGCGAGGCCCAGCGCCCGTACGGGAAGCCGGCGGCGCTCGACTCGCCCTGGACGAAGATGCGCAGCGTGCCGGAGGCCTTGCGGGCCGGGAACCACGTCGTGTCGATGGATACGTTGGGTGCGCGGCGCGGGTCCGGGAAGAACCGCTGGATCGCGGCGTCGTTCGGCTGCAGGTAGCCGGGCGCGCTCGCGACCGGCACGAACAACGGCTCGCGCTGGCCGATGCCCAGGCTGCGCAGCGCGATCTCCGCCAGCCCGAGCAGCAGCAGCGGCGTCAACACCGTGATCAGCAGGAGCAGGCGCTGCCGGCGCACGCGGTCCTCGCGAAGTGAAGGCTCTTTCGAGTAGATTCGCACGCTCGCAAGGAGCGCGCGTGAAGCGAATTCTCGGCCTGTCCGCATATTATCACGACGCTGCCGCGGCCCTGGTGGTCGACGGCCGCATCGTCGCCGCGGCGCAGGAAGAACGCTTCACGCGGCGCAAGCACGACGCGTCGTTTCCCGCGCTGGCCGCGAGCTACTGCCTGGAGTCGGCCGGCCTGCGGCTGCGCGACGTCGACGCGGTCGTCTTCTACGACAAGCCCTTCCTCAAGTTCGAGCGCCTGCTCGAGACGTACCTCGCCAACGCGCCGCGCGGATTGCGCTCGTTCGTCGCGGCGATGCCGGTCTGGATGAAGGAAAAGCTGTTCCTGAAGATCCGAACTGCGCCGGCAGCTCGAAGGGCTCGCCGGCGCGTGGGGCCGGATCCCGCCGGTCCTGTTCAGCGAACACCATCTCTCGCACGCGGCCTCGGCGTTCTACCCGAGCCCGTACGAATCCGCCGCGGTGTTGTGCCTCGACGGCGTCGGCGAGTGGGCCACCGCGTCGGCGTGGATCGGCCGCGGCGCAGCGGCTGCAGCCGCTGTGGGAGATGCACTTCCCGCACTCGCTCGGCCTGCTGTATTCCGCATTCACGTCGTACACCGGCTTCAAGGTGAACTCCGGCGAATACAAGATGATGGGCCTGGCGCCGTACGGCGAGCCGCGCTACGCCGAGACCATCCGCAGGCATCTCGTCGACGTGAAGCCCGACGGCACGTTCCGCCTCGACATGCAGTACTTCGACTACGCGACGGGCCTCAGGATGACGAACGAGCGCTTCGACGCGCTGTTCGGCGGGCCGCCGCGCGAGCCCGACGAACCGGTCGACGCGCGCACCATGGACGTCGCCGCGTCGATCCAGCAGGTCACCGACGAGATCGTGCTGAAGCTCGCGCGCACGCTGCGCGCCGAGACGGGCGAGTCGAACCTGTGCCTCGCGGGCGGCGTCGCGCTCAACTGCGTCTCGAACGGATTGATCGCGCGCGAAGGCATCTTCGACGGCCTGTGGATCCAGCCCGCCGCCGGCGATGCGGGCGGTGCGCTCGGGGCGGCGCTCGTGGCCTGGTATCGCAACGAGGACGCGACCCGCGCCAGGCCTGACGTCGACGCCATGTCCGGCGCGTACCTCGGCCCGGCAGTTCGACGACGAGACCGTCGAGCGGTTCCTGGTGCAGCAGGGTCTGCCGCACGAACGCCTGTCGCCGGAAGATCGCGCCGAGCGGGTGGCCGGATTGCTCGCCGACGGCGCCGTCGTCGGCTGGATGCAGGGCCGGATGGAATTCGGTCCGCGCGCGCTGGGCAATCGCTCGATCCTCGCCGACCCGCGCCGCCCCTCGATGCAGCGCGAGCTGAACCTCAAGATCAAGTTCCGGGAGTCGTTCCGGCCGTTCGCGCCGAGCGTGCTCGCGAATCGGGCGGCGGATCATTTCGAACTGCGACCGCCCGAGCCCCTACATGCTGCTCGTGGCGCCGGTGCGGGCAGCAGCTGCTCGCCAACGCGGACGGGCTGCAGGGACTGGACCGTCTGCACGCCGTTCGGTCGCCGCTGCCAGCGGTGACGCACGTCGACGGCAGCGCGCGCATCCAGACGGTCGATCGTGCGCACGAACGCCGCATTTGCCGACCTGATCGAGGCATTTGAGCGCAAAACCGGCGTCCCGGTGCTGGTCAACACCTCGTTCAACGTGCGCGGCGAGCCGATCGTCTGCACGCCCGCCGATGCGTTCCGCTGCTTCATGGCCACCGCGATGGATTGCCTGGTCATCGGCCCGTTCCTGCTGCGGCGCGAGGCACAGCGGACGGATCACCCGCTGCTGGCCGCGACCCCGCGAGTTCGAGCCGGACTGACCGAGGAGCGCCCGCTGATGAAGACGATCGATCGCGACGGACAAGAAAGGCCTGCGCTACTTCGCGCTCGGCCTCGCCGGGCTGATCGTGCTGATCTTCTGGGGCCTGGTCCCGTGGCTGGCGGATCGACCGCAGCCGCTCTGGCCGCTGGTCGTCGGCTGGGTGCTGATCATGATGGCCTGGATCTGGCCGCCGAGTGTCTGGCCGATCCACCGCGCACTGCTGCCGGTGGCGCGCGTGCTGGCGACCGTCAACACGTGGGTGCTGCTGTCGGCGGTGTTCTTTGGCATCCTGCTTCCTGCCGGCTGGGTGCTGCGTCGCCTCGGCCGGCTGCAGTACCGCACCGGGTTCGATCCGGCCGCCCCGTCCTACCGCGTTCGAGTGCCGGACGACCACGTCACGCGCCTCGAGGAGCCGTTCTGAATGGGTGAATTCCTGCGCGACCTCTGGCAGTTCATGAAGGTCCGGAAGAAGGTCTGGCTGCTGCCCATCATCCTGGTGCTGGTGCTGCTCGGCGGCCTTGTTGTGATGAGCCAACAATCGGCGCTCGTCGCGCTGATCTACACGATCTTCTGAGTTTGCAACAGGCGCCCGCAGCGCCCGGCTTTTCCCGCATCCGGCGCGGGTTCGGCAAGTATTTGTTCAGGGTTGATTTTTTGCGATGCACCGTGCAAACCTGCACCGAAGCTGCGCCGAGCGGACGCAGCAGAACTACAACATCAGGTCAGCTCGGGCGATGCGCACACGGAGTGGGTGGGGAGCGTTTGCCGATGCCTTCCGAGCGAGTCCCGAGCGCGCGGTCACTCGTCGCGTGCGCCTGCCTCGCAGCGTCGCTCGTGCTCGCCGGTTGCGCGGCTGGCGGCGCACCGGACGCGGCGAAGTCCACGTCGAGCAGCAAGGGAATCGTCAAGGTCGTGCCGCAGCGCGACTGGTCCGACGCCGTCCTCTACTTCGTCATCCTCGACCGCTACGCCGACGGCGACGGCACCAACGACGACAAGGTCGACCGCAACAATCCCGGCGGCTGGCACGGCGGCGACCTCAAGGGCCTGACCGCGCATCTCGACGAGATCTCGAGCCTCGGCGCCACCGCGATCTGGATCACGCCGGTCGTGCAGCAGATCGCGTTCTGCCCGCCGTCGCAGGCGCCGGTCGGCGTGACGGTGCCGGGCGGCTGGTTCGAGCACTGCGCGTTCCACGGCTACTGGGCCGACGACTTCACGAAGCTCGATCCGCACTACGGCAGCGAGGCGGATCTCAAGGCGCTGGTCGACGCGGCGCACGCGCGCGGCATGAAGGTGCTGCTCGACGTCGTCTACAACCACGTCGGCTACGACGCGCACTACCTGCACGACCCGGCCACCAGGGACTGGGTTCGCACCCAGCCCGTCGACTGCGCGGCCGACGCGATCCACTGCCAGGTCGGCGGCCTGCCGGACCTGAAGACCGAACTGCCGGCGGTGCAGGACTATCTGCTCGCCGCGCATCTCGGCCTCGCCAGGCGCACCGGCCTCGACGGCTTCCGGCTCGACACCGTGAAGCACGTCGAGCACGAGTTCTGGCGGCGCCATCGCGAGGAGACGCGCACGCAGCTCGGCCCGGACTTCTTCCTGCTCGCCGAGGTGTGGGGCGGCTCGGCCACCGTGCTCGACGAGTATTTCGCCGACGACGAGATGAACGCGGGATTCGACTTCACGTTCAAGGGCAGCTGCGAGGCCTTCGTGCAGGGCAAGGGACGCACCGTCGCGTTCGCGTCGCTACCTCGAGAAGCGCGACAAGGTGCGCGCCGGCCACTACCTGGCGCACTACCTCTCGTCGCACGACGAGCCGATGGCGCTCGCCAACCTCGGCGGCGACAAGGAAGCGTTCAAGCTCTGCGTCGCGCTGCAGATGACGTCGCTCGGCATCCCGACGATCTACTACGGCGAGGAAGTGGCGCGCGCCGGCAGCACCTGGCCGCTCAACCGCGGCGACATGCCCTGGGGCAAGCGCGCGGTGCTGCCCGGCAAGGGCCTCGCGCCGCGACGAGGACCTGCGCGCCTACTACCAGCAAGCTGATCGCCGCGCGGCGCGCCAACCGCGGCGCTGTCGGCCGGCGCGTTCAAGCGCCTGTCGTCGGACGGCGACCTGCTGGTGTTCGAGCGCAGCGACGCCGCGGCCGGCAACGCCGTGGTCGTCGCGATCAATCGCGGCAAGACGGAGGTCACTTCGGTGGTCGATGCGCCGCAGGCGTGGGGGGCGTCCGGCGAGGCGTCGGACGTGTTGAGCGGGCGTGAAAATGGCCGTGAACGCCGGTCGGATCGCCGTCAACGTGCCGCCGCGCGCGGCCCGCGTGTACATCAAGAAAACCTGAGAAAACTGCACATGGCCCGCATCGTATTCCAGGGAATCGCGAAGCGCTTCGGCGACGTCAGCGTCATCGAGCAGCTCGACCTCGAGATCCACGACCACGAGTTCATGGTCTTCGTCGGGCCCTCCGGCTGCGGCAAGTCGACCGCGCTGCGCATGATCGCCGGCCTCGAGGAGCCGAGCGAAGGAACGCTGGTGATCGGCGATCGCGTCGTCAACGACGTGCACCCGAAGGACCGCGACGTGGCGATGGTGTTCCAGAGCTACGCGCTCTATCCGCACATGACGGTGCGCGAGAACATCGCGTTCGGCCTGCAGATCCGCAAGGTGGCGCCCGACGAGATCGGCAAGCTCGTCGACGAAGCGGCCGGCATCCTCGGCCTGAAGCCGCTGCTCGACCGCAAGCCGAAGGCGCTCTCCGGCGGCCAGCGCCAGCGTGTCGCGCTCGGCCGCGCCATCGTGCGCAAGCCCTCCGTATTCCTGTTCGACGAGCCGTTGTCGAATCTCGACGCCGAGCTGCGCGTGCAGATGCGTGCCGAGATCGCGAAGCTGCAGCATCGGCTGAAGACGACGACGGTGTACGTGACGCACGACCAGATCGAGGCGATGACGCTCGGCCACCGGATCGCCGTGCTCGCGCCGATGGGCAAGGAGCGCAAGTCCAACCTCAAGCAGGTCGGCACGCCGCTCGAGCTCTACGACCGGCCCATGAACGTGTTCGTCGCGAAGTTCATCGGCACGCCGAACATGAACATGATGAAGGCGACCGTGAACGGCGACGGCACGCGCCTCGCCACCAGCGGCTTCGAGATGCCGGTCGCGGACAACTGGCGCGCGGGCCTCAAGCCCTACGCGGGCCGCCAGGTGCTGATGGGCGTGCGTCCCGAGCACGTCGGCGAGGCTGGCGCGCACGCCTGGCCGCTCACGGCGACCATCGCCGGCAATATCGACATCGTCGAGACGATCGGCCACGAGGTCATCGTTCACCTGCGCAGCGGCGACGACCTCGTCATCGCCAAGCTCGGGGCGCACCACATCCCGCGCTTCGGCGACCGCATCGAGCTCGCGATGGACTGCGACGCGGTCCATCTGTTCGACATCGAAACGGAACAGCGGTTGCCGGGCTGAGCCCGGCGCGACACAGGCAAGCGGAGCAACGGCATGACTCGCAGCAGACACGGATTGATCGGCAGGCTGTTCACGGCGGGCGTCGCGGCGGCGGCGATACTCGCGGGCGGCTTCGCGCACGCGGCCACCGAACTCACGGTCTGGCACGCGTATCGCGGCGACGAGAAGGCGGCCTTCGAGAAGGTCGTCGCGATGTACAACGCGAAGCAGAAGGAGCGTCGTCGTCAAGACGCTGGCGGTGCCGTACGACGCGTATGCGGACAAGATCTCCGCGTCGGTGCCGCGCGGCAAGGGCCCGGACGTCTTCATCTTCGCGCAGGACCGTCTCGGCGGCTGGGTCGAGGCCGGCCAGACCATCGAGCCGATCGACTTCTACGTGGACGACAAGGTCACGTCGCAGCTGGTCCCCGGCATGATGAAGGCGATGACCTATCGCGACACGGTCTACGGACTGCCGCTCAACTACAAGAGCATCGCGATGATCTACAACACGGCGCTGGTGAAGACGCCGCCGAAGACCACCGGCGAACTGATCAAGCTCGCGAAGGGCATGACGGACGCGAAGGCCGGCCGCTTCGGGCTCGCCTACGAATACTCGAATTTCTTCTTCCACGCGGCGCTGATGAACGCGTTCGGCGGCCAGGTGTTCGGACCGGGCGCGCGTGCCCACGATCGACTCGCCGCAGAACGTCGCCGCGGTGAAGACCATGCTCAAGTGGTACAAGACGGACGGCATCCTGCCGGCCGACCCGTCGTCGACGCTGATCGCGAGCCTGTTCAACGACGGCAAGGCGCCGATCGTGTTCTCGGGCCCGTGGTTCCTCGGCGAGGTGCAGGACAAGATCAAGTACGCGGTGGCGCCGCTGCCGACGGTGGACGAGGCGGGCGGCAAGCCGATGAAGCCCTGGCTCACGGTCGAGGGCGTGTACGTGTCGGCCGGCTCCGCGAACAAGGAGAAGGCCTACGGGTTCGCTTCGTTCCTGGTGACCAAGGAGGCCGCGCTGGTGCTCGCGACCGAAGGCGGGCAGCTGCCCACCAACAAGGCCGTCTATGACGACCCGCGCGTCAAGGCGAATCCGACCATCCAGGGCTTCCGCAAGCAGCTCGAGACGGCGATCCCGATGCCGAACTACGCGGAGATGACGTTGATGTGGTCGCCGGTCACCACGGCGATGAACAAGATGGTCAAGGGGTCCTCGACGCCGGAGCAGGCGCTCAAGGAAGCCCAGGAAACCGTCAAGGCCAGCATCGGCAAGCTGCGCAAGGGACGATGACCGACCTGGCACACATCCTGGTCGAGAGGCGACAGGCGCCCGACACGCCTGCCCGCCGCCTGCTGCGTTTCGTGCTGCAGCCGGCCGCGCTCGGCTTGCTGCTCGCGCTGCTCGCAGCCGCGGCCATCGGCAACGCGTTCTACCGGCAGGCGACGTTCACGCTGGACGAGGGCCAGCAGTCGCGGGCCGCGATCCTCGAAGGCTCGGCACTCGCGGCATTCGTCGGTGCGCACCTGGCGGCGCACCCCGACGATCCGGCCACGCTGCAGGCCGCGGTGGCGGAGTGGGTCGCGCGTTCGCCGGGCGACGACCAGGCGCGCGTCGTGCGCATCGGCGGCGCGCAGCTGCTGGCGTCCACGTATACGGCGGACCTGCGCGGCGAACTGCCGCGCCGGCTCAACAAGGAAGAGAAGTGGCTGTTCGACCTCGGCAAGGAACTGCGTGCGGCCGCCGACACCAACCGTGCCGAAGGCGTGTTCCGCAAGCCGCAGATCGACGTGAGCCGTCCGGCCGACGGCCGCCTGCGCATCACCGTGCCGTATCTCGTGGACGGCGAGATTGCCGGGTTCGTGCAGCACGAGACCGCCGTCGCGACCGCGGCGGACACCGCGCCGCGCACGCCGGTGCCGGCGTGGCTGCTGGTGCTCGCGCCGGTCGCGATGCTGCTGGCGCTCGCCTACTTCGTGAACCGCGGCGGCGGCTTGCAGGGGCCGTCGCGCTGGATCCTGTTCTTCGTCGCACTGGCCTTGTTCGCCGCCAGCTGGTATGCCTACTCGAGCCGCGCGATGGCGGGCCTCGAAGGCCTCGCGGCGGCGCGCAATGCCGAGGTGGCCGGCACCTACCATGAACTGACCGCGCGGATCGCGGGCCTCGCCGCCGAGGGCACGCCGGCGGCCAGCCCCACCACGCTGGACGTGGACGTCTTCCAGCGTCCGCGCGGCCTGCTCGGCGCGGACGGCGCGCCGGACGCCGCGGCCGCGTCGAAGGCGCTGGCGCAGTTCAAGGCGCCGTTCCAGCGGGCGATGTGGGGCACACTCGCGCTCGGCGCCGCAATCCTCGCGTTCTTCGCGCTCGGCGCCGGGCGCAAGGTCCGCGAGACGATAGCGGAGTACCGCGCCGCCTACCTGTACGTCACGCCGGCGATGATCGGCATGCTGGTGCTGGTGTTCTTCCCGTTCCTCTACGGCATCACGCTGTCGTTCACCGAGCAGACGATCTTCAACACCAACCTGCCGTTCAGCGACCTGTGGGTGGGCGTGCAGAACTACGTCGACATCCTCGGCGACTTCGTCGGTGGCGAAGCACACGGCCGCGGGCTGGGTGATCAACTACCAGAACTTCTACTGGACGCTGTTCATCACGATCTGCTGGACGGTCACCAACGTCACGATCGGCGTCGTCGCTCGGCCTGGTGCTCGCGCTGATGCTCAACACGCCAGGGGCTGCGCTTCAAGGCCGTCTACCGCGTGCTGCTGATCCTGCCCTGGGCGATCCCGAACTACATCACCGCGCTGATCTGGAAGGGGCATGTTCCACCAGCAGTTCGGCGTCGATCAACCAGGTCGATCCAGATGTTCGGCGGCGAGCCGGTGTCGTGGTTCGACGGCGTGTTCACGTCGTTCCTCACCGGGTCTGGCGACCAACGGCTGGCTCAGCTTCCCGTTCATGATGGTCGTCATCCTCGGCGCGCCTGCAGTCGATCCCGGCGGACCTCTACGAGGCGGCCGCGCGTCGACGGCGCGACCCGCTGGCAGCAGTTCTGGCGCATCACGCTGCCGCTGCTGAAGCCGGCGCTGGTCCCGGCCGTCATCCTGTCGGTGGTCTGGACCTTCAACATGTTCAACATCATCTACCTGGTCTCGGGCGGCGAGCCGGCCGGCGCCAACGAGATCCTGATCACCCAGGCGTACAAGATCGCCTTCGAGAAGTACCGCTACGGCTACGCGGCGGCCTACTCGATGGTCATCTTCCTGATCCTGCTGGTCTACGGCGTCTTCCAGACCCGGATGACGCGCGCCACGGAGGCGGTGAACGCATGAGCAACCCGGACGTCCGGCGCAAGGGCGACGGCTCGCACGTGCTGCTGCACGTGTTCCTGGCCGTCTTCACGCTGCTGGCCACCTACCCGGTGCTCTGGGTCGTCAGCGTCGCCTTCTCCGGCACCCAGAGCCTGGCGTTCGCCGACGTCCCGCCGAACCCGGGCTTCCTCGACCGGCTGCGGGCGATCGCTGCCGTGGCCCGAGACCGTGTCCATGAAGAACTTCGTCGACGTGGTGACCGAGCAGCCGTTCCTGACCTGGCTGCTGAACAGTGCCATCGTCGCAACCGCCACGACGGTCGTGGGGGTGTTTCTGGCCTGCACCGCCGCCTACGCGTTCTCGCGCTTCCGGTTCCCGGGCCGGCAGGCCGGCATGATGTCGTTCCTGGTCTCCCAGATGTTCCCCGGGACGCTGATGCTGATGCCCGCTCTACATCATCATCGTCAGCTGGCTGGGGCTCGGCAACTCGTTCATCGGCCTGGTCCTCGTCTACTCGATCACCGCCATCCCGTTCTGCGTATGGATGCTGAAGGGCTACTTCGACACGATCCCGCTGGAGCTCGAGGAGTCGGCGATCATCGACGGGGCCTCCCGGCAGACGATCTTCTTCAAGATCATCCTGCCGCTGGCGAAGCCGGCCGTGGCCGTCACCGCGCTGTTCTCGTTCATGACCGGCTGGAACGAGTTCATCCTGGCGGCGACCTTCATGGAAGAAGAGACCAAGTACACGGCGCCGGTGGGGCTCCAGTTCTTCGTGGGAGGGTTCACCGCGCAGTGGGGCTACTTCGCGGCCGGGTCGATCATCGTGTCGGTGCCGGTCGTGCTGCTGTTCCTGTTCCTGCAGAAGTACCTCGTCTCCGGCCTCACGGCCGGCGGCGTGAAGGGATGACGAACACGGGCCCCGGCCGGGGCGTTGCAACGGTCGCATGAGAGGGATTTGAGATGAACAACACGACTCGCATTTCCATCGGCTGCGCTGGCGGTCGGTCTCGCGCTGGCCGCGCGCCGCCCGCGCCGAAGGCGTCAAGTTCAAGGACCCGACCGGCGACGACAAGGGGCCGGGCAACTACACGTACCCGACGGACGCGGTCTACACGCCCGGCTCGTTCGACCTGACCGAGTTCGAGGTCACGGCCGGCGACAGCCCGGACGTCAAGGTCACCGTCGAACAGCAAGCTCGAGGACCCGTGGGGCATGGGCGTCGGCTTCGCGGTGCAGATGGTGTTCATCTTCATCGACAAGGACGGCAAGGCCGGCAGCGGCCACACCGAGGGCCTGCCGGGCCTCAACGTGCAGTTCGCGCCCGAGGCGCGCCTGGGACAAGGTCATCATCCTGTCGCCGCAGCCGCAGTCGCGGGTCACGGCCGAGATCGAGGCCAAGGCCGCGGCGCTCGCGGCCGACATCGTGGTCCCGCGCCGCACGCGCGGCGCCGGCCGGACGATCAGCGCCAAGGTCAAGCTCGAGGACCTCGGCGGCGGCGACCCGGCGACCTGGGGCTACCAGGTGGTCATGCAGTCGAACGAGGGCTTCCCGGACAAGGCCGACCTCCTGACCCGCAAGGTCAACGAGTTCGAGGGCCAGCACCGCTTCGGCGGCGGCAACGACGGCGACTGCGACCCGCACGTCATGGACATCCTCGCGCGGCAAGGGCGAGGGCAAGCCGGAGGAAGCCCAGGCGCAGTACGACGATGCTCAAGTACGAGTGCGGCGCCGACGGCAGCTCGGTGAAGAAGGCGACGCTGACCATGGTGCGCAAGTAACCGAAGGATTGCAGCCCATAGAGGGGACGACCATGAACCTTCGCAACGTCACGCTCGCGGCGGCGATGGCCGTCGCGCTGGGCTTGTCGCCGACGCGGCTGCCCGGGCCGAGTCCAGCGACCAGGGCAAGATCAAGTGGTACGGCAGACATCTACACCAAGTTCCTCGACGGCAACCGCCGCACAGGACTGGAGCCTGTACGACCAATGCCGAGACGACGCCGGGCGAAGGCGGCGGCGACCAGGGCCAGGGCATCGAGTTCGAGCTGATGCTCAACGCGCAGGTCTCGAAGCAGGTCGAGATCGGCGGGCGCATCCACAGCCGCTTCAACCAGAACTACTGGGCGAACTACGGCGGCTTCGCCGTGCCGGACCAGCCAATCACGCGCGGAACTGCGGCGAGGTCGACCCGCGCTGCAACCAGTACATCAAGCTGCGCGGCGCGTGGGTGACGCTCACGCCGGGCTACGACTGGATCGACTCGCTCACCATCGGCAGCAGCGACTGGGGCATGTTCGACCCCTTGACGCACGGCAAGACCCGCTACATCGACCGCGACAACATCGGCGGCTTCCTGCTTCCAGGGCTCCGGGTTCGGCAAGACGCTGCGCTGGGACCTTGCCCGCGTGTCGCTGCCGCAATGGGACGGCGTCGGTTTCACCACCGGCACGTTCGGTCGGACATCTACACCAACGACGCGAATTACGTCGGCCAGGTGAAGTACCAGCCGAGCCCGGACTGGAACGCGACGATGATCGGCATGTACGTGAGCGACCAGGAGCGCGAGCCAAGACGACACGAACACGCTCAACGGCATCGGCACGCGCACGCCTACGACAACTCCGTCATCGGGCTGAAGGGCCAGTTTTCCGGCCTCGGCTTCGTCGACATCAAGGGTGCGTTACTACTACAGCGACTACAACGTCGCCGACGACGCCTGCGACGGCACGATGACACGGCAACTGCCGCTTCAGCCCGCTGCCGCAGAAGGAGCACCAGCGACGCGGCCTTGCTGCTCAACCTCGACTTCAACAGGCTGTTCTTCGACGGCTTGTCGCTCTCCGTGCAGATCTTCGACATCGGCTCCGACTACGTGTCCGCCACGTCCGCGCGCCGCGAAGCGGACGTGCTGCTGACCGAGGGCCAGGAAGGCACCTGGCAGTGGGGACGGCCCGGACTACAACTACGGCAACCGCGCCAACGCGAATTCGATGGCCGGCCTCGGCTAGGGCGGCTGGGACGGCGAAGTGCAGCAGGTCGTGTCGGGCCTCGCCGACAACGACTTCACCGACTTCGACGAGCCGGTGGCGTACTCGGTCATCGGCTGGAAGGGCATCACGCTGGTGCCGAAGTACCAGATCGGCGACTGGCAGTTCTCCGGCGAGTACAGCTACATCGACTTCAACACCAACTGGCAGGCCTGCGGCGGCCACGACAAGGACGTCAATTGCGATCGTACCCGCGCATGGAAGGCACGCACTCCTGGGGCTACGGTGGCGACTACGCGCTCCCCGTACTCGCCGTACCAGGACCGCCTGATGCAGATCCTGGCGCTGAAGGCGAAGTACACGCTGGACATCGGCCACGGCATCGACCTGATGGCGCGCTACAAGTACATCTCCGACGAGGACAACCGCGTCACCAAGGCGAGCCTGCTGACCGACGCTTACGACGGTTACCCGCAGGCGGTGAAGAACCCCAACTGGATCCCGAACGTCGGGCTCGGCGGCTGCGTGAGCTGCGACGATCGCCGGGCCGACTACGACACCTACGGCGTCAGCGCCGGCTACCAGCTCAATCCCGACCTGTACGTCGACGCTGCTGTACGAGTTGAACAAGGTCGAACTGATCGACGGCACGATCGACGTCGCGCCGGTCGGGCCTCGGCTTCGAGGCAGCAACGACTTCGGCTACGCCGAGTACGTCACCGGCAAGACCACGAAGAACCGCGTCGGCCTCGACTTCAGCTACTTCCTGTCGGGCGTGGAGTTCGGCGGCACGATCGACTACTTCTGGGGCACCTACGACCCGATCTTCTACACGGACTCGAGCGGCAGGCGCGTGAAGCTGAATCCCGGGCGCGGGCGTCGACACGATCGCCACGCCGCTCGGCGACATTCCGGTCGGTTCAGGTCACGCTCAGTCAATACCGCATGAAGATCTTCATGAAGGTCAGCTTCTGACCGCTCGTTACGTGAGCATCCGGGGCGGTCACGTTCGCGTGACCGCCCCGCTTTTTCGGGAAGTACCGATGAAGCGCTACGCAACGATCGTCGGACCCCTGCTGTGCGCGTCGGCGCTTCTGCGCCGCGACCGGCGCCTGCACGGGCGGAGCTGCTGTTCACGCTCGACGGACGTGCGAGGCGACGACGACGGCAACGGCTCGCTGATCTACCCGAACCGCGACGACCTGCACGAAGGGCGACCTCGACCTCGTCAGCGTCGCCGTCGGAGCAGCGCGCCGACGGCATCTGGTTCGTCGTCGAGATGGGCCAGTCGATCCGCAGCCCGGTGGGACGCGTCACCGAGATCGGGCAGACGCCGATGGACAAGATCGCGCGCAACGGCTTCTACACGTTCAACGTCGACATCTACGTCGACACCGACCGCGTGGGCGGCTCCGGCCAGACCGGCACCGTGCCGGGCCGCGGCGTGACCGTCGATCGGCAGTTCGCCTGGGAAAAGTGCATCGTGCTGACGCCGCGCCCCGACACCGCGCGCACGATGCTGCAGATGTACTTCGACGACGTGTTCGAGGCCGACCTGCGTGCCAAGCAGGGGAAGGTATCGAAGGACGACGTCGGCGACGCTGCAGGGCCGCTCGGACAGCGCGCGTCAACGACCTGTTCTTCTTTCCGAACAAGGTCGCGTGTCGCCGGTCGCAGGATCGAGTTCCTGGTGCCGAGCGATTTCCTCGGTGGCGTCCCGCAGCAAATCCTGGGGCTACACGGTCGTCGTGACCGGTGCCGACCTCGAGCAGGCGGGTCAGATCGGGCACAGCTGAATTCGGACAAGGCGAGGATGATGACGATGGCGCGTCGGGCGCGGCATGGGCGCCGACCGATGGGGCATGCGCTCCGACGCCGACGAGGCGACGCCGCCGGTCATCGACATCCTGGCGCGCGACCCGAAGACAGCAGGCCGGCGTGCTGTCGAATTACGACATGGTCGTCCGGACGGCTGGGCCGCCGTGCCCGGCGTCGCACCGGACGGTAACGTCGCGGTCGGCGGCGTCCGGCGAAGAGCCGTCACCGCCCGACCAGTTGACCCGCATCGACCTCGGGCTCGCGAACTCGGCGGCCAGCGCTACGCCCGGGGCCAAGGCGCCGGCGGAGCGCCGCACGGTGCCGGCGCGGCTGCGCACGCTGAACGAGCTGCTGGCCGAGGGCCTGATCACGCAGGCCGAGTACAACGAGATGCGGCGCAAGATCCTCGCGGAGCTGTGATGCTCGACTCGCTGCTCGACAGCCTTGCGCGCAGCCGGGGCATCGGCGACGCGTACTACGACTACCGCGGCGAGCTGCGGGCCTTCAGTCGCCGGCACCAAGACCGCGATCCTCGCGGCGATGGGTTGCAACGTCAGCGACGCCGAGGCGATCCGGCACGAGATCGAGGAGCTCGAGGGCGCGCGCTGGCGTGCCCTGCTGCCGCCGGTGGCGGTGATCCGACCGGGCCGCAGCGCCGTCGTCGTGGCCGTGCCGGCGCAGCACCTCGACCAGCCGCTCGCCTGGAGCGTGACCGCGGCCGACGGTTCGCGTCGCACCGGCTCCGCACGCGCCGGCGATCTCACGGAGATCGAGCGGCGCGAATTCGACGGCCGCTGGCTCACGCGCCGGCTGCTGGTGTTGCCGGAGGACCTCGCGCGCGGCTATCACACGCTCGAGGCGACAGGCCTTCGACGGATCGACCGGCGACTGCACGCTGATCGTCACGCCGGGGCGCTGCTTCGAGCCGGCCGTGCTCGCGGGCGGCGAAAAGCTCTGGGGCTGCGCGGTGCAGCTGTACACGTTGCGCTCCAGGGACAACTGGGGCATCGGTGACTTCAACGACCTCGAGTTCGTCGTGCGCCATTGCGCGCTGCACGGCGCAGCATTCGTCGGCCTCAATCCGCTGCACGCGCTGTTCCCCTCGAACCCGCATCACTTCAGCCCGTACAGCCCGTCGACGCGGCATTTTCTGAACGTGCTCTACATCTCGCTGCCGCGGATCCCCGAGTTCCGGGAATGCGCCGCAGCGCGCAACCGGGCGGAAGCGCCGGAATTCGTCGCCGAGCTGCAGCGCCTGCGCGCCACCGAAGCCGTCGATTATCCGGGCGTCGCGCAGGCGAAGCTGCCGCTGCTGCGCGTCGTCTACGATCACTTCGTCCGCGAGCACCTGGCGCGCGGCACGCCCCGGGCGAGGGCGTTTCTCGCGTTCCAGGAGGAGCGCGGCCAGTCACTGCGGCTGCATGCGCTGCACGATGCGATCGACGGTCACCTGCGCGCGCAGAACGCCGACACCTACTGGGGCTGGCCGGTATGGCCGGACGAGCTGCGTCACCCGGCGCGAGCCGGCGTGCAGGTCTTCGCGGCCGCGCACGCCGAATCGGTACGATTCCACGCCTGGCTGCAATGGGTGGCCGACGAGCAGCTCGCTGCGGTACAGCGCCTCGCGTCCGAGCTCGGCATGCCGGTCGGCCTCTACGGCGACTACGCGGTGGGCGTGAACCCGAGTGGCTCGGAAACCTGGTCGGACCAGTCCGTGTATCGCATGGGCGCGGGTGTCGGCGCGCCGCCGGACCCACTCGCGCTGAAAGGGCAGGACTGGGGCATCCCCCCGCAGGACCCGTACGCGCTGATCGCGGCGCGCTTCAGGCCGTTCCGCAACCTGATCGCCGCGAACATGCGGCATTTCGGCGCGCTGCGGCTCGATCACGTGATGGCGCTGTTCCGGCAGTGGTGGGTGCCCGTCGGCCTCGGCTCGACCGAGGGCGGTTACGTGCATTACCCGCTCGACGACCTGATGTCGGTGCTCGCACTCGAGAGCGAGCGAGCCCGCTGTCTCGTCGTCGGCGAGGACCTCGGCACGGTGCCCGACGAGATGCGCCGGGCGATGGCCGAATTCGCCGTCTACCACTACAAGGTGCTGCTGTTCGAGAAGGAAGCCGACGGCAGTTTCCGCCGGCCCGAGCAGTACGTGCGGCGCGCGATCGCCACGGTGACGACGCACGACCTGCCGACGCTGCGCGGCTACTGGGAGGGGCGCGATCTCGCGCTGCGCGACCGGTTGCAGCTCTTCCCCGGCGAGGAGATCCGCCGCCAGGTGTTCGACGAGCGCGTGCGCGACCGGGCGCAGCTTGCTGGCCGCGCTCGAGGGCGCTGGCCTGCGTCCGGAGTCGGCGCAAGGCGTCGAGGTCGCGTTCAGCCAGGAACTTGCCCGCGCGATCCAGCTGTACCTGGCGAAGAGCGCGGCGGCGCTTGCGGTGCTGCAGATCGAAGACCTGATCGGCATGGGCGAACCGGTCAACGTGCCGGGCACCAGCGCCGAGCACGCGAACTGGCAGCGCAAGATCACCGCCACCATCGAAGACGTCTTCGAGGACGAGCCGACGGCCCAGTTCCTCGAGGACGTCCAGTTCGCCCGCTCGTCCTGATGCGCAGCCGTCCGCCGGAG
The DNA here is from genome assembly GCA_963843985.1 of uncultured Gammaproteobacteria bacterium. GTDB lineage: Bacteria > Pseudomonadota > Gammaproteobacteria > Steroidobacterales > Steroidobacteraceae > RPQJ01. The sequence continues at coordinate 404,395 of CAWJMS010000032.1, read as the reverse complement.
CGCAAGTGCGATTCAGGCTGGCGAAAGCGGACGACTACCCGGCGGGGCTGAACCTGCCGTGGGCCACGCCGCTCGAGCAGTGGCCCGACGAAATCTGCACCGAGGTCGAGAGCGGCCTGCACCGCAATCCCGTCCGCTTCGTCGCGTTCGAAGGCTCGATCTACACCATCAAGGAACTGCTCGAGCATGTCGCGACGCGCGAATACACCATGTTGCGCGCGCTCGAGGAACTGCAGCTGCCCGTCGTCGAGCCGGTCGGGCTCGTCATCGAGCGGCCCACGCCGGCCGGCCACGAACCGCGCGGACTGCTCGTCACGCGCTTCCTGAAGCACTCGATGCCGTTCCGGCACGTCATCGCGCGGGGCGTGACCGTGCTGCAGGCGCACCAGCTGCTCGACGCGCTCGCCGACCTGCTGGTCAATCAGCATCTGGCGGGCTTCTTCTGGGGCGACTGCTCGTTGTCGAACGCCTTGTTCCGCCTCGATGCGGGTCGATTCTCCGCGTACCTCGTCGACGCCGAGACCGCGGAAATCCACGTCTCGCTGTCGAACGGACAGCGACAACACGACCTGATGATCGCGCAGGAAAATGTCGCGGGTGAATTCATGGACCTGAAGGCCGGCTTCGGACTGCCGGAAGGCCTCGATCCGGTCGACCTCGCGACCGGCCTCGTCGGGCGCTACGAGAGCCTGTGGGCCGAACTGACGCGCGAGGAAGTGTTTGCGGCCCGGGAGCAGTTCCGCGTCGACACGCGGATCAAGCGGATCAACGAACTCGGCTTCGACGTCGAGGAACTCGACATCCAGACGCTCGATGCGGGGCACAGGATCCGGCTGCGCGTGAAGGTGGTGGAACCCGGGCACCATCGCCGGCGCCTCGAGTCGCTCACCGGGCTCGACGTGCAGGAGAACCAGGCGCGTCGCATGCTGAACGACCTCGACCACTTCCGCGCCTGGCACGCGGGCGTCGACGGGCGGCCGATGGCTGAGCGCGATGCCGCGCGACGCTGGCTCGACGAGGTGTACCTGCCGACGCTTGGCAATGCTGCCGGAGGCGGAGCGCGCCAAGCTCGACGACGCCGAGATCTTTCACCAGCTGCTCGAGCATCGCTGGTACATGTCCGAGCGCGCCGGCCATGACTTGCCGCTCGCCGAAGTGGTGCCGTCGTACGCGGCCGACGTGCTGGCGAAGTTGCCTTCACCTCTCCCGACGGCATTGGCACCTCTCCCGCTTGCGGGAGAGGTCGGCGGGCGCCGGGTGAGGGCTCCTGACCTCTCCCGCTTGCGGGAGAGGTCGGCGGAGCCTCGTGAGGGCTCCTGACCTGTCCTGCCTGTGGATTACGGCGTCACCTCGGCTCAATCCAGTCCCGGTGACGCACGTAGGCTGGAATCGCCTCGGTCCGGCGGCGCCTCATCATGCGTTCGGCGAGCCACTGATACCACTCGAACAGCAGCGGCTGGTTCTGTTGCTCGCGCAGCGCAGACACCCACGGGTACAGCCGCCGCCAGAGGTGCACGCCGACCCCGCCGACGAGTTCTTCGACGAGTTCGATCGGCATGATGCCGCGATACACGAGGTAGCCGAGCGTCTCGTACTTCGTGCCGAGCGCGAGTGCCGCGGACTCGTAGGGCTCGCCGCGCGCCCGCACCTCGTCGGCCGTAAGTTCGTTCGGCAGCGACAGCAGCAGGCGCACCGAACGCGTGAACTCGGCATCCTGGATCGAACGCATCAGCTCGACGGCGACGGCGTCACGCCGCTGCTCGCGATACTGGCGGATCTGGGCCATGCCGAAGGCGAATGCGGCGATCACCGCCAGCACGCCGACGACCTGCGCGATGTTCGCGAACGTCTGCAGCATGTTCGCCCTCCCGTCGCATCGAACGATTATCGTGGTGCGCGCCGATGCGCTACAAGCGTTCACCCAAACCGGGATTGCGGCTCGCCCTCAGCCTGGCTCCGGGTCAGGCCTCACCGGGCAGGGACATGGCTCGCGATCAACGACGGTGCGGCTAGCCACCGACCGGCGGTTGGCGAAGGATCCAGCCATTTCCGTCCGGGTCGGTGAACATGGCGTAGCGGCCCCAGGGTTCCTGCTTGACCTCGCCGATTTCCAGACCGCGACCGCGCAGTAGCGCGTGTTCGGCGTCAATGTCGTCCGTGTTCACCATGACACCCTGCAGTCCACCAGGCTTCATCTGCTCGAACCACGTGACCAGCGCGATCGTCACGCCCTGTCCCTCAGGGGCTAGCTGGATCCAGCTCATCCCGGGCCCCATGGGTTCCTCTCGAATCAGTGCGAAGCCGAGCACATCGCGGTAGAAGCGCTTCGCGCTCTGCTGATCGCGCACGGGCACAGAGATGATTTCGAAGCTGTGGATAGTCACGGGCCGCTTCCTTTGATGCTTGACTATGATTAGGCCAAGTCACGTTCCGTGGGACCGACGGTCGGAAGTTCATCACCACCCACCGCGACCGTCAAATCGACCGCCCGCTCGTGGCCGAACAAAGACATTCCCGCGCAGATGTCGATTGGATAGTACAACTTGACGTTCCGGCCGGAACGTCACTGCTACGGCATTCCGCGGAACCGACCATGCACCAGGCCAAAGCCGAATGATGCGATCGCCGCCAGCACGCCGATGAGCACAGCCATGTTCGCGAATATCTGCAGCATGTTCGCCCGCGGCTTCAAACCGATGCGCGCGCCGGTGCATCCAAGCTGATACGGCCCCAGTTCGGGCTTGCGGCAATATCCCTGGGGGGCCCTACGATGTCGAAGCGATTCCAGGTTCGGGCCGGTCTCGCCGCGGTGTCTCTGGCGCTCGCGTCCGCCGGGAGCGGTGCGGCCGATGCGGCCCGTCCATCGCGCATACCGGACCCGCCCCCCGACATGCTCGAACTGGTGCGTGCACAACGGGTGCCGCTGGTGACCTGGGCGGTGGTTGTCGACGGGTCGTCCCGGTCGGGCAGCATCGGGACGGGTCCCGTCGGGGTCGCACGGCCGGCACGGGACGTATTCCTGCACGCGGCGTCCGTCACCAAGCCGGTCGTCGCGACGGCCGTGATGACTCTGGTGCGCGAAGGTCGTATCGCATTGGACGCACCGGTCACGCAATACCTGCGTGACCAACGGTTCGCCGAGCTTGGCAAGCCCGCAGTCACGATCCGCAACCTGCTCAGTCACCGTTCGGGTCTCAAGAACTACGACCGATTGAACTGGGATTCACGCGACGACACGGAGGCTGGCCTGCAGGCTTCGCTGATGGAGCCGGGCGTCGTCGTCCGCGAGGGGCCGCCGGGCGGCGAGTTCAGCTATGCGGACATCAACTACGACTTGCTGGGCGCGGTGCTCGAGGCGGTGACCGGTGATCCGTTCGCGGCCGTCGTCAAGACACGTGCGCTGCGGCCATATGGCGCGAAGTCGGCGCAGCTCAGTTGCCTGGACGCGCCGTCCGCGCTGCTGGCAACGCCGTACGCGTTGTCGAACACCGGCGAACCGTCGGCGAGCGTGCTGCGACCCTACAGTCGACGACACTCACCGTCAGGCGGGCTGTGCATTACCGCGGAAGAGCTGGCGAGGTGGGGCGCGTCGTTGCTCGATTGCCAGCGCGCCGGCGCGCCACTCGATTGCGCGACTTTCCAGTCGATGCTTCCGCAGGGCGGTGCCGCTTACGGGCTCGGCTGGTTCGTCGAAGACCTCGCCGGCGCCAGGCTCGTCTGGCACGACGGTTCCGACGTCGGTTATTCCGCGGCACTGGTCTTGGTGCCCGAACGTCACGCGGCCATCGCCGTCCTCACCAACTTCGAGTTTGCGTCGGCTGCACCCATGGCCAAGATGTACGCTGCGCGCCTGCTGGGATCCGCCTCGTATCCGAAGATGCGGACCATCCCGGCACCGGACAGCTGGCCGCAGTACGCAGGAATGTATTTCCAGGCGGACCTGCATTGTGCGGAGGTCCTCGCCACGCGAGCAGGGCTGGAGGTCCGTTACCAGTCACCTGATTTTCCCTATGAAATGTCGCACGTCCGACTGATGCCGAAGCCGGAGTGGGACGACGGCTACTTCATCGGAATTTTTCGCGGCAAGCTGATCTGGTTCGGCGATCTTGCGGCGCCGGAGCACAGCTACCTGTTCATGGATTCGAAGAAATTGGTTCGCGAGCCGCCTGGATCGCGTCGCTGTCCGCCCCCGGGCCGGTGACAAGGTCATCGTCACCGCGCGCCCGCTCGCGGGTTCGCGCTAGGATGCGCGGCATGCGCACCATCATCCTCGCCCTGCTCGCAACAGTCCTGCTCACGCCGGTCGTCCGCGCCGACGACAACCTGTCGCCGCCCGCGAGCGAATGGCGCAGCTATTGCCAGTCGTACATCAAGGCCGTCGACGGCGACACCACGATCAGCGACCTCGACATCACCTACTGTCTCGGCGTCACGAAGGGGCTGTTGAACGGCATGCGGATCGGCTCGCAGCTCGGCGCGCTGAGTTTCGGTTCCCAGCTCGTGGTGCACTACAAGCTCGACAAGGACGAGGTGTTCAAGCACTTCCAGCAGCAGGACCCGTCGCGTCTGCTCGGCGTGTGCGCACCGGCCGCGCAGACCACGCCCGACTACGTGCGTGCGGTGCTGAAACGCCTCGAGAAAGTGCCCGCCGATGCGAAGCGGCCGATCGCCGAGGTGTTTTACGAAGCGCTGCAGGAAGCGTATCCCTGCAAGTAGCGAGGGCTCGTCAGCGTCGCACCTGCAGGTCCGGCGCGAGGTTCCACACGCCCAGCGTATCGGCGCAGGCGACGGTGCGGCCTTCGCTCAGGCCGAAGCTGCCGTGCGCGATCAACCTGAATTTCCGGCAGCTGCCTTCCTGCCGGTCGTCATCCAATGGCGTCAGCTGGTAAGTCACCTGCGTGTTCGGGTTGGTCCACGAGACGCTGTCGCCCGAGGCCGCAAGTTCGAGCGACTGCCCGACGCAGGCCCGATCCGTGCGGTCCATGCGGCGCCCGATTTCCGAGCCGATCGCGGCGCCGATCACCGCGCCGACCACGATCGCCGCCGCCGGATCATCGCCCTTGACCACCTGCGAACCGACCGCGCCGCCGGCGACGGCTCCCAGCACCGCGCCGATCTGCGCGCGATTGCACGAACCGGTGCGAACGCCGAAATCGTCATCCCACTGCCGGCCGCTGTATCCCTCGTAGGCCGGATCGTGCTTGTGGCGAAAGCCGTGCGCCGGCGCCCAGTCGGGCGGCGCCGCCAGCGCAAGGCACGGCAGGGTCAGCAACAGCACCAGCGCGAATCGGCGCAGCAGGCGGCGGCCCCTCGGGCTCAGCGACCACGATCCGCCGATGAGATTCAGCAGCTCCGTCTGGACGATGGCGACGTTCATGCTCACCTCCCTCGCGACCCTGCGGCCGGGCGTCCGATCGCGTCGGACAGTGGCGCTACGCTAGCGCCGGGCGTCCCGCGCGACCTGCTTCGCGGCCCAACGCGTGACGCGTGTCACGCTGGTCGAGTCGCTTAAGTCAAACGCGGTAAGCTTCGCGACATAACCTGGCGGAGGTGAACCATGGGCAGCACCGATCCTTCGCGCACCGCGCCGGCCGCGCAGTCCGGCACGCTCGCGCTTGGCGGCGACCTGAAAGTGAACCGCCTCGGTTTCGGAGCGATGCGGATCACCGGTCCGGGCATCTGGGGCGACCCGCCCGACCCGGCCGAGGCGCGGGGTCTGCTGCGGCGCGCCGTCGAACTCGGCGTCAACTTCATCGACACCGCCGATTCCTACGGTCCCGGGACCAGCGAGGACCTGATCGCCGAGGCGCTGCACCCGTATCCGGACGGCCTGGTCGTCGCGACCAAGGGCGGCATCGTGCGCCCGACCCGCGAGCGCTGGGACCGCGACGGCCGGCCGGAGCACCTGCGGCAGGCCTGCGAAGCGAGCCTCCGGCGGCTGAAGGTCGAACGGATCGACCTGTACCAGCTGCACGCGGTCGACGAGGTCGTGCCCTTCGAAGACTCCGTCGGCGAGCTCGCGCGGCTGCAGAAGGCCGGCAAGATCCGCCACATCGGGTTGTCGAACGTCACGCCGGCGCAGCTCGCGCAGGCGCGCCACATCGTCGACGTCGTGTCCGTGCAGAACCGCTACAACGTCGCCGACCGCTACTCGGACCCGGTGCTTGCCGCCTGCGAGCGGGCCGGCATCGCGTTCATTCCGTGGTCGCCGTTGTCGCGCAATCCGAACGAAACGGCATCCGCGCCGCGCCGCTCGCTCGAAGCGGTCGCCGCAAGGCGGGGCATTTCGGTCGATCGCGCGGCGCTCGCGTGGCTGCTCGCCCGCTCGCCCGTGATGCTGCCGATCCCCGGCACGTCGCACCGCGCGCATCTCGAAGACAACGTCGCCGCGGCCTCGGTAAACTTCACCGCTTCGGAGGTGAAGGAGATCGGTTAGTGGCCATGGACCTGCCGCCGCCTGCGGTGGCCCCCGGAGCGGAAGTCGTCGTCGTCGCGACACGCATTCCCGAAGACCGCGCCAATCTCTCGGCGTCCACGACGGTCGTGACAGGGACAGGACCTTCGCGACCGCGGCGCCAACGACCTGCGCTCGGCGCTGGCGCTCGTCGCCGGCGTCGACATCGCGCCTGGCGGCGACGGCGGCCCGGCCGCGGCGGTGCCGGAGATGTGGGGCTTCCGCGAATTCGACGCGTTCCTGCTGGTGGTGGACGGCGTGCCGTGGGGCGGCGCCTTCAATCCGGACACGGCGACGCTGAGCCTGCAGGACGTCGAGCGCATCGAGATCCTGCGCGGCGCGGCACCGGTGATGTACGGCGCCACCTCGTTCGTCGGCGTCATACACGTCGTCCACAAGACGCCCGGTTCGGGCGGCGCGCACGTCGGCGCATCGGCCGGCACGCAATCGAGCGCCGGCCTGAGCGCAGCATTCGACCTGCCGGCCTGGGCGGGATTCGACTCGCGCATCGCGCTCGACGCCGACCAGCACGGCCTGTCCGACGACCGCGCCGACTTCCAGCGCGCGCACCTCGCATGGCGCAACCGGCGGGATCTCGGCGCCGGCAAGCTGACGCTCGACCTCGATGCGACGGACGTCGAGCAGTCGCCGTTGAGTCCCGTGCCGCGCCAGGGCGCGCAACTCTCGCCGCTCGTACCGATCGATGCCAACTACAACCCGAAAGGTGCCCGGGTCGATCCGACTCGCGTCACGCTGAACGCCGGCTACGCGCTGCCGCAGGACTACGGGGCCTGGTCCTTGCTCGCTTCGTTCGCGCACACCGACACGAAGACCGAGCGCGGCTTCGTGACGGACCTTGCCGAACCGGCATTCACCGCGCAAGGATTCCGCACGCGCACGCAGCAGGACGACGCCTACCTCGACGCGCACGTCGAGATCCGTTCGATCGAGCGCTTCGAGTTCGTCGCGGGGGCCGACTACCTGTACGGGGACGGCTCGTCCCACGGTGGCGATTACGACTATGCGGTCGCGGCGGACGGAAAGGACGCTCCGCGGGCCGGCAGCATCCCGCTCAACAGCGACGTGCAGATCGATGTGACCCGTCATTTCGGCGGCCTGTACGGTTACGGCGCGTGGCAGGCCACCGATCGCCTGAGGCTCGACGCCGGCATGCGCTGGAATCTCGTCAGCGAGTCGCGTCATGCCCGTGCGGAGGAATTCGGCGAGGGAGTCGACAGCGGCTCGGATCAGCGCGACACGAGCCGGCTGAGCGGCAGCGCGGGCGCCGTCTTCACCGCCTGGGCGGACGGCGTCGACGACATCAAGCTGTTCGTGAGTTATCGCAACACGTTCAAGCCGGCCGCCGTGGACTTCGGTCTCGACGCCGAGCCGGAGATCCTCGAGCCGGAGCAGGGCGAGAGTTTCGAGGTCGGCGCGCGGGCGGCGGTGTTCGATCGCCGGCTCGAAATGGAGCTCGACGCATTCCAGATGAACCTGAAGAACCTCGTCGTGCCGAGCAGCTCGAACGGCCTGCCGTCGCTCGAGAACGCGGGCGAGGAGAGATTTCGCGGCGTCGAACTCGAAGTGCGCGGCCAGGTCGCGGACAATCTCATGGCACGCGCGGCCTGGAGCCTGCACGACGCGCGCTTCCTCGATTACGTACGCGATTTCGACGGCGTGCCGACGCAGCTGAAGGGCAACCGCCAGGAGATGACACCCCGCGATCTCGCGTCGCTCGGCCTGGTGTGGGCGCCGCCGACGGGATTCGTCGCGCGTGCCGACGTGCGCTACACGGGTGCGCGGTACCTGAACAAGCGCAACACCGCACTGGCGCCCGGTTTCACCAGCTGGTCCGCCGGCGTGGGTTGGCGCGCGGAGCGCTGGGAGGTCCGGCTCGACGGCGAGAATCTTTCGGACCGGCGCGACCCGATCGCGGAGAGCGAGCTGGCGGACGCGAGTTATTATCGGCTGGAAGGACGTCGAGTCTGGCTGACGTTCGATTGGCAGACCTGAAGAGGAGCGAGCGACATGGGCAAGGGCATGGAACGGAAAAAGGAAGGCAAGAAGAAGCCGCAGAAGACGCTGAAGGAAAAGCGCGCGGAAAAGAAGGCCAAGAAGGCCTGATGTTTCTTACCTCTCCCGCTTGCGGGAGAGGTCGCGCATCGCGCGGGTGAGGGTTGCTTACCTCTCCCGCCTGCGGGAGAGGTCGGCCGACAGGCCGGGTGAGGGTTGCTTACCTCTCCCGCTTGCGGGAGAGGTCGCGCATCGCGCGGGTGAGGGTCCGGAACCCTCACCCCTCGCAGCGCCGCTGTCGCGTCGATGCTCGCGCCCTCTCCCGCAAGCGGGCGAGGGCAATGGGGTCTATTTCTTCCCGGGCTTCTTCGACTTTGCGGCCTGGCGCGGCGCCGGCGGCGTGCGTGGCAGGCCGGTGTGCTGTGTCTTGAAGGGCGTCGTCTTCGCCGCCGACACCCGACCCGGCTTGCGCTTTCCTTCGTGCGCGTGACCCGTGCCGATCGGCTGGTAGGTCGGCACCAGGTGCTGCTTGCCGTTGCCGATCAGGTCCGAGCGTCCCATCTGCCGCAGTGCGTCGCGCAACAGCGGCCAGTTGTTCGCATCGTGATAGCGCAGGAACGCCTTGTGCAGCCGGCGCACTCGGATGCCGCGCGGGATGTGCACTTCCTCAGAGGTGCGCGAGACACGCTTCAGCGGGTTCTTGCCCGAGTGATACATCGCGGTGGCCGTCGCCATCGGTGACGGCAGGAATGCCTGCACCTGGTCTGCCCGAAAGCCGTTGCGCTTCAGCCAGAGCGCGAGCTCGAGCATGTCTTCGTCGCGCGTGCCCGGGTGCGCGGCGATGAAGTACGGGATCAGGTACTGCTCCTTGCCCGCCTCCTTCGAGTACTTGTCGAAGAGCTCCTTGAAGCGGTCGTAGGCGCCGACGCCTGGCTTCATCATCTTCGACAGCGGCCCGTCCGAGATCGCCTCGGGCGCGATCTTGAGATACCCGCCGACGTGGTGCTGCGCGAGTTCCTTCACGTACTCGGGCGACTCGATGGCAAGGTCGTAGCGCACGCCCGACGCGATCAGCACCTTCTTGATGCCCGGGCAGCGTGCGCGCACGCCGGTAAAGCTTGATCAGCGGCGCGTGGTCGGTATCCAGGTTCGGGCAGATGCCCGGGAACACGCACGACGGGCGACGGCAGGCCGATTCGATCTCGCGCGACTTGCACGCGAGGCGGTACATGTTCGCGGTCGGGCCGCCGAGATCCGAGATGACGCCGGTGAAGCCCGGCACCGTGTCCCGGATGTTCTCGATCTCGCGGATGATCGAGTCCTCGGACCGGTTCTGGATGATGCGGCCCTCGTGCTCGGTGATCGAGCAGAACGTGCAGCCGCCGAAGCAGCCGCGCTGGATCGCGATCGAGAACCGGATCATCTCGTAGGCCGGGATCTTCGCCTTGCCGTAGATCGGATGCGGCACGCGCTGGTACGGCAGCTCGTAGATCGCATCCATCTCCTGCATCGTCAGCGGGATCGGCGGCGGGTTCAGCCACACGTCCAGGTCGCCGTGGCGCTGCACCAGCGCGCGGGCATTCCCGGGGTTCGACTCCTGGTGCAGGATTCGCGAGGCGTGTGCGTAGAGGATCGCGTCCTCCGCAACTTGCTCGTAGGCCGGCATGCGGATCACGCTGTGTGCGCGGTCCTCGTTCGCGACCTTGCGCACGAACTTGACCACATGCACGTTCTCACCTCTCCCGCTTGCGGGAGAGGTCGGCGGTACGCCGGGTGAGGGTCGGAAGCCCTCACCCGCACTTCGTGCGACCTCTCCCGCAAGCGGGAGAGGTGACGACTTTCCAGCCGACGCCATCGCCGGCTCCATCGCGTACGGATCGACGGGCGGGTTCGAGCGGTCCCGGCGTGTCGAGCGTCGTCGAATCGATCTCGATCCAGCCGGCCGGCGTGCCCTTGCGCGGGAAAGCGGTGCCGCGCAGGTCGTCGATCTCGTCGATGCGCTGGCCGGCAGCGAGACGGTGCGCGATCTCGCAGATCTGCCGCTCGGCATTGCCGTACACCAGCAGGTCGGCCTTGGCGTCCATCAGCACCGAGCGCCGCACCTTCTCCGACCAGTAGTCGTAATGCGCGATGCGGCGCAACGACGCCTCGATGCCGCCGATCACGACCGGCACGTCCTTGTAGGCCTCGCGCACGCGCTGCGCAGTAGACGATCACGCAGCGGTCCGGCCGCGCGCCTGCCACGCCTTGCGGCGTGTACGCATCGTCGCTGCGGATGCGGCGATCCGACGTGTAGCGGTTCACCATCGAATCCATGTTGCCGCCCGTGATGCCGAAGAACAGGTTCGGCTTGCCGAGCGTCATGAAGTCGCGCGTCGAGTGCCAGTCGGGCTGCGAGAGGATGCCGACGCGAAAACCCTGCGCCTCGAGCACGCGGCCGACGATCGCCATGCCGAAACTCGGGTGATCCACGTACGCGTCGCCCGTGACGATGATGACGTCGCAGGAGTCCCAGCCGAGCTCGTCCATCTCCGCCCGCGACATGGGCAGGAACGGCGCAGGGCCGAACCGGTGGGCCCAGTGCTTGCGGTAACTGAAGAGGTCGCGCGCGGGTTGCATGGCGTGCAGCTCAAACGCCTCGCGGCAGGCCTCGGCATGCTACACCCGAACGATACCGGAACCATTTCGGTCCCTCAGGCGCGCGCGGCGGGCCGTTCACGGCAACAGGTGCTCGCGCAGATCGTCGAGCGCGGCGCGCAGCTGACGCGGGTCGAGATCCGGTTCGCGAGCCGCACGCACGGCCAGCCCCTCGACCAGGCACTGCAGCAGCAGCGCCCGCGAGGACGCCGTGCCATCGGGCAGTCCCATGCCGCCTGCGTCGCGGTCCCGCGCGAGCCACGCCCGGAATTCGGACCGCGTGAGGCCGTCGGCCGCCAGCAGCGCCTCGGCGATCTGCGGATTGCGAGTGGCCTCGGCGCTCATCTCGAGCAGCAGCGCCACGCTCATCGCATCGGGGCTGCGCGACCGCCAGTTCTCGAACACCTGCATCACCCGGCTCGCAAAATCCTCCGATGAATGCAGCTGCCGGATGCCCTCGCGCTTCTCCTCGAGCTGTCGTTCGACGATGGCGAGCACGATCGCGTTCTTGTTCTCGAAATAGCGGTACATCAGGCCCGCGCTCATCTGCGCCGCCTCCGCGATATTCGCCATGCTGGCCGCGTGAAAGCCGTGCTCGATGAAGCATTTCAGCGCCGCGCAGAGGATGCGCTCGCGCTGCGCCTCGGCACGCGTGCTGGCCTTTGGACGGACAGTGGTCGAGGTCGGTCATGGACCGTTCTCCTTCCAGCCGCCCCCGAGCACCTTGTACAGCGTGACCCGGTTCGACTGCTCGGCGAGCCGGGTCGTGATCAACGCCTGCTCGGCGACGTACACGGTGCGCTGCGCGTCCAGCCGGACGAGGTAGCTGTCGCGCCCCGCCGCGTAACGCGCCTGCGCGAGTTCTTCCGCGCGCTGCGCGGCATCGACCAGCGACTGCAGCGCCGTGCGCTGGTCGGCAAGCGTCGTCGTGAGCGCGAGCGCGTCGGCGACTTCGCGGAATCCCTGCTGGATCGACTTCTCGTACTGTGCCAGCGCAATGTCGCGATCCGCGGTCGCGACCTGCAGGTTTCCCCGCAGCCGGCCGCCCTCGAAGATCGGCAGGTTGACCTGGGGCACGAAGCTCCAGACCTGCGTGCCGCCGGCGAACAGGTTCGACAATTCGCTGCTCGCAGAACCGATCGAGCCGGTCAGCGTGATCGACGGGAAGAACGCGGCGCGCGCAGCGCCGATGTTCGCATTCGCGGCCCGCAGCAGGTGCTCGGCCTGCAACACGTCCGGCCGGCGGAGCAGCACCTCGGACGGCAGTCCGGCCGGCAGGGCGTCGAGCCCGGTCACCTGCCCGGAGAAATCCGCAGGCAGCAGTTCGGCTTCCACGGGCGAACCCACGAGCAAGGTGAGGGCGTTGGTGTCCTGCGCAACCTGGCCCGCGTAGCGCGCCGCGTCGGCACGAGTGCCTTCGACCTGCGTGCGCGACTGGCTGACGTCCAGGGCCGAGATGGCCCCGAGTTCGTGGCGCTTTTCCGTGAGCGCATGCGATTCCTCACGGGTCTTGAGCGTCGCCTGCGCGAGACGCAGCTGCTCCCGGTCGGCGGCGAGCGTCAGGTAGACGTTGGCGACCTCCGCGATCAGGCTGAGCTGGGCGCTGCGGCGCGCCTCCTCCTGTGAAAAATAGCTCTCGAGCGCGGCCTGGCTCAGGTTGCGCACGCGGCCGAACAGGTCCAGCTCGAACTCCGTGACGCCGAGGCCGACGCTGAAGGCCTCGGTGGTCCGCAGCGCGTCGCCACCGGTCCGCACCATCGTGCCGTTCACGCCGAGCGACGGCACGCGATCGGCGCGCTGGATGTGGTACTGCGCCCGCGCCCGCTCCACGTTGAGCACGGCGACGCGCAGGTCGCGATTGTTGGCGAGCGCCCGCCCGATCAGTTCCTCGAGCTTCGCGTCCGCGAAGAATTCGCGCCAGCCGATGTCGGAGGTGGCCGCCGCCACTGCAGCAGGGACTGCCTGGACCGCGGTCCCGGCCGCCGTCGTGGTCGGAGGCAGCGGCCATTCGCCCTCGATCGACGGTTGGGCCGCCGGCAGCTTCGGCTCGAGCATCGCGCAGCTGCTGGCAGACAAGGCGGCCGCGAGCGCGATGGCCGCGTTCACGCGCCTATTCATGACGGCCTTCCCCTTGCGCCGACCCGACGTCGATCGACGGATGAGGTGCCTTGCGCTGCACGAACCAGCGCTCCACGACGACGAAGAACAGCGGAATGAAGAAGATGCCCAGCGACGTCCCGACGATCATGCCGCCGAGCACACCGGTGCCGATGGCGCGTTGCGCCCCGGAGCCCGCGCCGCTCGCGAACGCCAGCGGCAGGACGCCGAGGCCGAACGCCAGCGACGTCATCAGGATCGGCCGCAGGCGATCCCGCACCGCCTGCATGGTGGCGGCGATCAGGTCCATGCCGCGGGCCAGGTTCTCGGTGGCGAACGCGATGATCAGGATCGCGTTCTTGCTGGTCAGGCCGACCGTCGTCAGCATCGCCACCTGGAAGTAGACGTCGCGCTCCATGCCGCGGAACGTATTGGCGAGCGTGGCGCCGAGGATGCCGAGCGGCGCGACCATCAGCACCGCGGTCGGGATGGTCCAGCTTTCGTACAGCGCCGCGAGGCACAGGAAGACGATCAGCAGCGAGAGCGAATACAACAGCGGCGTCTGCGAGCCGGCCTCCCGCTCCTGGTACGAAAGGGCGGTCCACTCGACGCCGAGGCCCGCCGGCAACTGCGCGACCAGGCGCTCGACCTCGGCCATCGCCTGGCCGGTGCTGACGCCCGGTGCGGCCTCGCCCTGGATCTCGACCGCAGGCACGCCGTTGTAACGCTCGAGCCGCGGCGAGCCGTAGTCCCAGTGCGAGCCTGCGAACGCCGTGAACGGCACCATTTCGCCCTTGGCATTGCGCACGGACCAGAGTTTGAAGTCGTCCGGCGACATGCGGATACGGCGCGTCGGCCTGCATGTAGACGCGCTTGACGCGGCCGCGGTCGACGAAATCGTCGATGTACTGCCCGCCCCAGGCCGTCGCGAGCGTGGTGTTGACGTCGGCGATCGAGAGCCCGAGCGACGCCGCCCGCCGCGAGTCGACGTCGATGTGGAACTGCGGCGTGTCTTCCTGCCCGTTCGGCCGCACGTTGGCGAGCCGCTTGCTCTGCGCCGCCATGCCGAGGAACTGGTTGCGTGCCGCGACGAGCGCGTCGTGGCCGAGGCCCGCGTTGTCCTTCAGGAAGAAGTCGAAGCCGCCGGCGAGGCCGAGCTCCGGAATGGGGGGCGGCGCGAACGCGAAGGCCATCGCGTCCTTGATCTGCATCAGGGCGCCCATCGCGCGACCGGCCACCGCGTCCACGTGCAGTTCGGCCGGCTTGCGTTCGTCCCAGTTCTTCAGGTTGATGAACGCGGTGGCGGTGTTCTGTCCGCTGCCGCCGAAGCTGAAGCCCTGCACGCCGAACACCGAGACGACCGTGTCCTTCTCGTCTTCCAGGAAGTGCCGCTCGACCTTTTCGAGCGCCTGCATCGTGCGCTGCTGGGTCGCGCCCACGGGCGTCATCACCTGCGCGAACAAGGAGCCCTGGTCCTCGGCCGGCAGGAACGCGCTCGGCAACCGCACGAACAGCACGCCGAGCACGACGAGCAGCGCGGCGAAGATCGCCATGAAGCGGCCGCTGCGACCGAGGATGCCGACGACGCGCTCGCGATACCGTGCGCTGTTGCGCTCGAATGCGCCGTTGAACCAGCGGAAAAAGCCCGTCTCGCCGTGGTGCTCGCCCTGCTTCAGCGGCGTCAGGATCGTCGCGCACAGCGCCGGCGTCAGCACGATGGCGACCAGCACCGACAGCGCCATGGCCGAGACGATCGTCGCGGAGAACTGCCGGTAGATGATGCCGGTCGAGCCGCCGAGGAAGGCCATCGGCACGAAGACAGCCGCGAGCACGAGCCCGATGCCGACCAGCGCGCCGGTGATCTGGTCCATCGACTTGCGTGTCGCCTCGAGCGGCGACAGCCCTTCTTCGCTCATCAGTCGCTCGACGTTCTCCACCACGACGATGGCATCGTCGACCAGCAGGCCGATGGCGAGCACCATCGCGAACATCGTCAGCATGTTGATCGAGAAGCCGAGCGCGGCGAGCACGCCGAACGTCCCGAGCAGCACCACCGGCACGGCGATCGTCGGGATCAGCGTCGCGCGCAGGTTCTGCAGGAACAGGTACATGACCAGGAACACGAGGACGATTGCCTCGAGCAGCGTCTTGACGACTTCCTTGATCGAAGCCCGCACGAAAGGCGTCGTGTCGAACGGCACGACGGCCTTCATGCCGGCCGGGAAGAACGGCGTCAGCTGATCGAGCGCAGCCTGGACGCTCTTCGCGGTCGCGAGGGCATTGGCGCCGGTCGCAAGCGAGATGGCCATGCCCGCGGCCGGTTGCCCGTTGTAGCGGCTCACGAACTCGTAGGTCTCGGCGCCGAGTTCGACGCGGGCGACGTCGCCGAGCGTCAGCACCGAGCCGTCGGGGTTGCTGCGCACGACGACGCGGCGGAACTGCTCCGCTGTCTGCATGCGTTCCTGTGCGCTGATCGTCGCGGTGAGCTGCTGTCCTTCGACAGCCGGCGTGCCGCCGAGCTGACCCACCGTCACCTGCGCGTTCTGCGCCTGCACGGCCGCGATGACGTCGGTCGTGGTGAGGCCGTAGGTGACGAGCTTGTTCGGGTCGAGCCAGATGCGCATTGCGTACTGCGCGCCGAACACCTGGATGGTGCCGACGCCCGGGACGCGACTCAACGGATCCACTACGTTGGCAGTGAGGTAGTCCGCGATGTCGCTCCGCGCCCATGCTGCCGTCGGTGGACACGAAGCCCACGATCTGCAGGAATCCAGTGCGCGACTTGCTGACGTTGATGCCCTGCCGCTGCACGGCCTGCGGCAGCAGGGGCAGTGCCAGCTGCAGCTTGTTCTGCACCTGCACCTGGGCGATGTCCGGGTCGGTCGCGTTGTCGAAGGTGAGCGTGACCGTGGCGCGGCCGCTCGCTTCGCTGGTCGAGGCGATGTAGATGAGGCCGTCGAGCCCCTTCATGTTCTGCTCGATGATCTGCGTCACCGAGTCTTCGATCGACTTTCGCGGAGGCGCCGGGATACGTCGCACGCACGATGACCGACGGCGGCGCGATGTCCGGGTACCGCGAGACCGGCAGCTTCGTAATCGCGAGCCCGCCGGCCAGCATGATGATGATCGCGATCACCCACGCAAAGATGGGCCGGTCGATGAAGAAGCGTGCCATGGCTTGCGCGCCTTACGGCTTCGCCGCCGGAGGCTCGGCCGCCGCGGCCGGCGCAGCGCCCGCTTCCGTCGCCTTCGCGGTCGCACCCGGGCGGACCTTCTGCAGGCCCTCGACGATCACCCGGTCGCCCGCCGCCAGACCGTCCTCGACCAGCCACTGGTCGCCGATCGCGCGGCTGACCTTCACCGGGCGCACCTCGACCTTGCCGTCGCGCCCGACCACCATTGCGGTCGTATTGCCCTTCGGGTCGTGGGTGACGCCCTGCTGCGGCACGAGCAGTGCGTTTTCGCGCTCGCCATCGCCGATCACCGCGCGCACGTACATGCCGGGCAACAGCAGGTGATCGGGATTCGGCACGACGACGCGCAACCCGAAGCTGCCGGTGGTCGGGTCCACCGTGACGTCGGAGAAGGCGAGCTTGCCGTCGTGCTCGTAGCGGGTGCCGTCCTCGAGCAGGATCGTCACCGGCAGGTCGCGCGTGCCCTTCAGCGTGCCGGCGGCCAGCGCACGGCGGAGCTCGAGCATTTCGGCGCTCGACTGGGTCACGTCGACGTAGATCGGATCGAGCTGCTGCACCGTGGCGAGCGGGGCGTCCTGGTTGGCGGTGACGAGCGCGCCCTGCGTCACCGACGACTTGCCGATGCGGCCGCTGATGGGCGACGTGATGCGTGCATAGCCCAGCACGGTCCTCGACGCGGTCCGCCGCGGCACGCGCGGCCTTGACGTCGGCCTCGGCCTGGCGCAGCGCCGCGGCCGCATTTTCGTCGTCCTGCTTGCTGACCGCGTCGATCTTCACCAGCTCGGCGCTGCGTTGCGCATTGAGCTGGTTGGTGACGAGGGTTGCTTCGGCGCGCGCGAGATTGGCCTGCGCCGATTCATCGTCGGCGCGATACGTCGCGTCCTCGATCTGGTAGAGCGGCTGTCCCTGCCTTGACCAGCCCGCCCTCGGTGAACAGCCGGCGGGCGACGATGCCGTTCACCTGCGGACGCACCTCGGCCACCACGTACGGCGTCGTACGGCCCGGCAACTCGCGCGTCAGCGTGACCGGTCGGGTCGCCAGCGTGACGACCGTGACAGGAACGTCGCCTTGACCCTGCGGCGGCGCCGCGGGGCCGCTGCAGGCGCTCGACATGCCCAGCGCGACCATCAGGGCGGGAATAGCCCGGCGACTCGCAACGTAAAGCGATGGCATGGAAACCTCGGGTGACGGGGCGCGACAACGGACCGCGCGAGTATGGGAACATTAAGAATGAACGTTCATTCTTTGCTGTCAATTGCCTGGACCCGCCGCCCGCAGCGGCCCGTTGCGCCAGCCCCCGGCCAATTCGATCAGGCGAGCGTGTGATAGACCTTCTGCACGTCCTCGTCCTGCTCGAGCTTGTCGATCAGCTCCATCACCTCGGTGGCCTGCGCTTCGGGCAGCTCGGTCGGGTTCATCGGGATGTACTCGTGCTCCGCCGAGATCGGCGCGATGCCGCGGTCCTCGAGGGCCTTCTGCAGCGTGCCGAATTCCTCGAACAGGCAGCGCGCGACGAGCTGCGGCTCGCCCTTCTCGCCGGTGCTCTCGCCGAACTCCTCGAGGCCGTGGTCGATCAGGTACAGCTCGAGGTCGTCCTGGTCGATGCCCTCGGGGTTCAGCCGGAACACGCCCATGCGCTTGAACTGGAACGACACGCTGCCGGTCGTCGCGAGGTTGCCGCCGTTCTTGTTGAAGGCATTGCGCACCGAGGCGACCGTGCGCGTCGGGTTGTCGGTGGCGCATTCGACGAGCACCGCCACGCCGTGCGGTGCGTAACCTTCGTACATCACTTCTTCGAAGTTCGCCGCGTCGCGGCCGGAGGCGCGCTTGATGGCCGACTCGATCTTGTCCTTCGGCATGTTCACGGCGCGCGCGTTCTGGATCGCGCGGCGCAGTTCGGAGTTCGTGCCGGGGTCGGGCCCGGCCTTCTTGACCGAGATCGTGATGTCCTTGCCGATCCGGCTGAACTGCTTCGCCATCCGGTTCCAGCGCGCGAACATCGCGTGCTTTCTGACTTCGAAGATGCGTCCCATGGCTGCTCTATTAAAATTGGGGTTTGCGGGCGGTCCGCCGAAGGGCGCGAAATCTACCTGAGCGGCCGCCGATACGCACGCCGCGCGGACTACCTGCGCCGCCGGTCATTGTAAAGCTACTCACTGGCAAAAGGCCCAAACGACGGTTTCACGTGCTTGCATATCCTTCAACGGGAATTTACAAATCCACTTGCACCGGACGACCCGTTGCCGACGCCAGCGCGAGCGAATACCGACTTGGGCTTCTATCACCACTGCGTCTTTCCGTACCTGCTCGACCGGGCCATGTCGAGTAAGGTGCTGCGCCTGCCGCGCCAGCGCACGCTGGCGCAGGCCTCGGGACGCATCCTGGAAATCGGTTTCGGCACCGGCATGAACCTGCAGCACTACCCGCCGTCGGTGCGACGCATCGAGGCCCTCGATCCGGACGTCGACCTCGATCGCTACTCGGCCCCGCGGATCGCCGCATCGGCGATCGACGTGGACTTCCACCACCTCGACGCCGAGCACCTGCCGTTCGCGGCCGATGCGTTCGACACAGTGGTCTGCACACTGACACTCTGTTCGATCCCGGACGTCGGCACGCGCTCGGCGAAGTGCGCCGGGTGCTGAAGCCGGGCGGGCAGTTGCTGTTCCTCGAGCACGGCCTGTCGCCGGAGCCGGGCGTGGCGCGCTGGCAGCGCCGGATGACTCCGCTGCAGCGGCGCCTCGGCGGCGGCTGCCACCTCGACCGGCCGACGGCGCAGCTCGTCGGCGCCGCGGGAATGGCGCTCGAGCGGTGTCGAGAAACTATTACCTCAAAGGCTTGCCGCGTTTCGCCGGCTACATGACCGAAGGCGCCGCCATCAAGCACTGAATCAGCAAAGGACTGGCAATGACCCGGAAGATCGATACGAGGGCGTCGCTCACGACGCTCATGGCCTTGGTCGTGGCGATGTCGCCCGTTTCCGTTGCCGTGGCCGAAGCGCTGGCGGCCCCCGGCGGCGCCTCGGGCGAACTCGAGGAAATCATCGTCACCGCGACCAAGCAGTCGCTGGACCTGCAGAAGACCGCGGCGGCCATAACCGCGCTCGACGGCGATGCGCTGGTGTTCTCCGGTGTCACCGACATTCGCGGTGCGCAGCAGTTCGTGCCGTCGGTGCGCTTCCAGGCGCAGACGTCGTCGACGGAGATCTACATCCGCGGCGTCGGCAGCACGCTCGACCTGCCGCAGATCGAGTCGCCGACCGCGCTCAATTTCAACAGCGTGTACATCCCGCGTGAGGCGACCAGCGTCCCGCTCTACGACGTGCAGCAGATCGAGGTCCTGCCGGGACCGCAGGGCACGCTGTATGGCCGCAGCGTCATGGGCGGCACGGTGAACGTCAGCTTCAACCGGCCCACCCGGGATTTCGAGACCCTCGCCGTGCTCGAAGTCGGCGGCGATTCGCTGTTCCACGTGAGCGCCGCGCAGAACCTGCCGGTCGGCGAGACGTTTGCGATGCGCCTTGCGGCCGACTACCTGAGCCACGACGGCTACATGAAGTCCGGCGCGGACTCGCAGCAAGACTGGGGCGCGCGCGTCTCGTTGCTGTGGGAACCGTCGGACGACCTGTCGGCCTACCTGTGGGTCTCGACGGTCGACAAGAATGGCCACCCGGCCAACCTCGTGGTGAAAGGCGTCGATCCGCAGACCGGCCAGCTCGATCCCGACCAGTACCTGCAGTCGGATCCCTGGAACGACCAGCTGCCGGAACCGTGGGCGGGCATCGCGGAGGCCAACCTCTTCGGCCAGCCCCAGGCGCAGGACCAGAAGTACGACAACGACATGGTGAGCGGCCAGCTCGACTACCGCATCACCGACGCGATCACGCTGACGTACGTCCCGTCGTACCTCGACATGTACACGTCGGCCGACTACTGGCTCGGCGCGTTCCCCGGCGACCAGACGAACGGCTACCGGCAGCAGACGCATGAGCTGCGCTTCACGGGCCAGCACGGCTGGGGGAAGTGGCTCGCCGGCCTGTACTACTACGACCTCAACAGCCACGGCATCTTTTCGTTCGGCGGCTTCGACCTCGCGAGCGCGCTGTTTCCCGTCAGCATCGTCGACGAGAATCACCTGCGTGGCGCTGCGGCGTTCGGCGAGGCGACGTACGACGTGACGGAGAGCTTCCGCGTCACCGTCGGCGGCCGCTACCAGCGAAGACGACCGTACCGCCGCGGGCCGTTTCTTCGACGGCGAGGGCCTCGCGCCGTACGACTACGACAAGGGCTTCAGCAACTTCGACTACAAGCTCGGACTCGAGTACGACGTGAGCGACAGGGTGATGCTGTACGCCATGACGCAGACGGGCTACCAGCCCGGCACGTTCAACGGCTTTGCGAGCACGCCGGCGCTGAGCAATGCGGTCGATTCCGCCGACATCACGGCCTACACGTTCGGCGTCAAGTCGCGGCTGCTCGGCGACACGCTGCAGATCAACGACGAGGTGTTCTACTACACGTACGACAACCTCATCGCGTCGGCCTACAACACGGTCACCAACTCGAACCTGAGCTTCAACGTCGACAAGGCAGAGATCTACGGCAACCAGCTCGACCTGATCTGGCTGCCGACGGACAAGGACCGGCTGAACCTCTCCGTCGGCTACCTGCACGCGCGCACGACCGACTTCCAGGTGCCGCCGAACACCGTCACCTGGAACGGCCGGACGAACTTCGACGGTTACCAGATGCAGTACGCGCCCGACTGGACGGTGAGCGCCGGCTACTCCCACGACTTCATGGTCGGCGCGGGTTACCTGCGCGCGGCGCTCAGCACGCGCTACGAGAGTTCGTTCTACGCGGACTTCAGCCACACGCCGGGCGGCCAGCAGGACGGCTACACGAAGTCCGATGCCGCGCTGACCTACGTCGCCGACGAGGGCCGCTGGAGCGTGGGCGCGTGGGTACGCAACATCGAGAACGAAGCCGTGATCGCCGCGACCGCGGGCGGTTCGAACTTCCCGCCGCTGCCGGAAGGCGCGACGGCGTTCCTCGAGGCGCCGCGCACCTACGGGCTGCGTGCGGCCTTTGCGACCCGCTAAGGCCCGGTCTGCCTGTTGTAGCGCAGGCGCAACAGCCATACCGGAGAGCAGTGCAGGGATTTTCATCCCAGCGTCGTTTTTGCGCTGCAAGGTGACGGCGCCGCGAAATCCACGTACAACGCCCCCACGCAAGCGGGGGAGACGGTGCGCTGCGGCGACGCAGCGCTGAGATCAGGGAGGGCCCAACCGGGGGGTTGAGGGCCGGTCAAGGAAGACCGGGAAGGCCGCGAGTGGTACAGCCGCTCGCGGCTTTTTCTTTTTTGCGCCGGAGCGGCGTGGGCACGCGGCGACCCGACCGGAACGCCGCGATCGCTGTCGTACACTGCGCGTGGTCGGACAGGGGAGCTTGCAATGAGACGGTTGGTTGCGTCGGTCGCCGCGATTGCGCTCGGCGCCGCGCTCACAGGTTGCGACGTACGCATCAACGGCGGCGACACGTTTTCGCGGGAACTCGGCTCGGATTTCTTCGGCGCGGGCGGCATGCTCAACCTCACCGAGCCCGTCGACGGCGACGCGTTTCTCGCCGGCGGGCACGTCAGCGTCGCGAGTGAAATCAAGGGCGACCTGATCGTCGCGGCGGGCGAGGTCTCCGTCGGCGGCAACCTCGGCGACGATCTGTACGCGGCCGGCGGCAACGTCAAGCTCGACGCCATCGTCGCGGGCAACGCGCGCATCGCGGGCGGCGACGTCGCGGTCGGTCCCGCGACGGTCGTGGCGGGCGCGCTCTCGCTCACGGGCGCGAGCATCGAGTTCGCCGGCGACGCGCACGACTATCTGCAGGCGGCGGGCGCCTCGGTGCGCATCGACGGTACGGTGCACGGCGACGCCACCGTGCGTGCGCAAGAAATCGAGATCGGACCGGACACGCGTATCGCCGGCCGCCTGATCGTGCACAGCACGAACGAACCCGTGGTGCCCGAAGGCGCGGTGATCTCCGGCGGCGTCGAGTTCCACAAGGTTTCGCCCGACCGTTACTTCGACGACACCGGCGACACCGTGCGCACCGTCGCGCACACGCTCGGCAGCGTGCTGTGGTTCGGCGGCGTGTTCCTCGCCGGCGCGTTGTTCATCTTCGTGTTCCCGGGCCTGTCGTCGCGCGCCGCACAGTTCGTCGGCCGCGAGCCGCTCAAGTCGCTCGGCCTCGGGTTCGCGGTGCTGGTGTGCGTGCCGGTGTTCGCCGTGATGCTGCTGATCACGGTGATCGGCATCCCGCTGGCGCTGCTGCTGCTGCCGTTCTACCTGCTGCTGCTGTTCCTCGGCTGGGTGACCACCGCGCTGTTCCTGGGCGACAAGGGGCTCGGCGTGCTGCGCGGCTCGCAGGCGGCGTCGACCGCAATGCGGCTGCTCGCGCTGTTTCTCGCGCTCGTCGCACTCTGGCTGCTCGGCCGCATTCCGCTGGTCGGCGGGTGGATCACCTGTCTCGCGCTGCTCGCCGGCATCGGCGCGCTCGTCTGGCAGGCATGGTCGGGCCGCGATGCCGTGAAGGCCGTGCTCTGACGGCATGGGCTGGCGCGCGACCCTCGCCGAAATCGCGGATACGCCCTGGCCGCCCGTCCGTGGCACGGCCGCCATTGCGACCGTCGCATTCATCTTGTGGATGCTGTTGCAGGCGTCGACCGGCGACCACTGGGTGCCGATCCTCGACAGCGCGAACCTCGCCTTTCATGAGGCCGGACATCCGCTGGTCGGACTGTTCTCGTCGCGGCTGACGGTCTACGGCGGCACGATCTTCCAGCTCGCGATTCCCGCCGCCGCCGCGTTCTCGTTCTGGTCGCGCCGGCATACGCTCGGTTTCGCGTTGTGCCTCGCCTGGACCTGCCAGAGCCTGCTCAACGTCGCGACCTACATGGCGGATGCGCGCGCGATGCAGTTGCCGTTGGTCGGCGGAGCCGATCCGGCGACGGCGCACGACTGGCGCGAGATCTTCACGCGCTGGGGCATGCTCGACCTCGACACGGCCTGGGCCGGGCTCAATCGCCTGATCGCCTGGGTCGTCGGCCTCGGATCCTGTGCGTGGCTGGCCCGTCGCTGGCAGGATGGGCGCGACTGAAGTCGCGCCGCACCGGCGCGACGCGGAGAACCGGATGACGTACTGGCCCTACCTGCTCGCGATCGTCGTCGGCGCGGGTCTCACGCTGCAAGTCGGGATGAACGCGACGATCGGGACGACCGTCGGCTCGCCGCTGCTCGCCTCGGTCCTGAATTTCGTCATCGGCACCGTCGCACTCGGTGCCGTCGCGCTCGCGAGCGGCGCGCGCCTGGCGCCGGGGACGGCCGCGACCGTGCCCGCTTGGGCCTGGTTCGGCGGCCTGTTCGGAGCCGCCTACGTCGCCTCAGTCACCGTGCTCGGTCCGCGTCTCGGTGCGGTTGCGCTGCTGGCGCTCGTGCTGCTCGGGCAAATGGCCGCGGCCCTCGTCGTGGATCACTTCGGCATCGTCGGCTTTCCGGAGCATGCCATCAGCCTGTCGCGCCTGGTCGGCGTCGTGCTGCTCGTCGCCGGGGTGGTGCTGGTCGTCCACAAGTAGCGGTCCGACAATCTCAAGCCCGCGCCCTCGCGCCAGGAGTGACTCATGGCCCGCACGCCGTCCACGATGCTCGAACTCGGTACACCGGCCCCGGCGTTCCGTCTGCCCGATTTCGACGGCCGCACGCACGCGACCGACGGATTTTGCCGCCGCCCCGGCGCTGCTCGTCGTCTTTGCCTGCGAGCATTGTCCGTTCGTGCGGCACATCCGGCCCGAATTCGCCCGATTCACGCGCGAGTACGCCGCGCAGGGGCTCGCCACGGTGGCCATCAACTCGAACGACCTTGCGGCGTATCCCGAGGACGGCCCGGATGCGATGCGCAAGGAGAGCGCGGAATTCGGCTACGTCTTCCCGTACCTGATCGACGCGACGCAAGAGACCGCGAAGGCCTACCGGGCTGCCTGCACGCCGGATTTCTACCTGTTCGACGCGACACGCAGGCTGGCCTATCGCGGCCAGTTCGATGCGAGCCGGCCGGGCAGCGGCGTGCCGGTGACGGGCGCCGACCTGCGCGCGGCGGTCGACGCGGTGCTGGCCGGTCGGCCCGTTCCACCTGAGCAGCGGCCGAGCGTCGGCTGCAACATCAAGTGGAAGGCCGGCAACGCACCCGACTATTTCGCTTCCTGACCCGTCCGCGCCGGGAATGCCTGCGTGATGTGACCCGCCATGTCCGCCGCGGTGCGGATGCTGTCTTCGGTCGAGCCGGCGCGTGTCTCGGCGGTGATCATGCCGCGCCACAACAGCCGGCCGCTCGCCGGGTCCTCGACGAAAACGATCACGGTGCCGTCGCGCATCGTCTGCTCCCGCGGCACCGACGACATCGGCGGCGGCTGCACTTCGCTCGGGCTCAGCACCGTCGTCGGCGAAGGCGCGCCGATGCGCCGGTCGTCGGCGATCACGAACTTGCGCGTGCCCGCCACCTGGTAGCTGACGATCAACTGTGCGGTCGCGGCGTCCGCGGCCTCGATGTAACCCTTGCGCCCGAGCTCGGTGGTGAGCGCGCTGCGCATCGCCTCGTCGAGCCGGGCCGCCAGTCCGGCGTCGACTGCCTTGGGCGTGCCAAGGTCGCCACCCTTGATGAAGTAGCTGCTGCGGGCCGCGACATTGGCTTCCGGAGCTTCGAACGAATCCACCGCCCACGGCGACGCGCATGCGGCGAGTGTCGCCACCGCGAGCGCGACGAGCGACGTCGACTTGTTCATGCTGGTTCTCCTGTGCCGTGCTGCCGTGTTGCGAAGGCTGCGCCGCTGGCACGATTGTGCTCGCCGCGCGATTCATTTTCGATACGAACCGCCGCACGCCGGCAGGGCCCTGGCGACCGGCTGCACAATCCACGCATTGTCTGCCGGGCGTCCCCGGCGCACGCTGGGCTCGGGTTTCCCGGAGAGAGCCATGAGCCGCATACGCATCGTCGTGGCCGACCAGGCCGAAGCGGTCTTCTACGATTCCGAGTCGCTCAGGGCGCGACCGAGAGAGGTGGCGCGGATCACCGATCCGGTCGCCCACCTGCACGATCGCGACCTCTCGAGCGAGCGCCCGGGCCGCACCTACGAGAGTTATGGCCGTGCGCGTCATGCTGTCGGAGGCGAGAACGACTCCGCGCCATGTCGAAGCCGTGCGCTTCGCGCGACGCATCGCGCGCCGGCTCGACGACGCCCGCCGCAACGGTGAGTTCGAGGAACTCATCGTCGTCGCCGGGCCTCCGTTCCTCGGACTGGTGCGCGAAGGGCTTTCCCGGCCGACGCGGGCCCGGGTCGTGCACGAGGTGCGCAAGGACCTCGTGCACATGCCGCTCGCGGCGTTGCAGAAGCATCTGCCCAGGTCCGCTGCCGAGTTGCTGCCGTCCTGAGGGCCGCGCTTTCGTCCCGGTCGGTTCCGTCCGGCCCCGCTCCGGGAGGGCCGGTTCCGGGCGTTCTGTGACGGACGTCCCTGCGGCGGGGCGCGCCGCTTGGGTCCGCGCCTCGCCATAGCGCATACTTGCAATCGGGAAAGTCATTGAGAATCAGGGAGTCCCGAATGGATGGCGCGGGCGGGGGGCAAGTGCGGCCAAAGGGCGGCACGCCGTCATGAAGACTGTTCTGCTGGCATACGAGCGCGACCAGGATCTCGCGGCGATCGAGACTTTCCTGCAGACGCACGGTCACCGCGTCGTGAGGTCGCGCTCCGGACATCGAGGCGCTCGAGATCGTGCGCCGCGACGCTCCCCATTTTCTCGTCAGCGACGTGCTGTTGCCGCGTCTCGACGGATTCGCGCTCTGCCGGCGCATCAAGGAAGACCCGGCGCTGCAGCACGTTCCGGTGCTGCTGTTCTCGATGCGCGTCGAAGGCGCGAAATACGAGGCTTTCGCGGCTGAAGTCGGTGCCGATCGCTTCCTCGCAAAGGGGTCCACCCTCGAAGATCTCGCCAACGCGATCACCGATGCCGCACCGGGCTCCGGCACGATGCGCATGCCCGCACTGGTGCCGGAGTTGCTGGAAAAGCGCGAGCAGGATCGCCGTCGCCTCGCCGACGCCGGGCGCCAGGTCCAGGAACTCGAAGCGGCCAACGAGCGACTCACGGCCGCCGAGCGCACGGCGCGCGAGCGCGCCGAGCACGAATCGCGTGCGCGCTCGGAATTCGCGGCGTCCGAGTCGCAGCGGATCAAGGAGCTGCAGAACCGCATTCGCGAACTCGAAGCCGCGCAGCAGCACCTGGTGCAGGCGGAGTCGAAGGCGCGCAGCACCGCCGACGAGACGCGCTCCGAGGTGGCAAAGCTGGCGCTGCTCGAGTCGCGGCTCAACGAAGTCCAGGCGGCGCGGGTCCGCATCCAGACCGCCGCCGCGGACACCGATCGCGTCTTCACGATGCTGCCGATGCCCACGTGGCTCTGCGACATGGAAACCCGCAAGGTGCAGCTCGCCAACGACGCCGCGGCGGCGCTGTTCGGCATCGAGGCCGAGAAGCTGCGCGGCCGCACGATCGCCGACCTGCTGCCCGGCTTCGAGCCGGCCGACGATCTCGCGCGGCCGTCGGATGTGACGATCGCTCGCGCGGACGGCTCGAGCGCGGTGCTCGAGATCCGGCGCCGCTCCGTCTCGTACAACGGGCGGGCGAACTGGCTGATGCTGGCGCGCGACGTCACCGAGGAGCGCAACGACCGCGCGCTCGATTCGCAGCACGCACTGCGCGCGAGGGCGCTCGAGAACCTGCCGTCGGCGAGCTGCATCGTGGACGCCGAGGGTCGCATGCAGTACGGCAACCCGGCATTCCTGAACCTGCTCGGCCTCGACGCAGCCGCACTTGCGGGCATGCCGCTGCAGCAGCTCGAGGTGTCGGTCGATGACGACGAGACCGCGCGCCATCCGGTGCTCTCGCGGGCCGGTCAATCGGCGAACGCGGTCCGCTGGCGTCGCCCGGACGGCATCGTGCTCGACGTGGAAGTCGCTGCGGCCCGCGCGCCGGATGCGGGCGGCCAGTCCGTGATCGTCGTGCAGGAGATTTCCGCCCGCGTGCACGCGACGGAGCGCGCCGACCGCGACAATCGCCGCGCGGCCGGCCTGCTCGAACTCGCGCAGCGCGCGCATTCGCTCACCGAGACCGAGATCCAGGCGAATGCGCTCGAACTGGTCGGCGATTTGACGGCCAGCCCATCCGGATACGTCTTCCTGGCGTTGCCGGAAGCTGGCGCAACTCGAACTGGCCGCGCGCCGCGACCGCACCGCGGGGGGCGAAGCGCTCTCCGTATTGAGCCGCTGGCGCGGGCAACCGCCCGGCGGCACCGCCCTTTACGAATGCTTCAGCACGCAGCGCCCGATCGCACGCGATGCGGCGGAGGCCACGGGCGCGCTGCAGGCAGCCGGACTGCCGGCGTCGCTGCGACGTCAGCTCGCCACGCCGATCGTCGAAGGCGGCCGCCTCGTGGGCGTGCTGCTGCTCGCCGACAAGGCCGACGCCTACGACGACGACGACCGGCGTCACGCCGCGCAGGTGGCCGACAGCTTGTGGAAACTGCTGCGCCGACGTCGCTCCGACGCCGAGGTCGTGAGCGCGATGGATCACATGGAACGCGTGATGTTCGGCGCCATCGAGACGCTGGCTGCGCTGTCGGAATCCCAGGACGGTTGCAAGATCGGCCGGTCGCGCCGCGTCGCGGACCTCGCGGCCGGCATCGGCACGGCGCTCGGCCTGCCGGGCCACACCGTGCGCGGGTTGCGCGTCATCGCGCAGCTGATCGACGTCGGCATGCTGCAGATCCCGCGCGAGCTGCTGTGGCGCCCGGGCACGCTGACCGCCGCCGAATTCGACCTCGTGAAGACGCACGCCGAGCGCGGCGCCGAGTCGCTGAAGCGCATCGAGTTTCCGTGGCCCGTCGCCGACGCGGTGCGCCAGCACCACGAGCGGCTGGATGGCTCGGGTTACCCGCGCGGCCTGAAGGGCGAGGAAATCCTGTTCGAATCACGCATCATCGCGGTTGCGGACGCCGTCGAGGCCATGCTTTCGCCGCGGCCGCAGCGCGCGGCGCTGTCGCTGAACGCGTGCATCGACGAACTGCAGGCCCAGGCGGGCCGTCGCTACGACGCGCGCGTGGTGAAGGCCGCCGTGCAGGTGCTGCGCGATCGGGAGTCTCCGACCGCCGTGCCGGTGTCGGCACACGCGGCTGCGTCCGGCCAACGCATCGCCTGAGGCGGTGCCGTGCACCTCGAGTTCTTCGGCGCGGCCGGCGAAGTCACCGGCTCGTGCCACATCCTGTCCGTCGGCGGCCGCACGCTGCTGCTCGACTGCGGCCTGATCCAGGGCGGCGATCACCCGGACGAGCGTAATCGATTGCCCTTTCCGTTCGATGCCGCGCGCATCGACGCGGTGATCCTGAGTCACGCGCACATCGATCACTGCGGCCGACTGCCGCTGCTCTACAAGCGCGGATTCCGGGGCCCGATCCACGCGACGGCGGCCTGTCGCGACCTGGCCCGCATCCTGCTTGCCGACTGTGCGGCGATGTCGGAACGGGAGGCCGAGCGCGAGGAACGCAAGCGCGGGCAGAAAGGTCATCACCGGCCGGTCGAGCCGCTCTACACCGTGGACGATGCGGCGCGGACGGTTGAACTGATGCGCACCGTCCCGTACGGCCGCGAAGTCGAGGTCGCTGCCGGGCGTCCAGGTCGCATTCCACGACGCCGGGCACATCCTCGGGTCGGCCAGCGTCTGGCTGCGCTTGCGCGAAGGCGCCGTCGAGCGGCGCGTCGTCTTCAGCGGCGATCTCGGCCAGTACGATTCCCCGATCCTGCGCGACCCTGAAGCGGCCGGCGCGGCCGACCTGGTCGTGATGGAGAGCACCTACGGCAATCGCCGGCATCGCGAGCGCGCCGACACGCTGCGCGAGTTCGGCGAGATCCTGCGCGCCGCGCGCCGCGACGGCGGCAACGTCCTGATCCCGGCCTTCGCGGTCGGGCGCACGCAGGACGTGCTCTACGAAATGGGCACGCACTTCGACGATTGGCAGCTCGCCGACTGGCAGGTCTTTCTCGACAGCCCGATGGCGATCGAGGCCTCGCGCGTCTACTGGAAGCACACCGAGCTGTACGACGAGGAGGCGCGTGCCGAGCGCCTGCGAACGGGCGACCTGTCGCCGCTGCCGAACCTCAAGCTGTGCCGGACCGCCGACGAGTCGATGACGATCAACAAGCTCCACAGCGGGGCGATCATCATCGCGGGCAGCGGCATGTGCACCGGCGGCCGCATCGTCCATCACCTGAAGCACAACCTGTCGCGGCCCGAGTGCGACGTGTTGTTCACGGGCTACCAGGCGGTCGGCACGCTCGGCCGCGCGATCGTCGAAGGGAGGCCGACCGTGCGCATCCACGGCTCGCCGGTCGCCGTTCGCGCGCGCATCCACACGCTCGGCGGGTTCTCGGCGCACGGCGACCAGGCCGACCTGCTGCGCTGGTATGCCGGGGTGCAGGGTCGGCCACCGGTATGGCTGGTGCACGGCGAAGCGGACGGCGCGGAAGGCCTGCGGGCCGCGCTTGCAGCGACGGGGACTCGAGCGCAAATCGCTCGAGCAGGCGCTCGCCTCGATCTCTCGACCTCGGGCTGAGGCTGGCGATCCGGCGGGCGAGCGACGGCGGTTCAGCCGTCGACGTCGAATCGCATCGTCAGCATCGAACGTTGCGCGACCGGCTGGCCGTTCACGACGCGCGGCCGGAATCGCCACTGCGAAAGCGCGCGGGTCGCCGCCTGCTCGAACACGCCCTTCGGCTCGGCCTCGATCACGGCGATGTCGCCGACACTGCCGTTCGGCGCGATCGTGAATTCCATCTGCACCCAGCCCGTCGTGCGACTGCGCAGCGCCGCGAGCGGGTACACCGGGTCGGTGACCACGAGACGATCGAACGATTCGGCCGGCATCACCGGGCCCGCCGGTGCGAATGCGCCCCGCGAGAGGTCGGCAGGCTGATCCGCCGGCGGCCGTGAGTCGGGGCCGCTGTTCGTCTCGTAGCCGGCGATCGGTAACGGCGCGACGGCATGACCGTAGATCGGCTTGCGCGAGACGGCCGAGGCCGTCGGGGCATTGACGATGCGCGCGGCGAGCGGGTCGGGTCGAACCACCAGGGGCGCGGCTTTCGGCGTCTGGCTTGACCGCCGTCGGGAGGGACGTGACCGGCGCCAGCCGCGTCACCGGTGCGGCGACGGGTTGCGGCGCGCGCGTCGTGATCGGGGCCGGCAGCGAAGTCGTGAGCACGGGTCGTGCCGCTACCGGCACGGGCACGGGTCGCGCCATCACCGGCACGGACGTCGGCCGTCTTGCACCGTCGCATCACCGGCGCGGGCCGCGCGGCGACCGGTACAGGCAGTGGCTTGGCGGGCGCCACGATCGGAGTTGGAACGGAAGCAGTGGCCGGGACGACAGGTGAGGCCGTAACCGGTTGCGCGGCCGTCGCTGCAGTCGGCGGCGCCGCGACCACGGTCGGCGCCGGTGCCACCGCCGGGGCTGGATTCATCTGCTGCGCGAGTTGCACGGCGCCTTGCCGTCCGGGATCGGCCGCGAGCACACGATCGACGAGGCGCTGCGCCTCGGCTGTGCGGCCCGTTTCCAGCGCGACACGAGCGCTCGCGAGGATGCGGTCCAGCGTCTTGTCGAGGCCGGCGTGCGCTTCGGCGTTGTCCGGGTGCGCCAGCAGCACGGCCTTGTAGAGGTCGAGCGCGTTACGGCCCGGCGGCGACTCGTAGCGGCCGGATTCGAACGCTGCGCGCGCGCTCGACAGCACCGGGTCGGCCTGCGGTGCGTGGCTGACGTCGTGAGTGACGTTCGGCAGCGCGGACGCAACAGGGGGCGAGGCCTGCCCGGCAGGCGCCTGCGCCTGATTGCCGAAGCCGGCGGACAGCAACGCGACGAAAAACGCGACTCCGACGGCGACGAACAACCATTTCATCGGGTCGAAGCGTCGCGGCAGGGTTGCGACCAGGTTCAGCATCGGATCGCGCGGCGGCAGGTCGTCGAGACGGTCGCAGTGATGGCGGATCGCCGCCTGCAGGAACATGCCCGCGCGCCGCGGCGACAGCGGCTTGTGCATGAAGCGGTAGACGTGGCCTTCGCTGATCAGTGCCGCAAGCAGCGGTTCGTCCTCGCGCCGGCCGGCGACGCAGACGACGACATCCGGAAACTGGGCGACGATCTGCTCGATGAAGGTATCCGACTTCACCGACAGCGTACTGAGGTCGACCACCAGCACGCCGCAGCGCCCGGTGACCAACAGGTCGACCGATTCCTCGGCCGAACGCGCGCGCCACACCGGGTTGCGCTCGCCGACCGCGTCGCGAATCGCGTCGAACAGTTCGACCTCCGCGGACAGCACG
Source organism: uncultured Gammaproteobacteria bacterium (assembly GCA_963843985.1). Lineage (GTDB taxonomy): Bacteria > Pseudomonadota > Gammaproteobacteria > Steroidobacterales > Steroidobacteraceae > RPQJ01. The sequence goes on along the minus strand of CAWJMS010000032.1, from coordinate 372,538 downwards.
ACGACGTCGACCAGCGCCCCTGAACGCAGAGGTGCGGCGTCGACCTGGGCGTCGCGTAGTGAGGTGGGATCCGGCACGGATCGAATTGCGCGCCATTGTGCGGTCCCGGTCCAATGTCGCGTGTCAAAAAGCTGAAGCAATTCAAAGTTCAGCGAAAATACCGTCACCGGTCTGGACAGGTTCCAGTGTCGCGGCGCAGCAGGGAACGGCAGGGGCGTCTCGACATATTCCGGCCCCGCGAGCATGATCTTGCGCGGGCCGTGGTCAGCGGCCCATCCAACACTCGAAGGCCATGCCATGGGGAGCACGGTTTCGTTCACCTCCAGGGTCGCGTGCAGCCAGCGCGCAGCGCTCGAGCAGCTGTTGTTCTTCAACGGTTGCCAGGATCGCTACGCGCAGAAGATCGTCGACGCGATCGCCAAGTACGGACCTCCGGAGATCGTCGAGGAGGGCGACTGCCTGCGCGTGCGCCTGGCCGGGTTGCAGGACGTGCAGTCGTTGTTCGCGCTCGAGCCGGGCTCCGAGCGTCCGATCGGAGTCGCGATCTACGTGCGCGTGGATCTCGAGCACATCACGGTGCTGCACATCGGCATCAGCGAAGAGTACTGCTCGGGCGGCGACCTCGAGGACAGCAACCTGCTGCTGCGGCTGATGAAGGAGATCCGCCGCTCCACGCGCCGGGTCAAGGGCGTGCGCCGGGTGCACGTGCTGTACGGCACGCAGCGGCTGCGCGCGCTCGCCTGATTCAGCGCCTTGCGGGCATCGGCTCGCCGAGCAGGTCGCCCACCATCGCGCGCACCGCGATCATCTGCGGGCCGCCCTTCACCGCGTACCAGTCGCCTTCGTAGCCCCACCAGTCCCAGCAGCCGTTCGGGTTGAGCGGCTGGTAGCTCGCCACGAGTTGCGGGAACAGCAGCACGACGTCGTTGCCCGCCGCGGCTTCGAGGTAACCGGACTGGCGCACGAACGCGTCGCCCACGAAGGAGCTGCCTTGGCGGCAGCCGTGGAACACGACGTGCAGCCGGCATTTCTTCGCCGCGCCCGCCCGGCATTGCGCCGGCACGAACACCCAGCCGCGATCCGCAAATGACCCGCTGCCGCCCACATCGGCGTACGGATGCTGGTCGAACTCGGCCAGCTCGCCCGGCGCGGGCTTGCGCCCCGCGCGCAGCGGCCCGTACAACTGCTGCAGCATGTCGCGGGCCCCGTCGATCCCGCAGTTGCCGACGTAGGGTGACGCTGTCACGCCGCACGCGGCCGCATCCTTCGACGCGGTGGGAAAGGTGTGGCCGGCGGCCGGGTGCTCGACGCGCTTGATGTTGCGCCGGCGCGACGAGCAACGCGTAATAGGCCGCGAGCGCGTCTACGACCGGCTTCGCGACGATGTGGTCGGCGGCCCCGTGAAACAGCCACACGCGGTCGTCGGCGAGATTCGCGATCGGGTCGATCGCTTCCTCGAGCGCGAGCCGGCTCGTGCTGCTCACGAGCTCCCCGGTCGGGATCGGTTCGTCGCCGTTCATGCAGCGGCCGAGCGCGAGGCGCATCGAATCCTCGGCGCAGTAGTACGGCCCCGCCGCGACGACGCCGGCGCCGTGCACCAGGGCGGAATGCGCGACGTGGAACTGCACCGCCATGTAGCCGCCGCCGGAGATCCCGGAGACGGTGACGGAACCGGCGGCGATGCCGACCGCCGCCAAACGGGCTGGCGCCGGCGGTTCGCGAGCGCCGCAAGCCGTCAGCGCGACGGCCAGCGCCAGCGCACCGACCTCCCTCCGGACTCGAGTCGTCATTCGTTTCCCAGGTCGCATGTCGAGACCATCGTCACCGAGACCCGGCGCTTCGTCCACCCCGATGCCCGGACCGCGGATGATTTGCGCGGCTTGCGCGCCAAGGCCACCTTCAGCGCCGTCGCGCCGGCACCGCCTTGCGTCCACCCTTGTCGCGTAGGCACAACGCGCGGAATCCCGCAGCGCAATATGGCACCAGTCTTTCGTGCACGCTGCCGAGGTCGCTCGACTTGCACGCGCCGCCGGACAACTTGTCGATCCGGCCGGTTTCCGCGAACGTCAGCGTGAGCGCGCCGGAAAGAAAATGGTACGCCCAGTAGATGTCGCGTTCCGCGCTGCCGGGCAATGCGAAGCGGATGGCGTCGATGAAGCGCTGCACGACCTGGTCGAAGTGGCGCGTCATCAGCACGCCGCCGAACTCCGGTGAGTTGTTGACCTCCGCGATCAACGCGAAATAACTCTTCCAGCCCGGTCCGCCGCGCGCGGAGCGGTCGAGCAGCGGATGCGTGAACGCGTCGATAATCGCTTCCAGCGAAGGCTTTTTCCCGCGACTGGCCGCGAGCACCGCATCGAGGCGCGCGAGCCGATCCGCGTTGAGATCCTGCGCGCGGCGCGCGATCACGGCCTCGAGCAGTCCCTGCTTGCTGCCGAAGTGATAGTTGGCGAGGGCCACGTCCACCTGCGCCTCGCCGGTGATGTCGCGGATCGAGCAGCCGTGGAACCCGCGCGCGGCGAACAGGTGCTCCGCCGCGTCGAGGATGCGGTCGCGAGTCAGCTGCGAGCGGGAGTTCGCCCGCTGCCGTCGCGGCGCGGGCTGCGCGCGTGTCCCCGCTACGTTCTTCGTCTTCTTTTGCATTGCAGAAAGTTCCGGTGTACCCGACGGCACGGCGGGCCCCGATTCTGGCCAACGGCACGTGGTCGTGCAACAGTTGTTGAAATTCAACAGATGTTCAACTAGATTTCATCACGCGTTGAAAACCGAGCGCCCGCGGGCGCCATGCAGGGGGGATCCATGAAGACACTCGCCGTTCACTCGGTGCAGGCGCTCGCCGCCACCGCTTCGCTGCTTGCCGTGCCGGCCGCGCTGGCGCAGGACGCGCCCGCGGCGAAGACCTCGGCCGCGGGCCTCGAAGAGATCACCGTCACCGCGCGCCGCCGCGAGGAAAGCCTGCAGGACGTGCCGATTGCGGTGTCGGCGTTCTCGTCGGAGCGCCTCGAGAACGTGGGCGCGGCGGACATCACCTGGCTGCAGCAGTCGACGCCGAACCTCACGCTGCAGGTCGCGCGCGGCTCGAATTCGACGCTGATCGCCTTCATCCGCGGCATCGGCCAGCAGGATCCGCTGTGGGGCTTCGAGCCGGGCGTCGGCCTCTACGTCGACGACGTCTACGTCGCGCGACCCCAGGGCGCCGTGCTCGACATCTACGACATCCAGCGCCTGGAGGTATTGCGTGGCCCGCAGGGCACGCTCTACGGCCGCAACACCATCGGCGGCGCGATCAAGTACGTCACCCGGCCGCTCGGCGACACGGCTTTCCTCGACACCAAGGTCAACGTCGGGTCGTACGACCAGACGGACCTGATCGCCTCCGGCGCGCTGCCCATCGGCGACACGTTCGCCATCGGCGGCAGCGTGGCGCTCTACCGCCGCGACGGCTACGGCGAGAACCAGATCACCCACAAGCAGCACTACGGCAAGGACGTGGACGCCTTCCGTCTCAGCGCCGAGTGGCACCCGACGGACGCGATCAGCGTCCGGCTCGCCGGCGATTACGTCGACGACAATTCGGACGCGAAGCACGGCCACCGCGAGGCGCCCGGACTCGGCCTGTCCGCGGGCGAACCCGTGCTGAAGGACGTCTACGACATGCGCGCGGGCATCGGCAGCGACAACGAGGTGTCGACCTCGGGCCTCTCGCTCATCGCGCAGTGGGACCTGAGCGACGCGCTGACGCTGAAGTCGATCACGGCCTATCGGGAGGGCTGGACCGACACGCTGATCGACTTCGACACCGGCCCCCAGCCGTCGCTCGACGTCCCGGGTCACTACCGGGACCACCAGACGACGCAGGAATTCCAGGTGCTGTACGAAGGGGAGCGTCTCAAGGGCGTGGCGGGACTCTACTACCTCGACGCCACCGCGGCGCGGCAAGTTCGACACGATCCTCGGCATCCTCAACCGACGATCGCGACCTCGGGCCAGGTCGACACGACCAGCTACGCCGCGTTCGCGGACGTGGGCTGGGACTTCACCGACAAGCTGTCGGCCACCGTCGGCGGTCGCTACACGCACGACAAGAAGGAAGGCACGGTCTATCGCCAGTACTTCACGGGACTGTACTCGCCGCTGTTCGGCAACGACGCCGCGGTGCCGGGCCTGGTGCGCACCGATTACACGAACGACAAGTCCTTCGACAAGTTCACGCCGCGCCTGAGTGTCAGCTACAAGTTCACGGACACGCTGACCACCTACGCGTCGTACTCCGAAGGCTTCAAGTCTGGCGGCTTCGACATGCGCGGCGACGCGTTTCTGACACCCGAGACGGTGAACGGCTACGAACCCGAGACGGTCGAGTCGTACGAGCTCGGCCTGAAAGGCAGTGCGTTCGACGGTCGCGCGAGCTTCAACCTCGCCCTGTTCCACTCGGACTACAGCGACCAGCAGATCACCCGACAGCAGCCCACCATTGCGGGCGGCATCGCGAGCTACGTCGACAATGCGGCCAGTTCCACCATACAGGGCGTCGAACTCGAAGGTGCGTTCAGTCTGTCGGACGCACTCAGCATCACCTATGGTGTCGGTTACACGGACGCGCAGTTCGACAAGTACATCACCTCCGTCCTGGTTGCCAACCCGGCGCCACCCCCGGCGAAGATTCCGGTCCAGGTCGACGTCTCCGACACCTACAGTTTCCAGAACACGCCGGAGTGGAACGGCAATCTGTCCGTCAACTACACGCAGGGGCTCGGCGCCGGCCACGGCTCGGTGCTCGGTACGCTGACTGCCTCGTACCGCGACTCGTACCAGATGTTCGAGGTGCCGATTCCGCTGCTCGACCAGAACGACGCCTATACGCTGCTCGACGCGAGCCTCGGCTGGACGTCCGAAAGCAACAAGCTGAAGGTGACGGCGATCGGCCGCAATCTCACGGACGAGCGCTACAAGGTCGGCGGGTACTACTTCCCCGGGGCGCTGTACGGCAACATCGTCAACAGCTTCTACGGGCCTCCGCGCACCTACACGCTCAGCCTGAGCTATCGGTTCGAGTGAGCCGGCGAACGCGGCGTTCGACATGGGCTGGTACGACGTTCCGCGGCCGCTGATCCCGGACCTGATCGCACAGCACGGCCGCAACCAGGCCACCAAGGCGGCGCTGCTCTGCGGGGAGCGTCGCCTGAACTGGGCCGAGTTCGACCGCGCCACCAACCAGGTGGCGCACGGACTCGCGGCCCTGGGCCTGCGTCGGGGATCGCGGCTCGCCCTGCTGACGGCGAACAGCGTCGAAATGGCGCTCGCCATCTTTGGCGCCGCGAAGGCGGGCGTCTGCGTCGTGCCGCTCAACACGGCAGTCAACGATGCAGCCGTAGCCGCGATGATTGCGGACAGCGGTGCCGTGGCGGTCGTCGCGTCCGGCGAGCACTGCGCCAGGATCGACGCGCTGCGGCTCGCACGGGCGCTGCCGGCGGATATCGTCCGCATCACCGTCGACGCGCCTGCCGAGGGTTGGGTCGACTTCACGCCGTGGCAATTGGCACAGGCTGTGGCACCGCCGGCCGTCGGCCTCACCGCGGACACCGAGTGCAACATCATCTACAGCTCGGGCACCACCGGGTTGCCCAAGGGCATCGTGCACACGCACGGCTGTCGCATGCACTGGGCCGAGGATGTCGGCCTCGCGTTGCGCTACCACAGCGGCGCCGTGACGCTGTGCTCGCTCGGGCTGTACTCCAACATCAGCTGGGTGGCGATGCTCAGCACCGTGCTGACGGGCGGCACGATCGTGGTGATGCCGGCGTTCAGCGCCGAGGGCCTCGTCGAGCACGTCGAGCGCTATGGGGTGACGCACGGCGGATTCGTGCCGGTGCAGCTGCGTCGCCTGCTCGACCTGCCGGACCTGGAGGCGCGGCAGCTCGGCACGCTCGACTCGATCATGTGCTGCGGCTCGCCGCTGCCGCCCGAGGTCAAGCGCGCCACGCGCGACCGGCTCGGTTGCAACGTCATCGAGCTCTACGGGCTCACCGAGGGCATCATCACGACGCTCGCGCCCGAGGATTTCGATGCCCACCTCGAGTCCGTCGGCAAGCCCATTCCCGGCCAGCACCTGAAGCTGATCGGCGACGACGACCGCGAAGTGGCCCCGGGGCAGTTGGGCGAGATCGCGGGATATGGGCGGCTGGTCATGGAGGGCTATCACAACCGTCCCGATGCGACGCAGGAAGCGACGTGGGTGGATCCCGAGGGCCGTCGCTGGCTGCGGACCGGCGACATCGGCCGGATCGACGCCGACGGGTTCCTCCATATCGTCGATCGCAAGAAGGACATGATCCTCTCCGGCGGACAGAACGTGTACCCGGCCGACATCGAAGCGGTCATGCATACGCATCCCGACGTGGTCGAAGTGGCCGTGATCGGCGTGCCGAGCGACCGTTGGGGCGAGACGCCGCTTGCGATCGTGGTCTCGCGGCAGGGCGCGGCCGTGGACCCGCATCGGCTCGTGGAGTGGACGAACCGGCAGGTTGGCAAGCAGCAGCGGATTTCAAAGGCTGTGCTCGTGGACTCGCTGCCGCGTAATCCGAATGGCAAGATCCTGAAGCGCGAACTGCGCGCTCAGTACGTCAATGCCGCGGCGACGCGGGACGAGGCTCGATGACGACGACAGGATGGGTCGATCGGTATTACGTGTCCGGCGACGGGCTGCGCCTGCACTACCGCGATTACGCAGGCCCCGGCTCATCGTTGCCGCCGGTGCTGTGCCTGCCGGGGCTGACGCGCAACTCGCGCGATTTCGAAGTCGTCGCGCCTCGAATTGCGCGCCACCGCCGTGTGCTGTGCGCCGACCTGCGGGGACGCGGATATTCGCAACACGACCCGAACTGGCAGAACTACCACCCGGGCACGTACCTTGCCGATCTGGGGGCTCTGCTGGCCGATGCCGGAGTCGAGCGCGTCGTGCTGCTAGGCACCTCGCTCGGCGGCATCCTGTCCATGATGCTCTCGGCAACCCGGCCCACAGCGGTCGCCGGCGTCATCCTGAATGACGTAGGGCCGGAGGTCGCGCCGGAGGGACTCGCGCGCATCTCCAAATACGTCGGGCGGCATGCGCCCGTGTCGAACTGGGACGAAGCCGTGGCGCAGGTGCGCGCGACATACGAGTTCGCGATGCCCGGCTTGAGCGACGAGGAGTGGCTCGCCCACGCCCGGCGCAGCTATTCCGAGGTCGACGGCGTGCCGCGGCTCGACGTCGATCCGATGATCGGCGAGGCTGTACGCGCCGCCCCCACCGCCGCGGCTCCCGATCTGTGGCCGCTATTTGCGGCGTTGCGGCCGATCCCGACGCTGGCCATCCGCGGTGGCACATCCGACATCCTGTCGGTCGCGACCTTCGACCGCATGGCGCGCGAAAAGCCCGACCTCGTCCGGGTCACCGTCGCCCACCGCGGCCACACCCCGCTGCTCGACGAACCTGCATGCGTCGCCGCCATCGATGAGTTTCTTCAGAGGTGCCGGGTTTGACTTATTGACTTATTGGCGACAGGCGACGGACTCGCGGCGCCAATAAGTCAATAAGTCAAACCCGGCACCTCCGTTCGACGAGGTTGGTGCTGCGGCACGTGAAGACGACCTCGTCGTTCTGGTTGAGCACGGTGTACTCGTAGATCGCGACGCCGCGGCTGGGGTCGCTGCCGGAGAGACGTTTCGACAGGCATTTCGCTCGCGCGCGCAGAGTGTCGCCGGGCCGCACGGCCTTCGGGAACCGCACGTCATCCCAGGCCACCCCGCAGATCCACTTGATGTCCTGCGCAATCTGGTGGTCGAGTTGCCGCCAGACGGCCATCGTGTAGATGCCCGACGCGATCACATCGCCGAAGATCGAGCCCTTGGCGGCGGTGGCGTCCGCATGGAAGTATTGCGGGTCATACTGGGTGGCAAAGGCGATCAGCTCGTCGCGCGTCAGCGTGCGGGTGCCCGATTCCTCGACCACGCCTTCGACGAGGTCCTCGTAGTAACGCATGCCGGCTCCCCGCATCCCCGATCGCTGGATTCTAGTGGCGCTGGGCGGCATTTGCGCAGCGTCCGTGGCCGCGTGGCTGGCGCCGCTAGGATGGCCGTTCGAGCTTTTCTCGCATTTTCGTCCGCAACTTGCCGTGTCGGCTGCGTTGCTGGTCCCCGCGCTCGCCGTCGCCCGCGCGCCGCGCGCGGCGCTGCTCGCCGCCGGGTTGGCGTCGTTGCTGTTCCTGCCATCCGCGCAGCGGCTGCTCGCCGACGTGCCCGCGCCGTCCTGCGGTGCCGAACCGTTCGTCGTCGTGACGGCCAACGTCCAGTTCAGCAACGACGATCCGCGGCGATTCCTCGACTGGCTCGCGCAGCAGTCCGGCCGACGTGATCGTCGTCCAGGAAGTCACGCCGCGCTGGGCCGCGACGCTCGCCACGCTCGATCGATACCCGTACCGCCGCATGCTCCCGCGCCGCGATCCCTACGGCATCGCGCTGCTGAGCCGCTGGCCGCTCGAGACGATCGCCGCGGTGGACCTCGCGGGCGACGGCATCCCGTCGCTCGAAGCCATCGCACGGGTCCGCGGCCAGCGCATCCACCTGCTCGGGCTGCACACCCGGTGGCCGATCACGCCGCGGCTCGCGCATCTTCGCGACCACGCACTCATGCGTGCCGCCGTGCTGGCGCGCGAGCAACGGATGCCCACCGTGGCCGCCGGCGATCTGAATGTCACGCCGGACTCGCCGGTCTTCGCGCAGTTGCTGCGAGCGTCAGGATTGCGCGACGCGCAGGCCAGCCGCGGCTGGCACCCGACGTGGATGGCGGGGTTCTGGCCGCTCGCACTGCGCATCGATCACCAGCTGGTTTCGCCGGCGTTGTGTGTCGAGCAGGTGGAAGTCGGTCCGGCGATCGGATCCGATCACCGCCCGGTCGTGGCGCGGTACGGACTGCCCCAGCCGGGCTCGCCGCGGGCCTAGGCCTCTTCGAAGTCGACTTCGCGCCGGCCGCGTCGGCCGCGGCGTTCACCGCCCTCCCAGGGTCGAGCGTGGCGTCCGTCCTCGGCGGCGCGTCGCGGGCCCGCCCGACGGTCGTCGTGGTGGCGGAACTTGCAGGTGCACGTCTCGGGATGGTCGCAGGTCTTCAGCGGCAGGCGCGGGGCGTCCGCCGACAGCAGGCGTTGCGAAGCCAGCTCTTTCACCGCGGCGCAGCCGTTCGGCCCGCCGATGATCGAGACGCAGTGATAGTGCAGCCTTGTTTTTGTGGTCGGCATGGCCAAGCCGTTCCCTTCCCGGTCGACAGGCGAAACGCTACTCGTTTCGAAGCGTTCTTGCCAGCGGTCGCCGGGGCAAGTTCACTCGGCGGCCAGCGTCTCGCCGGTCGGAGGGGGGAACTCGCGACAGCATTCGACCAGCCAGCCGCGGAACCGCACCACTTTGGGTAGCGAGAAGTTTTCCGGCGGCGCCACCAGGTACCAGGCGCTGCGCTGCTGGACGCTCGGCAACATGGGCCGCACCAGTCGTCCCGCTGCGATGTCCGCGGCCGCCAGCGACCAGCGTGCGAGCGCGACGCCCTTGCCCTGCTCGACCGCCGCCAGCGTCGCCGCCGAGTCCTCGATCACGGGCGCGATGTCGGCCCGGGTCGTGTCGCCGCCGACCCGGCGCAACCAGTCGGGCCAGGGTTCGGAGCGGCTGTGGATCAGCGGGTAGCGGGCGAAGTCGGCCAGCGTGTCGATCGGACCCAGCTTCGCGAGCAGGGCCGGACTGCAGACCGGAAAGACCCACTCGTCGAGCAGCCGTTCCGACTTGAGTCCCGACCACTGGCCGGACCCGTAGAGGATCGCCGCGTGGAAATCGTCGCGGCTGAAGTCGAGGCCGGCGCGCGACGGCCCGAAGCGCACCTCGATCTCCGGGTGCTGGCGCGTGAACTCCGCCAGCCGAGGCAGCAGCCAGCGCTGCAGGAACTCGTTCGGCACGCTCAGGTTCAGCATGCCGCCGACCCGCTCGCGGCGAATGCGGTCGACGGCGCGGCGCATCTCGTCGAGCCCGCGACGCACGCCCGGCAGCAGTTCGGAGCCTTCCTGCGTCAGCGCCACGGCACGCGTGTGGCGCCGGAACAGCGGCACGCCGATGTCCGCCTCGAGCGACTTGACCTGCGCGCTGACCGCCGCCGTGGTGACACCGAGCTCGCGCGCAGCGGCGGTGAAGCTCAGGTGCGAGGCCACGGCCTCGAACACGCGCAGGGCATTGAGCGGCAGACGATCGATTGCGGCAGACATCCCGCTGGCCACGAGTAAAATGTCGGTTAACAATACGGTTGAAAGGCGTTGCAGGCAAGGCAGGGTGCCTGTGTCTGTCGAGGGAATCTGAAGAAAGGAGACCTGCTAATGCAGCCCCGGCCACCGCACCGCATCGCTCCCGCCCGGCCCGAGGACCTCGAAACGATCGTCGGGCTGGTCCGCGAGTTGGCGGAGTTCGAGCGCCTGCTGCACGAAGTCAGCATCACCGCTGCCGACCTGCGCGAGCACCTGTTCGGGCCGCGTCCGTATGCCGAGGCCGCCGTCGTCTGGGCAGGCGAGGAGGCGGCCGGGTTCGCCCTCTGGTTCCACAACTACTCGACCTTCATGGGCCGCCCGGGCCTGTACCTCGAAGACCTCTATGTGCGCCCCGTCTTCCGGGGGCAGGGATATGGCGAGGCGCTGCTGCAGCACCTCGCGGCGCTCGCCGTGGAACGGGGCTGTGCGCGACTCGAATGGTCGGTGCTCGACTGGAACCAGCGCGCGATCGGCTTCTACAGGAAACTCGGCGCCCGTGCCGATGGACGACTGGACCGTCTACCGCGTCACCGGCGACGCGTTGCTCGCGCTCGCCCGTGACGGCCGTGGTGGGTCGCCGTAGTCCGCGGTGAGAGCCTGACCCGCCACCACCGCCTGCCGACCGTCTCAGGAGACGCCATGACCGCCCGCCAGAACTTCGCCACCGGCACCGCCTGGGAACCCATCGTCGGCTACTCCCGCGCCGTCCGCATCGGGCCCCACGTCTGGATCGCCGGCACGACCGCCACCGGGCCGGACGGCAAGCTCGTCGGCCTCGGCGATGCCGGCGCACAGACCCGGCAGGTCCTCGCCAACATCCGCGCGGCGCTGGAGCGCGCCGGCGCCGGCCTGGAACACGTCGTCCGCACCCGGATCTACGTGACCGACATCCTGGGCTGGGAGGCCGTCGGCCGCGTGCACGGCGAATTCTTCGGCGCGATCCGGCCGGCGACGGCGATGGTCGAAGTGAGCGGACTGGTCGATCCCGGCATGCTGGTCGAGATCGAGGCCGACGCGTACGTCGGCTAGCGGGTCGGATCCGCCGTGGACTCCGCGCCGTCGGCGGTCGCAAGAGTCCGCAGCACGCGTCGAGAAGAACATCCGCGATCTCGGGTACCATATATCGACGCTGCACACGTTTCCGCAGCGCTGGTGATGCCCGGGCCGCGGCCCGTCCGCCTGCCACCCGGGCGGGAGGCGAACATGACGCTCAAGCCGTATGCACTCCTCGTCGTGGTCGGCACACTCGGTGCGGGCTGCGCCTGCGCGGCCGACCCGGTTGCGGCCCCGGTCGCCCCGGTTCCAGCCGCCGCGCCCGTCCCCGCCGTCGCCCCGGCCATTCCCCTCATCACGCAGGACGCGCTGCTCGAGCGCGAGTCACGGCACGACGACTCGCTGGTCGTGATCGACGTGCGTACCGCGGAGGAATTCGCCAAGGGCCACGTGCCGGGTGCGATCAACATTCCGCACGACCAGATCGCTTCGCGGCTGGCCGACGTGCCGAAGGACAAGGACGTGGTGCTCTATTGCCACTCCGGCCGGCGCGCCGGCCTCGCGGCGACGGTGCTGCAGGATCATGGTTACACGAGGCTCTCGCACCTCGAGGGCGACATGATCGCGTGGCAGCAGAACGGCCGGCCACTGCAGGGCCAGCCGCAGCCCGACGCGGTCCAGCACTGAGTGCGTCAGCCGCCTAGCGCCTGGTCGAGATCCGCGACCAGGTCCGAGGCGTGCTCGAGCCCGATCGAGAGCCGCAGCAGGTTCGGCGGCGTGCGGGTGTGCGGCCCTTCCATCGACGCGCGATGTTCGATCAGGCTCTCGACGCCGCCGAGGCTGGTGGCGCGAGTAAAGAGCTGCACGCGTGCGGCCACCGCCATCGCCGCCTCCGCGCCGCCGCTGACCAGCACCGAAAGCACGCCGCCGTAACCGTCGTGCATCTGGCGCGCGGCCACGGCGTGCCCGGGATGGTTGACGAGTCCCGGGTAGAACACCTTCTCGACACGGCGGTGCGAGTTCAGGAAGCCCGCGACGGCGAGCGCATTCGCCGCCTGCGCGCGCACGCGGTAGGCGAGCGTCGGCAGGCTGCGCATCACCATCCAGCAATCGAAAGGCGAGGGCACGCTGCCCGCCGTCGCCTGGTAATCCCGTAGACCCGCCAGCCAGTCGCCGGATTCGCGCGCGACGACGATCCCGCCGAGCACGTCGCTGTGCCCGCCGAGGTACTTGGTCGTGCTGTGCATGACGAGGTCGGCGCCGAAATCGAACGGCCGCTGCAGGATCGGGCTGGCGAACGTGTTGTCGCAGCCGAGCAGCGCGCCGCGCGCGTGCGCCAGTTCCGCGAGCGCCGCAATATCGCTCACCTTGAGCAACGGATTCGACGGCGTCTCGAACCAGAGCAGCGACGCGCCGGGAGCGAGTGCGCGCTGCACCGCCGGCAGGTCGCTGGTGTCCACGAATTCCACCGCGGCGCCCCATCGCGGAACGATCTCGCGCAACTGCTTGCCGGTGCCGTGGTAGCAGTCGGTCGAGCACACGATGCGCCCGCGCGGCGCGGCCTGCGCGAACACGGCGAGCGTGGCCGCGGATCCCGAGGCGAACCCGACTGCGTCGGCGCCGCCTTCGAGCGCAGCCACGGCCCGCTCGAGCGACGTGCGATTCGGGTTGCCGGCGCGCGCATAGAAATAGCCGTGCGGATAACTGCCGTCGGCGCCGCGTGCAAAGGTCGTCGACAGCTGCAGGGGCTCGCGCAACCCGCCGGATGCGGAGTCGGGCTCGCGGCCCGCGTGTATCGCCAGTGTTTCCACCTTCATCCCGGCACCTCGTGTTCCTGCAGCGACACGACCAGCATACCCGGCCCGCCGTGCACGCCGAGCGCACTGCCGAGCGGGACGACACGGCCATAGGCGACATTCCCGGCGTCGAGTTGCCCGAGCAGCCACTCGCCGTCCGATGCGCAGTTGGCGTGTCCCACCAGCACGCGGTAGGTCACGCCGTCGCGCATGCGGCGACGCACGAAGCGCGCGAACTTGTCCTTGAGGCGTCGGCGTCCGAACAGCACGCCACCGCCGGTGACACGACCCTTGCGATCGGCATGCAGGATCGGCATCAGCTGCAGCGCGTCGGCGGCCTGCTTCACCCAGCGCGGCAACCGCCCGCCGCGCACCGCGTAGTCGAGCGAGCCGATCAGGCCATAGGTCTTCGTCCGCGGGATGATCGCACGCGTCGCCGCGACGACCTGCTCGAGCGACTGGCCGGCTGCGGCGCATTCCGCCGCGTGCATCGCGACCAGCCCCTGGCCGGTGGACGCATTCATCGTGTCGATCACGACGACCTTGCCGTGCGCGGACGCGCGGCCGGCCGCGGTCTCCGCCGCGCCGCAGGTGCCGCTCACCTGCCGGGACAGGTTCAGCGACAGCACGGCCGGGTAGTGCGACGCGAGGAACTCGAACTGGCGGCGGAAGTCGCCGGGCGGCGGCTGCGAGGTCTTCGGATGCTCGGGATTGCGGAGCAGTTCGGCGTAGAACTGCTCGGGCGTGATGCCGACCTTGTCGAGGTAGCTGTGCTCGCCGAAGTGCAGCCGCACCGGCACCATGTGGATGCCGAGCCGGTCCATCTCCTCCTCCGGAATGTCTGCTGCCGAATCGGTGACGACGACCACCTGGCGGCCCGCATCGTGCGCCGAGTGCTGCTGGCGCTGCATGTCGTCGGCTTTCTCGGCGGTGACGGCGCCGAACCGCGCGGCGATGCGGAAGACGTCGGCCGGGTCGTTGACGTGCACGTGCACCCGCACCTTGCGCTGCAGTCCCGCCACGACGAGGCTGCTGCCGATCGCCGACAGCTGTTCGCGCAGGTGCCGGCGATCGACGTCCGCGCCGGTCACGATGCATTCGGTGCAGTAGCGGTGCGCGAGGTTCTCCTCGTGACCGGCCATCTCCTCCGCGCCGGAATCGATGAGCGCGGGGGCCAGCACCAGGGGCTCCTCCTGGGAGCCGCTCTCGATGTAATCCGTCACGCCGGCGATCAGTTCGACGAAACCCTGCGCGCCCGCATCGACGACGTTGGCCCTGCGCAGCACCTCGAGCTGAAACGTGGTGCGCTCGAGGGAGACCTGTGCCGCCTGCACGCCCCGGCGCAGCAAAGCGCGGAAATCCCGCGGATCGTCGCGCTGCGCGCTCTGGACTGCGTGTGCAAAATCCGTGAGGACCGTCAGGATCGTGCCTTCGCGCGGCTCGCTCAGGCTTTCGCGGGCATAGGCGGCTCCTCCGTGCACGCCGTCGGCGAAGTCCGCGGGGCTCAGGCGCCCGAGATGACCGAGCCGGTCGCACAGGCCCAGGAAGAACTGCGCGAGGATCGCGCCCGAATTGCCGCGGGCGCCGTCGAGCGCGGCGTCCGCCACGCGGGTCAGCGTCTGGCCGACGTGCGGGTCGGGGGTCTGCTGCAGCGCGCCGAGCACGGCGCTCATCGTGAGCGCGAGGTTCGTGCCGGTGTCGCCGTCCGGCACCGGGAACACGTTGATCTTGTTGAGATGGTCCTGGCGCGAGAGCAGGCGCTGGATGCCCGCCTGCAATGCGCGGCCGAGCCTCAGTCCGTCGAGGCTGTCGGCGCCCATCGCGGCGGCCGTTGCGCTCAAAGCGACCCTCGCGGTCTCAGTCGCGCGTCAGCAGGAAGCGGCTGCCGCGGTAGTTCAGCACCGCGCCGCTTTGCGTGATCTGCTCGACGACCGGGCCTTCCTGCAGCGTGTCGCCTTCACGGTACTTGTGCGAATTGACGAAGATGAAGCGCTCCTGCGGCTTCGCCGAAAACACGTGCAGGTCGAGGTGCAGTCGCGGTACGCCGCCGCCCGCCGACACTTCATCGGCCGTCGGCAGCGACGAATGCTGCGGCGGCGCGCTCGGCGTCTCCGCCGCGACGGCACGTGCGACCGCGGCTTCCGGGATTGGCTGGTAGCTCACCGAGCCGCCGGTCGCCGGGATCGTGGTCGCACGACTGACGGCAGGCGCAACCTGCTGCGGGACCGAGGCGGCATGCGCAGCCATGTCTGCGTCGAGACCCTGCGACCCACCGGCGACTTCGCTCGCGAGCGGATTGCGGCCGGCCGGCGCCGCCGGCGTGGGGCGTGGTTGCAGGACGGGTTGCGGCAAGGATTGCGTCACCGACGCCTGGGGTGACGGCGGCGCAGCGGTGGGCGGCGTCTGGCGCGCGGCCGCGGGTGCCGCAGCGGCCGGTGCGGTGGGCGTGTCGGCGGGGGCCGCGGTCGGGGCCTCGTGGCTTGCGCGGCGCAGCAGCAGCACACCGACGGCGAGCAGGTTGACGATCAGCAGCACGACTGCGGCCGTCGCCCAGACATTCTTCTTCGGCCTCGACGGCGCCATCGGCACTTCGGCGAGGCCCGGGCCGGTCTGCCGCTGCCGGTCATGCTCGGACTTGCGCAGCGCGTCGAGGATGAAGGACATCCCTTAGCCTCCCGCCACTTGCGCGACGATCGTCGGCGACCCGGTCGCATTCAGCACCGTGTCGAGCACGATCTGCGTCTGCACACCGGCGACGCCGTCGATGTTGAGGCGATGCATGCGCTGGAAGTCCTGCACCAGGCGCACGAGGTCTTCGTCGTACACGTCGGGGCCGGGCGCGGCCGGCAGACCCTGCGCCGTGCGCAGCGATTCACGCAGCCAGCGTACGTCGGCGCCGCGCATGCCCGGCGTGAGCGCCTTCACGACGGCCATCGGCGGCCGCCACAGCAGCAGGAAGTCGCCGAACCAGTAGCGCGACAGCCCTGCGATCGAGACCGGATGCGGTTGGCCGCCGAGGTCGATGGTGGCCCGCTCGTCGTCGAGCGAAGTGAGCACCACCTGGTGCGTCCGGCCCACGTCGTCGGTCAGCGTGAGGATGGCCGGGCGGTTGAGCGTGCGCAGCTGCGCCCACGAGCCCTTCTGGAACAGGCACTCGAGGCCCTGCCGGGTCGCCTGTTCGCAACCGCGACCCTGCGTCGGCGTGTAATGCGCGCCCCAGAGCGCGAACAGCTTGCCGAGCGCGGCCTCCGTCGTCGTGTCGTTGCCGTTGCTCGCGAGCACCTGGTCGAACGGCACCGTCACCGGCGCCGGTTCCGGAGCCGTAGCGGTTGCAGTCGGGGCCGTCGCCGGATCCGGTGTCGGGGCTGCCGCCTCGCCGGCCGGCTTCGGCGTGACGGCGGCCGCCGTTGCGACGCTCGAGTCGTCGCGGTGGCTGTAGAACGTCCACGCGCCGAACGCGGCGACTGCGAGGGCCACGGCGATCGCGCCGCCCGTGGCCCATTTCAGCCACGGCGCCGGCACCGGCCGCCCATAGACTTCGGCCGCGGCCTGCCGGATGTACGACGCGCCGACCCGGTGGTCTTCCCGGGTGTACGCGCCGAGCAGCGCGCGATCGGACATCACGTTGATCACGCGCGGGATGCCACTGCTCAGCCGGTAGATCTCGCGCAGCGCGCCCGGCGTGAACGCCTCGGCCGTCGCGCCGGCCACGCGCATCCGGTGCTTGACGTATCCCGCCGATTCCTCGACCGACAGCGGGCTCAGGTGATAGCGGCCGGTGATGCGCTGCGCGAGCTGGCGCAGGTCGGGCTGGTCGAGCAGCACGCGCAGTTCCGGCTGGCCGATCAGGATGATCTGCAGCAGCTTGGTCGTCGCGGTCTCGAGGTTCGTCAGCAGGCGCACCTGCTCGAGCGTCTGCGCGCTCAGGTTCTGCGCCTCGTCCACGATCAGCACCACCCGTCGCCCTCGCGCATGCGTCTCGAGCAGGTAGCGGCCGAGCAGGTCCATCAGGGTCTTGGTGCTGCTCTTGCCGGACTCGGGCACCGGGATGTGCAACTCTTCGCAGATGGTCAGCAGGAATTCCGCCGGCGTGACGCGCGGGTTCAGGATCAGGGCGACCTCCGCATGCCCCGGCAGCTGCTCGAGCAGGCTGCGGATGATGGTCGTCTTGCCGGTGCCGACCTCGCCCGTCAGCTGGACGAATCCCCCGGCCTCGTTGATGCCGTAGAGCAGGTGCGCGAGCGCTTCCGCGTGCCGCTCGCTGAGATACAGGTAGCGGGGGTCGGGAGTGATCGCGAACGGCTTTTCCTGGAGACCGAAAAAGCTTGTGTACATAGGAAGTTAGGCCGACGGGCGGCGCTCTGACCGGGTGCCAATCATGCCTGCGCCGGTGGGGCATGGCTAGCCGTAGGGTCCGGTGGGTGATATCTGTCGCGGCCGGTAGCGCCGCCTCGTCCCGGGTGGCAGCAAAGGGTCTTCGCAATGCGGATTCGATGGTGCCTGCCACTGATGGCCATCCTGCTTGCGGCCGACTCGCTGGCAGCCGACGCGCTCGCGCCCAAGATGCGGCCCCTGACCGACCGCAAGTTCGAGGTGACCGCGGAACGTCTGGAACGCGGACGATACTTCGCCGAGAACCTGCTGCAGTGCTTCATCTGCCACACCGAGCGTGATTGGGATCGGCCCGGCGCGCCACCAATCGCTTCGCGCAAAGGCTCGGGCGCCGTTCTCAGCCGTCGCGGCGACCGCTGGATCGTCGCGCCCAACATTACGCCCGACGTTGAGACGGGCGCCGGCGGCTGGACCGACGACATGCTCGCGCGCGCGATTCGCGAAGGCATCGGGCATGACGGGCGCGGGTTGTTCTGGGGAATGTGGTACCAGTCCTTCGCCGCGCTGTCGGACGAGGATCTCGCCGCTGTAGTGGTGTACCTGCGTTCGATTCCGCCGGTGCGCAACGTGCTGCCGAGAACCGTCCTGCCGCCTGAGGAAGCGCTGGAAAACGCCAGGAATCCCAGGCCGATCACGGCGCCCGTTGCGGGGCCGGCGCCGGATGACACGTTGGCGCGAGGGCGTTACCTGGTCAATCTCGCGGACTGCGCCGGGTGCCACACATCCTGGCATTCGACGCGCAATCCCGGCCTGATGGCCGGAGGCAATCTCATCGAGCGGGGTGCGCGCTCGGCGTACAGCACCAACATCACGAGCCACGCCTCCGGCGCGGGCTACACCGCCGACACGTTCGCGACCGTGATACGCACCGGCAAGGGCGGCTCGCTGAACCCGATCATGCCGTGGATCGTCTTCAGGGGACTGTCCGATGAAGACCTCGCCGCGATTCATGCCACGCTCGGCCGCGTCCCGCCGGTGGCGCATTACATCGGCAACTTCGGCAAACCCGCGCACTGCGATGTCTGCGGACAGGTGCACCCGCTCGGCGAGTACAACCGAATCGAGTTGCCCATCGGAGTGCGCCTGGAGCCAGCCCAGTTGGAGCGTCTGGCCGGCAGGTTCCACTCCGTCGACCTCGACAGCACGCTGACGTTTCGGCACGAAACGGGGCGCCTCTACGGCGTCGCGGACGACGGGCCCGAGATCGAGTTGATTCCGCAATCGGAGACGCGATTCATCGCGCCGGGCTGGGTGGCGCCGGTCGAGTTCGCCCTCGGCGCAGACGGCCGGTCGAGCAAGGTCGTGTCGCTGGAAATCGACAGGATTCCGTTCGACCGCGTGCCGTGATTCCCGACTCATTGCGGCGCCCGCTGCGTTCGAATTCGCCGGTCCGCTCAGCCCCTCGCGATCTCGCGGGAGATCAGAATCCGCTGCACATCCGATGTGCCCTCGTAGATCTGGCAGACGCGCACGTCGCGGTAGATCTTCTCCACCAGGAAGTCCGTCACGTAGCCGTATCCGCCGTGGACCTGGATGGCCGCCGACGCGATCCGCTCGGCCGCTTCCGAGGCGTACAGCTTGGCCATGCAGGCCTCCTTCAGGCAGGGACGCCCGGCATCCTTGAGCGCCGCTGCGTGCAGCACGAGCTGCCGCGCCGCTTCGAGCTCGGTCGCCATGTCGGCGAGCCGGAACGCGACGGCCTGGTGTCCCGTCAGCGGCTGCCCGAACGCCTTGCGGTCGGCCGCGTAGGCGAGGGCGGCGTCGAGCGCCGCCTGGGCCATGCCGATGCTCTGCGCGGCAATGCCGATGCGGCCGGTCTCGAGGTTGGCCAGCGCGATCCGATAGCCTTCGCCCTCCTCGCCGATGCGCAAGTCGGCCGGCACGAACACGTCGTCGTACGTGAGTTGCGCCGTGTCGGACGCGCGCTGCCCGAGCTTGCTCTCCACGCGCGAGACGGCGTAGCCGGGGCTGCCCGCCGGCACCAGGAAGGCGCTGATGCCGCGCTTGCCGGCGGCGGGGTCGGTGACGGCGAACGTGATCGCGACGCCCGCGATCGCGCCGGACGTGATGAATTGCTTGACGCCGTTCAGCCGGTAACCGCCCGTCACGGCGCTGGCGCGCGTCCGCAGATTGGCGGCGTCGGAGCCTGCCTGCGGCTCGGTCAGCGCGAACGCACCGATCATCTCGCCCCGGGCGAGCGGCCCGAGGAAGCGGCTCTGCTGCTCCGCCGTTCCGCAGTTCGTGAGGATCGCGCACACCGGCGCGTTGTTGACGCTCATCAGCGTCGACACGGCGCCGTCGCCGGCCGCGATCTCGATCAGCGCCAGCGCGTACGAGACGTAATCCACACCGGCACCCCCGAGCGACTCCGGCACCGTCATGCCGAGGAAGCCGAGCTCGCCGAGCTCGCGCAGTACGTCGGTTGGAATCGCGCCCGCGTCTTCCCACGCGCGCGCATTCGGTGCGAGCCGGGACTGTGCGAAGTCCCGCGCCGTGTCGCGAACGAGTTCCTGGGCTTCCGTCAGTATCACGTCGCACTCCTCGTCCAGTCGTCGTGCGCGACGCACGCCCGCGCGTCCCGCAGGCCGCGCGCAGCCGGAGGGTCCGCGCGAGATCCGGCGAGTCGCCGGTGCTGCGCTACAGCCTCACCGCCGCCAGCCCTTCGCATTGCGGCCGCCCACCAGCCCGGCCCGCACTCGCTGCTTGAGCAACGGGCGCGGCCGGAAGCGTTCGCCGTAGGCCTCCTGCATGATTTCCTGCGCCTGCACGCAGAGGCTCGACGTCGTCGCGTCCATCAGTTCGAAGGGTCCGATCGGGTGCCCGAGACCGAGCTTGCACGCGGTGTCGATGTCTTCCGGCGTGGCGACGCCTTCCTCGACCAGCCGCACCGCCTCGATCAGGAAGACGTGCAGCACGCGATTCACCGCGAAGCCCGCGACGTCCTTGACCCGGATCGGCGTCTTGCCGGCCGCGCGGCACATCCGGCAGGCGAACTCGAACGTCGCTTCGCTGGTATCGAACGCCGGGACGACCTCGACCAGCTTCATCCGCGAGGCCGGCGAGAAATAGTGCGTGCCGATGAAGCGCGCGCGACGCTCGGCCGAGACCTTGGCCGCCAGCGTGGAGATCGGAATGGTCGAGGTGTTCGTCGCGATGACGCACTCGGGGCCGCACACCGCATCGAGCCGCGCGAGCACTTCGCTCTTGACGCCGAGGTCCTCGAACACGGCCTCCGTGACGAGGTCCCGATCGGCGAACTGCTCGAGGTTCGCGGTCGTCCGGATGCACCCGAGCGCGCCATCGGCGGCTTCCCGGGTGTAGAAGCCGCGCTCGACGCCCTTGCGCAGGACGCCCTGCAGCCGCTCGATCGCCGCGCCGACCTCGGCCTCGCGCCGGTCCGCGAGCAGCACGTCGTGCCCAGCCATCGCGAAGACGAGCGCGATTTCCGACCCCATCAACCCTGCACCGACGACGCCGATCTTTTCCATGATTGCGATGCCTCAGTGAACTTCGAACAATCCGGCGGCGCCCATGCCGCCGCCGACGCACATCGTCACCACCACGTGCTTCACGCCGCGGCGGCAGCCTTCGATCAGCGCGTGACCGACGAGCCGCGCCCCGGTCATGCCGTAAGGGTGGCCGATCGAGATCCCGCCGCCGTCGACGTTCAGCTTCGCCGGATCGATGCCGAGGAAGTCGCGGCAGTATACGACCTGCACTGCGAAGGCCTCGTTGAGTTCCCACAGTCCGATGTCGTCGATCTTCAGTCCGTGCTGCTTCAGCAGTTTCGGAATCGCGTAGATCGGCCCGATGCCCATCTCCTCGGGTGCGCAGCCGGCAACCGCGATGCCGAGGTAACGGCCGAGCGGCGCGAGGCCGCGTTGCGCGGCGAGCTTTTCGTGCATGAGCACGCTCGCCGAGGAACCGTCGGAGAGCTGGCTCGCGTTGCCTGCGGTGATGACACGCCGCCGTCGATGACCGGCTTCAGGGCCGCGAGTCCGGCCAACGTCGTGTCCGGCCGATTGCCTTCGTCCTTGGCGAGCGTCACGGTCTTGTGGCTGATCGCGCCCGTCTCCTTGTCCTTCAGCGCCATCGTCGCGGTGATCGGCACGATCTCGGCGTCGAAGCGACCCGCTTGCTGCGCCTGCGCCGTCCGGCGTTGCGACTCGAGCGAATACTCGTCCTGCGCCTCGCGCGAGATCGAGTACTTCTTCGCGACGAACTCCGCGGTCTGCAGCATCGGCATGTAGGCCGAGGGAGCGGCGGCGATCACGTTCTCGTCCTTTTCGCGGCCGGCCCACTCCATGTAAGGAGTCTGCAGCGCGCTGATGTTGTCCTGCCCGCCGGCGACGACGACGCTCATGCCGTCGATCGCGATCTGCTTGGCCGCCGTGGCGATGGCCATCAGTCCGGATGAGCACTGCCGGTCCAGCGTCTGCCCGGACACCGTGACCGGCAGGCCCGCGGCGAGCAGCGCATTGCGTGCCAGGTTCATGCCGGCGGAGCCGCCGGACAGCACCGTGCCGATCACGACATCGTCGATCTCCGCCGGATCGACGCCCGCGCGGGCGACGGCATGACGAATCGAGTGCGCCATCAGCGTCGGTGAGCGTATGTCGTTCAAGGCGCCGCGATAGGCGCGCCCGATCGGCGTGCGCGCGGTGGAAACGATCACGGCCTGGGTCATGGGCGGTCTCCGGGGAAGATGGGCGTTCAGCGCCCGAGCCAGCGGGGCGCGCGCTTTTCGATGAAGGCGAGCGGTCCCTCGCGGAAGTCCTCGGTCAGCATGACGCGCGACTGGTTTCCCCGCACGGCGACGGACACATTATTGCCGACGCCGACCGCAAATGCGAAGGACTTCGGTAATTTACGGTGTTCTGCAACCGATTCGCGCAAGGCGAGGCTTCAGTCGAATTGAATCGTAATTGCCGTCGTCCCTGTCGTAGGTGTGTCGTGAATAGTCGTGTCGGCTATCTATCGCACCACTGGCGGACGCCGGTACGAACGTTGACAGATAACGCGTACGCATGGACCAGACATCGTGACCGGTCTACGATCGCTGAAATGCGGCATGCGAGTCATCAAGTTGTGAATTCCAAGATGAAATCGAGTTCGGCCGGCAATACTTCTCTACGAGTTGCGATCGATCCGGTGGTCGTCGCGCCTGGTGTCTCGGATCGGGTCACGCAAGCGATCACCAGCGGTATCCGGTCGGGAGCGTTCGTTCCGGGACAGCACCTGCCGGAGTCGGAGCTCACGCATCGCCTGGGGGTCAGTCGAGCGTCGCTACGTGAAGCACTCGGGCACCTTGCGGCGTCCGGAATCGTGACGCTCAACCGTTTCCGGGGCGCATACATTAGTGCGCTAGATCGCAGGTCGGCGCTGGAACTCCTTGAGACTCTCGAGCCGCTCACGCGCTTGGCCGCCCGCTTGGCCGCGAGTCGGTGCGACACCATCGAAAGGCGCAGGCGCATGAGGATGGCTGCGGACAGCATCGAAATCGGCCGCCGCGACTACAGACGCATTCCAAACCTCGAACAGCAGCGGGCCTTCTACGACACGTTGATCGAAATTGGCGGCAATGCGGAGCTCGCCCGTGTCATGCCGTTGTCGAGGACCGATCTGTTTCGCACGCAGGTCGAGAGAATACAGACCGGGCGGCAGAGGGAACGTCACGTTGCCGGTTACGCCAAGATTGCCGCGGCCGTGATCGCGCAGGATGCTGCCGCCGCCGATCGTGCCGTGCAGCGACACTTCGCCGGCACGAGGCAGACGATGAAGGAACTCCCTGCCGACGCATTTCCGAGTCATCGACGCCGATGACCGACGATGCCGCTACCACCGCGGTGCGCGAAGGGTATGGCCTCGACGAGGCGGGCCTGGCACGCTGGATGGAGACTCATGTCGAGGGCTATGCAAGCCCGCTCGCCGTGGAGCAATTCAAGGGCGGCCAGTCCAATCCCACCTACAAGCTGATCACGCCGCAGGCTTCGTACGTCCTGCGCCGCAAACCGCCGGGCAAGCTGCTGCAGGGTGCTCACGCGGTCGACCGCGAGGCCCGCGTCATGACCGCGTTGCGCGGTGTCGGCTTTCCGGTCCCCCGCGTCCACGCGCTGTGCGAGGATCCGGCCGTGCTCGGCACGCCGTTCTACGTCATGGACCTGGTGGCGGGCCGCATCTTCTGGAACGCCGAATTTCCGGAAGTGAGCCGGACCGACCGGCCGGCGTATTTCGACGCGATGAACCGCACGCTCGCCGACCTGCACCGGATCGATCCGGTGTCCGCGGGTCTCGGCGACTATGGCAAGTCAGGCAACTACTTCGCGCGCCAGGTGGCCCGCTGGTCCAAGCAGTACCTCGAGGACGTCGATGCGGGCCGCGACGAGAACATGGATGCCGTGATGGAATGGCTCACCGCCAACATCCCGCAGAACGACGAGACACGGGTCGTCCACGGCGACTACCGCTGCGACAACATGATCTTTCACCCGCACGAGCCGCGCGTGATCGCGGTGCTCGACTGGGAGCTGTCGACGCTCGGCCACCCGCTGGCGGACTTCGCCTACCACGCGATGATGTATCGGATGCCGCCCGACATCGTCGCCGGCCTCGCCGGGGCCGACCTGGCCGCGCTGAACGTGCCCTCCGAGGCCGAGTACCTCGATGCCTACTGCAGGCGCACAGGCCCCGCCTCGGCTCACGACTACGAGTTCTGCATCGCGTTCAACTTCTTCCGGTTGGCCGCGATCTTCCACGGCATCAAGGGCCGCGTGATGCGCGGCACGGCGGCTTCGACACAGGCCACCGAAAGGGCCCGGCAGTTTCCGGTGCTCGCGCGCCTGGCGCGGCAGATCATGGAGGCGTGCCGCTAAGGGTGCCGTCACCTCTCCCGCTTGCGGGTGTCGTCGTCCGCCGGGTCGAATGAGGGTTGCTCCAGCGAGCTCGCCCGCTTCAGCGCCACGGTGCCGAACTTCTGCCGGATCTGGTCCACGGTGGCATCGAGCTGGCGGTTCTTCTCGCTCTGCGGCGCCGCGGCGAACAGGTCCGGCTGCACGTCCGGCCCCAGCTCGCTCACGCCCACGCCGAGCAGGCGCAGCGCCGCGCGCGGCTGCGTCTTCAGCCAGGCGTCGAGCAATTCCGCCGCGATCCGCGCAATCACCTTCGTCTCCTGGGTCGGCGGTTCGAAGCGGCGCTGCCGCGTGTAGGTGGTGAAGTCCTTGCGGCGGATCTTCACCGTGACGCAGCCGGCGACGAGTTCCTTCGCCCGCAGCCGCGCGCAGGCCTTGTCGGCGAGCCGCGCAATCTCGGCCTGCAGCTTCGCCCGATCGGCGACGTCGGTCTCGAACGTCTCCTCGGCGCTGATCTGCTTTTCGTCGAGGTCCGGGATCACCGGCCGGTCGTCGATGCCGGCGGCCCGCTGCTGCACGCGTTCCGTATAGCGGCCGAAGATCGGGCGCAGCCGCGAACTCGACGCCTGCCGAAGTTCGCCGAGCGTGTGGATGCCGAGCGACTCGACCCGGGGCGCGGTCTTCGCGCCGAGGCCGAAGAGCTTGCGGATCGGCAGCGGGTCGAGCAGCGCGGTCACGTCCTCCGGCCGCACGACCACCAGCCCGTCCGGCTTGCGCAGGTCGGACGCGATCTTGGCCACCAGCTTGTTGGGCGCGACGCCGACCGAGGCCGTGAGCTCCGTGAGATCCCGGATGCGCCGCTTGATTTCGCGCGCAATGTGCTCGGCCTCGCCGAGCGCACCGATGCTGGCGGTGACGTCGAGGAACGCCTCGTCGAGCGACAGCCCCTGCACCAGCGGTGTGAACTGGTGGAAGACCGAGAAGATCTGCTTCGAGACCGCGCTGTAGTGTGCGATGCGCGGCACGACGCAGATCGCATCCGGGCAGCGCCGCAGCGCCTCGCGCGTCGGCATGGCGGAATGCACGCCGAACTTGCGCACTTCGTAACTCGCCGCCGCCACGACGCCGCGGCCGCCACTGCCGCCCACGATCACCGGCTTGCCGCGCAGTTCCGGCCGGTCGCGCTGTTCCACCGACGCATAGAACGCGTCCATGTCGACGTGCAGGATGTAGCGGGGCGCGTTCACGGGGACAGGCCCGCAGGGGCCGCGGCTCCTAGAGCGTGAGGGCCGTGTAGAACAGCAGGCTCACGGCGGTGAGCGTCAGGAAGAACAGGTAGCCGATGCCGAGCATCGAGTACTTCAGCAGCGTCACGGTCCGGCCCTGGCCGTACACCCGTCGCATCGCGCGGTAGAGGTAGTAGGGCGTGTAGATCACGAAGGCGAGCGTCAGCATGTTGCCGAACGACGTCAGCCACGAGCCGGCGGGTGTGCCCTTCAGCAGGGTGCCGCCGCGATCGAGCAGCACGATGCCGATCCCGCCGAGGAAGAAGTACGCGTGGAAGTGCACGAAGAACAGCAGGTGCTCGACGTAGTAGCGGCCCGAGCCGAGGTACAGCACGTACATCACGCAGGCGATCAGCGGCAGGAAGATGAACATCATCTTCGGCACGTTGTCGTACAGCGCCCGTCCGAATCCCTTCGAGTCCGTGACGATCTTGTTGCAGGCCTCGCGCAACCGTGGCGTGTACTTGTCGCCGAGCGGCCCGAGCTCGACCTTGAAGTTGCGAGGTCCGCAGGGATCCTCCACGACGCGACCCACCGTCGCCACCTCTTCGGCCTTCAGCGTCGCGAACTTGCGCTCCAGTTCGTCGCGGGCGGCCGCCTGGTCCTTTTCCGCGCAGCTTGCTCACGATCGCGTCCACGATCTTCTGGCGCTGCGGGTCGAGCTTCGGCGGCGGCGCCTTGGCTTTCGCCTGGGCCGCCGGCGCCGAATTCTCGGCGGGCTTGGTCGCACCCTTGCCGTCGTCGAACTGCAGGTTCGCGCCGTCGCCGTCGAGGTTCAGGTGCAGGTCGGCGCCCGGGTCGGCGCCGAGCGTGGTGCTCAGGAAAAACGCGACGCTCAGGATCAGGTACATCCGGAACGGCGGCGTGTAGGCGGCGCGGCGCCCCCGCAGGAATTCCTGCGTCAGCAGGCCCGGGCTGAAGGCGAGCGGACGCACGGTGCGCCACAGTCGCGAGTCCCAGTTGAGCGCGTCCCCGAGCACGTCCCGCAGCAGGCCCCACAGCGACAGCACCCGCACCCGCGCGCGCTGGCCGCAATGCGAGCAATGCTGGCCGGTCAGCACCTCGCCGCAGTTCAGGCAGTTCTCGGTCGAGACCTTGCCGCGGACGAACTCCTCGCGATGGGCAAGCACGCGCCGGTCCGCGGAGAAACGGTCGCCGAACTTCTGCACACCCTGGTCCCGCATGCGCGGCGCGTGGTTGTTGACGTACGCGTCGAGCGCCGCCTGGTCACGCAGCCGGTACTGGACGATGCGACGGATGCGGCCGGGCGGGGCCGTCGTGTCCTCGAGGATCTCCGCCGAACGGAAGCCGTCGAACTGCAGCAGGTCGGCGATGTGGTCGCGCAGCCAGGTGTCGAACGGCCCTTCGATGGCGGCGTCCGCTTCGAGATTGACCTCGTACAGGACGCTTTCGTTTTCGTCGTCGGGCTTCACGGGCGCAAGAGTAACGCAAAAGCCGGTAAGCTCCGCGCATGCCGATCATCGACACGGGCGACGTGGGCCTGCACACCCGCTGGGACGGGCCGGCCGACGGCCCGGTGCTGGTGCTGTCCAATTCGCTCGGTGCCACGCTCGACATGTGGCGGCCGCAGGTCGCGCCGTTCGGCGCGGTCTTTCGGCTGTTGCGGTACGACACGCGCGGTCACGGGGCCTCGTCCGTGCCTGCCGGGCCGTACACGATCGAGCAGCTCGGCACCGACGTGCTGCGGCTGCTCGACGCGTTCTCGATCGAGCGCGCGCATTTCTGCGGACTGTCCATGGGCGGCGTGACCGGGATGTGGCTCGGCGCACACGCGCCCGATCGCATCGAACGGCTGGTGCTGTGCAACACGGCTCCGTGGTTCGGGGCGCCCGATGCGATGAATGCGCGCATCGAGACTGTCCGGACCCAGGGGCTGCGCGGGCTCGCCGACGGCACGATGGAGCGGTGGTTCACCGCGCCTTTCCGCGCGGCGGAGCCGGAGACGGTGCGGCGGATCCGCGACGCGCTGGTCGCCACGTCGCCGGACGGTTACGTTGCGTGCTGCGCGGCATTGCGCGACCTCGACGAACGCGAGGACCTCGGCCGCATCCGCGCGCGCACGCTCGTCATTGCGGGCACCGATGATCCGACCTCGCCGCCGGCCGCGGCACTCGCGATGGCGGCCGCGATTCCGGGCGCGCGTTGCGTCGAGCTGCCGGCCGCGCACCTGTCGAACCTCGGCGCGACCGCCGCTTTCAACGCGACGGTGCTCGGCTTCCTGGAAAGCTGAACGCCCTCTCCCGCTTGCGGGAGAGGGCACGAGCGTTGGCGCGGCAGCGACGACGCAAGGGGTGAGGTCGAAAACCCTCACCCGACCTGCGGTCGACCTCTCCCGCAGGCGGGAGAGGTGAAGGTCAGGCGATCTGGCGGAACGTCGCGGCCGCGGGCGGTTCGCCCACGCCGGCCATCAGTTCGGCCGAATCGAAGTCGTCGACGTGGATGAGCTCCATCACCTTGCGGTCGTATTCGCGCAGCAGCTGCGCTTCGCCTGCGGTGATCAGCTCGATGGCGAGCGCCTGTTCGATCTGGCCGGGCAGGTCGAGCGCGGTGATGCGGCCGGTCTTCACGCCTTCGACGCGGATGCGCTTCTCGAGCGGCTCGGCGGTCATCGCCAGCACCATCGCTTCCTGCAGCAGCCCGATCGGGTTGCCGGGCTCGACGGTCTTGTAGATGCCGTCGGCGAGACGCTCGCGCGACTCGCTCGGCACCATCAGCGGCTCGACGATCTGGCGGCCGAGCCGGTCGCTGGCCGCGAAGTACGTGCGGCCGCGCGGGAAGATCACGAGGCGCATCGCGACGCCGACCCAGCGGTTCGGGAAGTTGCGCAGGAAGCCGTGCAGCTGCTCCTGGGCCTTGTACAGCAGCGTGCGGCAGCTCCACTCGACGAGCGGCAGGTCCGCTTCGGGCCGGCCCTGGTTCTCGTAGTGCTTCAGCACCATCGACGCCATGTACAGCGACGAGAGCACGTCGCCGAGCCGCGCCGAGAGATGCTCCTTCTGCTTCAGGTAGCCGCCGAGGCTCAGCATCGCCATGTCGGTCGCGAACGCGAACTGCGCGCTGAACTTGTTGACGTGCTGGTAGTAGCGCTTGGTCGGGCCCGTGTCCGGTGTCGACGAGAAGCGCGCCAGGGTCAGCGCCATCACGAACGAGCGTGCCGCATTCGACAGCGTGTAGCCGATGTGGCCGAACAGCGCCTCGTCGAACTCGACCAGGCTGCGGCGCTTGTCCTTGTCCTTCGCCGCGTTCATCTCGCGCAGCACGTAGGGATGGCAGCGGATTGCGCCCTGGCCGAGGATCATCAGGCTGCGCGTGAGGATGTTCGCGCCTTCCACGGTGATCGCCACCGGCACGACCTGGTAGCCGCGGCCGAGATAGTTCTTCGGCCCGAGGCAGATGCCCTTGCCGCCGTGCACATCCATCGCGTCGTTGGCGACCTGACGGCCGAGCTCCGTGCAGTGGTACTTCAGCATCGCCGACGGCACCGACGGCTTTTCGCCGCCGTCGATCGCGCCGGCCGTCACCGATCGCGCGGCGTCCATGATGTAGGTCGCGCCGGCCATGCGCGTCAGCGCGGCCTCGACGCCCTCGAACTTGCCGACCGGCTGGTTGAACTGCTTGCGAATGCGCGCATACGCCGTCGAGGCGTAGGTGCCGGCCTTGGCGCCGCCCGTCGCGCTCGACGGCAGCGAGATGCAGCGGCCGACCGACAGCTGCTCGACGAGCATGCGCCAGCCCTGGCCCGCCATCTTCGGCCCGCCGATGATGAAATCGAGCGGCACGAACACGTCCTTGCCGGACACCGGTCCGTTCTGGAACGGCACGTTGAGCGGGAAGTGGCGCCGTCCGATCGACACGCCCGGCGTGTGGCGCGGGATCAGCGCGCAGGTGATGCCGTAGTCGGTCTTCTCGCCGCCGAGCAGCTTGTCCGGGTCCTGCAGCTTGAACGCGAGGCCGACCACGGTCGCGACCGGCGCGAGCGTGATGTAGCGCTTGGCAAAATTCAGGCGGATGCCGACGATCTCCTTGCCGTCGTACACGCCTTTGCACACCACGCCCGTGTCCGGGATCGAGGCCGCGTCGGAGCCGGCGCGCGGCGCGGTGAGCGCGAAACAGGGGATGTCGTCGCCGCGCGCGAGACGTGGCAGATAGTGGTTCTTCTGCTCTTCGGTGCCGTAATGCAGCAGCAGCTCGGCGGGGCCGAGCGAGTTCGGTACCGCGACCGTCGACGACACGGTCGCGCTGCGGCTTGCGAGCTTCACCAGCACGCACGAGTGCGCATAAGCGGAGAATTCGAGCCCGCCGTAGCGCTTCGGGATGATCATCGCGAAGAAGCCCTTCTTCTTCAGGAAGTCCCAGACTTGCGGCGGCAGGTCGGCGCGACGATGCGTGATGTCCCAGTCGTCGACCATCCGGCACAGCTCTTCGCAGGGGCCGTCGACGAACGCCTGCTCCTCGGGCGTCAACGTGGGCGCCTTCGCAGAGAGCAGCTTCGACCAATCCGGCTGACCGGTGAACAGTTCGCCGTCCCACCAGACGGTGCCGGCTTCCAGCGCCTCTCGCTCCGTGTCGGACATCGACGGCAACAGGCGGCGATAGACGCGCAGGAACGGCTTCGTGAGGTATTGCATGCGCACGGCGGCGAGGTTGAGCAGTGCGAGCAGCGTGAAGCCCACCCACAGCGCGATCTGCCAGGCCAATGAGCCGTGGCCGAACCAGGTGTACGCGGCGAGCGCGAGGCCGAGGCTGAGCGTGGCCGTTCGCAATGAGACGTGCAGGTAGGCAAGGACCAGCGCGCCAGCGGCGAACAGGGCGATCCAGAATAAGGTCATCACTGCTGCAGTCCCCCCGCAGTAGCGGGACAGGTCGTCCCGCGTCGAGGTCGAATATGCACCCTATTTGCTGCAGTGCCGCAATACCAAACTCGCCAGCCGCATCAAGGACTTGCGACGGCTGCGTGCGCACGGTGACGATCCACGCGTCATTGTGCGGCGCAGTAAGCCAGGCGATTCAAGGGGATAGGACGCTGGCGACCGCCGGCGGGCAGCGATCACGCCGGCGCGTGCACGGCCCCGTTGCCGTTGCCGTTGTCGTTCTCGGACTCCTTGATCGTGACCGGCAGGATCACCAGCTCGACGCCGTGCTCGTTCAGGATGCGCTGCATGGCGAGCGGGGTCTGGCTGTGCAGCCAGCGGTTCCACCAGTGATCGGTCTCGAAGACCAGGCGGCTCGCGAAGAACACGCTGTTCGGGAACTCGCCGCGCACCTCGAGCGAAAGTCGTTCGAGTTCGACCAGCCGGTCGCTGCCGTACGCGTCGTACCAGCGCGATGCCTTGCCGTGCACGTGCGAGTAGTTCACCAGAGCGTCGAGCGTCGCCCGTGTTTCGTATTGCAGCGTGGTGAGCGATTGCTCGCTGCCGTAGGAGTGGCTGTCCACGGTGCCGACGCTTGCGAAGACGAAGTTGTGGAAGTGGCCCGGAAACAAGGCCTCGACGCGCTCGACGGTATGCAGGCCGACGCCGCGGTTTGAACTGACCAGGAACACCGCGGTCGGCCGTGCTGCGTCGATCGCCGGCGGCTCGGTCGCCAGGTCCTGGACGCGCCAGCGGTGCTCGCGCTCGAAGCGCCGCGTGAGGCGCCGCACCCAGCCGTAGTGACGGCGGATGAGCAGTCCCGTCGCGACCACCGTGGACGTGATGAACAGCGTGACGATGCCGCCCTGCAGGAAGCGCTCGATCACGATCACGACGAGGATGGCCGCCGTGATCAGCAGCGCGATACTCGACAGGATCAGCCGGCGGCGCGCGTGGTCGTCGTCGCGGCGCTGTTTCCACCAGTAGACGGTGAGTCCGAGCAGCGAAAGCGTGAACGTGATGAACACGTTCACCGTGTAGAGCACCACCAGCAGCGCGACTTCGCCGCGCGTCCAGACCAGGATCGCGAGCGCGGCCGCGCCCATCAGCAGCACGCCGTTACGCGTGACCAGCCGCGAGGACAGCGTGCTGAACTGGTTCGGCACCCAGCGGTCCACGGCCATGTTGGCAAGCACGGCGGGGCCGCCGAGAAAGCCGGTGTTGGCCGCCACGAACAGCAGCGCACCCTCGAACACCATCACGACGGTCAACATCGCGTGGCTGGCCGTGCCATGCAGCCCGAGGCTGTCGATGATGCTGCCGAAGACGACCGCATTCAGCGTCTGGCCCGTGGTCGAGGGCACGACATCCCACAGCAGGTAGAGCAGGATGATGCCGCCCGCCGTGAAGGACAGCGACAGCGCCATCAGGAACATCGTCCACTTGCCGGTGCGGACGCGCGGTTCCTTCAGCGTGTTGACGTTATTCGAGACCGCTTCAATGCCCGTGTAGGTGCCGCCGCCGAGGGAATACGCCCTGAGGAACAGCGCCAGCACGAAGAAGCCGCCGAACTGCGATGTGAGATCGCGCGTCTCCTGGATGGTCTGTGCGGCCTCGACGTGCAGCCCGGCGCCACGGCTGACGATGCCGTACACGATCAGCGCGAAATGCGTGATGACGAAGCCGATGAAGATCGGCGCCAGCACCTTGATCGATTCGCGCATGCCGCGCAGGTTCAGGTAGATCAGCACGATGATGACGCCGATCTCGACGTTGAGCTTCACGATCTGGTGCGCCGGCGGCAGGAAGCTGAAGAGCGCGTCCACGCCGCTCGCCACCGAGATGGCGATGGTGAGCACGTAGTCGACGATGAGGGCCGCGCCCGCGACGAGCCCCGCGTGCGCACCCACCAGCTTCGTCGCCACCTTGTAGCCGCCGCCGCCGTTCGGGAACAGCTCGATCACCTGGTTGTAGGCGAGCGAGATCACGAACACGGTGAACGCGGTTGCGAAGGCGAGGTAGAGCGCGAGCTGGCTGTGCGGACCGAGTGCGATGAACGCTTCCGCCGGGCCGTACGAGGACGACGACAGCCCGTCGGCGCCGATCCCGATCCAGGCGAGGAAGGCGGCCAGCGCAATGTGCTTGCGCGTATCCGGCGACATCGGGTCCCGCGGCGGGCCGAGCAGGACGTCGCGCAAGCGGCGCTTTTCGGTGGCGATCATGATCGGGTGGGACGGCGAGCGGAGTGCTCGCCGGCGCCGGTTGGAGTCAGCGGGTCAGATCAGGTCCTTGACGCCGTCGCGCTCTTCGAGCAGCTCCTTGTACGTCGCATCCATCCGAGCGCGGCTGAACTCGTTGACGGCGAGGCCCTGCACGATCGCGTACTGGCCGTACTCGCACGTCACCGGGAATCCGTAGATCACGCCGGCCGGGACGCCGTAGCTGCCGTCCGACGGCACGGCCATGCTGACCCAGTCGCCGTCCGGCGTGCCCTTCACCCAGTCGCGGATGTGGTCGATCGCCGACGATGCGGCCGAGGCTGCGGACGACGCGCCGCGCGCCTTGATGATCGCGGCGCCGCGCTGCTGCACGACCGGGATGAACTGCTCGATGTACCAGGCCTCGTCGACCAACGAGAGCGCCGGCTTGCCGTTCACCGTCGCGTGATGCAGGTCGGGGTACTGCGTCGCCGAGTGATTGCCCCAGATCGTCACCTTCTTCAGCTGCGTGACGTGCGTGCCGGTCTTCTCGGCGAGCTGCGAGAGCGCGCGGTTGTGGTCGAGCCGCACCATCGCGGTGAAGTTCTTCGGATTGAGGCCCGGCGCGTTCTTCATCGCGATCAGCGAGTTGGTGTTCGCCGGGTTGCCGACGACCAGCACGCGCACGTTGCGATCGGCGACGGCGTCGAGCGCCTTGCCTTGCGCGGAGAAGATCTGCGCGTTGGCGAGCAGCAGGTCCTTGCGCTCCATGCCGGGGCCGCGCGGGCGCGCGCCGACGAGCAGCGCCACCTGGCAATCCTTGAAGGCAACCTTTCCGTCGTCGGTCGCCACGATCTTGTTCAACGTCGGGAACGCGCAATCGTTCAGTTCCATCACCACGCCCTGCAGCGCGCCGAGCGCCGGCGTGATTTCGAGCAGGTGCAGGTTTACCGGCTGGTCGGCGCCGAGCATCTGGCCGGACGCCACGCGAAACGCGAGCGCATAGCCGATCTGGCCGGCGGCACCGGTGATTGCGACGTTGACAGGGGTCTTCATGAAATCTTCTCCGTTGTGCTCTTCTTGCCCAGTGCTGTCGGCCAGGGTGCGGGTCGGAGACGGGGCCGGTTATTTTAACGCGCTGCAAATGAGCCGGACGGAGCGGAATTTACGTCGAGCCGACGGCAAGTCGGGCTGGAGGGGCTTGCCAAGAGCTCGGTGTTATAGTTAACTACAACACCATAGTACTTCGTCGAGGCGGTCGCATCGGGACTCACGGCTACACAGCCATCGTGCCGGGCGCTTCCGGTGCGGCCGCATCCTTCCGACGAAACCCGTTTGAACCGCGCCGGTGCGCAAATGGTGTTCTGCTACAGTAATGCAGCGCACCACCCCGGCCCTCCGGAAGGCCGCATGGACTCTCACTGGCACGACAACCAGCCGATTTATCGCCAGCTTCGCGACCGGGTCGTCGCGATGATCCTGGAAGGCACGCTTGCCGACGGCGATCCGCTGCCGTCCGTGCGCAGCGTCGCCGCCGACCACACGCTCAATCCGCTCACCGTGCTGAAGGGTTACCAGCAGCTCGTCGACGAGGGCCTGGTCGAGAAGAAGCGCGGGCGCGGCATGTTCGTCACGGCCGGTGCGCGCGCCAAGCTTACCCTCGATGAGCGCGCCTACTTTCTCGCCACCGAATGGCCGCGCGTGCTGACGCGCATCGAGCAGCTCGGGCTCGATCCCGCTCAATTGCTCGCGGCGAAGAACACGAAGAACGGCAAGTAGCCGTCGCGCGTTTCCGCGGAAACGTCGCTGCGAGGCCCGCAATCTGTGGGAGGCCTTGCGCTCCGGAACGTTCCCGCTGGAACTTCTAAAGAAAACTAAGTAATGACGAGTTAGTACCGCTTGGGTTTTCGGCTGCTCCGGCGGGTCGTGTAACGAAAGGCGGGCACTCAATAAGGAGAGGAATCGACGGTTTGGTCAGACTGCCACGACACCCCGATCTCCCGGTTTGACGGTCCTCGGGAACGGTGATGTAGTTCAGACCATGGGTCTCAAGGATTGTGGCCTGCCCACGACGCGAGCACGCGCAGCCTCCGCCAAACCGCAGTCGCCAGGAATGGTGCGATTAGCCGATACGTACAACAGCTGTCGGCATAAGAGCTGTCGGCATAATTGTAGTTAGACGGCGATGTTCAGGTCGGTGGAGCGTCGTTACGCAGCTGCTCCCACAATCCTCTCGGCGTCAGGATTCGAATTGGAAGCTTCTTCGCGACATCGAGGAGATCCCGGTCACCTGTGACCAATACCTCCGCGTTACCGGCAACCGCCTCGGACAAGACCGGCACGTCCGATTCGTCCCGGATCGTCACTGCAAGCGGCATGGCCTTTGCCACCACGATGCCCTCTTGGCGCAACAGGGCGTCGAACTCGTCGATGATCTTCCTCGGCACCCGAATCTTCTCGCGCAAGACCTTCCGCAGCTCAGCCAGCACGGTTTCGCCTACGATCAGTTCGTGCTCGGCCAGGACGAGATTGAAAACGTCGGCGCACAGGCCACGTGCGGCTACTGCGCTGACCAAGACGTTAGTATCGAGGGCGACCCTCACGATACGTCGCGAAACACGTCCTCGTCGGTCAGGTACCCGCGCGCCTCTGCCAAGGGCATCACCCGGCGACGCAGGTCCTGAAACTGGGCGAGGGCCAGCTGCCGCCGAACTGCATCCCGAACGACCTCGCTGCGGCTACGGCCTGTACGCTTGGCGACCTGCGCCAGCTGGCGGTCCAGTTTGGGGTCCAGGCGAATGGTAAGGGCGGATGACTTCATGTCATGCATTGTAATACACTCGCTAGGCGCCGTCTAACTCATCGCTGGAGCGCAGCCGTGAACGATAAAGTGCTCTGCTTATGGCGCCGAGTGCGGCGCGCTCAGCTCAGCCGTTAGGCCGCTTGACATCGTAACCCGTAACGTTACACTGGGCGAGTGATTCTAGGCTTTCGCCACCGTGGCCTTGAGCGATTCTTCGTATCTGGGGCGAAAGCCGGTATCCGCCCGGAGCATGGAGACCGGCTAAGGCTCGTGCTGGGTCGCCTCGCTGCGGCTGCAGCGCCCAGGGATATGGATCTTCCAGGCCTTAGGTTGCATCCACTCAAGGGCAAGCTGAAGGGTCGATGGTCGGTGACTATCAGTGGCAACTGGCGAGTGACCTTCGCCTTCTCTGGCAAGGACGTCGTGGACGTCGACTACGAGGACTATCACTGACATGGCTATGCAGATGCACAACCCGCCTCATCCTGGGGAGATCCTTCGGGAACTCTGCCTGGTGCCTCTGGAGTTGTCGGTTACGGATGCCGCAAAGGCATTGGGAGTCAGCCGCAAGACGTTGTCGGCTGTGCTCAATGGCAGGGCCGGTATCAGCCCTGAGATGGCCGTGCGGCTCTCTATTGCCTTTGATACGACTGCGGAGAGTTGGCTTAACCAGCAGGTTCAGTACGATCTGTGGCTGGCGGAGAAGCGCCGCAAGTCACTCAAGGTATCCCGACTCGCGGCATAGCGGCCTAGCATCGCTGGAGCGCAGCCGTGATGGATCAAGTGCTCACAGGTTACGTTGGCGCGCGGCGCGCTCAGCTTCGCCGTTAGGCGCCGCGCACGATCATGAAGCGCTTGCTGAAGCTTCTGCTTATCACGACCTTGGTCTTACCCTTGGCCACGGAGGCGGTCGCGGTGCTGCTCTATCTGGCGGCCATTTCCGGGTTCTGGTTGCTCGGTCGGGTACTTGCCCCTGATCGCTTTGACGTATTGTTCGACGGCAAGTCGTATGTACCCGGTCGCCTTGACTCCAATACCTGGAAATTTGGCGTGTATCTGTTGACGGATACTGTGCTCTTAGCGGTCACGACACTATGGTGGTTCTGGCGAGAACACGCGCCTAACCCTTCGCTCCAGGGGACGCACACAGGCGGGCGCCCCTGAGCTTGGACGTTGGAGCTCAGCGCATGTTGATTCCGCGAATCGCTGGCAAGAACCCGATCAAGTGGACTGCAGCCATCTCAATTGCAGTGTCAACCATTGCAGTTATTACAATAGCCGCTTCAACGGCAAGGTCTGTGCAGGAGGTATATGCCGACTTTGGCGTAGCCGTCCCAGCACTTACTCGATTCGCCTATCGTTGCTATCCATATACCGCGCTATCTGTCGTTTTACTTTGGCTGATTCGGCACGTCACTGAAAGGGGAATTGGTGAGTCAATAGACAACCGGAAATTCGTTGTTTCATTGACTATTGGGGTCATCGCATACGCGGCGTGGCTAGTTTTAATTGGAGTTGGATTGTATCTACCGCACCACGTTTTCGGGCAGCTCAGATGAGCTCTGACAATTCGGTCAATCCGGACCGCAGTGCCGCGCTGCGCGCGTTCGTCGCGGCGCGGCGCGGCTGAGCTGCGCGTTAGGCGTCAGAGTTGCGCCGGTCATACCATGGTGATACCATCACGCCATGAAGATCGCCATTTCAGTCCCCAACGATGTATTCGAGGCCGGAGAGCATTTGGCTCAACAGCTGGGGCTCTCTCGCAGCCAACTCTATGCGGACGCCTTGTCTGCCTATCTAAGTGAGCGGGGCGCTGCAGCAGTTACAGCCAAGCTCAACTCCATCTATGAGAAAGAATCCTCGAAGACTGATCCGTCATTTGCTCGCTTGCAGCTGACACGCCTTGCGAATGAAGCGTGGTGAGGTCTGGTGGGCGTCTCTCCCTGCGCCTACCGGGTCGGGGCCGGGGTTCCGACGCCCTGTCGTAGTAGTGCAATCGAATCCATTCAATCAGAGCCGCATCGCAACTGTTGCCGTCGCGATCGTCACGTCCAATCTGGCGTTGGCGGACGCGCCGGGAAACGTCCGCCTTGGAAAAGCGGAGTCCGGATTGGCCAAGCCCTCCGTGGTCAACGTCTCGCAGCTCTACACGCTTGATCGTGAACTGCTCACTCAGCGAGTACGTGGCCTTCCAGCGGAAACGATGCGTGCCATTGACGACGGGCTGAG
Organism: uncultured Gammaproteobacteria bacterium; assembly: GCA_963843985.1. Taxonomy (GTDB): domain Bacteria; phylum Pseudomonadota; class Gammaproteobacteria; order Steroidobacterales; family Steroidobacteraceae; genus RPQJ01. The sequence goes on along the minus strand of CAWJMS010000032.1, from coordinate 334,809 downwards.
GCTTGTTCTCGGGCTCTGACGCCTAACAACTCGAGCGCAGCCGTGCTGCATCGGTTGAGGCGCGCCGCGGGCGTGCTGCTATTGTCGCCCGCGGCGCGGTCCGGACGTCAGCGCGGCGGCTCAACGCGGGCGTTGGGTATCTGAATAGCGGACTTTCGCGGAGAAACGGATGAACTACAAAGGTAGCTGTCACTGCGGGGAAATATCCTTCGAGGTTGAAGGCATGCTGGAAAAAGTCATGGAGTGCAATTGCTCGCATTGCAGCCGCAAGGGCTACTTGCTGTGGTTCGTCCCGCGTGCCCAATTGAATCTGCTCACCCCAGAGTCGGGTCTAGCCACCTACACCTTCAACAAGCACGTCATCAAGCATCATTTCTGCCCGAAATGTGGCTGTGCTCCTTTCGGGTTTGGCAAGGACCGTTCGGGAGCTGCAACGGCGGCAGTGAATGTGCGTTGCCTGGAGGGTGTAGAGCTCGGATCACTCACGAAGGTGCCAGTTGACGGGCGGTCGCTCTGAAGCCACAGATGCCCAACAACGCGTTCAAGCGGAAGCCCTGGCTTCGAGCAGCGCGAGGCCGGGGTTCCCTCGTTCGCTGCGCTCACTCGGCTCCGCTTGACGCGGGCGTTAGGCCGCAGACTACGACCGGCCCGCATCACTGGAAATACGCAAGGGTCTGAAGCAACCGCATCAGTCTGGTAGCGAAGAGGAGGATCGGATGGCCACCGGGGAATGTGTGTGCGGCGCGGTTCAATTCGAGATCGACGCGGATCTCTCCGGTGTCTTCGTGTGCCACTGCTCGATCTGTCGCAGGTCCACGGGGAGCAACGGGATCGCGGTGGTCGTCGTTCCGAACGACCAATTCCGGTGGGTGCGGGGCCAGGAGCTCATCGCAACGTGGAAGAAGCCGGACACGAACTGGCAAACGTGGTTCTGCAGCGTCTGCGGCTCTCCCGTGCCAGGTGAGAACGATCCGGCGAGAATGTTCGCGCCGGCGGGTTCCATTACCCAGGGAGGTGACGCGCTCAAGGTCATCCACCACATCTGGGTGGGCTCGAAGGCCGTCTGGGACGAAATCGGAGACGCGGGGCAGCAACACACCGAGGGATTTCGCGGCTGACATCTTGGATGCGCGAATCCCGCCCGCGCACGCGCAATTTGCCTCAATCAACGGGCTGGGTGGCAAGGTCCTCCGGTGCGCCCAGTTTGGCCGTTGCGCGTCCAACGGGCATCGCGCCAGGTTCCTCAGGCGATCGCGCTAGCTTGCTCCTCCGGCACCTTCGGCTCGATCGACGGCGGCACCAGCTTGTACATCACCGGCGTGACGATGCCGCCGAGCAGCGTCGAGGCGATCAACCCGCCGATGATGACGATCGCGAGCGGTGAGTAGAGCCCCGAACCCTGCACGGCCAGCGGCAACAGGCCGCCGATGGCGGTCGCCGATGTCAGCAGGATCGGCAGGATGCGGATCTCGGCGGCGCGTGTGATCGCCTCGTCGAGCGGCACGCCCTGCTCGCGCAACTGGTTGGTGAAGTCGACCAGCAGGATCGAGTTCTTGATCTGGATGCCGATGAGCGCGACGAGTCCGATCGTCGCCGTGAACGACAGCGTGTATCCGGTGAGCAGCAGGGCGATCAGTCCGCCGGCCACGCCGAGCGGGATCACGCCGGCGACGATCAGCATCGAGCGGAAGCTGCCGAACTCCAGGATCAGCACCGCGAGGATGCCGAACACGGCGACCAGCACGGCAGCGCCGATGCCGCCGAAGCTTTCCTCCCGCGCCTCTACTTCGCCGCCCGCGCGGAACGCATAGCCGGGCGGCAGCTTGATCTCGCGCAGCTGCTTGAAGACGGCTCGAGTCACCTTGCCGGTGTTGTAACCCTCCTGCGGGTAACCGGTGATCACCACCTCGCGTTCGCGGTTGTGGCGGCGGATCAGGCTCGGCGCCGACGAAAACGCGGGCGTGGCCAGCTGCCGCAACGGCACCGGCTTGCCGGACGCCGACGCGACTTCGATCAGGTTCAGCGCGTCGAGCGTCTGACGTCCCTGCATCGGCAGCCGCAGCGTGATGTCGTATTCGTCGCCGTCGCTTTCACGGTACTTGCTCACCGTGAGCCCGGCCACCGCGGCGCGCACCGTGCGATCGACCTCGATCGGCGGCACGCCGAGCAGCGAGGCCTTCTGCGTGTCGATGCCGAGGTCGAGGTCGGTGCGCAGGCGGCGCGCAGGGTTGTCGACGTCGCGCGCGCCGGGCGTCGCAGAAATGATCGCCTCGGCCTGCGACGCGATCTGCTGCAGCTGCATCAGGTCGGGCCCCGAGACGGCGACCTCGATCGGCGCGTCGATCGGCGGCCCGTTCTGGAAGGTTTCGACCAGGATGCGCGCACCGGGGTATGCGGCGAACTTCCGGCGCAGTTCCTCGTACAACTGCGGGCTGCGCCGCGGCTCGTAGGCCTTCAGCTCCGCGAAGACCTCGGCGACGTTGGCGTTCGTTTCCCCGGGGATGATGTTGTAGTAGACGCGCGGATTGCCGTGCCCGAGATTGGCGAACCAGTGCTTGATCTCCCGGTGGCGCGCCAGTTCGTCCTCGACGTAGCGCAGCGCGCGATCCGTGTCCGCGATGCTGGCGCCCGTCGGAGTCTCGACGGTGATGCGGAACTGCGGGATGTCCGCGGACGGAAACAGGCTGAAGCCGATGAACGGCACCAGCGCGAACGCGGCGGCGACGAACGCCAAGCCGGCGAACAGGGCCGTCTTCGGCTTCGCAAGACCGCGGCGCAAGGTGGGCGCATAGTTGCCGTGGATCACGCGATGCAGCGCCTGCAGAACGCGGTTGCCTTCGCTGTGTTCGCCTTCGGGTTTCAGGACGCGGCTGGCGAGGAACGGAATCACCGTCATGGACACGAACATCGAGGCGGCGACCGTGTAGAGCACCGCGGCCGGCAGCGAGCGGATGAAGTTGCCGGCGCCCTCGGGCAGGAACAGCAGCGGCAGGAAGGCGAACAGCAGCGTGACGGTGCAGCCGAGCACCGCGAGTGCGATCTGGTCGGTCGCGGCGATGGCGGCTTCGAAACGCGAGTGGCCGAGGCGCAGGTAGCGCGCGATGTTCTCGACGACGACGATCGAGTCGTCGACCAGCAGGCCGAGCGCGAGCACGAACCCCGCGATCGACAGCTGGTTCAGCGAAAAGCCGGTGAAGTAGAGCGCGGAGAGGCCGATCGCGAGCGAGAGCGGGATGGAGATCATCACCACGATGGCGGCGCGCCAGCCGAGCGGCACGAGCGTCAGCAGCACCAGGCCGATGGCGATGGCGAAGTCGACGCCGAGCCGGCCGAGCCGGTGGCTCACGTTGCGCGTCTGGTCGAAGCCGCGCTCGAGCGTGACGCCGGCGGGCAAGGTCTTCTCGAACGTGTCGAGCCGCGCCTGGATGCCGTTGCGCACGGCGAAGACGTCGACGCGGTCCTTGGCATTTGCGGTGACGAAGATTGCGCGCTTGCCGTTGAAGCGTCCGGTGTACAGCTCCTCGGCGTTGCCCCAGCCGACCTCAGCGACGTCGCGCAGCTTGACGATGCGGCCGTTGGCGCCGGCGACCACCGTCTCGGCGATCTCGTCGAGGGAGTCGTAGCCGCCCGAGGTCTTCAGGTTGAACTTGCGCAAGGCCGACGTCGACCGCGCCGCCCGGAATGGTCGCGTTCTCGCCGCGGATCGCGCCTTCGATGCGCCCGAGCGTGACGCCCGCGCGGCCCATCCGCTCGAGGTCGACGGCCACGCGCACCTCGGGCTGCGGCGCGGCCCAGACCTGGCTGCGGCGCACGCCGGGCACCGTCTCGATCTCGTCCCGGAGCGAGTCGCCGAGTTCCTTCAACTGCTGGTAGCTCGCCGTGTCGCTGACGAGCGCGATCTGCGCGATGTTGACCAGGCCCGACCCCGTCTTGCGGATCTCGAGCGCAGCGATGTCGGCGGGCAGCTGCGCGCGGATGCGGTTCACCTCGCGCACGACCTCGTCGTACTTCTTGTCCGGATCCGTGCTCCACTGGAACTCGACCCGGATCACGCCGACGCCGTCCATCGAGCGGCTGTCCATCCGCTTGATGTCGTCGAGTTCGTTGATCGCGTCCTCGATCGGGTCGACGACGAGCCGCTCGATGTCGACGGGATCGGCGCCGGGGTAGACCACCACCACGGTCGGGATCGGGACGTGGAACTCCGGGTCCTCCGAGCGCGGGATCTTCATCAGCGAGCTGACGCCGACCGCGATCAGCAGGCCGAACAGCACCAGCGTGAACTGCCAGCGCCGGACGCTGAATGCCCAGATGCGCATCCGCGGCTCAGCCCTGCTTGCCGACGACGCGCACGGGGTGGCCTTCGGTCAGCCAGGCCGCGCCCTCGGTGATCACCTGCTGGCCCGGTTCGAGTCCCGCCTCGACGACGACGCGGTCGCCGACGATCGAGCCGACTGTCACCTGCTTGCGCAGGGCGACAGTGCCCGTCGCATCGAGCACGTAGACGATGCCCGTCGAGCCGTTCGCCTCGACCAGCGCGGAGACCGGGACGAGCGTACTCGTAGCCGCGACATTCGTGCCGCGCGTGAGCCCGAGCGTGACCTTTGCGACCAGTCCGCGCACGAAGCGCGCGCCGGCCGGGTGCACTTCGATCTCGACGTCGAACGTGCCCGTCTGCGGATCGGCGGCGGCCGCGACGCGCGTGACTTTGCCGGGGAACGGCTGGCCCGGGAACGCGTCGAATGCGACTTCCGCCGTGTCGTCGACGTTGACGCGCACGGCGTCCTTGTCCGCGAGCGCGGCCCGCACGATCCAGCCGGTGTCCGTGGCGCCGACGACCAGCACCGGTTGTCCGCCCTGCACGAGTTCGTCGGCTTCCGCGAGGCGCGCCTGCACGACGCCGTCGGAGGGCGCCTCGATTCGCGCATAACGTGCGTTGAAGCGCACCGCGTCGTAGTTGGCCTGCGCCACCCTGTAGGCCGTCGTCAGGTCCTGCACCTGTTCTTCGGTCGCAACTTCGTCGGCGCGCAGCCGCTTCGCGCGCTCGAGGTCCCGGCGCGCCTTTTCGACGGACTCGCTCGCCTGCGAGACGGCCGCATCGACTTCCTCGCGCTTGAGCGTCGCGAGCACCTGTCCGCGCCGCACCCGATCGCCCACGTCCACCGTCAGGCTGTCGATCATGCCGCCGGTCTTGAAGGCGAGGCGGACTTCGTCGCGCGGCGCCAGCACGCCCACGGCGCGCACGCTGTCGGCGAGTGCCGCGCTCTCCACCGGCACCGCGTGCACGGGCGCCGCCGAGCGCCTTGTCCGCAGCCGGGGCGGGGCCGCGGTGACCACAGGCCGCGAGCAGCAAAGCCGCGATGAGCGCAACGGCGTGTACTGGCTTCATCAGGAGCGCTCCGGGTCGAGGCGATGCGGGTCGCCGATCGCGTACTCGAGCTCGGCCAGCCGGCCCAGGAACTCGGTGCGCACGCGGGTGAGGTTGAGGGCCGCGTCGGTGTAGGCCCGGCGCGCGTCGATGAATTCCGCCTGGTTGATCTGCCCGAGGTCGCGCTTGCGGGCCACGATGCGGAACGCGCCGGCGGCGGCGTCGGTGCGCTTCTGCGCCGTCTCGAGCGAGGCGTCCGCGACTTCGAGGCTCTCGTACGCCTGCTGCACCTCGAGCCGCACCTGCTGGGCAGCAAGGTCGCGCGTGGCGCGCAGTTGCTCGGTGAGGGCACGGGCCTCGCTGAGCGCAGCGCGATCGGCGCCGCCGCGGAACGCGTTCCAGCGCAGGATCACCGAAGCGAGCACGTACTTCTGGTCCTCGCCGAAACCGTAGTCCTCGCCCTGGATGCCCGCCTCCGCGCCGATCGCCAGCACCGGCTTGAACGCCGCGCGCGCCAGGTCTTCCTGCGCCTTGCCGGCCGCGATCGCTGCGTCGAGGCCGCGCAGTTCCTGGCGATGGTCCGTCGCCAGGTCCTGCAGCAACCGGACGTCCGGCTTGCGCCCGGCGATCCGCTCGATGAGGCGATTGCGGAAGCGCTCGACGGTCGGCGCGTCGATCTCGGCCTGCGGCAGCGGCGACGGCCAGCGGCTGGTTGCGCAGCAGGTTCACGTAGCTCTGCGCGATCCGCACGCCGCTTGCGGCGGCGATGCGCTGCTGCTCGATCTCGAGCACGTCCGCCTCGGCGCGGTACACGAGGTCGCGCGTGATCTTGCCATTGCGATACAGGCTCTCGTTCGCGGCGAGGTTCGCCTGCGCCGCTTCGCGCGTGGCATCGAGCACCAGCACCACCTGCTGCGCGGCGAGCCAGCGGTAGTAGGCCTGCTTCGTGTCGCGGATCACCCGCGAGCGCAGCGCCGCAAGGTCGGCTTCCGAGCGATCGACCAGCTGGCGATTGGCCTCGACCGCCGGCCCGATGCGCGGTTCGTACACGGGCTGCGCGACGACGAACTTGGTTTCCTGCTCGTGATCGCGCAGCAGGTCGATCGACTGGTTCTTGATGCGCGGAAACTGCGGCGGCTGTCCGTTCGCCGCCAGCAGCTGGTCGAGCGTCTCGTAAACCGGGTTGAGCAGGTCGCCGACCGGGATCTCGATCGAGCGGCCGCCCTCGGCCATCGAGTAACGCGCCGCGAAATCGATCGCGGGCAAGTATCGGGCGCGGGCCTGGTCAAGTGCCGCCATGCGTTGCGCGACACTGGCCGACCCGGCGCGCAATTCGAGGTTGGCCGCGAGCGCGTCGTCCACCACCTGCCGCAGGCCGTCCTCGACCGGCGCGGTCGCCGGCGTCGTGGCCGTTACGGGCGGTTCTTCGCTCGCCTGCAAAGCGTGCGCCGGCCACGCAACCGCCGCGGCCGCGAGGATCAGCGAGCGAAGGATGCGTAGGGCGGCGGAGGGTGAGGAAGGCGACACGGCGGCATGACCGTCACGGGCGCAGCGAGCGCAGCGCGAGGCTCACCGAGTGGTCGATGAACGACTGCAGCGGGACGCCTTCGTGCTCGATCTGCGAGCCCTTCGTCGTCGCGATCTGGATCATGCCGTGCGTGAACGCCCACAAGGCGAGTGCGGTGACGTACGGGTTGCCGAGGTCCCCGCGGATCGAACCGTCGGCTACACCCTTGTTCAACGAGTCGACGATCACCTCGTGCACGCGGTGACCGGTCTGCATGCAGGCCAGTTCGTTCACCGGCACGTCGGCGCCTTCGCGCTGGTGCGCCTGGAAGCGCGCGCACGCGTCGAAGTAGTGCGGCAGCTCGCGCGAGAACGCGAGGTAGGCGTGGCCGATGGCCTCGACCTCGTCGATGCCGCGGGCGTGGCCCTGCCGCGCGATTTCGAAGCGCCGCCGGAGCTCTTCGAGTGAGCGTTCGACCAGCGCGAAGTGCAGGTCGCCCTTGTCGTGGAAGTAGACGTACAGCAGCGCCCGGCTGAGGCGGGCCTTGCGCGCGACCTGATCCATCGTGATGGCGTCCCAGCCGCTTTCCGCATAAAGCGCCTCGGCCGCGTCGACGATCTCGGCCCGACGGCGGTCGCGTTCTTCCTGGCGGCGCTCGGCGATGTAGGACATGGGCGTATGCTGCCTTTTCATTGACAGAATGTCAAAGACTATACAGTCATATATAAACCATAAGTGCGTCAATGACTTGATTCGGTAGGCTATGACCCGCGCATGCCTTCCGCGGCGCCGAGGAGCCGACATGCACAAGAGCCGCGTCGACCAGCCTGCCAGGTCCCGTGCCAAGGTCACCGTGCAGGCGGTTCGCTGACCTTGTCCGCGGTCCGGATTCCGGCCTGGACCTGGATTGCTCCGCTGGCCGGCTGCGTGGCGCTGCTGGGAGCGGGCCGGGGCGGGGCATTCGTGTTCGTGCTCGCCCTCGCGCTCGCCGGTTGCGTGCTGGCGGCGGTGCACCACGCCGAAGTGATTGCGCACAAGGTGGGCGAGCCATTCGGCTCGCTGGTGCTCGCACTCGCGGTGACGATCATCGAGGTGGCGCTCATCGTCTCGCTGATGATCACCGGAGGCCAGGCGACCGAGGCGCTCGCACGCGACACGATCTTCGCCGCGATCATGATCATCGTGAACGGCATCGTGGGCCTGTGCCTGCTGGCCGGAGGCCTGCGCCACCACGAGCAGTCGTTCGACATGCGCGGGGTCAGTTCGTCGCTGGCCGTGCTCGCCGCGCTTTCGGTGCTGACGCTGATCCTGCCGAACTACACCACCAGCGTGGCCGGTCCCTACTACTCGACCGCGCAGCTGATCTCCGTCGCAGTCGTGTCGCTGGTGCTCTATGCCACGTTCGTGCGGGTGCAGACCGTCCGGCATCGCGACTACTTCCTGCCGGAAGGCGATCTTGCGAAGGATGCCGACACGCATGCGCCGCAACCGAGCGGCCGCACCACCGCCGTGAGCGCCGTGCTGCTGCTGTTGTCGCTGGTGGCCGTCGTGCTGCTGGCCAAGTCGATCGCACCGACGCTCGAAGCGGCCGTGGCCGCCGCCGGCGCGCCCGCAGCGCTGGTCGGCGTCGTCATCGCGGCGCTGGTGCTGATGCCGGAGGGTCTGGCGGCACTGCGCGCCGCGCGGGCCAACCGACTGCAGAGCAGCCTCAACCTCGCGCTAGGCTCCGCGCTGGCGTCGATTTCGCTGACGATTCCGGCCGTAGCGATCGTCACCGTGCTGGCGGGCTGGAACCTGGTGCTCGGTCTCGATGCCAAATCGACGGTGCTGCTGGCGCTGTCGCTGCTCGTGTCGACGCTCTCGCTGTCGACCGGCCGGACGACGGTGCTGCAGGGCGCGGTGCACCTCGTGATCTTCGCCGTCTACCTGTTGACGACGATCCTGCCCTAGTCGCGGGGCTGTCCTAACCCATCAGCAGGCGGCTCTCCACCTGCTGGAGCCCTTCCGGCGTGCCCCACAGCACCAGCACGTCGCCTTCCCGCAGGCGCGTGTCCGGGTCCGGATCGCGCCCGGTGATGCCTTCGCGGCGGATCGCCGTCACCACGATGTCGCCGCCATCGAGTCCGAGGTCGCGCAGCGTGAGCTCGACCGCGTGTGCGCCCGGCGGCAGCACCACCGTGCGCAATTGCTGGCGGTGGCTGTGGCTGTCGTCGAGCGTGGGGGCGCCGTGCCGCCGGAACACGCTGCGCAGGATCGTGTAACGGTCCTCGCGGATCCGGTCGGTCGTCTCGAGCACGTCGCGGGGCGGCACCTTCAGGTACAGCAGCACGTGCGAGACCAGCGACAGGCTGGTCTCGAAGATCTCCGGCACCACCTCGGTCGCGCCGGCGGACTGCAGTGCATCGAGCCTCGAATCGTCTTCGGTGCGCACCAGGATCGGCACGTCCTCGCGCAGGCGACGCACCGCACGCACGATCCTGAGCGCGGTCGGGGGGTCGCTGAACGAGATTACGACCACGCTCGCGTGCTCGAGCCCGAGCGCTCGCAGCACTTCGACGTGCGTCGCGTCGCCGTAGACCACGGGATCGCCGGCCTGACGGGCGTCGCGCACGCGGTGCGGATCGAGGTCGAGCGCGATGAACTCGAAGCCGCTGCGCTCGAGCACCCGCGCGAGGTTCTGGCCCACGCGGCCGAACCCGCAGACGATCACGTGCTCGCGCCGCGCGAGTTCGCGCGTGGCGGCGTTCTCGAGCGCCACTTCCGACGACGCCACCGTCTCCCGCCGCAGCAACCGGTCGGCGATGCGGCTGTTGTAGCGGACGATCAGCGGCCCGGCGAGCATGCTGAGCGTCACCGCCGTGAGCAACGCCTGCACGACCGACGCGGAGATGGCGTTGCCCTTCAGCAGCAGCGTGAGCAGTGCGAAACCGAGCTCACCGCCCATGCTGACCACGAGGCCCGTTCGCAGCGCCTTGCGCGCGTTCGGCACGACCTGCCGCACGATCAGCGCCACGATCACCGTCTTCAGCACCAGCAGGCCGGCCAGGATCAGCAGCACCAGCGGCAGCTGCGCGAGCAGCGCGCCGAGGTCGAGCAGCATGCCGACCGACACGAAGAACAGCCCGAGCAGGATGTCCTGGAACGGCTTGATGACGGCCTCGGTCTCGTGGCGGAATTCGGTCTCGGCCAGCAGCATGCCGGCGAGGAACGCGCCGAGTGCCATCGACAGGCCGAGGGCGTGCGTGGCCCATGCGCCGCCCAGGACCACGAACAGCACGGTGAGCGTGAACGTCTCGGTGCTGCGGTGGCGCGCGATTTCGTGGAACAGCGGTCGCAGCAGCCAGCGGCCGACCAGCAGCACGACCAGCAGCGCCAGGATGGCGCGGCCCACCATGCCGAGCAACCACGCCGGGCTCAACGCCGCGTCGCCTTCGCTGATCGACGTGGCGAGCGCGAGGAAAGGCGCGAACGCGAGGTCCTGGAACAACAGGATGCCGACGGCGAGCCGCGCGTGTGCGCGGTTGATTTCCAGCTGGTCGCCGAGCTGGCGCAGCACGATCGCCGTCGACGACATCGCGAGCGCGCCGCCGATCACGATGGCCGGTGCGAGGCCGATGCCGAACGCCCAGGCGATGCTGGCGAACGCCGCGGTTGTCAGCAGCATCTGCAGGCCGCCGACGCCGAGCACTTCGGACTTCATCGCGACCATGCGCGCGAACGAGAACTCGAGGCCGAGCGTGAACACCAGGAACACGACGCCGATTTCGGCCAGCAGCCGCACGGCCTCGTCGTTCGTCGCGAGCCCGAGCGCATGCGGGCCGAGCACCATGCCGACGACGAGGTAACCGAGGATGGGCGGCAGCGCGAAGCGCCGCACGAGGCTGAGCACCAGCAGCGAGGCGGCCAGCAGGATCAGGATCTGGGAGAGAAAGTCGCCGGGCATTGTCCCTCACCGTCCGCGATAGTCGATGCTAGCATCCGCGCATGGCGATGGCGGCCCCTGGAAAGTCCGCAATGGGTGTCGAGGCCAATGGTATTGCGGGCGCACTACGACCCCGATGAACGCAGACTGAGGCTCATCGGCGACTGCCGCATGGCCGACGCGCCCGTGCTCGAGCGGGCGCTCGCCGAAATTCGCGCGGCGCCGGGCCGGAGCCTCACGCTCGATCTCACTTCGGCAGACGAGTTCGACATCGGCCCGTCGTGGCTGCTTCGCCGGGCGCTCGTCGAAGCGAGCGCCGCGGGCGCGTCCGTGACGTTCGAGGGCGAGCAACCGGAGCATTTTCGCTTCCTCGACGATCTGGTCGCAAAAGCCCGGGACGCTGATTCGGCCGCGGCGGCGACGAGCGCCATGGACGCGCCGCTCGTCGCGCTCGGCAAGGCCATCGAGGCCCGCATGCGCAGCTGGGCCGGCGAGGTGGCGTTCGGTGGCCGCGTGATCCTGACGGCCGCGTTCGACTGGACCAGTCTGCGCAGCATGCGCATTCCCGCGGTCGTGCGACACGCCTACGAAACCGGCGTGCAGGCGATTCCGGTCGTCGCGATGATCGCGTTCCTGATCGCCGTCATTTCCGCGTACATCGGTGCGCAGCAGCTGCGGCCGTTCGGCGCCGAGATCTACACGGTCGACCTCGTCGCGATCGGCGTGCTGCGCGAGCTCGGCGTGCTGCTGACGGCCATCATGGTGGCCGGCCGCACCGGCAGCGCCTACGCGGCCGAGATCGGCGTCATGCGGCTGAACGACGAAGTCGACGCGCTCGAGTCGATGGGCCTCGACCCGTACGAGGTGCTGGTGCTGCCCCGCGTGCTCGGCCTGATGATCTCGTTGCCGCTGCTGACGATCGTCGCGGACTTCATGGGTCTCGCGGGCGGCGGCATGCTCACGCACTACCTCACGGACCTGCCCTGGCCGCAGTTCTTCACGCGCCTCGACGAGGCGGTCGGTCGGACCACGTTCTGGGCGGGCCTCATCAAGGCGCCGGTGTTCGGGCTGCTGATCGGTCTCACCGGCACGTTGCGCGGGCTGCAGGTGCGCGAGTCGTCGCGCGAGCTCGGCCGGCTGACCACCGTCGCCGTCGTGCAGTCGATCTTCGTGGTCATCTTCGCCGACGCGATGTTTGCCGTGTTCTACCTCGAGATCGACTTCTGAGGCGCAAGGTGGAGCCGCAACCCGTCATCTCCGTGCGCGACGTCGTCAACCGCTTCGGTTCACAGGTGGTGCACGACGGCGTCAGCCTCGACGTGCGCCGTGGCGAGGTGTTCGGCATCGTCGGGGGGTCGGGCAGCGGCAAGACCGTGCTGTTGAGGACGATGCTCGGCCTGCGCCGGCCGGACGCCGGGACGGTCGAGATCGAAGGGCGTGACATTACGCGGCTGCCGGAGCAGGAGCTGCGGGAGGTCAAGCGGCGCTACGGCGTCTCGTTCCAGCGCGGCGCGCTTTTTTCCTCGCTCACGGTGGCGGAAAACGTATCCCTGCCCGTGATCGAGGCGTTCGATCTCGCCGCGGAGTCGCTCGCACAACTCGTCGAGCTGCGGCTGCGCATGGTGGGGCTGCCGCTCGATGCGGCCGACAAGTATCCGGCGCAGCTCTCGGGCGGCATGGTGAAGCGCGTCGCGCTCGCCCGCGCGCTCGCGCTCGACCCGCCGCTGCTGTTCCTCGACGAGCCCACCGCCGGGCTCGATCCCATCGCCGCGTCGGCCTTCGACGAGCTGGTCCTGTACCTGCGCGAGTCCCTGCAACTCACCGTCGTCATGGTGACGCACGATCTGGACACCCTCGCGCGGACATGCGACCGTGTCGCGGTGCTCGTCGACCGCAACGTGATCGTGGACACCGTCGCCGGCATCGTTTCCAACGAACACCCGTGGATCCGCGAGTACTTCCAGGGCAAGCGCGGCCGGTCGGTGGTCGCGTCGATCGGGAGCGGCATTGGAACGTGACGCGAAATACGCCGCCGTGGGGCTGTTCGCGCTGCTGGCGGTGGCGGCCGCCTTCCTGTTCGTGTGGTGGTATTCCGGCCGCGGCGATCACCGGGAATACGCCAACTACGAAATCTACTTCAGGGGCTCGGTGAGCGGCCTCGCACGCGCGAGCCCCGTGCGCTACCTCGGCGTCGACGTGGGTCGCGTCGAAAGCCTGTCGGTGGACAGGCGCAACCCGGGCCAGGTCAAGGTCGTGGCCGAGATCGATTCGACGGCGCCGATCTCCGGGGCCACGCGCGCAAGGCTCGGGCCTGCTCGGCCTCACCGGCCTGCTGTTCATCGACCTGCAGCTCGACTACGGGAGGGGCGCGGCCCAGCAGCCGATGCTGAAAGGCGAGCAGTACCCGATCATCATTTCGCGCAAAGGCGACATCGAGGCGTTCGTCGAGAGCCTGCCGGAACTGGTCGCCCGCGCCGCCGACGTGCTGGACCGCCTGCAGCGTGTGCTGGGGGACGAAAACCTGCGATCCGTCGGCGACACGCTCGTGAACCTGCAGCAGGCCTCCGCCGACCTGCCCGAAGCGTTGAGCCAGGCAAAGGCGCTGGCGACGGACCTGCGCCGGGCCGCGGCCGACACGGCGGGCCTCGTGACCAGCCTGCGGCAGACCGTGGACCGAGCGCAGCCGGAACTGCAGGGCGCGCTCGCAAGCGCGCGCAGTGCGTCCGACAAGCTGTCGAGGACTGCCGACAGCCTCGATCGTATCGTCGCCGGCAACGAGCCGACCCTGAAGCAGTTCTCGGGCAGCGGCGTGGCGGAACTGCAGCAACTGGTGATCGACGCGCGCGACGCCAGCGCCGAAGTCCGCGCGCTGGCGCGGGAGCTGCGCGAGAATCCGTCGGTGATCCTGCGCGAGCCGCGCGAGAGCGGAGTGGAGATAGCACCGTGACGCGACCACTCGCGATGTTCGCGCTTGCGCTGGCCGTGGCCGGCTGCTCGGGCGGTCTGCTCGGCACGCACGGCGACCCGCCGCAGGTGTATCGCATCGCGGGCGCTCCGGGGTCCTCGGCGGGCGCCTCCCTGCCGGCCGCTCTCGCCGTCACGCGGCCGCGCGCCGCGTCGTCGCTCGACACCGAGCGGATCGCGGTCGTGCGCGGCGGCAGCGGATTCGACTACTTCGCGGGCGTGCGCTGGTCGGATCCCGCGCCGCAGATGCTGCAGCAGTTGCTGGTCGAGGCGCTGGTCGCCGACGGCCGGTTCGCCACGGCGGTCGCCGCCCCGAGCCGCGTGCCGGCGGAGTTCCTGCTGGACGTCGAGCTGAGGGAATTCGCGGCGTTCTACGCGACGGAAGACGCGCTGCCCAAGGTGCGAGTGCAGTGGCAGGTCACGCTCGTCGACGCCCGTGCAGGCACCCGCGTCGCAAGCTTCCTGGTGGAGAACACGACGGTTGCCGCCGCGAACCGGCGCGAAGCGCTGATCGCCGCGTTCCAGCAGGCGACGCAGGCCGCCGTCAGCGAGACTGTGGCGCGGATACGCGCGGGGAGCGAGTCGATCGCGCGCTAGGGGCCGCAGCGTTCAGGCCGCGAGCATCTCGAGCCGCTGCTCCAGGTCGGTCTGGTCCTGTACCACGATGCACGACGCCGGCAGGTCGCCGCGCGGCAGCGCGCGGGTGGCGGCGCCGCCGAGCCAGATCGGCACGTTGCCGCCGAGGCTGCGCGAGAGGACTTCGAGCTGCGCCGGCACGCCCGCGACGGAGTCGAGCAGCACGATGCTGATCGCGACCGCAATCGCAGCCACTTCGCGGGCGAACTGCGCGATCTCCTGCGGCGGCAGGTCGGGGCCGAGGTAGTGCACCTTGTAACCCTGGCTGGCGCAGAGCATCGCGGACATCAGCAGTCCGAGTTCGTGGCGCTCGCCCGGCAGCGTCGCGAAGACCATTGCGGGCCGGTGGGCGCAACGATCGTAGGTGTCGAGCACCAGCGACACGTGCTTGCGGACCGACGACGACACCATGCGCTCCTGCGCGATCGTGAACTCGCCGCGGTGCCAGCGATCGCCGACTTCCTGCAGCAGCGGCTTCAACACGTCCCGCGCCAGCTGCTGCGGCGGCAGCAGTGCGATCGCGAGCGTCAGCGCCTGCTCGCACTCGGCGGCGCGGAACCGCTGCGCCGCTTCGAGGATGCGTTCGACGAACGCATTGCAGGTGGCCTGCAGCGGCGTGTTGGCCGAGCCTTCGAGCAGGCTCGCCAGTTGCAGGTCGCCGAGCGGCGCCAGCCGGCCGATCGGGTGGCCCTGGTCCGTGGCTTCCCGCAGGCGCCGCAGGCGCAGCACGTCCTCGGGCCGATACACGCGCCGGCCGAGTTCGTCGCGCTCGGGTGCCACGATGCCGTAACGCCGTTCCCAGGCGCGCAGCGTCTCGACGCTGAGGCCCGTGGCTTGCGAGACGGCCTTGATGGAATACATCGGCGGAATCGTACCGGTCGGGGAGCGGTTGTAAATCTTTTGTATAGCCAGAGGCTAAACGTAATGTTGACGGTTCAGGGCCGGCTTGGCTAGTCTTGATCGTGCATACCCCCGCTTGGGCGGAACCCTGTTTCGCCCTCCTTTTTTCTCCCCGGACCGACTGCTGGATTCAGGCGGGCTGGCGCAGCACCGGATGCTGGCCGGTCGCCTGGCGCACCATCATCTCCAGGAATTCCGCCGACGTGATCGGCTCGCCGAACAGCCGGCCCTGGCCGAACTGGCAGCCGCTCTGGCGCAGGAAGCGCCGCTGTTCATCGGTCTCGATGCCCTCGGCCAGCACCTGCAGGCCGAGGCTGCGGCCCATCTCGATGATCGTGCGCACGATGGTCGCGTCGTCGGGGTCGGTCGCCGCATTGGTGCACGAACGAGCGGTCGATCTTGAGCGTGCCGATCGGGAACTGCTGCAGCGCGCTCAGGCTCGAGTAGCCCGTGCCGAAGTCGTCGATCGACAGGTGCACGCCCATCGAGCGCAGCTCGTCGAGCAGCGGCAGCGTCCGCTCGGCGTCCATCATCAGCGTCGTCTCCGTGATCTCGAGCTCGACGCAGGCCGGGCGCACGCCGTGCTTTTCGAACACCGAGCGGCAGCGCGGGATGAAGCTCGCCTGGCTCAGCTCCTTCAACGACAGGTTGATCGCGATGCGGCCCGGGTCCGTCACACGCTGCTGCCACGAGGCGTAGTCGCCGCAGACCTGGTTCAGCACCCAGGCGCCGATGTCGAGGATCAGCCGCGATTCCTCGGCGAGCGGAATGAACTGCGACGGCGCGATCTCGCCGTGGCCCGGCAGCCGCCAGCGCAGCAACGCTTCGGCGCCGACCACCAGCCCGCTGTCGAGCTCCACCTTGGGCTGGTAGCGAACGACGAACTCGTCGCGATCGAGCGCGCGGCGCAGCTTGCTCTTGAGCAGCAGGCGCTCGACGGCCGCGGCGTTCATGTCGGGCGAGTAGAAGACGTGGCAGCTGCGGCCGGCGCGCTTGGCGTGGTACATCGCCGCGTCCGCATTGCGGATCAGGTCGATGACGTTGTCGCGCGTGCTCCGGGCAGAGCGCGACGCCGATGCTGGCGGTGACCTCGATCTCGTGCTCGCCGACGTGCAGCGGCCGCGAGATCTCGTGCAGCGCGAGCCGCGCGAGCGCGCCCGCCTGGTCGTGCCTCGCCTGCTCGCCGTCCGAGGCTCTCGGCGAAGATCGCGAACTCGTCGCCCGCGAGGCGGCCGACCACGGTTTCCTTCGGCAGCGACGCGCGCCAGGCGCTCGCTGACGGTCTCGAGCACGCGGTCGCCCGGCGGCGTGGCCGAACGTGTCGTTCACTTCCTTGAAGTTGTCGATGTCCACGTACAGCAGCACGAGCCCGCGGGACTGCCTGCGTGGTGCGGGTGATCGCCTGGTGCAGCAGGTGCTGGAACTGCATCCGGTTCGGCATCTTGGTGAGTGTGTCGAAGCGGGCGAGGTAGCGGATGCGCCGCTCCGCGCGCTTGCGCTCGGTGATGTCGCGCATGACGAAGATATGGCCCTGGAAGGTTGCATCCTCGCTCGAGATCAGGGAGGCGTTGACCGACACCGGGATCGTCTGGCCGCGCGCCGTCTGCACGACCGTTTCGCCGGGTTCGGCGATCACCTTCGCAACGTTGAACGCATTCTGGTGCTCCTCGGCGATCAGCAATTCGAACTCGAGCCCGAGCAGTTGATCCGGTTCGTACCCGAGCAGGCGTGCCGCGGCGAGGTTCGCGGTGCGCACGCGCCCGCGGGGGGAAGTGACGAGCACGGCGTCGCTCATGCTGTTCAGCAGCAGGCTGAGGTAGTCGCGCGAAATCGTCGTGTCGGTGAGCGCGAGTCGCATCCGTTCCAGCGAGCTCTCGAGCGGCGCCACCTCGTCGACACCGCTGCGCGGCACGGGTTCGGCGTAGGAACCGTGGCCGATGCGCTCGGAGCTCGCGACCAGGGCGTCCACCGCGGCATCGATGCGGCGGATCTTCAGGGTGACGATCCAGGCGACGAGCGCCGTCAGGGCTGGTCCGGCGACCAGCACGAACCACATGCGGCCGGCGTGCGATTCGCGGATGCGCTCGAGCAGCAGGTCCTGCGCGCGGCCCAGCGCCTCGACGGTTCCGGGCCCGGCGCCGGTGCGCAATCCATCGAGGATGGACAGGACCTGGCGCTGCTCGTAGCTGCCGCCGAGCAACGTGACGACGGCCACGACGACGGTGAGCAGCGCGCCGAGCGACCCCAGCACGATCAGGTAGCGATGCCGCAGACGAAATGCGCCCATCTTGTTGCAGGTCCCCTGCGAGCCGTCCCCCCGGCCGCGTCCCTTGTTGTTGTTCTGTCCGTGAAGCTGGCATCCCGATCATACGCCGGGCGCCGGGGGCGGGCCAACGGCGGCTAGCCCCGGGGCAAATGTGGAAATTTTTCCGACAGTTTTCGCCCACGCCGCGCTGCCGGTCGGCGACGGCTCCGGTATCCTTGCGCCCCGTAAACGCCTCACGCCCATGAACGAACTCGAACTCACCGGCCGCGCCCGCACGCACATCGTCGACCTCGACGAGCCGCGCTGTTCGCTGCACTACGAGGTGGTCGCGTCGTTCCTCCCGATGCGCGACGACGCGGCCGGCGCCGGCATCGACCTGCGCCCGGTCTCGAGTTTCCGCGACTTCGAGCGGCAGCTGCTGCTGTGGAACCGCAAGTGGCGGGGCGAGCGCCCGCTGTACGATCGCGCCGGTGCGCAGCTCGATGCGGCACAGCTCTCCGACGCGCAACGCGTGGACGCCATCCTGTGCTGGTCGGCGGTCCCGGGCGGCAGCCGCCATCACTGGGGTTCCGACCTCGACGTGATCGACGCGGCCGCGATGCCCGACGGGTACCAGGTGCAGCTGCTGCCGTCGGAGTACGCGCCGGACGGCGTCTTCGGCAAGCTGTCGCTGTGGCTGGACCGGAACATGCACCGCTACGGCTTCCATCGGCCGTACGCATCGGATCGCGGCGGCGCCGGCATCGAGCCGTGGCACATCAGTTACGGCCCGGTGGCGCGACGCGCGACCGAGGAACTGTCGCTGCCCGTGCTGCGCCGTGCGATCGCCGCGAGCGACCTGCTCGGCAAGGAAGTCGTGCTCGATCGCCTGCCCGAAATCTACACCCGCTTCATGCTCGCGGTGGACTCGCCGCTCGCTTGAGTTGCGCGTCCCGGAAGCCCTGTACGCGCCTCAGGAACCACAGCGGGAAGTAGCGCTTCAGGCGCCAGAGCAACCGGTACTCTCGCGGCCAGACGATGTAGAGATCGCCCCGGGCGGCCGCCGCCAGGATCGCCTGCGCGGCCTCGGCCGGGTCGTGTCCCGAGTTGTCCATCAGGCTGCGGGCCATCGACCGCTCGTCGCCCGGCGCGCGCATCGTGTCGAGCAGGTGCGTGCGGAAGAATCCCGGCATCGCGCACGCAATGCCGACGCCGCTGCCGGCCAGTTCGGCGGCGAGCGTCTCGCTCAACGAGATCACGCCGGCCTTGGTGACGTTGTAGGCGGCCATCTGGGGCGCCGCGGCAAACCCGGCCGAGCTTGCGACGTTCAGGACCAGGCCGGAACCCTGGCGGCGCATCACCGGCAGGCCGGCCCGGCAGCCCCACACGACACCCAGCAGGTTGATGTCGACGATCCAGCGCCAGTCCGCGACCGGGGTCGCTTCGACCGCGCCCGCCACCGCCACGCCCGCGTTGTTCACCAGCACGTCGAGCCCGGAGTGACCCGCCGCGAAGTCGGAAATGGCCGACGACACGAACGTCTCGGAAGCGACGTCGCCCGCGTAGGTCCGCACCGCGGCCGCGCCCGCCGACAGCAGTTCCGCGGAGACGGTGGCCAACCTGTCCGCCGCGATGTCGACGATGCCGAGCCGCCAGCCGGCCGCGGCGAACTCGAGCGCCATGGCGCGGCCGAGGCCGCTGCCGGCGCCGGTGATGAAGACGCGCTTTGCGGGGAAGCGCTGCGACAGTATGGTAAGGGTCCGGGGCGGGGTCATACGCGCATGCTAGCCGCCCGGCCCGCGAGGTGTCATGCCGAACGCAGACTCGAACTCATGCGTCGTCGTCGCGCTGACCGGGGGGTCGATCCCGTTCACGCGCCACGAAATGGATCGCTACCGGAGAGGCTGAGCCTTGCGCAAGGTCCACACGTCGGAATCGATCGTCGAGATCGCGCACCTGCGCAACGTTCTCGAGACGGCCGGCATCGCCTGCGTGGTGCGCAACGACCGGCTCGGCGGCGTGGTGGGCGAGATCCCGTTCCTCGAATGCTGGGCGGAGCTGTGGGTCGTCGAGGCCGGTCACCTGCTGAAGGCGAAGGCGCTGGTCGACGAAGTGCTGCACGCGCGCCCGGACTCGGCCGCCTGGCGTTGCAGCGGCTGCGGCGAGTCGATCGAAGGTCAGTTCGCGTTGTGCTGGAACTGCGGGGCCGCCCACGCCGGCGGCGGGGACGCATGAGATCGATCACCGTCGCGCGACGCTTCAACGGCCCCCCCGACTCCGGCAACGGCGGTTACGTCTGCGGCGCGCTGGCCGTGGCGGCCGGGCTCGACATGCGCGTGCGCCTCGCGGCCCCGCCGCCGCTCGACGCGACGCTGTCGCATCGAGCAGGACGGTGCGACGGGCGTCTGCCGGTTGCACGCAGGCGAGCAGCTGATCGCAACCGGGACACCGGCCCGATTGCAGCTCGATGTGCCGCCGCCACCGGAATACGTCACCGCCGTCTGGGCCTCGCAGCACTACGCGGGATTCCGCGAGCACTATTTCGCGGATTGCTTCGTCTGCGGACCGCATCGCCGCCGCGGCGACGGCCTGCGGATCTTCCCGGGCCAGCTGGAGAGCGGCCTCGTTGCGGCGCCCTGGCTGCCCGCCGATTCGCTCGACGCCGGCGACGGCAAGGTCGCGGCGGAATTCCACTGGGCCGCACTCGACTGCCCCGGCTATTTCGCCATCACGCCGGGCCGGCGGATGCTGCTGCTTGGCGAGATGCAGGCACACGTCGACCGCCGCGTGCACGTCGGAGAGTCCTGCACGGTCGTCGGCTGGAAGATCGGCGACGACGGCCGCAAGCATTACGCCGGCACGGCCATCTTCGACGAGGACGGGGAGTTGTGCGCGCGTGCGCGCGCGACGTGGATCGACGTCGGCAACGGATAGCAGAGCAGACACCTCTCCCGCTTGCGGGAGAGGTCGGCGCAAGCCGGGTGAGGGCGCTCAGCGCCGCGCGAGCGCCACCACCGCCAGGCCGGCGGCGACGAGCACCAGGCCCGGCAACCAGGCCGGGCCGATCGCAAGCCACACCACGCCGCCCAGCAGCGTGACCGAACCGACGATGGTCGCGTCGCGCCGGCGCGCGCTCGCCCGGATCTCGCGGCGCAAAGACTCGATGCCGGTCTGCTCGACGGTGATGCGGAACCGGCCTTCCGACGCCTGCTGCACGAACTGCTGGATCACCTGCGGCAGCATGCGCAGCGACTCGCTCAGATCCGGCAGCTGGCGGCGCAGCTGCTGCGCCAGCGTGCGGCCGCTCAGCCGCTCCGCGCCCCATTCCTTCAGGATCGGCTGCGCGGTCTTCCACAGGTCGAGCTGCGGATAGAGCATGCGGCCGAGTCCTTCGATCTGCAGCAGCGTCTTCTGCAGCAGGATCAGCTGCGGCTGCACCTGCATGTCGAAGCGCCGCGCGGTCTCGAACACGCGCACCAGCACCTGGCCGAACGAGATCTCCGACAAGCGGCTTGTTGAAGATCGGCTCGCACACGGTGCGCACGGCGGCCTCGAGCTCGTCGACGCGCACGTGCGACGGCACCCAGCCGGAGTCGATGTGCAGCCGGGCGACGCGGTTGTAGTCGTGGTCGAAGAACGCGATGAAGTTCTCGGCGAGGTAGTGCTGGTCGCGCGCGTCGAGCGAGCCGACGATGCCGAAATCGACCGCGGCATAGCGCGGGTTCTCCGGGTCGTCCGTCTGCACGAAGATGTTGCCCGGGTGCATGTCCGCATGGAAGAAATTGTGGCGGAACACCTGCGTGAAGAAGATCTCGACCCCGTTCTCGGCAAGGCGCTGGATGTTGGTGCCGCGCGCGCGCAATTCCGCCATGTCGCTGACCAGCACGCCGTGGATGCGTTCCATCACCATCACGTTCGGGCGGCAGTAGTCCCAGTGCACCGCGGGAACGTACAGCAGGTCGGAGCCCTCGAAATTGCGCTTCAGCTGCGCCGCGTTGGCGGCCTCGCGCATCAGGTCGAGTTCGTCGAGGATGGTCTTCTCGTACTCCCGCACCACCTCGACCGGGCGCAGGCGATAGCCGTCGCGCGCGTAGCGTTGCGCGAGGCGCGCGACGACGTACATCACCTCGAGATCGCGCTCGATCCGCTCGCGCACGCCGGGGCGGACGATCTTGACGACGACTTCCTCGCCGGTGCGCAGCCGCGCGGTGTGCACCTGCGCGATCGAGGCGGCGGCGAGCGGGTTCTCGTCGAACTGCTCGAAGACGTCGGTGAGCGGCCGGCCGTAGGCCTGCTCGGCGATTGCGCGCGCCTCGGCGCCCGGGAACGGCGGCACGCGGTCCTGCAGCTTCGCGAGCTCGTCGGCCAGCTCCGTCGAGAGCATGTCGCGCCGCGTCGACAGCGCCTGGCCGAACTTCACGAAGATCGGGCCGAGTTCCTCGAGCGCGAGGCGGATCCGTTCCTCGCGCGAGCCGCCCTTGCGGCGCTCGAACCACGTCGCCGGCGAGAGATAGAAGAGGTAGCGCAGCGGGCGCAACAGATGCGTGTCGAGGATGATCTCGTCGAGCCCGTGGCGGACGAGCACGCGCTGGATCTGCAGGAGTCGGGCGGCGCTGCGCAGGTTCATGGTTGGGGCGGTCGCGGTGAAATCGGGGTGGGTCGCCGGCGGCTCAGCGGCGCTGCGTTTCGAGGCGCGCGATCCGTGCCTCGAGGCGGTCGGCCGATTCGCGCAGGTCGTCCACGGACTCGAGGAACTCATCGATCTCGACGCGGACCGGCACGTCTCGCCCTTCCTCCTGCAGGTACTCCGCGACGTTGGTCGCGAACGCACCGGACGCCTTGCGGCCCCAGTCGAGGAATCCGCGCGCGGCCTGCGCGACCTGGCGCGCCGCGACGTCGCCGATCACCCGCGACAGCTCTTCCTCGAAGTCCGGCCGCGCTTGCTGCAGCAGGTCGCGGAATTTCTGCGCGACCTCCGCGTCGCCTTCGATGCGGACGCTGCCGCCGCGCAGGCTGTTCTCGGCTGCCGGGCCCGCGAGCGCGAGCAGCGAGAGCGGCGAGCCTGCCAGTGTGGCGTCGGCCGCGCCCTCGTGGCGCGCGCTCAACGCGAAGCGGCCTTCGTGCACCTTGAAGTGGATCGCGAGCGGCGTCCCTTGCGCGACGATCGACATCACCTTGCCGTCGAGCTGGCGCGCGAGCGACTTCGCCTTGCGCGATTCGGCAAGACTGCGGTTCAGGGCGGCTTCGAGTCGGTCGAGGATCATGCGTGCTTCCAGCCAGTCGGCGTCAGTACCGGAAGCCCTTGTGCAGCGCGACGATGCCGCCGCTCAGGTTGTGGTAGCTGCAGTCCTCGAGGCCGAGGTCCTGCATCATCGTGCGCAGCGTTGCCTGGTCGGGGAAGCGGCGGATCGACTCCGCGAGGTAGCGGTAGCTGCCCGCGTCGCTCGCGATGCGTGCGCCGAGCCACGGCAGCACGCTGAAAGAATACAGGTCGTAGACGGGCTTCAGGCCGGGAACGACCGGTTTCGAGAACTCGAGGATCAGCAGCCGGCCGCCCGGCTTCAGCACGCGGCGCATCGAGGCGATCGCGGCCGGCTTGTCGGTGACGTTGCGCAGACCGAAGCCGATGGTCACGCAGTCGAACGATTCGTCGGCGAACGGCAGGCACTCGGCGTTCGCCAGCGAGAAGCGCACGTTGCGCAGCAGGCCGCGATCGAGCAGGCGGTCGCGGCCGACGGCCAGCATCGACTGGTTGATGTCGGAGAGCACGACGAGGCCCGTGTCCGCCGACCTGCTCCGCCATGCCCGCGGACAGGTCGCCGGTGCCGCCGGCCACGTCGAGCGCCGTCTGTCCCGGGCGCAGGCCCGTCTGCCCGAGCGTGTAACGCTTCCAGAGGCGATGGACCCCGGCCGACATCAGGTCGTTCATCAGGTCGTACTTGGTCGCGACCGAGTCGAACACCTCGCGGACCAGCTTCGATTTCTGCTCGCGCGGCACCTCGGTGTAGCCGAAGTCGACCGACGTGCCGGCGCCGGTCGCGGCCGGCTTCTTTGGGGCAGTTTCGTTCATGCGAACCGCAATTCTACCCCAGGTGCCGGGTTTGACTTACTTGACGTATTGGCATGCGTGCCAATACGTCAAGTAAGTCAAACCCGGCACCTCATACGTGACGTATTGGCATGTGCCAATACGTCAAGTAAGTCAAACCCGGCACCTCTTACGGCAACTGCGTGGGGTAGGGGATGCCGAGCTTGGCGAGGCGGGCGAGGTACTGGGGCCATTTTTCGGCGTGGGTGGCGCCGAGCTCGTACAGCCAGGCCCAGGTGTAGAGGCCGGAATCGTGGCCGTCGTCGAACACCAGCCGGACGGCGTAATTGCCGATCGGGTCGACCGAGCGGATCCCCACCCCGTGCTTGCCGAGCTGCAGCGTCTCCTGGCCCGGACCGTGTCCGCGCACTTCGGCCGAGGGCGAATACACCCGCAGGTACTCGAACGGCAGCTCGAAGCGCCGGCCGTCGTCGAACGTGACTTCGAGCAGCCGCGACCGCTTGCGCAGCTTGATCTCCGTCGGGTGCGGGTCGGCGGGCGTCACAGGATGTACCGCGCGAGGTCCTCGTCGCGCGCCAGCTCGCCGACGCTGCGATTCACGTGGTCCGCGTCGATGACGAACTGCGCCCCGGATCGATCCGAGGCCTCGAACGAAATCGTCTCGAGCAGCCGCTCCATCACCGTGTGCAGCCGGCGCGCGCCGATGTTCTCGGTGCGCTCGTTGACGTCGAAGGCGACCTCGGCGATCCGCCGCACGCCGTCCGGGTCGAAGCGCAGATTCACGCCCTCGGTCGCGAGCAGCGCGGCGTACTGCGTGCAGAGCGATGCGTCCGGCTCGGTGAGGATGCGCACGAACTCCTCGACCTTCAGCGCCTCGAGTTCGACGCGGATCGGCAGGCGGCCCTGCAGCTCCGGGATCAGGTCGGACGGCTTCGACATGTGGAACGCGCCCGACGCGATGAACAGGATGTGATCGGTCTTCACCATGCCGTACTTGGTGTTGACCGTGCAGCCCTCGACGAGCGGCAGCAGGTCGCGCTGCACGCCCTCGCGCGACACGTCGACGCCGACCGTCTCCTGGCGGCGCGCGATCTTGTCGATCTCGTCGATGAACACGATGCCGTTCTGCTCCGCGTTGCGCAGCGCCTGGACCTTCAGCTCCTCCTCGTTGACGAGCTTGGCCGCTTCCTCGTCGGTGAGCAGCTTGAACGCCTCGCGCACCTTCAGCCGCCGTGAGCTGGTGCGGTTGCCGCCCAGGTTCGAGAACATCCCCTGCAGCTGCTGCGACAGCTCTTCCATGCCCGGCGGCGCCATGATCTCGACGCCGTCGGCGTGGCGCGCAGCTCGATCTCGATCTCGCGGTCGTCGAGCTGGCCTTCGCGCAGCATCTTGCGAAAGCGCTGCCGCGTGTCGTTGTCGCGCGCGGGCTCGGCTTCGTCGGCCGAGCCGAAGCCGACCGGCGCCTTCGGCCGCGGCAGCAGCACGTCGAGCACGCGCTCCTCGGCCGCGTCCATCGCGCGGTGACGGACCTTCTCCATCTCCTGCTCGCGCGTCATCTTGACCGCGACGTCCACCAGATCCTTGATGATCGAGTCGACCTCGCGGCCGACGTAGCCGACCTCGGTGAACTTGGTCGCCTCGACCTTGACGAACGGCGCGTTGGCGAGCCGCGCGAGCCGGCGCGCGATCTCGGTCTTGCCGACGCCGGTCGGCCCGATCATCAGGATGTTCTTCGGCGTGATCTCGGCGCGCAGCCGTTCCTCGACCTGCATGCGCCGCCAGCGGTTGCGCAGCGCGATGGCGACCGCGCGCTTGGCGGCGCCCTGCCCGACGATGTGCTTGTCGAGTTCCTGGACGATCTCGCGAGGGGTCATGGACGACATGCGCTCAGCGCCCCAGGGTTTCGATCGTCAGGTTGCGGTTGGTGTAGATGCAGATGTCGGCGGCGATGCCGAGCGCCTTCTCGACGATCGCGCGCGCGTCGAGCGACGGTGTTCTGCAGCAGCGCGAGCGCCGCGGCCTGCGCGAACGGGCCGCCCGAGCCGACCGCGATCAGGTCGTGCTCGGGCTCGATCACGTCGCCGTTGCCCGAGATCACGAACGGTGTGGGTCGCGTCGGCGACCAGCAGCAGCGCCTCGAGGCGGCGCAGGCTGCGATCGGAGCGCCAGTCCTTGGCCAGCTCGATCGCGGCGCGCGTCAGGTTGCCGAACTGCTGCAGCTTGGCCTCGAAGCGCTCGAACAGCGTGAACGCATCGGCCGTGCCGCCGGCGAATCCGGCGATGACCTTGTCGTCGTGCAGGCGGCGCACCTTGCGGGCATTGCCCTTCATGACGGTGTTGCCGAGCGTCACCTGGCCGTCGCCGCCCATGGCGACGAGCCCGTTGCGGCGCACGCAGAGGATGGTGGTGCCGTGCGGATCGAAACCGCTCGTGGAATCGCTCATCGGTGGGTCAACCTTGGGACTTGCGGCGCGCGCGCGGGTGGGTGGCGTCGTAGATGCGGGCCAGGTGCTGGAAATCAAGGTGGGTGTAGACCTGGGTCGTGCTGATGTTGGCGTGCCCGAGCAGTTCCTGCACCGCCCGCAGGTCGCCGGACGACTCGAGCAGGTGCGAGGCGAACGAATGCCGGAACATGTGCGGGTGGACGTGCTCCGGCAGCCCCTGCCGCCGGGCCCACTGGGCGATCCGGCGCTGGACGATCCGCGGCCCGAGCCGCCGGCCGCTTACGCCCACGAACACGGCCAGCTCGCCGACGCCCGCGATTGCGGTGCGCTCGCTCAGCCAGCGCGTGAGCGCTTCGGTCGCTTCCCTGCCGACCGGCACGATGCGTGTCTTGCCGCCCTTGCCGAGCACGCGCACGGTGCGGTCCCGCAGGTCGAGGTCCTGCGAGGTCGAGCCCGAGCAGCTCCGCGAGGCGCAGCCCGGAGGAATACAGGAGCTCCATGATCGCCTTGTCGCGCACACCGAGCCGGTCGTCGCCGCGGAACGTCAGCAGCCGCGCCATCGTGTCGGCGTCGAGCGTGACCGGCAGGCGCTTGCGCGCCTTCGGCGCCTGCACGTCGGCCGCCGGGTCGTGGCGCAGCTCGCCTTCGCGGATCAGGTAGCGGAAGAGGCTGCGCACCGCCGAGAGCCGGCGCTGCACGCTGCGCGGCGCGAGCCCGCGCCGATGGCTCTGCGCGGCGAACATGCGCACGTGCTGCGCGTCGAGCCCGTCCAGGCGATCGAGGCCTTGCGCGTCGCAGTACGCGAGCAAGGCGTCGAGGTCGCGCGCGTAGGCGCTTGCGGTGTGCGGCGACAGCCGCCGTTCGTTGCGCAGGCTCTGCAGGAAGCGTTGGACGCCGCCTGACGAGCGCCGCGTTCATGCGCCCCGGGCCGTGATCGCCTCGGTGAGGATTTCGCCGATGCGGGACCAGGAAGTCCGTGCTCATGGTCGGCAGGTAGCGCTCGGTGTCGTGGCTCGCGATCGCGAGCAGGCCGAGCGAGCCGCGCTCGCCGAGCGGAACCAGCACCGTGGAGCCGACGGTGCGTGCCTTCGCCGCCGAACAGGTAGTCGCGCTGCGTGTCGCGGATCTGGCCGCTGCGCGGCCGGCCCGACTCGAAGAACGTCTCGAAGATCTTCAGCTCCGCGCTGCCCTTCGGCACGACGCGCACGTGCGGATTCTGCAGCGCGGCGAGCGCGGTCAGCGACAGGTCGGTCAGCACCAGAACCCAGCGCGACGCGCCGAAGTCCTCGCGCAGCGAGGCCTCGATCGCGGCCACCACGCCGGAGGCGTCGCGGGCGCGCAGCAGCCGGCGCGTCAGCCGGTGCATGCGGTCCAGATCGCGTCGTTGGCGCGGCCGTTCTCGATCAGTTCGTGCAGCTTCTGCTCGAGTGCGGCGTGCTTCTCGCGCAGCACCAGCACCTGCCGCTCGACGAGCGAGATGGCCGCGGTGCCGCGCTGGTGGTGCGGCAGTTTCAGGCGCGCGAGCACGCTGCCGGTGCCGCTCGAAGAATTCCGGGTGCGCTCGACGAGGTACTCGGCGATCTGGTCCTCGGCGAGAGCGTCCGGCTCGACACCGCGGATGGGTTGCTTGTTCATGCCACTTGCTCCTCTCGTCCTTCGTCCCCGATGTCCACCTGTCCCTCGAAGGCCGTCTCGGCCGGACCCGTGAGCCAGATCGGCTCGCCCGGGCCGGGCCACTGCACGATCAGCCGGCCGCCCGGCAGGTCGACGCGCACTTCCTCGGCGAGCGGCCCGTGCCGCCGTCCCACGGCGACGGCCGCGCACGCCCCGGTGCCGCAGGCCCGCGTCTCGCCCACGCCGCGCTCGAACACGCGCAAGCGGACGTGGTCCGGCGCGACGATCTCCAGGAAGCCGACGTTGACGCGCCGCGGAAAGCGCGGGTGATTCTCCATCGCGGGTCCCACGCTGTCCACCGGCGCGTCGCCGACCGAGCGCACGCGGATCACGGCGTGCGGATTGCCGATCGAGACGGCGCCGAACTCGACGGGGCCCGCCGGCAGGTCGACGTGATAGCTGGCCGCCTCGGCGTCGGTCGTGAACGGCAGCGAGCGCGGGTCGAAATTCGGCACGCCCATGGCGACCGAGACCAGCCCGTCGCGACCGCAGCCGGGCGCTCACCAGGCCGCCCGGGCTGTCCATCGTGAACGCACGGTCACGGCGGCCGGCGCGGCTCGCGACCAGCCGCGCGATGCAGCGTGCGCCGTTGCCGCACTGCTCGACCTCGGAGCCGTCGGCGTTGAAGATCCGGTAGTAGACGTCCGTGCCCGCCGCGCGGGGCGGCTGCAGCACCAGCGCCTGGTCGAAGCCGATGCCGGTGCGGCGGTCCGCGAGCCGGCGCAGCGCTGCGCGGACGGGCACCTGCGACGGATCGGCGCGCGTCGAACACGATGAAGTCGTTGCCGAGGCCGTGCATCTTCGTGAACGACAGTCGCATGCGGCAAGGATACCCGAGCGCCGGCTCAATCCTGCAGCGGCGCGCGCATTTCCTCGAGGCTGGCCGCGATGCCGGCCCGCATGTCCGGATAGCGCAGCGGCGCACGCAGCACCTCGCGCATCCTCGTGTTGTCCACTCGCCGCATCTCGCCGAGGAACTGCAGCATCCCCGGCGAGAGCTGTGCCTGCGCGTCCTCGCGCGTCACGAATCGGGGCCGCGGCAGGCCGGCGAGTTCGGCGGTCGCGCACAGGTAATCCGTCGTGCTGGCATGGTCGCCGTCGGTGACGTTGAATCGCGCAGCTGGCCGACGTGTCGAGCGCGGCCACGCAGACGGTCACGAGGTCGTCGACGTGGATGCGGTTGCCGGGGCCGCAATCCTCGGGGCGCAGCACCGGCTCGCCGCGCTGCAGGCGCTCGAGCGGCAGCCTGTTCGGGCCGTAGATGCCCGGCACTCGCAGGATCACGCAACGCAGGCGACGGGTTGCGCACCAGTCGATCGCCGCGCGCTCGGCGGACACCCGCCGCCGTGCTCGATCGGATGTCGGCGCCAGCTCCGCGTGCTCGGTCACGACGGCGCCTCCGGTGTCCCCGTACACGCCGGTGGTGCTCATGTAGAGCAGCGACGATGGGCGTGCGCCGCCGAGCATGGCGAGAAAGCCGGCGAGCCGCGGATCGCCGAGGCCGGAATCGGGCGGTGGTGCGAGGTAGACGACGGACGCGCCGTCGGCCGCGGCTTGCAACCGCTCGACGGCAACGCCAGGCGAGTCGAGGTCGGCCTGCAGGGTGACGACAGGGTGCCGGCGCAACGCGTTCACGCTCGCGTCCGACCGGACGACGGCGCGGACTTCCCGATCGGCCGCGAGGCCTCGTGCGAGGCGGGTTCCCACGTAACCGCACCCGACGATGAGGCACGGTGGACGGTTCGAGGCGCCGCCTGTGATGGGCACCGGATCCATGCACGAAGGATACGCGATCCCGGCGAATCGAATGAATGCCAATCATTCGTATCGCGTGGCATCCTGCGGCCATGCCCCAGATCACGATCATTCCCACCGGCCAGAGCTTTGCCGCGGACCCCGAGGAAAGCGTCCTGGCGGCCGCGTTGCGCGCCGGGCTGAACCTGCCGCACAGCTGCAAGGGCGGACACTGCGCGTCCTGCCGCGCCGCATGTGCTGGCGGGGACGTTTACGTATCCCGCCGAGCGGCCGGCCGGCATCACCGCGGAGGAGGCCCACCGGGGTTTCGCGCTGCTCTGCCAGGCGCGGGCGCGTCACCGACCTGACCGTCGAGGCGCGCGAGATGCGCCCGGCGCCGGACGTCGAGGTCAAGAGCCTGCCGTGCCGCATCGACCGGCTCGAGCGCGTAGCCGATGACGTGATGGCGGTGTTCCTGCGGCTGCCGGCCGTCGAGCAGCTGCATTTCCGGGCCGGCCAGTATCTCGACGTCATGCTGTCGGAAGGCCGCCGTCGCAGCTTCTCGATCGCCAGCGCGCCGTCCGACGGTCCGCTGCTCGAGCTGCACGTGCGTCGCGCCTCGGCCAGCGGCTTCACGGGCCAGCTGTTCGACAGCATGCGTGCCGGCACGCTGCTGCGCATCGAAGGCCCGCTCGGCCAGTTCTGGTTCCGCAACGAGTCGCCGCGGCCCGCCATCATGGTCGGCGGCGGCACCGGTTACGCACCGCTGCGGGCGATGCTGCGCCAGCTGCTCGCGACCGGTGACCGCCGCCCGATCACGCTGTACTGGGGCGGGCGCACGCCGGCGGATCTCTACGAAGACGTCTGGCTCACGCAGCATCGCCGCGGTGCGTCCGCTGTTCGTCTACCGGCCGGTGCTCTCGGAGGCGGACGCGGAGTCGTCATTCGGCTCGACTCGCAGCGGATTCGTGCACGCCGCGGTGCTGGAGGACTTCGCCGACCTTTCGGGCTACGACGTCTACGCGAGCGGGCCGCCGGCGATGATCGAGTCCGTGCGCGCGACGTTCGTCGCCCAGGGCCTGCCGCGCGACCAGCTGTTCTTCGACTCGTTCGACTACGCGCCGGACACGCTGGCGCGGATGAAAGCCAGCCAGTCCGCGCCGCGCCCGTAGCGCCTCAGCGCCGGCGCAGCCGGACGCGCGGCAGCGAGGGACGCCGGCCGACCGAGCGCAGCACGCTGTCGCGCAGCACTTCCCGCGCCCGGTCGCGCTCACCCAGCTGCTCGAGCAGGTCGGCGAGCAGCAGGCTGTGTCTCGGAATTCGGCCGCCGTGCGATGCTCGCCTCGAGGTAGCTGCGCGCCTTGCCGATCAGGTCGGCGCGCAGGCAGAGCTTGCCGCAGGTCGCGAGCAGTTCCGGGTCGTCCGGCTTCTTGCGCAGCCAGGTCTCCGCGCGGTCGAGCGGGCCGAGCGGGTCGGCGAGCACGAGGTCCCCGTACAGCCGGATGGCCGCGGCATCGCCGCTCGCGTCGATCAGCTCGCGCAGCGCCTTCTCGGCTTCGCCGTGCTCGTTGCACGCCATCGCCGCGCGCGCGTAGGCCGACGATTGCCTGCGGCAGCCGGCGCAGCGCCGCGCGGCACGTCCGACCAGGCCGTGGCGAGCGCGCGCCGCATCGTGCGTCTCGCCGGCGGCGCGCACGTCCTCGAGCTGCGCCTGGGCGAGGATCTCGTTCACCTGCGCCTCGGGCAATTCCTTCGCGCTGCGCAGTCGTGGCGCGAGCTCGCGCACCCGCTCGCCCTTGCCGAGCTTCTGGTACAGGCGCGCCATCAGTTCGAGGCCGCGCGAGTTCATGTCGCCGGACGCATCGAGCTGCTCGAGCGTCTGCAACGCCGCCTCGTCCTGGCCACGACGCATCTGCATCTCGGCGAGCGTCACCAGCGCGGCGGCGCGCTCGTCGGGCGCCTGCTCCTGCGCGCGCTCGAGCCACTGGTCGCGCCGCTCGACGGCGTCCTGCAGATCGGCGGCGCGCGCGGCCACCAGGTAATTGGCAGCCGCCGAGTCTGCGTCGGGCGCGGCACGCGTGAGCAGGTCTTCGGCGCTCTTCCAGTGGCCGGCCGCGAGATCGAGCAGGCCGCGCTGCGTGTCGTCCCGCGCCCGGCGCCGGCGCCGCTCGGCCCGCAGGTTGGCGAGACGGCGACGCGACGCTGAACGCCTGCGAGATGCTGCGGGTCAGCAGGTACAGTCCGCCGAGCAGCAGCAGGAAGACCGGCACCGTGGTTTCGAACAGCGAACGCCCGAGCCGGATGGCGACGTAACCCGGGTCGGCGAGCAGCAGGTGCGCCGCGCAGCCCGCCGCAGACCAGCGCGATGGCGACGACGACCGCGCCCTTCATGGCGCCTTCGCATGCGCGTTGCGGTAGACACGCTGCAGCAACTGCGCCGCGGCGCCGACCTCGGGCCGGGGCGGATCGATGTCGATCGACACCAGGGCCGCCGTCTCCGTGCGCGCATCCGTCACCGTCGCGGCGCGGCTGTCGAAGTACTCGGCCAGCCAGGCGTCCGCGGAGCGCAGCGACTGCACGTAGGCCGAGCGGTCCTGCTGCATCACCGCGATGCGCGCGGCGAACAGCAGCAGCTGCAGGTGCTGGCGGCGCAGCGACTCTTCCTCGGCCGTGACCAGGCGCACGTTCGAGGGTTGCACCCTGCGCAGCGAGAACAAGTCGTGCACCGCCTGGTTGACGCGCCGCAGGGCCCGTTCGAACGCGCCGGTCGGCGCCGCCGGCTCGGCGATGCGCCGCGCCAACGCCACCGGCACGCCGAGCACCGGCAATGTCGTGGACCTCGCTTCGAGCGCGGTGAGGCGCTGCGACGAGGTTCGGCAGGTCCGGCTGCGGCACCTTGCGCAATGCCGACAAGCTCGCCGGCCAGCAGGCGGCGCACTTCGGCCGACGTCCGGGTCCTGGACGGCAGCGAGACGTGCGTCCGCGGACTCCATGGCGGCGATGGCCGTGCGGCACGTCGTGCTCGAGACGCAGGCGGCGATCGGCCAGTTCGAGCAGGTACAAGGCCTCGGCGCGCACCCAGGCTGCGCTGGGGCGCCTCGGTCCGGGCCCGCAGCTCGGTGAGGTTCTGCCCGAGTTCGTTCAGTTGCGCGGGAATTTCGCGCAGGCTCTTGATCTCGTCGCGGACGCGCGCGTCGGACTGCTCCACGCGCGTGGTCAGGGTGGTGAGCGCGCTCGTGAGGCGGTCCTGGCCGGCGCGCAACTGGCCGATCTGGCCGCGGATCTTGTCGATGCGGTTGTCGAACTGCGCGAACCGCCAGTGCGCGTAGATCGCGAGCAGCAGCGCGATGACCGCGAACGCGACCAGCATCGGGCTCATCCCGCTGCCGGTGCGGCGGGTGTTCATGTCGGTGGTGAGGGATTCGATTTCGGTGGACATCGGGCGGGTCCGGCGTTCCGTGCGCGCCGACGGATCGTATCACGCGGCGCGACGGCCCGCCCGGCGCGCGCGCAGCAGTTGCGAGCGCCGCCGAGCATCGCAGCGTCCTCTGCGCTTGCGCCACCAGGATCGGGCCGGTCCATTGCCGTGCGCGCGCCGCAGCGGCCACGCGCTCGCCCGGCACGCAGCAGCGGCTGGGCGCGCAATCGCCCGGCGAGAGCCGCGGGCAGCAGGCCGAGCAGGCCGTCGAGCACCTCGACGCTCGTCACCGCGACGACCAGCGCGCCGGGATTCGCGGACAGCGCGGATGCGAGCGCCTCGAGCGTTGCGTGCGCAGGCTCGCCGTGGAGGCGTCGATAGAGTTCGCCGACGGTCACGGTCGCGCCGCGCGCCTGCAACGCCTCGCGCAGCAGCTCGCGGCCGCCGATCGCCCTGCAGGATCAGGATGCGCTGCCCCGCCGGGGCGGCGAACGCCGGCAGCGCGAGCAGGCCCTCCGAATCGAACCGGCCTTCGGGAATGGCGTGGACCGCGATGCCCTGCGGCCTCGAGTGCGCGCGAGGTGGCCCGGCCGACTGGCGGCGATCCGGCACGTGCCGGGCGACCCAGCTGCTGCGAGTGACTGCTCCACCGCGTTCGCGCTCGTGTAGATCGATCCAGTCGTGCGCGTCGGGCGCGAGCACGCTGGCGCTCGGCCGCATCGAGCGGCACGGGCTCGATGTCGATCGCGGGAAGCGCGATGCAGGTCGCGCCGCGCTCGGGTCGCGCGCTCGATGAAGCGCGCCGGCCTGCCGCGCGCGGCCGCGTCACGACGACGGTCAGTCCGGCGAGCGGCGCGGTCACGAGTGCCCGGCGGCCGCGCCTCGCTGCGCAGGCGCTCGAGCAGCGGCCCCGGCGCCCGCGGCCTGCATGCGGCTCGCGAGTGTCGCGGCCGAGACCGTCCGCGTCGGTCGCGGCGCGCCGCTGATGCGATCGCGGTACGTCTCGCTGCCGTCGGGCGCGCCGACGAAGCCGCGCAGCGACGAGCGAACGCGCCGTCGAGCGACGCATGCGCGGCGATCGGCGAGTGGCAGCTGCCGACGAGGCCGCGCGAACGCGCGTTCCGCGGTCAGGCGCATGAACGATTCCTCGTGGTGCAGCGCGCTCAGCAGCTCGCCGGCTTCGCGCGTCGTCCTCGCGGCACTCGATGCCGATCACGCCCTGGCCGACGGCGGGCACGGAGAGATCGAGGTCGAGCACCTCGGTGACTGCGTGCGCCGATCCCGAGCCGCTCGAGGCCCGGCACAGGCGAGCAGGATCGCGTCGAGGCTGCCTTCGTCGAGGCGGCGCAGCCGCGTGTCGACGTTGCCGCGCAGCAGCTCGAGCCGCAGGTCCGGGCGCGCGTGGCGCAGCTGCGCCTGGCGGCGCGGGCTCGACGTGCCGACCCGCGCGCCGACGCGGCAGGTCGGCGAATCGTCCGGTAACGCATCGAGATGAAGGCGTCGCGCGGGTTGGCGCGCGGCAGCGCGGCCGCAGATGCAGAAGCCCGGGCGGCAGTTCGCTCGGCACGTCCTTCATCGAGTGCACGGCGATGTCGGCGCGGCCGTCCTGCATCGCGACCTCGAGTTCCTTGACGAACAGCCCCTTGCCGCCGACCTCGGCGAGCGCGCGGTCCTGCACGCGGTCGCCCTGCGTGCTCATCGGCACGAGTTCGACGACGAGCCCCGGGTGCGCGGCGCGCAGCAGCCCCTTGACGTGTTCGGCCTGCCAGAGCGCGAGCTGGCTGCGACGGGTGGCGATGCGGATCGGTTTGGACAAGCTCTTGCTCCAGCGTGCGCCGGCCCGTCAGGCTCAGCCGCTCTCCTCGGGTCGAATCCAGTTCCTCGCTCTCGAAGCGGAACAGCGCGACGAGCAGGCCGAGCACGATCGGGCCGAGGAACAGGCCGATGAAGCCGAAGGCGGACAGTCCGCCCATGACTCCGACGAAGACGGCAAGGGTAGGGACTTCCGCGCGGCCTGAAATCAGCATTGGCCGCAGGAAGTTGTCGACGGCGCCGACCACCGCCGCGCACCAGATCGCCAGGAAGGTCGCATGGCCGATTTCGCCCTGCGAGACGAGGAACAGGGCCCCGGGCACCCAGACGATCGCGGTGCCGACCAGCGGGATCAGCGCGAAGAACACCCCGAGCACGCCGAACACGAGCGGCGAGGGCAGGCCCGCGATCGCGAAGCCGACGCCGAGCAGGATGCCCTGCGCGAGCGCCGTCAGCCCGATGCCGATGAACACTGCGCGCGTGACGTCGACGAGGTGGTGCGAGAGCCGCGAGCGCCGCCGTTCCTCGATCGGCAGCATGCGCACGAACCTGCCGGCGATGTTCGGGCCGTCGCGCAGCACGAAGAACAGCACGAACAGCGTCAGCACGAAGCTCACCACGGTACCGAGCGCGCCGAGCACGACCGAGCCGCTGGACGACACCAGCGTCTGCAGCAGGTTCCTGGCCCCGGTGATCACCCAGCCCTGCATCTGCTGCAGCGAGAGGCCGGTGTGGTCCCCGATCCAGTCCACCGCCCGCTGCAGCCACGGAAACCGCGCAATCTCCAGGGCCTGCATGCTCTCGAGCGTCGGCACGCGCCCTTCGAGGCGGCTCAGCAGTTGCGCGGCCTGCGCCGCCACTGCGCCGGCGATCACGGCCACCGGCAGCAGGAACAGCGCAATGGTCAGCACCGTCACGATGGCCGCCGCGAGCCGTGGCTTGCCGCCGAGCCGCCGCGCCAGTCGCGCGGCGAACGGCGCCAGCAGCGAACCGAGCAGCACGGCCCACAGCAACGGTTGCCACAACGGCTCGACGATCCGCCACACCAGGTACAACAGCGCCGCCGCGAGCAGCAGCAGTCCGGCGCGCGCGAAGAACGGTCGCAGCGAAGCGGCAGCTTCGTCGGGCAGCGTGGTCGCCGGTTCGACGCGATCTTCCGGCCGCTGGTCCCGCGCCGGCGCGTCGTCGTCGACGATCAGCGAACGAACCGTGTCCGGGAGGTCGTCGGTTGTGGGCGGTGGCATGACCGCGGGGATTTTCCGCCGGAGCGGCCGTCCCTGTCACGGTCTATCGAAAGCGGCCCCGGAACGTGGTCGTCGCCCGGTGCACGACCGCGATGCCGGCAGCCGACGAAGAATCATCGGCCCGCTTTGGTCGCCGCCGCGAAGAGCGCGTCCTTGATCCGGAACAGCGTCGAGATGTCGTCGTCGCCGTGACCCTGCTCGATGAGCGCCCGGTAGTGCGCGAGCGTCGATTCGACGACCGAGAGCTCGACGCCGTGCCGCGCGGCCATCTCGCGGCAGATCTTCAAGTCCTTCTCGTGCAGGCGCACGCGAAAGCCGGCCGGGTAGCTGCCACGCAGGATGTTCGGCGCCCGGTTCACGAAGTACCAGCTCGAGCCTGCGCCCTTGCCGAGCGTCTCGATCAGCTTGTCGAGCGGCAGGCCTTCGGCCTTGGCGAACGCCATGGCCTCGGCGACCGCCTGGATGATGCCTGCGCACATGATCTGGTTGGTGGCCTTGGCGGCCTGTCCCGATCCGGACGGCCCGAAGTGCGTGACGGCCCGGCCCATTGCCGACAGCACGGGCCGCGCGCGCTCGAACGCGCCGGCCGGACCGCCGACCATGACCGCCAGCGTGCCGTCGCGTGCGCCCTCGACGCCGCCGCTGACCGGCGCATCGAGAAATTCGACCTGTTGCTCCGCCAGGCGCGTCGCGGCCTCGCGCGCCGTATCGGCGCTGACGGTGGAGCAGTCGATGACGACCGACCCGGCCCGCAATCCGGGCCGCAGGGCGTCCACCACCGCGAGGACGTCCGGGTCGGCCGAGACGCACATCACCAGGAAATCGCAGCGTTCGGCGAGCTCCGCGAGCGTGGCGGGCCGAGCGACGTCGAGTTCGGCGGCCAGTTCGCTCGGCGCGCGCGCGCGTGCGATTCCACACGCCCGCGAGCAGTCCCGCCTTGTGGACATTGCGCGCCATGCCCCGGCCCATGGCGCCGAGGCCGATGAATCCGGTCGCCGCGGTCACGAGCTACTGTCCGGCGCAGTACTCGTCCATCAACTTCTTGGCGTTCGCGCGCGCCGCGTCGGTCTCGGCGTCGTTCAGGTAGCGGCGCTCGCCTTCCGTGGTGCCGGGCTCGTACAGGCGCCGGGAGGTCATGTACTGGTCATAACGGTCGCGGGCGTCCTTGCAGCGCTTGGCCTTGTCCGCGGCCGTCAGGTCCGCGGCCTTGGCCGCTCGGCGCTCGACTCCGAACTCGCCGAGGTCGCATCGCGCGACGACGCGTAATTCTGCATCTCGTCGTCGTAGCGCTTCTTGGCCTCGACCGTGTCCGTCTGCTGAGTCTTGACGTTGAGCCTCTCGGCCGGCAACGCCTCCGGACGGTCCGTATAGACAGCGTTACCCTTGGCGTCTTTTTCCTTGTAGACCTCGCCGGCCTCGGCGCACACGCCGACGACCAGCAGGGCGGCCAGGAGCGTCAAGATGGGCTTCATTCCGGTGGCCTCCGTGGATATGGCGGAAGTCTAGCAGGCCCGGCCGCGGTTGCTCCCCCGGACGGCCCGAAAACCGCGGCACCAGTTCAAAGAATCGGGCAAAAAAAAGCGGGCGCCGAAGCGCCCGCAAGCGGGGGAAGAAGGCGACCGAACCAGGAACCGGCCGCCTTCCACAGACACGGTCAAGTTCAGCTGTAAGCGCGCTCGCCGTGCGACACGGTGTCGAGACCCTCGCGCTCCTGGTCCTCGCTGACCCTGAGGCCGACGACCAGGTCCACCAGCTTGAACGAGATCGCGGCGACGACGCCGGACCACACCAGGCTCACGCTGACGGCCCACAGCTGCGACTCGAACTGCGTGCCGATCGAGTACTCGCCGACCGCATTGGCGACGTAGTCGTACACGCCGGTGCCGCCGAGCGACGGGGAGCAGAACACCGCCGTCAGCAGCGCGCCCAGGATGCCGCCGACGCAGTGCACGCCGAACACGTCCAGCGAGTCGTCGTAGCCGAGTTTCTGCTTCAGGAAGGAGACGGCCAGCAGGCAGATCAGGCCCGCGATCACGCCGATCGCGATCGAGCCCATCGGGCCCACCCAGCCGCAGGCCGGGGTGATCGCGACGAGTCCGGCGACCGCACCCGAAGCCGCGCCCAGCATCGTCGGCGTGCCGCGGTGGGCCCATTCGGCGAACGACCAGGCGAGTGCGGCCGCGGAGGTGGCGAGCAGCGTGTTGGCGAACACCTGGCCGGCGAAGCCGCTGGCCTCGAGATTCGAGCCCACGTTGAAGCCGAACCAGCCCACCCACAGCAGGCAGGAGCCGATCATCACCATCGGCACGTTGTGCGGCGCCATCGAGGCGGTGCCGTAGCCGACACGCTTGCCGATCATCAGCGCGCCGACCAGGCCGGCGATGCCCGCGTTGATGTGCACGACGGTGCCGCCCGCGAAGTCGAGCGCGCCCTTCTGGAACAGGAAGCCCGCGGTCTGCGGCCGCCGCCGCACCCGCGGCAGCGTCCGTATACGCGTCGGGCCCGGCCCACCACCACACCATGTGCGCGATCGGCAGGTACGAGAAGGTGAACCACAGCACCATGAACAGCAGCACCGCGCTGAACTTCATGCGCTCCGCGAAGGCGCCGACGATGAGGCAGGGAGTGATGCACGCGAAGGTCATCTGGAACACGAAGTACACGTACTCCGGAATGTAGACGCCCTTGCTGAAGGTGGCCGCGACGGAACTCGACGTCATGCCCTTCAGGAACAACCGGTCGAAACCGCCGAAGAAGGCGCTGCCGTTCGTGAACGCGAGGCTGTAGCCGTAGACGGCCCACAGGATCGAGATCAGGCAGAACGTCATGAAGACCTGCATCAGCAGCGACAGCACGTTCTTCGAGCGCACCATGCCGCCGTAGAACAGCGCGAGGCCCGGGATCGTCATCAGGATCACGAGCATCGTGGAGGTGAGCATCCAGGCCGTGTCGCCCTTGTCGGGCACCGGGTCGTCGGCGTATCCAAGCGCGGGTGCGAGCAGGGCACCCAGGGCGAGCGCGAT
Organism: uncultured Gammaproteobacteria bacterium; assembly: GCA_963843985.1. Taxonomy (GTDB): domain Bacteria; phylum Pseudomonadota; class Gammaproteobacteria; order Steroidobacterales; family Steroidobacteraceae; genus RPQJ01. Next base: position 295,869 of record CAWJMS010000032.1, on the reverse strand, counting down.
GGCCCAGGGGCGGCTGCGCGCGGCGGTCGAACTGTTCACTGGCGTTCTCCTGTCTGTCGTCTGTCTGTCTGAGGGTGGATGCTGTCGGAGTGGCGGGCGGGTCAGACGGCCTCGACGCCACTCTCGCCCGTGCGGATCCGCACGGCCTGGTCCAGTTGCGTCACGAAAATCTTGCCGTCGCCGATCTTTCCGGTGCGCGCGACGTTGGTGATCGCCTCGATCACCTGCTCGACGATCGTGTCGTCGACGGCGATCTCGACCTTGGTCTTCGGCAGGAAGTCGACGCGGTACTCGGCGCCCCGATACAACTCGGTGTGGCCGCGCTGGCGACCGAAGCCCTGCACCTCGGTGACCGTCACGCCCTGCACGCCGATGTCGGCAATGGCCTGCCGCACTTCATCGAGCTTGAACGGCTTGATGATGGCGGTGATGAGCTTCATGCGACGGTCTCCGGCGGGCGACGAGGGATGCCGGAGACCTCAATGCAGGAAGCGTGCCACGGCCGAATCGCGCGCAAGTGCGCCGGCTGGACGGCATCCGGCCACGTCGGCGCACCAAAATGGAGCGGCCGGGACGGCTGCGCGCCTCACCGCGGAGCGGGTATTCCTACCTCTCCCGTCTACGGGAGAGGTCGGCGAAGCCGGGTGAGGGCTGCTCTACCTCTCCCGTCTGCGGGAGAGGTCGCCCAGAGGGCGGGTGAGGGCTCTCTCCCGCTAGACTACCGCCACCTCCACTTGCGACCTGGCTCATCCGATGGCATTCGACCCCCGCCTGATCGACGAACTCGCCCGCCGCCTCGCCGGCTCCGTGCCCGAGAGCGTGGTGGCCCTGCGCCGCGACCTCGAGGCGAACTTCAAGGGAGTGCTGCAGGCCCAGCTGGCCAGGCTCGACCTCGTCACCCGCGAGGAGTTCGACGTCCAGGCCAACGTGCTCAAGCGCACGCGCGCGAAGCTGACGGCGCTCGAGAAGCGCCTCGCCGAACTCGAGGGCAAGTGAGCGCGCCGGTCCGGATCGTCGGGTCGTACCTCTCGCCCTTCGTCCGCAAGGTCCTCGCCTGCCTCGACCTGAAGGGCCTCGCCTACGAAATCGATCCGATCCCTCCGTTCTTCGGCGACGACCGGTTCACGCGAGCTGAGTCCGCTGCGTCGCGTGCCGGTGCTGATCGACGATCGCGTGACGCTCGCCGACTCGTCGGTGATCGTGCAGTACCTCGAGGATCGCTACCCGCAGCCGGCGCTGTGGCCGGCGGACGTCGCCGATCGCGCCCTCGCGCGCTGGTACGAGGAGTACGCCGACACGCGCATCGCCGACGTGCTGGTCTGGGGCGTGTTTCGCAAGGCGGTGCTCGAGCCCGGGATCTTCGGCCTGAAGCGCGACCTCGACGCGATCGAGCGGATCGTCCGCGACGACGTACCGGGCGTGCTCGATTACCTCGAGGCCCGCGTGCCGCGCGCAGGCTTCCTGTTCGGCGACGCCGGGCATCGGCGACATTTCGCTCGCGGTGTCGTTCCGCAATTTCGGCTTCGCGCGGCAGCGCATCGATGCGGAACGCTGGCCGTCGACTGCCGCGTACGTCGATCGCGTGCTGGCGCTGCCGTGCCTGACGAAGCTGCACCCGTTCGAGGAACTGCTGATGCGCACGCCCGTCGCGAAGCAGCGTGACGCGCTTGCGGCGATCGGTGCGCCGCTCACCGCCGACACGATCGGCGGCGAGGCGCCCCGGCCGGGAGCGATGCGCAGCTAGTCGGCCGGCAGGGCCTAGTCGATGAGATCTCCCGGCGTCGGCGGCAGCCGCGGCATCTGCTGGGCCGGGAATGGCCCGGTCAGGCTTTCCAGGAACGACGCGATGTCGGCGACCTGCGCGTCGCTGAGCGACTGGTTCAACTGCGTGCTCGCCATGATGCGGACGGCCTCGCCGATCGTGTGGACCTGGCCGTTGTGGAAGTACGGCGCCGTGTAGACCAGGTTGCGCAGGCCGGGGACCCGCCAGAAGTTCTTGTCTGCGTCGTTCTTCGTGACGCTTGCGCGTCCCGTGTCGCTCAGGAAGTCGTACTTCGCGACGTACGGGCTGTCCGGGAAGGTCGGGAACTTCATGAAGAAACCCGTGCCGACCGGCAGCGGCGGGCCGCTGAACGTCGGGCCCTGATGGCAACTCGTGCACCCGGTCTCCGCGAAGGTCTTGAGACCGCGAGCCTGCTGCTCCGTGAGCGCCTTCACGTCCCCCTTGGCGTACTTGTCGTACGCGCTGTTCGGGGTGATCAGCGTGCGCTCATAGGCGGCGATGGCCTTGGCCGCGTTGTCCATGATGACCACGTCACCCGCGCCAAACGCCTTTTCGAAATGGGCCTTGTACCCGGGGATGCTGCGTACGCGGCCGATGACCGCGTCGAGGTTGGGCATCCCCATCTCGATCGGATTCGCGGGCGGCCCCTTCGCCTGGTCCTCGAGCGTCGCTGCGCGGCCGTCCCAGAACTGGCTGGACAGGAATGCCGCGTTCCATACCGTCGGCGCATTGCGGCCGCCGACGTGACCGTGCACGCCGATGGACGTCGGCCGGTGGTCGTCACCGCCCTCCATCACGTTGTGGCACGAGAAACAAGACACGGTGCCGGTCGAGGACACACGCGGGTCGAAGTACAGCATCTTGCCGAGCTCGACCTTGGCGGCCGTCGTCGGGTTGTCTGCCGGAGCAGGCGCCACGTCTGGCAGCGCCTGCCAGGGGCCAGTCGCTGCAGCCGCACCCGTCGCGGCGAACGGTATCGATGTCAGGACGATAGCGGTGATTGCAACGATGCGCATGGCATTGCTCTCTGTAAGTGGAACGGATGCCAGCAGGCTAGTGCGGCACGCGTCACTCCATAAGTCGGAGAAGTACCGAACCTGCCGATCACTGCGGCCCCGGCGATGGCTCTCGTGATCTGTGACAAGGCAACGTCGCCCGTCGGGGCCGCGGACCAACGGCCGGCGGACGACCTTGCGATCTGGTCTCAGGCGAGGAACGCCAAGGCGTTGGCGCCGTTGCGTCGCGTCAATGAAGCAACTTCGGCCCGGCATCCGCTGCGACGAAGAGTCCCATCGCGACCAGGAATACGCCGAACAGCTTGCGCAACGTGGCCTGCGGCAGGCGGCGCGCGAGCCGGTTGCCCAGCAGGCTGCCGGCGACGCCGATCGTCGCGATGACGAGCAGCGCTGCGCAGGTCGAGCGCGATGCCCTTGGCTTCGAGCACGTGCAGGTACTTGCCGAAGCCCGTGAACGAATTCATCGCGATCACGACGAGGCTCGTGCCGACCGCGCTAGCCATCGGCACGGCGGCCAGCAGCACCAGCGCCGGCACGATCAGGAAGCCGCCGCCGACGCCGACGAGTCCGCTCAGCACGCCGACGGCCGCGCCGCTCGCCACGACGGCGAGCGGGTGAGGCTGTGCGTCACCGGTCGAGAGCGGGGCGCTGCCGAGCATGCGCCACGGCGGCGATCAGCATGACTGCGGCGAACAGTGCGAGTTGCACGGGCCCGGGCACCCAACGCGCGAGCGCAGGCGCCGAGCCATGCGCCGGCCATGCCTGGCACGCCGAACCAGAGGGCCTTGCGCCAGTCCACCTGCTTCGCAATCGCGTAAGGGACGCTGGCCGAGGCGGCGATCAGGCCGACGACGAGCAGCGATCCGCCGATCGCGGCCTGCTCCGGCTGGTCCAGCAGGTAGTGCAGCACCGGCACCGTGAGGATCGAGCCGCCGGAGCCGAGCAGACCGAGGCTGAGGCCGATGGCGAGGGCGCCGACGACGGCGAGCAGCATGGAATGAGGCCGGGACGGGCGTGATCAGCGGGCGCGGCGGCGGCGCGCCGGGCGAGTGCTGCAGTAGATGTCCTGCAGTACCGCCATCACCTGCGTAACCGGACCTGGCGACAATGAGTAGAAAATGGTCTGCGCCTCGCGCCGCGTATCGACGAGCCCCGCGTCGCGCAGCAGCGCGAGGTGCTGCGACAGCGCCGACTGGCTCAGTTCGACGCGCTCGTTGAGTTCGCCAACCGAGAGCGGTTCCGCAAGCAGGTTGCACAGGATCAGCAGTCGCTGTTCGTTGCCCAGCGCCTTGAGCAATTGGGCCGCGTCGCCGGCGTGAGCGTGCATCTCCGCGATGCGGGCGGCATCCGGCACGGCGGGCGAGGCGGTCGGTGGGATCCGGGCAGCACGGGACATGCGTCAGCCTCCATGGGTTCGGGGCACAGTGTATTTCACTATTGACTAATTTAGCAATGGCTAATATTCTGAGCCGCAACCAAGGGAGAGTCCGCCCATGCAGCCGCTCGTGACGCCGTTTCACCACAAGCCGACCGGGTCCTGGACCTACGTCGTCATGGATGCGGACACGAAGGCCGCGGCGATCGTAGACCCGGTGCTCGACTACGACTGGCGCTCCGGACGAACTGGCACGGCGAGCGCGGACCAGGTCGTGGCGCATTGCCGCGAACAGGGCGCCAAGGTCGCGTGGATCCTCGAAACCCACGCCCACGCCGACCACCTCTCGGCGGCGCAGCACCTGCGCGCGGCGCTCGGCGGCAAGGTCGCGATCGGGCGCGGCGTGCTGCAGGTTCAGGAGACCTTCAAGAAGGTCTTCGGCCTCGGCGCGGAGTTCGCCGCGGACGGCAGCGACTTCGACCGCTTGCTTGCCGACGGCGAACTGCTTCCGCTCGGCGATCAATCCATCCGCGTGATTCACGTCCCGGGCCACACCAACGACAGCGTCGCCTACCTCGTCGCCGATGCGCTCTTCGTGGGCGACACCGTGTTCATGCCCGACAGCGGCACGGCGCGCTGCGACTTCCCCGGCGGCAACGCCGCACATCTGTATCGCTCGGTGCGGCACCTGTACGAACTGCCGGCCGCGACTCGGGTGTTCGTCTGCCACGACTACTCTCCCGGCGGCCGCGAACCGCGCTGCGAAACGACGATTGCCGAACAGCGCGCATCGAACGTCCATCTTCGCGACGGCGTTACCGAAGAGGCCTACGTGCAGATGCGCAGCGCGCGCGACGCCACGCTCGACGTGCCGAACCTGATCCTCCCGTCGGTGCAGGTGAACATCCGCGCCGGCAAGCTGCCGGCCGCGGAGGCCGACGGCGTGAGTTACCTGCGCGTGCCGGTCAACGTGATCGGCCGGCCGCTCTGATGACCGTCCGTGTTCCATGATCCGACCACCACGAGACTCCTCATGACTCATCATGACCACACTGTCACCGACGCCACGCCCGAACAGGTGCATGCGTGGCTGTCCACCGGCGAGATCCTGCTCGTCGATGTCCGCGAGGTGAACGAGTACGCGGTGGAGCGCATTCACGGCGCGCTGCTCTATCCGCTTTCGACTTTCGACCCGAAGGCGATTCCGATGGAGGGTCGCAAGCTGGTACTGCAGTGCGGTTCGGGCAAGCGATCGCTGATGGCCGCGCACAAGCTGCAGGCTGCCGGCTACGGGCATGTCACGCATCTTGCGGGCGGCCTGCAGGCCTGGAAGGCCGCCGGCCTGTCCACCGTCCGCATCGACCCGCAGACGGGCCGCGTGATCGACGACGGCCGTCGCTGACTTACCTCGAGGAAATCACCATGTGCATCGACAAATTCATTTTTCGCTTCGCCGGCTTCATGGTGCTGCTGAGCCTGCTGCTCAGTCATTTCGTGAGCCTGTACTGGCTCTGGTTCACCGCCTTCGTCGGCGCCAACCTGCTGCAGTCGTCGTTCACGGGCTTCTGCCCAGTCGCCGTCGTGCTGCGCAAAGTGGGCATGAAGTCCTGCGCCGCGTTCTGAGCCAGCGATTGGAGACGGCCGCATGAAATCCTCCGCCTGCCTGGCCCCGACCTTGCGTGCCCTGCTGGTCGGCGTGGCCTTGGCCGGCGGCTGGGCTTCCAGTCCGGCCGCGCTCGCCGCGATCCCGGTCAAAGCGGACGGGCTGGCCACCGTCGTGGTAGGCCAGGAGTCCGGCCCGTCCGAGCGATTGCTCGACGGCACGGTGGAATCCGTGCACCAAGCGACACTCTCGGCGCAGACAGCGAGCCGCGTGGCGGAAATTCCCGCGGACGTGAACGACAAGGTCGCGGCCGGGGCAGTGCTCCTGCGACTGCGCGGGACCGAGCAGGCCGCGGGCCTGAGCCAGGCCCAGGCCGCGCTGCAGGCGGCGACGGCGCGCGAGCATGAAGCCCAGTTGCGCTACGACCGCATCCGCGACATGTATTCGCGCAAGGTCGTCGCCAAGGCGACTTTCGACGAGGCTTCGGCCGCCCGTGATGCTGCCGTGGCGCAGTTACAGGCGGCCGCGCGCGGGAGTCGAGTCGGCCCGCGAAGGCGTCTCGTACACCGAGCTGCGCGCGCCTTATGCGGGTGTCGTCACGCAGAAGCTCGTGCAGGTCGGTGAGGCCGTGGGTCCCGGCACGCCCCTGATGTCCGTCGCAGCGCTCGATGCGCTGCGCGTCGTCACCGAAATCCCGCAGAGCATCGTCGGACCAGGTGCGCGCGTCGAACAAGGCGACCGTGCACGTCGGAGCGGCGCGCATCGAATCGACGGCCGTCACGGTCTTTCCGGCCGCAGATCCGCAGACCAACACGTTCCGCGCCCGCATCGACGTGCCCGCCAACACGGCAGGACTTGCGCCCGGCATGCTCGTGAAAGTCGGCGTCCCGACCGGCGACTCGCGGCGCCTGACGGTGCCGCAGCTCCACCGTCGTGGAACGCAGCGAGATGCGCGCGGTATATGTCGTGGCCTCGGATGGTCGCGTGACCCTCCGGCAGGTGCGCCTGGGTCACGAGCACGGCGAGCGCATCGAAGTGCTCGCAGGGCTGGTGGCGGGCGAGGCTGTCGCGCTCGACCCGGTGGCCGCGGGCCTGAAGGCTCGCCAGCCGGCCGCGAAGCATGACTGAGAAACTCGGCATCAGCGGGCGGCTGGCGCGCTTCTTCCTCGACAACCCGCTCACTCCGTTGATGGGGCTGACGGCGCTGCTGCTCGGCCTGTTCGCAGTGATGGTGACGCCGCGCGAGGAGGAGCCGCAGATCAACGTCACGATGGCCAACGTCATCGTGCCGTTCCCCGGCGCGAGCGCGCAGCAGGTCGAGAGCCTCGTCGCCACGCCGATGGAGAAGGTGCTGGCCGAGATCTCCGGCGTGAAGCACATCTATTCCGTGTCGCGGCCCGGTGTCGCCGTGGTCACGGTGCAGTTCGAGGTCGGGCGAGGAGCGCACGGCTGCGATCGTGCGGCTCTACAACGCCATCTACTCCAACCAGGACTGGCGTCCGCCGGGTCTCGGCGTACTGCAGCCGCTCGTGAAGCCGAAGGGCATCGACGACGTGCCGATCGTTGACCGTGACGCTGTGGACGAAGGATCCGCAGCGCGGTGCGCTACGAGCTCAGGCAGGTCGCGCACGCGATCGAGACCGAGGTCAAGCGCGTGCCCGGCACGCGCAACGTCTACACGATCGGCGGCCCCGACGAGATCGTGCACGTCACGCTCGATCCGCAGAGGCTCGCCGGGCACGGCCTGACGGTCGCCGAGCTCGTCGGATCGCTGCAGGCCGCCAACGTCGTGCAGCACGCCGGCACGCTCGTCGCCGAACGGCGCCAACGTCCCGGTGCAGGCCGGCGAGTTCCTGGCCGACCGTGACGACGTCGCGCAGGTCGTCGTGGCGGTGCGCGACGGCAAGCCCGTCTACCTCGCAGGACGTCGCGGCGGTCACCGCGGGTCCGGACCAGCCCGAACAGTACGTGACGTTCGGCGCGGGCCCCGCCTCGGCGCAGAAGGGCGTGGACCTGCGGGGCACGGCGCCGGCCGTGACGCTGGCAGTCTCGAAAAAGCCGGGCGAGAACGCGATCGACGTCGCGAACGCCGTGCTCGGCCGCATCGAGCAGTTGAAGGGCACCTACATCCCGGACGGCGTCGAAGTCACCGTCACGCGCAACTACGGCGAGACGGCCAACGACAAGGCGCTGAAGCTGATCGAAAAGCTGATGTTCGCGACGGCGTCCGTCGTGCTGCTGGTGTGGCTCACGGTCGGCTGGCGCGAAGCCGTCGTGGTCGGCGCGGCCGTGGTCATCACGCTGGCGGCGACGCTGTTCGCGTCCTGGGCCTGGGGCTTCACGATCAACCGCGTGTCGCTGTTCGCGCTGATCTTCGCGATCGGCATCCTGGTGGACGACGCCATCGTCATCGTCGAGAACATCCACCGCCACATGGCGCTCGGTCACGGCACGCTGGGCGAGCTGATTCCGCGGCGCCGTCGACGAGGTGGGCGGACCGACGATCCTCGCGACGTTCACCGTCATCGCGGCGCTGCTGCCGATGGCGTTCGTCAGCGGCCTGATGGGTCCGTACATGAGCCCGATCCCGATCAACGCCAGCATGGGCATGCTGATCTCGCTCGCGATCGCGCTGATGTTCACGCCCTGGCTGTCGAAGCGGATGCTGTCGCATTCGCACGCGGTCGCCCACGCCGGCGACCGTACGGGCGACACGAAGCTGCAGCGCTTCTTCGAGCGGATCATGTCGCCGTTCCTGCGCGGCGACGAGGCGCGCGGCCACCGGCACAAGCTCTATCTCGGCGTCGTGGTCGCCATCGTGCTCGCCGTCTCGCTCGCCGTCGTGCAGTGGGTGGTGATGAAGATGCTGCCCTTCGACAACAAGTCGGAGTTCCAGGTCGTCGTCGACATGCCGGAAGGCACGGCGCTCGAGGAGACGGGGCGGGTGCTCGACGAACTCGCGGCGAAGATCGCCGAGCGCCCCGAGGTCACCGACTACCAGATCTACGCGGGCACCGCCGCGCCGATCAACTTCAACGGCCTCGTGCGGCAGTACTACCTGCGCGTCGGGCCACGAGGTCGGCGACATCCAGGTCAACCTCGTCGACAAGCACCATCGCGACCTGAAGAGCCACGAGATTGCGCTCGAGGTACGTCCGGCGCTGGCGGAGATCGGCAAGCGCCACGGCGCCTCGGTGAAAGTCGTCGAGGTGCCGCCGGGACCGCCCGTGCAGGCGCCGCTGGTGGCCGAGGTCTACGGCCCGTTCCAGGGCGCGCAGCAGAAGCTGACGGCCGACATCCGCAAGGTTTTCGACTCGAAGTCCGACATCGTCGACGTGGACGACAGCCTGGACGCGCCGCGTCCGCGCCTGATCGTGGCGATCGACCGCCAGAAGGCCGCGCTGCTCGGCGTCAGCCAGGCCGAGGCCGCGCAGGTGCTGGCCGCCGGACTCGGCGGCATCGACGCCACCTACGTGCGGGTCGGGTCGCGAGACGTATCCGATCCCGGTGCGCCTCGAACTCGACGTGCCGGACAAGGCCGACCTCGACGCCGTGCTGGCGCTGCGGGTCCGCGCGCGCAGCGGGGCGCTGGTGCCGCTGTCCGAGATCGCGGTGGTCGAAAAGACGACGTGGGACAACACGATCTACCACAAGGACCTGCTGCCGATGAGTTGGGTGACGGCGGACGCGGTGGGCAAGACCGACAGCCCGCTCTACGGCATGTTCGAGCTGGTGAGCGCGCTGAAGAAGGAACTTCCGGCCGGCACCGACCTGCAGCAATCGTTCATCGCCCAGCCCGAGGATCCGTACCGGCCCAGCGTGAAGTGGGACGGCGAGTGGCAGATCACCTACGAGACGTTCCGCGACATGGGGCTCGCGTACTCGGTGGGCCTGATCCTGATCTACCTGCTGGTCGTCGCGCAGTTCGGCTCGTACGCGGTGCCGCTCGTCATCATGGCGCCGATCCCGCTCACCATCATCGGCGTGATGCCGGGCCACGCGCTGCTCGGCGCGCAGTTCACCGCCACGTCGATGATCGGCATGATCGCGCTCGCGGGCATCATCGTGCGCAACTCGATCCTGCTGGTCGATTTCATCAACCTCGAGGTCGAGCGCGGCCGCGGGCTCGCCGACGCGGTCATCGGCGCCGCCGCCGTGCGCGCCCGACCGATCGCGCTCACCGCCGTAGCCGCGATGACCGGCGGCTTCTTCATCCTCGACGATCCGATCTTCAACGGGCTCGCCGTCTCGCTGATCTTCGGCATCCTGGTCTCCACCGTGCTCACGCTGGTGCTGATCCCGATCTTCTACTTCAGTTACCGCAACCGCAGCGACAAGCCGCTGCCTGAGCGCAGCGAGGGGGAATACATGGCAAAGGTCATCGTGATGGGAGCCGGCCTCGGCGGCGTCGCCTGTGCCTACGAGATGAAGAAGAAGCTGGGCAAGGGCCACGAGGTCACGGTCGTCGGCAGCAGCCCGTTCTTCGAGTTCACGCCGTCCAACCCGTGGATCATGGTGGGCTGGCGAACCGCGCCGCAGACTCGCGTCGACCTCGCGAAGCCGCTGGCCGGCAAGAGCATCGACTGGGTGCCCAGGATGGTGCAGCGCGATCGACGCACCGGCCTCGACGCTGACGCTCGCGGACGGGGCCAAGCTCGGCTACGACTACCTCGTCATCACGACCGGCCCGAAGCTGGCATTCGAGGAAGTGCCGGGTCTCGGTCCCTCGGGATTCACGCAGTCCGTCTGCACGCATGGGCACGCGCTGCAGGCCTGGGAGAAATACCAGCAGTTCGTGCAGGCGCCGGGCCCGATCGTGATCGGAGCGGCGCCGGGCGCGAGCTGCTTCGGCCCGGCGTACGAATCGGCGATGATCCTCGACACCGACCTGCGCCGCCGCAAGATCCGCGACCGCGTGCCGATGACCTACGTCACCGCCGAACCGTACATCGGCCACATGGGCCTTGGCGGTGTCGGTGACAGCAAGGGACTCATGGAGTCCGTGCTGCGCCAGCGTCACATCAGCTGGATCACGAACGCGAAAATCGTCGGTGTCGAGGACGGCGTGATGACCGTCGCCGAGCACGGCGACGACGGGGCGGTGAAAAAGGAGCACAAGCTGCCGTTCAAGTACTCGATGGTGATCCCGGCGTTCAAGGGCGTCGACCCGGTCGCCGCCGTACCGGAACTCTGCAACCCTCGCGGGTTCGTCCTCATCGACGAGAACCAGCGCTCGAAGAAGTACCGCAACATCTTCTCGGCCGGCGTCTGCGTCGCGATTCCGCCGGTCGAGGTGACCCCTGTGCCTACCGGCGCCCCGAAGACCGGCTACATGATCGAGTCGATGGTGAGCGCGATCTGCGAAAACATCGCCGCGGAGTTGAACGGCAAGCCGGCCGTCGCGCGCGGCACGTGGAATGCGATCTGCCTGGCCGATTTCGGCGATACCGGTGCGGCCTTCGTGGCGCTGCCGCAGATCCCGCCGCGCAACGTCACGTGGGCACGCGAAGGCAAGTGGGTGCACCTCGCGAAGATCGCGTTCGAGAAGTATTTCCTGCGCAAGGTGAAGACCGGGTCGATCACGCCGGTCTACGAGAAGTACGTCTTGAGTTCGCTCGGCATCGAGGCGCTCAAGCAATGACTCCCGGACGTCGAATGCGCATTGCGCTCGCGTGGGCCGCCGCATTCGGGTGCTCGGCCAGTCAGGCGGAAACGCTCGACGAAGCCTGGGCACAGGCATTGCAGAAGGACAACGGCCTGGCGGCGGTCCGCGGACAGGCGGAAGCGGCGGGCCTCGATGCCGAGGCCGCCCACGCGCAGCGCTGGCCGACGCTTGGGTTGCAAGGCGCGTACACGAAGCTCGACGACGCGCCGGCCTTCGACTTTTCCTTCACCGGGCTGCCGATCAAGGCACCCGAGGTCTTCAAGAACGACCAGTTCGTGATGGGCTCGGCGACCGTGACGCGTGCCGCTCTTCACGAGCGGGCGCATCTCCTCGAGCATCGATGCGGCCGAGGCGCGCAGCCGGGCGGCCGGTGCCGCGGCGACCGGCGCCGAATCCGACGTCAAGCTGGCGGTCGCCGATGCGTACGTCGGCGTGCTGCGCGCGCAAAAGGCGCTGGCAGTAGCGGATAGCAGCGTCGCCAGCCTCGAGTCGGTGGTTCACGACGTCGAAAGCATGTTCGAGCGCGAACTGGTGCCGAAGAACGACCTGCTGGCGTGCAGGTCGCGCTGGCCGATGCGCAGCAGAGACGGCTGCGTGCCGACAACGCGCTGCAGATCGCGCTGGCCGACTACAACCGCCGCCTCGGCCAGCCGATGGACCGACCGGTCGACCTCGCCGAGTCGTTGCCCGAACCGAAGGATCTGCCGGTCGAGGTCGACGCCTTGTTCGACGAAGCGCTGCACCAGCGCACCGAGCTCGTTGCGCTCGAGCAGCAGGCCGAAACGTACCGGGCCCAGGCGAAGTCGGAGCGCTCGCGCGTGCTGCCGCAACTGGCGTTGACCGGCGGCTACAACTACCTCGAGAACCAGTTCCTGGACGACCAGGAATTCCTCTCGGCGGGCATCGGCGTGCAGTGGGCGCTCTTCGATGGCGGGCAGTCGCGCAAGCGCGCGGCGGCACTCGACCGAAACGGCCGTGCCACGGAAGACCAGCGTCGCGATGCCGAATCGCTGATCGCGCTGCAAGTGCGCCAGGCGTGGCTCTCCGTCGCCGAAGCGCAGGACCGGGTGAAGGTATCCGCCGCCGCCGCGGAGCAGGCCGAGGAGAACCTGCGAATCGCGCGCGAGCAATACGCCGCGGGCCTCGGCACGCAGACCCAGTTGCTGCAGGCCGAGGCGCTGCGGGTCAACGCGCTCGGCAATCGCGACAACGCCGCGCTCGACGTCGGTCTGGCACGGCTGCGCCTGGCGCGCGCCGTCGGCGCGCTCTGACGGGGCCAGCAATCGGCGCGCGAATCAGGCAGGCAGCACGCGGCCCGGATTGAGGATGCCTTTCGGGTCCAGCGTCTGTTTCAGGCGGCGCATCAGCTCGAGTTCCGCCGGGTTGCGCGAGAGCGCGAGCCACGGCTGCTTTTCGAGGCCGATGCCGTGCTCGGCCGACACGGAGCCGCTGCGCCTGGCGAGCGGTTCGTACACGCAGCGCGCAATGCCGAGCCTGGCCTCCCGGCTCGGCGGCCCGCAGACGATGAGGTGCAGGTTGCCGTCGCCAAGGTGGCCGAACACGAAACGTCGGTAGTTCGGCCAGTCGCGCTCGAGCCGCTGCAGGGCCTCGGCGACGTATTCGTCCATATCGGCCAGCGGCAGGCTCACGTCGAACGCGACGGGCATCCCCATGCGGAACATCTGCTCGACGTCCTCGCGCAATTCCCACATCGCCTCGCGCTGCGCCTTCGACGTGGCAATCGCCGCATCCGCGACGAGGCCCGCTTCGATGGCCGATCCGAGCGCCGCCTCGAACTGCTCCTGGTCGCGCGCCTCATCGCCGCCGGACGATTCGAGCAGCACGTAGTACGGGTGTTCCTGCCCGAGCGGCGGCGTGCCCTTGGCGGGCGGCGTGGTCACCAGACGGTAGAACTCGTTCCACATCACCTCAAACGCCGACAGCAACCCGCCGAGCGACGCGTCCATGTGCTTGAGCAACGTCGTCACGCCCTGGAACGACGAGCAGGCGACGAGCGCCGTCTGCGTGCTCCGCGGCTGTTCGCGCAGCCGCAGCACCAGGCGGGTGATCACCCCGAGCGTGCCTTCGGTGCCGATGAACAGGTGCTTGAGGTCGTAGGCCGCGTTGTTCTTGATCATCCGGTTCAGCGACGAGATCACGGTGCCGTCGGCGAGCACGGCCTCGAGGCCGAGTACCGACTCGCGCGTCATTCCGTAGCGGATGACCCCGTTGCCGCCCGCGTTCGTCGCGACACTGCCGCCGATCTGCGACGAACCGCGCGCGCCCCAGTCCACGGGATACAGCAACCCGTGTTTCTCGGCCTCTTCCTGCACCGCCTGCAAGGCGACGCCCGCCTGCACCGTCATCGTGCGCCCGACGACATCGACGTCTTCGATCCGGTTCATGCGCTCGAACAGCATCCCGATCTCACCGGGCAGCGCGACGCAGCCGCGCACCAGGCCCGTGAGCCCGCCCATCGGCACGACGGGCTGGCCGGCCGCGTGGCAAGCGGCCAGCACGCGCGAGACTTCATCGGTGTTCGCCGGCCGGACCAGCGCAAGCGCCTGGCACGGTCCCTGGTCCGCCCAGCTGACGGCACGTGTACGCACGTCGTCGCCGGTCAGCACCGCTTCGCGTCCGACGATGCCGCCAGCTGATCGAGATTCATCGGGTCGTCTCCATCAAGGACGGTTCCGGGTCCGGCGCGTGTCGGCTGAGCCACGCTGCGAAGGCCCCTCCGGTCGCGAACATGATCACACCGTAGACTACGGCGGGTATCGCGATCGCGCCATCCTGCAACACGCTCAGTGCGACGACGATTGCAAGGGAGGCATTGTGCATGCCGACCTCGAGGGAGATCGCGATCGCCTGCGGCCGCGGCAGTCGCATGAGCCGTGGCGCCGCGTAGCCGAACGCCAGCGACAGCAGGTTGAACGTGACCGTCGCCGCGCCGGAGACGGCGAAGTAGTGGATGAGTGATGCGCCCGCCTTCCAGAACAACGTGGTGACGAGCGCCGCCAGCACCAGGATGGCGAGGAGGCGGGTCGGCTGCTCTGCCTTGTCACAGAACGCCGGCGCCAACCGCCGGACGATCATGCCGGCCATGACCGGCAGGACGACGACCGATGCGATCTGCACCACGTGGTGTGTCGGCGGCGGCACGAACTGGCCCACGCCCAGAAAGTGCGTCAGCGACCAGGTGACGACCGCGGGCAGCCAGACCAGCGCCAGCACGCTGTTGATGCCGGTCAACGTGAGGTTCAGCGCAACGTCGCCCCGCGCAAGGCGACTGTACAGGCAGGCGGCCGCGCCGCCCGGCGAGGCGGCGAGCAGCATCAGTCCCGTAGCGAGCTTGGGCGGCAGCTCGAATGCGCGGCTGACGCCGTACGCGACCGACGTGAGCAGCACCGTCTGCATGACGAGGCCCACCATCACCGCTCGCGGAAAGCGGGCGACTCGCGTGAAGTCGTGGACGGTCAGAGCCATGCCCAGGCCGAACATGATCACGGCGAGAGCCGTCGGCACGAGCACGTCCGTGATGATCGAGGCTTCCATGCGCGCGGCCACCCCACGGGGAACCTGTGTGCTCGGCGAGGGATACGCCGGCAGCCGCTAGCTTGCCATAAGTCCGGACATTTCGTCGAAGGCCCGGCACAGCGCGTCGACCTGGCCGGCCGTCGTCGCCGGGCAGACCAGCATCATGTTGTGGAACGGCGCGATCAGGCAGCCCCGGTTCAACAGCGCCAGGTGGATCGCCCGTTCGAGCTCCGGCGCGTGTGCCGCCTCGGCCTCGGTGCCGTCGCGCAGCGGACCGGGCGCGCAGATGAACTCGACGCGCGCGCCCACGCGCACGACGTGCCAGGGCAGGCCGCGCCGCTCGACGACGGCCTGCAGCCCTTCCGCCAGCGTGCCCGCGAGCGAGATCCATGTGTTCGTACGCAGCGGGCGTCATCACATGTTCGAGCGTGGCGCGCATCGCCGCGAGCGCGAGCGCATTGGCCGAGAGCGTCGTCCCCATGCCCGAGTGTCCTGCGGGTGTCGAGGCGCGCACGTCGGTCAGGCGCTGCGCCACCGCGTCGGTAAAGCCCCAGACGCTGGCGGGCACGCCGCCGGCGATCGGCTTGCCGAGCACGAACAGGTCGGGTTCGAGGCCGTGCGCCCGCGTATAGCCGCCCGGTCCGGTCGAAATCGTGTGCGTCTCGTCGATCAGCAGCAGCGTTCCGGTGCGCCGCGTCAGCCGGCGCAGCTCGTCGTGGAACCCGGGCTGGGGCAGCACCATGCAGGAGTTGGTCATCACCGGCTCGGCGATCACGCACGCGACGTCGCCATGCGACAACGCCTGCTCGAGCGCCGGCAAGACTCGTTGAATTCGACGACCCGCGCGAACTGCGTGAGGTCGTTCGGCTGCCCGAGCAGTCCCGGGCGGTTGACCGGCTTGCCGTCGACTGAGGCGCAGGTAGGTCTCGTCCACCGTGCCGTGGTAGCAGCCGTTGAAGACGAGGACCTTCGGGCGTCCGGTGACGGCGCGCGCCACCCGCAGTGCGAACCGGTTCGCGTCGGTCGCGGTGGTCGCGATCTGCCAGTGCGGCAGCCCGAACCGCTCCACCAGCAGCTCGCCCACCGCAATCGCATCCTCGGTGGGAAGCATGTAGGTGAGCCCGCGACCGGCCTGGCGACGAATCGCCTCGACGACCGGCGCCGGCGAATGGCCGAACATCGATCCGGTGTCGCCGAGGCAGAAGTCGGCATACTCATTGCCGTCGATGTCGCGCAGCACCGACCCGAGCGCCTCCTGCACCAGGAACGGGAACGGCATCGACCAGTCTTTCATCCAGTGCATGGGCACGCCGTCGTAGAAGCCGGCGATGCCCCCGCCGGTCCGCCGCAGCGAAACCGGGTGACGGTCGACGTATGCGGTACGCTCCGCAGCGAAGACCGCGGCGATGCGCGAAATGGGGATGCCCCCGGGCGAGGTAGCGGTCATGGGATCGGGTCCGCGACGGCCGAAACGAGCCGCATTGTAGTTCCACGAGCGCGCTTTCTTGACGCGATTCCACGCACTGTGGATACTGCGACGCGAGATGAAGACGTTTCCGACCCGCACGCACGTTCACCGCTGGTGGTGGCGCCGCTCATAAGGAGTGGGGCCGAACGCGCTCGTCTCGTTCGCAGGATTCCAGGACCCATCTCCGCGAGTCACCGTGGGATGGGTCTTTTGTTGTCCGCCCCCGGTTCCTCGCGACAGAGGAGCCGTGAGTGACCGCCAATCTGTTCGACATCGCCGCCGACCTCGACACCCCGGTGTCGGCCTACCTCAAGCTGAAGCCGTTTCGGCCGCATTTCCTGCTGGAAAGCGTCGAAGGCGGCGAGCGGCTGGCCCGTTATTCCTTCATCGGCTTCGGCGACTGCCTCGAGTTCCGGCTCGACGCGTCCGGCATGCGCATCGGCGCCGAGCGGCGCGTGCGGCCGCGCGACCAGGCGGAAGTGCTGGCGGCGTTTCGCAGCGCGCTGGCCGCGGCCCCGCGCCCGGAAATCGAGAACGACGGCTTCCCGCTGCTCGGCGGCCTGGTCGGCGCATCGAGCTACGACCTCGTGCGCTATTTCGAGCGCCTGCCGCAGCACGCGAAAGCCGATGACGACTGCCCGGACGCGCACTACGTCGCGCCGCGCTCGCTGCTGGTGTTCGATCACCTCACGCGTCGCGCCGCGCTGCTGCACTCCGGCACCGAGCAGGAGCGGCAGAGCCTGCGCCGCGAGGTGATCCGCGCCTTGCGCGGCGGCCTGCCGGGCCCGGCGTGGCAGGCGAAATACAGCGCGCCGGAAGCCAGTCTCTCGCAGGACGAGTTCCTGCAGAAGCGTGGCGCGCACCCAGCAATACATCGCGGCCGGCGACGTCTACCAGCTGGTGCTGTCGGTGCGGTTCGGCGGCCGTTGCGACGTCGACCCGTTCGAGGTCTACCGCGCGCTGCGGCTGCTGAATCCGTCGCCGTATCTCTACTACTGCGAGCTCGGCGAGCGCGTGATCGTCGGCTCCTCGCCCGAGGCGCTGGTGAAGCTCACGGGCCGCGCGGCGGAGATGCGGCCGATCGCCGGCACGCGGCCGCGCGGCGCGGACGACGCGCGCGATGCCGCGCTCGAGGCGGAACTGCGCGCCGACCCGAAGGAGAACGCCGAGCACGTGATGCTGGTGGACCTCGCGCGCAACGACCTCGGCCGGGTCGTGACCGCCGGCTCGGTGCGCGTCGACCCGTACCGCTCGATCGAGCGCTACAGCCACGTGATGCACATCGTGAGCGGCGTCAGCGGCGTGCTGGCCCCCGGCAAGGACGCGTTCGATCTGTTCGCTGCGGCGTTTCCCGCCGGCACGCTCGTCGGCGCGCCGAAGGTGCGCGCGATGGAGATCATCGACGAGCTCGAGCCGGTGCGCCGCGGCTTCTACGGCGGCACGGTCGGCTACTTCGGCCACGGCGGCGACATGAACCAGGCGATCACCATCCGCACCATGGTCTTCCACGGCGACACCTACAGCTTCCAGGCCGGCGCCGGCATCGTGGCCGACAGTGTCCCGCAGAGCGAGTACGAAGAGGTGTTCGCGAAGAGCGCCGTGCTGCGCAAGGCGCTCGAGATGGCGAAGGAGGGCATCTGATGGGCGCCCCGCGACTGCTGCTGATCGACAACTACGACAGCTTCACCTACAACCTCGTGCAGGCGTTCCTGGTGCTCGGCGCCGACGTGCTGGTGCATCGCAACGACCGCATCACGGTCGCCGAGGCGCTGGCGCTCGCGCCGACGCACCTCTGCATCTCGCCCGGGCCGGGCACGCCGCGCGATGCCGGCGTGTCGATGGACATGATTCGCGCATTCGCCGGGCAGATTCCCGTGTTCGGCGTCTGCCTCGGGCACCAGTCGATCGTCGAGGTGTTCGGCGGCGACGTGGTGCGCGCCGGGCGCCTGATGCACGGCAAGGTCTCGCCGGTGTTGCACGACGGGCGCGGGCTGCTCGCCGGCATGCCGCAACCGTTCGAGGCGGGCCGGTACCACTCGCTGATCGCGAAGCCCGACACGCTGCCCGCCGTGCTCGAGGTCACGGCGCGCACGCCGGAAGGCGAGATCATGGGCGTGCGCCATCGCGAGCTGGTGGTCGAGGGCGTGCAGTTCCACCCCGAGAGCGTGCTGACGCCCGAGGGGCCGATGCTGATGGCGAATTTCCTCGAGCTGAGCGCCGGACGGCGCGCAGCCTGAGCGGAGCCGAATCGTGATCGACACCCGCGCCATCCTCGAGCGACTGCTGGAACGCCAGAACCTGGCGGAAGCCGAGGCCGACGAGTTGCTGGTCGCGCTGACGGACGCGGCGCTCGAGCCGGCGCTGGCCGGCGCGCTGCTCGCGGCATTGCGCGCCAAGGGCGTGACGGCGGACGAAGTGCGCGGCTTCGCACGGTCGATGCGCCGGCTCGCCCGGCGCCCGAGCCTGCCGCCGGGCGGGCCTGCGATCGACATCGTCGGCACCGGCGGCGATGCGTCCGGCAGTTTCAATCTCTCCACCGGCGCGTCGTTGCTGGTCGCCGCGATGGGCCTGCGCGTGGTGAAGCACGGCAATCGCTCGATCTCGAGCCGCTCGGGCAGCGCCGACCTGCTCGAGGCGCTGGGACTGCCGTTGCCGCTCGACGAGAAGTCGGCCGGCGACTGTCTCGCCGCCACGGGCTTCACGTTCCTGTTCGCGCCGCACTATCACCCGGCGATGAAGCAGGTCGCGCCCGTGCGCAAGGCGCTCGGCGTGCGCACCGTCTTCAACCTGCTCGGTCCGCTCACCAATCCGTCCGAGCCGCCTTACGGATTGATCGGCGCGTACAGCAGCGAGTCGGCGGCGTTGATGGCCGAGACCCTTGCCGGCATGCCGATCGAACGCGTGTTCGTCGTTCACGGCGAACCCGGCGTGGGACGAGCCGACGCCGGTCGGCACGTTCGAGCTGTACGACGTTCGACCGGGCGTCTACTCGCGGACGGTCCGCGATCCGCGGGACGTCGGGCCTGATGCGCTGCACGCCGCAGTCGCTCGCGGGCGGCGATGCCTTGCACAATGCCGATGGCCTGCGGGCCGTATTCGAAGGACGCGACCGCGGCGCGCACCGCGATGCGATCGTGCTCAACAGCGCGCTGGCGCTCGAGGTGGCGGCGGTCGTGCCGGATGCGGCGTCCGGAATCGAAGCGGCCTCGGCTGCGCTCGACCGCGGCGACGGCGCCCGCATGCTCGAGCGCCTCGCGGCGTTCGGCGCCACGCTGACGGCCGGGCGCTAAGGAAATCCGCCACCATGGGCCTGCTCTCCGACATGCACCTCAGCAGCCGCCAGCGAGTCAGCGCGGCGCAGCAGCGCGTGCCGGAGGCGGCGTTGCGCGCGGGCATCCTCGCGACGCCTCAACCGCCGAAGCTGCGCCTGGCGGAGCACGGGTTCGACCTGATCGCCGAACTGAAGCTGCGTTCGCCGTCGCTCGGCGACCTGTCCGCCTCGACGGTCGACACGCTGCAACGGCTCGCGGCCTACGCGGAGGGCGGCGCAGCGGCGTGCTCGATCCTCACCGAGCCCACGCGTTTCGACGGCGATCTCGATCACCTGCGCGTCGCCGCGCAGGCGCTGCTGCCGTACGGCGTGCCGGCGATGCGCAAGGACTTCCTCGTCGATCCCTACCAGGTGCTCGAGGCGCGGGCCGAAGGCGCGTCCGGAGTGCTGCTCATCGTGCGCATGCTGCCGCGCGCCGAGCTCGCCTCGATGCTCGACTGTGCCGCGGACCACGGCCTGTTCGTGCTGCTCGAGGCGTTCGACGCCGACGACCTCGACGTGGCGAACGAACTGGCGCGCGACCGCGCCGGCCGCAACGAACAGGTGCTGATGGGACTCAACTGTCGCGACCTCGAAACCCTGCAGATCGATTTCCAGCGCTTCGCGGCGCTGCGCGCACGCATGCCGGCCGAGTGGCCCGGCGTCGCGGAGAGCGGAGTCGCGTCGCCAGGGGATGCCGCGCGCGTCGCCCGGCTCGGCTACCGCCTGGCGCTCGTCGGCACCGCGTTGATGAAGCGTCGCGATCCGGAGCAAGCGGTGCGCGAGTTGCTCGCGGCCGGGCGCGGGGCGCTGACGTGACGCCTGGCCTGTGGGTGAAGATCTGCGGGTTGCGCACCGAGCGCGCGATCGCCGCCGCCGCCGCCGCCGGGGCGCAGGCCGTCGGCTTCGTGTTCTGCGATGCGTCGCCACGCAACGTGTCGGTCGAGCAGGCGGCTGCCTTGCAGCGACTGGTGCCGGCAGGCGTCGAGCGAGTCGCGGTCTTCCTGCACCCGGCCCAGGCGCTGCTGGACGCAGTGATCGCGGCGCTGCACCCCGACTGGGTGCAGCTCGACGTCACGGATCTCGCGGCCTTGTCGCTGCCCGGACACCAGCGGTTGTTGCCGGTGCTGCGCGGCGGCGCGGCGCACCGGCCGCTTCCGGCCCGCTTCCTGTTCGAAGGCGCGCACAGCGGGTCGGGCGAGAAGGCGGACTGGAGCGCCGCCTCGCGGCTTGCCGGCGAGGCGGAGCTGGTGCTGGCCGGCGGGCTGGACGCGACCAACGTCGCGGACGCGATCGCGCAGGTGCGCCCGTTCGGCGTGGACGTGAGTTCCGGCGTCGAGGCCAGCCCTGGCGTGAAGGACCCGGTGCGGATTCGTGAATTTGTCGCGGCGGCGCGGGCGGCCCACGCCCGGGTTGCCGGTCGAGCGATCGAGGAGAAAGCGAGATGAGAATCAACGCCCTGAAGATCGATCGCGAGGCGCTGCTCGCGCAGACCCTGCGCGGAGACTTTCCGGACGCGCGGGGACGGTTCGGTCCGTTCGGCGGCCGCTACGTTCCCGAGACGCTGGTGCCCGCGCTCGATCGCCTGGAGCAGGGCGTGCGCGACATCCTGCCCGACCCGGCGTTTCGCGCCGAGCTGGAATCGCAGCTGCGCACCTGGGTCGGCCGGCCGACGCCGCTTTCGTTCGCCGGCGAGCTGTCGCGCCGCTGGGGCGCCGAAGTCTGGCTGAAGCGCGAGGACCTCGCGCACACCGGCGCGCACAAGATCAACAACGCGATCGGCCAGGCGCTGCTCGCGAAGCGGCTCGGCGCGAAGCGCATCGTCGCCGAGACCGGTGCGGGCCAGCACGGCGTCGCCTCGGCCGCGGCCTGCGCGCGTCTCGGCATGCCCTGCGTCGTCTACATGGGCTCGATCGACATGGAGCGCCAGGCGCCGAACGTCGGGCGCATGAAGCTGCTCGGCGCGGAAGTCGTGCCGGTCACCGGCGGCGACAAGACGCTGCGCGCGGCGATCGACGAGGCGTTGCGCGACTGGGTGGCGGACCCGAACGGCACGTATTACCTGCTCGGCTCGGCGGTGGGCCCGCACCCCTATCCGTACCTGGTGCGCGAGTTCCAGTCGGTGATCGGCGTCGAGGCGCGCGCGCAGATGCTGGCGCAGGCGGGCGCGCTGCCCGACGTGGCCGTCGCCTGCGTCGGCGGCGGCTCGAACGCCATCGGGCTGTTCCATCCGTTCGTCGGCGATGCGGGCGTGAAACTGCTCGGCTTCGAGGCGGGCGGCACCGGCACCGGCCTCGGGCAGAACGCGGCGTCGATCGCCTACGGGACGCCCGGCGTGCTGCAAGGCTGCTACTCGCTGCTGCTGCAGGACGAGCACGGCCAGATCCAGGAAACGCACTCCGTGTCCGCCGGACTCGACTATCCCGGCGTCGGTCCCGAGCACGCGTTGTTTGCGAGCATCGGTCGGGTCGAGTACGAGGCGGCGGAGGACGACGAGTCGCTCGAGGCGCTGGCCGAATGCTGTCGCGCGGAAGGCATCCTGCCGGCGATCGAATCGGCGCATGCATTTGCCGGCGCGCAGCGCTACGCGCAGGAACACCCGGGATGCCGCATCCTGATCGGACTGTCGGGCCGCGGCGACAAGGACATGCCGACGCTGCAACGCACGCTGCTGAAGGGGGCCGCGTGATGACCTGCGCCCCGCGACACGATCAGCGCCGCGATCCGCACCGCCGCCGCGCAGGGGCGACCCGCCGTGGTCGCCTTCATGACGGCCGGATTTCCGGACCGGGCGAGCTTCCGCAAGGACCTCGCCGCCGTCGCGAGTGAAGCGCGACGTCGTCGAGATCGGCATCCCGTTCACCGACCCGATGGCCGACGGCATGACGATCCAGCGCGCGAGCTACGCGGCGCTGCAGGGCGGCTTCACGTTGCCCTGGCTGCTGCAGGAACTCGCGTCGCTGCAGCCGCGCCCGCAGGCGCCGCTGCTGCTGATGAGTTACCTCAACCCGCTGCTCGCGTTCGGGCTCGACAAGCTGCCGGAGGCGGCGGTGCAGGCCGGCGTGTCGGGTTTCATCATTCCCGACCTGCCGTACGAGGAAAGCGCCGACGTTCGCGCCGCGTTCGACCGCGTCGGCGTCGCGCTGGTGCAGATGGTCACGCCGGTGACGCCCGCGCCGCGCATCCGCGATGCTGTGCGCAGGCGAGCCAGGGCTTCGTCTACGCGGTGACGATGACCGGCACCACCGGCAAGGCCGTCGCAGTGCCCGACGACGTGCTGCAGTACATGGATGCGGTGCGTGCGGTGTCGCCGATTCCGGTGTGCGCGGGCTTCGGCATCCGCCGCGCGGAGCAGGTGACGCGCATGCAGGGCCACGTCGACGGCGTCGTCGTCGGCTCGGCGCTCGTCGAGGTGCTCGAGCGCCGTGAAGACCCCGCCGTGTTCCTGCGCGGCTTGCGGGGCTGACCCGTGAGCAAGCCCCGGCCGCACCGCGCGGTCCGCTGATCCCAGCATGACCGCCCGTTCGATCTGCGTCTTCTGCGGCTCGGCGCCCGGGACACGTCCGGAGTTCGCCGAGGCGGCCCGCGCCGTGGGTCGGGAAATCGGCCGGCGCGGCTGGACGCTGGTGTACGGCGGCGGCAGAGTGGGCCTGATGGGCGTGCTCGCCGATTCCGCGCTGCATGCCGGCGCACGCGTATTCGGCGTGATCCCGCGGTTTCTCTACGCGCAGGAAGTGGGCCACGACGGTCTGACGTCGCTCGAGATCGTCGCGACATTCGCCGAGCGCAAGCAGCGCATGGGCGACCTGTCGGACGCCTTCATGTCGCTGCCGGGCGGGGTCGGGACGATGGACGAGATGTTCGAGGCGTGGAGCTGGACGCTGGCGCGGCTGCAGGACAAGCCCAACGGGCTGCTCAATGTCGCCGGCTATTACGACGATCTTCTCGCTTTTCTGGATCGATCCGTCGCCGACGGCCTGCTGAAGCCTGCGGTCAGAGAGTTGCTGGAGGTGTCCGCGGATCCGGTCGCGCTGCTCGATTCTCTGGGCCGGATCCCGCCGCCTTCCGCGGCACGCCGTTAAGGCGCGGCCACGCTTCCCGACAGCAGGCCGTCCCGGCCCACCTCGATGGCGATCGCCGTGTCGTCCACGATGACGCGCTGTGTCTGCCTGGCCACCGTGACGTTCATCGATATCCGGTTCGGCATGCTGCTCACGGGCTGCACGGCCTGTGCGTTCGCAACGGTTCCCGCATCGTCCGGCGGCGAGCCGGCCTCGCGGGCCCGAATGTTGCCCACCGAATTCTTGGCGGTGTCGTGCTTCGAGCTTGCCGGCACGGCTCCGCCCGTCAAGCTGGCCCCCTGCGCGAGCGCCGAACCGGCGGCATGCAGGCCGGCATTCACCTTCTCGCCGAAGGTCGCACCCTGCGTCTGCCGGGGCACCGTCACGGACGTGATCGCGAGCCGATAGGCTCCGGGCGGCAATCCGGCGGCGCGGAACCATCCGTCGCTGCCAATGGGCACGGCCGTGATCGGGCCGCCGCCAACAGGCGCGACCGCCGCCGACTTTGCGCTGATGACTGCGCCGCCGGGGAGGGCGCCGCCGACGAGGGCAGCGCCGGCAACGGTACGCTCGGCGGGTGCGGTAGCCGAATCGCCGGCCAGCGCTTTCGTCGCGCCGGCAACGCCGACGCAGATCGCGCCGGTGCCGGCGCAGGCGATCGCAATGCGGATGATTGAATGTTTCATGGGCGCACTCTTAGTGCGTGCGCGGCGTTCAGCACAAGTGTCGGGGTTGATTTCCGTCGCGGACCGAGACCGGCATCACAACCGCCGCCTGCGCCACGCTCCGGCGCTCGTGCCTGCGCGGCGCGTCAGGTCGCTTCGACGGTCGCGCGGATGCGGTCGATGACCAGCGCGCGCATGGTCTGCAGCGGGTTCTTCTCCCACGTGAAGACGGGCGGCGTGCGCCGCAACATCGACCACTTCTGCGTCCGCAGCACCTGCTCGAGGTACGCGAGATGGCCTTCGATCGCGTCCATGTAAGGATTGCGGCCGCCGTACAGCGCTTCGACGTACCGGTAGGCGCCGCCGAACTCGCCGTCGAGCCGCGTGCGCATGGTGTCCGCGAAGAACTTCGGCGTCTGGCGCAGCACGTCGAGGCCCGAGCCGTACACGACCTTCAGGTCGCCGTCGGTCGAGCGCGAGATCGCGACGCCGCCGAGCACGAACTCGGGATAGAGTCGGTCGCGACACTTCTCCAGGTAACAGCGATCGGACATCTGCGCCATCATGTCGGCCGTACCGAGCAGGTGGCCGACCTTGCGGTCGCGCGGATCGTCGAGCCGGATCTGGTCGAACGGCACTTCGTAGCCGGTGAAGTGGATGATCTGCGTGGCGACCGGCACCCACTCGGCCATGCCGATCGTCGGCAGGTAGCGCTCGAGCAGGTGCGCGCCGCGGCTGACGTGCGTGCGGGTGAATTCCGCGCCGTTGCGATGCAGGGTGTCGTCGGTCTGGCGGATGTAGCCGGCGTCGTGGAACAGCGTCGTGACCAGCCCCATCAGCGCCCGGTCGCCGCCGAGCCGCTGGTCCGGAGCGTGCGTTCGATCGTAGCCCGCGAGCAGCCGCGCCATCGCGAGCGTGTCGTCGAGCGAGTGCTGCATGTCGTGGTAGACGGTGTCGCAGCCGAAGTAGCCCGGAAACTGCCCGCTGTACAACCGCTCGAAGTCGGCGAAGGCGGTGGACAGTCGCTCGACGTGCGCGCCCGGCCACGTCTGCATGACGAGTTCCTCCACCGCGCGCTGGACCGCCGACACCGAGCTGACCTGCACGGTGTTGGTGACGTCGTAATCACTGCGCCGGAATTGCATGAAGGAAGGGTCGAACGCGTCGTGAAGTGGCCGTTCGCAGCGAGTCTACGCGCGGTTGCGCGGAACGCCAGAGTAAAAAAAACCGACACTGTGAACTGCTGCTCTTATATGTCAAACGTGGCGACCACCGGAGCATGGTCCGAAGGCCGTTCCAGCTTTCGGGGTGCCTTGTCGATGTGACATTCCGCACACTTCGCCGCGAGGTCCGCCGTCGCGAGGATCAGGTCGATTCTGAGACCTGCATTGCGTCGGAAAGCCATCATCCGGTAGTCCCACCACGAGTACAGCTTCTCCGGCTGTTCGAACAGCCGGAAGCAGTCCTGCAGGCCCAGCGCCTGCATCGTCTGCAGCGCCGCGCGCTCGGGCGGGCTCACGTGCACCGAGCCTTCCCAGGCCTTCGGGTCGTGCACGTCGCGATCCTCCGGCGCGATGTTGAAGTCGCCGAGCACCACGAGCCGGGGGTGGCGCTGCATCTCGGCGTCGAGATAGGCGCGCAGCGCGGCCAGCCAGCGCAGCTTGTACTCGTACTTGTCGGAGCCGACCGTCTGCCCGTTCGGCACGTAGACGTCGATGACGCGCACGCCGCCGACGGTGGCCGCGAGCACGCGCTTATGGTCGTCCTCGAATCCCGGCATGCCGGGCACGACGTCCGCAAGCTCGGAGCGGGCGAGGATCGCGACGCCGTTGTAGGTGCGCTGTCCGCTGAACGCGACCTGCAACCCGAGCGCCTGGAGCTCGTCCTTCGGGAAGTCCGGGTCGGGCAGCTTCGTTTCCTGCAACGCGATCGCATCGACCGGATTGGCGGCGAGCCAGTCCTTCAGGTGCGGCAGCCGCACCCGCAGTGAATTGACGTTCCAGGTGGCGATCCTCATGGCGCGACCCTCACGCAGCGAGACCCATCTGGCGCAGCAGCGGCTCGATCTCCGGCTTGCGACCGCGGAACTCGACGAACGCCTCCATCGCGTCGCGGCTGCCGCCCCGCTCGAGGATCGCGTGCAGGAAGCGCCGCGCCGT
Source organism: uncultured Gammaproteobacteria bacterium (assembly GCA_963843985.1). Classification (GTDB taxonomy): domain Bacteria; phylum Pseudomonadota; class Gammaproteobacteria; order Steroidobacterales; family Steroidobacteraceae; genus RPQJ01. The sequence goes on along the minus strand of CAWJMS010000032.1, from coordinate 269,227 downwards.
GGCGACGTCGAATACGCCGTCGTTCCTCGAACGCGCCGAACGCGTCGGCGGACAGCACTTCGGCCCACTTGTAGCTGTAGTAGCCGGCGGCGTAGCCGCCCGAGAACACGTGCTGGAAGCTGCTGCGGAAAGCGGTTGAACGGCGGCGCGCCGAATCACGGCCACCTCGTCGCGCACCTCGGCCAGCGTCTCGGCGATGCGCGCGCCGCTGCCCGGGCGCGTACTCGGCGTGCAGCCGGAAATCGAACAGCCCGAACTCGAGCTGCCGCACCGTCTGCATGCCCGCCTGGAACGTGCGGGTCGCCTGCAGCTTGCGCAGGGTCTCGGCCGGCAGCGGCTCGCCGGTGTCGACGTGCGCCGAGATCAGCGGCAGCACTTCCTCGCGCCACGCGAAGTTCTCCATGAACTGGCTGGGCAGTTCGACCGCGTCCCACGGCACGCCGTTGATGCCGCTCACGCTCGGGTAGTCGACGCGCGTCAGCATGTGATGCAGGCCGTGGCCGAATTCGTGGAACAGCGTCAGCACCTCGTAGTGCGTGAGCAGCGACGGGTTTCGCGCCGGCCGGCGGCGTGAAGTTGCAGACCAGGTAGGCGACCGGCAGCGCCGCGGCCGGCCCGAGCCGCATGCGTCCGACGCACTCGTCCATCCACGCGCCGCCGCGCTTCTTCGGCCGCGCGTACAGGTCGAGGAAGAAGCCGCCGCGCGGCGTGCCGTCGCGCTCGAGGATGTCGAAGTACCGCACGTCCGGGTGGTAGGTCTCGACGTCGTTGCGCGTCACGATGCGGATGCCGTACAGGCGCGACGCCACCGCGAACAGCCCGGCGAGCACGCGCGTCAGCGGGAAGTACGGGCGCAGCTCCTCCTCGGAAACCTGCAGCCGCTCGCGCTTCAGCCGCTCGGCGTGGAACGCGACGTCCCAGGCGTTCAGCGCGCGGCCGGCAAACGCCTGCAGCTCGTCGAACTCGCGCTGCGCCGCCGGGCGGCTGACCTGCGCGAGCCGGCGCAGGAAGTCGAGCACCTCGCCCGTTTCGTGTGCCATCTTCGTCGCGAGCGAGTACTCGGCAAAGTTCGCGAAGCCGACCAGTTGCGCGGCCTCGTGGCGCAGTTGCAGGATCTCCGCCATCAGCGCCGAGTTGTCCCACTGGCCGGCGTGCGGGCCGGCGTCGGACGCGCGCGTGACCCAGGCCGTGTAGAACTCGCGGCGCAGCGGCTCGTTGTCGGCGTGTGTCAGCACGGCCTGGTAATTCGGCGCGTCGAGGCTGAACAGCCAGCCCGGCTGGCTCGCCGCCTCGGCGGCCGCGCGGGCGCGATCCGTCACGGCGTCGGGCAGGCCTTCGAGTTCCGCCGCATCGGTCACGTGGCGCGACCATGCGTTCGTCGCGTCGAGCACGTTCTCGTCGAACTTCGACTGCGCGACCGCCAGCCGTTCCATCGCGGCGCGGAAGCGATCCTTGCGATCGTCGGGCAGGGCCACGCCCGCCAGCCTGAAATCGCGCAATGCGTTCTCGACCAGCTTGCGCTGGCCGGGCTGCAAGCGTCCGCCTTCCGTGTCGAGGACGCCGCTGGTAGGCCGCGCACAGTTCGGCGTTCTGCCCGAGCTCGGTGTGATACGCGGTGAGCAGCGGCAGGCAGGCGTTGTACGCCGAGCGCAGTTCGTCGCTGTTCATCACGCCGTTCAGGTGGCCGATCGGCGACCAGACGCGCGCCAGCCGGTGGTGCATGCGCTCGAGCGGGACCACGATGCCGTCCCAGCCGGATGCGCCCGAGCCGAGCAGTCGCTCGAGTTCGCGGCGGTTCTCCGCGAGCAGCTCGCGGATCGCCGGTTCGGCGTGGCCGGCATCGATCGAGCGGAACGGGGGCAGCGCCGAGTCGGTCAGCAGCGGATTGGCCATACCGGCCATTCTAGCCGTGGTCAGCCGAAGGCGCTTTGCAGCAGCCAGCCGAATGCGTAGACGGCGGCCACGAACCCGACGAACGCGAACATCGCGCGCCGGCGGTAGCGCTTGGCGAGATCGCCCGGGGGCAGGGCGGCGATCAGGAACAGCTGGTCGCCTCCCGGGCTCGAGAGCACGTGCAGCATCTCGACCGGCGGGCGCTCCCGGGCCTGCTGCTCGGCCGCGCGCCGGGCCTCGAGCCTGGCTCGTTCCCACTCCTCGAGGCTGATCCGCCCGTCACGGTCCGCGTCGAAGCGCTCGACCAGCTTCGCCTGGTCGTCCTTCCACTGCGACAGCAGGGCGCTGGCGACGGCCTGCAGGTCCTCGCCCTGCTGCGGGCCGTGCGAGCGGAACTCGCCGAGCGCGTAGACGCGCTCCTGCTCGTAGATGCGCTCCTCGAAATAGCGGTAGTCGCGCGAATTCGGCCTGCCGGCGCCCGGCGGTCCCTTGGGCCAGGGCGTGTCGCCGTACCAGGTCGTCGACTCGCTCGAAATCACGTCGGCGCCGTCGGGCTGGACGATGCAGCGCCCGGTGCCGTCATCGAGCAGGAACGGCTGCGACGACTGCCCTGAGGTGACGGTCCGCCAGGAGTCGCCGCGATTGCGGCCGCCCTGTTCCTTCTTCGAGACGCGGTAGCGCCACCAGACACAGGGCCGCTGCGTGAGCGGGCCGAGGTTCTTCGTGCCGGCTAGCGGCAGGCCGCGCCCCGTCAGCTCGACGTAGCCTTGCGCCGCCGAGCGCACGCGTGAAGTCGGCGTGTCCTCGATCAGCCGCGCGACCTTGACCCAGCGCAGCGACAGCGCGCCGCCGCCGATGGCCGCGACGCCAAGCGTCAGCGTCCAGAACCAGAAGTCGTCACCCAAACAGCTTGCCCAGGTCGACGTCGCGCTTCTGCTCCTCGCTGAACTCCAGCAGCGAGGCCTGCTTGAAGTCGAACATCCGCGCCACGATCAGGTCGGGGAACGTCTGCTGCCGGATGTTGTTCAGGTTCACGGCTTCGTTGTAGAGCTCGCGGCGGTCGGCGATCGCCTCCTCGAGCTCGGAAATGCGGGTGCGCAGGTGACCGAACCCCTCGTCCGCCTTGAGCTCCGGATAGTTCTCCGCGACGGCGAACAGCCGCCCCAGGCCCTGGCGCAGTTGTCCTTCGGCCGCGCCGAGCGAGGCGACGTCGCGTGAGCCCTGCGCCTTGAAGACGGCGGCGCGCGCCTGCATCACGCGCTCGAGCGTCTCCTGCTCGTAGGCCATGTAGCGCTTGCAGGTCTCGACCAGCTTCGGCAGTTCGTCGTGGCGCTGCGTGAGCAGCACGTCGATGTTCGACCAGGCCTTGTGGACGCTGTCGCGCAGTGTCACCAGTCCGTTGAAGATGCGCACGAAGTACGCCAGCGCCACGAACAACAGCGCGAAGAACAGCAGCAGCATCACGGCCATCGTGCGGCCTCCTTGCGGCGGCGCGGTGGGCGCCGGAGCGCGCAGATTGCCGCCCCGGGGCCCCAACCGTCTACACTTGGCGCCGAATCTGGCCGAAAGAGAGACACCGCGCATGCCCACGCGCCCCTACCGAGGCGTGCAGCCGACCCTGGGCGCCGGCGTGTACATCGATCCGACTGGCGCTGGTGATCGGCGACGTCGCGCTCGGCGACGACGTCTCGATCTGGCCGCTGGTCGTGGTCCGCGGCGACGTCAACCACATCCGGATCGGCGCGCGCAGCAACGTGCAGGACGGCAGCGTGCTGCACGTCTCGCGTCCGTATCCGGGCAACGACCTCGGCTGGCCGCTCGTCGTCGGCGAGGACGTGGTCGTGGGGCACAAGGTCGCGCTGCACGGCTGCACGATCGGCAACCGCGTGCTGGTCGGCATCGGGGCCATCGTGCTCGACGGGGTGGAGGTGGCCGACGACGTGATCATCGGCGCCGGCAGCGTGGTGACGCCGGGCAGGAAACTCGAGTCCGGGGGGCTGTACGTGGGCAATCCGGCGCGTCGCGCCCGGGACCTGACCGCGGCCGAAATCGCGCGCACGCCGCGGATGGCGTCGCACTACGTCGCGCTCAAGCGGGAGTACGAGACGTAGCCGCGGCGCGCTCACGCAGCGCGGCGAGCACGGGACGCGTGTCCGGGCGCACGCCGCGCCACAGCCAGAACGCTTCCGCCGCCTGTTCGACGAGCATGCCCCAGCCCTGAGCGGTCGTGCCGGCGCCGCGGCGCCGCGCCCACTCGGTGAACGGCGTCTCGCCGAGGCCGTAGGCCATGTCGTAGCAGGCCGTCATCGAATCGACGACCTCGGCCGGGACGGGCGGCACGTCGCCCCGGAGGCTGGCCGAAGTCGCGTTGACGATCAGGTCGAAGCGCTGCGGCGCCACGCGGTCGAACTCGACGGCGGCAACCGGGCCGAGATCGTCGAATTCGTCCGCCAGCTCGCGTGCGCGGCGCAGCGTTCGATTGGCGATGACGAGCGTCGTCGGCCGCAGTTCCAGCAGCGGGCCGAGCGCGCCGCGCGCCGCGCCGCCCGCGCCGAGCAACAGGATGCGGGGCTGCTGGAACTTCAGGCCGAGATTGTCGACCAGGTCGCGCGAGGAGTCCCGCGCCGTCGGTGTTGTCGCCGACCAGCAGCTCGTCCCGGCGCAGGATCGTGTTGACGGCATCCGCGCGCTGCGCGCGCGGCGTGAGTTCGTTCACGAGGTCGGCGGCCGCGCGCTTGTGCGGCAGCGTGACGTTGCAGCCGCGGCCGCCACCGCTGAAGAACTCGAGCACGTCGTGACGGAACGCTTCCGGCGCGGTCTCGTACAGCCGGTACGTCATGTCCTGGCCGCGTCTGGCGCGCGAACATCCCGTGGATGAACGGCGACCAGCTGTGCTGGACGGGGTAACCGAAGAGGACGTAGGCGTCGGGCATGGGGAAAGGCTATGGGCTATGGGCTACAGGCAATAGGCTCAGAGCAAGAAGCGGCGCTGCCTTCTGGCCTATAGCCTGCAGCCTATAGCCCATCGCCTCTACTTCAGCCACTGCGCGGCCCGCTTGGCGAAGTACGTCAGCACGCCGTCGGCGCCGGCGCGCTTGATCGAGACCAGCGACTCGAGCACCACCGCGCGCTCGTCGAGCCAGCCGTTCTGCGCGGCCGCCATCAGCATCGCGTACTCGCCGCTCACCTGGTAGACGAACGTCGGCGCGCCGAAGCGATCCTTCACGCGGCGCACGATGTCGAGGTACGGCAGGCCCGGCTTGATCATCACCATGTCGGCGCCTTCGTCGAGGTCGAGCTGCACTTCGCGCAGCGCCTCGTCGGTATTGGCCGGGTCCATCTGGTAGGTGTACTTGTTGCCCTTGCCGAGGTTGCCCGCGGAGCCCACCGCGTCGCGGAACGGGCCGTAGAAGCTCGAGGCGTACTTCGCCGAGTAGGCGAGGATGCGCGTGTAGATGTGGCCGCCGGCTTCGAGCGCGTCGCGCACCGCGCCGATGCGGCCGTCCATCATGTCCGACGGCGCGACGATGTCGGCGCCGGCTTCGGCGTGCGACACGGCCTGCTTCACCAGCGCCTCGACGGTCACGTCGTTCAGCACGTAGCCGGTCTCGTCGATGATGCCGTCCTGGCCGTGCGTCGTGAACGGGTCGAGCGCGACGTCCGTGATCACGCCGAGCTCGGGCACGGCCTTCTTGATCGCGCGCACGGCCCGCTGCGCGAGGCCGTCGGGATTCCAGGCTTCCCGCCCGTCCAGGCTCTTGGCCTCCGGCGGCGTGACCGGGAAGAGCGCCAGGGCGGGCACGCCGAGCTTCGCGATCGCTTCGGCTTCGCGCACCAGCTCGTCGACCGACACGCGCTCGACGCCCGGCATCGACGGTACGGCCACGCGCTGCTTCTGGCCCTCCATCACGAACATCGGGTAGATGAAGTCGGCCGGCGTCAGCACGGTCTCCCGCATCATCCGGCGCGAGAAATCGTCGCGACGCATGCGGCGCATGCGCACCCGCGGGAACTGGTGAGGCGTGGGGTGGTGGCTCATGTCGAACGACTCCGGTCGCGCCCGCGGGCCGCCCGTTTGCGCGGGTGGCAGCCGAAGGCTAAGGTGCGGGACCCAAAGGAAATAAGTCCGCTTTTCGCCCGGTCTTTATACATGAACGCGCCGTTTGCCGGAAAGAACGGGGAAACCGCATTCACTCGGCTTTGCGAGGAGCTGCGGCCGGACCTGTTTCGGTTCGCTTTCTGGCTCGCGCGGGACCGGCAGGTCGCCGAGGACGTCGTCCAGGAGGCCCTGCTGCGGGCGTGGCGCTCGCGGGAGAGCCTCGGGGAAGCCGATTCGGCGAAGCAGTGGCTGTTGACGATCGTGAGACGGGAGCACGCGCGGCTGTATGAGCGGAAGCGATTCGAGACCGTCCCTGTGGACGAACTGGTGAGTGGCGAGTCGCCGGAGCTGGCCGTGGCCGAGGAACGCGAGGTGCTCGACATGCGCCGCGCGATCTTCGCGCTCGACGCCGACTACCGCGAGCCGCTGGTGATGCAGGTGCTGCTGGGGTTCAGTACGGACGAGATCGCCCGGGAACTTGGGCTCACCCAGGGCGCCGTGCTGACGCGGCTGTTTCGGGCGCGTCAACGCCTGCGACGGACGCTCGGCGAGGCCGGGTCGGCTGAGGACGACGAATCATGAACTGCCTGGAATTCCGGCGGGCCGCGGGGGCGGACCCCGAGCACCTCGGCGCCGAGGCGCGTGCGCATCGGGACGCCTGCCCGCAGTGCGCCGAGTACCTTCGGCAGATCCGGCAGCTCGACGCGACGATCCTCAAGGCGCTCAGGATTTCCGTCGACCCGCAGTCTGCGGCGGTCCCGGACGCGCCGCCGCCGATCGCGCAAGCGTTGCGGGCGTCGCTCGGCAATCGCAATCGCTGGTATGCGCTGGCCGCCAGCATCGCGGGCGGCGTTGCGATCGGCGCGCTGCTGTGGTCGAGCGGATCGCGCGACGCGCTCGCGAAGGATGCCGTTCAGCACATGGAGCACGAGTCGAAGTCGATGGTGTCGACGCAGGTGCCGGCCGATGCGGAACAGGTTCGCGAAGTGCTGGCCAGGGACGGCGTGAGGTTGCGCGGCGACATGGGGCTGGTGACCTACGTGATGTCGTGTTCGTTCCGCGGCCACGAGGTCCCGCACCTCGTCGTGCAGACCGCGGAGGGCCCGGTGACGGTGCTCGTGCTCCGCGACGAGAAGGCCTCGCGCGCGATGAAGTTTCACGAGCAGGGTTACGCGGGCACGATCGAGCCTTCGGGCCCGGGCAGCATCGCCGTCATCGGCGGCACGGACGAGCAGGTGCGGGAAGCGGCCGCGCGCATCGACGCATCGCTCGAGTGGACGAAATAGAGCCCTCACCCGGCCTGCCGCCGACCTCTCCCGCTTGCGGGAGAGGGCGCGGAGCACCTGCGTGAGAGCGCAGATGCGAGGGGTGAGGGCGCCTACTTCTTCATGCATTCCTTGCGGCGAAAGCATCCGACCGCGTGGTCGTTGACCAGTCCCGTCGCCTGCATGTGCGCGTAGAGGATCGTCGATCCCACGAATCGGAAGCCGCGCTTCTTCAGGTCCTTGCTCATCGCATCGGATTCGGCGCTGGTCGCCGGCACCTGCTGCATCGAGGTCCACGCGTTCACGATCGGCTTGCCGTCGACGAACGACCACAGGTGCTTCGCCAGGCCGCCGACCTCGTCCTGCAGTTTCAGCACGGCCTTCGCGTTGGAGATCGCCGCTTCGATCTTCAGTCGATTGCGCACGATGCCGGGAAACTGCAGCAGCCGCTCGACCTTGCGCCGGTCGAAGCGCGCGACCTTCTCGACGTCGAAGTCTGCGAACGCTTCGCGATAACCCGCGCGCTTCCCAAGGATCGTCGACCAGCTGAGCCCGGCCTGCGCGCCCTCGAGGATCAGGAACTCGAACTGCCTGCGATCGTCGCGCACCGGCACGCCCCATTCTTCGTCGTGGTAGCGGACGTATGCGGCGCTCATGCCGCCATAGGTCCACTCGCAGCGAGGGCGCGCGTCCGGAGCGTAAGGATGTGGCTTCTTGCCTCTCCCGCTTGCGGGAGAGGTCGCCCGGGAGGGCGGGTGAGGGTTCGTCATTCTCCCACCCACCATTCCACGTTCGTGCGGCCGAGGCCGTCGGGCGACAGCAGCGCGTGCAGTTGCGGCAGCAGGTCGTGCAATCGGACGTCGAGCTGCCACGGCGGATTGACGACGACGAGCCCCGAACCCTGCATGCCGACCTGTGCGTCGTCCGGCAGCACGCTCAGGGTCACGTCGAGCACCTTGCGGACGCCCGAGCGCTCGAGGTCGCGACGGAAGCGCAGCGGACCGGCGCGCTGCGTGAGCGGATACCAGACCATGAACGTGCCCGTCGGCCAGCGCTGGGCGGCCAGCTCGAGGCCCGCGAGCACCCGGTCGAATTCGAGGTCCGATTCGTAGGGCGGGTCGATCAGCACGAGCCCGCGGTTCTCGCGCGGCGGAAGGTGCGCCTTGAGCGAAGCATAGCCGTCCGCCTCGAGCACCGAGATCAGCCGGCCGCGACCGACCTGCGTGCGCAAGGCGTCGGCCTCCCTCGCGTGCTTTTCGACGAGCACCAGGCGGTCGGTCGGCCGCCGCATGCGCGCCACGATCAGCGGCGAGCCCGGGTACGCGGTAATGGCGCTGTGCTCCTTGCCCGCCGACGCCCGCACCAGCCGCACGTAGGCGGCCAGCTCGTCCGGCAGCGCGCCGCGCGGCGCGTCGAGCAGGCGGCCGATGCCGTTCTTGTACTCACCGCTGCGCTGGGCCTGCGCCTCGCTCAGGTCGTACAGGCCGCGGCCGGCGTGCGTATCGAGGTAGAAGAAGGGCGCGGGCTTTTTCTTCAGGTGTTCGACGAGCATCATGAGCACCACGTGCTTCAGCACGTCCGCGAAATTGCCGGCGTGATAGGCGTGGCGATAGTTCATGGCACGGGTCGGGCACGATGGGAGGCAAGCGATGAGCGCTAGAGTACTGCACCCTTGGCGTAACGGCGGCAACCTGACGCGACGTGACGTGCGGCGCGCTGCCTTGCTCCTCGGCCTGGCGCTTGCGGCCGGTTGCGGCCCCGTGCAGTCCCAGGCCCCTGCGCAAGAGGAACGACCCATGCCCCACGCCAGCCCGCAATCGATAACCGACGCGGCTCTCGCCGATGCCGCGCGTCAGACCGGCCTGTCGCGCAGCGAATTGAAGATCGTCTCGTCCGAGCCGGTCACCTGGCGCGACGGCTCGCTCGGCTGTCCCGAGCCCGGCATGGCCTACAGCGACGCGCTCGTGCCCGGCTACCGCGTGCGCATCCTGGCCGGCGGTCGGGAACTCGACTATCACGCGAGTGCGCGCGGCGGGCTCGTGCTCTGTCCACCGGGCCGCGCCGTCGAGCCGCTGCCGAGCGACGCGGTCTAGCGGGCCATTGGACTGCGGCCGGGCGCGCGTTCGCCTGAGTTCGGCCGGCCAGAAAAAACGCCCCGGGGATTGCTCCCCGGGGCGTGAGTCGTCACGACTCGTTGCGCGGGAACCCGGTTACGGGTCGACGCGCACGATCGTCGGATTCGGCAGACCCGCAACGCCGCCATACGCGACGGAACCGAGGTACTTCACGCCCGGCGTCAGGCCGGTGAACGACAGGCCGATGGTGCCGGTCGCACCGGTCACGGCCGCTGGAGGCGCCGTCACGGTCATGTTGCCGGCATCGGTCGAGTCGAGCAGCCACGTGAACAGCGTGTAGTCCGCCGTCGGTCCCGGCGCCGCGTAGCCGACCACCAGGACGTAGTACATGCCCGGCCGGGAGATTGCGGAAGTTCACCTCCTCCGAGGACGTGGACCCGCCGCTCGAGCCGATCAGCGTCGAACGCCGAGTTGTATACCTCGAGGTCGAGGTCGCTGCCCGGCCGTCGCGTTGGCGTCGAACAGCGAGAACCGCGTGTAGGTGTTGCCCGCCGGCACGGTGATCGGATAGAGGTTGTAGTCGTTGATTGCGACGGTGTCGGAGTACGTCGTCGCCGGCACCAGTCCGCGGCCGTCGCCGAGAAGGCGCCGTCATACCCGAACTTCACCGAGTACGAGCCGCTCACCTGCGCCGGCGCACCGAGCGCCACCGGCCGCACGACCACCGGGATGCGGACCTTGTGCCGTCCGTCGCTCCAGGTGACGTAGCCGCCGACGTACGTGTTGAGCGCCGCCGACGTGCGCGTGACGGTGATGGACACCTTCTGCGACTTGCCCGGGTTGATGGTGAACGTGGCCGGGGACACGGCAACCGTCAGGCCGGCGAGACCCGTCACCGACACGGAATACGTGCTGCGCCGGTCGACGTTCGTCAGCGTGCGCGTCACGGTCTGCGAGCCGGCGAGGTCGCCGATCGCAATCGACGGGCCGTTGAAGTCGCTCGGGTCGAGCACCGGGATGCCGGCGCTGGTGCAGTTCACCGCCGGCAGTTGCGTGCCGCACAGGAAACCGAGCCAGTCGTTCCAGCCGGAGTCGAACACCAGGCCCGGGTCGGTGGCCTTGTTCGGCGCAACATGGCCGGCGCCCTGGCTGAAGATCACGGCCGGATTGGTGCCCGGGCCGTCGAGCACGTCATACGACGTCGTCATCAGCGCCGACTTGATCATCATCGGCGACCAGCGCGGGTACCGGTCCTTGAACAGGGCGGCGATGCCCGCAATGTGCGGCGACGACATCGAGGTGCCGCTCAGCAGGTTGAAGTTGAAGCCACCCAGCGCGGGCGAGTACGCGGCGAGGATGTCCTGGCCCGGCGCCATGATGTCCGGCTTCAGCAGGTCGCCGCCGCCCGCCAGCAGCGGACCGCGTGACGAGAACGACGCGGTGTACGGAGCCGGCGTGTTGTAGTCGAACGTCGCCTTGTTGATGGTCGCCGTTGCGCCCGCATGTCGCCGCATAGGCCATGCACGGCCGCCGCAGTCCGTGAACTGCAGGTGCACCGTCGGCACCGAATGGAAGTCGGCGTTCAGCGAATTGGCTGGACGGATTCAGCAGGATCATGCCGACGCCGCCCGCTTCCTGCACCGCCAGGCTCTTGTCGACGCGCGCGTTGACGCCGCGATCGCACACCACGATCTTGCCGGCCACCTTCGGCCGGATCGAGCGCGGCGGTGCCGCCGTTGGTCGCCGTCGAGTAGCAGAGCGCTACCGCCGTCGGCGTCGCGCCCGGATCGCGGCTGCGTCCGTCGAGTCGATCAACGGTGCCGTCACCGGCGCCGCCGCAAGGCCGGCGCCCGTGTAGGTCGTGCCGTTGCCGAGTGTGACCGTGCCGCTGACCGTGCGATTGTGCGTGCCGGCCGCGACCGTCGTGATCCACGGGCTCGGATGCGCCACGGTGCTCGCCGTCGGGCCGCTGTTGCCGGCCGAGGCGGCGACGAACACGCCCGCGTCGGCCGCGTAGAGGAACGAGATTTCGACCGGGTCGCGGAAGTTCGTCAACGTGCCGCTGATCGAGTAATTGATCACGTCGACGCCGTCCGCCACGGCCTGGTCGATGGCTGCCACGAGGTCGGAGGTATTGCCGCTCGCCGTCGACGAGTCCTCCGTCGACCACAGGGCCTTGTACATCGCGATGCGTGCGCCGGGGGCCATGCCGCTGACGCGTCCGAAGACCGTCGAAGGACCGTCCGTCGCGACCTTGTAGTTGCCCGCGGCCGTCGCGCTGGTGTGGCTGCCGTGGCCGTTGTAGTCGCGCGGCGAGTTGAACTCCCACGGACGCGTTGCGTCGATGCCCGCGTCGCCGCCGAAGCCTTCGTTGAAGTAGCGGGCGCCGATGATCTTGCCGTTGCAGGCATCGTCGCCGACGAAATCCTCGCCGTCTTCGCAGAGGCCCGTCCAGCCGCGCAGGCCGTGATCAGGTTCGTGACCCCAGCCGTGGCCGTTGGCGCCGCCGTTGTGGCCGTTGCCGTCGTGGTGGTCGTGATGGCCGCCGTGACCGCGATGATGGCGGTCATCGCCCGCGAAGCTCGGATTCTCGGGCCAGATGCCGGAGTCGATGATGCCGACGACGACACCGTCGCCCGCATCGCGCCCGCCACCGAGATCGGACCAGAGGCCGCCGGGGGCGCTGAGGCCGAGGAAAGCCGGCGTGGACGACGTGTCCGCATAGCGCAACTCGTCCTTCGTGACCGACAGCACGCCGGGCATCGAGGCCATCTTCTGCGCCTGTGCATCGGTCAATTCGGCCGCGAAGCCGTTGAAGACGAGGTCGTAGCTGTAGATCTTGCGCCCGCCTACCTTGCTGATGGCAGCGTCCTGCCGGGACTTGAGGTAGCTGCGATAGTTCTGCGTCTCGGGCCGGGACAGGTCGATCTTCTCGCCGCGCGCGGGCCGCGTCGCCGCGTAGCCTTTGAGGCGCCCGTTGTAGCTGGCGACCGGATCGCCGGCCATGCGCACGATATAGACCTTGTTGGTCTGCTTGCTGCGCGCGGATGTCGAGCCTTGTTGCGCGAACGTCTTCTTCGCGCTGGCGTTCTTGCCCTTTGCGCCGCTCGTGGCGGCGCTCAGGTCGGCGGATGGAATGGAGAATGCTGCGGCGAACGCAATTGCGGCCGTCGCCAGCATCGTGAGAAGCGGCTTCTTGTGCATGGGAGCCCTCCGGCAGTGCACTGACAAAACGTTGGTTTGTTGGCAGCCGCACGATAAAAGACCCCGGAGCCGGGCACGAAACCCCCTCCGGCGACTCTCGCTCGACTGAAAAAAACCACCGCGCACCGCCCCAAACGATGCCCACCAGTGACTCCCCTCAGGCAACCCAGCCCTCTTGTCTTTTTTTGATCAAGAGCTGTGGCTTTGCGGCCCCGCCTCGCAACGGGTGTGCCCTTCGCGCCTGCCGTGGAGCCGAACCTACGCCGCCTCGGGGAGTAATTGCAAGCCAGCAATTTGCGGCGGATCGCCGGCGTGACATAAGGCGACGCGGCGATGCGCCGCGGGCACCTCGGCCGGGCGCGGATTCTCAGCCCTTCAGTTCCGCCAGCCAGTCCCGCGGCCGCAGGAAATCCTTGTACAGCCGGTCCTCGGCCGTGCCAGACTTCGGGCCGGTAGTCGTACTCCCAGCGCACCAGCGGCGGCATCGACATCAGGATCGACTCGATGCGGCCGCCGGTCTGCAGCCCGAAGATCGTTCCGCGGTCGTAGACGAGGTTGAATTCAACATAACGTCCGCGGCGATATAACTGGAAGTTCCGTTCGCGCTCGCCGTACGGCGTGTCCTTGCGTCGCTCGACGATCGGCAGGTAGCCCGGCACGTAGTGATCGCCCACGCTGCGCATGAACGCGAACGACTTCTCGAAGCCCCATTCGTTGAGGTCGTCGAAGAAAAGCCCGCCGACGCCGCGCGCCTCGCCGCGGTGCTTGAGGTAGAAATAACGGTCGCACCAGTCCTTGTACTTCGCGTACACGCCGGGCCCGAACGGGTCGCACGCGGCCTTGGCCGTGCGATGCCAGTGCAGCACGTCCTCGTCGAACGGATAATAGGGCGTGAGGTCGAACCCTCCGCCGAACCACCACGCCGCGGGCTGCCCGTCCTTGATCGCGACGAAGTAGCGCACGTTCGCGTGCGAGGTCGGCACGTAAGGATTGCGCGGGTGGATCACCAGCGAGACGCCGGTGGCCTCGAAGCTCGCGCCGGAGAGTTCCGGCCGCTGCGAGGTGGCGGAGGCGGGCAGCTGGCCGCCCGTCACATGCGAGAAGTTGATGCCGGCCTGTTCGAAGACCCGGCCTTCGCGCAGCACGCGCGATTCGCCGCCGCCGCCCTCGGGGCGCTGCCAGCTATCGCGACGAAAGACCGCGCTGCCATCCGTCGCTTCGAGCGCGGCGGTGATGCGATCGTGCAGGCCACGCAGGTAGGCGATGACGGTCGCGGTCGAAGGCGTGTCGGCATTCATCACGAGTTACCCCGCCAGTCCCCAGGAACCCTCACCCGGACTGTCGTCCGACCTCTCCCGCAGGCGGGAGAGGTGAAGATCCGCTCAGCGGCCGTGTGCTGCCTCTCCCGCAGGCGGGAGGGGATCATTCGTCGGCGCAGCCTTCTTTTTTGCGGCAACCTTTTTCCTCGGCGCCACCCGGGTCTTCGCCGCGGCTTTGGACTTTGCCGCGGCCTTCCTCGGCTTGCTGGCCTGCTTCGCCGGCTCGGCCGGAGCGGCGGGCGCATCCGCATCGTGCGTCACGGCGGTCGTCTTGGCGCCCTTGGCCGGCGCCGCCTTGCGACCCCAGCGTGCGCCGCGCGCCGGCGCGGCAGCAATCAGCGCCTTGCACTCCTCGAGCGTCAGCGACTTCGGATCGCGATCCTTCGGGACCTTGCCGTTCTTTGCGCCGTCCGTGATGTACGGGCCGTAGCGGCCGTTCAGCACCTGAATGCCCGACTCGGGGAATTCCTTGATGATGCGGTTCGCCTCGATCGCGCGCTTCTCGCGGATGATCTCGAGTGCGCGCTCGAGCGTGACGGTGTACGGGTCGTCCTCCTTCTTGAGCGACGCGTACTTCTTCGCGCCGTACTGCACGTACGGGCCGAAACGCCCGATCGCGACCTTGATCGGGTGGCCGTCTTCCCAGTTGCCGACCGTGCGCGGCAGCTGGAACAGCTCGAGCGCGTCCGCGAGCGTGAGGTCATCCATGCGCTGCTGCGGCTTGAGGCTCGCGAACTTCGGCTTTTCCTCGTCGTCGCGCGTGCCCATCTGCACGAAGGCGCCGTAGCGGCCGTAGCGCACGCTCACGGGCCGGCCGGACACGGGGTCGATGCCGATATCGCGCGCCATCGCCACGTCGGAGCGCGTGACGTTCTCCTCGACGTCGTCGATCTGCTTCTTGAGCCCTTTCCAGAACCGGTCGAGCGCCGGGACCCACTCCTCCTCGCCGCGCGAGATGTTGTCGAGCTCGTCTTCCATCGCGGCGGTGAAGCCGAAGTCGACGTAGCGCTCGAAATTCCCGGTGAGAAAGCGGTTGACGATCTTGCCGAGGTCGGACGGGAATGAAGCGCTTGTTCACCAGCTCGCAGTACTTCTTGTACAGCAGCGTCTGGATGATGCTCGCGTAGGTCGATGGGCGGCCGATGCCGTATTCCTCGAGCGCCTTGACGAGGCTCGCTTCCGAGAAACGCGGCGGCGGCTCGGTGAAATGCTGTTCCGGATCGACCGACAGCAGCTTCAGGCGATCGCCCGTCTCCATCGGCGGCAGGATGCGGTTCTCGTCGTCGTCCGGGTTGAGCGTGGCGTCGTCGACGCTCTCGCGGTAGACCGCGAGAAAGCCCGGCTTCACCAGCGTGGAGCCATTGGTGCGCAGCGTGTTGCCCTGGCCGGCTGCGAGATCGACCGCGACGGTGTCGAACACCGCGGCCTCCATCTGGCTCGCCACCGCGCGACGCCAGATCAGCGTGTAGAGCTTGTGCTCGTCGGCCTCGATCCTGCCGGCGAGCTGCTCCGGCGTGCGTGCGGCCGCCGTCGGGCGCACGGCTTCGTGCGCTTCCTGGGCGTTCTTCGACTTGGTGCGGTAGACGCGCGGCGATTCGGGCAGCGCATCACGGCCGTACAGCTGGCCGATCACGCCGCGGATTTCCTGCACGGCGTCGACGCCGAGGTTCACCGAGTCGGTGCGCATGTAGGTGATGAGGCCGACCGGGCCTTCGCCGAAGTCGACGCCCTCGTACAGGCGCTGCGCGATTCGCATCGTGCGCTGCGCGCCGAAGCCGAGCTTGCGCGCCGCTTCCTGCTGCAGCGTCGACGTCGTGAAGGGCGGTGACGGATTGCGCTTGCGCTGCTTCTTCTCGACGTTGGCGACGGTCAGCGTGCCGGCGGCCGCGGCCTCGAGCGTGCTCTTCGCGTTCGCCGCCTGCGTCGCGGTCGTGATCGTGAACTGCTCGACCTTCTGGCCTTGCAGTTCCGTCAGCCGCGCGGTGATCTTCTGGCCGGCCTTTTCGGCCTGCGCGTCGACCGTCCAGTACTCGCGCGGCTTGAACGCGAGGATCTCCTCCTCGCGCTCGCAGATCATGCGCAGCGCCGGGCTCTGCACGCGGCCGGCCGAGGCGCCCGACAGGCCGGCCTTCTTCCACAGCAACGGCGAGAGGTTGAAGCCCACCAGGAAGTCGAGCGCACGGCGCGCGAGGTACGCCTTCACCAGTTCGTCGGCGATCTCGCGGGGGTTGTCGACTGCTTCCTGGACGGCGTTCTTCGTGATCTCGTAGAAGACGCTGCGGTGCACGGCCTTGCCGTCGAGCGCGCCGTTTTCCTTCAGGATCTCGTAGAGGTGCCAGGAAATCGCCTCTCCCTCGCGATCGGGGTCGGTCGAGAGGTACAGGGCGTCGGCCTTCTTCACGGCGCGCGCGATCGCGTCGACGTGCTTCCTGTTCTTCTCGATCACTTCCCAGCGCATGGCGAACTTGCGGGTCGGATCGACGGCCCCTTCCTTGGGCACGAGATCGCGGACGTGGCCGTAGGACGCCATCACCTCGAAGTCCTTGCCGAGGTACTTCTTGATGGTCTTGGCCTTGGCCGGCGACTCGACGATGACGAGGTTCTTGGTCATGTCCCTATAAAAAAACATGCCGCGGCAGTCCGCGGCAGATTGAAAGAATCAGCCCTCATTCGGCCTGCCGGCCGACCCTCACCCGCGCTGCGGCCCTCACCCGCGCTTTCGGCGCGACCTCTCCCGCAAGCGGGAGAGGTGGGACGAACTCAGTGGATGGCTCCGCTGCGATCTTCGAACACCAGGTCCTCCATCCGGGAGAACGCGGTTTCCTGTCCGGGCTGGCTGAACAGCACCATCAGCACCACCCACTTCAACTTCTCGATGTCGATCTCGTCGCCTTCGAGCGCCATCAGGCGGTCGATGACCAGCTCGCGCTGCGTCGGCGAGAGGATGCCGACCTGCTCGAGGTGCACCAGGTAGCCCCGGCAATCGGTGTCGAGCCGGGCCTGCTCGAGCGCCGCGAACACGCGAATGGCGCGGGTGGTCGGCGACGGCTGCTGGCGGGCCGGGTCGGCCGCCAGTTCTTCGAGCCAGCACAGGGCGCGTTCGACCTCTCCCGGCGGGAACCCCGCGTGCTCCAGCTCCTGCTTCAGGGTCTCGCGGTCGGGTTCGAAGCCGTCGTCCGTCTCGGTGTCGAAATAGTTCTCGAACAGGTAGATCAGAATGTCGAGAACGCCGTCCTTCATTACACCTTCCCCGGCATCCGGCGGCAGAAAAGGCCGCCCGGCTGCTGTTGGACCCGTCCGTCGAGCTCGAGGATGAGCAGCATCGACGCGACCGCAGCGGCTTCGAGCCCGGTTCGGGCCACCAGGGTGTCCACGCCGGCCGCCTCGAAACCGAGCGCATCTAACAGGATTTCATAGTCCTTGTCCAACTTCTGCCGAAATTCCCCTTCAGTCGTCAACGGGTTCCGACGAACGGCCCGGTTGCAGGCCGGCCAGCAGCGCGCCCAGCTCCACGAATATGTCGTCCGCGTCCTCGACCAGCTTCGCGCCCTGCCGGATCAGCCGGTGGCAGCCCCGTGCCAGCGGATTGTGGATCGAGCCCGGGATGGCGAAGACCTCCCGGCCCTGTTCGCCGGCCAGCCGGGCCGTGATCAGCGACCCGCTCCGCAGCGCGGCCTCGACCACGAGCGTGCCGACCGACAGGCCGCTGATGATCCGGTTGCGGCGCGGGAAGTGCTGCTTGAGCGGCGCGGTGCCGGTCGGCAGGTCGGCTACCAGCGCGCCGCCCCCCGCCGTGATTGCGGCGGCCAGCGGCTCGTTTTCGCGCGGATAGATCGTGTCGAGACCGCACCCGAGCACCGCGACGGTGCGCCCGCCGGCCTGCAGCGCGCCGCGATGGCTGGCTGCGTCGATGCCGAGCGCCAGGCCGCTGGTGATGGCGAGCCCCGACCGGGCGAGATGGGCCGCGAACTGCACCGCCGTGTCCCGGCCGTGCGCCGTCGGGTTGCGGCTGCCGACCACGGCGAGCTGCGGCAGGGCGAGAACGTCCGCGTCGCCCTCGACGAACAGCGCCAGCGGCGGGTCCGGGATCGAGGCGAGCAGGGCCGGATACGCTGCGGAGTCCCAGGTCACCAGGGACCGTCGCGGACCGGCCAGCCACCGGGCGTCGCCGGCGATCGCGGCCGGCGTCGGGTCGCTGCAGCGATTCGATCGTCGTGGCGGCGAGTCCGAGCGCGGCCAGCGCGGCACGCGATTCGTGGGCGAGGTCGGTCGGCGAGGCGCCGGCGGCCAGCCAGTCGGCGAGTTGTCCCGCGTGCAGGCCGGGCGCCCGAGCGAGGATCAGCCAGGCCCGCGTGTCGTCCATAAGCGAAGAGCCTATCGGGATCGCTCCCGACAGGCCCTGCGCAAATCTGCCGCGTTCGGGCGATTCCGCCCGCGTGTGTCAGCGCGCCATGAACGGCGCGGTGCCCACGTCGCGATGGCCGAAGGCCGGGTGCTTGAGGAAATCGCCGCGGCGCAGCACGTGCGTGCTTTCGACCACGAGCCCGTAGCTCATGCGGTCGTGAACGCTGAACAGCAGGATCGTGCCGCTGCGCTCCTTCGGCAGTCGCACGGTCTCGTAGTTGGTCGAGTACTCTCGCCAGCCCAGTGCGCCGCGGTCGTACCGGTCGTGCACGACCTCGCCGCGCTCGAAGATCGCGACGGCGTTGCCCGGTACGAGGCCGTCCCGCTTGCCGCGGTTGATCGCGAGCACCTGGTACTTGCCGGCGACGTACACGCCGTCGACGATCGCGATCACCTGTCCGTTGAGGTCCTTGTTCGACGGCGCGCTCAGCACGAAGTCGTCGCCGACGTCGACTGCCGCCGGGAAGAGCTTGTCGCCCTGCAGGATCTCGCGGCCGGTCTCGAGCACGGTGAGATGCGTCAGTTCGTCTTTGCCGTCGTTGGCCGTGGTCGTGTCGATCGTCGCGACGGTGCCGGCGTAGTGGCCGATGTAGCCGAGCAGGTCGCCGTCGTCCGGATCGCGCAGCTCATCGTCCGGATGGATGATCGTGAAGCGCGAGCCCACCGCCGGCTTGCCCATGCCGCTCGGCATACAGCTCGTTCATGTCCGAGCCGACCAGGTGACGGTCCCGGATGCCGACGACGTACGGGCGATTCTTGAGGTCGTCCTTGTCGAGCAGCTGCGGGCGGCCGACGAATTTCATCAGCAGCTCGTAGGGGATCGCGCGGATCGCGCCGGAGAGCGGCTCGGACCGCACCTGCGGCGAGAGGCGCATGTCGCCCGACTTGGAAACCGTGACGCGCGGCTTGCCGTCGACGTAGGTGAGGTAGAGCTCGTCGCCCGGGTAGATCAGGTGCGGGTTGACGATGGACGGATTGACGTACCAGATTTCCGGCCAGTACCACGGATCCTTCAGGAACACCCCGGCGATGTCCCAGAGCGTGTCGCCCTTCTTGACGACATAACGTTCCGGTGCGTTGTCCGCGAGCGGCACCGACATGGATCGCTCGGCCGTGTCGGCCGCCAGCACCGCCCGGGGTGTCGCCAGCCCGAGCACCAGCCCGGATCCGGCCACGAAAGCCCCCAGGACCAGCGCCCGGACCCACATCCGCGGGTTGACCAAGGCTGAAGACATCGCACGCAGGTTACGATCCATCCCTCTCTCCATCGGGTATCGGGGCCGCGACCGTCGCCTTATAATCCGGCCCGCCGGCCGGCCGCTGCCGACCACGTCTCAGTCGAGCCACGCTGCAGGACGGCGACGGTGTCCTGAGCGTCTCCGGCGACGCAAACTTCAAGCGCGACTTAACTTTAGCAGCATTTCCGAACGAATGGCGAAGCTCACCATCCTCGAGTATCCAGACCCTCGACTGCGTACCAAAGCTGCGCATGTCGAGCACGTCGACGACACCGCTGCGCCGGCTGATCGACGACATGCTGGAAACCATGTACGCGGCTCCCGGCATCGGGCTCGCCGCCACACAGGTGAACGTCCACAAGCGCGTGCTGGTGGTCGACATCACCCAGGACCGCACGCAGCCGCTGGCCTTCGTCAATCCGGAGATCCTCGAGCGCGAAGGCTCGGTCGAGGCCGAGGAGGGCTGCCTGTCGGTCCCGGGCATCTTCGACAAGCTCACCGCCCGCGCGGAACGCGTCGTGGTGCGCGCGCTCGATCGCAACGGCAAGTCCTTCGAACTCGAGGCCGACGGCCTGCTGGCCGTCTGCCTCCAGCACGAGATGGACCACCTCGAAGGCAAGCTGTTCGTCGACTACCTGTCCGAACTGAAGCGCACGCGCATTCGCAAGAAGCTCGAAAAGGAGCGGCAGAACCGGTCCTCGGCGCCGGCTCGCGACAAGTCACGAGCGCCGGTGATTTGACCGCCCGCTTGCGCATCGTCTTCGCCGGCACGCCGGAGTTCTCGGTGCCGGCGCTGGACGCGCTCGCTTCCGCCGGCCATGCGCTGCAAGCGGTCTACACGCAACCGGATCGTCCCGCCGGTCGCGGGCGCGTCGTCGGCGCCGGTCCGGTGAAGCGGCGCGCGCTGGAACTCGGCCTGGACGTGCAGCAACCGGTCACGCTGAAGGTCTCCGGCGCTATCGCGCAACTGGCGTCATACCGCGCAGACCTGATGGTCGTGGTCGCCTATGGCTTGCTCCTGCCGCAGGCGATCCTCGACGTGCCGCGACTCGG
Organism: uncultured Gammaproteobacteria bacterium; assembly: GCA_963843985.1. Taxonomy (GTDB): domain Bacteria; phylum Pseudomonadota; class Gammaproteobacteria; order Steroidobacterales; family Steroidobacteraceae; genus RPQJ01. The sequence goes on along the minus strand of CAWJMS010000032.1, from coordinate 248,677 downwards.
CTGCCTCAACATCCACGGCTCGCTGCTGCCGCGCTGGCGCGGCGCGGCGCCGATACACCGCGCCATCCTCGCGGGCGACGCCCGCACCGGCGTCACCATCATGCAGATGGACGCGGGTCTCGACACCGGTCCGATGCTGCTGACGCGTGCGACCGGGATCGGTGCACGGGAAACCTGCGGCGAACTGCACGACCGGCTGGCGCAGCTCGGCGCCGAGGCCGTCGTCGAGGCGATCGAGGACTGGACGGCGGGCCGCATTGCACCGGTGGCCCAGCCGACGGAAGGCGTCACGTACGCAGCGAAGATTCGCAAGGAAGAAGCCGTGATCGACTGGTCGCAATCCGCCGTCTCGATCGCGCGGCAGGTGCGCGCCTTCAATCCCTGGCCCGTGGCCGAGACGCGCTGGCGAGGCGATCAACTGCGCGTCTGGCAGGCGGACCCCGGTCGCCGGATCGAGTGCGACGGCCGTGCCGGGCGACGTGATCGAAGCGGGTGACGGCCGCATCGTCGTCGCGACCGGCGCGGGCGCGCTGCAGCTCGAGACGCTCCAGCTGCCGGGCCGCAAACCCACGGCCGCCGCGGATTTCCTGCGTGCGTACGCGTTTGCCGGCGCACGACTGGGGTCCGGTCATGAGTGACGTTTCACCCGCCGCGCAGATCCGCGCCGACGCCGCACGCATCGTCGCCGAGGTCACCGATCGCGGCCGGTCGCTCGACGACCTGCTCGCTGCCGAAGCGGACGAAGGATCCGCGCGCGGCCTGAAGCGTTCGCTCTGTTACGGCGCGCTGCGCTGGCATTTCAGGCTGGTCGCGATCATCAAGGCGCTGGCCGAGCGGCCGCCCGAGAAGCTGCAGCCCAGCCTGCGTGCGTTGATCGAAGTGGGCCTCTACCAGTTGATCTCGGGCGACGTCGCGGAGCACGCCGCCGTGTCCGAGACCGTGAATGCGACCCGCGCACTCGGTCTGCCGAAGGCGTCCGGCTTCGTGAACGCACTGCTACGGCGGTTCCAGCGCGAGCGCGAAGCCGTGCTGCACGCGGTCGACCGCGACCTTTCGATCCGCACCGCGCATCCGCGCTGGTTCGTCGACGCGCTGCGCGACGAACGGCCCGACGTGCTCGAGACGGTGCTCGAGGAGAACAACCGTCATCCGCCGCTGTGGTTGCGCGTCAATCGCATGCGCGCCGCCGTCGCGGACGTGCAGCGCGATCTCGAAGCAGCGGGCTTCCAGGCCGTGCCGCACCGGCTCGCACCCGAGGCGTTGCAGGTGACGCCGCCCGCCGACGTGCGCACGCTGCCCGGCTTCGACGCGGGCCGGTTCTCCGTGCAGGACGCCGCCGCACAGCTGGCAGTCGAGTTGCTGGCCGCCGAACCTGGCGAGCGCATCCTCGACGCCTGCGCCGCGCCCGGAGGCAAGACGTGCCACCTGCTCGAGCGTGCAGGCGGGGCGGTGGAAGTCACGGCGCTCGACGTGTCGGAACCGCGCCTGCAGCGCGTCCGCGAGAACCTCGAGCGCCTCGGACTGACGGCGCGGCTGGCGACCGGTGACGCCGCCAAGCCGGAAACCTGGTGGGACGGACGGAAATACGACCGGATCCTGCTGGACGTGCCGTGTTCGGCCACCGGGGTCATCCGGCGTCATCCGGACATCAAGATCCTGCGGCGCGCAAAGGACGTGCCGGCGCTGGCCCGCCGCCAGCGAGCCCTGCTCGACGCCTGCTGGGGCCTGCTGCGCCCCGGCGGCACGCTTCTGTATACGAGCTGTTCGGTGCTGGCGGCCGAGAACAGCCGGGTCGTGTCGGGTTTCCTGGCCCGTCACGCGGAGGCCCGGGATCAGACCCCCGAGCGGACGGCCGGTTGGCCGCCCCGGTTGCCGGGCGAGGGGCCAGGCTACCAGGTGATGCCCGGCGAGTCCGGGATGGACGGGTTCTATTTTGCTTGTCTGCGGAACAGCCTATGATCGTTGGAAATGAGCCACAGCGATTTCACCGGAGGACGAAATAGGCTTCGATTCCTGTGGCAGTGCGCCGCCGTGCTCATGTGCTTTCTCGCAACGGGCACGGCCTGGGCGGGCCCGAAAGGGTCGCAGCTGCTGATCAAGTCCGCGCACGCGACGCTCGACGACGACATCTACGAGCTCGACACCCAGCTCGACATGCGGTTGCCGAAGGGCGCGCTGCAGGCGATCGACGGCGGCCTCACGCTGCACCTCACCTACGAAATCGAGGTCAGTCGCGTCCGCCGCTACATGCCCGACGCCGGTGTGGCGACGATCGAACAGCAGTTCGAACTCGCTTACCATGCGCTGAGCCAGCGCTACCTGGTGCGCAATCTCAACACGGGTGAGCAGCAGGACTTCGGCACGGTCGATGCAGCGCTGGCGCGCATCACCGACGTCAAGGGATTGCCGGTGCTCGACGCGAGCCTGTTGCCGCCCGGCCCCGAATACGAGGGACGCGTGCGCGCGGTGCTCGACATGGCCAGCGCCGAGGACGCGTTCGGGTGGCTGCTGTTCTGGACGGACGACTGGAGCGCCGAAAGCGACTGGTACACATGGACACTCCGACCCTGAAGCGCGCCGCCAACGCGGCGGTGATGGGTATCGGCGGCCTGCTGTGGCTGGCGGCCATCCTGTTCATGGCGCAGACCGCGCAGAACTCCGAGCAGTTCAGCCGCCTGCACCCGTGGATCCTGATGATCAACATCGCGGGCCTCGTGGTGCTGGTCGGGCTGCTGGCGGTCAAGGTCACGCAGCTGGTGCGCGACTGGCGCCGCCACGTGATCGGCTCGCGCCTGAAGGCGCGCATGGTGTGGACCTTCGGCGTGCTCGCCACGCTGCCGATCCTGCTCGTCTATTTCTTCGCGGTGCAGTTCCTCAACAAGGGCATCGACAGCTGGTTCAACGTCGAGATCCGCCGCAGCCTCGACGACGCGCTGGTGCTGTCGCGCTCGGCGCTCGAAGTGCGCATGCGCGAGCACCTCGCCGCCACGGAGGTGATGGCCGACAACATCATCGCGAACGGCGGGCCGACGCCGGGCGACCTCGAATCGATGCGCCGGCAGGTCGGTGCGCTCGAGCTGACGGTGGCCAGCGAGAGCGGCAGCGTGATCAGCATGAGCAAGGGCCTGTCGTCGGACGTCGTGCCCGAGGAAGTGCCCGACGAAGTGCTGCTGCAGGTGCGGCAGGGCCGTCCGTTCGTCAGCCTCGAGCCGCAGCCCGTGGGCGGCTACCTGATCCGCACCGCCGTCTCGCTCGGCCCGTCGATGCCGGGCCAGGACCGGCTGGTGCTGCAGGCGATCTATCCGGTGGCCGAGCGCCTCGGCGCGCTCGCGGACACGGTGCAGGCCGCGTACCAGCAGTTCGGCGAAAAGGACTACCTGCGCAAGCCGCTCAAGGCGAGCTTCATCCTGACGCTGACGGTGGTGCTGCTGCTGTCGCTGCTCGCGGCCTGGTACGGCGCGATCTTCACCGCGCAGCGCCTCGTGCAGCCGATCCAGGACCTCGTGAAGGGCACGCGCGCCGTCGCGCAGGGCGACCTCGACACGCGCCTGCCGCTCACGTCGCACGACGAGATGGGATTCCTCGTCCATTCCTTCAACGACATGACCAAGCGCCTGCGCAAGGCGCGCTCGGACCAGCACGCCGCGCAGGCCGTCGCGGAAAACGAGCGCGCCAAGCTCGCGATCGTGCTCGCGCGCCTGTCGACCGGCGTGATCTCGCTCGAGCCCGACCTGCGGGTGCGCACGGCGAACCGGGCGGCGAGCATGATCCTCGGCGAGGATCTCGAGTCGCGTGTCGGCGCGGGTTTCCCGGCGCTCGGCGACGGGAGCAGCCTGGCGCGGCAGTTTGCGGACGCGCTGCCGCGAGCACCTCGATCTGGGCGAGGCCGAGTGGCGCGAACAGATGGTGCTGCAGGGCGCCGGGGGCCGCCGGATCCTGATGTGCGCCTGCACGCCGCTGCCGGGCGAGGGCGACGCGCCGGGCGGCCACGTGCTGGTGTTCGACGACATCACCGTGATGCTGCAGGCGCAGCGCGAAGCGGCCTGGGGCGAAGTCGCGCGACGCCTCGCGCACGAGATCAAGAACCCGCTGACGCCGATCCGGCTGTCCGCCGAGCGCATGCGCCACAAGCTGCTGCCGTCGATGAAGGACGAGAAGGACGCGCAGATGCTCGAGCGCGCCACGGAGACCATCGTGCAGCAGGTCGAGGCGATGAAGGAAATGGTGAACGCGTTCAGCGAGTACGCCCGGGCACCGCGTCTCGAGATGGCGCCGGTGGACCTGAATCGCCTGGTCACCGAGGTCACCGACCTCTACCGGGCGCAGGACCCGCAGCGACGCGTGCGCCTCGTCGTCGACCTCGATGCCGCGCTCGGCACCGTGGTCGCGGACCCCGGCCGGCTGCGGCAGCTGCTGCACAACCTGCTCACGAACGCCGTCGAGGCGCTCGAGGGCCAGCCCGGCGGGGAGATCGCCGTATCGACCCGCCTTGCGCAGCGCGGGGGTGGCGACGAGACTGCGGAACTCACCGTCGCCGACAACGGCCCCGGGTTCCAGCGCGAGCTGGTCGGCCAGGTGTTCGATCCGTACGTGACAACGAAGCCGAAGGGCACCGGGCTCGGTCTCGCCATCGTGCGCAAGATCGTCGAAGAGCATGGAGGCTCGATCGAGGCGGACAACCGCGCCGAAGGCGGCGCGCGCATTCGCATCGTCCTGCCATTGAACGAAACCAGGGCCGCGGGCCTGCGCAGCGACGTGCGCAAGTTCGAGCCCAGGAGAGAGCGTGCATGAGTTCCGCGCGAATACTGGTCGTTGACGACGAAGCCGACATCCGTGAGCTCGTCCGGGACATCCTCTCGGAGGAGGGGTACACGGTCGAGGCCGCCGCGAACGCCGCGGAGGCGCGCGCCGCCTGCGCCAGGCAGGTGCCGGATCTCGTGCTGCTCGACATCTGGATGCCGGACACGGACGGCATCAGCCTGCTGCGGGAGTGGCAGCAGACGCAGTCGCTCGCCGCGCCGGTCGTGATGATGTCGGGACACGGCACCGTCGAGACCGCCGTCGAGGCCACGCGGCTCGGTGCGATCGACTACGTGGAAAAGCCCCTGTCGCTCGCGAAGCTGCTGCGCACGGTGCAGCGCGCGCTCGACGAAGGCAAGCGACGCAAGCATGCGGCCCGCACGCTGGTGCCGCCGCTGCTCGCGCCGGTCGGCCGCAGCCGCCTGATGCGCGACCTGCGCGAGCAGGTGAAGCAGCTCGCGCCGCACGAAGCCCCGGTGCTCATCGTCGGCGAGCCGGGCACCGGCCGCGAGGCCTTCGCGCGCTACATCCACACGCTCAGCCCGCGCTCGTCCGGGCCGTTCGTGTCGGTGGCGGCCGGCTCGCTGACCGACGACAACGCCGAGGCGGCGCTTGTTCGGCGTCGTCGGTGCGGACGGCGCGCGGTCCGGCCTGCTCGAGCAGGCGGACCGCGGCACGCTGTTCCTCAACGGTCTCGAGGACCTGGGGCCGACCGTGCAGAAGCTGCTGCTCGCGGCGATCGAGTCGAGCGCGTTCCAGCCGAAAGGCGGGCGCACGCCGGTGCGCTTCGACGCGCGGCTGATCTCGTCGGCGCAACCCGGCTTCGAGACGCGCGGCGTCGAGCCGTTCCGCGTCGACCTGCTCTCCAACCTGAACGTGCTCTCGCTGCGGATTCCGCCGCTGCGCGACTACGCCGAGGACGTGCCCGAGCTGCTGCGCTATTACGTCGACCGGCTCGTGGACGAGGAGCGGCTCGTGTTCCGGCGCTTCGGCGTCGCCGCGCAGAACCGGCTGCGCAACTACCCGTGGCCCGGCAACATCCGCGAGCTGAAGAACCTCGTGCACCGGCTGCTGATCCAGGGCGGGACGCGAGGAAATCCGGCTCGACGAGATCGAGCGCGAGATCGCGGCGCAGGCGCCGGAGAACGAGCCGCTGGTGAAGCAGGACCTGCTCGCGCTGCCGCTGCGCGAAGCGCGCGAGCACTTCGAGCGCGCGTACCTCACGCAGCAGCTGCAGCTGTGCAACGGCAAGGTCGGGCAGCTCGCCAAGCGCGTCGGCATGGAGCGCACGCACCTCTACCGCAAGCTGCGCTCGCTCGGCGTCGATTTCCGCCAGACCGAAGAGTGACCACCTCTCCCGCTTGCGGGAGAGGTCGCACGACGTGCGGGTGAGGGCTCTACCTCTCCCGCTTGCGGGAGAGGTCGCACGCAGTGCGGGTGAGGGCAGCCCTTACTGCGCGGCCGCGGTGCGCGCCGGGAAGTCCTTCATCGCCTTGGCGACGGCCTGATTGATCGAGGCCGCGTCGGTCGCGCCCTTGCGTCAGCTTGCCCGACACCTGGCCTTGCCAGACCTCGGCGTTGCGCGCCGCGTCCACCGCGTGGATCACCAGCGAACCTTCCTTGTAATTGCGCACGCTCGGGCTGCCGACGTTCACGGACCCGCCGACGCTGCTCCCCCAGCTGCCGATGCCGATGCCGATGCGCACCGGGTTGCTCTCCACCTTGCTGGCGCTCGCGGTCTCGTAGGCGATCAGCAGGTCCGGCTTTTCGGTCGCGGCAACGTAGCCGCGACTCGCGAGCTGCGCGGTGATGGCGGCGCGGATGTTCTGGTCGAGCAGCATGACCGGCTGGTCGCCGCCGGCCGGATTCGCGACCCAGCCGAACGTCTTGAAGCTGGAGAAGTTCACGGCCGGGTCGCGCATCGTCACCGGCGCGGGCGGCGGCGTGGCGCAACCCGCGGCGAGCAGCGCGAGCGCGACGAGAGCGGCAGCCGCACGCGGGCGACGGTGCGTCATGGCGTGTACCTCACTTGGCTTGCGAGACGAGGTAATCCACCGCGTTCATGATCGACTGGTCGGACAGGTCGGCGCGGCCACCCTTCGGCGGCATGTAGCCGGCCTTGCCCTGGTAGCCTTCGAGCGCGTGCTTGTGCAGCGTGTCGATGCCCTGCGCGATGCGCGGTCCCCAGGCTGCCTTGTCGCCCGTCTTGGGCGCACCGGCCACGCGCGGCGGCGTGACACATCGTGCAGACCTGCTTGTACACCTCTTCGCCCGGGAGATCGGCCGCGGCCGCGGCCGGCGCGGCGGCAGGCGGATTCAGCGCGGCGTTGTCCTTGCCGGCGACGGCGACCCGGGCGACCGGCGCGATGCGGCTGGCCACCTCGGCCTGGTTCAGCGGGTCCTCCTCGTGGGTGACCGCCGAGGTCTCGTTCGCGATGTTGCGGGCGAGGAAGATCAGCCCGAGCGTCACCACCACCAGGATGCCGAGGACGAGCATGAAGGTGTCGAAAAACGTGCGATCGTGATCGGCGCTCACTCGGAGACTCCGCGCTGGCAGATTCGGGGTCGCGCAGTATACCTTGCCGTTGCCGCTTTTGGGGCCGGCCCAAATGGACGCGGGGTGCCCGCTAACGCTATGATCCCTGCCCCTTTTCTGGGGTCCAGCCACGCGCCCGTAGCTCAGTTGGATAGAGTACTGCCCTCCGAAGGCAGGGGTCACTGGTTCGAATCCAGTCGGGCGCGCCATTCGCATTGCGAGGTCACGTGAGGCCCGACTGCGCGGGGCACGCTAATCCGGCCGCTCGTTGACCGCGAGCAAGTACGCCTCGATGAACGCGCGCCACGCATTCGCCTTCGCGAAGTCGAGTCCGGAATACAGGCGGCAGTAACGGCGCTTCGGGAAGTAGATCGACAGGCCGTGCGAGTGCGTCACCTCCGGGCCCTTGCTGCCGTTCGCGACGACGGATGCGTCCACCGCACGGCGGACCGCCGCGCACGCCGACTTCACCGTGGCCGGCGTGCCGTGGGCCTCGAGCAGGTCGGCGAGATCGACGAGGTCGACGTACTCGTCGTAGGGTGGTTCGTACTCGCGGACCTTCTGCCGGGCGGCGAGTATCGCCGCCATCCCTGCATTCGACGCCAGCGATCTGCGCAGCGCACCTCCGAGCCGCCCGACTGCGCGCGACAGCGCCGGCAGCTTCGACAGGTCGCACGCCGACAGCGTGACGTTGTCGTTGCCGCGATAGGACGCAAGGTATTTTTCGACGATCGTCCCCGCAAGCTCCGGCGGGGCCATCGTCGGCCGGGCCGCGAGCGCGCGCAGCACCGTGTCGTAGGGCCAGCCGTCGCCCGGTTCCGTCTGTTGCGAGCCGACCGAGTAGTCGGCGCACTGTCGCACCTGGTACATGATTTCGGCCATGCTCATCAGGCACGCATCGAAACCGATGATGTCGATCTTGCGGCCGGTGCGCTTCGTGACGGCAGCGAGCACCCGCTTCACCTCGCCGTTGTCGAGAAAATCCTGCGCCTCGTCGTCGAACGCGATGCCGCGCGTCGTGGTGGCGCGCTCGAGCGTCGTGCGAAACAGTGCCCGCCGACTGCGTCGCACCGCGGCGCGGGCGACGGAGAGCCGAACCGCGCGATGCTTCGCGCGACGTCCCGCGACGATCACGCCCTTGTGCACGACCGGCGGCGCCGCGCCGCTGAAATAGTCGCCCGCAAAGATGTTCGAGTCGTCCCAGCCGGAGCCGTGGTTCCAGAGCGCGACGAGGTAGTGCTCGGCGGGGTACGCGCGCATGCCCCAGTTCAGGAAGTCCTCGAGCACGGCCGGGTCGCCAGTGTTGGTCTCGCCCAGCGACTGCACCACGTCCTGAGCGCGCGTCGTTCCCTTGCGCAGGTAATACCGGATGGTCCGGGCCTTGCGGCCCGAGCGGTCGAATTGCGCCACGACGTTGACGTCGTCCGTCGACCCGACGCGCTTCATTTCGTCGAGGTCGATGGCCCCGGCCGAATCGAGGTCGTTGTCGCCCGCGAGATACACCAGCACGGTCCAGCGCCTGCGCTTCGCGGTGCGCGGCTTGCGTCGACTCGTCGCCATGGCGTCCTCCCGTGGGGCTCGATCGGCCGAAGCGCGCAGTGAAACTACGCCGGCACGATGCCCAGTCAAGGCGCGCCGCAGCAACCGCCATGTTGCGATGCGCCTTGAACGCCGGCGTGCCCACGCGGTAGCGTGCAAGCCGTGCTCGCGATCGGGCAGGGAGTCCAGCGTTGGGCGCCAGCAGTCTGCGTATTCTCGGCGTACACGGTGTCGGCGGACACCCGATCGGCGGCCCGTGGGAGCGCGAATGGCGGGACGGCATCGCGAAGGGCCTGGACCTCGTGCCCGGCGCCGCGCCGCCGACCATCGAGTTCGTGCACTACGACGACATCTGCGCGCGCTATCCCATCAACGCGTGGGACGTGGCCAAGGCAGTCGCGAAGCTGATCGGCAGCGCGGTCCTTGCGCCGCTGCGGCAGACGCGCGGCTTCGGCAGCCGGGCGCGAATGACGGCGGGCATGGTCGTGCAGTGGGTCGAGAACGAAAGCTTTCGCAGCGAGACCCGCGTCCGGCTGGCGGAGCGAATCGCAGACACGCAACCGGACGTCATCCTCGGGCACAGCCTCGGCTCGCTGGTCTGTTACGACACGTTCTCCCACACGCGGACGGCCCGATTCGTCGAGGCGCGCCAGTTCGTTACGCTGGGGTCGCAGATCGACAACCCGTTCGTCAGCGGCCAATTCCCCACGGGGCGCATACAGCCGCTCGAGCAGGCGGGCCACTGGTATCACCTGTTCAACCCGCAGGATGACGAGTTCACCGCCGAGATCCGACTTCCAGCCGCGCAATTCACCCAGATCGAGACGCCGTTCAACCTGCCTGGTCGGGGCGACCACGACGCCGCGAGTTACCTCGGCCACCGCCAGGCCGCGAAGCTGATGTGGCCACGCATCGTGCGCCGGTGAACGGCGGCCGGTCTCGCACGGCGGTTGCCAAGGCCACGTTGCTGGCCCGGCTGGTGGCGCTGGCCCGCCACGAAATCGGCACCCGTGAGGTCGGCGGCAACAACCGCGGCGCCCGCATCGAGGAATACCAGCAGGCCACGTGGCTGAATCCTGCGCCCTGGCCGTGGTGCGCGGCATTCACGTGCTGGCTGCTGCGCGAGTGGTTGCGCGATCCCGCCGTACGCGCAAGGCTGCGGCTCGCGAGCGACGCGGACGTGGGGCGCTGGCGCTGCCGCGACGCGCGCGCATTCGGCTGGGAGCCGTGGGCCAGGTCGCGGGCATTGCAAGTACTGGCGGCCGGCGCCTTGGCTCGCGCCGGCGACATCGTGGTCTTCGAGTTCTCGCACATCGGCCTCGTCGCGTCGAAGCAGGTTCGCGCGACGGACCCGCTGCGCACCATCGAGGGCAACACCAATGGCGCGGGCGATCGCGACAGCGACACCGGCGACGGCGTGTGGGAGAAGCGTCGGGATCCGGCGCTGGCGCGCTGCCTGATCCGGTTGCTCTAGCCGGCGGCCCAGGGTGGTCTACCCCGCCAGCCGTCCTCGCAACCACGTTGCCACCACCGCGAGTTCCTCCGCGCACACTTCGTGCTGCATCGGGTACTCGTGCCACTCGACCGCATACCCCGAGGCGCGGAGCGCGTCGCGAGCTTCGAGTCCCATGCCGAGCGGCAGGATCGGGTCCATCCGGCCGTGACACATCAGGATCGGCACGTCCGCATTCGCAGCCGACTTCCCGGCCGCAAGCGTCGATGGAAACGGCAGGTAACACGACAGCGCGAGCAGGCCCGCCAACCGCTCCGGGTACCGCAGCCCTGCATGCAGCGCCACGGCGCCGCCCTGCGAGAATCCGGCCAGCACGATGCGCGAACTCGGCACGCCGAGCGCCGCTTCGTTGCGTAGGTAATCGTCGACGCGCCGCGCGGACTCGGCGACTCCCGCCGCATCGGCACGCCCCTCCGGCGTGAACGACTTGATGTCGTACCAGGCACGCATCACGTAACCGTTGTTCACGGTGACCGGGCGTTGCGGCGCGTGCGGAAAGACGAAGCGGACGGGCAGCGAATCCGGCAGCCGGAGTTCATCGACGATCGGCACGAAGTCCCAGCCGTCGGCGCCGAGGCCGTGCAGCAGGACGACGGAGGCGACCGCCGGTGCCGCAGGGTGCAGCGTGACCTCGAACTCCGTTTCGTGCCGCGTGTATTTCATGCCGGTACGGCAGGACTGCGGCCGAGCGCGTCAGCTCGTCGCCAGGTGGAACTTCGTGCGCAGGAATTCCATGAATGCACGGCACTTCGCCGGCAGCCAGCGCAATGGCTTCCCGTCGGACGGGAGCGGGGCGTACGGCATCAGCAGCATCAGCGCGAAGTACACGATCATCACGCCGCCGCCGGAGAGCAGCAGCAGCAGCACCGCAAAGACTCGCAGCGCCGTCACGTTGAAGCCGAAATAGCGCCCGAGCCCCGCGCACACGCCGCTGATCACCGCCGCTTCGCTCACCTGCTGCAACGGCCGCGCCGCACTCTGCGCGGCCATTCCCGCTGTCTGGCGACGCCCCCGGCACCTGGACCGAGCCGATCTCTGCGAGCGCCGGCTCGAGTTCCGCCAGCGTCACGACGCTCTGACCGGGCTGCAACCGACGCGTGCACTGGTCCGCGACGGCCTGCTCGAGGTCGCCCAGGATCTCCTGCGGATCGGGGTCGCCTTCCAGCAGGCTCGCCGATTCGGCGAGGTACTTTTCGAGTCGCACGTACGCCGCTTCGTCGAACTGAAGAACGCTGCGATTGAGGCGGACCGTGGTGGAGATGCGTTGCATGGCTCAGTGTCCGATGTCTGCGATCGTGCGGTTGATCAGGTTCCAATACTCATCGAGCGCCGTGAGTTGTGCCTGGCCGGAGTCCGTCAACCGGTAATACTTGCGCGGCGGTCCCGCGTCCGACTCCTTCCACTCATACTGCACGAGATCCTCGCGACGCAGCTTGCTCAGCAGCGGATAGAGCGTCCCCTCCTGCGTGTTGAACTCCGTGCCGGCGAGCCGGCGCAGGATGTCGGGCACATACATGCTCTGCGCGCCCACGATCTTCAACACCAGGAACTCCAGGAGTCCCTTGCGGATCGGTGCGAGCTTGGATTCGTCGGCCATAGTTTACAAGTACAGTACCTTTACGAACAAAGGTACCTGCTTTTGAGCCGGAGGTCAATCTTGCCCCCAGCCGGGGCACGGTGGCGGTGCCCGGCGCGGTTGTTGGGCCCCTGCTGCTTCGCTACCCTGCTTGCCCGCGGCACCGAGGCCGGCCCGATCCGAGCGGGCGCAGCAATCAGCAATGAGGAAGGGAGGCGCCATGTACATCCCGCCGGGTTTCGGCACGATCACGCCGTACTTCTTCGTGCGGGACGCGGAGGCGTTCGTCCGCTTCCTCATCGACGGACTCGGCGGCGAGGAAACGATCCGGTCGATGCGCCCCGACGGCAGGATCGCCAACGCGCAGGTGCGGATCGGCACGACGACGGTGATGGTGAGCGAGGCGTCGCAACAGTATCCGCCGATGCCCGGTTCCTATTACCTGTACGTCGAGAATGCCGACGCATCGATGCAGCGCGCGCTGGACGCTGGGGCAGTGCTCGAGATGGCGGTGGGCGACATGCCGTATGGCGACCGGCAGGGCGGCGTGCGGGACGCGCACGGCAACATCTGGTGGATCTCGCAGCGCCTCGTCGAGGCGCCTTACGAAGCCTAGCTCGCCCCGATCAGGCGAAGCCGACCATCTGCTGGGCGTCTTCGTCCCACAGCTTGCAGCGCGCGCAGCGCAAGCTCTCCCACATTCCGATTCGTGGCGCCGCCTGCAGCGCCGGCGACGATTCGTAGCACTCGCGCAGCCGGTAATTCGGCACGCGGCTCGAGAGATGGTGGATGTGGTGGTAGCCGATGTTGCCCGTGAACCAGTGAATGATCCGCGGCAGGTCGTAGAACGAGCTGCCCTTCATCGCCGCGTCCTCGGGCGTCCAGCTGCCCTCGCGGACCCAGTAGGCATGCTCGTACTGGTGCTGCACGTAGAAGAGCCACACGCCGGCGGCGCCCGCGATCACCATCAGCGGCAACTGCACCATCAGCACGGCCTTCCAGCCGAAGATCCAGCACAGCGCGACCGTCGCGACGACCAGCGCAAGGTCGTTCCACAGCGCGCTCGCCCACTCCTTGCGCCAGCTGAGCGGCAGGTCGAACGGAATGCGGTGCTTGATGACGAACTGGTACAGCGGCCCGATGCCGAGCATCACCGGCATGCTGCGATACAGCCGGTAGGCGAGCCGGCCGGCCGCCGACCTTGCGCGATATTCGCGGACGGTCAGCGTGTCGATGTCGCCGAACGCGCGCCGGTCGAGGTTGCCCGACGTGGCGTGGTGGATCGCATGGGTCTTGCGCCAGTACGCGAACGGGAACAGCGTCATCAGGCCGATGACAGCGCCGGTGTAACGATTCAGCCGGGCGTCCGGGAAGAACGAGCCGTGCCCGCAGTCGTGCTGGATGATGAACAGCCGCACGTACAGGCCCGCCACCGGCAGCAGCAGCAGCAACGACCAACCCCGGCTGGATTCGAGCAGCAGGATGGTCAGGGTCCACAACACCACGAACGGGATCAGCGTATTGGCAAGCTGCCAGGATGCTTTGCGGGCATCCGCTCGTGCATAAGGCGCGACGAGTTGGCGTAAGGAGGTGGGCGTGGGGTCGATCGGCGCGTGATTCAAGGAGCGGTCTCCGGCGGGGGCAGACCATGATGACCCCTCTGCCGTGGCCGCGTCCACCCTCCGACGGGCCAGTGGGCCGATGTGTGACGCAACATCGCGTTGGAGTCGGCCCCGCCGCGCGGCCCGGCTGGCGTTAGGATGTTCCGGCTGGAACAGGAGCCCGCCGATGGAAGCGCCGCGACCCCCACTGCCGCCGTTCGACGCCGAATCTGCCGCAAAGAAGGTCCGCCTGGCGGAGGACGCCTGGAATGCGCGCGAACCCGAGAAAGTGGCCTTGGCGTATTCGACGGACAGTGCCTGGCGCAATCGCGCGGAATTCCTCGCCGGCCGGGCGGCGATCGTCGAATTCCTGCGGCGCAAGTGGACGCGCGAGCTCGACTATCGGCTCATCAAGGAGTTGTGGGCCTTTCATGGTCCTCGCATCGCCGTGCGGTTCGCCTATGAATGGCACGACGATTCCGGCCACTGGTATCGCTCGTATGGCAACGAGAACTGGGAGTTCGACGACCTTGGCTACATGCGTCGCCGCATTGCGAGCATCAACGACCTGCCGATTCGCGAGAGCGAGCGCAAGTATCATTGGCCGCTCGGGCGTCGGCCCGATGACCACCCCGGGCTTTCCGAGCTCGGCCTTTGAGCGATCCGGAGGTCGAGCACATGCCGACGGTGACTGCGACCCATCCCCTCGATGCGCGCACGGTGGCGCCCGCCCAGCACGAACTGCTGCTCGAGAACGAGCACGTGAGGGTGCTCGATGCGCGCGTCGCCCCGGGCGAGCGCACGCCGATCCACGCGCACGAATGGCCGGGCGTCCTGTACGTGATCAGCACCAGCGATTTCGTCCGCTACGACCCGGAGGGCAACGTCCTCGTCGATTCGCGGACGCTGCCTCGCAAGATATCGCCGGGAGAAGCGGTGTGGACGGGGCCGCTGGTGCCGCATTACCTGCACAACATCGGCGACGCGGAGCTGCGCGTGATCGCCGTCGAGATCAAGCCGCGTTAGCGTGCGCGTGCGACCAAACCGGAGCTGGCGTTCCAGCTGGAACGTTTTGGTTGTCCGGCCATCGCATGCAGCTGACGCTTCGCGGCCCGAGCATGGACGCCTGGATTGTTTGAAGTTGTTTGACGTTACATGTTTAGCCCATGCGCATAACAGCTGTCGGCCTAATCGAAGTTAGGCATCGACGCGGCGAGTGCGGCCGCACAGCAGCAATCCTTTCGCATAGCTGGGCACGCATTCGGCACAATCACGAAACATGAAAGCGTTTGTTCTCGAGCGATATGGAAAGAAGAGCGCGCTGCGGCTGGCAGACATGCCGAGTCCGGAACTGCTCGATGACGAGGTCCTGGTCCAGGTCCATGCGGCCGGCGTGAACCCGCTGGACTCCAGGATTCGGGACGGAGAATTCAAGCTCATCCTGCCCTATCGCCTACCCCTCATCCTGGGCCACGACGTAGCCGGTGTCGCAGTCAAGGTCGGCCCACGTGTGCGGCAGTTCAAGCAGGGCGATGAGGTCTATGCGCGGGCGGATGATTTTCGGATCGGTACGTTTGCTGAATTTGTCCCTGTCAGGGAATCGTCCCTGGCGCTCAAGCCCAAGAGCCTCACGATGGAAGAAGCCGCTTCCATTCCTCTGGTGGCTTTGACGGCTTGGCAGGCACTGATAGAGAAGGGCGACCTGAAGAAGGGGCAGAAGATCTTCATTCAGGCCGGCTCCGGCGGCGTAGGCACCGTTGCCATCCAATTGGCCAAGCATCTGGGCGCAACCGTCGCCACGACGACGAGCACGGCCAATGTCGCGCTCGTGGAGAGGTTGGGAGCAGATGTCGTGGTCGACTACAGGACTCGGAACTTCGAGGACGTCTTGCGTGACTACGACGTGGTCCTGAACAGCCAGGACAGCAAGGCGCTCGAAAAATCCCTTCGCGTACTGAAGAGCGGCGGCAAGCTCATCTCCATCTCCGGACCGCCTGATCCAGAATTCGGCAAGCAAATTGGAGCACCCGGATTCGTGAGACTGGTCATGCGGCTGCTGAGCTCGGGAATCAGACGGAAAGCAAAGGCCCGTGGCGTCAGCTTCTCGTTTCTCTTCATGAAGGCAAACGGGAGCCAACTGCGCGAAATCGCCCGTCTCTTCGATGCTGGCGTCATGCGCCCCGTGATGGATCGGGTCTTCTCGTTCGAAGCCACCAACGAGGCCATGGCCTATGTCGAAACAGGCCGCGCAAAGGGCAAGGTCGTCGTCAAGGTGAAATAGAAGGGCATTGGGGTGGTGTCCCGGAAATCAGGGGAAGCCCAGGCCATCCGCGTCCGGTTCAGCAGACTCGCCGGCGACGCCGGGCCGGAACGCTGAGGACGCGATGAACGCTCAGCCGGCAACTGCCCGGACGATATAGCCGCCGGACTTCTCGTCCTTCTCGAGTTCGATCAGCCTGCGGCCCTGCGCTTCCTCGAGCAGCTGGTTGAAGCTCTTGAAGCCGTGATAGCTCTCGTTGAATCCCGGGCGCTGTCGCTTCAGCGCCTGCTTGATCATCGAGCCCCAGATCTTTTCATCGGGTTCCCGTTCTTCCGCCAGCGCCTCGATCGTCGCGAGCACGTGATCGAAGGCCTCCTGCTTCTTCTCGTCGTCCGACTTGGCCGGTGCACGCGGGGCGGGCGCCTGTTCCGCGGCTGAATCCGTCGCGGTGGCGGCCGGGGCGGGTGCCGCCGCCTGCGCTCGCGAGGAGCCGCCCGACTTGGCCGGGGCCTTGCGCCGGCCGGTGCGCTGCTCTTCCTTTCTCACGAGATCGTCGTAGTAGATGAACTCGTCGCAGTTGGCGATCAGCAGGTCCGACGTCGAACTCTTCACGCCCACGCCGATCACGATCTTGTTGTTCTCGCGCAGCTTGCTCACGAGCGGCGAGAAGTCCGAGTCTCCGCTCACGATCACGAACGTGTCGACGTGCGACTTGGTGTAGCAGAGGTCGAGCGCGTCGACGACCATGCGGATGTCGGCCGAGTTCTTGCCCGACATGCGCACGTGCGGGATCTCGATCAGCTCGAACGACGCCTCGTGCATCGGCGCCTTGAATTCCTTGTACCGCTCCCAGTCGCAGTAGGCCTTCTTGACGACGATGCTGCCCTTCAGCAGCAGCTTCTCGAGCACCTTGTCGATGTCGAACTTCGCGTAGCGCGCGTCGCGCACGCCGAGGGCCACGTTCTCGAAGTCGCAGAACACGGCCATGTTGGTGATGGTGGGTTTAGCCATGCGGACATCCTATCACCGCGTCGCCACCAGCACGGCGGCGAGGAACATCAGACCGGCCGCGATCCGGTGCACGGCACGCTGGGCCCGCTCGTCGGCGAAGAACCGCCGCGCACGCGCGGCCGCCAGCGCGTACACGGCGTTCACGCCGCCGAGGATGACGACGATCATCAATGCGAGAAGCCCGAAATCCCGCGCCGTCAGCGTGGAGAGGTTGACGAATCCGGGCAGCAAGGCCGCGTAGAACAGCATCGCCTGCACGTGGCCGAACATCAGCAGCAGGCCCGCCCCGTAGTTGGGCCAGAAATGCGCCTCGTGGCCGGAACGCCCCTCGAGCGCGACGCGCGGGCTGGCGCGCCACAACGCGAGGCCTTGCCACAGCAGGTAGGCGGCACCGACGTACTGCAGGACCGTGAACAGCTCGCCGAGCGACTTGGCTGCGGCCGCCATCCCGGCGGCGGCCAGCGTGAGGAAGATCAAGTCACCGGTCAGCACACCCGCGCTGATCGCGAGCGCAGGGCGCGCGCCGTCGGAGATCGCCCGCGCCACGATCGCGGTCACCGCCGGTCCGGGGGTGATGGCGACGACCGCGACGGTCGTGGCCAGCGTGACGAAGACGGCCGGCGTCAACGACGGGCCCGGGACGCCTGGCTCAGAGCCAGCCCTTGCGTCGGAAGTAGATGTACGGCACGACCGCCGACGCGAGCATCGCGACCAGGGCCATCGGGTAGCCCCAGAACTTGTCGAGCTCGGGCATGTGGTGGAAGTTCATGCCGTAGATGCTCGCGACCAGCGTCGGCGGCAGGAACATCACCGCGGCGACCGAGAAGATCTTGATGATGTTGTTCTGCTCGAGGTTGATCAGCCCGAGCACCGCGTCGAGCAGGAACTGGATCTTCGCGCCGAGAAAGGTCGCGTGATCCGACAGCGACTGGACGTCGCGCAGCGTGGACTTGAACCGGCCGCGCTGGTCCTGCGAGAGCGTGACGTTGGTGCTCTGCTGCACGTACATCAGCAGGCGCTGGAAGCTGACGAGACTCTCGCGGGCCTTCGAGACGAGGTCGCCGTTGCGGCCGATCTTCTGGATCATCGCGTGCAGGTCGCCGCTGCTCGGGTAGCCGTTCGATCCGCGCGGGAAGATCGTGTGCGAGACGGAGTCGAGCTCGACCTGGACCCGCTCGAGCAGGTCGGCGATCCGTTCGACGAAGCCTTCGAGCAGCCCGGCGAGCAGCGTCGCGTTCGACGTGCAGGCCGCCGGCGAGCGCTCGACGTACTGCATGAAGCGCTTGACCGGCGTCGGGTCGACGTAGCGGTTGGTGATCAGCCGGCCGTTCGCGAGGATGAACGTGATCGCACTGCTCTCCGGCGTCTCGGAGTCGAGCTTGCTGCCCACGGTCGCCGTCATGTAGACCGCGCCGTTCTCCTCGTAGAGGCGGTTCGAGGTCTCGATCTCTTTCATCTCGTCGCGCGTGGGCACGTCGACGGTGAGCAGCGACTCGACAGCCTTCTCCTCTTCGGTCGACGGCTCGAAGAGGTCGGCCCAGAGGAACTCGTCAGGGAACGGCGCGGGCGGGCTGTGCTCGACCCACGTGTATCCGCCGCCGGTGGGAATGAGGAGACGAAGCATGCGAACTGCCCTGAAAGTTGGGCGACGTTTTAGCACACGGGCGCGCCGCCGGGGTGGAAGTTTGCGCGCCGCCGCCGGGGCCGAAAAAGAAAGCCCCGCGCGAGGCGGGGCCTTCGGCCGCGCGTTGCGAGCGCGATCAGCCCTTCGGCCTGTCCTTCGCGGCGAGCGCGTTGATGACCTGGAACAGGTTGTCTTCCGAGCCGGCCATGCCGATGTCGGTCATGTACTTGCCGTTCACGATCACGGTCGGCGTGCCGGTGATGCGGTAGCGGCGATTGAGATCGTCGGCGCGCCGCACTTTCGATTCCACCGCGAACGACGAGAACGCCTTCTGGAAATCCGCCTTCGGGACGCCGCGCGAGACGAAGAACGCCTCGATCGAGTCAGGCGTGTCGAGGCGATTACCCTTGACGTTGATCTCGCGGAAAATGTCGGCGTGCAGCTGCTGCAGCTTGCCGAGCAGCTCGGCCGTGTAGAACACGCGAGCGTGCGTCTTCAGCATCTCGTTCCACGTCGCCGGCTGGCGCACGAATTCGACGTAGGCCGGCTTGCCGCTGCGCGCCCAGGCTTCGAGCTTGGGCTCGAGCAGGTAGCAGTGACCGCAGGCGTACCAGAACACCTCGACCACTTCGGCCTTGCCCGGAGCGGTGCTCGGCGGCACGACCGGCTGCACCAGCTTGTAGTTGACGCCTTCGGTCAGCGTCACGGCCGCCTGGGCCGGGAACGCTGCCATCAGCAGCACGATTGCGGCCACGAGGCCGCCGCGAACGGACTTGTGTGTGTGCATCATGAAGCCCTGAGACCCGGACGATCGGCCGAGGTTCAACGCAGTCCCTGGATGTACGAAGCGACCGCGTCGATCTCGTCTTCGGAGAGTTGGGCGGCGATCGTGCGCATCATGCCGTTCGGGTCGTTGCCTCGGGTGCCCGCCTTGTAGGCGCGCAGCTGGAGTGCGACATAAGTCGCGTGCTGCCCGCCGAGACGGGGATAGACGGCCGCCGGATTGCCCGGAGCCGGTCGGGCCGTGGCAGCCGGCGCAGGCCGGTACCTTGCCGGAGACGTTGCCCGCCCGGTAGACCTTCTGGCCGAGGGCGAGCTTGGACGGGTCGGTCTCGCCGGTGGCATGCAGCGCCTGCGACGAGAAGTATGCGGCCACGTCGTCGATGTCCTGGTCGGTGAGGATCGCCGCCATCGGCGACATCAGCGGGTTCTGGCGCTGGCCGCCGCGCAGGTTCTTCAGCTGCTTGGTGATGTACGCGGCGTGCTGGGCCGCGAGGCTCGGCCACTCCGGGTTGACGCTGTTGCCGTCCAGGCCGTGACAGGCCGAGCACGTGGCGGCTTTGGTCTGGCCGGCCTCGACGGAACCTGCGGCCAGCGCCGCGCCACTCCAGCCGAGCACAGCCGCCATCGAGAGGGCGGCGACGAACTTCACGGTCATGTAACCCACTCCGAAAGAGGAACGCGTTCGCGGCCGACCGGCTTCTTCGTCACAGGGGGCCGTCGGACGGGCCGCAAATTGTACACTAAGGCGTTCCGGCGCATGACCGGGCCAGGCTGCACGACCCGACATGTCCGCGTATCCCAACGTCCAGTTCCTCACGAGCGCCAACGCGGTCTCGCAGCTGCCGGCCGACTCCGGCGTGGAGGTGGCGATTGCCGGGCGATCGAACGCCGGCAAGTCGAGCGCCATCAACGCCATCACCCAGCGCAAGGGGCTCGCCCGCACCAGCAAGACTCCGGGCGCCACGCGACTGATCAATTTCTTCGAGCTCGAACCTGGACGACGTCTCGTCGACCTGCCGGGTTACGGTTTCGCGGCCGTGTCCGGCAGCATGCGCGAGCACTGGGGCACGCTGCTCGAGGCGTATTTCGCGAAGCGGCAGGCGTTGCGCGGCTCGGTGGTGGTGATGGACGTCCGTCACCCGCTCACGTCGCACGACGACGGCATGCTCGAGCTGGCGCTCGGCCGGCGCCTGCCGGTGCACATCCTGCTCACGAAAGCGGACAAGCTCGAGCCGGGGCGCGGGCATCAAAGTGCTGGCCGGCGTGCGCCGCGACATCGCGAAGTTGAGCGGTGCTGTCGTCACGGCACAATTGTTCTCGGCGCACTCCGGGGACGGAGTAGCGGCCGCGCGCGGCGCGATCGAGCGGCTGCTCGATGGCAAGCCCGTTGCGGCGCCCCAAAAAGAAACCCCGGTTGGATCAGCGGATCCAACCGGGGCAAGCTGACCCGGTATTGGGGGATGACCGGGCGGACGCAGGCCCAGGGAGGTAGGCCGGCGTCGAGCGTCAAAGACGCTCTGAAAATTTAGAGCAGGGCCATTTCGGAAAGTTCCGAAACGGTCCGCAAAATTGCCGAGCCTCGTGGTGCAGCGAAAAATTCCTTTCCCGACGAGGGCTTAGCTAAATCCCGATCTCCGGCTACAGGAATGTCCAGGTCACGCCGAGCGTGGCGAGGTCGACCGTATCGATGTCCGAGACTTCGAAGCGTTCGTATTCGGCGCGGAAACTCAGGCTCCAGATCCGGAACTGGGCGCCGATCCCGTAGGTAAAGTCGGTGCCGTCGTCGCTGGCCTTCACGCCGAGCGACGGGACTTTCACGTCCGCGTTCCAGTTGACGGCGCCGACACGCGCAAAAACGTCGACCGGCCCAAGGGCGAGGAAGCCGAGCGCGGACAGGCTTACGCCGTTGACGTCGGTATCGATCTTCGTGCCCTCGACCTTGTCGCTGCCGGAGCCGAGGTCGATATAGTCGCCTTCGACCGCGAGCCAGTTGAGCGGGCGCCAGCCTGCGATCAGCTTGTAGCCCGTGGCATCGGCGTCATAGCTGAAGTTCGTTCCCTCGATTCGCTCGTCCGCGTGCACGCCGGACTGGCCGATGCTGCCGCCGAGGTAGATGCCGTTGTCTGCTGCGCGCGCAGGCAGAGCAAACGTAGCGGCCGTAATCGAAACAATCGCGATCAGTAACTTTGGCATGAGTGGGGCTTCCTTTCGCTGAAAACGGGGCGCCGATCTTACTTGGCGGCGCGACCTGAAAAAACCGCCGGAGCCCGTCTTGCGACGAACTCCGGCAGGACTTGCGACGAATCGTGCGCCCGGTCAGAACTTCCAGTAGCCGCCGATCGTCCAGAGGTCCGCGCTGTCGGTCTGCTCGATGTCCATGCGTTCCCACTCGGCGCGCAGGCCGAAGTGGTCGGTGAAGCGGAAGCCGCCGCCGACGCCGTACATCAAGTCGTTGCCGTTGTCGCTGCCGAACTCGTCGGCATTGACGTCCCACCAGACCCAGCCGACCTTGGCGAACACCTCGCCACGGTCGCCGAGCGGCAGGATGCCGCGCACCGCGAGGTCCCAACCGGTCAGGTCGATGCTGAAGCCGTGGTCACTCGGGCTGCCGCCGTCCATGTACGCGGCCTCCACACCCACGTACTTCATGAAGTCGTAGCCGGCGAACACCTTGAACGAGAAGTCATTGCCGCTGAAGCCGTCGGCCGAGAGGTCGCTGCTTCCGAGGCCGGCGCCCGCATAGAATCCGGAGCCTTCAGGGGCCGCCCACGCGGGGGATGCAAGCAGCGCGAGCGCTGCCACGAATGCGAGTTTGAACCTCATGATGCGAACCTCCTTGGTCGGGGTGTCAATGTTGCCCGGAGGCAACATACCGGGATTCATCCCGGCAAAGACATACTCGCCCTTGCGGTCACGACGCGACAGTCGTCAACAATGCCTACAGGAAACGTATCGCGTCTGAGACCCGCTCCGCGAACTGTCAGTGCGCCTCGTCCCAGTTGGCGCCCACGCCCGTCTCGACCTTCAACGGCACGCGCAGGCTCGCCGCTGCGCTCATCCTTTGTTCGAGTCCGGATCGCACCTTGTCGACGAGTCCTTCCGGCACCTCGAGCACCAGTTCGTCGTGCACCTGCATGACGAGTCGCGCGCCGTGCTTCGAGCGGCCGAGCCAGTCGTGCACCGTGATCATCGCGCGCTTGATGATGTCGGCCGCGGTGCCCTGCATCGGCGCATTGATGGCGCTGCGCTCGGCGTACTGCCGCATCTGTGCGTTGGGCGAACGGATGTCGGGCAGGTACAGGCGACGGCCGAAGACGGTCTCGACGAATCCCTGCTCGCGCGCCATCGCGCGAGTCTCGTCCATGTACCGCTTCACGCCCGGGTAACGGTGGAAGTAGAGGTCGACGTAGGTCTGCGCCGCGCCGCGCTCGATGCCGAGCTGGCGCGCCAGGCCGAATGCCGACATGCCGTAGATCAGGCCGAAGTTGATCGCCTTCGCCGCGCGTCGCTGGTCGCTCGTCACCTTGGACGGCGACGTGCCGAACACCTCCGCGGCCGTCGCCTGGTGAATGTCGCGGTCCTCGGCGAATGCCTTCAGCAGGCTCGCGTCGCCGGAGAGGTGCGCCATGATGCGCAGCTCGATCTGCGAATAGTCCGCGGCCATCAGCACGTGACCGGGCGGCGCAATGAATGCCTGGCGAATCCGGCGGCCCTCCGGCGTGCGGATCGGGATGTTCTGCAGGTTCGGATCCGTCGACGACAGCCGGCCCGTGGCCGCGACGGCCTGGTGATACGACGTGTGGACGCGTCCCGTGCGCGGGTCCACCTGGCCCGGCAGCTTTTCGGTGTACGTCGACCGCAACTTCGCGAGGCCGCGATACTCGAGGATCACGCGCGGCAACTCGTATTCGTCGGCGAGTTCCTCGAGCACGTCTTCGGCGGTGGACGGCTGGCCGGTCGCCGTCTTGCGTTTCACCGGCAGTCCGAGCTTGCCGAACAGCACCTCCTGCAGTTGCTTCGGCGAATCGACGTTGAACGACTGGCCGGCAACCTCGTGCGCGCGGCGCTCGAGCTCGACGAGGCTCTTCGCCAGCTCCTGGCTCTGCTTGCGCAGCATGTCCGTGTCGATCAGCACGCCGAGGTGTTCCATGTCGAGCAGCACGGGGACGAGCGGCTGTTCCACCTCCTCGTAGAGTTTCGCCAGCGCCGGCACTGCTTCGAGCTGCGGCCAGAGCGCCCGGTGCAGCCGCAACGCCACGTCGGAGTCTTCCGCCGAATATTCCGCGGCCTTTTCCACCGGCACGTCGTTGAACGAGAGCTGCTTCGCGCCCTTGCCGGCGACGTCCTCGAAATGGATCGTATGGACGCCGAGGTACTTGAGCGCGGTCGAGTCGAGGTCGTGCCGCGTCGCGGTGCTGTTGAGCACGTACGACTCGAGCATCGAATCGTATTTCATGCCGCGCAGTTCGATGCCGTGGTTGCGCAGCACGTGCGCGTCGTACTTGAGGTGGTGGCCGAGCTTCGCGTGCTTCGGATCCTCGAGCAGTGGCTTCAGGCGCGCCAGTATGTCCTCGCGGTTCAGCTGGTCCGGCGCGCCCGCGTACGTGTGCGCGAGCGGCACGTATGCCGCGCGTCCCGGCGTGACGGCGAACGAGACGCCGACGATCTCGGCCTGCATGTAGTCGAGCGAGGTCGTCTCGGTGTCGAACGCGACCAGGTCGGCGTGCTGCAGTTGCTTCAGCCAGCGCGCGAACTGCGCTTCGGTCAGCACGCATTCGTAGTGTCTTTCCACCTCTCCCGCTTCAGCGGGAGAGGTCGCTTCACCTCTCCCGCCGCGGGAGAGGTCGGCGGCACGCCGGGTGAGGGTCCGGAAATGAACCCTCACCCGCACTGCGTGCGACCTCTCCCGCTGTGGCGGGAGAGGTGTCGCAGCTGGCGGAGCAGCGCACGCAGTTCGAGCCGCGTGTACAGCTCGCGCAGCTTGTCGGTATCCGGTTCGCCGCGCACGAGCTGCGCGGGTTGCAGCGGCAGGTCGAGCGCACGGTTGATCGTCGCCAGCTGTCGCGACAGCGCGAGATCGGATTGCGAGGCGCGCAGGCTTTCGCCCACCTTGCCCTCGATCTCGTCCTGGTGCGCGATCAGGTTGTCGAGCGTCCGGTACTGGTTCAGCCACTTGGCCGCGGTCTTCGGCCCGACTTTCGGCACGCCCGGAATGTTGTCGGACGCGTCGCCCACCAGCGCGAGGTAGTCGACGATCTGCTCGGGGTAGACGTCGAATTTCACCTTCACACCCGCGCGATCCAGCGACGAGTTGGTCATCGTATTGACGAGCGTGATGCGCTCGTTGACCAGCTGCGCCATGTCCTTGTCGCCGGTCGAGATCAGCACGTCCAGGCCGTCCGCGGCCGCACGCTCCGCCAGCGTGCCGATCACGTCGTCGGCTTCGACGCCCTCGATCCGCAGCAGCGGCAGGCCCAGCGCCTGCACCGCGTCGATCAGCGGCTTCACCTGGGCCCGCAGGTCGTCCGGCATCGGCGGGCGGTGCGCCTTGTACTCGGCGAACAGCTCGTCGCGGAAAGTCTTGCCGGGTGCATCGAACACAACGCCGATCAACGCCGGGCCCTGCTCCTTGACCAGCTTCAACAGCATGTTGAGGACGCCGAGCACCGCGCCGGTCGGCTCGCCCTTCGAATTCGACAGTGGCGGCAGCGCGTGGAAGGCCCGGTACAGGTACGACGAGCCGTCCACCAGCACCAGTTTGCGTGCGCCTGTCACCGCGACGTGCCGTTGTTGGAACGGGGCAGTTCGGGTGGCGGCATCTTCTCGGGCAGCGGCGGCGTCGCCTGCTCGGCCGTGGGTGTCCCCGGCGCCGCCGCTGTGTTCGACGGCGCGCCGGTCGCGCCGGTGCCGGTTGCGGCCGATTGTTCACGGACGACCACGTTGCCGGACTTCTCCGGCAGCGTCAGCGCGCCCTTCAGTCCGCAACCCGAGATCGCGGCCGCGACCGTGACGACGGCGGCCAGCCACCAGGCGCCGTCGCGCCGCAACGTCATGACTTTGCTCCGTCCGACGCACCCGATGACTCGCGGTCCAGCACCGACATCGTCAACCGGGATACACAGGTCAGCCGGCCCTGGCCGTCCTCGATCCGGATGTCCCAGACCTGCGAGCGCCGGCCGAGGTGGATTGGGCGCGCCGTGCCGGTCACGCGCCCATTACGGGCCGAACGGAGGTGATTGGCGTTGATCTCCTGACCCACGCTGTAGAATCGGGCGGCGTCCAGGCAGCAGTTCGACGCGACGCTGCCCAGCGTTTCGGCGAGCGTGACCGAGGCCCCGCCGTGCAGCAGGCCGAAGGGCTGGCGCGTACGCTCATCCACCGGCATCGTAGCCCGCAGGAAATCGGGGCCGATCTCGGTGAACCGGATGTCCAGGTGCTCCGACATGCTGGCGGTGGACTGTCGCTGGAGGTCTTCCAGCGTAATCGGGCGAAACCAGATGCTCATCCGTACCTCGGGGTGGGGGAGGGAATTGTACTCGGGGCGGCCGCGACCATTTCCGCAATGGCGCGCAGGGGTTGGTCAGGGCAGAATTGTTGCACAGCACAAAACCGGAGTAGAGAGATGGCCGATTACCAGGCGCCGCTGAAGCAGATGCGCTTCACGATCCAGCACCTCGCGGAGTTCAAGGACGTGATCGCGCTGCCCGATTTCAGTTCGGTGGACGCCGACATGGTCGATGCGGTGCTCGAGGAAGCCGGCCGATTTCGCCTCCGGCGTGCTGGCCCCGACCAACTGGGTGGGCGACCGGCAGGGCGTGAAGGTGGTCGACCGCGAGGTCCAGGTGCCGCAGGAATTCACCTCGGCCTACCTCAAGTTCTGCGAAGGCGGCTGGCCGGGCATCGCCTCGAACCCCGAATTCGGCGGCCAGGGCCTGCCGAAGACCGTCTCGCTCGCCTGCGACGAAATGTGGGCGGCCGCCAACGTGGCCTTCGCGCTGTGCCCGGAACTGTCCCAGGGCGCCATCCTCGCGATCGACCGCCACGCCACCGAAGAGGTGAAGCAGACCTACCTCGAGAAGCTGATCTCAGGCCAGTGGACCGGCACGATGTGCCTCACCGAGCCGCAGTCGGGCTCCGACCTGTCGACGCTCACGACGAAGGCGCAGCCGGTCGGCGGCAACCGCTACCTGATCACGGGCCGCAAGATCTTCATCACGTGGGGCGATCACGCGATGACCGAGAACATCGTGCACCTGGTGCTGGCGCGCCTGCCGGACGCGCCGCCGGGAACGAAGGGCGTCTCGCTGTTCCTCGTGCCGAAGTTCAAGCTCGATTCCGACGGCGCGCCGGGCGAGCGCAACGACGTGTTCCCCGTCTCGGTCGAACACAAGCTCGGCATTCATGCGAGCCCGACCGCGGTGCTCGCGTTCGGCGACAACGGGGGCGCCGAGGGCGTCCTCGTCGGCAAGCTGAACGAAGGCCTCGCCGCGATGTTCACGATGATGAACTACATGCGTCTCGGCGTGGGCGCGCAGGGCGTCGGTTGCTCGGACCGGGCCTACCAGGCGGCGGTGACGTACGCGCGCGACCGCAAGCAAGGTCGCGCGCCGGGCGAGAAGGGCGTCGTGCCGATCATTCGCCACCCCGACATCCGTCGCACGCTGCTGCTGATGCGGGCGCTGACGCAGGCGGCCCGAGCCATCACGCTATTACACGGCGAGCTGCCTCGATCGCGGCAACCACGGCGCGGACGCCGAAGGCGCCACCGCCTGGCAGGCGCGCGCCGAGCTGATGACGCCGATCGCCAAGGCGTGGCCGACGGAGGTCGGGCAGGAAGTCACGTCGCTCGGCATCCAGGTCCACGGCGGCATGGGTTACGTCGAGGAGACGGGCGCCGCGCAGTACTACCGCGACGTGCGCATCGCCTCGATCTACGAAGGCACCAATGCGATCCAGGCGATCGACCTCGTCGGCCGCAAGCTGATGCGCGACGGCGGCGCCGCCGTGTCGGCATTCGTGTCCGAGATGCGCGAGCAGGACGCGCCGCTCGCCAACGCGGGCGAGGACATCGCGGTGGTCCGCCAGGCGTTGTCGCGCGGGCTCGACGAAGTGGTGCTCTGTTCCACGTACCTGCTGACGGGCGAGAAGAAGGATCCTGAACTCGTCAGCTCGGCGGCCTACAATTACCTGATGCTGCTCGGCACGGTCATCGGCGGTTGGCAACTCGCGCGCGGCGCGCTCGCGGCGGTGGCCGAACTCGGCGCGCCCGGCGCGGACGGCGTATTTCTCGAGACGCAGGTGCTGCTCGCGAAGTTCTACGCCGAGCAGGTCATGCCGCGCGCCTTTGCGCACGGTGCAGCGGTGCGCGCAGGCAGCGCCTCGATCATGGCGCTCGGCGCCGAGAATTTCTGAGCCGTCGCGGATGAACCCGCCGGCCGCCGGTGCATCGCTGCGTGCGGACCCCAGACCGGTCGAGCCGGCATGGGCTTCGCTCGAGGCCTGCGCGGCGCGCGCGCCGACCAGTCTGCTGCCCTGGCTGGCGGAGCCGGGATTGCTCACCGCCCGGGTGCGTGCGGCCGGCGGCGCGGCGACGCAGTTCCGCATGCTGCGCCTCGAGCCTGCGCCGCTGCCGGAATCCTTGAAATTGCGGCTGCAGGTCGGCGATGTCCGCGGTCTCGCTGCGCGAGATCGAATTCGCGTGCAGCGGCGTGCGCTGGATCTATGCGCAATCGGTGTTCCCCGACTCGACGCTGGCACGCTATCCGTGGCTGCGGGATCTCGGCGAGTCGCCGCTCGGCGAGGCGCTGCGGCGTGTTGCCGAAACGGTCCGCGAACCGCTCGAGTACGCCGAACTGCCCGCGGACCACGAGCTGGCGCGGGCCGCGCAGCCGCAGGGCGGCGGGTCGCTGTGGGCGCGACGCGCGGTGTACCGTCTCGCGGGCGCGCCGATCATCGTGCAGGAAGTCTTCCTGCCCGGCGCTCGTTCGAGCCGGATCGGAGGCCCCATGAAGTACGCATTTCCTCCCGCGGCGCATGCCGACGGTGGAGGTCGCGGGAGCCGACGAGCGGTTCCCGGTGCATCGCATCTACTGTGTCGGCCGCAATTACGCCGACCACGTCCGGGAAATGGGCTCGGATCCGAAGCGCGATCCGCCGATCTTCTTCGCGAAGCCCGCGGATGCCGTCGTCGCCAACGGCGCGCCGGTGCCGTACCCGCCGCAGACGAACAACCTGCACCACGAGATCGAGCTCGTCGTCGCCGCTCGGGCGCGGCGGGCGCGACATCGGCGCGTCGCCGGGCGCTGGAGCACGTGTTCGGCTATGCAGTCGGCAACGACCTGACGCGCCGCGACCTGCAGCATGCGGCGAAGAACGCCGGCGCGCCGTGGGATGCCGCGAAGGGGTTCGATCACTCCGCGCCCGTCACGGCCATCCGCCGGGCGGCCGAAGTCGGTCATCCGACGAGCGGAGCGATCTGGCTGGAAGTGAACGGCGAGTCGCGCCAGCGCGCGGACCTCACCGAGATGATCTGGAGCGTGCCGGAAATCCTCGCCGTGCTCTCGAGTTATTTCGAGTTGCAGGCCGGCGACCTGATCTTCACGGGCACGCCGGCGGGCGTCGGACCGATCGTGCGCGGCGACAGCCTGGTCGGCGGCATCGACGGCCTCGACACGCTGCGCACGACGATCGTCTGAGGAGCGGGACATGGCCATGCAGCTCTATTCGTTCTGGCGCAGTTCGGCGGCGTATCGCGTGCGCATCGCGCTGCATCACAAGGGTCTGCCGTTCACGACGGTCGCGAAGCACCTGGTGCGCGACGGCGGCGAACAGCGCAAGCCGGACTACCTTGCGGTCAATCCGCAGGGGCTGGTGCCGGCGCTGGCGGACGACGGCCAGGTGATCCCGCAATCGCTCGCGATCTGCGAGTACCTGGAGGAGACGCATCCGGAGCCGCGGCTGCTGCCCGGCAGCGCGCTCGATCGCGCGGCGATCCGCAGCCTCGCGCTTGCGGTCGCCTGCGACATTCATCCGCTCAACAATCTGTCGGTGACGAGTTACGTGCGATCGCAGTTCGGCGCGGACGACGCGGCCATCAACCGCTGGATCGCGCACTGGATCCAGCGCGGCTTCGGCGCGATCGAGCAGCGCGTGCAGCGGCTCTCGGGCGACGGCCAGCATTGCTTCGGGTCGTCCGTGACGCTTGCCGACGTCTGCCTGGTGCCGCAGATGTACAACGCGCGTCGCTTCAAGGTGGACGTCGCCGCGTTTCCGACGCTGGTCGCCGTCTGCTCTCACCTCGAGTCGTTGCCCGCGTTCGCCGCCGCGCGGCCCGAGGCTCAGCCCGACGCCGAGTAGCGTCAGGCGTGCTGCGCGGTTAGCTAGCCAGGTGGCGGCGCGCTGCCGTCGACACGGCGCGACCGCTGCGTCCAATGGCGGCTCCGGGTTCCTGTCTCTTGGCGGGGACGCCGTGAATCCATCCCTGGAGGCTCCGGCCGCGACGTCCGTGTCGCGGACGGCCCCGCCAAGAGACAGGAACCCGAATCCGCCGGACGCCTGGTCGCGCATTGATCGAGAGCGCCACGGGCGTGGCTGATCGGCGCGTGCATTCGCACGCTTCGGCGCGCGATGCGCGCCGGCGCCGCAGGCGCCTCCGAGGCGTCGTCGCGTTCGGGGTCTCGTCGTGGGGCCGTCCGCGACACGGACGTCGCGGCCGGAGCCCCCATGGACGGGTTTACGGCGTCCCCATGACGAGACCCCGAATGCGGCGACGCCTCTCCTTGCTTCGGCCAACGCGTCAGCCAACGCGCGAGCAAGCGCTCGCTAAAGCGCTCCGCCGAGGCGGCGCAGCGCGTCGGTGCTGAAGTCGGCGAGCTTGCCCTTCACGCCGAACTGGATCAGCTCCTTGATCTCGTTGTCGAAGCCGCCCGTGAGGTACGCGCCGCTGGTGAGGTCGTGGTAGATGCCGAACCGGTACCACGGCACCAGCGCGTCGTAGCACTGGATCATGCCGTGCATCGACACGCGCCAGAGCCCGCCGCGAGTGTCGTACGCGTCCTCCGCGAGCACGCTCCAGCTGTCCTCGTCGAGGTAGAACGTCCGCTTCGAATAGATGTGGCGCTGGCCCGGCTTGAGGGTTGCCTCGACGACCCACACGCGGTGCAGCTCGTAGCGCACGAGGCCCGCGTTGATCGTGTGCGTGCCGATGATGTCCTTGTACTTCAGCGCCTTGTCCGACAGCTTGTAGTCGTTGTACGGCACGTACACCTCGCGCTTGCCGAGCAGCTTCCAGTCGAAGCGATCCGGCGCGCCGTTGTAGCCGTCGATCTGGTCGGTGACCACCATGCCTTCCGAGCCGTCGTTGATGCCGTCGTACGCCAGGTCCGGCGCGCGACGCACGCGACGCGCCCCCGAGTTGTAGATCCACGCCGAGCGCTGCTCGGCCACCTGGTCCACCGGTTCGTGCACGAGGAAGATCGTGCCGCGCAGCGTCGCCGGCTCCGTGAAATACCCCATCGCGTAGAAGAGCCGGTTCGGCTCCGCGCCTTCGACGTTCTGCGCATAGATGCGCTGCGAGCGGAAGCCGATCTTGAAGTAGTCGCCATTCGGCCGCACCGGGAACGAGTGTCCGGCGCGCGCGACGCCGCCGCCGAGATAGCGCACCAGGTGATTCCAGATCGCCTCGAGGCCGTTTTCGGGAATCGGGAAGGGCGTCGTCGAGCCGCCGAGGTTCTGCAGCCCGAATCCCTGCAACGAGACCTTGCCGGCCTGGGCCGCGACGCGATCCGTCACGTCCTTCGGCAGCGCCGCCGTGCGCCTCGTCGGGTAGACGTTGATCTTGTACTCGGGAAATTTCTTCAGCAGCGCGACCTGGCCCGTCGTCAGCTTCGACTCGTACTGGCCGACGTTGGCGGCCGTGATCGTGAACAGCACCTTGTCGTCCGGGAACGGATCGACGTAACCCTGCTGGGGTGTCCATCCCGCGGGTGGCTTGGTGAGGCCGCCGTCCCAGGCCGGGATCGTGCCGTCCGCATTGCCGGCGCGTTCGGCGCCGAGTCGGCGTGAGGTCCTTGCCGAGCCGCGAATAGTCGGGCGCGGCGACGGCCGTGGCCGAGGTGAAGGCCAGTGCGGCCAGCGCCGCAACACGGATTGAATGCCTGCGGAACATCGGGATCTCCAGGACGGCCGTGCGGGCCGCGTCCGATTCTAGTTGTTCGCCTTGAACCCCAGCTCGGCGACCAGCTTGTCGTAGCGCGGATCGGCGCGCAGCGGGTCGAGGAGCGGATCCGTGTAGATGCCCGACATCAGGCCGGGGTCGTGCACGCGGCGTGCATTGGCCAGCCAGTGGAACGACTCGTCGAGGTCGCCCAGCTGGGCGTTGATTTCCGCGTACTGGTACGACGCATCGTCGCCCATCCGGCTGCGCATGGCTTCCATTTCCGTCTTCGCGAGATCCTTCTTGCCCTGCATGGCGAACGCCAGGGCCCGCCCCGTCCAGTGCTGCCAGCGGACGCTCTCCTTGGTGAACGCGGCTGAGGCTTCGTCAGGTCGGTGCAGCAACAGGAGCGCATACCCGACCGTGGCCTGTGCGCCCGGGCGCAGCGGGTCGAGCGACAGGGCACGACGTGCCGCGTCCGACGGACTTCTCGAATTGCCGCGCGCTCCAGAGAACGCTGGCGAGATTGATGTGCGCGGCGGCCGAAACCGGATCGAGCTCGACCGCCTTCTGGGCGGCGGCGATTGCTTCGTCGTGTCGTGCGAGGCTCGATAGAAACCCGGAGTAGGCGTACTGGACGTCGAAGCTGCCGGGATTCAATCGCACGGCCCGTTCGACTGTGCTCGACGCGGCATTCAGGTCGTAGTCGACCATCGATTGAGGACTGGCCAGCGACAGGTAGGCTTCCGCCAGGTCGGGGGCCAGTTCGATCGCACGCTGCGCGGCCGCGCGCGCCTGCTCGAACGCTTTCTCGACGGGCAGGTAGCCGTTCGAACCCAGCCGCCACAGCGCGTCGGAGCGACCGACATACGCCCGGGCATAGGCCGGATCGAGACGGATCGCTTCGTCATAGGCGGCGAGGGCGTCCTTCAGCGTCGACTCGCCTTCGCCCTGATTCTTCAGGAACCGGCCCTTCAGGTACGACTCATAGGCAGCCGAGACTCTTGTGCCGCCGATTTCCGGCGACGACGAGTCTGCCCGCAACAGGCGAACCTTCAGCGCGTCGACGACCTGGCCCGAAATCTCGTCCTGCACCTTGAAGATGTCGTTCAGGTCGCGGTCGTAGGTCTCCGACCACAAGTGGGAGCTGTCGGAGGCCCGGATCAGCTGCGTCGTGATCCGCACCTTGTTCCCCGACTTGCGGACGCTGCCCTCGAGCACGTTGTCGACGTTCAGGTCACGGGCCACGTCCGAGATCTTCACTTCCTTGCCCTTGTACGAGAACGACGACGTGCGCGCGATGACGCGCATGCCCTGCACGTTCGCGAGCACGTTGAGGAGCTCCTCGGTGAGTCCGTCCGAGAAGTACTCGTTCGCCTTGTCTTCACTCATGTTCACGAACGGCAGCACCGCGATCGAGACGGCTGCTACGGCGGCTTGCGTTCCTGCGCCGAGCGCCGGGACAGAGGCCGGCGATGCCGCGATGGACGGCGTGGACGCCGCGTCACGACGACTGAGGAAGCGATCGGCGGCCACGAGGACGATGGCGACGACCAGCAGCGCGATGACCAGCAGGTCGAGGCGGCGCGCCGTGTGCGCGGTGACGGACGCAGCGCGATCGACCTCGTTCTCCCGCTTGAGTCCTTCGGGGGTCAGTTCGTAAACCCACGCGAAGATCAGCGCCAGTGGGAAACCGAGCAGCAGCAAGCCGAGCAGCAGGCGGACGCCCCAGGCCGGGACGCCGAGGACGCCGAACAGCAGGTCGCCGACCTGCAGCAGCACCCAGCTGGCAACGCCGTACAGCACGGCGACTCGAATGACGTTGCGGCGTTTCAGCTCGGAGAGGAACGACATGAATCTCTATTGCAGCCTGGACCAGCGGCAAGAATGAACCCGCGCGCGGGATTGTCAACGACAAGCGGGCGCGGGCACCGGGAGGATTCGCTGCGGCTTTCCGGCTACTTCTTCTTCCCGCCGCGCCGGGAGCCGACCTTGCGATACGCATCCCGGAACGGGATGCCTTCCTTGACCACCAGCTCGTTCGCCTCGGCGGCCGCGTGGATGTCGTCGTCGAGCCGGATGCGCTCCGGCGTTGAAGCGCACGTTCGGGATCGCCGCGGCCATGATGTCGAGCGACTCGTGGCAGATGTCGAGCGAGCGGAACAGCGGCGCCTTGAT
This sequence comes from uncultured Gammaproteobacteria bacterium, assembly GCA_963843985.1. Lineage (GTDB taxonomy): Bacteria > Pseudomonadota > Gammaproteobacteria > Steroidobacterales > Steroidobacteraceae > RPQJ01. The sequence continues at coordinate 215,102 of CAWJMS010000032.1, read as the reverse complement.
CAGCTGCAGGTCGCGCTGGTAGCCCGAGGGCAGCTTGGCGGTGATCCCGAGCACCTCCGCCAGGCAGGCCTGCGCCGTGGCCGTGCGGCCGCGCACCAGCTCGAACACGTCCGGGTTGCGCTTCTGCGGCATGATCGACGAGCCGGTCGTGAACGCGTCGGGCAGCTCCACGAAACCGAACTCGCGCGTGTAGAAGAGCAGCAGGTCGGTGGCGAGACGGCCGAGGTCCTGCATCAGCAGCGTCGACCTGGAACAGCACCTCGCGCTTCGGCCTTGCCGCGCGAGAGCTGCACGGCCGTCACGGGCTCCTGGTTCTCCGCGAAGTCGAGCCGCGAGCGCGTGCCTTCGCGGTCCACCGGCAGATTCGGCGTGCCGTAGCCGGCCGCCGAGCCGAGCGGATTCTTGGAGATCCGGCGATGAGCGTGGCGCAGGCCCTCGACGTCGTCGCGGATCTCGGCGGCGAAGCCGCCCGCCCACAGGCGCGACCGAACTCGGCATCGCCTGCTGCATGTGGGTGTAGCCCGGCAGCGCGATGTCGCCCTGCTGCTGCGGCCAGCGCCTCGAGTGCCTCGGCGACGCGCCGGCCGTCGTCGGCCAGCGACTCGACGGCGTCGCGCAGGTACAGCCGCAACGCGGCCAGCACCTGGTCGTTGCGCGACCGGCCGGCGTGCAGTCGCGCCGCCGGCGCTGCCGATCTTCGCGGTCAGCAGAGTCTCGAGCGCCGTCTGGCCGTCTTCGAGGGCGAGCGTGACGCGTCCAGTCGCCGCGAGCGTGCGCGGCCGCGATCTCGAGCAGGCCGTTGCGGATCGCCTCGAGATCGGCGTCGTCGAGCAGATCCGCGTCGTGCAGCATCTCGGCGTGCGCGATCGAGGCCCGCACGTCGTAGCGCCACGAGCCGGTTGTCGAGCGCGTGGTCTTCGCCGGCCGTGAACCGCAGCACCCGCTCGTCGAGCGGCGCGCCCTTGTCCCAGAGGCGTGACATCAGCCGGCTCCCTGCTCCGCGGCGCTCAGCGCCTTGGTGTCGGCCACGACCAGCGTGCCCGTGCCTTCGTTGGTGAAGATCTCGGCGAGCAGCGCGTCCGGCGCCGAGTAGGAGATCACGTGCACGCGGCGCACGCCGCCGCGGATCGCGGACTCGATCGCGCTCGATTTCGGCAGCATGCCGTCGCTGATCGAGCCTTCCTCGCGCAGGCGCCGCAGGCCCGCGACGTCGGTGTACGAAATCAGCGAGTGCGGGTCGTCGAGTCGCTCGAGGATGCCCGGCGCGCCGGTGCACAGGATCAGCTTCTCCGCCACCATGCGCGACGCCGATCGCCGCGGCGACCGTGTCGGCATTGATGTTGAGCAGCTGGCCCGAGCCGTCCGACGACAGCGGGCTCACGACCGGCAGGAAGCCGGCGTCGAGCAGCCGCGTGATCACCGAGGCGTCGACACCGTCGATGTCGCCGACCATGCCGTAGTCCACGATCTCGCCGCTCGCGAGCGTGACCGGCGGCCGCTGGTGCGTCTTGACGAGCCCGGCGTCGACGCCGCTGATGCCGACCGCCGCGATGCCGAACTCGCGGCAGAGCGCGAGCAGCCGCGTGTTGATCAGACCGTTCAGCACCATGCTGGTCGCGTCGATGGCCGCGGCGTCGGTCACGCGGCGGCCCTGCACCATGCGCGTCGCGACGCCGAGCTGCGCCGTGACTTCGTCGAGCTGCGGGCCGCCGCCGTGCACCAGCACCACGCGGATGCCGAGGTGGTGCAGGATCGCGACCTGCTCCATGAAGGCCCGCATCGTCGCCACGTCGCGGAATGCGCCGCCGCCGGTCTTGATGACGAAGACCTTGCCCTTGTACATGTGGATGTACGGCGCCGCGCCGCGCAGCGCGCGCACCGTGACGGCCTGTTCGCCCTTGTGTTCGATCATCTTCGTCCTCACCCTCTTGAGCATTCGATGGAGCACGGCCATCTGCACGACCATGCGGTTGGCGGCCTCGCGGATCACGCGGCTGCGCGGACCGTCGAGCACTTCGTCGGCGACCGCGACGTTGCGGCGCACCGGCAGGCAATGCATGAAATGACAGTCGGGCCGCGTGTTGCGGAACCAGTTCTCCCGCACGCACCAGTCGCCGAGCGGCTGGCGCAGCCGCGACTCGGCCTCGGCGTCGCCGTAGTGCGCCGGCGAGCCCCATTCCTTCGCGTAGACGACGTGCGCGCCGGTCAGCGCCGCGCCGCGGTCCGTCGTCTCGGTCACCGATGCCGCCGGACGCGCGCGGCCGCGGCCGCGCCTTCGCCATGATCGGCTCCGGCAGCGCATAGCCCTTCGGCCGCAGCACGACGACTTCCATGCCGCGCAGCGCGGCCATGTGCACCGTCGCGGCCGGCACCGCGAGCGGCAGCGCGCGCGGGTGGTACACCCAGCTCAGCACGAACTTGCCGCGTGCGCGGCACGGCCAGGTCGTCCATCGTCTTCCAGTCGGCGAGCGCCTGGCACGGATGGTTGATCGGCCGACTCCATGTTGACGAACGGCTTGTCGCAGAGCTCCGCCATCATGCGGAACGGCGACCTCGGCGAGGTCGGCCGCGAGGTCCTTGCCGTCGGCGAACGAGCGGATGCCGAGCGCGTCGCAGTAGGACGCGAGCACCGGGATCGCCTCGCGCACGTGCTCGGCCGCGCCCGCCGTTCATCACCGCGCCGATGCGCGTCTCGACCTGCCAGGTGCCCTGGCCGGGCGTGACGACGAACGAGGAACCGCCGAGTCGCATCATGCCGGCCTGGAACGACGACAGCGTGCGCAGCGACGGGTTCAGGAACAGCAGGCCGAGGATCTTGCCCGGCGAGCGCCTGCGGCTCCGGGTGCGTCTGCAGGCGCGCCGCGAGGTCGAGCAGGTCGACGACCTGTTCGCGGGTGAAATCGGCGAGATCGAGGAAGCGCTGCATGATGCGACGGTGTGGCGCGCTCAGCCGGGCAACGCCGCGAGCGCGTCGCGCAGCGCGTCGACGTGCGTCTCGTCGAGCACGAACGGCGCCAGGATGCGCACGACGTGCGGATCGCCGCTGGTGCCGGTGAGGATGTCGCGCTCGAGCAGTTCGCGCTGCACGTCCTTGGCCGGGCGGCGCGTGCGCAGGCCCGTGAGGAACCCGGCGCCCTGCACGCCGATGACCGGCCCGACGACGCAGGTCTCGCGCATCCGCTGCGACAGCCTGCGCACGTTGTCGAGCAGGCCCTCGGACTCGATGATGTCGATCGACGGCCTCGATCATCGCGCAGGCCATCGGGCCGCCGCCGAACGTCGTGCCGAGGTCGTCGACCTTCAGGTGGCGCGCGACGTGGTCGGCCATCAGCAGCGCCGCGCAGGGGAAGCCCGCGCCGAGCGCCTTCGCCGTCGTGATCATGTCCGGCGTGACGCCGTACATGTTCGCCGCGAACGGATGGCCCGTGCGTCCCATGCCGCACTGCACCTCGTCGAAGATCAGCTGCGCGCAGACCTCGTCGCAGCGCGCGCGCAGCGCCGCGAGGAACGGCTGCCCGAGATCGACCGCGCCGGCGACGCCCTGCACGGGCTCGACGATCACGGCCGCCGTGTCGGTGCCGATCAGGCGCGCAATGGCGGCCGGCGTGGCCCTTGCGGCACGAACTCGACGTCGAACGGCGCGTGCGGGAAACCGTACCACTTCTGGGCTGCGCCCCAGGTCACGGCGCCTGCCGCGGCCGTGCGGCCGTGGAAGCTGCCTTCGACGGCGACGATCTTGCGCCGGCCGGTGATCCTGAGCGCCAGCTTCAGCGCGTTCTCGTTCGCTTCGGCGCCGGTGCTGACGAAGAACACCGTGTTCAGCCCGAGTCCGGCGAATGCGTCAGCTTCGTCGCCGCGCGCCCGCGTACGGCCAGCGGCACCGCGTTGCTCTGGAAGATCAGCGAGCGTGCCTGGCCCTCGAGCGCCGCGAGCAGCGTCGGGTGCGAGTAGCCGAGCGCCGCGACCGCGTGACCGCCATAGAGGTCGAGGATGCGGCGGCCGTCGCGGGTGTGCAGGTGCACGCCGGACGCGTCGACGACGTCGAGCGGCCACTGGGCATACACCTGCGCGAGGTGATCGTCGGGCGCCGACCAGGCGGCGGGGGATACGGCGGTGTTCATGTCGTCTCTCAGGTCCAGCCCGGCGCAGGCGCCATCAGGCCCGCGGTCTCTTCGTGGCCGAGCATGCGGTTCATCCACTGCACGGCGCCGCCGGCGGCGCCCTTGGTCAGGTTGTCGATCGCGCACATCACCGCGACCGTCTGCCCGTGCGCCACGCCCGAGAGTTCGGCGAAGTTGCTGGCGACGACGTCCTTGATGCGCGGCAGCTCGCCGGCGACGCGCACGAACACCGACTGGTCGTAGTAGTCGCGCAGCGCGTTGACGAGATCGTGCGTGCCGATGGATTCCTTCAGCTCCGCCTGCACCGTGACGTGGATGCCGCGAGCGAACGGTCCCGAGTGCGGCACGAAGCAGAAGTCCGCCTCGACGCCGGATGCGGCCATCGCGAGCGCCTTGACCTCCGGCGTGTGCCGATGGGCCAGCGCGTTGTAGGCGTAGAGGTCGCTGTGCCGTTGCGGATGATGCGTGCCGGCCGTCGGTTGCCGGCCGGAGCCGGTGCTGCCGGTGACGCCCGACACGAACAGCCGCGGCTCGACGAGGCCGAGCGAGAGCAGCGGCACGCTCGCGAGCAGGATCGCCGTCGCGAAACAGCCCGGGATGCGCGACGTGCGGGGTGTGCAGCGCGTTCAGGTGCTCGGGCACCGCGCAGGTGAATTCCGCGATTCGTGCCGGCGCGCCGTGCGCCGTGCTTGTAGACGGCCTCGTACGCCGCGGCGCTCGGTGTAACGAAAGTCGGCCGAGATGTCGACGACGCGCGGGTTCGTGCCGGCCTGTTCCGCGGCCGTGAGCAGCCGGTCGATCAGCCCGGCGGAGACGCCGTGCGGGGCGGCCGAGAAGACGGCCGTCACGGGGTTGGCCGTCACGTACTCGATGATTTCGTCGTGGCTTGCAAAGCGCAGGTGCGGCAGCACCGGCTGCAGGTGACGGAAGAACTGCGCGACCGGCTCGTCCGGCTGGCTGTCGGAGGCGACCGCCGCGAGGTCGAGGTACGGATGCGTCGCGAGCAGGCGCAGCAGCTCGCCGGCCACGTAGCCGGTGCCGCCGAGCACGATCGCCGGGACCCGCGCCGTCATTCGGAGACTGCCCGCGCCAGTTTCGCGTCGAGGCCGAGGCTGTCGATGATGTGATCGCCGAGCGCCGCGCCGGCCGTGATCGCGTTGAACGCGCTCACGCCCATCTGGTCCTTGATGATGTTCGACGCCGACGGCGTTGTCCGTCGCCGGACCGGTGACGGCGGTCGGCTCGATGTCGAAGCGCTCGCGCAGCAGCTTCACGCCGCCCCAGGCCGCGACCGGGTCGTTCGCCGAGAGGATCACCGCGCTCAGCGCCTTGGCGATGTCCGGCGAGGCGAGGATCGCCTCGACGCCGTATGCGCCGAGCAGGCCGTCGCCGAGCTCGAACACGACGACGTCCGGCTTGCCCTGCGTCATCTCGGTCAGCATCGTGCGCGTCAGCGCCGGGCCCGAGGCCGCGGTCGTGGTCACACGCCGAAGTCGGTGAAGATCAGGCTGCGGCGCGCGCCGGCGTCTTCCATCGCGAGGATGTCGCGGCGCAACGACACGCCGGTGGCCTTGAACGCGTGCACGACGAGGCCGCGGTGGCGCATGCGGCTGACGATCGCGCAGGCGGCCGCGGTCTTGCCGGCCTCCATGCACGTGCCCGCGAGCGCGACGACGGGCACGCCGTGCGTGTCGAGCGGCGCGGCGAGATCGAGCCGCCGGTGGCCGGCTCGGGCGGGCACGCCGATGCGCTCGCCGAGGAACGGAAACTGCAGCACGCAGCCGAGCACGCGCGCAGTCGAACGGCTTGCCCTTGTCGGGATTCACCGAGTCGCAGATGCCGAGCACGCCGCCGATGTTGAGCACCTGCAGGATGTCGCCGGCCTGCACCTTCTCCGGGATGTGGCCCGAGTAGCCGAACAGCGCCTGCCGGTGGCCGAGCGCGCCGACGATGACGTCGCCCTTGCGACACCTTGGCCATGCGGCCGCTGGTCAGCTCGAGCGTGTTGTACGTCGACTTGTTGTTCAGGACCTCGACGACCAGCACGACGCCTTCCTCGCACGGAATGTCGGTGGTGGCGACGCGGATCTCGTGGCCCAGGCCGCAGGCCTGCGCGATCGAGGCGACCTTGTCGACGACGACGGTCTTCATCTGCATGGTTCGTTCCCCCTCGGGCCCGGCTCAGTGCCGGCCGGCCCGCGTGTAGAAAATGCCCGGCAGCGCCAGCATCTTCGAGTAGCCGTGGGCCTCGGCCGCGGTCCACTCGCCGACGGATTCGCCGTACGCGCCCTTCGACGCCTTCATCAGCGAGTACTTCGAGGCGATGCCTTCGACGAAGATCGAACCCGGCCGGAACAGCACGTGCACCTCGCCGGTGACGCGCTGCTGCGTCGAGACGAAGAACGCCTCGATGTCGCGGCAGACCGGGTCGAGGTGCTGGCCTTCGTGCACGAGGTCGCCGTACGGCCCGGCGAGCGTGTCCTTCATGCGCGCCTGTCGCGCCGAGAGCACCAGCTTCTCGAGTTCGCGATGCGCGGTGAGCAGCACTTCGGCGGCCGGCGCCTCGAACGCGACGCGACCCTTGAAGCCGATGATGGTGTCGCCGAGGTGGATGCCGCGGCCGACGCCGAACTTCGCGCCGATCGCCTCGACCTGCTCGATCAGGCTCACCGGATCGAGCGTCCGGCCGTCGAGCGAGCAGGGCACGCCGGCGTCGAAGCCGATCGTATGGCGCTCGGCCGGTTGCGGATTCGTGAACGCGTCCTTCGTGAGCACCCACGCGCCGTCGGGGATGCAGGTGTCCGACGTGAGCGTTTCCTTGCCGCCGATCGTCACGCCCCACAGGCCGCGATTGACCGAATAGGCGGCGCCGAACGGAGGCACCGGCAGCTTCCGCGACTGCAGGTATTCCAGCTGCTCCGGGCGCTTGAACGCCCGGTCGCGCACCGGGGCGAGGATCTCGATCTCCGGCGCGAGCGTGCGCAGCGCGACTTCGAAGCGCACCTGGTCGTTGCCCGCGGCCGTCGAGCCGTGCGCGACCGCATCGGTGCCGAGCTTGCGCGCCCACTGCGCGGCCGTCTGCGCCTGCAGCACCCGCTCGGCGCCGACGCAGAGCGGGTAGAGGTTGCCGCGGCGCACGTTGCCCATCACCAGGAACTTGAGCACCTGGTCGAAATACGCCTGTCGCGCGTCGACGAGGTGGTGCGCGATCGCACCGAGCTGCTTCGAGCGCGCCTCGAGCACCTGCGCCGCTTCGGCATCGATGCCGCCGGTGTCCACCGTCACGGTGATGATCGGGCGGCCGTAGGTCTCCGCGAGCCAGGGCACGCAGAACGAGGTGTCGAGTCCGCCGGAAAAGGCGAGCAGGATGGGCTTGGCGCCCGCGGCAGTCGTGGTCATGGGAACTCTCAGCGTCCGAACGTGGAACGGAGGCGATCCTGCAGCCGTCGCTGAGTGCGGGGGCTTTCCGTCGCGATGAAGATCGTGTCGTCGCCGGCGATCGTGCCGACGACCTCGGGCCAGCGCGCCTTGTCGATGGCGAGCGCGACGCTCTGCGCCGCGCCCACGGTCGTGCGCAGCACGGTGAGGGTCGGGCCGGCTGCCCGGTAACCCTTCACGAACGTCTGCACCGTCTCGAAGTGGCTCGGCGTCAGCGCGTCCTCGACGGCCGGCAGCAGGTAGCGCTCCGCGCCCTTGACGATGCCGAGCTCGCGCAGGTCGCGGCTGACGCTCGACTGCGTCGCCTCGAAGCCTTCGCGGTGCAGCAGGTCGACCAGCTCCGCCTGCCGCGCGACAGTGGTCTGCCGCAGGATGCGCACGATGGCGTCCCGGCGGAGGTTCTGGGCGTTCAGGTCGCTGGACACGGTTGGTTTCCCGGAGCAGGTGAATAAAACGGCGGCAAATGTGCATAATTATGCAGGCCGTGTCAACTGGTATTTGCTGCTAATGGGAATTGCGCCCTGCGGCTCGGGGGCCGTGCGCCGGAACTGCAGCGTGCCATGCAGAACTTCAGGACCGCGCTGCATTTTCGTCTCAGCCGCGGAGCCTTGGGCCCGGCGACCCTTCGCCGCATTGCCGATGCGATCGACCGGGCCGCGGTCGACATCGAACGTTGCGACTGACGTCGTCCGGCATCTGCAATCGATAATCCGGGCGGCAGTTCCGGGCGTTGCGCCATGAACCCAGGTAGTTTTCAATTCAAATGGCGAGGTGAACCTGGGGCGACCATGCTCGAACAGAAGATCAACGAGACCTTTGGCGACGAGGATCCCGCCGGATTCGGCACAGGCTGGTGGAGCGGGGTGTTGTCAGCCTTCTTTGGACTTCTCTCATTTGGGGCGGTGGTGTGCCTGCATTTTCCGCAAGTGCTGACATCGCCCGAGCTCCGGCCCTACTACTCCATGACTGTCATGCGCCTGTTGATTCAGGTGCTCATCGTGGGAGCGATCATTTTCGGAGTCGCGTCCGCGATTCTGCGCAAGAAAAAGATCCTGGGTTTGACCGGGATGTCGTTTGCACTTGCCGCCACACTATTGGGCGGAGCCACCGTTCAGATCAACGAACCGCTGCACGATGGCCCGGCCATCGGTCTGGATTGGTTCCTGCTGGACATGCTGCTCATGACGCTCATCTATTCGCCCTTCGAGGTGCTTTGGCCGGCCTATCCGAAGCAAGGGGTCTTCCGGAACGAGTGGCTGTTGGACGTGGGGTATTTCCTGTCCACACACCTGCCCATTCAAATCACGTCGTTCCTGATCCTGCTGCCCGCCACTCAGCTCACGACGATTCTAGGCGTGCCAGCCCTGCTGGATGCCGTGGGTCGCCTGCCGTGGCTGGTGCAATTGTTTCTGGCCATCCTGGTGGCGGATCTCGCCGAATATTTCATTCATCGAGCCTTGCACGCGGTGCCGTTTCTGTGGCGCTTCCATGCCATTCACCATTCATCCAAGGCACTCGACTGGCTCGCAGGTTCACGCGCCCACATCGTGGATGACCTCGTGGTGCGAGGGTTCATTCTCATCCCGATGATGTTCGCGTTTTCACACGACATCATCGTGGCCTATTTGTTTTTCGTTACCCTCCACGCCACCTGGACGCACTCGAATTTCGGCCCGAGCATCAAGTGGCTGGAACCTTACTTGATCTTCCCGAGATTCCATCATTGGCATCACACGTCGCAGAAAGAGGCCATCGACAAGAACTTCGCCATCCACTTTCCGTGGATCGACAAGATCTTCGGCACCTACTACTACCCTGAAGACAAGTGGCCGGACACGTACGGCTTGAACAACCAGAAGATACCGGCAGGCTTCTGGGGGCAAACCTTCTATCCGTTTACCCGAAAGTAGCCGGTCCAGCTTCCGCTAGAAATTCAGCGATGCCAGCGGAACGTCGTCGGGCAATTCCGCGCCCCTTCTCGTCGCCTCGCGCCAGGCCCAGGGCCTTCATGATCTTGACGGCCGTGAATCCAAGGTCGTATTCCGATTCCTCGTGGCTCAACCGCAAAAGGGTCGGGGAATGGTGATGGTTGTTCTGCAAACAGGCGCTGAACGTCGCAGTGACAGGCAGCCACTCGCCGATGTTCATCGCGTTATCGCGTTCGTCGTCGTAGCGCCGGTATCCGAATCTCCGATCGTGGGTCCAATAGTTTTGAATCATGTTGATCCACAGCGCGAAGATTCGAAACCCAAGCCAGATTACGACCGCAAAGCGCAGATCGCGCACGAGCAGCCACAGCAGCCAGAAATTGAAAACCTGGGAGACCACGGCGAACACCGGATTCGAGACGATGCGAAATGACCAGGATGTGAAGATGGCGTCGGTGGCCAGATTGGCTTCGCACTTGTAGGGCAGCAAGCAGAGATACAGCGTCCGCCAAAAACCATCGGAGGAAAGCTTGTTCGGATCTCCGGGATGGTCGGCAAACCTGTGGTGAAGCCGGTGCCGGTTAACCCAGGTGACCGGATTGACGTAAACCCCGAAGGTGTTGTTTACGACGGTGATGGCCTTGACGAACCACTCTTTGTAGTCGAGTGCGCGATGGGCAATCCCCAGATGTACGACACAAGACAGATACAGCCCGCCGACGAACCAGCAGGCGACGAAATAAGCCGCGCCGATCAATAAGCCTGTCCAGGGACCCATTTCGGGCGGGGCGAAATACATGCACGACAGCGCATAGGTGAAAATTATCGTGTACCCAGCGAAGTTATATATTTTCACGATCAACCCACCTTTTGATTCTTCTAATAAAGCATGGAAGCTGGAAGACCGACAAGGCCGCCGGGATCATTCCAGTAGAACGAATGCTACGTATGGGGCAGGCCATGGGGACTGGACTGCAACTGCGTAAGCCGTGCAGCCCTCTTCTCGCCAAGCGCTTTAACGCCGCCGCTGTGCCGCCACCGCGCCGCGCGTGGCATGGGGACACAAAGGCGCATGCCTTTGTGTGGACGGAAACGGCGGCTCGTTCGGCAAGCTACAACTGCCGTTTGATGGCATAGATCCCGACTCCGACGGTAACCCAGAACGTCAAGCCAACAACCACGACAAGCCCACCATCTGGGTCCAACTTTCTGCGGCTGAAGGGACGGCACAAGATGTAGCCGGCTCCCTTGATCAGAAATTCGAAGACAACCTCAAATATTAGGCGGCCGATGAACTTCAGCAAGCCACCCGCTACTTCTCCTACGATGTCTCCGATCATTCCGGCTTCATGATCGCTTCATGCCCAACGCTCGCGCTTACCGGTGCGCCGCCTGCTGGCGCGACCTTCGCGCTGCAAAGGACGTGACAGACCACGTGCGGCCCAGATCATGATTCAGCAACTCCACACCCCGGTCGCTGTGAAAGATCGTGCCGGCCTGAGGTCGTCGCGTCCTCAGTGCCGCGGCGAATGCTCGACGGGTCAACGCCGCTGTGCGCTCGACTCCCAGCGCCCAGCCCAACAGCCGGCGCGAGTGTCGATCCATGACGGTGGCGAGGTACCGCCATTGCCCCGACACCTTCAAGTACGTGACATCCGCCACCCAGACCTGATCCGCGGCGGTCACCGGCCGTTGGTGGACCTTGCAGTCGATGTCGCTGTAGAACCGCGCAAGCCCCGGAAGACGTCGGTACAGCTGTGCGGAACAGCCCTGTATCGCCTGCTCGCGCATGATCCGCTCGATGCGACGACATCCGACTACTTCGCCCTGACGGCGAAGCGCGGCATGGACGCGGGGGCTGCCGTAGGTCTGGCGGCTGGCGGCATGGACTTGCCGGATCTGCTCGACCAGGCGCTGATCCTCACCGCTCCGCCGCGAGGGTGGACGCTGCTGCCAGGCATAGAAGCCGGCAGGGCTGACTCGGTAGAGCCGGCACATCGTCCTCACCGGGAACGCGTTCTGGTGGTGCTGGATGAAGGCGAAGATCTGGGCTTTTGAGCTGAAGTGAACGCGATGGCTTTTTTTAAAATCTCATGCTCGAGCTTGAGCCGCTCGTGCTCCTTCTTTAACTTGCGCAGCGCCCTGAGCTCTGCGGCCACTTCCTTGTCCATCTGCACCGTCTTGGCCACGATCACGCCCTCTCGTACTTGCTTGCGCCAACGAGACAACATGAACGGATGGATGTAAAGGGACTCGGCCACGTCCTGAACGCTGACGCCTGGAAGTTGGCTCAAGCGAACGGCCGTGGCCTTGAACGCCTCGGTATATCGAGGCGTCGTACGCGGTCCTGGTCTCGGCATCTCAAACACTCCCTGATGGTTAGATCAGGGTGTCCACCAAACCGAAGGAACTATCTGCGTCCGTGTGGAGCGCGTAGTTAGTTCTCATGGTTTGTGCATGTGCAGGTGAAGCACGAATACGAGCGGCAACCCGCTATCCGCGAAGCTCTGAGGCGGCTTGGGAAACGGCGCTCTCGTGATTCCATTGGCTATGCATGAAGTTACTTTGGTTTCCGGCTGAACCTCAATTTCACTTGGCGATCCGTCTACCAGTATGGTTGCTACCAAAGTAACCGTCTGTCCCTCCAAAGAGGGGTCGTCGGGAGTGCACCGCAGCATCACGTCGGCAAGGACCGGCTCAACTAGCGGCCACATTTCGTCTTGATACGCCGCGCCCTCTCCGGTCTTCTCCAAGTCGTTAGCGCGCTGCACCCTTGCGCCAAAGACCTCCCCAGCGTGAACCGCTGACGCAAGCACGAAGGTGAGCAACGCTGCGAGGAACTTCATGAGATCTAACTACCATAACGTGGCGCCGTCCTCATAGATCGCCGCCCATGCCCACTTCGGACCAGGAAAACAGTGATCCAGAAAGGCTATAAGTGTTTGCAAAATATCAGGAAATAGGTATTATACTGTATATATAAACAGATACCGAGATTGTGTCATGGACGACCCTCGCAACCCTGTCGATCCGGGCCTCAGCAACAAGGAACTGGCCGCCGCCATCACCGAACTGGCGGGGCATCTGAATGCTGCGAATCGTCGCTGGCTCGCTCTCATCGCGGAGTTCGATCGTCGCAAAGGCTGGTCGGATTCGATGACCAAGTCGTGCGCTCATTGGCTCAACTGGCAATGCGGTGTGAATCTCGGTGCCGCACGAGAAAAGGTGCGAGTGGCGCATGCACTCGAAGGCTTGCCGATGATCGGGGCCGCAATGGGGCGCGGCGAGCTGAGCTACGCCAAGGTGCGCGCGCTGACCCGAGCCGCGAATGTCGCGAACGAGGAGTTCCTGCTCATGATCGGCCTGCACGGCACGGCCAGCCACGTCGAGAAGCTGGTGCGCCAGTACCGGCGCGTCCAGGAGGTCGAAGAGCTGTCGCGAGAAGAGCGGCAGCAGGCTCGCCGCTCGGTCAGCTACTACTTCGACGACGAAGATGGCTCGCTGGTGCTCAAGGCCCGCCTGCCGGCCGAGTCCGGAATGCAGCTGCTCAAGGCGCTGGAGGTGGCGATCGCCGATCTGCCGTTGCCGCCGGCGCAGGATCCGTGCCTGAGCCGCCCGGGTCGAGAGGGGGCTGATGGCGTACGCGACACCGACGTTGAGCGCCGACGCGCTACTGACGTTTCCGCGGAAACGTCAGCGCGACATTCGCCACCAACCCCAGATCGCAAGCTCGAGCCGAGAATTCCGACGACCGCGCGCCGTGCCGACGCGCTCGCGCTGGTGGCGGAGAGCTTCCTTGCCCACGGCGCCGAATCCCTGAGCGGCGGCGATCGGCTGCAGATCGTCGTGCACGTCGATCACGAGACCCTGAAGGAGCGCACTGCAGGGCGCAGCGAGTTCGAAGACGGCCCAGGCGTTTCCGCGGAAACGTCCCGCCGCATGGCCTGCGACTGCAGCTACGTGAAAATCACCGAAGACGATAACGGCGAGCCACTGAACGTAGGCCGCAAGACGCGCTCGATCCCGCCTGCTCTGCGCAGGGCCTTGAAATCACGGGACAAAGGCTGCGTGTTCCCCGGCTGCACGCACCAGAAATACGTCGACGGGCACCACGTGCATCATTGGGCCGAGGGTGGTGAGACCAAACTCAGCAATCTCGTCTCGCTCTGCCGGTTCCATCATCGCCTCGTGCACGAAGGCGGCGTGCGTATCGATCGGCTCGACGACGGAGCGTGGCGTTTCGTGCGACCGGACGGCGAGGCGTTCGTCTCGACATCGCCGGGACACACGAAGCCGATGCAAGGCGTGTGGGAAACCCTCGTCAAGGAGCACGCAGAGCGCGATATCCACATCGACCCGCACACCGCGCGCACCCGCTGGCGCGGCGAATCGATGGACTACGGCATTGCGATCGATGTGCTGCTCGCCAAGGAGCGGAAGGCCGCGCACTTCCGGGCTTCGAACGGAACCAATCCCCAAGCCTGAATCCCCGGGCGAACGCAGCCGGCCGCCGCTCAGGGCAGGTACTCGAATCGATAGCCGTCTCCGGACTTCCAGCATCCGTCCCGGGAATTGGCAGGTTTGCTCGAGGGCACGGCGGCCGACGAAAAGCCGGTGCTCCTGTTGAGCAGACGGCACACCTCGTACGCGTCCGGCTTCAAGCGCAACACCACCTGATGCTGGGCGCCGAATCCGTACGAATCCTCGGCCACCGCGGGATCGGCCTCCGGAACCGACGGCAGGTAGTTGCCCGCCAGCTCACGCGGGTCGACTGCGTAACGACCCAGGCCATTGAAGTAGCGGAGGTTCGCGGCGGCCAGCAACCGCGCGTCCGTCACGATCGCCCGCGCCTGCTCCAGCGCCGTTCGTGGCGCCGTCACGGGCGCCTCCTCGGCTAGCCCGGCACCGCAACACACCATCACGGCCATGGCCGCAAACACGATCCGCGCACGAACTCGATGCATGAAGGTCACTCCTGGCCGGGCCCACGCCACCCGTGCGCAGTGTCTGGCCATGGCATGCGCCACGTCCTTGAAGACCGTCACGAGTTACGCAGTCGCCCGCCTGGAAGATCTTCGGCGTGCCGATGAACCGATGCGTCCATCGCGCGAGAATGACGGGGCCCGTCCCGACCATGAGTCTCCCCATGCAAGACCATCACCTCGAGATCGCCCGCCGGCTGCACGCGCTGGCACGCACCGGACTGCACTTCTGCACCGACGTTTACGATCGTGAGCGCTACCAGGAGATCGAGACGCTCGCGGTCGCGCTGCTCGCAGGTCCGGCGCCGGACGAGCAGCAGCGGTTGTCGGCCCTTTGGGCTGATGAGCGCGGCTACGTCACGCCCAAGGTCGAAGTGCGCGGCGCAACGTTCGACGCGCAGGGTCGCGTGCTGCTGGTGCGCGAGCGGATCGACGGCCTCTGGACGCTGCCCGGCGGATGGGCGGACGTCAACGAATCGCCGTCGCAGTCGGTCGTCAAGGAGATCGAGCAGGAATCCGGCTACCTCGCTCGGGCCGTGAAGCTCGCGGCGCTCTACGACCGCGACAGGCACGGCCACGGCCCTTCGCAGTTCCATTCCTGGAAAGCGTTCTTCCTGTGCGAGATCGACGGTGGCCACGCGCGAACCAGTTACGAAACGGACGCAGTCGCATTCTTCGCCCTCGATGCGTTGCCGACGATGTCGATCGGGCGCAGCACGCCGCAGCAGGTGCATCGCATGTACGAGCACTGGTTGACGCGCGAGCTGCCGGCGGACTTCGACTAGGTGATCCGTCGTTGTGACCCGCAGTCCGTTGGATTAGTGTCGGGTGCGCAGGTCACGGGAGATCCGAGGCATGGAGCAAGCGGAATTCGACGCCTTGTCGCAGGACGGCCGGGTGGAGCGATTGCAGGATCTTGCACGCGCGGCGCTCGCGCACTGGGGCCTCGAATCGGCGGCACTCGAGCTGCTCAAGTACCGTGAGAACGCGGTCTTCAAGGTGACGGATGCATCGAGCGGCGAGCGCTACGTGATGCGCGTGCATCGCGCCGGCTACCGCAGCGACGCGGAGTTGCGCTCCGAACTGCAGTGGACCGCCGCACTGATCGCGGACGGGATCGAAGCACCGTCGGTCGTGCCGACGAAGGCGGGCGAACTGTTCGTGACGGTCAGACACTCGAACGTGCCGGAGCCCCGCCAGTGCGATCTGCTGCGCTGGGTGGAAGGCTCCATCATCGGCAGCGTCGAGGGCGGGCATGTCGCAACGGCCGAGGAGGTCCGCACCAGTCATTACCTGGCCGGCCGGCTTGCCGCGCTGATGCACAACCACGGCGAGACCTGGCCGCGCCCGGCCGGCTTCACGCGCCTGCACATGGACTTCGACGGCCTGATCGGATCGCGTGCCTACCTCGGCCCGTACGGCGCGTGCAAGCTGCTGACGCCGGAACAGGTGGCGTTGCTCGACCGCGCGCGCGAAGGCATCCGCGGTGCGCTCGCGGCATTCGGGCAGACACCCGATCGATACGGGCTGACGCACGGCGATTTCCTGCCCGAGAACCTGCTCAGGGAAGGCGACACGCTGCGCATCATCGATTTCGACGACTGCGGCTTCGGCTGGCACGTGATGGACATCGCCACGTCGATGATGTTCCTGCTCGGCGAGCCGCAGTACGACGATGCGTTCGCCGGCTTCGTCGGCGGTTACCGCTCGGTCCGCGCGCTGCCCGACGAACACCTGGAGATGTTGCCCGTGTTCCTGCTCACTCGTGCAATGACGTATGTCGGCTGGGTGGGCAGCCGGCCCGATGCCGCGATCGCGCAGGAGAAAGGTCCCATCATGGTCGGTGCGACGCTGATGCTGGCCGAGGGCTTCCTGGGCGCAGGCCAATGAGCGGCTCCGAGCACAAGCCCTGGGATTCGCCGGATTACTCGGAGCGCAAGCGACGCGTGTTGGCGGCCGCCCACGAGTACCTGATCCCGGGACGCGTCGAAGCGTTCCTCGGCATGGGGATTCCGCTCGTCATCGGGCGGCGCGAGGGCTACCGCATCTGGGACATCGACGGACACGAGCTGATGGACTTCCACCTGAACGGCGGCACGTTCAACGTCGGGCATCGTCATCCGGCCGTGCTCGAGGCGCTCGAGGTCGCGCTGCAGACGCTCGACATCGGCAACCATCACTTCCCCAGTCCCGCACGCGCCGAACTCGCAGAGAAACTTGCGGCTCACACGCCAGGCAACCTGCATTACACGGTCTATGCCGCGGGCGGCAGCGAGGCCGTGGACGTGGCGATCAAGTCGGCACGCCGGTTCACGGGCCGGCGCAAGATCGTCGCGATCGCGTCGGGCTACCACGGGCGCACGGGGCTTTCGGGCGCGGCCGGTGACGATACGACGGCGCGCTATTTCAACAGCGACTATCCCGGCGAGTTCGTGAAGGTTCCCTTTGACGATCTCGACGCGATGCGCCAGGCGTTGCAGTCGAACGACGTTGCGGCGGTGATCCTCGAAACGATCCCGGCCACGTATGGGTTCCCCGTGCCGTCCGACGGCTACTTGCCCGGCGTGGCGAGCCTGTGCCGGGAATTCGGCGCGCTCTACATCGCCGACGAAGTGCAGACCGGGCTCGGGCGCACGGGTTACCTGTGGGGCGTGGAAGCGTGGGGCGTCGAACCCGACATCCTGATCACCGGCAAGGGCCTCTCCGGCGGTCTGTATCCGATTGCGGCCGCCGTGCTCAGCAAGGACGTGGGGCGCTGGCTGACCGACAACGGCTGGGGCCACGTGACGACCTTCGGCGGTGCCGAGCCGGGCTGCGTGGTCGGCTCCGTCGTGCTCGACCTGTGTCGGGCGCCGCAGACTCTGGCCGGCGCCACGCAGACATCCGACTACCTGCACGCCGGTCTCGTCGACATTCGTTCACGGCTCGGGTTCCTGAAGGAGATCCGCCGCAAGGGACTGGTCATGGGGCTCGTCTTCGACGCGCCGGCCGGCGGCGTGCAGATGATGTCGGCGCTCTACCGGCATGGCGTGTGGGCGATCTTCGCCGGCTACGACCGCTCGGTGCTGCAGTTCAAGCCGGGGCTGTTCGTCGATCGGGCCTATTGCGACGAAGCACTCACGCGATTCGAGGCGGCGTTGCGGGTGGCCAAAGGCGGATGAACCCGACCCATATCCGCGGCTCAGCGGATCTTGTAGTTGTCCATCACCAGGTATTCCACCAGCGGCTGCGGCAACAACGGACGCAGCGCGACCAGCGTGCGCTGCAGCGCGTTCGCTGCCGGATAGCGCAGGCGCGGATTGCGGGCCTCGAGCGCCGCAAGCGCCGCGCGCACCACGGGCGCGATGTCGGGGTTGTTGGACTCGTCCTCGCCCATGCGTCGCACGGCCGTGGTGCAGCGCTCCGCATACGGCGAATGCGGCGTGCTCGCCGCAGTCATGCGCCGGTTCGACGTGAATCCCGTGGCGAAATCCCCCGGCTCGACCATCGCCACCTGGATGCCAAAAGGCCGCACCTCCATGCGCAGCGCCTCCGTGTAGGCCTCGACGGCGAACTTCGTCGCGCAGTACATCGCCTGGAACGGGATGCTGACGATTCCGCCGAGCGAGCTGATGTTGACGATGCGTCCCGAGCGCCGCTCGCGCATCTGCGGCAGGACCGCGCGACAGACCCGGTGCATGCCGAAGAAATTGGTCTCGAACTGGCGGCGTGCTTCGTCGACGGTCGTGTCCTCGATCGCGCCGGCAAAGCCGAATCCCGCGTTGTTGACGACTGCGTCGATGCGGCCCGCCTGCTGCAGCACGTCTTCGACGCCTGCCGCCACCGACGCGTCATCGTCGACGTCCATGGCAACGGGCGTGCAACCCGCCGGCGCCGAGCGAGGCGGGATGCCGCATCGTGCCGAAGACGCGATAGCCGCGCACGTGCAGTTCGGACGCGATCGCGTGCCCGAAGCCCGACGACACGCCCGTTACCAGCACGACTTTCCGCTCGTCGGTCTGCATCGAAATCTCCGCGCGGCCCGGGACCGGGTCGCATGCGATGTCAGGGCGGGCCATCCATGAATGCGTTCATCGCGTAGGTGAAGAACATCCGCGCGATGGCCGGGTTGCTCATATCCATGTCGCCACCGCCGCCGTACACGCCGCCGCTCCGCGGCTTAGGGGCCGCCGGCTGCTTCGCATAGGCAACGGCGTCCGCGAGGTCGCGCGCGAACTCATCCACCACGCCGGGCTGGGTCTGCGGGCCCGTGACGCACATGTGGATGGCGTTCGGCTTCTGCTGTCCGTTGAAGCGCCAGCCGCGTTCCTTCATGAAGTCGTTCACGTGGTAGATGTCGAACGCGTCCGACGAGAACGAGAAGCAGAACGTCGGCTTGCCCATCAGCTTGAGTTCGGAATGGCTCGTCACCGCATCCTGCATGCGGAACGCGGCATCGAAAATCTGTTTCGCGCGCTGCAGGTAGCCCTGCCTGCCGAGGTGCATCATCGACGCCCAGGTTGCGGCGATCAGTCCGCCGGAGCGGCTGCCCGCGAGGCCGGGCGACGCATAGGCACCGCCTTTCCAGTCGGTGAGCATGTAGTACTGGTGCTGCCGGTACGACTTGTCGCGCCAGGCGAGCACCGACGTGCCCTTCAGCCCGTAGCCGTACTTGTGCGTGTCGGCGGAGATCGACGTGACGCCCGGCAGCCGGAAGTCGAAGACGGGGATGTTCGGGTAGCCGAGTTCCTGTCCCCACGGCAGGATCCAGCCGCCGAGACAGCCGTCCACGTGCAGGCAGACGTCTTTTTCCAGCGCCACGTCCGACAAGGCCGCGATCGGGTCGATCGTGCCGTACGGGTAGTTGCCGGCGGATGACACGATCATGGCGGTGCTGGGCGTGATGGCATCGCGGACGAAATCGACGTCGACCTGCGTCGTCACCGGGTCGGTCGGCGCCACGATCACCTTGACGCCGAACATATGCGCGGACTTGTGGAACGCCGGGTGGGCCGTCTCGGGCCAGATCATCTCCGGCTGCGCGATGCCACGCTCGACGCGGGCCCGGTCGCGGTAGGCGAGCACCGCGTTCTGGATGCTCTCGGTGCCGCCGGAGCCGATGACGCCGCAGGCCTTCTGCGCCGGGTCATGCCGCGCGACCTCATCGCCGTGCAGCATCGACAGCGTCATCGCGATGATCTCGCTCTCGAAGCGACTCATGCTGGGGCAGATGTCGCGTTGCAGCGCGTTGACGTGGCTGAAGTGGCTGAAGGCCTCGTTCAGGAATGCGTAGTGCTCGTGATCCCCGCAGTACATCGTGCCGGAGCACTTGCCGTTCTCCCACCGGCGGTCCTCGCGTTCGGCCATCGAGCGCATCTGCTCGAGGATCGTCGCCGCGTCGAGACCCTGCTCCGGAAACCGGCGGACGACGCCGAACTCGTCGGCGTACGGGTACAAGGCTCGAATCGCTTTCTCGGCATCCATCGTCGTTCTCCCGGTGCCTCAGCCCTCGGCCGAGGGTCGCGTCATGATTTCCAGGGCCGCTGCGTGCACGGACACATTCGCCGCGGCGATGACCGTGCCGCCTTGCAGCGGCGAATTTCCGTGAAGGTCGGTGACCACGCCGCCCGCGCCCTCGATGATCGGAATCATCGGCACGATGTCGTACGGCATCAGCATGCTGTCGATCATCAGGTCGATGCAGCCCTGGGCCAGCAGCGCAAATCCGTAGCAGTCGCCGCCCCAGCGCTGCAGGCGGCAGCGTTGCCTCAGCGCCTGGAAGCGGGGCAGCATGCCCGCGTACTGGAGCATGTCCGGGTGCGTGCTGTAGAGAATCGCGTCCTCGAGCACGGCATCGCTCCGCGTTCGCAGCGCCGTTTCGACGCCGTCCCGCCGGTAGCGCGCGCCGCCGGCTGCGTCGGCGAGAAACGTCTCGCCCGTGAAAGGCTGGTGCATGATGCCCACGGTCGCCGCGCCTTCCTCGACCAGGCCGAGCAGGATTCCCCACGTCGGCATGCCGCTGATGAACGAGCGCGTCCCGTCGATCGGGTCGATGATCCAGTAGGTGTCGCCCTGGCCGGTGTCGCCGTGCTCTTCGCCGACGATGCGGTGCGTAGGGAACTCGGCGCCGAGCCGTTCGCGTATCAACGTCTCGATGCGCCGGTCCGCCTCGGTGACGGGGTCGTAGTACACACCGGGCAACTTGTCGTGCACGTGCATCGGCCGGCGGAAGTACTCGAGCGCGATCGGCCCGGCCTCGAGGACGGCCGCGAGGCCCGCGTCGAGATGACGTCGCGTGGTCCCGCTCGTCACCGGTCGGTCCTCGGCGCGTTCAGCGCGCGGAAGATCGGGCGCGTCCTGGCAAATGCATTCACGAGCTGGGCGGACATCTCGTCGTAGACCTGCCGGTTGGCGGGATTCGGATCATAGACCCGATGGATCGGCACGAGCGGCGCGAAGTCCTGGAAACCGAGCAGCCCCAGGCGCTGGAACGCGAGCAGGCCGGCGCCGAGGCAGGTTGCGTATTGCGGGTTCGCCATCTGGTGCACGGGTATGCCGAGCACGTCCGCGAGAATCTGCGACCACGCATCCGATTCCGCGCCGCCACCGTAGAAGACAAAATGCGAAAAGCTGCGCTTCGCGAACTTCTCGACGGGTTTCTTCATCCACCGCAGGTTCATCGCGACGCCCTCGAGCACGGCACGCGCCATGTGGCTGCGCGTCGTGTGCAGACTCAGGTTCAGGAAGCCGCCCCGCATCCGCGCATCGGCCGAGGGAGCGATCGAACCGCTCATCCACGGCAGGAACAGCACGCCGGCGCTGCCGGGCGGCGTGTCGTCCACGGCGCGCTGCAGCAGCGCGAATCGATTCCCGGCGGTCAGCTCGCCGAAGTGATCGCTCGCATAGACCAGCTGCTGCAGGAAATGCTCCAGCGTGCCGCCGGCCATGCCGTTCTCGGCCATGACGAAATAGGTGTCCGGCACGGGGCTGGGCATGCTCAGGATCACGTGGCGCACGTCGGTGCGCTTGAAGTCGACGTGCGTGATCATCACGCTGGTGCTGCCGATCGACAGCGCCGCGTGCGGGCCGCTGAACGCGGCGGTGGCCATTCCGCCGCATTGAGTGTCGTTGATGCCGGTCACGACCTGCGTCCCTGGCGCAAGGCCGAGCTCCGTCGCGACCTCCGGGAGCACCGTGCCGAGGATCGAGTCGAGCGGCACGAGTTGCGGCAGCTTCTCGCGGTCGATGCCCGATTGCGCCAGCAGCCCGGCATCGTACTCGGTGACGTTCAGCCTGCGGTTGTCCGTCAGCAGCGACATGAACGCGGTGCACTGGTTGGCGGCTGCCCGGCCGCTGAAGCGCATCGCCACGTAGTCCATTGGCTCGAGGAATGCGGCGGTGCGCTCGTAGACATCCGGCCGCGCATGCCGGATCCAGCGCATGTGAGTCAACGAAATGCCGCCCTCGATCGGCGGCAGGCCATGCACGCGCAGCCAGCGCAGCATCTGCAGCGGCGTGTCGGAGCGCTTTGGATAGCCCGCAATCCGGCTCAGCCGCTGCCTGGACCCGCGCTTGTCGAGCCACAGGACCATGTTCATCGTCGGCCGGCCTTGCGCATCCACGGGCACGATCGACGAGTACTGGCTGCTCACGATGACGGCGAGCACCTCGCGCGACGCGACGCCGGAGGTCCGCAGGGCCATGCCGCTCGCCTCCTTGACCGCGCGCCACAACGCTTCGGCATCCTGCTCGGCACCGTCGTCCGGCAGGAAGATCGTCTCGACGTGCGCGCGAGCGGTGGCGACGACGCGTCCCTGCAGCGACACGATGGCCGCCTTGGGGCCGCTGGTCCCGACGTCGATCGCCAGCACGCAGGGGCCGGGAGCAGGCATGTCTGTGCGTCACGCGCCGGCGGACGCGGCCTTGCGACGGGACCGCGGCTCGCGTGCCATTACTTCGTGTGGTAGCTGACTTCGACGCCGTACGTCGCGGGGTCGTTGTAGTTGAGCTGGTCCATCGTGATGATCGGCGCCATGAAGTTGACCCACCGCTCATCGGTGAGATTCTTGCCCCACAGCGCCACCTCGAATCCGCCGCGCGGCGGTGTCCACGCCAGCCGCGCATTGAGCATGGTGACGGACGACTGGCTGTAGGCGTTGTCGTTGGCGGGCGTGAAATAGATCTTCGACTGGTACGAGCCGGATGCGGCGGCCTGCAGGGAGCCCGCGTCGCCGATCGGCTGTGTCCAGCTAAGGCCGGCGGACATCGAGAACTCCGGCGCATTGATCAGCGTGTTGCCCGAGTAGTCGTTGCCGCTGTCGAAGAAGTCCCGGTACTCGCTGTCGAGCGTGCTCGCCGACAGGAACGCCTCGAACTGGGACGTCGGCTTGAAGGTCAGCTCGGCCTCGAGGCCGAAGATCTTCGCGGACCCTGCGTTGAGCTTGATCTGGACGGGGACGTCGCCCGAGGTGTCGTAGATGAACACCTGCAGGTCCCGGTAGTCGTAGTAGAACGCCGCAACGTTCAGGCGCACGCGGCGCTCGAGCATCTCCGACTTCACGCCCGACTTCGTACGCGTAGAGGTTCTCCTCGTCGAACGGCCGCAGCTGGATCGGGTCCGTCGCCGCGAATCCGGCGAAGCCGCCGCTGTTGTAACCGCTCGAGACCGACCCGTAGAACATCGTATCGTCGTTCATCGCATACGAGAGCGCGAGGCGCCCGGATACGTTGGAGAACGTCTTGGACTCGTGCAGGTCGATCAGGGGCACGGTGAAGATCGTCTCGTCGAAGTACGACCTGTACTTGAGGTCGATGTCATCCTCGGTGTAGCGCAGGCCGGCGGTCAGCGTCAGCGCATCGAAGAACTTGTAATCGACCTGGCCGAACAGTGCGGAGCTGCGGGTCGTCTGCGTGTAGGGGTAGCGCAGCAGTCCGACGCTGGCTTCCGGGGCGAAGCCTGTGGGGTTTTCATCGGTGATGAAGAGCGGGCGCAGGATCCGCAGCAGGTCATACGAGCTGTCGGTTTCGAGCTTGTCGTCGAAGTAGAATGCACCCGCGATCCAGCTGAGGTTGCCGTCGCCGTTCGACTGGACCCTCAGCTCCTCGCTCCACTGCTCCGGCTTGTCGATATACACACCGGTCAGCACGTCGTTCGGGCTGGCGTCGGTGTCCTCCAGCGTGTTGCGGTCGACCTTTTCGTAGGCGGTGATGGATGTGAGCGTGACGCCGTCCAGCGTGAGTTCGCCGAGCAGCGATCCCCCTGACGCCTTCACCTTTTCCGTGCCCTCGATGTTGTAGTCGCCGGCGTCGGGGTTGTGGTCGGTGTCGGCATAGCCGAACGCGTCGGACGACGCGTTGTTCGTCTCGCCTTGGCCGCGATGCTGGAACTGCCGCGCGCCGCCGCTGTTCTCGCCGCCGTGCACGGTAAGGCGCAGCAACAGTGAGTCAGTCGGGGTGAAGTCGATGATCGCGCGTGCCGCCCACAGGTCGACGTCGTTCAGGTCGTGACCGGTAACGCGATTGTGCAGCCAGCCGTCGCGCGCGTCGTACAGACCCGACACGCGGATCTTGAGCTTGTCGTCGATGATCGGTCCGCCGATGCCGCCCTCGAGGCGCACTTCGTTGTAACGACCGTAGAGCATCGAGAGGTCCGTCGACAACTCGTCGGTCGGCTTGCTCGAGGCAAACTTGATCGCGCCACCGGTCGTGTTGCGGCCGTACAGAGTGCCCTGCGGTCCTCGCAGCACTTCGACGCCCTCGCCGTCGAAAATGTTGAACAGCTTCCCGGACGTGGCGCCGATGAATACGTCGTCGACGTACACGCCGACTGCGCCCGTGGTGTTCGCATTGAAGTCGCCGATTCCGACGCCGCGCAGGAAGATGATGCTCGTGGTGGCCGCGGTGCCGCTCTGGAACTGCAGGCTGGGCACGTATGCCTGAAGGTCGCGCGGGTCGCGTACGCCGGCGTTCTCGAGCATCTGTCCGGTCATCGCGCTGATCGCGATGGGCACGTCCTGGAGGTTCTGCTCGCGCCGCTGCGCGGTGACGACAATTTCCTCGAGTTCGTCAGTCGCCTGAGCCAAGGCGTGTGCCGTCGGCCAGGCGACGGTCGAAATCACGGCGAGTGCAACCAAGCTCTTCATGGTGTCCCCCAGATCGCGTTGTCGTTTCGACGGGTCTTGCGTCCTGACGTGTAATATCAGATTCTTATAAAAATTCAATTCGTACCGTCTGACGGGAGGTTGACCAGGATGGGACGGACCGATCTGGACGTGGCCAGGACTCCGGACGAGCCGGGGCGGCTGGGGATCCGCTGGCCAACGCAGGAGCGCAGCCGGCGCCGGTTCGAGGAAATCCTCGATGCCGCGGACCGCCTGCTCGAGCGTTGCGATCCCGCGGACTTCAGCATCTACGCCCTGGCGCCGGAAGCGGGCATGTCGGCGCCGTCCATCTACCATTTCTTCCGCAGCCCGGCGCTGGTCCTGATGACGCTGGCCGATCGCTACCTGCACAAGCTGCTGGCGCTGATGGACGAGCCACTGCCCACGCATCTCACGACGTGGGCCCAGCTGCAGGACCATCTGTTCGAGCGCGCGCAGGTTTTCTTCGAAGCCCATGCCCCGGCGCGCAAGCTGCTGCTCGGCGCCGCCTACACCACCGAGACCCGCAAGCGCGATCTCAACAACGACGTGCTGATCGCGGAGAAGGCCCTGGCCAGGTTCCAGCAGGTCTACCTCGTGCCAGACACGCCCGACTTGCTCGAGCGATTCGTCGAAACCATCGTGATCAACGAGTCCATCTGGGCGCTCTCCTACCATCGTTACGGTCGCATCACGGACCAGATGGCTGCTCGCGCGCGTGTCGCAAGGATTGCATACGCCATGACCTTCCTGCCGGAGCGCCTCGAGTTGCATCCACCCCGGGCGACGGACGCGGGCGCGTGAGTACGGCCGACCCCGTCGTCCAGGACGTTCCGCTGACGCCGGCGAACGTTGCCACGACCCTCTGGCTCGGTTCGCTCGGGGTGATGATCCTGGGAATCCAGCCGGTCGTACTCGAGCCACTCGTGCGGTTCGGCCGGCTGGGCGAGGCCTCGCTCGGCTCGGCGGCGACGATCGAGATCCTGGCGATCGCATTCGGCTCGGTGCTCGGCGCCCGGTTGCTGCGGTGGATGGCGACGCGCGCGGTGGCAGCGGGTGCATTGCTGGCTTTCGCGGCGGCCAATCTGGCGATGCATTGGTTGACCGGGCTGATGCCGCTGCTCGCGGCCCGCGCACTGTCCGGACTGTCGGGCGGCATGCTGGTCGGGTTGGCGATCGTGGCGATTGCCCGCGGGCGGCGACCCGAACGATTGAGCGCGATATTCCTGGCCACGCAGACGCTGATTCAATTGTGTCTCGCCGCGCTGATCCCGATTCTCGCGCAGCACCTGATGCCGGCCGACGTCGGGTTCGTCACGCTGGCATGGCTCGGCTTCGCGAGTCTCGCTGCGCTGCCATTTCTGCCGCGGCGCCTCACGCCGCCGCGGACCGCCGCCGGGTCGTCAGCGCCGGTTGGCCTGGCCGCCTGGGTGGCGCTGGCTGGTTGCGGCGCATTCCTGGTCGCCATCGTCGCCGTATGGGCCTATTTCGGCGTCTGGGAACATCAGGTCGGCATGTCCGAGCAGGCCATCGGTACGACGGCGGCGCTCAGCCTCGCCGCCCAGGTAATGGGGGCCGCCACCGCCGGCTGGCTTGGACCGCTGCTGCCGAGCCGGCCGGCGCTGCTGCTGGCCGGCTCGCTGCAGATCGCCGTCGTGCTGGGCCTGCTGCACTGGCTCGTCCCGTCGGCGCAGGTCGCCCTGGCGCTGGCCTTCGGGTTCCTGTGGCTCTTTGCGATGCCGCTGCAGACCCGGCTGATGATCGACGTCGATCCGACGCGCAGGGCCGTGTTGCACCTTGCCGCGGCGCAGCTCGCCGGGAGTGCGGCGGGTCCGGCGCTCGCGGGCATGTTCGTCACGACCGGGCGAGTCGATGGCGCGCTTTGGACGGGGGTCGTCGTGCTTGCGATCGCCACCTTGCTGATGGGGATCGGCCCGCATCGTCGCTAGCGTTCGATCTTGTATTCGATGTCCGCGCTCTGGTCCAGGCCGGCCTCGGCCTTCAACGACCAGCGCTGGTTCAACGTGTACCGCAGTTTGATCGTGTTGATCGCCTCGGCGATCGACACGCCGTAGCTCACGAACAGCTTCGGCGAGAGGGCCTTGCCGAGCGTGACGGAGGTTTCCGCGTTGCTGTCGCGCTCGAGGGACAGTTCGTCGAGGCCGAGCTTGGACCCGATCCCGCCGAGCAGCAGGCCGCCGCCGCTCACGGCGAGGTTTTCGGCGGCCTTGTTGACGCTGCTGACCTCGCCTGACTGCAGCGTGTCGATGGACCGGCCTGTCAGCAGGTATGAGAGCGCCTCGTTGCTCGACATGGCCGGCGTCGAGGTGACTGTGATGAACGGTTTGGCCAGGCTGCCGCGCACGTTGACCGCCACCGTGATGTCCGTGTCCCTGATCGCGCGCTCGGCGGTCAGCTCGAGCATCGGTTCGCCGAGCGGCGTGTTGTTGTAGCTCAGCTTGCCCTTGGTGATCTTCACGTCCTGCCCGAACGCCTTGTACTGGCCCTCGACGACGTTGATGGCGCCGAGGCCGCGTGCGACGTCGTCCGGCTTCGTGAGCACCGTCACTTCGCCGTCGAGTCTCGCCTTCAATCCATAGCTGTCGACGCGCACCGAGTCGCCGAGCACGACGTGGATGCGGCTGCGGATTCGCTGCACCGTCGCCGGGCCGTTGTCCTCCACCTCGATGTCGACGACCCTCTCGTCCGGAGACGTGCCGACCGACGTGCTCAGGTCCTTCGGCGAGATTTTCGCCGTCGGGATCACGACTTCTCCCTCGACGTCGTAGCCGTCGGAGCCCGCGCGCAGAGTGAGGTTCGGCGACGCGAAGACCCGGTACTCCGGGGTGTCCGCGACCAGCAGGTTCTCGCCCTTGAGGCGCATCGTGCCCGTCATCACGCCGTCCGGCCAGTTGAAGCGTCCGTCGAGCGAGACTGGCCCCTTTGCCGTCTCGCCGCGGCCGTCGAACGTCAGTTCGTCGCCGATGAAATTGCCGTCCAGCTGCACCTTCGCCAGCACGAAATTCGTGCGGTACAACTCGAAGCGCCCGTCGCGGACGCGGAACCCGCCGTTGAAGCGCGGTTCGCCGAGCGTGCCGCCGATCGTGACGTCGCCGTCGAGCGTGCCGGACGAGCGGTCGATTTCCGGAACGAGCAGCGGCAGCGACGTCAGCGCCGCCGATTCGCCGTGCAGCGTGCCCCGCAATGGCGACGACAACAGGTCGGCGCCCGGCCGGCGGTCGGCGACGGCTTCGCCGTGGATCCGGGTGTTCTCCGTGGGGTTGAGATCGACGTTGGCGCGAATCACGGTCGGCTCCGCGTATGCGTCGAGCCGGCCGCCGCCGAGTTCGACCCGCTCGGTGCGGAACTTGTTGCGGGCCACCTCGAGGACCGGGTGATCGAGGATCATCGTCGTGCCACCGATCCAGTCCTGGCCGGGGCTCTTTTCCGCCCAGCCGCTCGCCTGCAGGCTGCCGTCGAAGTCCTGGCGGCCGAACAGCGTGCGCAGGATGCGCTTGAGCGGCCAGTCCTGCGCGCTGTAGATGAACTTCCAGGACTCCGGCTGGGCATTGCGTTCGCCTTCCACGCAAAGCCGCGAATCGCCCGCCTCGATACAGAGCGGCTCCACGCGCACCCGCTCGGGCCCGATCTCGAGCGCCGACGGCTGCAGCAGTTTCGCCTGGCCGTCCGGGAAGGTCACCGTCGTCTGCGTCAGCTGGCCGCTCCAGGCGTGCGTGACCGCGTCGTAGTGCCCGCTGGCCGACGCCTTGCCGTGAAACTCGGCGAGCCGACGATCGGGACTGCCCGGCGACACGATCTCGAGATCGAGGCCGTGTTCGCGCGTGAGCCCGCTGACTTGCAACGTGAGTGCGTCGAAGCGCACGCCTCCGGCCAGCGCGTCGGTCGCGCGTACGTCGATGCGCGACGCACGCCGGTCGCTGACGTCGATGTCGAGCGTCGCATCGGCCTTGTCGATCACGACGTCGCCGTAGCGCAGGTCGCGGATGTGCGCCTCCCCGGTCAGTTCCGGCTTCTCGAGCGTGCCCTGCAACCGGCCGTTCGAGACCAGTTTGCCGGTCATGCCGGGCGCGACGATGGCGAGCGATTGCAGGTTCGCGTCCCAGCGCAGGTCCATCACCTCGCCGTAAACTCCGTTCACGTCGACGTTCGACGTGCCGTTGCTGATGCGCACGTCTTTCAGTTCGAACGCGCCGCCCCGGTGCGAAATCTCGCCGCGACCCGTCAGCGCCCGGTCGAACAACGTGCCGGACATCGATGCGATGCGGGCCGTCCACGGCGCGGCCTCGCCGAAGCCCTGGCCTGCGATCGAGCCGGCGACCGAGACGCGTCCCTGCACTTCCGGCCGCACCTGCGATACGTCGAGGCCCTTGCCGGCGATCCTGAACTGCCACGCCTGGTCGCCCGACCAGGTGAGTTGGCCGGAGCCCTGCAGCGTGCCTTTCATCACGGCGCCGTCGACACGGTCGAGCAACAACTGGCGGGAGTCGAGTGAACCGGCTGCGGTGAAGTCGGCGGCCGGAATCGCGGGCCCGCGCACGTCGCCCTTGATCGTGAACCGGTACGGCGTCGCGCCGCCGATCGTGTAGGCGCCTTTGATGCTTTCGACCGTCGCGTCTCCCGAGAGCGGCCAACGCAGCTTTTCCCATTCGCCGGCGAGCGCGAGAGTCGGCGACTTGTCGCCGAACGTCACCGTGCCTTTCGTCGTGAGCGCCATCTGCAACCGCGGCAGCCAGATACGCAGCGTCGACACGTCGAGCGTTTCGTCGTGCCAGCCGCCGCGACCGCGGATCCGGACCTGGCCACCGTCGATCGCCGGTGACGTGAGCGTGCCGCCGGCCGCAACCGATGCGCCCTTGGTGATCAGGCCGAGCGATCCGCTCAACGCGGGCAGCGTCCCCGCCGGCACCCAGGGCGCACCGTCGAAGTTCGTCATGCGCACGACGCCGGACACCTTCAACTGCTCCGACAGGTCGAGCAGGTTGCCCGCGAAACTGAGTTGCGCCGGCTGCGCGAGCTTGAAGTCGGTGCCGAGTCGGTGGAGGTCGCCGCGGACCTCGGCACTGAACCGGTACGTGCGGGCGTCCGGCATCTGCCAATGGCCGTCGACCTTGCCGCGGAGGCCGAGCGGATTCGTGCCGCGCAGGAAGACTTCGCCGGCGAGTCGGCCGAGCGGATCGTCGACGGCAAACGGCTCGACGTCGATCCGCCAGCGTGTGATTCGCGCCGTGCCTTGGACGCGGCGCACGGCGTAGCGCGTGCCGCTCGCGAGCGTGAGCGAGACGTTGTCCGCGTTGAAATCGGGAATCGCGAGCCGCAGCCACGCGGGCAGGAAGTGCGTCTCCGACTCGGGCTGCTTCTCGCGTTCCTTGAGCGTGATCGCGACGTCGCCGATCGACACGCCGTCGATCGAGACGAGGCCGGTCAGCGCGCCGCCCCACCTCGGGTGCAGCCGCAGGCGGCGCGCCTCGATGTGCACGGCTTCGTGATCGACGACGATCCTGTCCGCCGACAGCGGCCCGGCCAGCACGCCGTGGGTTCCGGTCACCTCGATGCGCACCGTCTGCAGGTGACCGAGCTGTCGCAGCAGCAGGTCGAGGCCCTCAGTCGTGTACAGCAGCCGGTGCACGAACACTGCGCCGCCGGCGAGCAGCAGCGCGCAGGCGCCGAGCGCGATCGACCGGAACAGCCGTGACCGCGTCACCTACAGCACCTGCGTGATGTTGAGGTGGACGCGGGGATTCTGGCCCTTCTCGGACAGCGCCTGCGCCAGGTCGAGGCCGATCATCAACATCGGCAGCTTCCAGCGGATGCCGACGCCCACGGAGTACTCGAGCGGCGTGTTCCAGTCGTTGAAGGCGTTGCCGGTGTCGAAGAAGACCGCGCCGCGGAAGTTGTCGCGCAGGTCGCGCTCGAACTCGATGCTGCCGACCAGCTTGTTCTCGCCGCCGCCGCTGGTATTGCCGTTCGGATTGTCCGGTGTCGGTGGGATCGGCGGGCTCAGCGAGTTGTACGCGAAGCCGCGCACGCTGCGGTCGCCGCCGGCGAAGAAGCGCTGCGACGCGGGCAGCTGCGAAAACCGGTCGACCCAGCTCGCGCCGAGCTCGCCGCGCAGGCGCAGGTACCACGGACCGTCCCGGATCGGCCACACGCGCTCGGCGCGGCTGTAGAAACGCAGGTACGAAGCGTCGGAGCCGAGCGAACTCGGGCTGCCGCTCAGTTCGAAGTAGTAGGCGGCGTCGTGCACCCAGCCGGTGAGGAAGTTCGGCGGCAGGCTCGCGTAACTGATGCCGGGAATCAGCAGCAGGTCGTCCGTGTCGGGCCCGCCCGGGACGATGGTGCGTTCCTGGTTTATCTTGAGGAACAGCACGCGTTGCCACCGGCCGAACACCTGCGTGACGCCGCCGCCCAGCTCGAAGCGCTGGCTGCGCAGGTCGCCGATGTCCTCGTTCACGTAGCCCGCCGAGAATTCCAGCTTCTCGAGCGTCGGGTCGCCGATCGGAATCAGGTACCGCGCCACCGCTTCCTGCTTGACCTGCGAGGCCGTGAGCTCCGTCCGCATCCGGTGACCCCTGGTGTTGGCGCGGCGATTGTCCCAGGTGAACTGGCCGCGCACGCCGGTGTCGGTGCCGTAGCCGGCGCTGACCGCGTAACGGTCGCGTTTGATCTTCTCGCCGCGGATCGTGACCGGCACGGTGAGCGTCGCGGGATCGCGCTCCCCGGGCGTCACGGACACCGTCGAGAAATAGTTGCTGTCCTCGAGCGCGTACTGCGTCGCGTGCAGCTTCTCGAGCGAGTACGGCTGGCCCTGCACGACGCGCACGTAGCCGGCCAGGACGCCCGCATCGAGCACGTCCTGTTCGACCGTGACGGCGCCGAACTCGTATCGCCCACCGGTGTCGAGTTCCAGGTGCGCCTCGCCGGACAGGCCCCGGGTGTCGACCCGCAGCTCGCGACGCGTGTACTGCGCATCGAGGTAGCCGCGCTCCAGCGCCGTGCGCAGCAGTTCGGCCTTGAACTTGTCGTAGGTCGGGTGATCGAGCCGGCCACCGATCTTGAGCGGGCTGCGCGCGATCAGCGCATTCAGCTCGGGATCGTCCCGCCCGGCGCCGGCGAGCTGGAGATCCACCGTCGTGAGCTTCACCGGCTCGCCGGGCTTGATCTTGAGCCGCACGATCCAGTTCGGCTCGTCGCGGCTGGTGCGGCTGCGGATCGTGGGAGAGTAGTAGCCGAAAGGGCGCAGCGCGTCGGCCGCCTCGTCGACGGCCTTGTCGGCGAGCCGCCGCACCTGGCCGTCCGTGAGGTCGTCGCGTGTCGCGTACCGGGTGAGGGTCAGGTACGAGCGCACGTTCTTCTCGACGTCCTTGTCGACGCCGTCGATCTTGATCTCGACGTGCTCGGTGACGGCAGCCGCGGTCGCGCACCACAGGCTTGCCGCGCCGATCAGCAGGGCGTGGACGAGCGGTGGCCAGCGATGTCGGCGCGAAAGGCTCATTCGGGCGAAGTGTCGAACGTCGGGTCGGCGGGCAGGGCGTCGGCCGGATCTTCGTTTTCGAACCAGCGCTCGGGCGTGTCTGCGCTCGCGAACTCGATGCGCGAGGTCCCGGTCTGCTGGCCCGCGGCGTCGAACCGTCGCTCGTGCACGACGGTGCGGCCGCCGCGCTCGACGAGCAGCAGCGACGAGCAACGCGTGCCGTACTGCTCGTGCACGACGAACGGCGCCGACAGGGCCCGCTCCCAATCCGGCGGGCAGGCCCGTGTCCGGGACTTCGTCTGCGTCGGCCGGTTCGCGATTCCCGAGCATCTCGAACAGCGCTTCAGGTTGGAGATCGCGGGCCGCCACGAGTTCCGCGAACCGGGCCTTGGTGCGGAGCAGTTTCGGCCACGGCGAGTCGAGCCAGGAGTTGCTGAGGCCGTACAGCCCCGGGCCGAGCGGGCGCGCCTCGGCGCCGTCGCGATTGGAAAAGTAATAGAGCGTGCGCGGGCCGCCGACCAGCAGGTTGAAGCCCGCGTAGCGCGACGCCGACCCGCGCAGGTCGTCGAGGTATTCCTTCGGCGAAGTGGCGCCCGTCAGGAAGCGCGTGACCAGCGCGCCGCGCGACGGCGCGTCCGGAGACGGCGGGTTTTCGAGGTCGCGGAAGTTGGTGACGATGCCGAGGCGGCCGGAGCGCGCGACGCCCATCCAGGTGCCCGAGGCCTGCAGGTCGCGCCCGGCGAGAATGCGCGGATCGTCCTGCCACCACCCGAGCGCAGCCGACGGGCGCGCGTGGAACTCGTCGCGGTTCGCAGCGACGATCAGCCGGTAACGGGGGTGGGCTCTCCAGCAGGCGACAAGCAGGCACATAAGCCGGGAATTGTACGATTCCCGGAAGGCCCTCAGGTCGCGCGCCGACCGAAAAGCACGGTGCCGGCCTTGCGGACGGCCCAGGCCAGCAGCGCGATCACGACGATCAGGCAGGCGAGCGGGACCAGGATCGCGAGAATCGACAGGCCCGTGGCGCCGACGGTCTCGACGGTCGACACCACCGGGTTCGCCAGTCCGCCGGTCATCAGGCCGGACTTCGCGCGAATCAACGCGGTGCTGCCCTTGGTGAGGCCCGCGATGCCGCCGCCGGCGATGATCGCGACCGGCCACAGGATGGCCGGCGGCACGTTCGCCATCACCGCGGCGCTCGCCACGATGCCGGCGGCCACGGTGGCCGGACTCGCGACCACGTCGAGCGCGTGGTCCACGCCGGGAATGTAATACGCGAGCGTCTCGAGCACGGCCGCCGTCCCGAGCGTGAGCAGCGCCGGCGTGCTCGCGAGCCACGCGAAGTGGTCGTTGAGCGGGACGTATCCGGCGTGCGCCGCGAGACCCGCGACGAGCAACGGCACGAACACGCGAAATCCCGTGGCCGCGGCGAGTCCGATGCCGAGGGCGATGCTGATCAATGAGGCGACCGTTCCGTCCATCGCCGCAATCTACCAGAGGCGCAGCAGGTGCGCGTCCCACGCGGTCTTCGCGATCAGGCAGGACACCACGGCGAGGAACACCTTGCGCACGAGCGCACTGCCGCCGCGAATGGCGAGGTGACTGCCGACCTGCGCGCCCGCGACGTTGCAGGCCGCCATGCCGAAGCCGAGCAGCCACATCAGTTTCGTGGTGAATCCGAAATACAGCAGCGCCGCGACGTTCGCCGCCGCATTGACCACCTTGGCCGAAGCCGATGCGTGCAGGAAGTCGAGGCCGAAGGCGCGGATGAACAGGAACACGAGGAAGCTGCCGGTGCCCGGGCCGAAGAAGCCGTCGTAGAGTCCGATGACGCCGGCGGCGCCGGCCGCGAGCGCGAGCCCGCCACGCGGCTCGTGCACCTGCCCGAGGTTCTTGTGCGCGAGCGTGTAGGCGAGCACGCCGGCGAGCAGCAGCGGCACCAGCGCGCGGAACTGCGCGGGCGGCACGCGCGTGGCGATCCACGCGCCGACGAAGGCTGCGCAGAACGCGCCGGCCGACGCGGCGCCGACGAGCCGCCAGTCGAGCCGCACGTGACGGATGAAGCGAAAGATCGCGCTCGTCGTGCCGGCGAAGCCGGCGAGCTTGCCGGTGCCGAGCAGGGTGGTGTGCGGAGTGGCGGGGAACGCCGCGAACAGGGCCGGCACCTGGATGAGCCCGCCGCCCCCCGCCATCGCGTCGATCAGGCCCGCGCCGAACGCGGCGACCAGCACCACGGTGATTTCGACCGTCACGGTGCTTCCCGGCGCGTCAACGCCGCTCGGCGCCCCAGACCTTCAGGCCGGGCGTCCGGCGCAGCGGGACCGGTGATCCCGAGTCGTACCAGTCCTCGATGAGACGGAACGACACCGACTGCGGCGGCGGCAAGCCCGCTTCGCCGGCCGCGATCTGTTCGCGAGTGAACCAGCGGACGTCTTCGAGTTCCTCGTCGGCCCGCGGCTGCGCGTTGCCCGACGCGCGCGCCATGTAGCCGATCATCAGCGAGGCGGGGAAGGGCCAGGGTTGCGACGAGTGGTAGTCCGACTCGAGCACGGTCACGCCGGTCTCTTCGAGCACCTCGCGCGCGACCGCGTCCTCGAGGCTTTCACCCGGCTCGACGAATCCCGCGATGGTCGAGTAACGGCCCGCGGGCCACGACGCCTGCCGGCCGAGCAACGCGCGCTCGCCGTCGCTCACCAGCACGATGATCGCCGGGTCGATGCGCGGGAAGTGATCGGTTGCGCAGCCGGCATTGGAGCAGTGCATCACGTGTCCGGCACTCGTGCTCAGGTTCGGCGCGCCGCAGACGCCGCAGTACCGGTGCCGGTGACGCCAGTAGAGAATGCCGCGCGCATACGCGAGCACGCCGGCTTCCTGTTCCGGAAGTTGCGCGCCGATCATGCGCAGGTCTTCGAAGCGCGCGTCGTCGAGGATGGGCGGCGCGTCCTCGCCGGGCACCTCGAACGCGAAATACACGCGACCGTCGAACTGGCCGAGCATGACGAGGTCGGCGGGCGACAGCGCCGCGACGACGACGTGCGAGGTCTGGACGTAAGCGGCCGACCAGCCGTCGGAGGCCCGCCGAACCAGGTTTCGGGAACGCCACACCGGCACGACGACGGTCGTTGCGTCGCGCAGCGCCTGTGCGACGAACGCCTCGTCCTTGCGCAGGTGCGCGGCGCGATCGAGATACGGTCCGGAGAAGGCGTTCGGTCGGCGCACGCGTCGGTCCCGGCGGAGGGGAGGCCAGTCTAGCAATGTCGCTCGCCCCGTCGCCGGTGCCGCGCGGCATCCTTCAATGCGGATAGAGCCCCATGCGGCAGGCCGGGCAGTTGTCCGGCAGGATGTCGAGCAGGTCGCGGATCCACAGCGAGTGGCAGTCCTGGCATGCCGCGAGCACGTACTCGTTCTCACGCGACAGCATCTGCAGCAGGAACCAGGCATGCTCGAACGTGATCGCCGGCGCCGGACACAGGCTGGTGAAGGTCTCGAAGACGTCGCAAAAGCACGCGACCTCCTCGAGGCTCGGGCGCTGCGCCGGTGCGTTGCGGTGGATCAACCCGCAGCAGCGCAGCAGCGCGCCCAGCGTCGCGGCCTGCAGTTCGTGTTCCGGCGAGCGGCGGAAATACGCCATCTGGCGCGGCGACTTGCCGCGCCGCCGGCGCACCGCGCACTGTGGCTGGTCGCGGACGTAGTCCCGGAACAACTTGCGAATCCGGTCGTCCGACAGGCCGGTCGCCTGCCGGATGGTGTGGGTACGCGCTTCGTGCCGGATCAGGCGGAACGCGATCGCCAGCCGGAGCCGATCCCGGTCGTAACGGCTGTCCGTGATTCTCATGGCCTGCCCCCAATTGTGTCGTTTTGGCCATATATGGTCTAACAGGACCATATCTGGCAGTATATAACAAAATATGGTCCGTTTTGACCATATTTGGAGGTACCGTCATGGACGACTGGCTTCAAGTTTCGCCCGGCCCTGGGGGCGATCTCGGTTCTCGCGGCAACCTGCTGGATCCGGTGATCCGCCGCGACATTGCCGACCTCAATCTGCAATATCTGCAGCTGGCGCTCCAGCCGTCGCTGGATGAAGACCCCCGCTTCGCGCTCGCGGATAGAGTGCGCCGGACGCTGACGGGCTGTCCGGCGGATGCCCTGCAGCGCCTGGCGAACTGCCCGTTCAGCCTGTTCCAGCTGCGGCTGCCGGATCCACCCCAGGCCACGCGTGAGTCGGCAGACGGGGTTGCCGACACGTGGCACCCGCCCGTGATCGAGCCGGCGATCGCAGTCCGCTGCCAGGCGTTCGTGCTGCTGAGCCTGTCCGTGGCCCGGCAGCTGGCCGAGGCCGCCCCGCTGTCGCCGAGGATCGCGCTCGGCGTGTCCGCCGAGGCCGAGCGCCGCCTCGCCAGCATGGGGCCCTCGGAGCTGGCGCTGCTCGCCGCGTGGTCGGGGCTGTTTCGCGCCCGGTGCCCGCGCCACGAGAAGTTCTGGGGCATGCTGATCGGCGCCGCGCGATCGCCCGAGCCCGCGCCGCTGCGCCTGGCGCATTGCGCGGGGCTTTGCCTGCTCGCAACAGGGGACAATTCGGCTGATGCGACCGGCGACGCGCCGTCGCGACGGCGCGGGCGGCCTCTGCGCAGGGGTCCCGGCTCCGGCGTTCCTTGCTGAGGACCGGCAGGCGCATTACGCTTCGCAGCCCCTTTTTCCCCCGAGCATCCATGCAGGCCCTGTCGCTCCGCAAACTGACCAAGACGTACAAGAACGGCGTCCAGGCGCTGAAGGGCATCGACCTCGAGGTGGAGGAGGGCGACTTCTTCGCGCTGCTCGGGCCGAACGGGGCGGGCAAGACCACGGCGATCGGCATCATCTCGTCGCTGGTCACCAAGTCGTCCGGCGCCGCACAGGTGTTCGGCCACGACATCGATACGGATCTCGAGGCGGCGAAAAAGTGCCTCGGCCTCGTGCCGCAGGAGATCAATTTCAACCAGTTCGAGAAAGTCTCGACCATCCTCGTGAACCAGGCCGGGTTCTACGGCATCGAACGGGAGATCGCGAAAGAGCGCATGGAGTACTGGCTGAAGCAGTTGCAGCTCTGGGAGAAGCGCGACGCGATCTCGCGTACGCTGTCGGGCGGGATGAAGCGCCGGCTGATGATCGCGCGCGCGCTGATCCACGCCCCGCGCCTGCTGATCCTGGACGAGCCGACCGCCGGCGTCGACATCGAGGTGCGCCGTTCGATGTGGGAGTTCCTGCGCCGGATCAACGAGGAAGGCACGACCATCATCCTCACCACGCACTACCTCGAGGAAGCGGAGAGCCTCTGCCGCCACATCGCGATCATCGACGAGGGGCGCATCATCGAAAACGACCGCATGTCGACGGTGCTGCGCAAGCTCCACACCGAGACCTTCGTGCTCAACCTGCGCCAGCCGGTGAGCGGCGCGCCGTCACTGCCCGGCTACCGGATCGCGCGCACCGACGACCATACGCTCGAGGTCGAGATCAACAAGGAACAGAACCTGAACCACGTGTTCGCGGCGCTCTCGGCCACCGGCATCGAGGTCATCAGCATGCGCAACAAGGCCAACCGCCTCGAGGAACTGTTCATGCGCCTGGTCGAAGGGCGCGACCTCGGCACCGGCCAGGCCAAGGTCCCGGGAGCGGGCGCATGAGCGTTGCGACCCGGGCCGTCGCGACGCCGCCCTCGAACGTCGATTCGCACGAAGGCCACCGCTGGGTCGGCTTCAACACGATCGTCATCCGCGAGTTCAGCCGGATCATCCGGATCTGGGGCCAGACGATCGTCCCGCCCGTCATCACCGCGACGTTGTACTTCATCATCTTCGGCAGCCTGATCGGCCGGCGCATCGGCGACATGGGCGGTTTCTCGTACATGCAGTACATCGCGCCCGGCCTGATCATGATGTCGGTGATCACCAACAGCTACGGCAACGTGGTGTCGTCGTTCTTCGGCGCCAAGTTCGGCCGGCACATCGAGGAGTTGCTGGTCTCGCCGCTGCCGAACTGGCTGATCGTGCTCGGCTACGTCACCGGCGGCGTGCTGCGCGGACTGCTGGTGGGACTCGTGGTGACGCTGGTCTCGCTGTTCTTCACGCACCTGCACGTCGAGCACCCGTTGATCGTGATCGCCGCGGTGCTGCTCACCTCGGTCGTGTTCGCGCTCGGCGGCTTCGTCAATGCCGTGTTCGCGAAGAACTTCGACCAGATCTCGTTCGTGCCGACGTTCATCCTCACGCCGATGACCTACCTTGGCGGCGTGTTCTACTCGATCACGATGCTGCCCGAATGGGCGCAGGTGGTTTCGCGCGCCAATCCCATTCTCTACATGGTCAACGCGTTTCGCTACGGCTTCCTCGGCCACTCCGACGTGAACGTGGGTTTCTCGTTCCTGTTCATGATCGTCGCGCTGGTCGTGCTGTTCGTCGCATGCGTCTGGCTGATGGAGAAGGGGACGGGCATCCGAGACTGAGAAGGCCATAGCCTGTAGCCATTCATGTGCGGTCGCTTCGCCTTCTATTCGCCACACGAAGCCGTCGTCCGGCTGTTCGGCGTCGCGGATGGCGTGCCGGCGATCGAGCCGCGCTACAACATCGCGCCCGCGACGTACGTGCCCGCCGTGCGCGTGCCGCCGGATGAACCCGCGACGCGGCGACTCGCCATGCTGTACTGGGGTCTCGTGCCGTCCTGGGCCAAGGACCGCTCGATGGGCGCCCGGATGAACAACGCCCGCGCCGAGACGCTGAGCGAGAAGCCCTCGTTCCGCAACGCATACCGGAAGCGCCGCTGCCTCGTGCTGGCGGACGGGTACTACGAATGGCAGCGCTCTGCCGCCTCGAAGCAACCGTATTACATCCAGCTGGCCAGCTTCGAGCCGTTCGCGATGGCGGGCCTCTGGGAGGCCTGGCGGGATCCGGCGAACGGCGACACGCTCGAGTCGTGCACGCTCGTCACCACGACGCCGGTCCCGTCGATCGCGCACATCCACGACCGCATGCCGGTCATCCTGCCGACGGGTGCGTACGACGAGTGGCTCGATCCGGCCAATCCCGACGTCGAGCGACTGGATCGCCTGCTGCGGCCCGACGCGGCTCTGCAGGTGACGGCGCGGCCCGTGAGCCGGCTCGTGAACAACGCGCGCAACCAGGGGCCGGGTCTGATCGAACCCGTCGCAGTCGAACCCGGTGCTGCGGGGCAAGACGATCCGACCGAGTCCGGCGACGGCCAGGGCACGCTGCCTTTCTAGCGGCGCCTCGCACGCGGACCCCGGTGAGCGCAAAATCCGTCGCATGGCGCGGCACGACGGCAAGATCTTTGGCATCGGTTTCTACAAGACCGGCACCACGTCGCTGTACGAGGCGCTGCGCATCCTCGGCTATCGCACGCTCAATGGCGACACGCCCGGCAGCTACCCGGGCGCCGACGACGGCGCGACGCTGATCAAGCAGATCGACGCGGGAAATTACCGGCTGCCGACGTTCGAGCGGTTCGACGCCTTCACCGACAACCCGTACTTCCACATCTGGCGGCAGATCTACGAACTGTATCCCGACGCGAAGTACATCCTCACCGCCCGCGACGAACAGCCGTGGATCGACAGCTGCGTGAAGTTCTACCGCAACCGCCGGCTGCGGCCGATGCGCGAGTGGATGTTCGGCAGGCACGCCGACCCCTCGCGAGACGAGGAGAGCCGGCAGGCGTGGCTCGACGCGTACCGCGAGCACAATGCCGAGATTCGCCAGCATTTCCGCCCGCGCCCCCAGCAGTTCTTCGAGTTCGATCCGACGCAGATGCAGCAGTGGGGACCGTTGTGCGCGTTTCTCGGCGCGCCGGTGCCGGACGTGCCCTGGCCGCACGCGAATGCGACCCGTCGCAATCGCCCGGGCCGCAACCTGTGGCGCCGGTTGCGCCAGGCGCTGGGCCTGGAGTCCCGCCCGCAGTACTGACGCGGACGGCGCAGCGTCAGCCGTTGAGCTGCAGCCACCTTGCGAGCACGAGCATCAACCAGGCGCGATCGAAGGTGTGATCCACGGGCTTGCGCAGGATCCCGGCATCCATCAGCGTGCGGGACGCCTCGGCGATGAATTCCTGGTCGTGCGTGAGCCAGCGCTTGATCGGCAGCCCGAAACCCTGCTTCGGGCGTTCCAGGTGACCGGGCGGCAGCCGCTCGCGCATCAGCTTGCGCAGCACGAGCTTGCCGCGACCGGCACGCGCATCGACCAGCAGCTTCGGGCTCAGGCTGAACGCAAATTCCACGAGCCGATGATCGAGCAGCGGCGGGCGCACCTCGAGCGAGTGCGCCATGCTCGTGCGTTCCACCTTGGTCAGCAGCCGGTCCGGGAGCGCGGTATTGAGGTCGAGCCACCGCAGGCGCTGAGTCGGGTGCAGGTCCTCGCGCCAGAACTGACGGAAGGACCAGAGCCGGTCGTAATCCGGCTCGATCAGGCCGGGATCGAGCAACGCCTCGATGGCCGGTTCGACGAGGCCGCCGGTCCGGGCCGCCGCCGCCGCCATGCCCGTCGCGGTCCGGCGGTACATCGAGCGCGCCAGCTTGCTCGTCGGCTTCAGCAGCCGGGAAAGGACGTTGCCGAGCGAATGGATGCCGCCTCGCTGCAGCTTCCAGTACCGCTCGTAACCGCCGAACAATTCGTCGCCGCCCTCGCCGCTCAGTGCAACGGTCACGTGTTCCCGCGCCAGCTTCGAGATCAGGTAGCTCGACCACGCGGCGTTGTCGGCGAAAGGCTCGCCGAAGCAACGCGCCACGGTGTCCACCGCCGTCCTGAGGTCCCCGGAACTCGCGGTGATCTCGTGGTGATCCGTCCCGAGGAGCTGCGCGACGCTGCGTGCCGCGGCTGCCTCTGACTTGGCCGGATCGTCGAGGCCGAGCGTGAACGTGCTGACCTTGCCCGCGTAGTACGTGATCGTGGCGGAGTCCATGCCACCGCTCAGGAAGACGCCGATCGGGACGTCGGAGACGAGCTGCGACGGAACGATTTCGCGCAGCAGGCCGTCGAGCCGTTCGACGGCGACCGTCATGTCGTCGATCGTCGGGTCGACCGCCGCGCTCCAGTAGCGCTGCACCTGCAGTTTCCCGTTTTCGAGGACCAGCGTGTGCGCGGGCGGCAATTTGCTGATGTCGCCGTATATCGTCTTGGGCGACGGGATGTACCCGTAGGTCATGTAGTCGACGATGGACGTGCGATCGATCGCCCCGCCGCAGGCCGCCTTCAGCGGGCCGACCTCCGAGGCGAATGCGAGCGTGCCGTCTTTCATGCAGTAGTGGAACGGCTTGATGCCCAGGTGGTCGCGTGCGGCGAACAGCCGGTGGCGAGCGCTGTCCCAGATCGCGAACGCGAACATGCCCTGCAGGTGCTCGATGCAGCGGTCGCCGTGCTCCCGGTACAGGTGCAGCAGAACCTCGGTATCGGAATTGGACAGGAACGGGCCCGGCAACCTGGCGCGCAGTTCGCGGTA
The DNA here is from genome assembly GCA_963843985.1 of uncultured Gammaproteobacteria bacterium. Lineage (GTDB taxonomy): Bacteria > Pseudomonadota > Gammaproteobacteria > Steroidobacterales > Steroidobacteraceae > RPQJ01. Next base: position 173,537 of record CAWJMS010000032.1, on the reverse strand, counting down.
GTTGTAGATCTCGCCGTTGTAGACGATCGTCAGCGGTCCGAGATGCATCGGTTGATGGCCGGCGGCGGACAGGTCGAGGATCGAGAGCCGCGTGTGCGCCAGGGCCGCTCCCTCCTCGCACCAGACGCCGATGTCGTCCGGGCCGCGATGCCTCTGCTGGTCCGCGATGCGCTGGACGGTGGCGGCGTCCGCCTTGCTGCCGATCAAGCCCGCTATGCCGCACATGGCTTTCTCCCGTGCTCCCGGTTCAGCCCAGGCCCCAACTCACCAGGCCGGCCTGCGCGAGATCGGCGGCACCGGTGTAGCGTTGCGAGTCGGGTCCCGTGAACGCAGCATTCGCCGCGATCATCCGTGTCAGCAGGTCGGCATACAACTCGTACTTGACGCTCTTGCCAGCGTAGGACCGGAGCCGGATGGCCTCTTCGGTCTTGCGTGCCAGATTGTGGTTGAACTTGAAGTGCGCGAACGCCAGCAGGATGTCGTCGCTCGGCCGGACGTTGCTGCGATGCGTGTCCGAGATCCACACGCCTGGGCGCCACCGCACGATCGGCGTCTTCATCGTGGCCGATTTGCCCGGCGGCCGCGGCAACCTGTCGTTGAGCCATTGCGGCGCGAACCGCGCCGCCGGGCGCGGGAGCGTGATGCCGTAGCGGGCGAACAGGCGCCTGGAGGCGCTGCCGTTGATCCGCTTGGGCGGCAGGCCGGGCCGGAATTTCACGAGCGGTACGGCGTCGAAATACGGGTACAGGCGGGCCAGGTCCTCGAAGGTGCGCGGCTCCGGCGATCCCTCGAGTTCGCCGACCGACGCGGGATAGAACTCCACCAGCGAGGCGACGACTGCGTCGATCGAGCGCTCGCGCATCCTGCGATAGAGCGTCGCCAGGTCGGCGACTTCGGGCGGCAGGACCAGGAACTCGTCCGCATCGGCGTAGATGGAGTAGTCGTCCGTGCAGTACGTCTCGCCGATGACCCGCTTGTAGAGGACGCCGGCGCGATCCGTCTTGACCCGGCCGTTCGGCATGCGCACGACGATTTCGGAACCGTACTTCAACGGCGACGACAGCAGCACGCAATCGGGCTGGGCCTTGAAGAACTCGACCGATCCGTCCTCGGATCCGTCGTCCAGGATCAGGAACTGTCCGACGCCGAGCGCGCGGTAGTGACTGAAGAATGCGTCGAGGAAAAACCGCTCGTTCCGCATGATCGAGTAGACGGTCACCCGGCCCGGCCTGACCTCGCCGTGCTCGATCCGGATCTGGTCGCGCAGGCGGCCGAAAGGAATCGTCTGGTCCATCGAGCGTCCCTGGAAGCGGGCGGCGCGATCGCATGCTGCCGTGCGGGCGCCAGTGGGATTGAAATTATCGCAAATATCGCCGCCATGACCGATCATTCGCGCATCCTGCGCCGGAGGGGACGGATTCGTGATCATCAACCATACGCACCGGTTCATTTTTCTGAAAACGAAGAAGACGGCCGGTACGAGCATCGAGATCGCCCTGTCCCAGTACTGCGGCCGGGGCGACATCCTGACTCCGTTCGGCTGGCGCGACGAACCGACGCGGACCAAACTCGGTTATCAGGGCCCGGCGAACTACCTGATTCCGAGGGAACGCTACACGCGCCGCGATTTGTTCGACCACTACATCCGGCGGCGTGAAGTCGGCTTTTACAACCACATACCCGCGCGGGAAATCGTCGCGCGCATCGAGCCGGAGATCTGGAACTCGTATTTCAAATTCTGCGTCGAGCGCAACCCCTGGGATCGCGCGATTTCGGCCTACTACTGGCAGAACCGCAGCAAGCGGCGGATGCCGACGTTGCGCCGGTTCCTGAAGAAGATGAAGCGCCGAGAGCTCATTTCGAACTTCGACACCTACGCAATCGACGGCAAGATCGTGGTGGACCGCGTGCTGCGGTACGAGAACCTGGCCGCCGAACTCGACGAGGCCACGCAACACCTCCGCCTGCCTGGCAAGCTCAGCCTGCCGAATGCCAAGGGCGGGTTCCGCAAGGACCGCCGCCCCTACCAGGAAGTGTATTCGGCCTGGGAAAGGGACTACATCGCGACCGCCTGCGCGCGCGAAATCAAGGAATTCGGCTACACGTTCTGACCCGGGTCCGGTCCTCGCCCGCGCGGGCGAGCCCGGATGCCGGGTCGGCCATCGCCGCGGTCGGCATGCGGCGCTAGTCGACTTCTTCCTGCGGCTTGAACGCCGCGGCCAGTTCCTGCTGCTTGCGCGGCGGCACCGGGTCGTAGTGGCTCAGGTCCATCGTGTACGTGCCTTCGCCGCCCGTCAGCGCCTTCAGTCGCGACAGGTAGTCCTGCAGCTCGGCCAGCGGCACCAGCGCGGCGATCTCCGAGCGCCCGCCCGGCAGCGTGTCCTGTCCGCTGATGCGCGCGCGGCGCGTCGCGAGGTCGCTGGTGATGTCGCCGATCGCGCCGGCCGGCGTGCTGATCGTCACGCGCACGATCGGCTCGAGCACGATCGGCGCCGCTTCCCGGATCGCCGCGACGAACGCCTTCTTGCCGGCCGCGACGAACGCGACTTCCTTCGAGTCGACCGCGTGGTGCTTGCCGTCGTACACGCTCACCTTGATGTCCTGCAGCGCGAAGCCGGCGATCGCGCCTTCGGTGAGCACCATGCGCACGCCCTTCTCGACCGCCGGGATGAACTGCCCGGGAATCGCGCCGCCGACGACGTCGTCCGACGAACTCGAAGCCGGCGCCGCGCGGCAGCGGCTCGACGCGCAGGTACACCTCGCCGAACTGGCCCGCGCCGCCGGTCTGCTTCTTGTGGCGGTGGTGGCCTTCGGCCGGACGCGTGATCGTCTCGCGGTACGGCACCGCCGGCGGGCTGGTCTTCACGGCCACGCCGTAGCGCTCCGTCATCCGCTGCAGCATCACGCGCAGGTGCAGGTCGCCGAGCCCGTACAGCACGGTCTCGTTCTGGCTGTTGTGCAGCTCGACGCGCACGCAGGGGTCCTCGGCGACGAGCCGGTGCAGCGACTCGGAGAGCTTCTGCTCGTCGCCGCGCTTCTCGGCGCGGATCGCCACGCCGAGCATCGGCGGCGGGAAGCTCACCGACTTCAGGTGGTAGTGGTCCTCGTCGTGCGAGTCGTGCAGCACGGCGTCGAAGTGCAGCTCGTCGATCTTCGGCACCGCGCAGATGTCGCCCGGCACGGCCTGCGTGATCTCGACGTGGTCCTTGCCCTGCAGCTGGTAGAGGTGCGCGAGCTTGATCGGCTTGCGGCCGTCGCCGACGAGCAGCTGCGCGCCGGGCTTCACCGTGCCCTGGTGCACGCGGAAGATGCCGAGCTTGCCGACGAACGGGTCGATCGTGACCTTGAACACGTGCGCGATGACGTGCTTCGCGGGATCGGGCGCGATCACGGCGCGCTCGGCCGCGTCGCCTTCGCCCTTCAGGAACGGCGGGCGGATTGCCTTCCGTCGGGTTCGGCATCAGGTTCAGCAGCACGTTGACCAGCTCGGCGGATGCCGGCGCCGGTCTCGGCCGAGCAGAAGCAGATCGGCACGAGGTGGTCCTCGCGCAGCGCCTTCTCGAACGGGTCGTGCAGCTGCTCGGGTGAGATCTCCTCGCCCTGCTCGAGGTAGACGGCCATCAGCGCCTCGTCGACCTCGACCACCTGGTCGATGATCTGCGTGTGCGCGTCCTCGACCGTCGAGAAGTCGGCGGGCTTGCCGTGCGGCTGGAAGAAGCAGTCGACGACCGACTTGCCGCCGTCGGCCGGCAGGTTGAGCGGCAGGCAGGACCTGCCGAATGCCTCGCGGATTTCCTCGAGCACTTCCTCGGTGCGCGCCTCGCGGCTGTCGATCTTGTTGACGACGATCAGCCGGCACAGGCCGCGCTTCTTCGCGAACTCCATCATGCGCTGCGTCATCGAGTCGACGCCGTTGACGGCGCTGACGACGATCACCGCCGTCTCGACGGCCTCGAGCGCGCTCAGCGAGCGGCCGAGGAAGTCCGGATATCCCGGCGTGTCGATGATGTTGACGCGCTTGCCCTGGGTCTCGAAGCCGCAGATCGCCGCGTCGAGCGAGTGCTGCAGCGCCTTCTCCTGGGGGTCGAAGTCGCACACGGTCGTCGCCGCGCGCCAGCGATCCCTTGGCCCGGATGGCGCCGGTCTGCGCGAGCAAGGCTTCGGCCAGCAGCGTCTTGCCCGCGCCGGCTTGGCCCACCAGGGCGATGTTGCGGATGTCCGCCGTTGAATAGGGCATTTTCTGCCTCCGTTTTAGCTATGGAATCCTCATATCCCGAGCATACCCCCGGCGCCCAACGGGGGCCAGAGGCGTTTGCCGGGATTGGCTTCAAGCCCGGATCAAGGTAGAAAGCCGGTACTCGCGGCGCCATTGCGGGTGTCCGCCAAAGGAAGCTGGGAATGGCGACGGGCAAGCGAGCCCTGATCGTGGACGACTCACGGTCGGCCAGGGTCATCCTGAGCCGCATGCTCGAGCAGCACGGCATGGCGGTCGATACGGCCGAATCCGCCGAACAGGCGCTCGAGTACCTGCAGCAGTCCCGTCCCGACGTCATCTTCATGGACCACCTGATGCCCGGCATGGACGGGTTCCAGGCCGTGCAGGCCATCAAGAGCGACCCGCAGACGGCGATGATCCCGCTGATGATGTACACCTCGCAGGAAGGCGAGCTGTACGTCAGCCAGGCCCGGGCGCTCGGCGCCATCGGCGTGCTGCCGAAGACGGTGCGGCCGGTCGACGTGTCCCGCGTGCTCTACCAGCTGCGGCTGCTGCCGGAGCGCCGCACCCAGCGGTCGGCGCTGTTCGACGGCAGCACCGCGCTTGCCGCACCTGGGCGAGGGCCGATGCCGCTCGAAGCGAGCCGCGCTGCGTCGGCATCGGCGGCGCCCGCTCCGAACGGCCCGCTACGCCGCCTGCGCCGGTCGCCGCCTCGGCCGGCCATGACGATTCCCCGGCGCTGTTCGCCGAAATGCAGGCCGGCCTGCGCCAGTCGACGCAGCAGCTGGTCAAGGACCAGCTCGGCGAGCAGCGCCGTTTCGTGCTCGCGACGTTCGAGGCCTTTGCGCGCCGCCTCGGCGCCGAGATCAAGGAAGGCATCGCCAAGGTGCCGGTCGCGCCGATCGTCGAGCCGATCGCTCCCGCCGCCGCCCGCCCGCCAGTGGTGGCCCGTGGCGCTCGACCGCGCTGCTGGCCTGGTGCCGGCGCTGGTGCTCGGCTGGCTGTCCTGGCAGGCGTTGCAGGCCAACCAGCAGCTGTCGGGCGAGCTCGCCAAGGCGCAGGCGGCCGCCGGCAGCCAGGCCCAGCGTCGCCCCGCCGTGCGGCGCTGCCGGTCTCGGCCGTCCCATGCCGACGGGACTGCCGGCGGCCTGCAGCCGACGGGCGCGGCGGGCCGCCGTCGGGCGGCGCTCCGCCACCGAGTACGTGCCCTACGGCGAGACGCCGCTCGCCAACGCCCGGCTCGATCGCCTGCGCGGCCTCGCCGCGACGCTCGAGGCGCAGCACTTCAAGGGACGCATTCGCATCGAAGCATTCGTCGGCGACTTCTGCCTGACCGGCAACGCGGGCGAGGGTACTCGTCGCCGACACCGACCTGCCGGCGCAGAAGTGCGACCTCGTCGGCAACCCGTTCGAGGACGCGTTGTCGCCGGCGCAGCACCAGTCGGTCGATTTCGCGAACTTTGCCGCGACGCTGCGCCAGCGCACCGGCGGCGCCATCGTCGTCGACGTGGTCGACGCCGGACGGCGCAGCCAGCTGGCGTACCCCGAGCAGGGCGAGAAGGCGACGGCCGGGCGAGTGGAACACCGTCGCCGCGCAGAACAACCGCGTCGAGTTCCGGGTGATCCCCGCTGCATGACCGACGCGACGTTCGTCGTCTACGGTGCCAACGGTTACACGGGTGAGTTGATCGCGCGCGAAAGCGTGCGCCGCGGCCTGCGGCCGGTGCTCGCCGGACGCAATCGCGACGCGGTCACGAAGCTCGCCGCGGAGCTCGGCTGCGGCTCGATCGTGATCGGCCTCGACGACGTCACCGCGTTGACGCAGGTCCTGCGCGGCGTCCGTGCCGTGCTGCACTGCGCGGGCCCGTTTTCCGCCACCGCCGCGCCGATGCTGCAGGCGTGTCTTGCGGCGCGCACGCACTACCTCGACATCACCGGCGAGATCCCGGTCTTCGAGGCGGCGCACGACCTCGACGCCGCGGCGCGCGAGGCCGGTTGCGTGCTATGTCCGGGTGTCGGCTTCGACGTGGTGCCGACGGACTGCGTCGCCGCCGAGCTCAAGGCGCAGTTGCCCGACGCGACGTATCTCGCGCTCGGCTTCGATTCGCGCATGGCCACGAGCCGCGGGACCGCGAAGACGACGATCGAAGGCCTTGCGGCCGGCGGTTACATCCGCAGCTCGGGTCGGCTCACGAAAGTCGCGCACGGCTTCCGCGACGCGTGACATCGATTTCGGCGACGGCGTGAAAAGCGCGGTGACGATCCCCTGGGGCGACGTGAGCACGGCGTACTTCACGACCGGCATTGCGAACATCGAGGTCTACCTCGCGATGCCGCCGCAACAGGTCGCCGCCTTGCGCCGGCTCAACTGGCTCGGCGCGCTGCTGAGGCTCGGTTCGTGCAGTCGCTCGCGAAGCGCCAGGCCGCAAGGGCGCGCGCGGACCGGATGAGGCCACGCGCGAACGCAGCCCGGCCTTCGTCTGGGGCGAGGCGCAGGCGCCGAGCGGCGAAGCGGTGACGGCGCGCATCCGCGTCGCGAATCCCTACGAGCTGACCGTGGACGCGGCGATCGGCATGCTCGAGCATCTCCTCGGTTACTCCGGGCCGGGCGGCTACCGCACGCCGTCGCAGCTGATGGGCAGTCGATTCGTCGAGTCGTTGCCCGGCTCGGGCCCCCTGCAGGTGACGCGCGGCCGCGCATGGGAACCCGGGCCCGTCGCGTGACCGGGATTCGCGACGACTTCGTGCCGCCCGCGCGGCTGCGCAACCCGCACGTGCAGTCGATCTATCCGAGCCTGCCGTTCCGACGGCCGGCCGTCGGAGCGACGCAGCCGCCAGTTGATCGAGGCCTCGGAAGACGTGCTGCTCGACTGCGGCGACGGCGTGCGGCTGCTCGCGCATCACGCGACGCAGCAGCGCATCGGCCGGCCCGCCGCGAGCCGACTCGTGGTGCTGCTGCACGGCTGGGAGGGCAGCGCGCAGTCGCTGTACATCCTCTCGCTCGGCCAGTTCCTGCTCGACCAGGGTTTCGACGTCGTGCGGCTCAACCTGCGCGACCACGGCGACAGCCATCACCTGAACCAGGAGCTGTTCCACTCGTGCCGGATCGCCGAAGTGGTCGGCGCCGTGCGGCGCATCCAGCAGCTCAATCCGGATCGCGCGCTGTGCCTGACCGGCTTTTCGCTCGGCGGCAATTTTTCGCTGCGCGTCGGCGCGCGGGCGCGCGGGCGCGGGAATCGAGCTGGAGCGGATCGTCGCCGTATGCCCGGTGCTCGATCCGGAGCACACGCTGCAGCGGCTCGAATCCGGCTGGGCGCTGTACCGGCAGTACTTCGTGTGGAAGTGGCGACGCTCGCTGCGCAAGAAGCAGGCGGCGTGGCCGACGGCCTACGACCTGAGCGACGTCATCCGCCTCGACAACCTCACGGACATGACGGACGTGCTGGTGCGCCACTACGGCGGCTTTCCGTCGCTCGAGCAGTACCTGCGCGGATATGCGATCGTGGGCGACGCGCTCGCGCCGCTCGAGGCGCGCACGCGCATCATCTCGGCCGCCGACGACCCGATCATCCCCGCCGCGGACCTGGTGCGCATCGCGCGTCCCCGCGCGCTCGAGGTGACGCTCACGCGCTTCGGCGGTCACTGCGGCTACTACGCCGGCGGCGACGGCCCGACGTGGATCGAGCGCGAGGTGGTGCGCGACGCTCAACGCATCGGTAGCGCGAGCACCTGCAGCGCTGCGTCGAATCGCGCGCCGGGAGTCGGCGATAGATTCGCCGCTCCAGGTCTACGCCGCGCGTCGAGCGCAGTCTCGCGCCGCGCGCGCGCCTGACGTTCTCGGCGTCGCCTTGCATCGAGCGGCTCGAGCGAGATTAGCGCGGCGCAACGGCAAGAGTCGAGGCGCCTCGAGACTGCGCTCGCGCTGCGGCGTCCGACATCGACCGTCAAACCTTATCGCCCACCCCCTTGAGCGCGCAACGACTCAACGCCGCGGACGCGCCGCGCCGGTCCATCTCGCGTCGCCAGTAGCGCGTACCGGGCGAGCAGTGGCTCGTTGGCCGCCGGCGTGAAGACGCGATCGACCGGCAGCAGCTGCCAGTCGTCGGGCTCGCCGGCGGCGAGAAAGGCGACGCCGCGGGCCGTCGCCTCGCGCAGTGCGTAACGCTCGACGACGAGCCCGCTCAGGTCGGCGAGCGCGTGGCACAGGTAGTCGCAGTTCGACAGGCCGCCCGAAATCGAGATACGGATCAGCGGCGCCGACTGCTGCATCGCCGACAGGTTCACGGTCAGCAGGAACGCGACGCTCTCGATGACGGCCGTCGAGCTGCAGCACCTCGCTGCCGACCCCGACGAACTCGACCGGGAAGTCGTGCTTCCAGAACGGCGCGCCCAGGCCGCCGACGCCGTTGATGAACACGGGCGGTTCGCCCTCCGGTCCGCTCCGCCGGCAGGTTCGCGAGCGCCCGGTCGAGGTCGAGCGCGACGTGGCTCGCGCAGCCAGTCGATGGCGCTGCCGCGCGCCGTTCACCGTGCCCTCGTGGCTGTAGAGCGCATCGCCGTCGCGCGTGCGCAGCACGCTGCGAAGCAGTCCCTGCGGCAGCGGCGCTGCGACCGCGGCCACGCGTTGCACGAACGCGCCCGTGCCCACGTTCACCAGGGCGGCCGTCTCCACCGGACGGCCGAATGCAAACGCTGCGGCCGACTGGTCGCCGGTGCAGGCGCGCAGCGGGATGCGTCGCTCGCCGACGGCAAGGGTGCCGTATTCGTCGTCTCGTCGCCACGCAGTCGGGCAGGATCCCGCGCGGAATGCCGAATGCGTCGAGCAACTCCGGCGACCAGTCGAGCGTGTCCGGATCGAACAGCGACGTGCGCGACGCATTGGCCGGATCGGCGACGAACGGATGCTCGGCCGAGCAGTGCGAACGTCAGGTAGCTCGACATCGGGCCCGCGGCGAGGCGCCCGTTGCGTGCGGCGGCCTGCACCTCCGGCAGGTGATCGAGGCACCAGCGCAGCTTGCTGGCGCCGTAATGCGGCGACAGCACCAGCCCCGTCGAACGGCGGACCCATCCGCGCGCGTGCCCAGGGCCTGCGTCAGCCACGCGGCGCCGCGCCGGTCCTGCCAGGAGATCGCCGGGCTGACGCGCGGCCGCTGCGCCGGTCCCAGCACACGATCGTCGACCGCTGCGTCGCGAGTCCGGCGGCCGCGATCGAACGACCTCGCGCCAGTTCGGCCTCGCACACGTCCTGCGCCGCGACGGCGAGCGCCCGGACGAGTTCGTCCGCGTCGTGTTCGACGCGGTCGTCGCCAGACGCGCGGTGCCGATCGGGCAGTGCGCCGCCGCGAGTTGCCGGCCGGCGGCGTCGAACAGCAGCGCCCGGCCGGCGCTGCCGCCGAGGTCGAGCGCGAGATACAGCGTCGAACGACTCGCCCGCCGGCAACAACTGTCGCCGAATCGAACTGAGCTCTCCCGCCAGCCAGGCGAGCCCGGTCGACGTCTCGTTCATCTCACGGGACGGGTCGGTTGAACCGTCTGCCGGCGAGCGCCGTCACCATTGGCGAGCATTTTCGGCGTACGCGGCCAGCAAACCTTTCACGGTCATCGATTCGACGAAAGCCGCGCCCAGGTCCTGGCAGCGTTGCGCCGGTCTTGATGTCGCGCACCTCGTAGACCGCCCACTGCCAGGGCCCGGTCCACAGCTGCACGGTCGCGTCGGGCACGCGCTCGAGATTGCAGAACAGGAACTCGGGTGCGAGCGCCTGGGCGTCCCGCAGCGCAGTGTCGGTGTAGTCCTGCAGCACCCAGCCGATGCGCGCGCCCGTCATCATCCGCAGGATCCTGAGGCTGGGCAGATCGAAGGAGATGAACACGACGCGATCGAGGATGGGACGCACGATCTCGGTGACTCGCCGCAACACGATCTCGCGGCCGACCTTGCGCATGCTCGCCCGCTTGATTTCGACGAAGGCGGTGACGTCCTTCCAGCCGGCGATCGCGTCGACGGTCTGCGCCAGCGACGGCGGGTACGTGTAGGCGAACCTTGGGCCGAAGCGGCGGATCTCGCCGACCGGGATCTCCGCGAGATTCGCCCAGCTGCAGCTCGTGCACGCTGTCGGGCCGGTCGCCGACACGGTCGAGCGTGGAGTCGTGGAACACGACCGGCACGTTGTCGGCCGTCAGCTGGACGTCGAACTCCAGGTGCTTCAGGCCGAGATCCACGGCCGACTCGAGGGCCTGCAGCGTGTTTTCGGGGAACTCGGCGGCGTTGCCGCGATGCGCGATGATTTTGGGGAGGTCTTGAACGGGCATGGCGGATTCGTCTGGGAACCCGCACAGGATATTACTTAACGCGGGACCCGTCGCGCTTCAATACGCGCCCGCGGCACGCGATGCGGATCACGCGCCGACGCCTGACGTCCACCGGCTGACGAAAAGCGTCACCCGGCGACGCTGGGATCGCCGATAGCGGCGGAAATCGGCCGCTGCCGCGCATGGCACACAACTTGCTGCGATTCCAGGCGTCACGGAACGTCCCGATGCCAGTGTTCGAGTCCATGCAACCCGAAATCATTGCCTTGCTGTTTCCCGAGCCCGCCCAGGCCTGCCGAGGCGACCGGCGACTCACGTCACCGCGCTGGTCCGCGACGCCGACGGCGCGATCGAAGTGCGTCAGCTGAAGCCGGACGGCAACATGATGAAGCGCGCGTTGCTCACCGGCCGCTTCAACAGCGGCAAGCCGATCGTCGACCCACAGACGCGCGAAGTCATCGGCTACGAGATCGAACCGCTCGTCGCCGGTTGCTGACGACGCCCGCGCCGCGAGCCGAGGCCGCGCGGCCGCTGCGCTATAGTTCCCCCTGGACCCGGGCGGCGGGTGCCGTCGGGGTCCGATCGCGTCGCCGCAGCGCAATGGCAGGGGGAGCGGCGGCCTTGGGGAATCGATCGGAGCAGGGGCGGGGCTTCGGCAAGGTCCGGCGCACGCTACGCCGCATCCGGCTGCAGCGCGGCGGATCGGGCACGCCCATCCTGATCCGAAAGTCGTCCACGCCGCCCGAAGTGGCGCTCGCCGCACGCGCGTTGCTGGTGCTGCTGCTCGTGCTCGCGGTGTTCGCCGTCTTCCTGCTCGATCGCGACGGGTTGCAGGACAACATCGACGGCCACGTCTCGCTGATCGACGTCGTCTACTTCACGATGATCACCATCACGACCGTGGGTTACGGCGACATCGTGCCCGTGTCCGACGAGGCGCGGCTGATCGACGCGTTCTTCGTCACGCCCGTGCGCATCTTCGTGTGGTTCATCTTCCTGGGCACGGCATACCAGTTCATCATCCAGCGACTCATCGAGGAATGGCGCATGACCCGATTGCAGCAGCATCTGCGCGATCACATGATCCTCTGCGGATTCGGGCACAGCGGCTCCATCGCCGCGACCGAACTGCTGCTGCGCGGCTGGAAGCCGGAGCAGCTGGTGGTCATCGACCAGGACGCCGACGAAGTCGCGCGCGCCGCCGAGCGGGGCTTCACCTGCCTGCACGGCAACGCCTCCAGCGAGGAGTTGTTGCGCATGGCGGGCGTCGAGCGCGCGCGGTCGGTGATCGTCAGCGTGGGTCGCGACGACACCACGGTGCTGGTCGTGCTGACCGTCCGCGCGCTCGCAAAGGACGTGCGGCTGATCGCCAACGTCGGCGAGCCCGAGAACATCAAGCTGGTGAAGTCGGGCGGCGCCGACGTGGTGGTCTCGCCGCCGCGCTTCGGCGGCGTGCTGATGGCGGACGCCGTCGAGAGCCAGTCGACGGTTGAGTTCGTGTCGGAGCTGATTTCGTACCGCGGCAGCTACCAGCTCGTCGAGCGCGAACCGCGGCTCGACGAAATTGGCCGCGAGCCCCACGGCATCCCGGGCGTGCTGGTCGTCGAGATCCGACGAGGAGGGCGGCGCATCGGCCTGTGGAACGAGAAGAACCTGCGGATCGAGCCCGACGACCGCCTGCTGTCGATCGATTCGGACACGGTCCTGAAGGCGCACCTCGCCCGGACCCGCTGAGCCCGCAAAGGCCTGCACGTCCGCCTGCAAAAAAAACCCCGCTTGCGCGGGGTCGTCGTCCTATTGCGGGGCGAACTCTGTTCTTCTTGTCGGTGTTTCTACTTCTTTTCGCCCGAAACTGGGGTCCCGGCTCTGACCGCTCCCTGCGCCTTTTCTTCTTCCTGTCATCCCCTGTCGAAACTTTTCCCTTCCGGAGGCCTGGCTTACTCGTCCCATAACCATCGACTGGGACGATCAAACACGAGCAAGTGGCGTGCCAACTGGTGCCGACATGAGGAAAATCAATGCGTTACGAGTCAAAATCGATGCGGGACCGCAGGCTGCGCGAGCCCGGGCCGGAGTTTCGTAAAAAAAGCCGACAGGGGCCGGCGCTCGCCGCGGCTGCAAGCGATGTCGCACATCGCCCCGGGTGTTCGAAGGCGCCGCGTGCCCTAGAAGGCGCTGATGCCGGTCAGCTCGCGCCCGATCGTGAGCTGGTGGATCGTCTCGGTGCCCTCGTAGGTGATCACGCTCTCGAGGTTCAGCGCGTGCCGGATGGCGTTGTACTCGGCGCTGATGCCCGCGCCGCCGAGGATGTCGCGCGCGTCGCGCGCGACGTCGATCGCCATGCGGCAGTTGTTCCACTTGGCGAGCGACACGTGCGACGGGCGTCATCTCGCCCTGCGTCCTTGAGCCGGCCGAGCTGCAGCGACAGCAGCTGCGCCGTCGTGATGCCCGCGCGCCATCTGCGCGAGCCGGATCTGGATCGTCTGCGTCGCGGCGAGCGGGCGGTCGAACAGGATGCGCGACTTCGAATAGTCGAGCGCTTCGGTCGAGGCAGGCCTGCGCGGCGCCGATCACGCCCCAGGTGATGCCGTAGCGCGCCTGCGTCAGGCACGAGAGCGGCGCCTTCAGCCCGATCACGCTGCCCGGCAGCATGTTCTCCTCCGGCACGACCACGTCCTCGAAGAAGATCGCGCCCGTATGCGAGGCGCGCAGCGAGAACTTCTTCTCGATCTCCGGCGCTGCGAGGCCCTTCGCGCCCTTCTCGACCAGGAAGCCGCGGATGCCTTCCTCGGTCTTCGCCCAGACGACGAACAGGTCGGCGATCGGCGAGTTCGTGATCCACATCTTCGCGCCGTTCAGCACCCAGTCCGTGCCGCGGCGCTTCGCGTGCGTCTTCATGTTCGCCGGGTCGGAGCCGCCGTGCGGCTCGGTGAGACCGAAGCAGCCGATGACCTCGCCCGTCGCCATGCGCGGCAGGTACTTCTGCCTCTGCTCCTCGCTGCCGTACGCGTGGATCGGGTACATGCACAGGCTCGACTGCACCGAGACGAAGCTGCGCAGGCCCGAGTCGCCGCGCTCGAGTTCCTGGCAGATCAGGCCGTAGCTCACGGCGTTCATGCCGGCGCAGCCGTAGCCTTCGAGCGAGCTGCCGAGCAGGCCGAGTGCCGCGAGTTCGCCGACCAGCTCGCGCGGGAAGGTGTGGTCCTCGAAGTGATGGCGGATGATCGGCAGGACCTTCTCGTCCACCATGCGCGCCACGGAGTCCTGCACCATCCGCTCCTCGTCGCTGAGCAGGTTGCGGACGTCGTACAGGTCGATCGGATTCAGGTTCGGGGCGGGCACGATGGAACTCCAGGGCGGGGCGCGAGCGCGCAAGCCGCCATTTTCCGTGATTGGCCGCGTTGCGGCAAAGAAAACGGGCCGCCCGGAGGCGGCCCGTCGATGCTTCGAACGGACGAGCAGGTCAGCCGGCTGTCATGCCGAGACCGGCCATCGCCGCATCCAGCTTTTCCTTGACCTGGCGCGCCGCCGTCACGGCCTGCTCCATGTTGCCGGAAGCCTGCGCGGCCGTCGCCTGGTCCCACAGGGACTTGGCTTCGGCCGCGCCGGACTTTGCCGCTTCGACCGTTGCCGCGTCGAGCCCGGCCGGCAGCTTCTTCGACTTCGACAGCATCCCGACCCGGCTCGTGACCGCCGCCAGTTGTGCCGGGAGGTCCGCCGACAGCGTGCCCCACTCGGCCGTGAGCGCGGCCTGCGCCGCCGCCTGCGCCGCCTGCTTCGCGGTCGACGCGGCGCCCGCGAGTCCCTGTGCCTGCGCGAGCAGCGCGGGGGCCGCGGCGATCACGCCCTTGTAGTCCTTCTGGTCGAACTTCATCTTCAGGTCGTTGATCTGCGTCGTCACGGCCTGCAGCTGGTCCGGAATGTATTGCGCGGCATCGGGGCCGGCCGCCGCGACCGCGGCTTCGATGTCGGCGATGGCCTTCTTGGCCGGCTCCATCTGGTTGGCGCAGCCGGCGACGAGCACGGCCGCGAGCGCGAGCGCAAGAAAACCGTTGAACAGGGACTTGACCTTCATCGGGAAGACTCCTTGCGGAAATTTCGTGCGGTTGGGCCCGATCAGGGAATGCGCAGCTTCTGGCCGACCTTGATCTTGTCGGGGTCGGTGAGCTGGTCCTGGTTCGCCTTGAAGATGTCGGGGTACAGGCTGCCGTCGCCGTAGACCTCCTTGGCGATCTTCCAGAGCGTGTCGCCCTTCTTCACTTCGTACCACTGCGTGTACGTGCTGTCCGCCGGCGCGCCTTCGGGCTGCGTGTCGGACGGACCCCCGGGGGAGGGGTGTTCTGTTGCATCGCGATCTCCTTGGGTCGTGCGCGACTGACGGGACGTCATTGGACCGCGATAATCTTACGCGGTTCGAACCCGGTGTTGTCCAGCCGTCGAAAGGCCCGCGTGCGCGTCAGCTTTCATCCCGACTACTACGTGGCGCTGCCGGCCAACCATCCGTTTCCGATGGCGAAATACCCGCTGTTGCATCGCATCCTGCGCAACGAAGGCCTGCTCGACCGGCACGCGACCATCGAACCGGCGGAAGCGGCTCTCGACGACCTGCGCCTCGTGCACACGGACGACTACCTCGACAAGCTCGCGAACGACCGGCTCGACGCGGCGGAAGTGCGAAGACTCGGCGTGCCCTGGTCGCGCCCGCTTGTGGCGGCGGTCGCGCCTCGCGGCGCAGGGCACGCTCGAGGCCGCGCGCGCGGCGCTCGTAGACGGCCTCGCCGGCAATCTCGCCGGCGGCACGCACCACGCGTTCCCGGATCATGGCGAAGGCTTCTGCGTGCTGAACGACGTCGCGATCGCGATCCGCGTGCTGCTGCGCGAGCGCCGCATCCGCACCGCGCTGGTGATCGATCTCGACGTGCACCAGGGCAACGGCACGGCCGCGATCTTCGCGGACGACCCGGCCGTGTTCACGTTCTCGATGCACGGCGAGCGCAACTACCCGTTGCAGAAGATGCGCTCGACGCTCGACGTCGGCCTGGCGGACGGCCTCGGCGACGACGAATACCTGGCCGTGCTCGGCCGCCACCTGTCCGGACATCCTCGCCTGCGTTCACGCCCGACATCGCGTTCTATCTCGCGGGCGTCGATCCGGTCGCAGGGCGACCGCTACGGCCGACTGCGGCTCACCGAAGACGGCATCGCGCGTCGCGATCGCCACGTGCTCGAGACGTGTCGCGACGAGTCGATTCCCACGGTCATCACGATTGCGGGAGGGTATGCTCCGACGGCGGAGCGCACGGCGCAGCTGCACGCGATCGTCTTTCGCGAGGCGTTCCACCTCCTCCGCCAGAGCGGGAGAGGTGGCGCAGGCCGGGTGAGGGAGTCTTCACCTCTCCCGCCTGCGGGAGAGGTCGGCCGCAGGCCGGGTGAGGGCTCTTAAGCCTCTTCGGCTTCAGCCACGACCATCTTCTTCAGCTTCCTGATCGCGTTGGCTTCGATCTGGCGGATGCGCTCGGCCGACACGCCGTACTGCTCGGCGAGTTCGTGCAGCGTGGCCTTGGGCTCGTCCATCCAGCGCGCCCGCAGGATCGCCTGGCTGCGCGCGATCGAGCTGCGACATCGCCGCGGCGACCTTGTCGGTCACGTCGTCGTCCCACTCGGCGCGCTCCACCGCGACGGCCGGATCGGCATCGGCGGCCGGCAGGTAGGCGGACGGCGAATACACGTCGTCCTCGTCGTCCGTGTCGGGCGCCGGGTCGTACGACACGTCGCGCGAAGAGAGCCGGCGCTCCATCTCGGTGACGTCCTGTTCGGTGACGCCGAGGTCGCGGGCCACGGCCTGCGTCTCCTCGGCCGTCAGCCAGCCGAGGTTGCGCTTGTACTTGCGCAGGTTGAAGAACAGCTTGCGCTGCGCCTTGGTCGTGGCGACCTTCACGAGGCGCCAGTTGCGCAGCACGTATTCGTGGATCTCGGCGCGGATCCAGTGCACGGCGAACGACACGAGCCGCACGCCGACCGTCGGATCGAAGCGCTTGACCGCCTTCATCAGGCCCACGTTGCCTTCCTGCACGAGGTCGCCCATCGGCAGGCCGTAGCCGGCGTAGCCGCGGGCGATGTGCACCACGAAGCGCAGGTGCGAGAGCACCAGCTGCCGCGCGGCGTCGAGGTCGTTCTCGCCATGGAAGCGCTTGGCGAGCACGAGTTCTTCCTCGCGGCTCAGCACGGGAATGCGGCTCACGGCATCGACGTACGCGTCGAAGCTGCCGATCGGGCCGGTGAGGGCGAGTTCGGCGGGACTGCGGCGGACGATCGCGGTCGTGGTCATTGCGGTATCAGGGCCTCCAATCCAGTGGCTGCAGATATTAGCAGTCGCGGAATTAGAGTGCTAAATACCCGGGTAGTTCCGGCCCATGCCCGTTTGGAAGCAGATAGAAAATACTATCAATATCAGCTATTTAGGCTCGATCCCGCGCAGCTCCCGGGTGGCGGCGATGAACGAGCCGAGCCAGCCGAGCCCGACCCCGCCGGCCATCAGCGCCGGCCCAGCCCGCGAGCGCCCAGGCCCTGCAGCCGGAAGCTGCTGCCGTACAGGCCGGCGATGCGCTGCACCGGGTCGCGCGAGCACGAAGACCACGATCGCGACGATCAGCCAGGCGACCAGGCCGCCGCCGAGCCCGTACCAGACGCCGTTGTAGAGGAACGGGCGGCGCACGAACGCGTCGCTGCCGCCGACCAGCTTGGTCACCTCGATCTCGTCGCGCCGGTTCTCGATGTCGAGCCGGATCGTGTTGCCGACGATCACCAGGATGCCGAGCGCGAACAGCCCCGCCGCGAGGAACACGACGCGGCGCACCACGTCCAGGATCGCGTTGAAGCGGCTGACCCACTCGGTGTCGAGCTGCACGATGTCCACGCCCGGGATCTTGCGCAGCTCGTCGCTGAGCGACGCGACCTGCGCGGGCCCGCGGTATTCCGCGTCCGGCCGCACGACGAGCGCGTGCGGCAGCGGATTGTCCTTCAGCGCGTCGAGCGCCTCGCCGAACCCGGAGCTCTTGCGGAATTCCGCGAGCGCGTCGTCGGCCGGGATCACCGTGACCTCGTCGACGTCGCGGCGCTTGCGGATGCGCTCCGGCGACCTGCCTGCGCGTCGTCGAGGCTCGCCGACGGCTTCATGTACACCGAGACGTCGAGCGCGTTGCTCCAGCCGCCGCTCGCGCGCGCGCACGTTCTGCACCAGCACGTGCAGGCACGCCGGCAGCGCGAGCGCGATGCCGATCACGAGGATCGTCAGCAGCGTCGCGAACGGGCTGCTGCCAGAGCCGGCCGAGCGAGCCGACCATCGTCTGCAGGTGACGTTCGAACCACTGCTTCATGACGCCGCTCCGCCACGATCGACGGCAGCGGCGGTGGCGGCGCCTCGCTCGCGCCGACGGCGCGGCCGCCTTCGATCACCACGCGGCGCACGCCGTAGCGCTCGATCAGGTGGACGTCGTGGCTCGCGACCACCACCGTGACGCCGACCTCGTTGAAGCGCTTGAAGATGTTCATGATCTCGACCGCGAGGTCGGGGTCGAGGTTGCCGGTCGGCTCGTCGGCGATCAGCAGCGACGGCTTGCCGATGATCGCGCGCGCGATGCCGACGCGCTGCTGCTCGCCGGTCGACAGCTCGATCGGCCGGTTCTGCTCGCGGCCGAGCAGTCCCACCTGGTCGAGCGCGGCGCGCACGCGCTTGCCGATTTCCTTCTCCGGCACGCCGGCGATCACGAGCGGCAGGCCGACGTTGTCGTAGACCGGCCGGTCCATCAGCAGCTTGTGGTCCTGGAACACGATGCCGATCTGGCGCCGGAACGCGCGGAATCTTCGAGCGCGGACACCGTCAGCGTGTTCTGGCCGTTCACGATCAGCGTGCCGCGCGTCGGGCGCTCGATCAGCGCGATGAGCTTGAGCAGCGTGCTCTTGCCGGCGCCGGAGTGACCGGTCAGGAACACCATCTCGCCGCGCTCGACGTCGAGCGAGAGGTCGCTCAGCGCCTCGCGGCCGTTCGGATAGCGCTTCCAGACGTGGTCGAAGCGGATCATGCGGCCTCGCCGCGGGCTCGCGGCCGCGGCGAGCACCGCGTCGACGAACTGCCCGGCGTCGAACACGTCGAAATCCTCGGCCGTCTCGCCGATGCCGATGAAGCGGATCGGCAGCCGCATCTTGTCGGCGATCGCGAGCACGATGCCGCCCTTCGCGGTGCCGTCGAGCTTGGTGAGCACGATGCCGGTGACGCCGACGCGCCTGGTTGAACTGCTGCGCCTGCGCCAGCGCGTTCTGGCCCTGGCCCGCGTCGAGCACCAGCAGCACTTCGTGCGGCGCCGCCGGGTCGATGCGGCCGAGCACGCGCTTCACCTTCTTCAGCTCCTCCATCAGGTTGCTCTGCGTGTGCAGCCGGCCCGCGGTGTCCGCGATCAGCACGTCCGCGCCGCGCGCCTGCGCGGACTGCATGGCGTCGAACGACCACCGCCGCGGGATCGGCGCCGGCCGCCTGCGCGATCACGGGCACGTCGTTGCGCTCGCCCCAGATCTGCAACTGCTCGATCGCCGCGGCACGGAACGTGTCGCCCGCCGCGAGCACGATCTTGCGGCCTTCGTCGCGATAGCAGATGCGCGAGCTTGCCGATCGTCGTCGTCTTGCCCGAGCCGTTGACGCCGACGACCAGGATCACGAACGGCTTGGCGCGCCTCGTCGATGACGAGCGGCTGCGCCACCGGGGCGACGATCTCCAGCAGCGACGGCGCGCAGCGCGGCGAGCAGCGCGTCGAGGTCGCCGAGTTCCTTGCGCGCCACGTGCCCGCGCAGGCGCGCCGAGGATCTTCTCGGTGGTCTCGATGCCGACGTCGGCGGCGATCAGGCGCGTCTCGAGTTCGTCGAGCACGGCGTCGTCGATCGTGCCGCCCGGCAGCAGGTTCGCGAGGTCGTAGGTCAGCCAGGAGTTGCCGCGATTGAGCCTGGCGCGCAGGCGCGCCACGAAGCCGGGCTTGCCTTCGCCGACGGCTTCGTCTGGCGCCGGCTCGCCGGCCTTCTTCGACCTGAAGTTGAACAGACCCATGGATGGACGGCGGATACGGCTCGGGGCGGGCGGCGCGCGGGGCCCCGATTGTAACGGATGCAAAAAAGAAGGGCGGGATCGCTCCCGCCCTTCGTCAGCCCATGAATCGCAGGCTGGGATCAGTCGCAGGTCGAGCACGTCCGTGTCGACCAGGCCGACCGCGACGTACGGGCCGCCCGGCGCGGGTGCGCTGGCGGAGAAGCTGATCGCCTGGGCCTGCATTTCCATGGTCGCCGACAGGCTCGTCGTCGGGTCGAACAGCGTGCCGTGCGAACCGACCTTGAAGAACGACCAGGCGCCCGTGCCGGCGCCGACCGCGTTGTTGCCCGGCGTCGTCAGCTTGGTCAGGCCGCCCGCCGTGATCAGGCGATCCGTCGAGTTGTTCGGCACGACGCCGTCGTTCAGCACCTTGAACAGCAGCGTCGGATGCGCGTTCTGCGTGTCCTTGATGTGGTTGATCGGGTCGCCGCCGTCGATCACGGCCTGGAAGTCGCGGAAGTACAGGTTGTACAGGTACGAACCCGGCGCAAGGCCCTGCGCATTCACGCCGGCCTTGATGCTGGGGCCGAACGCCGCGGAATCGTTCAGCAGCTGCGTGAGCACGCCGCCCGGCACCGAGAGCGCCACCGTGCGCGTGCCGGCCGCATACTGCGCGTGCGTGGCGCCGACGATGGAGCCGAGCGACAGGCCGACGAAGCTGATGCGCGTTGCATCGACGCTGGCCGGGCCGGCGGGCAGTGAGCCCGGTGCAGCCGCCGCGACCGTCAGCCCCGGAATCGACTTGGTGAGCTGGATCAGGTCCGCTTCGGCCTCGCGCAGGTTGTCGCGGCCGGTGAGCGGGCTCGACAGGTTGATGAAGTACGGAACCGGACGAGTCGATCCCGACCGGTGCCGCGAGGTCGACGTCGAACGTGCGCTCGACGGCGCCGAGGCACGCTGGGTTCGGCGTGGCCGGCGGCGCAAAGCAGTGGAAGCCGGTCAGCGGATCCGCAGCGGCCGTCGCGGTAATGCCGTGCAGCGGCAGATCCATGGACACGACGATGAAGCACTGGTCGGCGAACGCGTCCGCCATCGCGAGCGCCTGCGAGCGATTGCCCGTGATGCCGTGCTGCACGATCGCGACCGGCCAGCCGCCGACCGGCATCGCCGCACACGGCGGAGGTGCCGTTCGGCACGGTGACCAGCAGCGGCACCGTGACGTCGCTCGTCTTGAGCGGCACCGGGTTGAACATCGACAGCACGCGGCTGGTCGGGTCGAGGCCGAACGCCGGGTTCGGACCGGTGGCCGCCGTCCAGAACGCCCCGTTCACAGCCGCCTTCTGCTGCGCGAGCGTCTGCGTGCCGTCGGTGGCCGTCAGGTAGTACGGCAGCACCGTCGACCCGACGTAGATGTTCGCCTTGCCCGGCAGGCCCGCGTTCGCGTCGTGCGTCGTGAGGATGCGGCCGAGGGCCGCGTTGAAGGCCGGCACGATCAGCGTCGCCTTGGCCGCAGCCGTCGCCGCGAGATACGCGAACGTGTCGTCCATGGATTGCGTCGAGAAACTCCACGACACGATGACGGATGCCGGGGCCACGCCGACGGCCTGCGCAATCGAGAGCTGCGGCTTCGTGAACTGGCAGATCAGCTTCTGCGTGGCGTCGGCGATGGTGCTGCAGTCCGTCGGGCGCCGACTTGAAGCTCGCGTAGAGCGCGTCGGCGCCCATGCTCTGGCCGTCGGTCGACTTGATGCCGTCGGTCAGGATCACGATGTAGCCGATGTTGAACACCTTGCTGCCGCCGGTCACGACCGGGCCGCTGCTCGAGTCGAACGGCTTGAGCGGCGTGATCCTGCAGGAACTTGCCGGCGCTGTCGACGGAATCGTCGACGCTCGCGGTGTAGTCGGTGCCGTAAGTCAGCACGCCGGCAATCGGTCCCTGCGCAAGAGGCCAACCGGCAGGCAGGTACGCGGCGACCTGACCGGCGTTCGTGACGTCGACGGGCGCCTTGTTGGCCGGGTTGAGGTACACCTTGACGATCCGCACGGTGGCGGCGCCGAGCGACGTCGGATCGATCGGCAACGTGAAGCCGGTCGAAAGCGTCGCCGAGGTGGACCAGCCGTCGAGCGCGTTCAGCGCGTTCTGCATCGAGGCGGGTCGATACGCGATGGTCGGCAGGTTCAGCGTGCCGTCCGTCGAACCCGAGAAGAAGAACGGATCGGCCGGATACGGCAGGTCGCCGGTCGATGATGTTGAACTTCGCGGTCGCGACCGTGGTCGGCGCCGGCGGAAAATTCGGGTCCGTCCTGCGAAGCGCTGCAACCGACCAACACGATTCCAGCGAGCGCCATCAACGCGGGCGCGACCAGCCTGGTCTTGACCTCGAGCATTTGTCTTTCCCCTCAGAATGGACCGCGCGTACCATCGCGCGTTAATAGTCGTTCATCGCGAAGCCTACGCTTGGCCGCTCATGTCGCGCAAGAATCACAGGGGGTCCAGTTCGGCTCGTTTTGCACTTGCAAAAAAGGCCCCGATGCAATCGATTCGCAAAGCGGCTGCGACGTCGGATCCGGGTCAACGCAATCAAGTTCGAATCATCGGCGGTGAATGGCGCGGCCGCAAACTGCACTTTCCGCAATCGCCGGGAATTCGGCCGACTCCCGACCGGGTCCGCGTCACCGTCTTCAACTGGCTGCAGATGCATCTCGCGGGCAGGCGGTGCCTGGACCTCTACGCGGGCAGCGGCGCGCTCGGCTTCGAGGCGCTTTCACGCGGGGCTCGCGAGACGGTGTTCGTCGACACCGATTCCGAGGCCGTCCGGCACGTTGTGCAAATGCTACAAACGCTCCGCTGCGAGCGCGGGCACGCGGTCGAGATGGATGCCGGGACGTTACCTCTCGCAGCCGCCCGAACCGTTCGACATCGTGTTCCTCGATCCGCCGTTTGCGGACCGCGCGCTGCCCGACGCTGTGCGCGACGCTCGAAACGCGAGGCTGGCTGTCGCCGGGCGCGTTCGTCTACCTCGAAGACTCGGCTGCGTCCGGCGAGCCGGTCCTGCCGCAGGGCTGGACGATGCATCGAGTCCAAGCGCGCGGGCGAGGTGGGCTATCATCTGGCCCGGCGACCAATAGAACAACGAACCAGCGAGGGCACATGGGCAGCCGAGCAATGTATCCGGGCACGTTCGACCCGTTCACCAACGGGCACAACGACCTCGTGCGCCGCGCCTGCGGGATCTTCGACAAGGTCGTCGTGGCCATCGCCGCCAACCCGGGCAAGGCGCCGCTCTTCGCACTCGAGCAGCGCATCGAACTCGCGCGCGCGGTGCTTGTCCGACCTGCCGAACGTCGAGGTCACCGGCTACTCGGGACTGACCGTCGAGTTCGCCCGCCAGAACGGACTGAACGTGATGTGCGCGGGCTGCGCGCCGTTTCCGACTTCGAATTCGAATTCCAGCTCGCGACGATGAGCCGCCACCTCACCGACCAGGTCGAGACGGTGTTCCTCACGCCGACGGAGCGCTTCAACTTCATCTCCTCGACGCTGATTCGCGAGATCGCCAGCCTCGGCGGCGACGTGCGCGAGTTCGTGCACCCGCTGGTCGCGGACGCGCTGAAGCAGCGGTTCGCGCAGAAAGCAGGCCTGACCGGGCCGCAAAAGCCCGCGGATTCGCCCCGTTTTGCGCGGTGCGGGCGGCGCGCCGTGCCCGCACGATGCGCGCACGGAGGGACTCATGTCGTCATCGCTGCAGGACTGGCCGGCCGCCGAGCGGCCCCGCGAAAAGCTGCTGAAGCTCGGCGCCGCGGCGCTGTCCGAGGCCGAGTTGCTGGCGATCCTGCTGCAGACCGGGCACGCCCGGCCGTTCCGCGCTCGACACGGCTCGCGGACTGCTCGGCGAATTCCGCTCGTTGCGCGGCCTGCTCACCGCCGAACGGCACCTCGTCTGCCGCACCCGGGGCCTGGGCCTCGCCAAGTTCGCGCTGCTGCAGGCCTCGCTCGAGCTCTCCCGCCGGCACTATGCCGAACTCATGCAGTCCGGGCCGGCGCTGGCCAACCCCAGGGCCACCCGCGACTTCCTGCGCGCCCGCCTGCGGGACCGTGACCACGAGGTGTTCTGCTGCCTGTTCCTCGACAACCGCCACCGGGTCATCTGCTTCGAGGAGGTGTTCCGCGGCACGCTGGACGGCGCCAGCGTCCACCCCCGCGAGGTGGTCAAGCTGGCACTGTCCAGGAACGCCGCCGCGGTCATCCTGGCCCACAACCACCCGTCGGGGGTCGCCGAACCCAGCCAGGCGGACGAACTGATCACCGGCCGGCTGCGTGACGCCCTGGCGCTGGTGGACATCCGCGTCCTGGACCACATCGTGGTCGGCGACGGGGCGGAGGTGTCGTTCGCCGAGCGGGGGCTGCTCTAGAACTTGCCTACCGGGGGCCCGGCTGGTATAAAACGCGGCTCGTTTACGCGGGGCGCCGTTCGTCGGGGCCCGGCCCTGAGGATCCCGATCATGTCGAAAGTCTGTCAGATCACCGGCAAGCGGCCGATGAGCGGCAACACCGTCTCACACGCCAACAACCGCACGCGCCGCCGTTTCCTGCCGAACCTGCACAAGCAGCGTTTCTGGCTCGAGGGCGAGAAGCGCTGGATCAGCCTGCGCGTGTCCGGCAACGGCCTGCGCACGATCGAGAAGAAGGGCATCGACGTCGTCGTGGCCGAACTGCGCGCCCAGGGCGTCAAGGTCTGAGCCGGGAGCACCTGAGCCATGCGCGACAAGATCAAGCTCGTTTCGTCGGCCGGCACCGGCCACTTCTACACCACGACCAAGAACAAGCGGCTCCACCCGGAGAAGCTCGAGGTCCAGAAGTACGACCCGAAGGTCCGCAAGCACGTGACCTACAAGGAAGCCAAGATCAAGTAAGGCGCGGCGCCGGCTGGATCGCGAAGAACCCGCCGCCCGGCGGGTTTTTCGTTCTCAGGCCGCCATCTTGGCTACGATCCGTCGACCTCTGACCGCCAATACTTTCCTCATCGCCTCCCGTGCCCGAACTCCCCGAAGTCGAAACCACCCGCCGCGGCATCCGCGGCGCGCTGCGCGGGCGACGCATCACCGGCATGGTGCTGCGCGAGCGCCGGCTGCGCTGGCCCGTCGACCCGGGCCTGGTGCGCGAGCTTCCGGGCCAGCAGGTGCGCGACGTCCGCCGCCGGGCCAAGTACCTGCTGATCGATCTCGAACGCGGCACGCTGATCGCGCACCTCGGCATGTCGGGCAGCCTGCGCGTGCTCCCGCCGGCGACGCCGTTGCTGGCGCACGATCACTACGACCTGCTGCTCGACTCCGGGCGCTGCCTGCGCTTCAACGACCCGCGCCGTTTCGGCTGCCTGCTCTGGGTGACGGCGACCCGGCCGCGCATCCGCTGCTCGCCGCGCTCGGGCCCGAGCCGCTCGAGCGTGGGTTCGACGCGGACTACCTGCACGGCCAGGGCGCGCGGGCGCAAGGTCGCGATCAAGCAGTTCCTGATGGACCAGCACGTCGTCGTCGGCGTGGGCAACATCTACGCCAGCGAGGCGCTGTTCCGGGCGGGTATTCACCCGCGGCGGGCGGCGGGGCGAGTGACCCGGGCCCGGCTCGAGCGGCTGGTCGCGGCGGTGCGGGCCGTGCTGCGGCGAAGCGATCCGGCAGGGCGGCACCACGCTCCGGGACTACGTCAATGCGGAGGGCGCGCCTGGCTACTTCCGCCAGGAACTCTTGTCTACGAGCGGGCCGGGCGAGCCGTGCCGGAACTGCGGGACGGCCATCCGGCAGGTGGTGCAGGGCCAACGTTCCACCTACTTCTGCCCCCGGTGCCAGGCGTGATGCCCGACGTAACGGGTGGTTATGGGCTGAGACCCAGGTGGGGAATTGCGGGCTTTCCCCTTTGCGGCCCGGCGCCGCGCCGTCCCATAATCCGTCGCCATGGGCACCCCTGCTTCACCGACCCGCATCCTGCTCGGCGTCACGGGCGGCATCGCCGCGTACAAGAGCGCCGAGATCGTGCGCCGCCTCGCGCGAGCGCGGCGCCGAGGTGCAGGTCGTGATGACGGCGGGCGCGCGCCAGTTCGTCACGCCGCTCACCTTCCAGGCGCTGTCGGGCCGGCCCGGTGCGCACCGACCTCTGGGACGAGGCGGCCGAGGCGGCCATGGGCCACATCGAGCTCGCGCGCTGGGCCGGATCGCATCCTGGTCGCGCCGGCGACCGCCGACTTCATGGCGCGGCTCGCGCACGGCCTGGCCGACGACCTGCTCACCACGCTCTGCCTCGCCACCGACGCGCCGATCCGCGTGGCGCCGGCGATGAATCGACTGATGTGGGCGAATGCGGCGACGCAGGCGAACGTCGAGACTCTTGCGCGTCGCGCGGCGTCGCGGTGCTGGGTCCGGGCGAGGGCGACCAGGCCTGCGGCGAGACCGGGCCGGGCCGGATGCTCGAGCCGGGCGATCTCGCGCGATGCGATCGCTCGTGCCTCCGCGGCGCCGCGAGTCGCTGCGCTCGCACGGCCGCAAGGTGCTGGTCTACGGCCGGGCCGACGCGCGAGCGGCATCGACCCGGTGCGCTTCATCACCAATCGCAGCTCCGGCAAGATGGGCTACGCGGTCGCCGAGGCTGCGCGCGATGCCGGCGCCGAGGTCGTGCTCGTCAGCGGGCCCGTGAACCTGCCGACGCCGCACGGCGTCGCGTCGCGTCGACGTCGAGACCGCCGAACAGATGATGAACGCGGTGCACGCAGCATCTCGCGGGCGCCGACATCTTCATCGCCGCCGCTGCAGTGTCCGACTACCGCGCGGCGCAGGTTGCGCCGAGAAGATCAAGAAGACCAGCGACTCGATGGTGCTCGCGCTGACGCGCACGCCGGACATCCTCGCGACCGTGGCCGCTGGATCGCCGCGTCCATTCGTCGTCGGCTTCGCGGCGGAGACGCAGAACGTCGAGCGCAACGCGCTCGCGAAGCTCGAAGGCAAGCAGCTCGACATGATCGCCGCCAACCAGGTGGGCGACGGGCTCGCGTTCGACTGCGACGACAACGCGCTCACGGTCTACTGGCCCGACGGCAAGCGCGAACTGCCGCGCGCGCCGAAGTGCACGACTCGCGGCGGACCTGGTCGAGGTGATCGCCGAGCGTTTCGACGCGCGCGGCCTGGCGCACCCGCGTCGGCCGTCGATCGCGTCGCCGGCGCGGCCGTCCGTTGATTCCACTCCAGGACCGAACCATCCCATGAACCCGACTGCCAGGCGCCCGCTGCAGGTGCGCATCCTCGATCCGCGCATCGGCAAGGAATTCCCGCTGCCGCAGTACGCGACGCCGGGCTCGGCCGGGCTCGACCTGCGCGCCTGCCTCGACGCGCCGCTCACGCTGGCGCCGGGCCAGACGCAGCTGATCCCGACCGGCATCGCGATCCACCTCGACGATCCGGGACTGGCCGCGGTGCTGCTGCCGCGCTCGGGGCTCGGGCACAAGCACGGCATCGTGCTCGGCAACCTCGTCGGGCTGATCGACTCCGATTACCAGGGGCAGGTGATGGTGTCGTGCTGGAACCGCGGCCAGAACGCGTTCACCATCGAGCCGGGCGAACGCATCGCGCAGCTGGTCGTCGTGCCGGTCGTGCAGGTGGAGTTCGAGATCGTCGACGCGTTCGGCGCGAGCCACCGCGGCGACGGCGGGCTTCGGCAGCTCCGGCCGCGCGTAACCCTCGCGATTACCGCTGGACCGCGGCCTTCAGTTCCTTGAAGCGCGTGATGTCCGCGTCGAACTCCGCGCGCAGCTGCTGCTGCTCGCTCGTGTTCTTCAGCAGCTCCTGCTCGTAGACCGCAGGCCGTTCACCGTGTTGACGATTTCCTCGGCGAGCGCTTCGGGCAGCACGGGCGCGTTCGCCTTGGAGCTGTACGGACGGTAGCGCTGCACGTCCTGCATCAGCCGCGCCTCGCGCTCGCGCAGGTTGGCGATGTACTGGCGCGTCACGCTGCACCTGCTGGTCGAGCAGCTCGAGCCGCTGGTCGCGCAGGCGCTCGATGTCCGCGACCGAGAGGTACGTGGCGAGCAGCGTGCGGTCGCGCTGGCGCGGCCGCCTGCGCTGCGTCGGCGTCCGCTTTCTGCTGCTTGAGCTGTTCCTGCGAGCGCGCGGCCCGGGATCGTGCGGACCACCCGGCCGGTCTTGTCGAGCACGTCGACGTCCGCGTCCATGCACTCCGGCGGAATGCTCTGGCCCATGATCGACTGGCCCTTGCGCGTCCTTGCAGCGGAAGAAGGCTTCGCTGTACTGGTTGGCCGGCTTGCGGGCCGGCTTTCGTCTGCGCGGCCAGGGTTGCCGGGCTCGCGAACGCGACGGCGAGGCTGGCGACGAGCAGCGTCCGGACGAGTGCCTGTAGCTTGGACATGGTCGGAATTGTGCCCCGCGGGCCGCCCGGGCCGGCTATCGCGGGGCCGAGTTCGCATCCAGCTTTGTGAACTATGTCAAACCGCGGGCCAGTCTACACCCCGTATCGGTCCCGATACGCACGCACGGCCGCCAGGGTGGCGCCCGTCGCCGGCCGATTCGAGGTGGGTCATCAGGTCGCGAAGGCGGATGACGCTGACCACCGGCAGGCCGTAGCGTCTCCTCGACCTCCTGCACCGCCGATTTCTCGCCCTGGCCGCGTTCCTCGCGGTCGAGCGCGATCAGCACGCCGGCCGGCGTCGGCGCCCTGGCGCGCGGATGATCTCGACGGATTCGCGGATGGCGGTCCCGGCGGTGATCACGTCGTCGACGATCAGCACGCGCCCGCGCGAGCGGCGCGCCGACGATGGTGCCGCCCTCGCCGTGGTCCTTGGCTTCCTTGCGGTTGAAGGCGAACGGACAGGTTGCGGCCCTCGTGCTCGGCGAGCGCCGCGGCCGTCGTCGTCACGAGCGGGATGCCCTTGTAGGCCGGGCCGAACAGCATGTCGAACGACACGCCCGAGAGGCGCGGCCGCACGGGCGTAGGCAGCGCCCGAGCGACGCGATGGCGTGCCCGGTGCTGAACAGCCCCGCGTTGAAGAAGTACGGGCTCAGGCGGCCGGACTTGAGCTTGAACTCGCCGAAGCGCAGCACGCCGAGGTCGAGGCAGAGTCGGATGAAGTCGGGCTGGTGCATCGGCGTACTTTATACTGCGCACCCATGCGCATCATCACCCTGAACGCGAACGGCATCCGCTCGGCGGCGCGCAAGGGCTTCTTCGACTGGCTCGCCACCCAGGACGCCGACGTCGTCTGCATCCAGGAGACGAAGGCGCAGCGCGCACCAGCTTGACGACCCGTTGTTCCACCCGAAGGGTTACCACTGCCATTACTTCGACGCCGAGAAGAAGGGCTACAGCGGGGTGGCGATCTATTCGCGCGTCGAACCCGACGAGGTCGTGACGGGCTACGGGTCGCGGAATTCGATCGCGAGGGCCGCTACGTCGAAGCCCGCTTCAAGGGCTCGAGCGTCGTGTCGGTCTACCTGCCGTCGGGCTCGTCGAGCGAGGAGCGCCAGCAGGCCAAGTTCCGTTTCCTCGGCGAATTCATGCCGTACCTGCGGTCGCTCAAGCGCAGGAAGCGCGACTACGTGCTCTGCGGCGACTGGAACATCGCGCACAAGCAGATCGACCTGAGGAACTGGCGTTCCAACCAGAAGAACTCCGGCTTCCTGCCCGAAGAGCGCGCGTGGCTCGACGAGCTGTTCGGCGACGTGCAGTACGTCGACGCGTTCCGCGAGGTCAATGCCGAGCCGGACCAGTACACGTGGTGGTCGAATCGCGGCCAGGCGTGGTCGAACAACGTCGGGTGGCGCATCGACTACCAGGTGCTCTCACCGCGGCTGCAAGGGCAGCGTCGAACGCGCGGAGATCTACAAGCAGCAGCGCTTCTCGGACCACGCGCCGCTCACGATCGACTACGACCTGTGAGCGCCGCCGCCGGGGGCAGGACGTGGTGGCAGGGATGGGCCGACGCGCGTGCGCGCGTACGGCCAGCCGCGCGTCCCCGGCATGCTGTTCCTCGGCTTCTCGTCCGGCCTGCCGTTCATGCTCGTCTTCTCGACGCTGTCGGCGTGGCTGCGCGAGTCCGGCATCGACCGCGCAACGATCGGCATGCTGTCGTGGGTCGGCATCATCTACTCGATCAAGTTCTTCTGGGCGCCGGTCGTCGACCGGCTGCAGACTGCCGGTGCTCGCACCGGCTGCTCGGCCGCCGGCGCAGCTGGATGCTCGTCGCGCAGGCGGGCATCGCGCTCGGCCTGCTGAACATGGCGCACCTGCAGCCCGGGCATGGCCACCTCGCGCATGGTGGCCGGCGCTCGCGCTGCTCGTCGCCTTCTGCTCCGCGACCCAGGACATCTCGGTCGACGCCTGGCGCATCGAGTCGGCGCCGCAGCCGATGCAGGGCGTGATGGCGGCGGCCTACCAGCTCGGCTATCGCATCGCGATCATGGTCGCGAGTGCGGGCGCGCTGTGGATCGCGGCGCGACCACGGCTGGACGGTCGCGTACACGACGATGGCGGTGCTTCGCCTGCGTCGGCATCGTCACGACGCTGCTGATTCCCGAGCCGCGAGCCTCGCGTGGCGCAGGCGTCGCTGCTGCAGGAGCAGCGCGTGCGTCGCCTGGCTCGAGCGCAAGTGCGCACTGGCCGCAAGCCGCGCGCGACCTCGGCTCCTGGTTCGTCGGCGCCGTCGTCTGCCCGTTCATCGATTTCTTCACGCGCTACGGCACGGCGGCTCGCGGTGCTGATGCTGGCCTTCATCGCGAGCTACCGGCTCGCCGATTTCACGATGGGCGTGATGACGAACCCGTTCTACATCGACCTCGGGTTCTCGCTGAAGCAGATCGCCGCGATCGCCAAGGGCTTCGGCGTGTTCATGTCGATGCTCGGCACGCTGCTCGGCGGCGTCGCGGTCGCGCGGCTGGGCACGGTGCGCTCGCTCGCGCTCGGCAGCGTGCTGGTCATCGTCGCCAACCTGATGTTCGCGGTGTTCGCGCACTTCGAACCAGCCGAGCCTCGCGGGCCTCGCCGTCGTCATCAGCGCGGACAACGTCGCGATGGGCGTGGCGGGCACGGCGCTGATCGCGTACCTGTCGAGCCTCACGAGCGCGTCCTACACCGCCACGCAGTACGCGCTGTTCTCGTCGATGTACGCGCTGCCCGGCAAGCTGCTGATGGGCACGTCCGGTTTCGTCGTCGACGCGATCGGCTACCCGGCGTTCTTCTGTCTACACGGCGACGCTCGGGCCTGCCGGCGCTGGTGCTGCTCTTCTTCCTCGGCGAGGAAGATGAGGGATGAAAGGCCGTAGGCTAGCGCATCGGCGCGTTCCAGTGGAATCCATCGATCTCAACGCGTGATCTGCCCGCTGCACGAACTCGCCGACCCGGGCGCGCGGGGCTTCACGATGGGCGAGGGCGACTGGCCGCTGCGCGGTTTCGTCGTGCGACGCGGCGCGACGATCCGCGCCTACGTCAACCACTGCCCGCACGCCGGATTTCCGCTGAACCAGGCGCCGCACGCGTTCCTCGCGCCGCACGCGCCGCTGATCCTGTGCGCGATGCACGGCGCGCTGTTCGAAATCGAAGGCGGCGAGTGCGTGATCGGGCCCTTGCGCGGGGCTGTCGCTGCGCCCGCTGCCGGTGCGCGTGCTGCGCGGCTACGTGATGCTCGACGACGAGTGTGCCGCTCGAGGAGCCGGCCGGCCTGTCTGATCGCGGCGCGCGGCGCGCGGCCGGCCCGCGTTTCAGAATTCGTCCGGCTCCGGCAGCTCGATCTCGGCGAAGCCGGCGGCTTCGCCGCGATCCACGAACGACATCGCGTCGCCGCGGCTGGCGTTGCCGCTCGGTTCGCGCTCGTATTCGTTCTCGGTGTCCTCGGAATCGACGTCGACCGAGCCGGTCCAGTCCTCCGGCGCCTCCGCCGCGCGGATTTCTTCCTCGCGCCACTCGTCGACGTCGAGTTCCTCGACGGTGCCGTCGAAATACTGGATCTCGATCGTGCGGTCGTCGCGATCGATGGCGACCACCTCGAAAGAGTCGCCGCCCGGGCGCTCGTACCACTTGCCGACGACGGGTTGCGGATTGACCATTTCACTGCCCTCACGGACCCCGGTGCACTGCTATCCTTTCGCGGTCCTCGAATACTCTTGTAGTCCCCTCGTGCGACGAGTTCAAGTAGCGGAATCCCGGAACGCGCGATGTTCGACGAACTGGTCAAATTCTTCGTCGTGCTGCTGGTGGTCGTCGAGCCGCTGTCGCTGCTCCCGATTCTCGCCGGCCTGACGGACGGCGCCGACGACGCCTACCGCCGGCCGGATGTCGGTCAAGGCCGTCGGAGTCTCCGCCATCGGTCTGCCTGGGTTTCGCGGTCAGCGGCGGACTGCTGCTGCGGCTGCTCGGCATCAGCGTCGATGCCTTCAAGGTGGGCGGAGGCATCCTGCTTTTCATCCTCGCGATCGAGATGGTGTTCGCGCGGCCGTCCGGGGCGCGCTCGATCACGCCCGGCGAGGACGCTGCGGCGCATCAACGCGTGGACATCTCCGTATTTCCACTGGCGTTCCCGCTGATCGCCGGCCCGGGTGCGCTCGCGACCATCCTGCTGGCCTTCGCCGGCGTGCCGATCGGTTCGCTGCAGTTCGTCTCGCAGATCGGCGTGATCGTCCTCGTGCTCGGCATCACGCTTGCGCTGATGCTGATGACCGGTCCGGTGATGCGCGCCATCGGCCAGACCGGCGGCGCGGTGATGGGGCGGCTGCTCGGCGTGCTGCTCGCCGCGCTCGCATCGCAGTACGTGATGGACGGCATCCGCGGCGCACTCGGTTTGCACTGAGGCCCTCACCCGCACTGCGTGCGACCTCTCCCGCAAGCGGGAGAGGTGAAGAGTCATATCTTCCTGAACGCGAGGTCCCAGTTGCCGTGGCCGAGTCGCTGGCCGCGCTGCTCGAAGCGCGTGAGCGGGCGGCTGTCGGGCCGTGGCACGTAGTCGCCGGTGGTCGATTCGTTGCGCAGAGCGGCGCATGCCCGAGCCGTCGCGAGCATGTGCTCCGCGTAGTGCTGCCAGTCGGTCGCCATGCGGAAGACGCCGCCGGGCTTGAGTTTGCGCGCCACCTGTTCCACGAACGCCGGTTGCACGATGCGCCGCTTGTGGTGCCGCTTCTTGTGCCAGGGATCGGGGAAGTACAGCAGCACCTCGTCGAACGCGCCGTCCGCGATCCGGCGCTCGAGCACCTCGACGGCATCGCGACAGATGGCGCGGACGTTCGTCAGCCGCTCGGCTTCGCAGCGCAGCATCAGGTGGCCGACGCCGGGCCGATGCACTTCGACGCCGAGGAAGTCGCGCTCCGGGTGCGCCGCAGCAAGCGCGACCAGCGACTCGCCGTTGCCGAAGCCGATTTCGAGCGTCCGCGGCGCATCGCGCCCGAACGCGGCTCGCAAGGTCGAGCGGACCGTCGCCGTCCTCGATTCCGATCGACGGCCACAGTTCGCGCCAGGCGCGTTCCTGCGCCACGGTCATCCGTCCCGCGCGGACGACGAAACTGCGAATCCCGCGGTGCGGTCGCCCTCCGGTCGCGTCCGCCGGCGATCCGGTCTCGGGATCGTCGGGCCCGGCGACATTCTCTGGCGTCATGGTATTCAAGCGGCTACATTCGCGACGGGGGAAGTGGAGCGGCACAATCATAAGGCCCCGACGCGGGCCGGGAGGTACGGATGGCAAGTTCCGGAGGACTGCTCGGCGGTCTGGGCGCGGATGCGCAGGCGCTCTGCAAGCGCACCTGGTGGGTGTTCCTGATCGGCGGTCTCGCCGCGGTCATATTCGGCGTGCTGGCGTTCCGGCGCCCGGTCGAGGCGTTCATGATCGTCTCGCTGTTCTTCGCTGCCGCCGTGCTGGTCGACGGCGTATTCAACGTGATCGGGGCCGTGCAGCACCGTGAAAAGGACGGCTGGTGGATCATGCTGCTGATGGGCGTGCTCGGCGTGGTGGTCGGCGGCTATGCATTCCTGAACCCGCCGATCAGCATGATGGCGTTCCTGTACCTCGTCGCGTTGCAGGCGATCCTGCTCGGCGTGTTCCTGATCATGCTCGGTTACAAGGTGCGGGCGATCACGCAGCGCGAGTGGATACTCTATCTCGCCGGCGGTTCGTCGGTGCTGTTCGGCATCCTGGCGATCGCCAATCCGCTCGCCGGCACGCTCTCGGTGATCACGCTGATCGCGGCATGGGCGCTCGTGACGGGCGTGCTGAAGATCATCTTCGCGTTCAAGGTGAAGAGCCTGCCCGACCGCGTCAGCGACAAGATCGCCGGACTGCGCTGATCAGGCGAGGCGGCCGGCGATACGGCCGCCGAGCAGGCAGCCGCCGAGGAACGTGCCCTCGAGGCCGCGCTTGCCGTTCATGCCGCCGCCGCCGAAGCCCGCGGCCTCGCCTGCGGCGTACAGCCCCGCGATGGGCTGTCCGCCGCGGTCGAGCACGCGGCAGTCGAGATCCGTCTGCAGCCCGCCCATGCTCTTGCGGCTGATGATGAATTCGCGGATCGCGACCAGCGGGCCGGCCTTCGGGTCGAGAATCTTCTGGAACTTGCAGGTGCGCAGCCGGTCGCCGACCCAGCGCCGCGCGAACTCGATGCGGCGCAGCTGCTCGTCGTCGTGGAAGCGCGGGCCGCGCGTCGATGCACGCGTCGTAGCGGGTGGCGGCGGCGCGCATCGCTTCGAGGTCCACCGAGCCGTCGCCGACCAGCGCGTTCATCTTCCCGACGAGTTCCTCGAGCGTCGGCGCCACGACGACGTCCGGGCACATCTGCGTCATCTGGTCGTAGAGCCAGTGATTGCCGAGCAGCATGTCGCGCGCGACGTGCAGGCGCTTCTTGCGCGCGGAACGCCGGGTTGAATTCGCCGCCCGAGATGGCGAGTTCCTTGAGCATGATGGTGCGATTCAGCAGCTGCCACGAATACGCGCGCGGCTGCCGGCAGATCTGCGCGACGAGGTCGTGCGTGTCGAACCCGGTCACGAGCGGCATCGGCCCGATGCGCGCGCCGCGCCAGTCGAGCCACAACGCCGACTTCGGCGGCACCAGCGACAGGCCGTGGCCGGGCTTGCGCGGCTGCCAGTGATGCACGCCCGCCGCATAGTTCCATTGCCAGTCGAGGTGCGTCACGTTGGCGCCGAGCTGCGGCCGCCGCGTCGTGCAGCCGCCCGTCGGCGTACTTGTGCGAGCCGTTCAGGATCGTCTCCGGCGGGCGGCCCCAGTCCGCGTGCCAGTTCGCCTTCACGCGCGCGAGATCGCCGTTGATGCCGCCCGACGCGACGATGACCGATTCGGCGCTCGCCTCGAATTCCTGGCCGGAGCCTTCCAGCGTGCCGCGGCATCCCGTCACGCGGCCGTTCGTCGCGACCAGCGCTTCGACGCGATGATCGTACCGCTGCTGCAGCCGCTCGACGTTCGGCCGCGACAACAGGTGGCGGTTCAGCACCACGGCGAGTTCGTGGCCGGTGCCCCACACGATGTGCCAGCGCGGCACCGAATTGCCCGGCGTGTGCAGGCCGCGCTCGACCCACAGCGGCATCGGCATGAACTCGACGCCCAGATTGCGCAGCCAGTCGTAGATTTCCGCGACCGACCGCTGCACGTAGGCCGCGGCCCAGGCGCGCGGCCAGTGGTCCTCGGGCCCGAATTCCGCAAACGCGTGCCAGTCCTCGAGGCCCTGCTGCGCGCCATCGTGGATGCCGTAGCGGCGCTGCAGGTTCGTGCCGGCGAACCAGATGCCGCCGAAGCTTTCCTTGGCGAGTCCGCCCATGTTCGCTTCCGCGTCGCGGTCGATCAGCAGTACGCTGCGCCCGCGCGCCAGCAATTCGACCGCCGCGGTCACGCCCGCGATGCCTGCGCCTATCACGATCACGTCGGCCGAGTAGCGAATCATGGCACTGTAACCCGGGCTGTCCTGCGCGACAGAGTACCTCGCCTGTATGATTTCGGCCGCCATGGCGACGTCACGCGAATCGATCTCATCCGCGGAGGCCCGGCGCATCGCGCTGGCGGCCCAGGGTTTCGGCCGGCCGCGGCCGGTCCTTCCATCGCCACAGGACATCCTCGCCACCGTGCGCTCGCTCGGCCTGGTGCAGATCGACTCGGTCAACGTGCTGGTGCGCTCGCATTACCTGCCGCTCTATTCGCGGCTCGGCGCCTACGACCCGGGCGCGCTCGACGCGGCGGCTTACGGCGGCAAGCGGCGGACGATCTTCGAATACTGGGGACACGAGGCGTCGTCTGCTGCCGGTCGAGACCCAGCCTTACCTGCGCTGGCGGATGGAGCGCGCCCGGCAGGGCGTCGGCGTCTGGAGCGGGGTCGCGGCGTTCGGACGGCAGCACGGCGGGGTCTGCACCGCGGTGCTGGACGAGATTCGCGACCGAGGCCCGCTCGGCGTGTCGGACCTGCAAGCCGGCGGCAAGCGGCGCGGTGGTTGGTGGGGCTGGAGCGAGGGCAAGGTCGCGCTCGAGTGGCTGTTCTGGACGGGGCAGGTGAGTACGCACAGCCGTCGTCGATTCGAGCGAATCTACGACGTCACGGAACGCGTGCTGCCGGCACGCGTCGTGAATGCGCCAACGCCGGGTGTGGACGAGGCGCAGCGCGAATTGCTCCGCGCATCGATCCGCGCGCTCGGCGTCGCGACGGAGCGCGACTTGCGCGATTACTTCCGGCTCCCGGTCGCCGACACCAAGGCGCGCATCTTGGAGCTCGTCGAAGCGGGCGATCTGCGGCCGGTCGGGGTGGAGGGTTGGAAGCACGCGGCCTATCTCGACCCACGTGTGCGAGCACCGCTGCGGGTCGCCGCGTGTGCGCTGCTGTCGCCATTCGACTCGCTCATATTCGAGCGGTCGCGCACCGAGCGGATCTTCGACTTCCGGTACCGGCTCGCGATCTACACGCCCGCCCACAAGCGCGAGCATGGCTACTACGTGCTGCCGTTTCTGCTCGGCGAGCGCATCGTCGCCCGCGTCGACCTGAAGGCGGACCGTTCACGAGGTGCGCTTCGAGTGGTCTCCGCCCACTGCGAGCCGTCCGCCGAGGCTCAATCCGTGGCGGATCCATTGCGCGCGGAGCTCGGGCGGCTGGCGGGCTGGCTGGGGCTCGAACGCGTCGTCGTGTCCCGCAAGCATGGCTTTACCCAGGCGCTGAGATGACGGCGACCGCGACGGCCCGCGCGCTGCGCCGCCCCGGATGTCTTGCGGCGCGGGCCGTGTAGAATCGCCCGACCCCGGCAGCCGGCTCGCGCATCGCAATGCAACACGTGGTGGCCCTACTCGCCCTGATGGCGTGGCTGGCGCCGCTCCCCGCAACGGCAGAACCCATGCTCATCGACGACGACATTGCCGTGATGCAAATCTTCGATCTCGTGGCCGGGAGGCTCGAGCTCATGCCGCAGGCGGCAGCCGCGAAGTGGGTGTCGGGCGCACCGATCGCCGACCCGCCCCGTGAGCAGGCCGTGCTCGATCGCGCCGCCGCCGCCGCGGAGGCGAGCGCGGTCTCCTCGCTGCCCGTGCGCGAGTTCTTCGCGCTGCAGATGCACCTCGGTCGCGACATCCAGCTGCAGTTGCATGGCGACTGGCGCCGCAACGGATGCGCGCCCTGTTCGAAGCCGCCGGACCTCGATGCGTTTCGCGGTGAGATCGACCGCATCAACGACGCCCTGCTGCGCAGCATCTACGTGGCGCTGCCGGTGCTGCAGCGCGCGGATTTCATGGAGCGCTATCGGCCGCTGGCCGCCGTGCGGCTGCGGGAGACGATCCCGCTCGCGGCCGCGCGCGAGCGCCTGCTCACCATCCTGCATGCGATGCGCCCCACGCGGCCGCCCGGGCTCGACCGGGTGCGCGCAAGCAGGGTGCTGCGCATCGCCACGACCGGCGACTACGAGCCTTTCAGCTTCGAGTACGAAGGACGTCTGCGCGGGGCCGACATCGAACTGGGCCTCGCGCTCGCTGCGGCCCTGAATGTCGAGCCGGTGTTCGTGCGCACCAGCTGGCCGGCCTTGCTGCCCGACCTGGCGGCCGATCGTTACGACGTCGCGATGAGCGGCATCAGCGTCACCGACGAGCGCGGACGGCAGGGCGTGTTCTCGCTGCCCTACCAGGCAGGCGGCAAGACGATCGTGGCGCGCTGCGCCGAGCGAGACCGTCTCGACACGCTCGCCGAGGTGGATCGCCGGTCGGTGCGCGTCGTCGTCAATCCCGGCGGCACCAACGAGCGGTACGTCCGCCAGCATCTGCATCGCGCGCAGGTCGAAGTCCATCCGGACAACCGCACGGTGTTCGAGGAGATCTCCGCAGGACGGGCGGACGCGATGATCACCGACGACGTGGAGGCGGACCTGCAGGCTTACCGGCACCCGGAGCTGTGCCGGACCTACGCGGGGACGCTGACGCGAGCGAGCAAGGCGATCTTCATGCCACGCGATGCGGCACTGAAGGACGCCGTGGACACCTGGCTGCAAGAGGCGATTGCGCAGGGGACGCCCGCGAGACTGATCAAGGAAGCGATGACCCGGTGAGGCACCGTGGCACGCGGGAGGAGTGACGACATGACGAAGACGTTCCTGGCGGCGGCAGTCGTGGCCCTGGCGATGCAGGGGGCGCAGGCCGCGGCGCCGCCCGACGTGCGCGCCGAAGCGCGCGACATCTTCCAGACGGTCATCGCGATGAAGACCTCGGAAGGCTTCGGCCAGGTGCCGAAGATGGCCGAGTACCTCGCGGACAAGTTCCGGGCCGCCGGTTTCCCGTCCGACGACGTCCACGTCCTGCCGTTCGACGACACGGCGGCGCTCGTCGTCCGCTATCGCGGCGCCGGCAAGGGCGGCAAGCCGATCCTGCTGATGGCGCACATGGACGTCGTCACGGCCAAGCCGGAGGACTGGCAGCGCGATCCGTTCACGCTCGTCGAAGAGAACGGCTACTTCTTCGGCCGTGGCACGCTCGACATCAAGTCCGAAGTCGCGTTGCTCACGGAGACGTTCCTGCGCCTGAAGCGGGAGAAGTTCGTGCCGACGCGCGACCTGATCATCGCTTTTTCCGGCGACGAAGAAACGACGATGAACACGACGAAAATGCTGGCTTCGCTGCACCGCGACCTCATCGACGCCGAGTTCGCGCTGAACGGCGACGGCGGCGGCGGCCAGTTCGACGAGGCGACCGGCGTGCCGACCGTGTTCCGGGTACAGGGCGCCGAGAAGGCCTACGCCAGCTACGACCTGACGGTGCGCAATCCGGGCGGCCACAGCTCGCAGCCGCGCCCGGACAACGCGATCTACGACCTCGCCGACGCGATCAGGAAGCTGCAGGGCTACTCGTTCCCGGTGGAGTGGAACGACTGGACGATCGGCAGCTTCCGCGAGTCCGCGGCCGAGACGCCCGGACCGATCGGCGCGGCGATGGCGAAGTTCGCGGCCTATCCCGGCGATGCCGACGCGGCAGCCGCGCTGGCGACGGACTCGTCGATGATCGGGCGCACGCGCACGACCTGCGTGGCGACGATGCTGCGCGGCGGCCACGCCGACAATGCGCTGCCGCAGTCCGCGACCGTCACGGTCAACTGCCGCATCTTCCCGGGCACGACGCCTGCGGAGGTGAAGGCGACGCTGCAGCGGGTCGTCGGCGACAAGGTCGAGATCCGGACGCTCGGCCAGCCGCACTCGAGCGAGCCGTCGCCGGTGCGCAAGGATGTCATGGACGCGGTGGCCAAGGCCGTGCACGCGAGCTACCCGGGCGTGAAGCTCGTGCCCGACATGGCGCCTTACGCGACGGACGGTTCCGTGTATCGCGGCGCCGGCATCCCGACGTACGGCGTCAGCAGCGTGTTCATCAAGGAAAGCGACGAGTTCTCGCACGGGCTGAACGAGCGCATTCCGGTGTCCGCGTTCTACGCGGGCCTCGATCACTGGTACGTGCTGCTGAAGACCCTCGCCGGCCGCTGAGCGGCCGACTGGCCACGGCGTCAGCTCATCTTCGCTTTCGCCTTGGCGGCGAGCGCCGCGAC
Organism: uncultured Gammaproteobacteria bacterium; assembly: GCA_963843985.1. Classification (GTDB taxonomy): domain Bacteria; phylum Pseudomonadota; class Gammaproteobacteria; order Steroidobacterales; family Steroidobacteraceae; genus RPQJ01. Next base: position 133,909 of record CAWJMS010000032.1, on the reverse strand, counting down.
CTCGTTGCGGCGACCCTGGTCCGCAAGCTCGCGACCCGGTCGCGGCGTCGCGTGCGCCGCCTTGTCGAGGTACTGCAGTGACTTCGCGTAATCGCCCTGCTCGAACAGGTATTCGGCGTAGAAGTAATTCGGGTCGATGCCGTTCGGGTTCAGCCTGAGGGCCTGCTGCAGCAGCGCACCCGCCTTCCTGTCGTCGCCGAAGCCGATCGGGAAGCCGGGCACCTTGTAGTACAACGTGCCGAGGCTGGTGTACGCGGAGCCCTCGAGCGCATTCGGATCGAGCTTCAGCGCCGCCTCGAGGTTGCCGCGCGCTTCCTTGCACAGCCCGAGTGCGCCGAGCCCGCCCTTCGCGCCGGCATAACTGCTCTCGATGATGCCTTCCCAGATCAAGGCTTCGGCGCGTGACGGGTGCTGGTGCGTGAACGCTTCGGCGCGCTTCTCGAGCGTGTCGAACGCCTGCACGCGCGTGTCGCCCGCGGGCGATTCATAGTTGACCTTCGCCCAGGCCTGCTGGATGGACAGCAGTTCGGCGTCGAAGGCGGGATCGGCGGCGGGCGCGGCCTGCACGGGAGCGGTGCCGAGCACGAGCAGCGAGAGGACGATCGACTTCATCGGGTTCATGGGGGTTCCTCGGGATCAGGGCCGCGGCGCGACCGGCTCGGTCGCATAGCGGCGGATGACGGGCAATTGCTTGCGGAGCGCGCCGTCCACGACACGGGGCAGCACGCCGTTGAGCCGCGCGAACAGTTTCTCGGGCCAGCCGAGCACGGCTTCGACGTTGCCGCGCTCCAGCATGTCGCAGACCGCGCGTGCGACGAGTTCCGGCGGATCCATCGTCACGCCGAGTTCTTCGTTCATCCGCTCGACCGCGGACGTGTTGATGCCCGTGCGCGTGGCGCGCGGAGCGCAGTAGTGCACCTTGATGCGCGTGTCCGACAGCTCGCGGCGCAGCGCTTCGGTAAAGCCGCGGATCGCGAACTTGGTCGCGGAGTAGACCGCGTAACCCGGATAGCCGATCGAGCCGAACACCGATCCGGTATTCAGGATGCACGCCTCGGGCTGCGCGCGCAGGTGCGCGAGCAGGGCGCGGCACAGGTGCAGCGGCGCGAGCAGGTTGATCGCAACGGCGAGGTCCACCTGCTCGGGCGGCTGGTCCTCGAACATCCGGAAGTGATTGATGCCGGCGTTGTTGACGAGCACGTTCACGCCGCCGCGCCACTCGGCGGCGGTGTCGCAGATCAGCTTGCGGTCTGCCGCGTTCGTGAGGTCGGCGGCGCAGGTGCCGACGCGATCGCCGTAACGGGCATGGCGTCCGACGGAGCGCGCCAGCGCCGCGGCGTCGCGGTCGACGAGCAGCACCGAGGCGCCCCGCGACAGCAGCTCGGATGCGATTGCGCCGCCGATGCCGCCGGCGCCGCCGGTGATCAGGACCTTGGCCGTGGCAGGTTTCATGCGGATTTCCTCAATGCGTCGTGGGTTGGGGCCCCGGCGTCGAGGCTGCGAAAGACGTTGCCGTACAGCCAGAACATCGCGCGCGCGCACTGGACGACGGCGTCGCGGTCGTCCGGCGAGTCGAGGCGCGCAAGGATGCCGGCGAGGTGCTGCACGTGTTCCTGGTCGAGCGTGCCGTGGCTGCGCAGGTAGGAAAATGCCTCGTCGGGCAAGCCGAGCGTCTGCTGGATGCGGTCGGCGGCCCGCAGGGCCATCGAGACACTGGTGCCTTCGAGCACATACACCATGCCGAAGAAGCCGACGGGATTGCGGCGCATCACCATGTCGTACGCGTAGGCGACCATTGCGTCCGTCGCGATGGCCGGTAGCGAGGCGGCCGCGGCCGCGCGGTCGCCGCCCGCGAACTCGATGTCGTTCAGGATCCACTGCTCGTGGCCCGTCTCCTCCTCGAGGTAATGCAGGATCTCGTCGCGCAGGCCGGCGTGCCGGTCGGGCAGTCGCGCGCCGGCTGCCATCAGCAACGGGACCGTATGGCGCACGTGGTGATACGCCTGCGCCAGGAACGCCAGATACAGGTCGCGCGTGACGTCGCCGCTCAGGCAGCGCTGGATCGCGGGGGCCGCGACCAGGTAGTCGCGGTCGGCGGCGGTGAGCTGGGCAAGGCGGTCGTAGAACGACATTCGGTTTCCTGGATCAGGCCGGACTCGATCCGGCGTAGAGCGTGTCGAGCAATGGACGGTGTCGCTCCAGGATCGCGCTGCGACGCAGGCGGCCGTTCGACGTCAGCAGGCCGTTCGAGTAGGAGAAGGGCTCCGGCACGCACGCCCAGCGCTGCACGCGGGCGTAGTCGGGAAGCGTGGCATTGGCGTCGGCGATCACTCGTTCGACGACGGCGGCTTCCGCATCGTCCCGGATCCCGCTCACCAGTGCGACCGCATAGGGTTGCGCCTCGCCGTGAACCAGCACGGGGCGCTGCGGCAGCCGCTGCGCGATTTCACGTTCCACCCATTCGGGCGCGACGTTTCGGCCGTAGCTGGTGATGAACACGTTGCGGGCGCGGCCGCGCACGTACACGTAACCGTCGGCATCGATTTCGCCGAGGTCGCCCGTATGCCATTCGTCCTGGGTGTCGCGGCGCGGGTCGCCGAGATAGCCGAGCGTCTTCGGGCCCGAGACGAGGATCTCGCCGGACTCGGAGATTCCAAGCCGCACGTGCGGCAGCGGCCTGCCGACGCTGCCCGGGCGCTTCGCGGCCGGCGTGTTCAGGCACACGACGGAGGCGCATTCACTCAAGCCGTAGCCTTCGTAGACCGGCAGGCCCGCCGCAGTCGCGCGCTCGAGCAGCGACGGCGAAACCGACGCGCCGCCCACCGCGATGAACTTCAGCGACGCCGGGGCCGTCCAACCGCGCTCGGCGGCCAGCACCAGCAGCTGCAGCAGCTCCGGCACGAGGATCATGCTCTGCGGCTGCGCGGCGCTCACCACGTCGAGCAACTTGCGCGCGTCGGCGCCCGCGTAGCTGATGCCGGTCGTAGCCGTCGAGGGCAGCATGCAGGTCGCGCCGGCGTGGAGCGGTGCGTAGACACCGGCGACGTTCTCGAGCAAGGTCGCGAGCGGCAGCAGGCAGAGGTGTCGCCGGACGTCGAGCGTCGCCGTCGCCTTGGCCAGCGATTGCGCGACAGTCTCGAGGTGTTCCGCCGCGAGGCAGACACCCTTGGGCGCAGCCGTGCTGCCGGAGGTATAGGTGACCTTGATCGTGCCGGCCGGCACGGCCGGTCGCGCGCCGGTCGCGAGGTCACGGCGCAGCAACGTGAGACCGGTGTCCATGGAGCGACCTTCGACGCGCCAGCCTTCGAGCATCGGCCCGATGCGATCCGGGCAGTCCGTCAGGAAGCCGTCGACGCCCGCGTCGTCGAGCGCATGCAGGACCTGCGCGTCGGTAAAGTAGCCCGGCAGCGGCACCGAGAGCCGGCCCAGCGAATGCAGCGCGAGATCGGCGATGACCCACGGCACGCCGTTGTCGGCCAGCACCGCGAAGCGCTGGCCGCCCGAATTCGCGAGCCAGGTGCCTTCGGCCGACAATGCCGCGTGCAGGCCGCGATACGTCACGCGTCGCGCGCCGTCGTCGAGCGCGACGGCGCCGATCGGCGCGCTCCACAATGCCGTCGCGAGCGCGTTAATGATCGCGCCCATCCGCGGCGAAGCCGGCAATCCGCCGGCTGTCGGGCAGGAAGCCGGCGAACACCCTGGGATCGGTCTCGTAGTACGTGCCCCAGTCGTCGCGGCCGCCGGCCACGCGGGAGCGCTCGGCCCGCGCGAGCTCCACGAGCGGCGCGCCGAAGCCGAGCAGGATCTCGCGCACCGTGCTCGTCGCCGTGAACACGATCCAGCGATAGTCGTGCGCGAGCAGGTATGCCGGCAGCTGCGCGACCATGCGCATTGCGGCGCGGCAGTTGCGGCCGGCGAGATTGCCGACTTCGACGATCTGGTCGCGGCGCACGGTCGCGGCGGACGCGGTCGAGAGCGCAGACTCGACCGGCTTGTCGAGGTAACGCTCGAGGTACAAGGAGGAGTGCGAAGCGGCGCGCAGGCCGACCACGCCGCAAAGCGATGCGGATGCGTCGCGGAACGCAAGCAACGTGGGCATGAAGCTCTGCACGTCGGCCGAGTGCTTGCGGGCGAACGCGGCGCGGACGTAGGACTCCAGTTCGTGGCGTTGCGGGTCGTGCGGCAGCGTGGCCGCGAGGCGCAGGTGTCGGCCGAAGCTCCGGGTATCGGTGGCGGGCGTCGAGTTCAAGCGGAGCTCCTCGGCTGGGGTCGCAGGCCCGTCGCTCGAGCGTCGGGTCCAGCGTTAGACGCCGGTCGCCGGCGAAATCAATCGCCGGCCGGCGCCCAGGCCTTTTTAGTCAATTGAAACATGGGGTTGGGTTTGGCGCGGGCGCGGGCCGATTGATTTGAGGAGGTCCGTCCGTCTAACTCGCCGTACACCAGGGGAAGTGCCGAGTGCCTGCAGACGACCGACAACTGGTCAACGCCATGCTCGCGGGCGAGGAACGCGCCTTTACGCAGTTCTTCGAGATCTACTTCCCGCGCGTATATCGCTTTGCGCTGCCGCGCCTGCGCCGCAACGAGGACACCGCGAAGGACGTCGTGCAGACCACGCTGATCAAGGCGATGCGCAAGCTCGCCGACTGGCGCGGCGACGCATCGCTGTTCACGTGGCTGTGCCAGATCTGCCGGCGCGAGATCGCCGACCACGTGCGCACGCAGCAGCGGCACTCGTCCAAGGTGGTCCTGATCGACGACAGCGACGAGGTGCGCGCGGCGCTCGAGAACATCGAGGCGCCGGCCGCCTGCGACCCGTTGCGTCGTGCGGACGGCGCGGAACTGAAGCGGCTGGTGCATGCCGTGCTCGATCGCCTGCCGAATCGCTATGGCGAGGCGTTGGAACTGAAATATGTCGAAGGGCACTCGGTCGAGGAAATCGGCGAGAAGCTCGGCATCGGGCAGACCGCGGCGCAGTCGCTGCTCGCGCGCGCCCGGTCGGCCTTCCGGGAAGGACTGGAAGCGGTGTTCGGCGCCTCGGCCGCCGACGTGCTCGCCAGTCTCGAAGCATGAGAGGGGAACGAACGTGAACGAGAACGACGACCCGACCACCGGCGAGGCGGATGCCGATGTCGGCGCGCTGTTGCGTGCCGCCGGACGTCGCCCCCAGCCACCTCCCGCAATGGAAGCCGAAGTGCGTGCAGCCGTCGAAGCCGAATGGCGCTCGATGGCGCAGTCCCGTGCGCGCCGCGCGCGCGTGACGACCTGGGCGATGGCGGCCGGCGTCGCAGTCGTGGCCGTCGGCGTGTGGATCGCAAGGCCCCTGTACATGCCGGACAGCGGGCCGGTTGCGGCGATGGCGCGCGTCGAAGGCACCGTCGAAGTCCGCACGGGCGGCAACAAGGATTGGGCGCCGTTGCCGGCGAATGCGGAACTGCGCGAAGGCGACGAAGTGCGCACCGGGAGCGCGGGCCGCGCGGCGGTGAGGTTGGCGAGCGGCGTCGAGCTGCGCCTGGACAACACGACGCGCGTCGCGCTGAACGACGTGCGCCATGCCCGACTGCGGCGCGGCGGCGTGTATGTCGACTCGGGCGCAAGCGGCGCCGACGCGTCACGCGATCTCGAACTCGACACGGCTGCGGGTACCGTGCGCCACCTGGGCACGCAATACCAGGCGCGCGTGACCAACGGCGTGCTGACGGTCGGCGTGCGCGAAGGCCTGGTTGCCATCGAGACGGGCGGGCACGAAACGGTGGGCCGGGCCGGACAGGTGGTCACGTTGCAGGGCGGCCAGGCGACGACTGCCGAGCTTGCGGCCAACGCCGAAGCCTGGAACTGGGCCAGCTCGATCGCGCCGCCGTTTGCGATCGAAGGCCGCACGGTGCACGAATTCCTCACCTGGGCCGGTCGCGAGACCGGCCGGCAGGTCGTCTACGCGTCGCCGGAGGCGGAAGCAGCGGGCGCGGGCCATCGTGCTGCGAGGCTCGATGGAAGGATTGACGCCCGACGAGGCGGTATCCGCCGTGCTCTCGACGACGGCGCTGCATCCGGTGGTCGATGACGGGTACGTACGCGTCGAAGCGGCCCGACCCTGACCCTGCGGACAACGCGATAGTCCGGGGCGCTTGCGCTCCGCTACCATCGTGGGGCCGGCACGCCTGCGTCGGCGTGCCGCACCATGCCCCAACCGCCCGACCACCTTTTTACCCGATCGCCGATACGTACCGTTCGAGACGCCGCGCTCGCGCTCGTCCTGGCGCTCGTATGGTCGGGCGCGAACGCGTCGGCTCCGTACGCAGGTCGTACGCTCGACGGTGTCTTGCGCGAGTTCGCGGCCCGCGGCGTCCAGCTCATCTATAACCAGGATCTCGTGCCGCCCGGCCTGCGCGTCGGCCGCGAGCCCACGCCAGGGTCCGACGAAGACGTGCTCGGACAGTTGCTCGCCGAGCAGGGACTGCAGGCGAAACGCGTCGGCGATGGCATCTACGCCGTCGTCCGTCGTGACGCGTCGACGTCGGCCGCGGCGGCTGCGTCGGCACCGCCTGCGACACCGCTCGAGGACATCGTCGTGACTGCAAGCCGCTATTCGCTTGCCGCGGACCTGCCCGACGTCCACACCTTCCTCACGCAGACCGAAGTGGCCGCGATGCCGCGCTTCGCGGACGATGCGCTGAAAGCCGTCCACCGACTGCCCGGCGCCGCAAGCAACGGCCTGTCGGGTCTCGCGCACATGCGCGGCGGCGAAGAGAACGAGACGCAGGTGATCTACGACGGGTTGCCGCTCTACGAGCCGTTCCACCTGAGGCTGCTGCAGAGCCCGACCAGCGTGCTCGATGAGCGAGCGATCGAAAGCATGGACGTCTACGCCGGCGGCTTCACCGCCGAGTACGGCGACCGGATGAGCGCGATCATCGACACGCGCTCCGTTCATCCGGCGGACGATGCGCACTACGAAATCGGGCTCAGCACGTTTCACGCGAACGCGCTCGCCGCTCACCGCTTCGACGACGGGCGGGGCCAATGGCTCGCCGCTGTGCGCGCCAGCAACCTCGAGCTGACCGCCGACATGATCAATTTCGATCTCGGAGAGCCGCAGTACTTCGACGCGCAGGGTCGTGTCGATTACGCGCTTTCGGACGACACGCGCGGCAGCCTGCACGTGCTCGCGGCCGGCGACAGCGCGCAGGTGACGAACCGGCAGGGCACGGAGACCGCGAACGCCCGTTACCAGAACTTCTACGCCTGGGGGACGCTCGAGCACGAGTGGTCGCAGAGGTTGTCTGGCAGCGCGTTGCTGTCGTTCACCGATGTTTCGTCGGAGCGCGACGGCACCGTGGACGAGCCCGACCGGCGCGACGGCGAGTTCGACGACCAGCGCGACTACGACGTCGTGGGCCTGAAGCTCGATGGCAGTTACGCGGCCGATCGCGCGTTGTTCCGGTTCGGCGCCGAAGCGCGTTCGCTGCACGCGCGGTACGACTACACCGGCAATGTCTCGTTTTCGGATGGATACCCGTTCCCGGACAGCCCGCCGGTGACGATCGTCCGCGACCTCTCGCCGCATCCGTCGGGGCATCACTACGCCGCCTACCTCACCGGCCGCTTCCGCGCCACCGACCGGTTGACCGCCGAAGTCGGCCTGCGCTGGGACGAAGAGTCGTATACCCCGGATGTCGACAACGAGTTCGGCCCGCGCCTGAATCTCCTCTACAACCTGAGCAGCACGACTCGTCTTCGCGCGAGCTGGGGGCGCTACCAGCAGTTCCAGGGCATCGAGGAACTGCAGGTCGAGGACGGCGTCGACCAGTTCCAGCCCGCGCAGCATGCCGATCACGCGATCCTCGGGTTCGAGCACGAATTCGCTGACGGCTTCGCGTTGCGCGTCGAGGCGTATCGCAAGGAGTACGGGCGGGTGCGAACCCGCTACGAGAGCCTGTTCGACCCGCTGTCGCTCGCGCCGGAACTGCGCTGGGATCGGGTCGCGATTTCGCCTCGATCGGCCCGCGCGGAGGGCGCCGAGTGGCTGGTCACGCGCAGGTCCGACGGACCGTGGAGCGGCTGGTTCAGTTATACGTGGTCGCAGGCCGAGGATCGCGCGCAAGGCCTGGACACCGTGCGCAGCTGGGACCAGACGAACTCGGTGCAGGGCGGGCTCACGTGGGCCGACCGCCATTGGAAGGCCACACTGGCCGGCAGCTACCACACGGGATGGCCCGTGACGCCGGTGGGCGTGACCCCGGGTGTCGACGGCCCGACGGCGTCGCTCGGTCCGCGCAATGCGACGCGTTATGCGGATTTCGCGACGGTGGACTTCCGTGTCAGCCGCGACTTCCAGGTGAAATACGGCGCACTGAACGTCTACGCGGAAGTCACCAACATGCTGGATCGCCGCAATCAGTGCTGCGTGGACTACGAGTTCGAGGAGGAGGATGACGGCGGCGGCGACATCGTCGATCGCGTGTACCGGCACTGGTTGCCGCTGGTGCCGGCGTTCGGCGTGCTGTGGACGTTCTGACTCGTAACTCGCTGACTGCACAGCGAATTCACCGATTTCCGCGCAATCGCGCCGGGCTTCAGGCACAATGCGCGCCAGTTTGCCGCTGCGCAGTCCGGTCTGCGCGTGAGGTTCTTCAGCGGAAATTGGGGACATTCTTGGTTTTCGGCGACTCGCAGAAAACCAAGAATGTCCCCAATTTCAATTTCCGCTAGCGGCTCCTCCTGCAGACTGATCGTCGTCTGCGCACCTGCGTCTTCGATCCCTGACACCCCGAACTGCGACGCTTCGTCCGGTTCCCGATCGTTTTTTTGCGGTCGGGGGAAGCGCACTGGAAACAACACTGATGTCTTTTGATTCCCTCGGCCTGTCGGCCGAACTGCTGCGCGCCGTCAACGATCTCGGCTACACGCAACCGACCCCCATCCAGCTCAAGGGCATCCCCGCGGTGCTCGAAGGCCGCGACCTGCTCGCCGCCGCCCAGACGGGCACCGGCAAGACGGCCGCGTTCGCGCTGCCGCTGCTGCAACGCATGTCCGAGGCCCACCCCAACCCGAAGGGCAGCCGCGCACCGCGCGCGCTCGTCCTCGTGCCGACGCGCGAACTCGCGGCGCAGGTCGAAGAGTCGTTCCGCGATTTCGGCCGCTACCTGCAGCAGCGCACGGTCCTGATCTTCGGCGGCGTCAGCGCACGGCCGCAGGTCGACGCGCTGCGCCAGGGCGTCGACATCGTCGTCGCCACGCCCGGCCGCCTGCTCGATCACGCCAACGAGCGCTCGATCGACCTGACGAAGATCCGCTACCTCGTACTCGACGAGGCGGACCGGATGCTCGACATGGGTTTCATCCGCGACATCCGCCGCGTGCTCGCGATGCTGCCGAAGGCGCGGCAGAACATGCTGTTCTCCGCGACCTTCTCGCAGGACATCCGCTCGCTCGCAAGCGGCCTGTTGAACAATCCGCTCACCGTCGAGGTGGCGCCGCGCAATGCGCCGGCCGAACTGGTCGAGCACCGCGTGCACCTGGTGCCGCAGGGCGAGAAGCGGGCGGTGCTGAGCCACCTGCTGCGCGAAGGCGCCACGCCGCAGACGCTGGTCTTCACGCGCACCAAGCACGGCGCGAACCGGCTCGCCGAGCAGCTCGGCCGCGACGGCATCGTCTGCGCCGCGATCCACGGCAACAAGTCGCAGGGCGCCCGCACGCGCGCGCTGGCGGACTTCAAGGAATACAAGGTGCAGGTGCTGGTCGCGACGGACATCGCCGCGCGCGGACTCGACATCAGCGAACTGCCGCAGGTCGTCAATTACGAGCTGCCGCACGTGCCGGAGGACTATGTCCACCGCATCGGCCGCACCGGGCGCGCGGGGGCCACGGGCCAGGCGCTGTCGCTGGTGGCCGACGACGAGCGGGATCGCCTGCGGGACATCGAGCGCGTGCTCGGCCGCAAGATCAGCGTGCTGCCGCTCGACCGCACGGCCATCAGGGCGGCTGCGCCACCCGATCTCGGCGTTCGGCCGCACGGCCATGGCGGTTCCTCGGCTTCGGGCTCCCACTCGCCGGGTCGGTCGTTCCAGGGGCGGTCGCGCCCGAGCGCGGGACCGGCGCGGCGCTCATTCGGCGGCGCGCGCAGGGGGTCCCGTTAACACGATACTCTCAAGATGGTCGCGAGCGCGGGCTCGCGGCCTCGAACCGGGCGCGCGGCGGCCGATCGCGGGGCAGTCCACATGCGAGTGTCACGGTTTCGCCGCCGTGCTCGTCATCGTCGGACGCCTGCACGTCGCTGTCCGTATCGTCCCTGGTTTCAGCCTGGGCGGGGGGAATCAGCCGTCGAAGCGGTACGCGTCCATCGACAACGCCGCCCCGTCGATAGCATGGTGCACCAGGGTCGCGTGCGCCGCGCGGCCCCCGGCTCCGAGTGCGACGAACAGCGGCAGGAAGTGCTCTTCCGTCGGGTGCGCCCGGCTCGCGTCGGGCGCCCGGTCGCGGTAGTCGACCAGCGCCTCCCGGTCGTCGTCCGCAAGCGTGCGCTGCAGCCACTGCGAGAACTGCACGACATAGTCCAGCGGCTGCGGATCGGCGTGGTGCGCGAACCAGTCGCGCAGGTTGTGCGTCACGTGGCCCGAGCCGATGACCAGCACGCCTTCGTCGGCGAGCGGGGCCAGCGCCTCACCCAGCTGCAGGTGGTGCGCCGTGCCTAGCGATGTCTGCACCGACACCTGAACCACCGGCACGTCTCGCTCCGGATACATCCATTTGAGCGGCACCCACGCGCCGTGGTCGATGCCGCGGCACGAGTTGAGCGCGGGCGTGTGGCCGGCGGCGCGCAGCAGCTCGGTCGCGCGTTGCGCGACTTCGGGCGACCCGGGCACGTCGTAACGCACCTTGTAGAGTTCGGCGGGAAAGCCGCTGAAATCGTGGATCGTCTCGAGCTGCGCGCGACCGCTCAACATCGGCAACGACGTCTCCCAGTGCGCCGAGGCCATCAGCACGGCGCGCGGCTTCGGCAGCGCAGCGGCGATTGCCTGCCAGGCGGCGCCGGCGGCGCCCGGATCGAGCGCATGCATCGGCGAGCCGTGCGACAGGAACAACGTGGGCATGCGAGTCATGTGTCTCTCCACCTCTCCCGTTTACGAGAGAGGTCGCGCAAAGCGCGGGTGAGGGTACTTACTTCAGCAGGCCTTCGGCCTTCAGCGTCTTCTGCACCGCGGGCCGCGCGGCAACGCGCTGCTGGAACGCTCGCAGTGCGGGCCACGGCGTGAGGTCCACCTTCAGCAGCTTCGACCAGTTCAGCACCACGAACAGGTAGGCGTCCGCGATCGTGAAATCCTGGCCGGTCAGGTACGGCTGCGAGACCAGGGTCTTCTCGACCAGCGCGAAGCGGTTGGCCAGTGCCTGAACCGCGCGTTCGCGCACTTCCGGCGGCGTCTGCGGGTTCCACAGCGGCCCGAAACCCTTGTGGATTTCGGTGCTGATGAATGCCAGCCACTCCATGAGCTTCCAGCGCGCGGCTGTCCCGAACGCCGGCGCGAGGGTGCCGGGCTTCTGGTCCGCGATGTACTGCAGGATCACGCTGGCCTCCGAAAGGTACGTGCCGTCGTCCAGCTGGACGAACGGGACGTAGCCCTTCGGGTTGACGGCCCGGAAGTCCGAGCCGTCCGGGAGCGTGTGCTTCACCAGGTCGACCTTGACCAGCTCATAGGGCAGGCCGGCCTCGTTCAGCGCGATGTGCGGGGCCTGGGAGCAGGCACCGGGGGCGTAATAGAGTTTCATTTGTGTCGATCTCCGTTGAAATTGGTCAGAAAAGTGATCAGCCTGCGACGTACGCGACGCGTGACCGACTGACTGTCTCCGACCGGCGCAGCGCATAGGCCCCGTCGCCGACCAGGAACTGCACGATGGCCGCCACCGTCAGGAACGCCGGGTATTCCCAACCGCCGTTCGCCGCGCTGAAGACCCAACCGTTGCCGAAATGCGCCCAAGTTGCGCCGATCAGGATGGGAACCAACGCGATTGCGACGTATCGGGCATAGACGCCGAGCAACAGCGCAACGCCACCGAGCAACTCGGCCGCGATCGTGAAGTACGCGACGGCGGCCGGAAGGCCGAGCGAACCGAAGAACTGCACGGTGCCTGGCACCGTGAACACGAAGATCTTCAGCAGCGCGTGCGCAATGAACATCGTTCCGAGCGTCAGGCGCAGCACCAGGGCGCCGAGGTCGGCGCGGGACTGGGCGGTATTGTCAGCGTGGATAGCCATGGATTCGATCACTCCTTAATCTTTGGTAGGGTCCGTTCGGACAGCAGGTCTTCGGCCGTGCCGTGAGCCAATCCTGATCCGGGCAAGCGGAGTGATAAATAGGCTTCAGGTTGATAGATTGTTGCGGATTGGGAAAGAATAGGCCCATGGATCGATTCCTGGCTGTCAACGCCTTTGCGAAAGTGGTCGAGTTCGGCAGCTTTGCGCGAGCGGCCGAGCGGCTATCCGTCTCCACGTCGGCGGTCTCGCGGCAGGTCTCGGAGCTCGAGGCCCACCTCGACGTGCGATTGCTGAACCGCACCACCCGCAAGCTGTCGCTGACCGAAGCGGGCCAGGCGTTCTACGAGCGCAGCGTGCAATTGCTCGCGGACCTGGAGGAAGCCGAGTCATCGGTGCGCGCGGCCACGGTGTCGCCGAAAGGCACGCTGCGGCTCACCTGCGGCGTCTCGTTCGGCGTCCGTTACCTCGCGCCGGCGATCGCGGACTTCAGCGCGCAACATTCGCAACTGCTGTTCGATCTCGACCTGTCCGATCGCGCGGTGGACCTGGTCGAGGAAGGGTTCGATCTCGCGATCCGCATCGGCCACATCGGGCACCAGGGTCTCGTCTCGCGGCGCATCGGCTGGACGCGCGCCGTGTGCTGCGCGTCGCCCGCGTACCTCGCGCGGCGCGGCACGCCGTCGACACCGGAGGAGCTTGCGCAGCACGAGTGCCTGACGTACACGCACGTGCCGGTGCCGAACGTGTGGTCGTTCGAAACTCCCGCCGGGGCGAAGCACGCGGTCCGCATCACGCCCCGGCATCGCGCCAACAACGGTCGCATGCTGGCGGCCCTCGCGGTGGAAGGACTCGGCGTGGTCTTCGAGCCGGACTTCATCGTCGCGCCGGAAGTGCGCGCCGGGCGGCTCGTGAGATTGCTGCCGGGTTACGAACCGGCGCGTTCACCCATCGCCGCGGTGTATCCGAGCCGGCGACACCTCTCGGCCAAGGTGCGCACGTTCGTCGACTTCCTCGCGGACCGCTTTTCGAAAGTGCAGGGGTGGCAGCTGTCGGACTGAACGCGCAACGCGCCGCGTCAGTTGCCTGCGGCGCGGTGCACGATCGCCAGCATCGATTGCCACGCCGCCTGCGGATCGCTGCCTGCCTCCACCGCGAGATAGAGCAGTGAGCCGACGAACAAGGTCGCGAACAGCGTGGCTGCATAACCGAGAGCGATCACCACTCCGTCGCGCTCCGCCAAGCCGAGCGACAGCAGGATGATGCCGAGCGCAGGCAAGGTGTTCGCGAGGGGCACCAGCGGCAGCGGGGCCATCAGCACCAGCACGCCGCAGACGATCGCGAGGCCGTGCACGCTGTTAAGCGCCGGAGCCGAGGTGAGCCAGAGCCAGCGCGGGCGCACGAGGTGCTCGAATCGCGCGGCCGTGCGCGACCCGCGCTCGAGCACATGTCGCACCGTGTCGCCTGGCAGCGCGTGGTCGAGCAGCCGGGCCGGCAGCCACGGAACACGGTTCACGATCACCGCGATGCCGATCAGCAGCATCGGCGTGCCGAGCGCCACGCTCATCGTCGGGATGGTCACGGGCAACATGAACGGCATGCCGAGGATCGCGCAGAACACGAGCAGCCCTTGCTCGCCGACGATCTCGAGCAGGCGCCGTAGCGTGACGCGATCGCCGTCGATTGCGAGGCCGGTCGCGCGCAGGGTCTCGGACAGGCGGACGTCGGTGTTGCGGAACTGCACGGCGGTCATGCCGCTGCACGGTCCGGGATTCCACGGCCGCGGTCAACTTGCTTGCCCGGTAGCGAGGCCGGGCCCTAGAGCCCGGCCGGCGCGGGTGTAGTTCAACGGTAGAACTGTAGCTTGGGAGGCACCGTCGTTAGGCCAAGCTGACGATCGCTCACGCGCGGTGTCGCGAAAGGTTCCGTGACCGCTTGGCAGAAGGTCGCCACCCTGGGCCGACTTCCGTGCTGGCCGCTATCGTCGATACAGGCGGGTGGGAATGGAGCGGGCGAAGGGAATCGAACCCTCGTCTTGAGCTTGGGAAGCTCAGGTATTGCCACTATACGACGCCCGCGTGATGCAGAAAGTCTAGGCAGGATCCGTACGGGCGGCAAATCGCTGATCGATTGATGCTGGCCGGCCCGGCGGCTGTGCGGTTGCTGACCGGCGCGACCAACCAACGCTCGCGCGTCATCACCATGTGCACGTCACCGAGCGCGAACTATCAGCTTCAACCCGGTCGTCGACCATCAAGCCTGCCCTAGGGTGTACAATATATGTATAGGTGTATTTGACTTTAGACGACAGTTTGTATAGCTTACGTACAACATTAGTAAGACCCGATGGCCGGACAATGCCCACCCGGGAGCAGTTTCCGATACGCACCGTATCCGCCCTGACCGGCGACAGCACCGTCACGCTGCGCGCCGGGGAGTGCCGTTATGGCTTGCTGCGCCCGGTGCGTACCCCTTCCGGTCATCGGCTCTACACACATGCGCACGTCGAGCTGGTCGGGCGGGTGCTGGCGCTCTTCGATCGGGGCATCCCCGTGAGTCGCGCGCACCGGACGCCATGGGCAGCCCCTCGTCCGACTACCGGGACCGCACGGCGGCCGCGATCGCTGGCCTGGACGAACAGAGCCTCGACGACGTCTACGACGAGGCGCTGTCGCTGCATTCCATCGAGAGCGTGACCCGCCACGTGGTGATGCCGCTACTCGAGAGGCTCGGCGTGCGCTGGGAAGAGATCGACGGCGCGATCCCGCTCGGCGTCGATCTGGAGGACGGCGTGCGCCTCCTCGCAACCACTCTGCCTTCCGAGGAGCACGCCACATGAGCCAGGCCATCCGCCACGTCATCGACTGGGTCGAACAGGGCCTCGTTCCGGACGCCGTCGTGCGCGCCGGAATCCGCCGGCTCTGCGAGCAGCGACTGCGCGAGATCGCGGCCGGCGACTGCGAGCGCGCCGCGGACGCGACCGAAGCCTTCGTCGCGGCTATGGACGCTGCCGAGCTCGCGCCGGCGCCGCACCTCGCAAACGAGCAGCACTACGAAGTGCCCGCGCGCTTCTTCTGTCTCGCGCTCGGACCGAACCTCAAGTACTCGAGCGCCTGGTGGCCCCAAGGCACGCAGACGCTCGAGGCAGCCGAGGCTCGCGCACTTGCGGCAACCTGCGAGCACGCCGGACTGGCGGACGGCCAGGAGATCCTCGAGCTGGGCTGTGGCTGGGGCTCGCTCACGCTGTGGATGGCGGCGCATTACCGCGGCAGTCGTATCACGGCCGTCTCGAATTCGTCCTCGCAGCGCGCCTGGATCGAATCCGAGGCGCGCCACCGAAACCTGACTAACGTCCAGGTGATCACGGCTGACATGAATCGGTTCACCGCCCCCGGCCGCTACGATCGCATCGTGTCGGTCGAGATGTTCGAGCACATGCGCAACTGGCGCACGCTCTTCGGCCGCGCGCACGACTGGCTCGTGCCCGGCGGTCGGTTCCTCATGCACGTGTTCTGCCATCGCTCGACGCCGTACGCGTTCGTGGATGGCGGGTCGTCCGACTGGATGAGCCGTCACTTCTTCTCCGGCGGCATGATGCCGAGTGACGACCTCGCCCTGCGCTTCCAGGACCGTCTGCGCTTCCTCGCCCGCTGGCGCTGGGACGGCACGCACTACGAACGCACGGCGAACGCCTGGCTCGCGAACCTGGACGCGCGGCGCGAGGCTGCGCTCGACGTGCTCGCTGCGACGTACGGGCAGGCCGCGCCGCAGTGGCTGCAGCGCTGGCGCGTGTTCTTCATGGCCTGCGCTGAGCTCTTCGGCCACCGCAACGGCCAGGAATGGTGGGTAAGCCACTACCTGTTCGAGCGCCCCGCGACGGAGGCCCTTGGGTGATGGAAGACTCGACCTGGCTCGCGCCGCTGCGCGGCATCGCGCTGCTCGCCACGCTGCTGGTCGTGGCCCCGGCCGCCGCCTCTAGCGCGGCCGCGCCGGCTGCAGGCGGAGAGTGGAATTTCCGGGTGCTGCTCGACGGGAAGGAAGTCGGCTGGCACCGCTACATCGTGCGCGAGCACGGCGCGGCGACCGAGGTGGAGAGCCGCGCGCAGTTCGACGTGCGGTTCCTGCTGCTGAATGCCTACAGCTACCGGCACACCGCGCGCGAGCGCTGGCGCGGCGCCTGCCTCGACGAACTCGAGTCCCGTACCGAGACCAATGGCCGAGTCGAGGAAGTGGCCGCGGTGGCGTACGACGACACCATGGTGGTGGACGGTCCGTCCGGTGACGCGCGCCTGTCCGGCTGCGTCATGAGCTTTGCGTACTGGGACCCGCGGATCCTCCACGCGACCCGTCTCCTCAACTCGCAGACGGGCGAGCTGGTGCCGGTAAGCGTCGCGGAACGGGGGACAGAATGGGTCAAGGTCGCAGGACGCAGCGTCGCGGCGACCCGCCATCGGCTGTCGGCCCCCAACCTGCAGATCGATCTCTGGTATGCCGACGGCCGCTGGGTCGCCCTCGAGGCGCCGACGCCGGGCGGTCGGACATTGCGTTACGAACTCTGGTGAGCGTTCATCGCATGCCCCACAGGCAGATCTTCTTCGCGGTTGCGGCCCTCGTTCTCGCCGGCTGCAGCGCCGTGCCGCGTCCGCCGGTACCCGTCGTGCACCACGTCGATCTCGAGCGGTTCATGGGCGACTGGTACGTGATCGCGTCCATTCCCACGTACATCGAGCGGGACGCCTGGAACGCGGTCGAGTCCTACAGACTTGAGCCCGACGGCACGGTCGCCACGACTTTCACGTTCCGCGCACGCGGCTACGACGGGCCGGAGCGACTCTATACGCCGCGCGGATTCGTGGTGGACCGGACCTCGAATGCGGTGTGGGGAATGCGGTTCGTGTGGCCGATCAAGGCTGACTACCGCATCGCCTACCTGTCCGACGACTACGGCCAGACAGTGATCGCCCGCGAGGCGCGCGATTACGTCTGGATCATGGCGCGCACACCTCAGCTGAGCGAGGCCGACTACGCACGCCTCACCGACTTCGTCGCAGCCATGGGCTACGACGTGTCGAAGCTGCGCAAGGTGCCGCAACGCTGGCCGGAACCTGCGCAGGCGCGCGGAGGCAAGCCGTGAGCGCCCGCCTCGCCGTAGCGCTGCGCCGCTGGGTGGACAGCTCCGCCGAGGGCGACCAGCAGCGCGGCGACCCGCGCGGCATCGACTGGCCGCGGGTCGTCCCGTTCGTCGCACTGCATCTCGGTTGTCTGGGCGCGATCTGGACCGGCTGGAGCCCGTTTGCGGCGGCGCTCGCGGCCGCCCTCTTCGCGGTACGCATGTTCGCGATCACCGCCTTTTACCATCGCTACTTCTCGCATCGCGCGTTCCGCACGTCGCGTGGCTGGCAGTTCGTGTTTGCCGTGCTCGGCGCCTCCGCCGTGCAGCGCGGGCCGCTGTGGTGGGCCGCGCACCATCGCCACCACCACGCCCACTCCGACCGGCCGGAAGATGTCCACTCGGCCCGGCAGGAAGGCTTCCTCCGGAGCCACATGGGCTGGTTCCTGGCGCGCGAGAACTTCGCCACGCGCACGCGCCTGGTCCGCGACCTCGCGCGATACCCGGAGCTCCGCTGGCTCGACCGCTACGACGTGGCCGTGCCGGCCGCGCTCCTCGTGGCGCTATGGGCGCTCGGCGCCTGGCTCGAGGCCGTCCACCCGTCGCTAGACACCGGCCCGACGCAGCTGGTCGTGTGGGGCTTCTGCATCTCGACCGTGGTGTTGTTTCACTCTACTTTCGTCATCAACTCGCTGGCCCACTGCTGGGGCACGCGGCGCTACGCGACCAGCGACGACTCTCGCAACAATCTCTTGCTCGCACTCGTCACCTTCGGCGAAGGCTGGCACAACAACCACCATCGCTACCCCGGCGCCGCGCGCCAGGGCTTCTACTGGTGGGAATTCGACCTGAGCTGGTACGGCCTCCGGCTGCTCGCCGCGCTCGGCATCGTGCATGACCTGCGGCCGGTGCCCCCGTCGATTCTCGAGTCCGGGCGCCACGGCCTGCGGAGGCAGCCGTGAAGGTTGCGGTCGTTGGCGCCGGCATCGCGGGCAACGTCGCCGCCCGCGAACTCCACCGCGACCACGACGTCACGGTGTTCGAGGCGGGCCACCACGTCGGCGGCCACACCCATACGCACGAAGTCGAGATGCGCGGCCGAACCTGGCACGTAGACACCGGCTTCATCGTGTTCAACGACCGCACCTACCCGAACTTCATCGCGCTCCTCGACGAGATCGGCGTCGCGTCCCAGGAAAGCAGCATGAGCTTCTCGGTTCGCGACGAGGCGGCCGGGCTGGAGTACAACGGCACGTCGCTCAACTCGCTCTTCGCGCAGCGGCGCAACCTGCTGCGACCGTCGTTCCTCGGCATGGTGCGGGACATCCTGCGATTCAACCGCGAGGCACCGCGCCTGCTCCACGAGCCCGGCGGCGAGCTTCCGCTCGGCGAGTTCCTCGCGCGCAGCCGCTACGGCCGCGCGTTCGTGGACCATTACGTCTTACCGATGGGGGCGGCGATCTGGTCGACCGACCCGGCGTCGATGCTGCGATTCCCGGCACGCTTCTTCGTGCGCTTCCTGCACAACCACGGGATGCTCACCGTCAACGACCGGCCGACGTGGCGCACCATCCGCGGCGGCTCCGCACGCTACGTCGAGAGGCTCACGGCCCCTTTTCGCGACCGCATCCACCTCGCGACCCCGGTGGACCAGGTTCGGCGCCTTCCGGGCGGCGTGCTCGTGAAGCCTCGCGGACACGAGGCGGTGCGCTTCGACGCCGTCTTCCTCGCTTGCCACAGCGACCAGGCGCTCGCGCTGCTCACCGACCCGAGCGATTCCGAGCGCGAAGTGCTGGGCGCGATCCCGTACCAGACGAACGAGACGGTGCTGCACACCGATGCACGCCTGCTGCCGCGCCGCCGGCTTGCCTGGGCTGCGTGGAACTACCACGTGCGGCCCGACGGCGGCCCGGTGGCGCTCACCTACCACATGAACATCCTGCAGCGCCTCGACACGCCGACGCCGCTGCTGGTGACGCTGAACCACACCGATGCGATCCACCCGGACCGCGTCATCAAGCGCATCACCTATCACCACCCGCTCTACACCCCGGCGTCGGTGGCCGCCCAGGCCCGCCACCGCGAGATCGACGGCTCACGGGCCACGTACTACTGCGGCGCGTGGCTGCGCAACGGTTTCCACGAGGACGGGGTCGCGAGCGCGCTCGCCGCCGTCGGGCATTTCCGGGACGACCATGCACAGCGCGCTCTACGCCGGTCGGCTTAGCCACCACCGGCGCAAGCCGGTGGCGCACGCGTTCGACTACCCGCTCTGCTACGCGTGGCTCGACCTCGCGGAACTGGACGAGGTGTTCCGCGGCCGGTGGTTGTGGTCGACACGGCGTCCTGCGCTCGCGTGGCTGCGCCGCGCCGACTACCTCGGCGACGCCGCCGTCCCGCTCGACACCGCCCTGCGCGACCGCGTCGAGGCCGAGACCGGTCGGCGCCCCGCGGGCCCGGTGCGCCTCCTCACCCAGCCGCGCACCTGGGGACATTGCTTCAACCCGGTAAGTTTCTACTACTGCTACGACCCCGACGGGCAGGCCGTCGAAACGGTCGTCGCCGAGATCACCAACACGCCCTGGGGCGAGCGTCATGCCTACGTGCTGCCCGCCACGACCGGAACCCGCGACGGCGATGGACTGCGCTTCTGCTTCGGCAAGCGGTTCCACGTATCGCCATTCATGCCCATGGACCAGGACTACGACTGGACCTTCAGCGAGCCTGGCGCAACCCTGCGCGTGCGCATGGTGAACCGCCGCGACGGCGAGCAGGTGTTCGACGCGGCCCTCGCGCTCGAGCGTCGCGAGATCAGCGGTGCGAGCCTCGCCTGGACGCTGGCGCGGTACCCGTTCGCCACACTCAATATTCTCCGCAGGATCTACTGGCAGGCCTTGCGCTTGTGGCTGACGCGCATTCCCTTTCACGCCCACCCGGCCGCCCGGGCCGAGGAGCGACGCACATGAACGACACGACCCTGATCGAGCTCGCGCCGACCGGGCCCCGCCCGAACCTGCTTGGTACAGCGGCGAAGCGGCTGGTTCTCGGGCGCCTCGCGGCGCTTGAGTGCGGCTCGCTGCGCGTGCATGAGGGCGATGCCGTTGAGGAGTTTCGCGGCGCGGCCGCGGGCATGGCCGCCGCCATCGAAGTGCGCGACCCGTCGTTCTACGCGGAACTCGCCTATGGCGGCTCGGTCGGCGCCGCCGAGTCGTACATGCTCGGCCATTGGGCGACGCCGGATCTCACTGCGCTCTTACGCCTGATGCTCGCCAACCGATCGGCCCTCGATTCGCTCGAGGGCGGCTTCGCGAAGCTCTCCGCACCGCTGCGCCGCGCCGCGCACTGGCTGCACCGCAACTCCAGGTCCGGCAGCCGGCGCAACATCGCCGCGCACTATGATCTCGGCAACGACTTCTTCCAGCTGATGCTCGACGAGACCATGATGTACTCGTGCGCGCTCTTCGCGCGCTCGGACATGACCCTCGCCGACGCCTCGCGCGCGAAGCTCGATCTCGTCTGCCGCAAGCTCGAACTCGGCCCGGCGAACCACGTGCTCGAGATCGGTACCGGCTGGGGCGGCTTTGCCCTGCATGCCGCCGGCCGCTACGGCTGTCACGTGACGACGACCACGATCTCGACATGCCAGTATGAGCTCGCCCGCGAACGTGTGCGAGCCGCTGGCCTCGAGGATCGCATCACCGTCCTGCTCGAGGACTACCGCGACTTGCGGGGCCGCTACGATCGGCTCGTCTCGATCGAGATGATCGAGGCCATCGGTCACCGGCAGTTCGGCGACTTCTTCCACCGATCGGCGGACCTGTTGACGCGCGACGGGCGGATGGTACTGCAGTCGATCACCATCGCCGACTGGCACTACGAGCGCGCCCGGGACGAGGTCGACTTCATCAAGCGCTACATCTTCCCAGGCAGTTGCATCCCGTCGGTGGGCGCGCTGACGGCCGCCATGGCCGCGGCAAGCGACCTCCGGCTTGTGCACCTCGAAGACATCGGTCCGCACTACGCCACGACGCTCGCGGCGTGGCGGCGCAACTTTCACGCCCGCCTCGACGAAGTGCGCAGGCTCGGCTACCCGGACACCTTCATCCGGATGTGGGAGTTCTACCTGTCCTACTGTGAGGCGGGCTTCGCCGAGCGCGCGCTTGGTGACGTGCACATGGTGATGACGCGCGAGCGTTGATTGGTCGCGCCGGTCAGCAACCGCCGCTCCCGCGACCTTGCCGCGACCGGAATTCGCGCGCACAGGCGCTCGAACTCCACGTGCGGCTCCTGGAAACCCCGCGTCTATTGATAGTGCCAGTCGACGTGCTTGGTATTTGGTGAATCCGTGGCCCAGGTCGACACAGTCGACGTCGGGCCCTCGCCGCAACGGGCGTTGAACTTGCTCAAGCCCAGGTCCTCGGTGAGGTGCTTGACCCAGGCCTGTTTCGCCCTGGCCGTGAAATCCTTGTCGTGCGGCGTCGGCTCGGACGTAACTGCCGTCCGGTACTCGGTGCCGTCCTGCGACCTCGCCCAGCAGTAGTACGAATACGCCACCTCCGGAGGTTGCGCGGGCTGTTCAGCGACCTTGCCCTTGTAGGCCACGCTGCCGGCAGACGCCGGAGTGAGCGTCACGAGCGAGAACGACGCCACGAGACACAGCGAGGAAAGGATTTTCATGATGCCTCCGAAGTGGGCGTCGAAATCCTGCCGAACTGAAAGTGGGATCGGGCGGATGCTACGCCCGGTGCGCGCCGTGCGGCAACGGAGCTGCATGGGTCCCTGGCGTTGCGGTCCCCTCGTCTGTCGCCCTCCATGCAGCCAAGCCCAGCCGAGCCGGGGCACAGTGCCGGTACGGCGCCTCTCGCCTGTTGACGCCGGCCGCAAATATTGCAAGCTTTGCGCCCATGGCCAGCACACTCTGGGTGGGGACACGCAAGGGTCTCTTTGCCTTGCGCGGTAATGCGAGTCGCCGCGACTGGAGGCTCGTCGGGCCGCAGTTCCTGGGCCACATCATTCATCACGTCGTGCAGGACCCGCGCGATCCGAAAGTCGTGCTCGTGGCGGCGAAGACGGGACACCTCGGTCCGACCGTGTTCCGCTCGAACGACCGCGGGCGGACGTGGAAGGAAGCGAGCCAGCCGCCGGCGTTCCGCAGGACCGGCGAAGGCGAGGCGCCCAAGGCAGTCGATGCCGTGTTCTGGCTGACGGCCGGTCATGCCAGCGAACGCGGCACCTGGTACGCCGGCACGTCACCCGCCGGGCTCTTTCGCAGCGAGGATGCAGGCGAGACCTGGCAACCCGTCGCCGGGTTCAACGACCATCCGCTGCACTCGACGTGGATCGTCGGGCAAGGTTCGCCGATCGGACAGTTGCTGCATTCGGTGCGCGTGGATCCGCGCGATGCCCGACATCTCTATCTCGGCGTGTCGAGCGGCGGCGTCTTCGAATCGACCGATGCGGGTGCCGACTGGAAGCCGCTGAACGCAGGTTGTGCGGCCGACTTCAATCCCGATCCCGATCCGCAGTACGGCCATGATCCGCACTGCGTCGAGATGCATCCGTCGATGCCCGACCGGTTGTATCAGCAGAACCACTGCGGCATCTATCGACTCGACCGGCCCGGTGAACGCTGGTCGCGCATCGGCGATGCGATGCCGCGCAGGATTCGCGACATCGGTTTCCCCATCGTCCTGCACCCGGCCGATCCGGACAAGGCGTGGGTCTTTCCGATGGACGGCACGACGGTCTGGCCGCGCACGTCGGTCGACGGCAAGCCGGCCGTTTACGCGACGGCGAATGGCGGCAAGTCGTGGCGGCGTCTCGACAGCGGCCTGCCGCGCAAGCAAGGATGGTTCACCGTCTTGCGCCAGGCGATGTGCGCGGACGGCGAGGTGAAGAATCTCGGGCTGTATTTCGGCACGACTTCCGGGGAAATCTGGGCGAGCCGCAACGAAGGGTCGTCCTGGAAGTGTCTCGCGCGACATCTTCCGCAGGTGTTCTCGGTGACGTGGGGCAACGGCTAGGGGACAGAGGGTGAGCGTCAGCGAGCGAACCGCCGTCACGACTCGCGTCGCGAGTCCGCTACGCTCGTACACGGACGGCCGGGCGATCGTCGCGGCGGAAGGCGAAACAGTCCGCGAGGCGCTCGCAGACCTCGACCGACGCTACCCAGGCATGCGGTTTCGCATGATCGACGAACAGGACCGCATCCGGCCGCACATCCGCCTGTACGTCAACACCGACGCGGTCGAACGGCTCGACCATCGGCTTGAACGTGGCGACACGTTGCACCTGATCTGCGCACTCAGCGGGGGCTGACGCGAGGATGCCGACGACACTCTCCGCCGCCGAACGCGACCGGTATCAGCGACACCTGAGCCTGGAGGAGGTCGGAGCCTCGGGGCAGGAAAAGCTGAAGGCCGCGCGTGTGCTGGTCGTCGGAGCCGGCGGCCTCGGATCGCCGGCCGCGCTGTATCTCGCGGCGTCCGGCGTCGGTACGCTGGGGATCGCCGATCATGATCGCGTCGACGCATCGAACCTGCAGCGCCAGGTGTTGTTCGACAGCGCGAGCGTCGGGCGTCCGAAGGTCGAGGCGGCGCGCGAGCGCCTGCTCGCGCTCAATCCGCACATCGACGTTCGCGCGCACGATGTCGAAGTGCGCGCCGCGACGGTGATGGACCTGCTGCGCGATTACGACATCGTCCTGGACGGCACCGATCGCATTCCGACGCGATACGTCGTCAACGACGCTTGTGTGCTGCTGCGCAAGCCGCTCGTGTCCGCTGCGATCCATCGCTTCGAAGGCCAGCTGATGACCTATGTGCCCGGGCGCGGCCCCTGTTATCGCTGCCTGTACCCGGAAGTGCCCGAGGGCCTCGTGCCGAACTGTGCCGATGCGGGTGTCCTCGGCGTGCTGCCGGGTGTCGTCGGTGCGATGCAGGCGACGGAGGCGATCAAGCTCATCGTGGGTGCGGGCGAGCCGCTCAGCGGGCGATTGCTCGTGTACGACGCGCTCGAACTCACGATGCGCGAGTTTCATTTCGAGCGCCGCCGCGATTGCGCCGTCTGCGGCGATCGGCCGACGATCGTCGCGCCGGCCGATCCGCCGTCAGGACTTTGCGACGCGACGACGATGCAGGAGCGCGTGCGTCGACTGCGGCCTGTGGAGCTTCAGGCGTGGCTGAGCGGCGAGCATTCGAACGAAAGGCTGGAATCGGCAGCGTCCACTCCCTTCATCGTCGACGTGCGCGAACCTCGAGAGTTCAAGACCGGCCACCTCGAAGGCGCCGTGAACATCCCCGTGGCCGAGCTGGCCACACGATTGCGTGAGATTCCGGCCGATGCGCTGCCGGCGTTCATCTGTCGCAGCGGGGCGCGCAGTCTCACGGCGTGCAGCATCGCCTTGCGCGGAGGAGTGGCCGTGGCGATCAATCTCGAAGGAGGCATGCTGGCATGGGCGGCCGACGTCGATCCGACGATGGTCGTCGCGGCTGTGCGATGAGGCCAGGCCCGGCAGTTTCGGGATGTCGTGCCGGATCCCGACCGCGGTCAATGCAGTCCGCCGTGCAGGTTGGGATCGACACTCCGGCCGCCACCGCCCGCCACACTCGGCGCCTGCTCGGGCATCGTGCCGATCGGTTCCGCGCCCGGCGGTCGTCCGACGAACCGGCGCACGCGGCCGTGCTCGCCGACGATCAACCGGCCGATTCGCTGGCGGATCGCATGGTCGGATTCCGTAGGCCGGGTCCGCCAGCGCAGGTAATCGGTCCACGTCGGGCTCTCGAACCGTTCGATCCATAGGTCGGTCTCGTCGATGTCCTGGCACACCGACCACCCACGCGCGCCGTCGCGACGTCGGACCCGGCCCAGATCGTTGATCACCGAGACGAACTCCGCTGCGTGTTCCGGCAGGACGCGGTATTCGATCGTCACGACAATCGGCCCCGACGCCGGGTGAATCGGAACGCTGGGCGGGTTCAGCTCGGCCCGGGCCCGAGGATCCAGCGAGCCGAGCGGGGCCACCGAGACCGGCAGCCAGCGCGCGGCCGCGAGCGAGACCAGCGCGGACAATCCGGCCAGCGTGAGCGACTCGCGCACGCCCTGTGCGCTGGCAAACTGGCCCCAGAACCAGCTGCCGAGCGCGATGCCCGCAAACGCGATGGTCTGGTAGGTCGCCAGCATGCGTCCGGTGACCCAGCGCGGCGAGGAAAGCTGCACGGCGATGTTGAAGTTGGCGAAGCCCAGGGTCCACACGGATCCGGCGAGGATGTGAGCGAGCAGCGTCAAGGCCGTCGAGCGGCTTTGGCCAATCGCGATCATCGCGACGCACGCCAGGGCCGACAGCGCCCTGAGTTGCGTGTCGCTCGTGAATCGGCTGCGCAGCGTGGCGCTCGAAAGTGCGCCGAGCATGGCGCCGATCCCGAAGGCGCCCAGCAGCACGCCGTAGGTCAGGGCGCCGCCGTGGAGCAGATCGCGCGCGACGATCGGCATCAGCGCGGTGACGGCTGCGATGGGAATCGCCTGCAACGCGCAGCGCAGCAGGATCGCGAGCACGTGGGGCGACAGGCCGACGTAGCGCAGGCCACCGGCGATGGCGGAGGCCAGCGGCTCGGGCGGGAGTTCGCTCCGCGCACGTTGCGGCCGCCACCAGAGCAGCGTCGCGATGATGCCGAGATACGAGGCCGCATTGATGATGAACGCGACGGCGGCTCCGGCCGCTGCGACGATTGCGCCGCCGATCGCCGGGCCGAGGCTGCGGGCCAGGTTGAAGCCGACGGCGTTGGCCATGACGGCCGGTGCAATCTGGGTGCGCGGCACGAGATCGCCGATCGATGCCTGCCAGGCGGGTGCCAGGACGGCCGTGCCGCAACCGACCAGAAACGTCAGCAGCAGCAGCCGCGATGGCGTGATGGCGCCCGCGAGCGTGATCGCCGCGAGCACGACCGAAGCCATCAGCGTGAAGAACTGCGAAGCCAGCATGATCTTCCGGCGATCGCGCGTGTCCGCCAGGGCTCCGGCGATCAGCGACAGGAAGAAGAAGGGCAGCGTGCCAGCCGTCTGCACGAGCGCGACCTGATCGGCCGACGGCGCGATCGTCGTCATCAGCCACGAGGCGCCGACGGTCTGGATCATGCCGCCGAACGAAGACACGAGCGAGCCACACCAGAACAGCGCGAACGCGCGGTGCTCGAACGGCGCGAGCGTGGCGCGGCGCCAATGCTCGAACTGGGATGGATCTTCCTCGGCTTGGGTGGACATCAAGAACTGCCGTCCTAACGCTCGTACGCCGGGCCGTCCGGCTGCGGGTGGTTGCCGCAGGGTCCGGCAAACCAAGACTAACAAACGAATGGACGGTATCGGCGGCCAATCGACTGGCGGCTCGTCTCACTGCAGCCTTGGCGACGATTGGCGGACCGCATAGCGATGGTTCCGAATGGCGTGCGGGCGCGCGTCGTGGCAGCCTGAAGCCAGGATCTGGTCAGAGCGGTCGGTGCGATGTTCAGGATGAACACAGCCGCGTTGCGGACCACGCTGCTGCAGCTGCAGCAGGCGGTGCACGATCATCTCGAATGGTACGAGAATCTCATTCGCACCATCGTCTGCCAGCTGCCGTGCGATCCACGCGAGCTTGCCGAGGGCGCGCACCACAACTGTCGCTTCGGCCAGTGGTATTACGCCGAGGCATCCGCCGATTTACGGCAGCAGGCGATGTTCGGGGCGATGGAGGCGGAACACCAGCGAGCGCATGCCATTGCGGGCCGCCTGTTACGCGATTCCATGGGCGGTACGCCGATCGTGCCGGCGGAGTTCGACGAACTGGTTGTCGCCAGCACGCGCTTGCGGTTGGAACTCGACTCGCTCAGGCACGAGGTGCAGGACATCTTGCGCAGCAGTGACGCGCTGACGGGCGCCTACGGCCGGGCTCGTCTGCTGCCCGAGCTGCGAGAGTGGCGCGAGCTGGCGAAACGGAACGTCGAGCATTGCTGCGTCGTCTTCATGGACCTGGACCACCTCAAGGAAATCAACGACACGCACGGGCACACTGTCGGCGACAAGATCCTTGCCGGTACCGTGGAGTATCTCGTCGGACATCTGCGGCCCTACGACAAGGTGTTCCGCTACGGCGGCGACGAGTTCCTGATCTCCTTGCCCGGAATTGACCCGATGAACGCACAGCACCTGATCGAGCGTGTACGCGAGGGGCTAGGCCAGGTGTCATTCGTCGTCGGCGGGGAAGGCAGGCCGATTCGCGCCACGGCTTCATTCGGACTGGCGCTGCTCGAGCCGGCGATCAGCGTCGAGGAGTCGATCGACCGAGCCGACAGGGCGTTGATGATGGCCAAGGCCGCGGGGCGTGACCGGGTCGTCAGCTGGCACCCGTCGATGCTGGCCGGCAGTCAGTCGTGACGCACCATGGCCTGGTGCGAAGGGGTCGCCGGGTCGTTCAGCGAGGACTGGGCGGCGAGTTTGCGAGGCCGCCTGGCGCGCGACAGCCAGACCTCATGAGGATTCCAGATCCACGGCGCGTCCGCGATCATCCGGCCGGGCGATGCCACGCGTTCGGCCAGTGCGGCGAGCGCCGTCGCTTTCACAGTGTCTGCCCAGCTCATCGCGTTTCTCCCGCTCGTCCCTCGTCGCGAGCGGTCCGCCATTCGTCCGTCGCGACACGCGGATTATCCGTCAGTCACAACGTGCCGGCAGTGACAAGAGTGTTTCCATTTGGCGACAGCATGCGGACGACTCGGTCAGAGTTGTGCACGGATCGCGGGGTCGTGCGTTGAGCGGATAATGAGGCTGCCCGGGACGCTCGGGTCTCCGGCTACGGGTCGCGGATGAGGTGGGGTGAACTGACACGGAGAAGTCCGCCATGGGATGCAATCGCTGTCGATCCCGGGTCTGGCTGCTCGCGCTGGCCGCGGGCTTCGTCAGCGCGCTCGCAGCCTGCGGCTCGAGGCCACCGCCGGTCGCCGCGACGGCCAGCGCGCCTGCCGCGAGTGCGGCGCCAGCCCCGATGCCGGTCGCTCGTCCGCTGACCGTGAACCAGCAGACCTGGACGGCGGAGGCGATGGAAGCGTTGCTCGCACCGATCGCCCTGTACCCGGATCCCGTGCTGTCGCAGGTGTTGATGGCCGCCACCAATCCGCAGGAAGTGCTCGATGCGGGAAACTGGCTGATCGATCACCCGAATCTTGCCGACAAGGCGCTCGACCAGGCGGCCGCCGCGGCGGGATTCACCCCGCCGATGCGGGCGTTGATGCAGTTCCGGCAGGTCGTGGATCAGATGTGCCTGAAGATGGGCTGGACCGCGGAGCTCGGACAGGCCTTTACCAACGACCAGGCAGGCGTGCTGGCCGCCGTGCAGCGGTTGCGACGACAGGCGCAGGAAGCCGGCAACCTGCAGGATTCGCCGCAGATGGCGGTCGAGACACAGGAGCAGGGCGGTCAGGACACCATCGTGATCTCGCCGCCGAGTCCCCAGGTCGTGTACGTGCCGCAGTACGATCCGATGACCGCCTATGCGCCGGCTCCAGAGATCGAGACCGAAAGCGATGGCACCGACGAGATGGTGGCCACCGGCGTGCTGGCGTATGGCGCCGGCCTGATCGTCGGCAACGTCTTCGATCACGACGCCGACAATTACTACCATCACCACTACTACTATCCGAACTACGTCTACGGCCGCTATCCGCCGTGTCCGGTGCGCCACTACCGACCCGCGTACGGACACGGCCATCGGCCCGGTCACTACTACAACCGTCCGCCGCACTACGAGGACACGCTCCGCGACAACAACCTGCTGGTCGTCGACCACCACGGCGACGACTATTGGAACCACTTCGACGAGCGACCGGCCGACAGGCCGCGCCCGAACTCGGCGCCGAGCCCGATCACGGTCGCCAGCCTGTATCGCGCACCGCCAGCTGAGTTCGAGGCAGAGCGGAGCGTGCCGACGCGTTGGCAGGAGACGATGAATTCAACTCCGGAGCGACGGCAGGGCTATCCGGGACAGCTGCCCAATGCGGACGCGCAAGGGCAACGGTCGACTGAACGCGATCGCCGACCGCACGGCCATGAGGACGCCCAGAGCGCGCGTCTTCAGGAGGGCGATCGGGAGCCTGCGCAATACAGCGCGGCTCCGGAGCGACGGGCCCGTGGCGGTGATCGAGAGCAGCCGGCACACGAGGGTGGTCAAAGCTCGCGGCCATACGAGCGCGATCGCGGAGAGCAGCACCGCATGGACATCAAGGGAGCGCGGCCGCAGGTCGAGGCACGGGAGCCGCCGCATTACGGCGCGGCACCGCAACGAGACGGTCAGGGTGGCGATCGGCAACCGTCCGCACACGGGAGTGCGGCCGGGCAGCAATCTCGTACCGACGTACGTCCTGGCGGAAGCGCATCCACGCAGCCGCGCCAGACGTCGCCCGCCGCACGAGGGAATTCAGGTGCCAAAATGCGGCAGCCGGAGCGTTAGCGGGGAGTTGAAACGGGCTTTTCGACGTTGTTCGCGGGAAACGTGGTGCAGGACGGTTCGGCAGCGACGATCCGCGGGACTCACGCAGGCGGAATTCAGCCGTCCGATTTGCCGGCCGCGGCGACCGGGGAGGCCGCTCCCTGGCCGTAGCCTTCGTGTTCGGCGACGATGCTGAGCAACTCGCTGGGGTCCTCGCCGGAACAGACGGCGAGCACCAGCGCGCTCTCGCAATCCTTCGCCACGTAGGCGTGCCCCATCGTGCTGTCGAGGTAGATGCCTTCGCCCGCACTCAGGACCACCGGCGTGTAGAACTGCAGGTGCACCTCGATCGAACCTTCGAGCACGTAGATGAACTCCTCGCCCTTGTGCTGCACCGGTTCGCCGAATTCGGCAAGGTCGTGCGCGCGGATCCGCGCGACGATGGGCACCATGCGCTTCTCACGCAGGTCGGCACACAGGTACTCGTAGTCGTAGTTCGGCGTTTCGACCACGATCGAGTTGCCGTCCGTGGTCAGGCTGCGGCGAGCGGTCACCATCGGCGTCGACGCCGCGCGCGACGATTCGGCCTGGCCGAGAAACTCGGTCATCGTCATGCCGACGCGCGCCGTCAATTGCTGCAGCTTGTCGTACGTCAGCGACAGCTTGTCGGCTTCGACCTTGGCCAGCGTCGAGAGCGGGATGCCGACCCTTTCGCTCATCTCGCGCAGCGTCCAGCCGTTACTCTTGCGCAGCAGGTTGATCAGGGCTCCGAGCGTGGTGCCGCTGCGTTCCATGAACTCACCTATGTCCGTTGCCGTGCGTGGCGCCCGCCGTCGTCCGCGCCACGCCGGCCGGCGCTTGTGCAAATCGCCGGGGCGACAGGCTTTCGACGAGCGAGCCCTCCTTGCGCGACATCCTGCGGCAACGGTTGCCCCTGCACCAGAGCGGCTGCCGTGCGAGCAAGCGCCGGTGCCGGCACCTGGCACAGTGCGCGCAATCACGCGCCCTTGTCTCTATATTGACAAAGTTTTTCTGATATAGAAAACTCTCGACCGGAGTCGAAACAGTTTGCGTTTCGATATCGCGGCTGGATCTCCTTGCCCGCACCGTCAGCGGGTGCCGACGGGACTGGATCGCCGGAAATAAAGGAAACCCGTGGGCCTGTTCGAACATCCGGAATTCAGTCAGCACGAGCAGGTCAGCTATTTCAGCGACCAGGCGACCGGGCTCAGGTCCATCATCGCCATCCACGACTCTCGAGGATACGTGGCAGGGGGAGGCATTCGATTCTTCCCCTACGACAACTCGGGTGATGCGTTGCGCGACGTATTGCGCCTGAGCAAGGCGATGACCTACAAGAGCGCGCTCGCGGGCTTGCCTTTCGGTGGCGGCAAGTCCGTGATCATCGGCGACCCGAAGGTCGCTCAAGACGGACGCGCTGCTGGAGGCATTCGGTCGCTGCGTTGCACGCATGGGCGGCAAGTACATTTGTGCCGAGGACATCGGCATGACGCCGTCGGACATGACCGTCATCAGCCGCGTCACCCCCTACGTCACCGGGCTGCCCGGCAAGAGCGGGGACACTTCGCCGCTGACCGGTTACGGCGTCTATCGCGCGCTGCTCGCGGCAGCACACAGGAAACTCGGCCGCAAGGTCGAGTCGGTTGCGATCCTTGGCTTTGGAAACGTCGGTCGACACCTGGCCCGCCACCTGGTCAAGGACAACGTCCGCATCTACGTGGCCGACATCAACCAGGGCAACGTCAGCCTGGCCGTCGAGAAGTTCGGGGCGACCGCCGTCACGACCGAGGAGATCTTCGGCCTGGACGTGGACGCCCTGGCACCCTGCTCGATCGGCGCGGTGCTCAATGGCAGGACCATTCCGCTGATCAACGCGCGCATCGTTTGCGGCGGCGCCAACAACCAGCTGGAAGACGTGGATGCGCACGGCCGACTGCTCGGCGACAGGGGCGTGCTGTTCGTCCCCGACTACATTGCAAACGCCGGCGGCGTCATCAGCGGGTCCGCAGAAGTCACCGGGCGTTCCGAGCAGGACACGTTGCGGATGGTCGAGGACATCTACGACACGTGCATGAAGGTCTTCGGCATCGCCGATGAAACTTCGTGCACGCCACTCGAGGCCGCCGAGAAACTTGCGGCGACGATACTGCGTTCGACCGCAATGGCTCCGAGGGCCGACTGAGGGTCGCCTGTCACTCCGCGCGCGACGTCGAGGGTCATTGCCGTGGCGAACAAAGGAAGACCGGGTGCGCTGCTCAAGGCGCTGCGTCTGCAGAAGAGACTGACGCTTGCCGAGGTCGGTCACCGCACCGGCCTGCCGGTTTCAACGATTTCCAAAGTCGAAAACGACAAGATGTCGTTGAGCTACGACAAGCTCCAGGCGATCAGCACCGGGCTCGGAATCGACGTGGGCGTGCTCTTCAAGCCTGCCGCGAAGTCGCCGGTGGCGTTGCCGAGCGGGCGCCGAAGCATTCTCAGGATCGGCGACGGAAGGCGCGTCGATACACACTTGACGAGCTACCTGTACCTGGCGAGCGAATTGCTCGACAAGCGGTTCATCCCGCTGCTGTGCGAGATCCGCGCGCGATCGCTGAATTCATACAGCGAAATGCTTCGACACCCCGGCGAGGAGTACACGTACGTGCTGGAAGGAGCGCTGGAACTTCATTCCCAGCTCTACGCTCCAGTGCGGCTTCACGCGGGCGAATCGATCTACTTCGACAGCGGCATGCCCCATGCCTACATCGCCATCAGCAAGGGGCCTTGCAAGGTGTTGACCATCTGCTCGTCGACCGAAGCGCAGCTCTTCGAGGCTGTGGACCGGAGTCGCCCCGGGAATCCGCCGGACGACGCGCTGCCGCCGGTCAAGCCGACGAAGGTCAGGCCGCCCGCACGGAAGGGCAGAGCCGCCGCTCACGGCAAGCCGAAGTCCTGACGAGAAGGAGCGCTCCGATGCCTCGGTCTGGCGACCCATCAGTTGAACGACTTGCCGTGCGTGGCGCCCGAACCCTCTGCGGCAAGACTTGGCCGACGGGATTGGGCTGGGCTCTGGCGGCGAGTGTTGTTCGCTCATCGGAACCATCGTCGGCCGCGTTCGCCGCGCCGCCCTCACGCGCGCTCTGGTCAAAGAGGACCTGGAAGCCTGGCTGGACGGCTACCTACCCTCCGCACTCGAGCGGGGCGACGTGGCGGGTGCAATCGTGGTGGTGGTCAAGGATGGTCGGGTCCTGCTGCAAAAGGGCTACGGCTATGCCGATGTCGCGACTCGCCGTGCCTTCGATCCTGAGAACACGCTCTTTCGGCCCGGCTCGGTGTCGAAGCTGGTGACCTGGACCGCGGTCATGCAGCAGGTCGAGCAAGGACGGATCGACCTCGACCGCGACGTCAACGCTTATCTCGACTTCACGATTCCGCCGCATGCGGGACGGCCCGTCACGATGCGCAACCTCATGACCCACACCGGCGGGTTCGAGCAGTCGTTCAAGGATCTGCTGCTGACGGACCCGGCCGAGGTGGTTCCTCTCGGGCAGTTCCTGAAAAGCCATATTCCCGCTCGCATCTTTCCGCCAGGAGAGATTCCGTCCTACTCGAATTTTGGCGCGGCTCTTGCCGGGTACATCGTTCAGCGTGTTTCTGGCCAGCCGTTCGAGGACTACGTCGAGCGGCAGATATTCGCGCCGCTCGGAATCCGTCACGCCAGCTTCCGGCAGCCTCTGCCCGTCGAAATCCAAAGCCAGGTCGCCAACGGATACGAGCTCGCGTCCGACCCACCCGGA
The DNA here is from genome assembly GCA_963843985.1 of uncultured Gammaproteobacteria bacterium. GTDB lineage: Bacteria > Pseudomonadota > Gammaproteobacteria > Steroidobacterales > Steroidobacteraceae > RPQJ01. Next base: position 100,307 of record CAWJMS010000032.1, on the reverse strand, counting down.
CCCTACGAGATCTTTCCGGCCCCCGCGGGCAACGCCGTGTTCACCGGGGCCGACATGGCGCGATTCATGATCGCCCACCTCCAGGACGGCGAGTACGAAGGTCAGCGCATTCTCAAGGCCGAGACGGCCCGTTTGATGCACGAATCGCCGCTTACGATCGTCAGCCCCGAGCTGAACCGGATGCTGCTCGGCTTCTACGAGTCGAACCGCAACGGGCGCCGCGTCATCGGGCACGAGGGCGACACGCTGAGATTTCACAGCATCCTGCGCCTGCTTCCCGACGAGCAGGTCGGCATCTTCGTGTCGTTGAACAGCATCGGTCGCGATGGCGCCGGGCGCGCCATCCGATACGGCGTTTCCGACGACTTCATCGATCGTTACTTCCCGCGACAAGCACCGCGGCCTGCGTTGACGCCGGAGCTCGCGCAGGCCCACGCGGCTTTACTGGCAGGGCGATACGACGGCTCGGAGACGGAACTGTCGAGCTACACGTCACTGCTCAGCCTCGTCACGCAAGCGCAGATTACCGTCGACGCGGCAGGCCGGATCGTCGCCTCGCCCATCGTGGGACAAAACGGCCGGCCGAAACGGTTCGAAGAAATCGCTCCCTACGTATGGGGCGAGGTCGGGAGGCGAGAGCCGTCTGGCCGCCAAGGTGGTCGACGGCAAGGTGGTGATGTGGGCGGCGGACCTCGAGTCACCGTACCAGGTGTATCTCCCGACGCCCATCTGGCGGAGCGCCGCGTGGGTCGTACCGCTACTCGTCGCCTCGCTCACGATCATCCTCCTGATGGCCGTGGCGTGGCCGGTCGACGCGCTCGTCCGCCGACGCCATGGCGTGCGGTTGCCGGTCGACGATCGCGCAACCCGGACCTATCGCTGGGCACGCCCGTTGGCCCTCGTCGCCGGGCTCGTCATGGTCGGATGGCTGACGACGGTCGGCGTGATGATGGTGACGTTCGTCATCAGTTCCGCGCTCGATCCCTGGATCATCACGCTGCACGTCCTGAGCGCGGCTGTCTTTCCGCTCGCGGCGCTCGCCACGGCCTGGCATGCGTGGATCGTCTGGCGCACGCGAACCGGACTCCGCTCCGCAGGGGCGAAGGCCTGGAGCTTCGCATTGGCGGCCGCATGCCTGGCCCTGCTGTGGGTTTCAGTGGTCTTTCACTTGATCGGGACGAGCCTGGCGTCGTGATGCAGACCGACATGCGCCAGCCCAGGGGCCTCAAGGTCATCTTCCTGACGGAGATGTGGGAGAGGTTCAGCTACTACGGCAACCAGGCGCTGCTGGTTCTCTATCTCGTCAACTCGCTGGGTTTCAGCAATGCAGACGCGCTGTCGATGTACGGCACCTACACGATGCTGCTGTACATCACGCCATTGTTCGGCGGGTGGATCGCCGACAAGTTCCTGGGTCTGCGATTGACTGCGGTCATCGGCGCGATCGTGATGATGCTGGGCCACTTCGCCATGGCGGTCCCGTCGCTGCTGCACTTTGCGCTCGGACTGCTGATCATCGGGAATGGCTTTTTCAAGCCCAGCAGCACGTCCATGGTCGGCGAACTCTACGACGGCCCCGAGGATGCAAGACGTGACGGCGGATACACCGTCTACTACATGGGCATCAACGTCGGCGCGATCCTGGCCAGCCTCGTCTGCGGGACCCTCGGCGAGACCCTCGGCTGGCACTACGGTTTCGCCAGCGCCGGAGTGGGCATGGCCATCGGGCTGGTCACCTTCGTCGGTTGGCAAGACCTGATGGGCCGCGCCGGCTTGCGCGATGAGCAGCGGCCGATCGGCCTGCACAACCTTCCGATCATCGCGATCTACACGGCCGCCAGCATCGCAGTCGTCGTCGGGGCATTGGCGGTATGGCCCTCGATGTCGCGCGCGATGCAGGTCACGCCCCTCTGGATATCTGATTGCGGCAGGCGGGGCCCTCGTTGCGGGGCTCGTGGCGTCGTGGCGACGGTCCGATGCCAGGCGCGACAACTACGTGCCGCTCACGCGCGTCGAGCGTCGTCGCGTGGCGGCGCTCGCCGTCGTCGTTCTCTTCGTGACGTTCTTCTTCGTATGCGTTGCGCAGGCTGGCGGTTCGATGGCGTTGTTCGCGGACGAACAGACCGATCGACACGTCGCCGGCCATGAGTTCCCGGCAACCTGGTTTCAGACGATCAATCCCGTGCTGGTGCTGCTGCTGGCGCCGATGTTCTCGATGCTGTGGACGCGCATCAACAGCTCGCGCTTCACGCTTCCGGATGTGGCCAAGATCGGTCTCGGCATGATCGTGATGGGACTCGGCTTCGTCGTCATGACAGCGGCGCAACAACGCGCCGACGGGTTCGGCATCGTCGGGCCCCAGTGGCTGGTCGGGGCCTACACGCTGCAGACGATCGGCGAGGTGATGCTCACCCCGATCGCGTTGGCGCTCCTGTCGAGGGCGGCACCGGAACGCATCATGGGCCTGGTGATGGGCCTGTTCCTGATGACAGTCGGAGTCGCGAACAAGGTCGCAGGCAGCCTCGAGGCAATACTCGCTGGCAGCGGCGTCAAACCCTACTTCGTCCTGATGGTGGTATCGATCGCGCTGGGCCTGGCACTCGTGGCGCTCACGCCGATGCTCACCCGTGTCTTCGATGCGCGGGACGTCGACGAAACATCGCCGTCGCCGCTGCCCGAATCGGCGCTCGTCTGAGCCTTGCTCGTCAGGATCCCGGCTTCCCCTGATCCGGCGTCTCGTGGTCTTCGACGAGGCTGATCAGCTCACGGTCGAGATCCGGGTCTTCGCCGGAACACACTCCGAGCACCAGCGCACTTTCGCAGTCCTTTGCGACGTAGGCGTGACCCATGGTGCTGTCGATGTAGATGCCCTGGCCGGCATTGAGTGTCACCGTCGTGTAGAACTGCAGGTGAACCTCGATGGAGCCCTCGAGCACGTAGATGAATTCCTCGCCGCGGTGCTGCAACGGCTCGCCAAATTCGGCGAGACTGTGCGCACGGATGCGTGTGAGTATCGGCACCATGCGTTTCTCGCGCAGATCGGCGCACAGGTATTCGTAGTCGTAATTGGGTGTCGTGATCCGGATCGTATTGTCGTCGGTCGTCAGGCTGCGGCGGGCCGTCACGACCGGCATCGAGGGTCCGCGCGACGATTCATCGGCCTGGCCGAGGAACTCGGTCACCGTCATGCCGAGCCGCGACGTGAGCTGCTGCATCTTGTCGTAGGTGAGCGACAGCTTGTCGGCCTCGACCTTGGCCAGCGTCGACAGCGGAATGCCGACCTTCGCGCTCATCTGGCGCAGCGTCCAGCCATGGCGCTGACGCAGCAGGCGGATCAGGCCGCCGAGCGTGGCGCCGCTACGGTCCATGAATTCCCCTATGTTCCACGCGATGCGCGGCCGTCATCGTGCGTTCACGTCGTTGCCGGCCACGGCATCCCTGAAGCGCTGGGGCGACATGTTCTCGACGACGAGACCCTCATCGACCACATCCTGCGGCAACGCAATCCGCTGCGCCAGCGCTGCGGCCGTGCGCGCGAGCGCCGGCGCCGACTGGATGCCGTAGCCTCCCTGGCCGGCACACCAGAACAGGCCGGGCACGTGCGGATCGTAGCCGACGACCGGGACGCGGTCGGGCGCGAAGGTGCGCAATCCGGCCCAGCGGTGGCTGACCCTGTGTACATCGATGGCCAACGACGCCTGCACCCGGTGGACGGCGATCGCCACGTCGAGTTCGTCCGGTTGCGCGTCGCACGGCGGCGTCGGTGTTTCGTCCGCGGGCGAGATGCAGCAGCTTCCCTGCTTCGGGCTTGAAATAGAACTGTTCGTCCGTGTCGATCACGGCGGGCCACGGTTTGATGTCGACGGTGCTCGGCGCGTCGACCAGCACGGCGGTGCGGCGTAGCGCCCGCAATCCCACCGGCTGGCCACCGCAGAGCACGGCGACGTCGTCCGCCCAGGCGCCGGCCGCATTGATCAACGTCGGCGCGGTAGCGGAACCCTCGGGCAGGTCGACGGACCACGCGCCGGCATGCCGCCCGACCTTCGCCACCATGCAGTTGTTCACGATCGTCGCGCCCGCCGACCGCGCCCCTCGCAAGAAGCCCTGGTGCAGGGCGTCGACGTCGATGTCCATTGCGTCGGTATCGAGTGCCGCCTCGGCTACGTACCCTGGCCTGCAGCAGCGACACGCACATGCGAGCCGCATCCGCGTCGACGGTGGCGACGGTTCCGCCGGATGCGCGGATCTCGCGGACCATGTCGCGCAGCCGTTCGAGTTGATCCTGGCGGGCCACGTACAGGCAGCCGCGGGGAAGCAGCAATGCCTGCTCGCAGAATCCATCGGTCGGGTGGTCGAAAAAGGCGCGGCTTGCCCGCGTCAGCGCGCGAATTTCGCGTCCGCCATAGGACGGTGCAAAAAGCGCCGCCGAGCGGCCCGTCGAGTGATATCCGGGGCGCGACTCGCCTTCGATGAGGCAGACGCGCGCCCGACGCGCCAGCTCGTATGCGAGTGAGGCGCCGGCGATACCGGCCCCGATGACGATGAAGTCGTAGCGCATGTTGCTGCGAGTGGTCCCTTGGCAAGGTCAAGTTCCGCAGACCCTTATCCGCGGAGCGCCGGCGCATAGTGCAATAGGCAAGATGTTTCTTGCAAGAGACAGATATCTCTTGACAGGTATTCGGAACCTACTGATAGACTCCGCGCACCGATTCTCGGGGGAGTATCCATGAGTCACCTTGCTCGCAGCATTCGCCATTGCTTCGCACTGGCAGCCGTCACCAGCACTGCTTCACTCGTCGCCGGTCCCGCCCTCGGTGCGGCAGGCGAGCTGGAGGAGATCATCGTCACGGCGCAGAAGCAGGAGCAGAAGCTGAGCGAAACGCCGCTTTCCGTCACTGCCCTGTCCGCGAAGGACCTGAACGCGCTCGGGGCGACCCAGTTCCGGGATTTCGCGAACACAATTCCCGGCCTCAGCTTCACGAGCACGCGGCGCCGGCGCGACGCAGATCAACCTGCGCGGCATCACGTCGGGCGGGAACGTCTCCCCGACCGTCGGCATCTACGTCGACGAGGTCCCGTACGGATCCAGCACGGCCTTTGCGGGGGCCGCGCAGCTCGCGCTGGACGTGGGCCTGTTCGATCTCTCCCGCGTGGAGGTGCTGCGCGGACCGCAGGGCACGCTCTACGGGGCGAGCACGATGGGCGGCCTGCTGAAGTACGTGACCACGGCGCCCGACCTGCACGACTTCGGCGGCACGGCGCGCGCGGGTCTCTCCACGACCGAGCACGGTGGCGTCAGCTACGACGCGGCGGCCGCCGTGAACCTGCCCTTCGGGTCCGACAAGGCCGCGGCGCGCGTGAGCGGCTTCTATTCGCACGACGGCGGCTACGTCGACAACATTGGCCCCGGCAAGGACGACGTCAACCAGTCCGACGTCTATGGCGGCCGGGCCGACGTCCTGTTCCAGCCGACCGACCAGCTGTCCATCCGGCTGAACGCCTACCTCCAGAAGATCGACGCGCGACGGAACGAACGCAGGTGGGCTACGACTACGCCACGGAAAAGCCCATCGACGGCGAGTCTCGACCAGTCGAACCATCCTGCCGGAGCCGTTCGACCAGAAGTTCCAGATGAACAGCGCGCACCGTCGTCTACGACTTCGGTCCCGCCGCGCTCACGTCGGTCACGAGCTACCAGTCGCTTGAGCAACGACAGCATCCTCGACGGCTTCACACCTGTATCGTGCCGACTCTTCAATTTCCTCCTCAGCCCGGTGGTCCGTCGCCTGCCGGTGATCGAGTTCGGCGCGATCGGCATGAACTACGGGATCGACACCGACAAGTTCACCCAGGAACTGCGGCTCGCCGGGACCGGACCGACCATCGACTGGCTCGTCGGCGGGTTCTACACGCACGAGGACAGCAACCAGCACCAGGTGGTCGAGTCCTTTGGCGCCGGACGGCACGCCGATCGCATCGTTCGACATCATGACGACGATCAAGCTGCCGAGCTCCTACGAGGAAACCGCCGGCTTCGGCACCGTGACCTGGCACGCCACGAGCAAGCTCGACCTCGCCGGCGGCCTGCGCTATTCGCACAACTCGCAGTCGTACGCGCAGAACGCCTCGGGTATTGCTGGTCGCCGCCGCGAAGCCCGAAACGAAGTCCTCCGAAGACGTCACGACGTATCTCGCCAACCTGCGCTACCTGGCGAACGACAACCTGATGGCCTACTTCCGGTTCGCGACCGGCTACCGTCCCGGCGGCCCCAACTTCGTCGGCCAGGACCCGGTGACCGGCGAGCCGCTCGGCAACGCCCGCGTTCGAGTCGGACAAGCTGAAGAGCTACGAAGGCGGCATCAAGGTGAGCACGAGCGATCGGCGGTTCAGCGCCGACGCCGCCCTGTACCTCATCGACTGGGACAACATGCAGGTCGTCAGCCAACTCGCAACGGGGTCGGCGTCATCGCCAACGCCGACACCGCCCGCAGCACCGGGGCGGAACTCACGCTGACGGCGCTTCCCGTTCCCGACGCTCACCCTGGTCGGCACCTTCGCCTACATCGATGCCGAGCTCACGGAGGATGCTCCGGACCTGGGGGGCAAGGATGGCGATCCCTTGCCGGATACGCCGGACTTCGCTGGCACGATTTCCGGCGACTACGCCTTCGACGTCGGCGGGCACGCGAGCACGGTCGGTGCCATGGTGCGGTACGTGTCGGCGATCGAGTGAGCGGCTTCGACGCAGGGCAGTCAACCCGCAGTACGACCTGCCGAGCTACACGACCGTCGACATTCGCGGGTCGGTCGCCTTCGGCACCGCCAACCGCGCCTGTATCGTCCGCAACCTGTTCGACGAGCGGGGACAGCTGTCCGCCGACACGGTGCTGTCCTAGCCGTTCGGCGGACCCGCGCAGATCAGCATCATGCAGCCGCGCACGTATCGGGATGAGCATCGATGTCAACTTCTAACCTGGCGCGGGCTGCGTTCGCGCTGCGTGATCGCATTGCTGGCCGCGGCGCTGGCCGCTTCGTCCGGTGCGATCGCAGACGATGTCACGCCGCAGCCGACGACGGCCGCGACGCAAGCCAGCGTGCCTGCGCCGCCGCGGCCGCTGCCGGCGCGACACAGGCGCCGCCACTCACGTCGGCCGACGTGGGCGCGTGGCTCGACGGCTTCATGCCGAACGCGCTGAAGCAGGGCGACATCGCAGGCGCCGTGGTGATCGTCGTCAAGGACGGCGCCGTGCTCGCCGAGCGCGGCTATGGCTACGCGGACGTCGACGCCGAGAAGCCGATGGACCCCGAGCAGACGCTCGTGCGTCCCGGCTCGGTGTCGAAGCTGTTCACGTGGACGGCGCTGATGCAGCTGGTCGAGCAGGGCAAGGTCCAGCTCGACGCCGACGTGAACGACTACATCGACTTCAAGGTCCCGCCCCGCAACGGCAAGCCCGTCACCGTGCGCAACCTGATGACGCACACCACGGGCTTCGAGGAGACGCTGAAGCACCTGCTCGGCGAGGAAGGCGAGCCGATGCCCGGCTTCGAGGCCATCCTGAAGGAGCGGGTGCCGGCGCGCATCTTCGCCCCGGGCACCACGCCGGCCTATTCGAACTACGCGTGCGTCGCTCGCCGGCTACATCGTGCAGCGCGTGTCCGGGATGCCGTTCAACGACTACGTCACGAAGCACATCTACGCGCCGCTCGGCATGACGAGCACGACGTTCCAGCAGCCGTTGCCGGACGCCTGGAAGCCGCGCATGGCGAAGGGCTACAAGTACGCGTCCCAGCCGCCGCACAAGTTCGAGCTGGTCGGTCCGGCGCCCGCGGGCAGCGTCAGCACGACCGCCGCCGACATGGCGCGCTTCATGATCGCCCACCTGCACGACGGCCGTTACGGCGATGCGCAGATCCTGAAGCCCGAGACCGCGCAGCTGATGCACGGCACGCCGCTGACGATCCTGCCGCGGGTCAACCGCATGCTGCTCGGCTTCTACGAGTCGAACTACAAGGGCCGTCGCATGATCGCCCACGGCGGCGACACGGAATGGTTCCACAGCGACCTGAACCTGTTCCTGGACCACGACGTGGGGCTCTTCGTGTCCGTCAACAGCCCCGGCAAGGAAGGGGCGGCGCAGCCGTTGCGCACCACGCTGCTGGAGGAGTTCGCGGATCGCTACTTCCCGGTGTCGGTTGCGACTCCGAAGGCGCTCGACAAGAAGCTCGCGAGCGAGCACGCGCGCCTGATCGCCGGGCACTACGTGAATACGCGCCGGGTCGAGACCACGTTCATGAGCCTGCTGAACCTGGCGGGCGAAATGAAGGTGGTCCCCAACGACGACGGCACGATCAGCCTGTCGATGCTCGACGAGCCCGACCGGCGAGCCGTTCCACTGGCGCGAGATCGACCCGTTCGTCTGGCAGAAGGTTCACGGCACCGACCTGCTCGTGGCCGACGTGAAAGACGGCCGCGTGCAGCGGTTCGGTGTCGGCGAATACGCCGCCATCATGCTGTTCGAGCGACCCGCGCCGTTGAAGTCGGGCGCGTGGCTGGTGCCCGCCGCGGTCGTCGCGATCGCCGCGCTGCTGTTGACCGTGCTCGCATGGCCGATCAGTGCGCTGGCGCGCCGGTACTTCCGCGTCCCGTCGGCGCTGGCCGCGAGCGATGCGAAGGCGCTGCGTTCGATGCGCATCGTCGCCCTCGCGACGGTGCTCGCCTGGGCGGCGTGGATCGGACTGATCGCCGCGATGATGAGCGACTACGGTTTGTTCTCGCCGAAGACCGACTTCCTGCTGATTTCGCTGCAGGTGATCGGGGCGATCGTGTTCGTCGTGGGCACTCTCCTGGGACTGCGGTCGGTGGCGACGACGCTGCGCGGCAAGCGCGGTACGCTGGCCAAGGCCTGGGCCGTGCTGCTGGCGTTTGCGCTGCTCGTGAGCCTGTGGCTGGCCTTCGCGTTCCACATGCTGCACATCGGCGCCAAGTACTGACGTGGAGGGCCCTGGCGCGCGCATGGCCTTGACGCAGGCCGTCGAACACCTGCGTCTCGCGGCCTCCATTTCGCATCTCGGACTACGCCTTCGACGACGGCTTCGGTAGCGCCGGGCCTCCGGGGCTGATCGAGCTCGAGACCGTTCATTTCGGGGGAAGACGATGACGCACCAGGCCAGTCGGATCGTGGGACGGCGCAGCCTGTTGAAGTCCGCATTGGGCGCAACGGCGGCGACGATCGGATTCCCGATGCTGAACCTCGCGAGCTTCCAGGTGTTCGCCGACTCGCCGAAGAAGTATTCGGCGCGGGCCGTCAAGCTGGTCGAGCGTTCGCTCGTCATCGACATGCTGGCGCCGCTGGTGATCGACTTCCGGCCGGAGGCCTACGCCAGGACGCTGACGGAGCAGGAGGAGGCGATGTTCCGCACCTGCGGCATCACCGGCTTCCATCACTCGATCGGCACCGGCGGGCCGCAGGCCGTCGAAGAGACGCTGGCGTTTCTCGCGGCATGGGAAGGCTTCGCCGGCCGCCACGCGCACCTGTTCACGCTGGTCGGCCGGGCCTCCGATCTCGACCGCGCGAAGGCGCAGGGCAAGGTCGGCGTCATCATGGGGGTGCAGAATTCCGAGCATTTCCGCAAGGCCGAGGACGTCAAGCAGTTCTACCAGCTCGGCCAGCGTTGTTCGCAGCTGACCTACAACACGCAGAACCTGATCGGCAGCGGCGGCACCGAGCGAGTCGACGGCGGCATCTCCGACTTCGGCGCAGGGATCATCAAGGCGATGAACGAGGTCGGCATGCTGATCGACGTTTCGCACTGCGGCGACCGCACGACGCTCGACGCGATCGAGCTGTCGCCGAAACCGATCGCCATCACGCATTCGAATTGCCGCGCGCTCAATGCGCATCCGCGGCTGAAGACGGACGAGGCGATCGTCAAGCTCGCGGCCAAGGGCGGCGTGATGGGCATCACCGGCGTGCGCAATTTCGTGCGGGGCCAGGAGCCGACGACGATCGAGCACATCGTCGACCACATCGATCACGTCGTGAAGCTCGTCGGCGTCGAGCACGTCGGCATCGGCAGCGACTCGGACCTGAATGGATACGACGACATGCCGGCAGACCAGCGCAAGGAACTGCTGGCGATGTACAAATCGAGCTATGCGTTCCGCAACAAGCTCGACACCGATGGCTTCGATCACCCGCGCAAGGTCTTCGACCTGACGGACGTGCTGATCCGGCGCGGCTACTCCGACGACAACATCACGGCGATCCTCGGCGGCAACTTCCGTCGCCTGCTGGGCGCCACGTGGGCCTGACCGCGGACGCGCGCGGCGCGGAGCGGGCCGCATGAGCAGCTCGTGGTTCCAGCGGTATCTGCTGCCGGGGTTCGCCTTCAAGGCGTTCGTGATCGGCGGCGGCTATGCGACCGGACGGGAGCTCGCCGAGTTCTTCCTGCCCGCCGGGCCGCAAGGCGGCCTGATGGGCATGGCGCTGGCCGCGCTCATCTGGAGCGTCGTGTGCATCGCGACGTTCACGTTCGCACGCGCGACGCAGAGCCCGGACTACCAGACCTTCTTCCGGCACTTGCTCGGGCCGGGCTGGGTCGCGTTCGAGGCCGTCTATCTGCTGCTGCTGGTGCTGGTACTGGCAGTGTTCGGCGCGGCGGCAGGCGCCATCGGCGCCGCGCTGTTCGGCTGGCCGTCGCTCGTCGGCACCTTGTGCCTCGGTGCCGGCATTGCCGCCTTCGTGACGTTCGGCAACGTCGCGGTCGAGCGCCTGTTCAAGTGGGTGACGATCTTCCTGTATGCCGTGTACGCGCTGTTCGTCCTGCTCGCACTCACGAAGTTCGGAGACCGGATTGCCGCCAACCTGGCGCTCGCCGTGCCGACGACCGGATGGGCGGCTGCGGGCGTCACGTACGCCGGCTACAACATCGTCGCCGCCGTCGTGATCCTGCCCGTGCTGCGGCATCTGCGCAGCCAGAAGGATGCGGTCATCGCCGGCGCGCTTTGCGGGCCGCTCGCGATGATTCCTGCGGTGCTCTTCTTCATCTGCATGGTCGCGTACTACCCGCAGGTGGGGCAGGAGCCGCTGCCCTCCGAGTACCTGTTGCAGCGGCTGAACGCGCCGGCGTTTCATCTGGCCTTCCAGTCGATGATCTTCCTGGCTCTGCTCGAGAGCGGTTGCGGCGGCGTCCACGCCGTCAACGAGCGACTGGCCCATGCCTGGAAGCTGCGTTACGGCACGGCCTTCTCGCGTCGCGCACGGCTGGCGTTTTCCGTCTGCCTGCTGGTGCTGGCGATGCTGCTCGCCGATCGCTTCGGCCTGGTGACCTTGATCGCCCGCGGCTACCGATGGCTGGCCTATGCGCTGATCGCCGTCTACGTCGTTCCGCTGCTGACGTTCGGCGTGTGGCGCCTGCGTCGCGGACGGTTCGCCGCGGCGGCTGCATGACGAGCATTGTCGCTGAGTCCGGACGCGGCCGCGCCGCCGGGGCAACGTACCTGGTTCGGTCATCCGCCGGGCCTGGCGATCCTGTTCCTCACCGAAATGTGGGAGAAGTTCTCCTACTTCGGCATGCGCGCGCTGCTGGTCTATTACATGACCAAGGCGCTCGCGATGCGCCAGGAAGACGCGTCGTGGGTCTACGGCGGCTACACGTCATTCGCGTATTTCACCCCGATCCTGGGCGGCCTGATCGCCGACCGCTACCTCGGTCGCCGCCGGGCGGTGATCCTCGGCGGTTCGATCATGGCCATCGGTCACTTCCTGATGGCGCTGCCGGCGATGTTCTACCCGGCTCTCGCGACCATCGCGATCGGTAACGGCTTTTTCCTGCCGAGCCTGCCGAGCCAGGTGCGTCACCTGTATGCGCCGGGCGATCCCCGCGGCGACTCCGCGTTCAGCGTGTACTACGTCGGGCATCAACCTCGGCGCGGTGCTGGCGCCGCTGATCTGCGGCACGCTCGGCGAGTTGTACGGCTGGCATTACGGCTTCGCGGCGGCGGGCGTCGGCATGTGCCTGGGCCTCGCCATATACGTCTGGGGCGGTCGCTACCTGCCGCGTGAGGCGGGGCGCGTCGAGGCCTGGGAGCCCGCGACCCACGATCACCAGCACTCCTTCGCGCGACGCGTTGGATTGCTGGTCGGCGTGATCGCGATCGTCGTCGTCTTCCGTGGCGCATACGAGCAGATCGGCAACACGGTGGCGTTGTGGGCGGATTCAGCGGTCGACCGCAGCGCAAACCTGGGCTGGACCATCCCGAGCACCTGGTTCCAGGCGTTGAACCCGCTGCTGGTGTTCACGGTCACGCCGCTGCTGCTGTTGTTCTGGGCGCAGCGCGGCCGCACGGCGCACACCGCGTACCCGTTGCGCAGGATGGCGGTGGGCGCACTCATCGTCGCCGCGTCGTACTTGCTGCTTGCGCTGGCTTCGGCGCATTCGACGGCATCGGGAACCCAGGCGCACTGGCTGTGGCTCTTTGCGTTCTTCGTCGTCTTCACGACGGGCGAACTGTTCATCCTGCCCACCGGGCTTGCACTGTTCGGGCGACTGGCGCCGGGCGCGCTGGCCGCCACCACGATGGCACTGTGGTTCTCGGCGAGCTTTGCCGGAAACCTGCTCGCGGGCGGGCTCGGATCCTACTGGACGCGGCTCGGCGCCACGCATTTCTTCCTGATGACCGCGGCGGTCGCCGCCTTCGCGGCGCTGCTCTTGCGGGCGGTCGATGGTCCCGCGCGCCGCACGCTCGCCCCACGCACTGAGTCAATCGCAGGATAGAACCGATGCTGAACAAGACACACAACTGGTTGGGCGCTGTCCTTCGGGTCATGGCCGCTTTCGCGCTGGTCTTTGCGACGGCCATCCACGCGGCGCCGCCGGCCGACCTCGACGCCTATGCGCAGCACGTGCTCGAGGCGTTCGAGACACCGGGCATGTCCATCGCCATCGTCGAGCGCGGCCAGCCGACGGTCGTGCGCAGCTACGGTGTGCGCCGCCTGGGCCAGCCGGCGAAAGTCGACGAGAACACGCTGTTCGCGATCGGCTCGACCACGAAGGCGTTCACCAGTGCCGTGCTCGCGACGATGGTCGACGAGGGCAAGCTCACGTGGGACACCAGGGTCTCCGACGTGCTGCCGGGCTTCAAGCTGCAGGACGCCTATGCGAGCAGCGAGATGACCGTGCGCGACCTGCTCGTGCACCGCAGCGGGCTGGGTCTCGGCGCGGGCGACCTGCTTTTCTATCCGCCCGGCGACCGGACCCGCGCCGAGATCGTGCACAACCTGCGCAACATCAAGCCGGCGAGCAGCTTCCGCAGCACGTTCGCCTACAGCAACACGATGTACGTCGTGGCCGGTGAGGTGATCAAGGCGGTCGGCGGTTCGAGCTGGGAAGATGCAGTGCGACAGCGGATCTTCGAGCCGCTGCAGATGAAGTCGACCGTCACGTCATCCGTCATGGCCGCCGACGCGAACCGCGCCTGGCCGCATTCGCGGGTCACCACCGACATGCGAGGGGACGGCCCCGTCGTGGCGCTGGCCGAGCCGTCCAACATCGACATCGTCGGGCCGGCGGGTTCCATCCAGAGCAGCACCGCCGACATCGCGCGCTGGCTCGAGCTGCAATTGGGGCACGGCCTCGATCCGCGCACGAACAAGCGAGTGTTCAGCGAGACGCAGGCGCGCGAGATGTGGACGCCGCAGACGGTGGTGCCGGTCGCGCCGAATCCCAAGGGGCTCGAACTGGCGCAGGCTGCGTACAAGGCGTACGGGCTCGGATGGGTCGTGAGCGACTATCGCGGCACGCAGATCCTCGCGCACGGCGGCGGCGTGCCGGGGATGGTCGTGGTGCTGGTCATCGTGCCGGCCAAAGACATCGCGTTCGCGGTCTTCCTCAACAGCGAAGAGACCAACGCGCTGTCCGCGATGCAGTACAAACTGCTCGATCACTACCTGGGGCTCACGAGCCCGGACTGGACGAGCGCGCTCGTCGCCGCGCGACAGGCACGCGTCGCGGCCGGCCGCGAGGCGCTCGCGGCCGACGCGGCCGAGCAGAAGAAGCTCGCCACTTCCAAATCCAAGGGCCCGTCGCTGCCGCTCGATGCCTACGCCGGTCGCTATCGCGACGCCTGGTACGGCGACGCGGTGATCGAGCGCTCTGCGGCCGGGCTGCGGCTGAGCCTCGTGCACAACCGGGCGCTCGCCGGTCCGCTCGAACACGTCCGCTACGACACCTTCGTGGCGCACTGGGCGGACCGATCGCTCGAGGACGCGTACGTCACGTTCGCGCTGAATGCGGATGGCTCGATCGACCGCATGACGATGAAGGCCGTATCGCCACTCGCGGATTTCAGCTTCGACTACCCGGATCTTCTTTTCAAACCTGTGCGGTGACCGCGTGCTCAACGTAATGCCAGCGGCTCGGCCGTTTCCGCGCCGGACCGTCGAGATTCTCCTGCTGTGCGGCCTGCTGGCCGCGCCCGGTGCGGGTCGCGCGGCCGACGGCGATTTCTCCGCCCGCGTCGATCGGGTGCTCGCCGCGACGCCGCTGATCGACGGCCACAACGACCTGCCGTGGGAGCTTCGCGAACGCTCGAAGGGCCACCTCGCGGCGATCGACCTGCGGTCGGACACGGCGAAGCTCGCGGTGGCCGAAGGCTCGGTGCCGTTGATGACGGACATCCCTCGGCTGCGCGCGGGACACGTGGGAGGACAGTTCTGGTCGGTCTGGGTGCCGACCGAACTCAAGGGCGCCGAGACCGTCCAGGCGACGCTGGAGCAGATCGATCTCGTGAAGCGCATGGCGGCAACGTATCCCGCGGATTTCCAGATGGCGTACACGGCGGCCGACGTGCGCCGCATCCACCGGTCAGGAAAGATCGCTTCGCTGATCGGCATCGAAGGCGGACACCAGATCGACAATTCGCTCGCGACGCTGCGCCAGATGTACGACCTCGGCGCGCGCTACATGACGCTGACGCACGCGCGGAACACGGACTGGGCAGACTCCGCGACGGACGTGCCCGCCCACCATGGCCTCACCCCATTCGGAGAGGACGTGATCCGGGAGATGAACCGGCTGGGCATGCTCGTCGACCTGAGTCACGTGTCGCCGGAGACCATGAAAGCGGCCCTCGCCATCAGCGAGTCGCCGGTGATCTTCTCGCATTCGTCGGCCAGGGCCATCGTCGATCACCCGCGCAACGTTTCCGACGACATCCTGCGGCTGGTCGCGAGCAACGGCGGCGTGGTGATGGTCAATTTCTACCCGGGCTACGTCTCGCAGGCGGCGAATCAATGGGAAGCCGACCACGCGGCCGAGCGGCGCGATTCGATACCCCGCCGTTTTCCGGTCTCTATATCGGTCAGCCCGAGCGGGCCAAGGCAGCGCTCGATGCCTGGGACAAGGCCCATCCACGGCCCATCGTCACGCTGGCGCAGGTGGCCGATCACATCGAGCACATCCGCGCAGTGGCCGGCATCGATCACGTGGGCCTCGGCTCCGACTTCGACGGCATTCCCGAAACGCCGCAGGGTCTCGAGGGCGTCGACCGGTACCCCAGGCTGCTGGCCGAACTGATGCGACGCGGCTGGACGGACTCGGACGTGGCGAAGCTGGCCGGCCTGAACGTGTTGCGCGTGCTGGAAACGGCGGAGCAGGTGGCGGCCAGGCTGCGGGTTGCGCGACCGGCCTCCGAGGCGACCATGCCCGCCGAACCTCGGCCGTAACCTCCGCCGCCGCCCTGGCCTGGCGACAAGTCGGCTGCGAGCGATACGCAAGCTTGCCTGCCGTTGATCCTTGTGGCGCCTGAGGCGACGGTGCAAGATCCATCCGTCGCCGACGTTTGAGGTGCCGTGACGATGAGCTCCCAATGGACGCGGTCGCGAACCGTACCGCTCAAGTATTCATTGATGGTGGCCGCAGCGATTCTGGCCGCGCCTGCTTTCGGCACCGATGCGATGGCCGCTGGCGCGGCCGAAACGGCGAAAAGCACCAGTCCGGCGCCGCCGGCGACCGAATCCCAGCGCGAGGCTGCCGCAATTCTGAAGAGCATGGCCGAGTACATGGCCGGCCTGCAGTCATTTACCTGTACTCTGCGGGCCGGCTACGACGCCGTGCAGTCGACCGGGCAGAAAATCGAGTTCGGTGAAACCCGCCAGATCACCATGGCGCGCCCCAATCGACTGCGCGTCGAGGAAGTGGCCAGCGACGGCGTTCGCGACCTCGCCCTGTTCGACGGCCGGAACATGACCGTGATGAACGCGGATACGAAGGTCTATGCCCAGGCGCCGCAGCCCGGTTCGGTCGACGACGCGCTCATCTACTTCGTACGCGACCTCAAGATGCGCATGCCTCTCGCGTTGCTGTTGACGACCCGGCTCCCCGGCGAACTGACCCAGCGAGTCAAGTCCGTCGACTACGTCGAGAGCGACGACATCTACGGCGTGCCGACCGACCACATTGCCGGCCGCGGCGAAAATGTCGATTTCCAGTTCTGGATCACCGAAGGTGCGCACCCGTTGCCGCTGCGCGTCGTCATCACCTACCTGCACTCGCCGGGCCAGCCACAGTACTGGGCCAATTTCTCGGATTGGAATACGAGTCCCAAGCTGGCGAATACCGCATTCGACTTCAAGCCGCCGCAGGGCGCGCGCAAGGTCGCATTTGCGGTCCAGGTACCGCGGCCGAACGACAAGCGGCCGCCAACGGCTGCAACCGGGGAGATCCAGCCATGAAGCCGGGGTTGCTGACGCGGTCGTGCGTGGCCAGCCTGGTCCTGATGCTGGCGCTGCCGTTGATCACGATCGATGACACTTACGCCCGCGGTGGCCGTGGCGGCGGCGGCCGGGCGTGGCGGCGGGTTCTCGCGCCAGGGTCCGGCTGCGAGCGGGGGATTCTCCCAACGGAGCTCGGGTCCGTCCTCAAGTCGTGACGCACCCGCGTCCCGGCCCAGCAATGACATGGCGCGGCCGTCGCAGCCCGTGGCGACGCCGCCGATGGCGGGCGCGCGTCCGCCGGAAGGCAACCGTCCGCCCGATGGTCCGTCCGCCGACGGCAGCCGGCCGCCGAATGGCAATCGTCCACCCGACGGCAACCGACCAGATGACCGCCCGCCGGCGGGCTATTACCCGCCGCCGGTCTACTACCCGCCTCCCATGTACGGCGGCTACTACGGCGGCGGGTGCTGGGACTGCGGAGACGAATTCGTCGTCGGCATGATGGTGGGCGGCGTCGTCGGCGCTGCGGCCGCGAGCGAAGACGAAGAGGAAACGACGACCACGACGACGACCACGAACACCGGGGGCCTGCCTTGCACCCCGGCGGTGAGCGTCGTCGAGGGCGTCACGTATTACCAGTGCGGCACGCAGTACTACGTCGAGGCGTACGGCGGCAGCGGGCCGATCTACATGCCGGTGCAACCGCCTGGCACGCCGGTGCAGCCACCGGGCGGCTGAGAGCGCGAGGAGTTTCAGCTCGCGGCGTTCGTCCGGCGCCCCGATCCCAGCACACCGACTCGCATCGGTCGCTCCTGCGCCTGAAGGCCGCTCAGCGACCCACCCGCTCCTGGAGACTCGCCGGATAGCGTGCCCCCTGCACGGTGATCTTGGCGACGGCGCTTTCGATGTTGCGCAGGTCGTCGGCCGTCAGCTCGACGCTCGCCGCCCCGAGGTTCTCCTCCAGGCGATGCAGCTTCGTGGTGCCCGGAATCGGCACGATCCAGGGCTTCTGCGCCAGCAGCCAGGCGAGCGCGATCTGTGCGGACGTGGCCTTCTTCTGCGCCGCGATCTGGCCGAGCAGGTCGACCAGCGCCTGGTTCGCCTTGCGAGCCTCCGGCGTGAAGCGCGGCACGATGTTGCGGAAGTCGGTGCTGTCGAAGGTCGTGTTCTCGCTGATCGCGCCGGTGAGGAAGCCCTTGCCCAGCGGGCTGAACGGGACGAAGCCGATGCCGAGTTCCTCGAGCGTCGGCAGCACCTCCTGCTCAGGCTCGCGCCACCACAGCGAATACTCGCTCTGCAGCGCCGCGACCGGCTGCACGGCGTGGGCGCGACGAATCGTCTGCACGCCCGCCTCGGACAGTCCGAAGTGCCTGACCTTGCCCTGCTGGATCAGTTCCTTCACGGTGCCGGCAACGTCCTCGATCGGCACGTTCGGATCGACGCGATGCTGGTAGAACAGGTCGATGCGGTCGGTCTTCAGTCGCTTGAGCGCAGCGTCGGCAACCTGCCGGATGTTCTCCGGCCGGCTGTCCATGCCGCGCTGCACGTCTGCCGCCCGCGAAGCCGAACTTGGTCGCGATCACGACCTGGTCGCGGAACGGCGCCAGTGCCTCACCGACGACTTCCTCGTTGATGAACGGACCGTAGGCCTCGGCCGTGTCGAAGAACGTCACGCCGCGATCGACGGCGGACCGGATCAGCTTGATGGCCTCCTGCCTGTCGGTGGCCGGTCCGTAGCCGTAGCTCAGTCCCATGCAGCCGAGCCCGAGGGCCGACACTTCGAGGCCGCTGTTGCCGAGTTTGCGTTTGTTCATTGCTGCTTCTCCTGGATTGGTCACGCGCCGACCTCATCGAAGACGCGCTGGGCGATTCCGACTGCCGAGCTGGCCGTCGGCCAGCCGGAGTAGAACGCGAGATGCGTGATCAGCTCGACCAGTTCCTCGCGGGTGACGCCATTCTCCAGCGCCTTCTTCAGGTGGAACGGCAGTTCGTTGGTGCGGTAGAGCGCGACCAGCGTGGCAACCGTGATCAGGCTGCGGTCGCGCGGCGAAAGGCCGGGACGCTTCCAGACATCGCCGAACAGGACTCCGTCGGTGTAGTCGGCGAGGGCCGGCGCGATCTTGCCGAAGGCGAGTTGAGCGGCGGTGGGTCGTTCGGACATGAGTCTTTCTCCTTCAGGGCTACTGTTGCGCCGGGTCGGCTACTTGGCTGCTGCCCGCAGCGAGGACATGTCGATCACGAAGCGGTAGCGGACGTCGGAGCGCTCCATGCGCTCGAACGCCTCGTTGACCTCGTCCATGCGGATCATTTCGCAATCCGGCAGGACGCCCTTGCGCGCGCAGAAGTCGAGCATCTCCTGTGTCTCGGCGATGCCGCCGATCGGCGAGCCCGCCACGCGACGCCTGCCGAGGAGCAGCGGCATGGTGTTCGGCTCGGCGAGCGGGCCGACCTGGCCCACGATCACCAGCGTTCCGTCCACGTCGAGCAGCGGCAGGTACGGATTGAGGTCGTGCTTGACGGGAACCGTGTCGATGATGAGATCGAAACTCGAGCCGGCCTTCGCCATGGCCGCCGCGTCGGTGGACACGAGGAGACGATCGGCGCCTAGCGCGAGCGCATCGGCGGCCTTGTCGAGCGAGCGGCTCAGGACGGTCACCTCGGCGCCGAGTGCGGCGGCGAGCTTCACCGCCATGTGTCCCAGGCCTCCGAGGCCGATCACGCCGACCCGGCTGCCCGGGCCGACATTCCAGGTGCGCAGCGGCGAATAGGTCGTAATGCCTGCGCAGAGCAGCGGCGCGGTGCGCGCGAGGTCCAGGCCATCGGGAACCCGCAACGCGAATTCCTCGCGGACGACGAGATGCCTGGAATAGCCGCCGTAGGTCCGCTCTCCGGTGATGCGATCCTTGTCGTTATAGGTCTGCGTGTTGCCGTTGCGGCAGAGCTGCTCCTCGCCCTTGCGGCACTGGTCGCAATGCTGGCAGCTGTCGACCATGCAGCCGACCGCGACCGCGTCGCCGAGCTTGTAACGCGTGACGTCGCTGCCGACTTCGATGACCCGACCGACGATTTCGTGACCGGGCACGATCGGGTACTGGCTCCAGCCCCAGTCGTTGCGAGCCTGGTGCAGGTCCGTGTGGCAGATGCCGCAATACAGCACCTCCATCGCGATGTCGTTCGGGCGCAGCGCGCGCCGTTCGAAAGAGAAGGGCGCGAGGGGTGCGCGTGCGGACTGAGCCGCGTAACCGATGGTCATCATGTGTGGACTCTCGAAAGGTGACAGGGGACGTATCAGAACCGGACCAGGGTCCGGCCGTCGCGTGGGGGTCAATGTAAGGGGTGCACCGATCAGCGACTAGACGGTAAAATGCGAATGCACTTATGCTGGAGATTCATGAATGAAGCGTGACGAGCTCGGCGACCTGGCGGCGTTTCTCGCCGTCGCCGAGGAGCGCAGCTTCACGCGCGCGGCGGCGAAGCTCGGCACCTCGCAGTCGGCGCTGAGTCATACGGTTCGCCGTCTCGAGACGCGCCTCGGATTGCGGCTGCTGACGCGCAACACGCGCAGCGTCGCGCCCACCGACGCAGGCGAGCGGCTGCTCGAGACGCTGCGTCCGGCGTTCGACGAGATCGACACCCGGCTCGCGGCACTCAACGAATTGCGTGACAAGCCCGCCGGGCACGATCCGGATCACGGCCGGCCAGCATGCCGCCGAGACGATCCTCTGGCCGGCGCTGCTGAAGCTGCTGCCGCAGTATCCGGACGTCAGGGTGGAGGTTTCGGTCGACCAGGCGCTGACCGACATCGTCGCCGAGCGATACGACGCGGGCGTCCGCCTGGGTGAACAGGTCGAGAAGGACATGATCGCCATGCGCATCGGCCCCGACATGCGCATGGCCGTAGTCGGCTCACCGTCCTATTTCGCGACGCACCCGGCGCCGAAGACGCCTCACGACCTCACCCGTCACACCTGCATCAACCTGCGAATGCCGACGCTGGGCGGCCTCTATGCCTGGGAATTCGAGAAGGACGGGCGCGAGTTGAACGTGCGCGTCGACGGGCAAGTCGTGTTCAACGACATGGCCTTGATCGTCAAGGCGGCGACCGAAGGGTTCGGCCTGGCGTCCGTGCTGGAGGGTCAGGCAAGGCAACTGATCAGTGACGGGCGGCTGGTGCGCGTGCTCGCGGACTGGTGCCCGCCGTTTCCGGGTTACCACCTCTACTATCCCAGCCGTCGCCAGATGACGCCGGCGTTCGCCCTGCTGGTTGAGTCGCTGCGGCATCGCGAGAGCGGATCCGCTGCGAAGGCGAGGCGGCGTAGCGTCCGCTGAAAACTGACTGGATGCTGCGGCCGACGTGCAGAGCGCAGCTAGTGCGGCGGAGTCTCGACGCAGTACTGCGTCGGCGGCACCCCGAACGCGCGACGGAACATCGCGGTGAAGGCGCTCGGGCTGCTGTAGCCGACATCGCAGGCGACCGCGGTGACGGACTGGCCATTGGCGAGTCGCGACATGGCCTCCATCAACCGGACGTTCTGCCGCCAGGTCGCGAACGTGACGCCGGTCTCGCGACGGAACAGTCGCGTGAAGGTGCGGCGGCACATGCCGGCCGCCACTGCCCAGTCGTCGAGCACGTCGTTCTGCGCCGGGTCCTTGAGGATCGCGTGGCAGACGCGCAGCAAGTGCGGGTGCTGCGGCATCGGCACGTGCAGCGGTGCGGTGCGCGCACTGCGGATCTCGTCGACGATCAGTGTCATCACGCGGCCGTCGCGCGAGTCGTACTCGTACTCGATGGGGATGCGGGTCGCCTCCACGATCAGTTCGCGGAGCAACGCCGAGACCTCGATGGTCATGCAGGTCTTCGGAAGTTCGTCGCCGACCGAATCGTCGAGATAGAGCGTGCGCAGCGAGACCCGGCCGCGAGTGCGTGCTTCGTGGACGACGCCGCTCGGCACCCAGACCGCCCGCTGCGGTGGCACGACATAGGTGGCGTCGCGAGTGGTGCACACCAGCACCCCGCTGATGGCGTAGACGAGCTGCCCGCGAGTGTGGCTGTGCGGAGGATCGTAGAAATTGGGCGGGTATTCGTCGGCCAGCGCGGCGATCGGGCGCGGAACGTCCTGGTAGTCGTCGCCTCGTGTGCTGCGTGCCATGCTTCGATCAGGATTCCAGTGGCCCGTGCAAGATGGAAATAGCTCCGACCACGACGGCGGCGTGGTTCGTCCGAGGTTAACACTTGCAAACAAGGCGTTACAAGGCAACGGGCGATGGCCATTCGGGTGTCGCCACCGCGCCGAATCGATGCATCGCTGAGGTGTCCATGAGCGAACCAGGATCAGACGTGTCGCGCGGCCATTCGACGGACGGGCTCGACCCGGACATCCGTCGATTTGCGGCGCTGGTGAACGCGGACTACGCGCGTCTCACCGGCGGCCGCGAGCTGCCGGTCGCCGAGATGCGTCTCGTGGCCGAACAGGTCCGCGCGCCGTGGCGCGCCGGCGGGCCGACGATGCAGTCCACCACGGAACTCGTGGCGACGACGACGCGCGGCCCGGTCCGGCTGCGCGTCTACGATCCGGGCGTGCAGAAGCCCGCGCCGGCACTCGTCTACATGCATGGCGGCGGCTGGACGCTGTTCAGCCTCGACACGCACGACCGCGTGATGCGCGAGTACGCGGCGCGCGCCGGTGTGATCGTGGTCGGCGTGGACTATGCACTGTCGCCCGAGGCACGTTTTCCGGTCGCACTCGAGCAGGTCACCGATGTCGTGCGATGGCTTGGTGAGCACGGTGCAGCGCTCGGCATCGACCGCTCCCGCATTGCGCTCGGCGGGGACTCGGCGGGAGGCAATCTCTCGATCGGTGCCGCCTTGGCACTGCGGGACGCGGGTGAACCCGAACGGGTGCACGGCCTGCTGCTGATCTATCCCGCGTTCGACAACCAGTGTTCACCCGAGGCCGTGCGGCGCTATGGCGGTGCTGGCGCCGTCCTCACGGGCGAAGAGGTCGAGTATTTCTGGCGCAACTATGCCGGTGACGCCGACGTGCGAGGCAACCCGTTCGCGTGCGCGATCCGGGCGCGGCTCGAAGGCCTGCCGCCGGTGTGCATGACGATTCCCGAATGCGACGTGCTGACCGAGACGAGTCTCGAGATGGCGGAGCGCCTGCGTGCCGCGGCCGTGCCGGTCTCGATCACCGTGTACCCGGGCGCAACGCACTCGTTCATCGAAGCCATTTCGATTGCGCCGCTGGCCGAGCGTGCCATCGAGGACGGCGCGCGCTGGCTGCGAGAAACGATCGGAGCCAGGAACGGAGCGGGATCGCAGCAGTGAAAATGAGGGCGGGCCTGAAACTTGCCCACCGCTACCTTGCGCTTGCCTGCGCAGTGCTTTGGTTGTCGCAAGCCGCGACCGGGCTGCTGATGGTGTTCCGTTGGGAACTGGACGACGCGATTCTCGACGCGCCGGCCGTGCCGCTCGACCTCGGCGCGCTGGGCGCACGCATCGCGGCGGTCGATGCGAGCCCGCCCGGGCGTTCGGTCTACCTCGTTTACGCGACCGGCAGTGTCCCGGGTCGCTTCGATCTGTACACACGCGACGCGGATGGACGCGAAGACATCATTCGCGTCGATGGTGCGGGCAAGGTGCTGCGCACGCGACCGGACGGCCGCGATTTCGCGCACGTCGGGCTGGTCCCGTTCGCGGCGACTCTGCACCAGACCCTGTTCGCGGGCGATGTCGGCAAGGCGATCCTCGGGTTGAGCGGCTTGCTGTTGATTTCCACCATCGTCATGGGGGCCACGCTCGCCTGGCCGCGTGCACGCCAGGTGCGCGCGGTGCTGTGGCCGAAGGGTGCACGACCGGGAGCGGCACGGCGATACGCGTGGCACCGGGCACTGGGGTTGTGGCTCGCGCTGCCGGCGATCGTGCTCGTCACGACCGGCGCGCTGATGACCATCGACGACTCGCTGGAGCGCTGGCTCGGGCAGGATGCGACCCCGCCCGCGCTGCTGGCGGCGCCCGCCATGACCGATCGGGTCATCGAGCCGGCCCGGGCCATTGCGACGGCGATGCAGCGTTATCCGGGGGCCGGGTTGAGCGGCGCCAGGTTTCCGTCGGCCGAGAAGCCGTGGTATCGCGTGCGCCTGCTGCAGCCGAAGGAATGGCGCCGGGCGTACGGCACGACGACGGTTTACGTCTCGGCCGTCGATGGTCGGGTGCTGCTCGTCGAGGACGCGCTCGACGCACCCGTCGCGCGGGCGTTCCTGAGCAATATCTATCCCATCCACACCGGCGAGGCGCTCGGGCTGGCGGGCCGACTCGTCTCACTCGCGGTCGCCGCATGGCTGCTGACGATGCTCGTGCTCGGGCTTGGGTCTGTGGTGGATCCGCAGGCCGCGTGGATCCTGACTACGACCGAGCGCGAGGGCGACCTCCGCCGTGTGTGGCCTAGCTGCGGGGAATTACTTACTTGCGAATGATTCTCATTTGCATACAATTCACTCATCGATGCCAGATTGCGAGCGAAGCACCATGAATCCGAGCCTCCATCGGCTGCCGTCCCCTGACGCCGGACCGAGCCGCAGCACGCCGGTCTGCGAAAGCTGCCGTCGAATCCCGCTCACCCCACCCAGCTGCGACGTTGTGGTCACACAGCAACAATCTCTCGCGCCTGCTGGCCCCAACACGATGCATTTCGTCCCTGAATCGAATGCGGGCCAGCCGCGGGCACGATCAAGCTACGTCGGAGTCCATGCAAGGTTGGTGTGGCAACCCCGGGGGTCGGGGCAGTTCCCGCGGCGTTCCAACATGAGGGGGAGTTTCCATGTCCACTAAGCGCAATGTCGTCCTGGCCGCAGCGTGCGCGCTCGCGCTCGGCTCATCCGCTGTTTTGGCGCAACAGGCTTCGGCCACCTCGGAATCAGGCGAGCTCGAGGAAGTCATCGTCTACGGGTCGCAGATCACGCTGCCGCCGGCCGTATGCCGGCGGCCAGGTCGCGACGGGTGGTCGCGCCGGCATCCTCGGCAACATGGATACGATGGACACACCGTTCTCCAGCACCAACTACACGGCCGAGCTGATGCGTGAACCAGCAGGCCAAGAGCGTCGCCGACGTGCTGCTGAACGATCCGAACGTGCGCGTCGCGCGCGGCTTCGGCAACTTCCAGGAGCTGTACGTCATCCGCGGCTTCCCGGCCTACTCGGACGACATGACCTACAACGGCATCTACGGCATCCTGCCGCGCCAGTTCGTCGCGGCCGAGTTCCTGGAGCGCGTCGAAGTGTTCCGCGGCGCGAGCGCGTTCCTGAATGGCGCCGCGCCGGGCGGCAGCAACCTCGGCGGCACGTCAACCTGGTGCCGAAGCGTGCGCCGAATGAAGGCCTTGACGCGCCTCACGGCCGGCTTCGAGAGTGACGGCTCCGGCATGATCGCCGCGGACGTCGGCCGGCGCTTCGGAGACGACCAGGCCACGGGCATCCGCGCCAACGCGCGTCTACCGCGACGGCGAGACGTCCGTCCAGGACCAGGATCGCCAGCTGTCCGTGCTGTCGCTCGGCGTCGATCACCGCGGCGACAAGTTGCGCCTCTCGGCCGACGTCGGTTACCAGTACCAGGACATCGACGAGCCGCGCCCCAGCGTGTTCCCGGCGTTCGGTCGCCACCGACCGTGCCGGACGCGCCGGATGCGGACAAGAACTTTGCCCAGCCCTGGACGTACACGAAGGAGAAGCAGGTGTTCGGCGTGGTGCGCGCGGAATACGACATCACGAGTGCGGTTTCGGTCTGGGGCGCCGCCGGCATGCGCGACGGCGAGGAAAAGAACGTGCTCTCCAACCCCAACGCCCAGGCGGACGGCTCGACTCAATCGTATCGGTTCGACAACTCACGCAAGGACAAGGTGTACTCGGGTGAACTCGGCCTGCGCTGGGACTTCGCCACCGGCCCGGTCGAGCACCGGATCATCGTCTCGGGCTCGCTGTTCTCGCTCGAGTCCGACAACGCGTACGCCTTCTCGGAATTCTTCGCTGGCTTTACCAGCGACCTGTACCACCCAGTCGACTGTGCCCGCGCCTCCCGCCAACTTTTTCATCGGCGGTTCGCTGCAAGACCCGCACAAGACGTTCGACACCGAGACCTCGAGCTACGCCCTCGCGGACATGATGAAGTTCGCCGACGGCAAATTCATCCTGACGCTCGGTGCGCGCGACCAGAAGCTGAAGACCGACACCTTCGACTACAACTCGGGCGACAAGGATCTCCGGCTACGACGAGAGCAAGACCACGCCGGTCGGCGGTATCGTGTTCCGCCCGACGGCGAGTCGTGGTCGATATTCGCCAACTACATCGAGGGCCTCGTCGCCGGCGACATCGCGCCGACCGTCGGCCCGGGCGGAGCCAGTGGTCGTCAATGCTGGCCAGGCCCAGGACCCGTACACGGCCGAACAGATGGAAGCCGGGCGTCAAGTACGACGGCGGCAATTTCGGCGCCGGGCTGAGTGTCTTCAACATCGAGAAGGCGCATCGGCATCCTCGAGCAGGTCGATCCCGGCGATCCTGAGACGGACTACGTCTTTCACGCCGACGGCACAGCAGCGTCACCGCGGCGTCGAGGCCAGCGTCTTCGGCGCAGCCGCTCGACAGTCTGCGCCTGATCGGCGGCGTGACCTGGCTCGACGCCGAGATGACCAAGACGCAGGGTGGCCTCAACGAAGGCAAGGACGTGATCGGCGCGCCGAAGACGCAGGCGAACTTCAACGTCGAATGGGACTGCCGGGCCTCGAGGGTCTCACGCTCGATGCCCGTGCCATGTACACCTCGAAGCAGTACGCCGATGCGGCGAACACCCTCGAGGTGGACTCCTGGACGCGGTTCGACATCGGCGCCCGTTACGCGATGAAGCTTGCGGACAACCCGTTCACGGTGCGGGCTCGCATCAACAACGTGACCAACGAGAGCTCGTGGATTTCCGGCGGCGGTTACCCGGGCTTCGGCTACTACGTGCTCGGCGATCCGATGACGTTCGTGCTGTCGGCGTCGATCGACTTCTGACCTTCCCCGGTCGGAAAATTGGGGACATTCATCCATTTCGCACGCACGGTGCGACATGGGTGGATGTCCCCGATGCTTCGCGAATGAAGCGGTGCATTCCCGCTATTGCGGGGGATGGTCGGCCCAGTACCACGGTGCGGGCAGTGGCCGCTGTCGTGGCCACACCTCGTCGAGCGTCGCGCCTTCGTAGAGCCGGCCGTTCTTCATCACCTCGCGGATCGCGAGCGTGTTCGAGATGTCCTCGAGCGGATTCCTGTCGAGTATCACGAGGTCCGCGTACTTGCCGGGCTCGATGCTGCCGAATTCCGCCGCGCGTCCGATCGTCTCGGCGGAGCCGAGCGTCGCCGAACGGAGCACTTCCATCGGCGTCATGCCGCCCTGCGCGTAGGCCTGCATTTCCCAGTGAAATCCCAGGCCCGGCACCTCGCCGTGACTGCCGACACCCAGCAGTCCTCCGGCCCGCAGCACCCGCGCCGCGCTTTCGGCGACACGCGGAAACAGGTACTCGCGCGAATCGCGCCACGTGCGCTGCAGAGACTTGATATCGACGACGAAGTGCGGCGCGAAGCGATTGAACTTCGGGTCGTCGTGAGGCGCCGTGCGGCCGATGTAGTAGTCCTGTCCCTCGGGGCCGCCGTGCGTGATCATCAACGTCAGCGTGTAGCTCACCCGGGTCCGCGCCAGCAACTGCACGACGTCGTCGTACAGCGGCACCGTCGGCAGCGAGTGTTCGTTGCCCGCGTAGCCGTCCATGATCTGCGTCAGGTCGAGCTTCAGCGACAGCGCGCCCTCGGTCGTCGGCACGATGCCTTGCTCGGGCGCCGCCATGGCGACCCACTGGCGGACGCGCCGATTGCCGGTGCGGTATTCCTTGAGATTCCGCGTGCGGTAATGCACCGCGTTGCGCGACAGCACGGCCGCGACTTCCTGCGACGACTGGAACGCGTTGAACGAGAACAGCGCCGGGCCGGTGGTGTGAATCCGCGACCCGATCACGAGTCCGGCATCGACGAGGTCCTCGTACGCCAGCATGTCGATGCTGAGCGACGAGGGATCGAAGCCGGTCGTCACGCCGTAGGCCAGGTTGGCCAGCGGCCCCCAGGCTTGCAGGTCGAGGATGCCGCGGCGAATGTCCGCAATGTGATCGTGCACGTCGATGAAGCCCGGCACGATGTACGTGCCGCTCATGTCCCGGATCGTGGCGCCCGGCAGGCACCGACCTTGCCGCGCGGACCGACCGCCGCGATCCGGTCGTCGCGCATCACGACGTCGGCGTCTGCGAATCACCTCGTCCCCGCGCATGGTGACGACGGTGGCCCCGCGCAGCACGAGCGCCGCCGTGCGGCACGTCGCGCGGCACCGACACCTCGGCCGGAAAGGCTTCGACCCCGGCCGCCCAGGGACCGGCACGTCGGCTGCACCGCCGGGTGAATTCGGCGCATTGAGATTCACGCTTGCGAGCGGTCGGCGATAGAACGTCGAGCCCACCGCCCAGGTGATCGTGCGACCGCCGTCGGCCCAGCCGAAGAAGTCCGCACCGACGTCGGTGATGCGCCGATGTGCAACGGACGGGTGCGAGAGGTCGACGACCTTGTCCTGGCCGGTCGGGATTGCGATCACATGCAGCTGCTGCGCGATCTGCGCCAGCGCCCATCGGCCGTCGGGGCTGATCTTCAGGTCGTCGACCGACGCGGGGCCTTCGGCGAAATACCAGCCCGGTCCCTTGGCCTGCACGACCAACTCGCGGCCCGATCCGTCGAGCGCCACGGAATTCAGGCCGTCGCCGAAATTGACGTACACGCGTCCGGTCGACTGCGTGAACTGTGGCTTGCCGCCCAGCACACCCTTGGTGATGACGACGGCGGGCCCGCCGCCGGCCGGCAGCTTGATGAGTTCCGACTGCCGCAGGCTGCCGTATTCCATGTAGCCGTGCAGGCGGACCGCATTGCTCGACCGCTCGGCGACGACGGCGCTACCGTCGGGAGTGAACGTCGGTTGCGTGTAGAACGCCGGCATGTCCGTGAGCCGGCGGGGCGCCTCGCCGCCGTCGAGCGGCGCGGACCAGATGTGCCCGGCCTCGATCGCCGTCCACGTGACGAAGAGCAGCGACTTGCCGTCCGGCGACCATGACGGCTGGAACTCCGGGTCTCGCTCTTCGTCAGTCGTCGTGGCGTCGCCGCGTTCGAGTTCCATCACGTAGACGTGGCCGAGCGCGGAGAACGCCACGTGGCGTCCGTCGGGCGACTGCACCGGTTCCTGGATCAGGCGCGCGCGGACGTCGCCGGTCTCCTGCGGGATCGGGACCCGCAGCGACGGACCGATGTCGAGCGCCACGTGCGCCTGGAACGGAATCGGCGATGCCCGGCCGCTCGCGAGGTCGAGACGCTCGAACTTGCCGCCGGTGCTCAGGATCAGCGCCTGGCCGTCGCGTGTGAACGCGTAGCGCGGCAACAGATCCTGCGACGAGAACGACATCAGCTGGTCCTGCTGCACCGGATACGCGAGCCAGCGGTCGTCCTGCGTCTCGAGGTCGAGCACGCGCAGGCCCGTGCGCCCGTCGAAGCGCGTCGCGTAAACCATCTTGCGACCGTCCGGCGACACGCGCGGCCGGAACGCGGTGCCGAGGCTCAGGTCGGGGCGCGGGCTGCGCGGCGCCGAGACCAGCGTCTCCTCGTCGCGTGACTTGAGGTCCATGCGCCGAATGGTCCACTCGGGCACCTTGTCGTAGTCGAGTTCGCCGACGTGCGCCGCGATAGTAGAGGTAACGTCCGTCGGCCGACGCGCCGGCGCCGAGCACGTGGCGCCACGCGTCGCGCGGCTCGTCCGCTCGCTTGCGCACCGGCAGCACGACCTGTTCGGGCCTGGCGTCGCCGCGTCGTAGCTCCACAACTCGAACGCGTTCTGGTCGGCGCGATGGTGCGAGACGTAGATCGTCCTGCCGTCCGCCGACCACTCCGGCGACACGAACGTATCGTAGTCGTCGCGGAGCGAGACCTGCCGTGGCTGCGAGCCGTCGGCGCGCGCGATCCACAGGTTCTCCGCACCGGAGCGATCGCTGAGGAAAGCGATCGATGCGCCGTCCGGCGAGTACACCGGCTGCGAATCGAACGCGAGCCCGGACGTCAGTCGCTGGCCTTCCCGCCCTCGACGGGCAGCGAGTACAGGTCGCCGAGCAGGTCGAAGACGATCGTGCGACCGTCGGGCGACAGGTCGAGCGACATCCAGGTGCCTTCGGTCGTGTCGAACTCGATGTGCCGCGTCGGCTTCAGCGGCAGCGCGTCGCTGGTGCCGGCCGCGCAGACTCGCCGGCCGAAGAGCCGATCGCGACCGCGATCAGCGATAGGCGGGCGGCCATGGATCCTGGCGATGCAACGGGGAGTAGCGCTCGCGCAATACTTTCTGCCGCGTGTCCAGCGACACGGCCTGGCCGCGCACGTAGACGGCGAGCGGCACGCTGGAGGGTTCGAGCGGATCGCCGCTCCACAGCACGACGTCGGCGTCCTGGCCGCGCGCCAGCCGGCCATAGTGATCGTCGATGCCCCACAACCTCGCCGGGATTCGACGTGATGGCGCGCAGCGCCTCGTTCCACGGCAGGCCGTTGGCGACCGCCACGCCGGCGGCTTCGCGCAGCACGGAACCGACGTTGTGACTGAGGTGCACGCCCGGTGCATAGAACGCGATCACGACGCCGGCCCGCTGCAGCAACGCCGCATTGTCCGCGCGCGCGCCGATCTCGTCGTACGTGGCGGGCAGGTTGGCGAACGGGTCGAGCACCACGCCGACGCCGTTCGCCGCGAGCAGATCCGCGACGCGCCACGCTTCCGCGCCGCCGTAGATGATGACGCGGATGCCGTAGTCCTTGCCGAGCTGCACGGCCTGGCGGATGTCGGATTCGCGGGCGGCCGCGATCGCGAGCGGCACGCGCCCCGCGACGACCGGTTGCAGCGCCTCGATGTCGAGGTGATTGAGCACCTGGTCGCGCGGTCCGCCGACCTTGTCCGAGGGCCGGTACTTCTTCGCCTCGTCGAACGCATTGCGGATCAGCTGCCACTGCGCGCTGCGCGAGCCGCTGCCCTGCAGCGCGGCGACGCCGCCGACGACGACGAACAGGCCGGCCTTCGGGCGCTCGATCAGCTGCGGCGAATCGTCGAGCCGCAGCAGCGCGCCGAGTCCGGAGAACGGCAGGTCGGCCGAGCCGACCGGATAGGTCACCGCGCGCGTGAGGCCGTCGGCGCGCGCCTGTGCGATCAGCGTCGAATTCGCGTTCACCGCGTACTCGACGTCGAACGAGGCGCCGAGCGGTCCCTTGGTGACGGCCGGGTCGGTCGTTTCCTTCAAGGACAGCAATTCGACGAGGCCGAGTTCCGTGCCGGCGCCCATGATGCCCGCCGTGACGATGCCGCCTCGTGCATCGACGACGCGAGCCGCCGCGGGGGACGCGCCGTCAGCGGTGACCGAGACGATCCTGCCGTCGTCGATCACGATGGTCGCATGCTCGATCGGCTCCGCCTGCTCTCCGGTGTAGGCGCGCGCGTTGACGATCGCGAGCGACTCGGCACGAACGGCGCCCGTCGACACCAGCAGCGTTGCGAACGATGCCAGCGCGATGACGCACGTGGAGCGCACGATCAACCTCATGGCGGCGACCGCAGTGCCGGCAGCCCGGCCTCGAAATCCGAGTGGGGCTGCCGCCGCGGGTCCTTGCGATCGAACACGAGCGCGCCGTCGACGAACACCTCGTCGGCCAGCGTGTAGACGCTGAACGGGTCGCCTGACCAGATCACGACATCGGCAGATTTACCCGGCTCCAGCGACCCGATCCGATCGCCGAGGCCCATCGCCGCGGCGGGCGCGCTCGTCACCCACGTGATCGCGTGTTCGCGCGAGATGGGCAGGCCCGCGCGCTGGCCGGCCGCCATCGCCTTGGCGGCCTCGAGCACCAGCCGCTGGCCGAGGATCGACGAGTCGGAGTGCATCATGACGCAGGCGCCCGCCGCGTCGACGTAAGCGGCATTCTCGCGGATCGCGTCGAACGTCTCCTGCTTGTAGCCCCACCAGTCGGACCACACCGCGGCGCAGGTGCCTTCCTTCTTCAGCAGGTCGGCGATCTTGTAGGCCTCGGCCGCGTGGTGAAACGCGGTGATCTTGAAATTGAACTCCCGGGCGACGTCCAGCACGGTGGCCATGTCGTCGGCGCGGTAGCAGTGCACGTGCACCTTGATGTCCCCGTGCAGCACGCCCGCCAGCGTGTCGAGCTTGAGATCGCGCTTCGGCGGCTCGTCCTCGTCACCTCGCTCGTACTTCTCCCAGTCGTCCAGGTACTCGCGCGCGTGAATGAAGGCCTCGCGGTACCCCGCGACGTTGCCCATGCGACTCGAGGGAAAGCGCCCGTTGTCGCCGTAGTTGTACTTCGGATTCTCGCCGCAGGCCATCTTCAGCGAATACGGAGCGCCCGGAAACTTCTTCGCCTGCACCGTCGTTGCCGGCACGTTGCGCAGCACCACGCCGCGGCCGCCAAACAGGTTGCCCGAGCCGGGCAGCACCTGGATCGTCGTCACGCCCGCGGCGATGGCTCGCGCGAACGCCGGATCCTGCACGGTGATCGAATGCTCCGCCCAGACGTTGGCGGTGTTGGGGTCGGTCGTCTCGCTGACGTCCGAGTGGTTGAAATCCGTGGACGGGAACGGAAACGGGAAATCGCCGAGGTGCGTGTGGATGTCGACGATGCCAGGCGTCACCCAGCGGCCTTGCGCATCGATCACCGTCGCGCCCGCCGGTGCCGCGAGATTCGGCCCGATCGCCGTCACCTTGCCGTCGCGCAACAGCACGCCGGCATTTTCCAGCCGGTGTCCCGCGCCATCGAGGATCGTGGCGCCGGTGATCAACGTGTCGACGCGCGGCAGTGGTTTGTAGGTACTCGGGTATGGATCGAGCGTGAAGGGCAGAGGCACGCGAGTGGTCGCCGGCTTCCTGGCGGCAGCGGCTTTATTCGCGGCCGCGGGTGCGGCCGTCGCAGCGGCCAAGGCCGTCGAAACGAGGCCGGTGGCGAGTGCAACCACCACCACGGCGCGACCGAGGTCGCGAACGATGCCGAGCCAGCCTTTGCTACGGGGGACCATGCACGGCACGTTGCCAGTTCGCTCGCTCAATGTGAAGCAGTCCGCTCCCTGTTGCGGTCAGTTCGTTCAACCCGGGTCGCGTCCCGGATTGCAGCGCCGCATCCACGCCAGCAACTGGTCGCTGCCCTCGGCTGCCAGTCCCCGCACGATGTCGCCGTACACGTCGTCGCGCTCGTCCTGGCCGAGCTTGAACTTGACCCGTGCGGCACGGACGGCCGCATGGAAGCCGATCACCCGGTCGGCGAGCTTGCGGTACCGCGGACCCATTTCGCCGGCGTTCCACGCGAGAGGCCGGTGCGACTCCATGGTTTCGACCAGGTCCGTCATCAAGGGATCGAGCTCGGCGTCCGTACCGACGAACGTAACGTCGACGACGAACTGTGCGGTTGCGTAGTTCCAGGTCGGCGCCTGGGTGCGGTCGGCCATCCAGGACGGGGAGACGTACCCGTGCGGCCCCATGAACAGCACGAGCGCCCGGGGCCGGGCTTGCAGCGCCGCGACCAGCGGGTTCGCGCGGGACATGTGGCCGAGCAGTTCCACGACCTGCCCGGAGTCGTCGAATCGCGGCCGCAGCGGCAGCGGCGCAGCCGAGAAGTCGTCGGTCGCAACGGCGACGACCCACGCCAGCGGAAACTCGTTCAGCAGCCGCGCAAGTTCTGCGGGGTTGGGTGGCGCGAATTTCCCCGCTGGGGTGTTCATGCCGCCTCCGTGGCCAGCTTCGACCGGGGCAGAGCATAGCCGAAGTACACCACGACCCCGGTCAGCGCGTAGCCGGCCAGGAACAGCACCGGAGCGGGGTGGCCGAGCATTGCCTGGCGCACGAGATCGACGATCACCGGGACGATCATCGTCGCGCAGAGCAGGATCGCGCCGACGGGCACGTAGCCGATCCACGCCTTGCCGACGTGAAAACCGCCGAAGGGTACGTGAAACGGGCGCGGCAACCCGGGCTGCGTCGTGCGCAGCCACATCACCGACAGGCTGACCACCATGAATGCCAGCCCGATGCCGATGCTGACGAGGTCGCCGAGCAGCGACAGCGGGAGCAGGGCCGCTGCGAAGGCGGCGATGATACCGAGCAGGATGGTGCCGAGGTGCGGGGTCCGGAAGCGTTCGTGCAGCTTGCTGAAGAGCGGTGGCAGCAGGCCGTCGCGCGACATCGCGAACGTCACGCGCGACTGGCCATACGCATTTACCAGCAGCACCGACGAGAGACCCATCAATGCGCCCAGCTTGACCATGATCGCGAACCCCGGGTGGCCCATCCTGTCGACGGCCACGGCAATCGGATCGGGAACCCCGAGTTCGCGGTACGGCACGACACCTGTCAGCACCGCGGCGACGACGATGTAGATGACCGTGCAGACCGCGAGCGAGCCGAGGATGCCGATCGGCAGGTCACGCGCGGGATTGCGCGCCTCGGCGGCCGCGGTGGAGACGGTTTCGAAGCCGAGGTAGGCGAAGAAAAGGATCGACGCGGCGCGCATCACGCCCTGCCATCCGTAGACGAACCCGCCCTCGTTGGGTGGTATGAACGGCGTCCAGTTCGCCGGGTGCACGGCGTCGATGCCGATGGCGATGAACCCCAGCAGCACGGCGACCTTGATGGCGACCAGCACGTTGTTGACCGTCGCCGACGTGGAAATGCCGAGCGTGAGCACGACGGTGACCGCCGCGATGGCGAGGGCGGCGACGAGATTGAAGCTGCCGGTGATATTGAAGATCGTGCCTCGGCCCGACGGGATGGCCTCGATCAGCGGCGTGGCGAGACTGGCAGGAACGACGATCCCCACGTCGCGCATCAAGCTGGTGAAGTACCCGGAAAAGCCGACCGCGAGGGTCGCGGCGGCCATGCCGTATTCCAGGATCAGCAGCCAGCCGATGCTCCACGCGAAGACTTCGCCCATCGCGGCGTAGCAATACGAGTAGGCGGAACCTGCGACGGGCATCGCCGACGCGAGTTCCGCATAGCAGAGCGCCGTCAGCGCGCAGGCGGCGCCGGCAATGACGAACGAGAGCATTACGGCCGGGCCCGCGAAGTGCGCCGCGGCATTCCCGGGCATCACGTAGATACCGGCGCCAAGGATGCAGCCGATGCCGAGCAGCACCAGGTTCAGCGCCCCGAGTGACCGGCAAAGGCCTTGCTGCGCGGCATCTGTCTGCATGGACTCCAGCGACTTGCGCGCGAGGAGGCGCCGCGGCATTGACGCGCCGGTTGGCATGCGGTTGGGTCCTGCCCTGGGGTGATGCCTGAGCCGAAGCTTAGGATGAGTCCCGGGCAACCGTGCCATCGAACGGGTCAACCTCCTGCGAGAACGGGCCGCCAGACTCGACAGGACCTGCCCCCGTGTTGAAGTCCGTCGCCTGCGCGTCACTCCCGGCCCGGCGAGTACATGACCACCGATCCCTTGCGATGCCCGCGCTCGTCGATGCCGCTGAACCGCCTGCGGATCGGCGGCGTCGACACCGACGTGTGTGAAGACTGTGGTGGGCTGTGGCTCGATCGGCTCGAGCTCGCCCGATTTGATCGGGCGGGGAGCCTGTTCGGCGAGGCGCTCGTGGCTCATCTCAGCCAGTTTGCCCCGACTATAGTCGACCACTCGCTCAGGCTGCGTTGCCCGCGCCATCCGGAGACCGTGATGCTGCGTCGCAAGTTCTCCGCCTCAGTCCCGGTCGAAATCGACGAGTGTCCGCAATGCGGCGGCATCTGGCTCGACTCGGGTGAACTCGCGGAGGTCCGTCGCTAGGCCTCACGCTGCGCGTTCGAATCCTCATTCTCAGGCGGCGACTTCCGGCGCGGCGTCCGCTCGCTCGATCCGTGCGGCCACGTGCTTGTGCCAGGGCGTGCCCGCGATGGGGTCGCGGTCGGCGAGGCCGGTGAGCTCGTTCAGCGCCACGCCGCGGTGGACGCCGCCGCCGTCGGCCTGCCGATAGTCGATGCCATGTCTTTTCGGCAACGATGGTTCGAAGCATCCGCCGTGCCAATCGCATCGCCTGATTCCGTGGGTGCCGGCGACGCATTTCTGGCCGCGATGGTACGCGGGTGGCTCGTCGGGCACGAGCCGTTGCACATACTCGAGCAGGCCAATCGGATCGGCGCCTACGTCGCGTCCCGCCCGGGCGCGATGCCGGACTACGATCCCGGTGCCGAGCGACCGTGACTTTCGACGGAACGCGACGGATCCGCGAGAGCGCAGATCCGGTTTTTCATCGACGGGTTCAGCGCGGCACCGCGCCGCTCCAGCGCGTCGAGCATCGCGAGCGCGGCTCGCAGCGTCAGCGCGTAGCCCGGCACCAGTGTGGGCAACTCGGCGGCCAGATCCGGCCGACGCTGTTCCAGTCGTCGCTCCCGACTAAACGCATCGATGCTGGCGGGCGGCGCGGTGTCCGCTGCGCGCAAGGCGTCCAGTTCGATGAGCCGATCGAGCGCATGACCCTGAATCAAGCGCGCCGCCGATAATCGCTCGGATTCCTGGCCGCGCTGGTACGCGGGTGGCTAGTCGGGAACGAGCCGTTGCACATGCTCGAGCATGCCAACCGGCTCGGCGCCTACGTCGCATCCCGGCCAGGCGCGATGCCGGATTATGAGGCCGGTGCCGATCGATCTGTGATCTTCGGCGCAGCGCGACACATCCGCGAGAGCGCAGATCCGCTCTTTCATCGACGGGTTCAGCGACGCGCCGCGCCGCTCCAGCGCGTCGAGCATCGCGAGCGCCGCTCGCGGCGTCAGCGTGTAGCCCGGCACCAGCGAGGGTAACTCGGCGGCCAGGTCCGGGCGGCGCTGCTCCAGTCGGCGCTCTCGACTGAACGGATCGACGCCGGCCGACGCCGTGGCCTCCGCGGCGCGCAAGGCATCCAGTTCGATCAGCCGGTCGAGCGCATGCCCCTGGACCAGGCGTGCAGCCGACAATCGTTCGCCGCGATGCCAGCGTTGCAGGCCGACATACAGGCAACTCAGCGCTTCGCCCACGATCCAGGTTTCGTCGGGCAGGCGTGCGATCCGGCGTCGGCCGGCGGGGGAGGCGATGGAGTCGGCCACGTCCGGCCGTGCGCCACACGACGCGACCGGTCGCGAATGGAATCGCGTCCAGCTCCTGCGGCTCGAAGACCGCGAACTCGCAGAAGACGCCGTCGCGCATCAGCGCCTTGTGGCCGTCCACGGTGTTCCGGTAATGCCAGGCGAGCGGATGCGCGGCCTCGAGCCAATCGAGCCGGTCGATATAGCGAGCCTTGTGGCCCGGCTCGACGATCGCGAAGAAATCGAGATCCGAGTATCGATCCAGCCGGTTGCGCTCGAGGCCCACCGAGCCGAGGCCGATCAGGGCCAGCGCGTGCCCGCTGCGGCGCAATGACTCGCCGATCTCGTCGAGCCTCGCGAGCAGGTGGTCGGGCCCCGGTCGCATCCGTCATGTTCACCTCGACGTCGCGTGCTGCGCACTCGCGATCGGCCCGCCGCTCAGCCGCTCACTGCATTCGCTTGACGCGCCAGGCGCGACCGTTGCTGGTGAGCCAGTACGATCCGAGCTTGTTCTTCTTGATGCTGACCGAGTCACCCGGCTTCGCGGTCACGGTCACGTCCGTGTCGACCTGCCGCCACACCTGGCCATTGTCGAGATCGAGCAGCACGCGTCCGTTGCTGATGGGGCGAATACCCGTGACTCTTGCCTTCGAGCACGTCGAGCGGCTTCGTCTCGGTCACCTCCGTCACTTTCGCGTCGGCTTGCGACGCGGAAAGTCCGAAGCGCTGCTCCGGTGTCAGCGGCGCCGCCGCCGCCTGCGGTTGCGGCTGCCGCGGCTGCCGCGGACTCCGGCAGCAGCCTGGCCATTTCGCGGTCGTAGCAGGCGTGTCGATCGCTGTCGCTGCGGATCGCCGCGCACGCACGGAGGCTGTCCGGAACAACAGCCGCGTCGTCCGCCGTGGCTGTGCCTGCCCATGCTGCCGCCACCGTGAACAGCACGAATAGCCGATGAATCTTCGCCACGTTGAGTCCCACCCTCGCGGTCCGTTCCTGTGTGCCGGCGATCTGCGCGTACGTGGCCATGCCATTCCTCCGGGATCGCACCCGTCAATTCTCAACCCGGGCAGCGTAGTGCATCATGCGGCCTGGGACAGGGGAGGGGCAATGATCGACCGCGAGGCCGGCAATGCGACGCCGCAAGGCGTCCCGCCCGAGACCGTCGCGTCACGGTTGCTCCATTGCGTGCTCGTGACCTTCGCGCTGCGCTCGGATCCCCGTCATGCTGCGATCCGCCTCGGCACGCTCACGTTGCTCGTCGGCATTGGCGTTCGCGGTGGCCGGCGCCACGCGCCATTTTTCCGGCGCGGAAATGCTCGCGCACTCGCCGTTCAAGTTCGACCTCGCGCTGCGCGCGGTGTCGAAAGGGTGGCTCGACTCCGATCGCACGATTCCGATCACGATCGTGGACATCGACGAGGCGACGCACCGCGCCTGGGGCTCGCCGGCCGCCACGCCGCGCGAGCCGCTCACGCGGATACTCGAAGTCGTCGCGGCGGCCCGGCCCGCTGCCGTCGTGACGGATATCGACCTGTCGTTCAGCGTGGACGGCCTCGGCCCGGCGGATGCCGGGACGCAGCGGTTGCGGCAGTTCCTGGAAACGTATGCCGGCGCGGCGCCGCTGATCTTTCCGAAAAGGCTCGAACCGGCGCCCGGCGGCACGCGGGGTCTCGCGACCAGCCCGTTCGACGACGTGTTCGAACGCAATTCCAGGCTGGCGTGGGCCCACGCTGCCTTCGAGACCGGCGGCGGTGGCACGGTGCGCGCGTGGCGCGACTGGCTCGAGGCCTGCGTCGATTCGCGCACGGCCTGGATTCCGTCGGTCGAGACGAGCCTGACGGCGCAACTCCCCGAACTGCCGGACGGACTCGACCGGCCGGTCCCGCCGACCACTTCGCATGCGCAGTGCAGCGGCGCGGACCGCACCGCCGGCCATGAGCAGCGGTTGCTCGTCGGACCGCGAATGACCGGCGACCACCGGCCGGCGCCCCGGCCCGACGCGCGCTCCGTGTCGGCGGCGCTCTTGCTCGATCCGGAGCAGGCGCGTGACGACGCGCAGTTGTTCGGGGGTCGCGTCGTCTTCATCGGTGCGACGCACCTCGCGGCCGGCGACTTCTGGCTCACGCCGGGCGGCGTGTTGCCGGGCGTCGAACTGCTGGCCAATACCGTGCGGTACGCGCCGCTGCAACGCGAGTCGCCCGGTGCAGGCGTTCGTGTCGCGCACCGCGCGCTCACGCTGCTGCTGTTCGTATTCTTCGTCTACGTCGAGTGGCGGCTGCGCGGTCTCGCGGCGCTCTTCGTCGCCACGCTCGGCACGCTGGTGGTGGTCGCGATCGGGCTCGCGGCGTTCGAGGACCTGGGCGTGCTCGACGCACTCGAGGCCGCAATCCTGCTCTTCGTCGCGTGCAAGGCTCTCGAAACGGTGCTGGGCTTCATCGCGGACTTGAAATCGAAGCGCGTGCAGTTCGAGCCGGGCCCGCGCGGTTGGTGGCAGACCATGAAGGCCGCCTGCCTGCGCGATCACGGTACGCCCCATTCGTGAAGGAGACGCTGAACATGAACCGGATTGCTGCGATTGCATCGATCGTCGTCGCGGGCTTCGTGTCCGTCGCGCCGGCCTGTGCCGCAACGGCTGACGGCGTCGGTGTGGTCGCCGAGTATCGACCCGCCGCCGGCCGATTCACATTCGCGCGCTCGCCGGGCGGCTCGGCGGTGCCGGTGCAGATCGGCACGGTCGTGATGGCCGGGGATCGGGTGACGCTGCCCGCCGGCGCGTCGGTCACGGTGCAACTCGCGAACGGCGAGACCAGCAATTTCCGCGGGCCGGGCACGTTCGCGGTGCCCAATGCGCGACCGCTCGGCAAGCTGGAGGCGATCTTCCAGTCGATTCCGGACCTGTTCGACGACGAATTCCGCATGGGCGGCACCGCGGCGTCGCGCGGGGGCGAACTTTGCGGCCAGGCCGGCAGCGACGTGAAGCCGATCGACGTCCCGATCCTGGTTCCGGGTGCGCGCGTCGTCGCAGGGCAGCGGGACCTGCCGCTCGCCTGGCACGGAGGTTGCCCGCCGTTCGTCGTGAAGGTGATGTCGGGCGCCGACAGCCTGGTGCATCGCGAATCGATCGACGGCTGGCAGGTGCGCCTCGACGACGTGCCGCTCTCGGTGGGGCGCTATACGCTGCTCATCACCGACTCGGCCGGTCGGCGGTACGAAGGCACGCTCGAAGCCGTCGCCGCAGGACCGGCATTACCGCCCGAGCTGCTGGCCGATACCAGCCATCTCGGCGTCACGGCCCAGGCCGTCTGGCTTGCGCGCCAGGATGGCGGCCGCTGGCGCCTCGACAGCTTCGAGCGGCTGCGCCCGCTCATACGCGCCGGCGACCCACTGGCGGGATCGATCGGCGACGGGGTGCTCTGGGGTCCGGCGCCGCATTAGCGCCCGTCGCCGACGATCACGAACGGCCCCCAGTACGACGGGTGCGACTCGATGGCGCTCGCGGCGCCGTCCTTGCGCAGGGCTTGCATCGCCTGCTGCAGGCTGCGTGCCAACGGCAGCCGCTGCTTCGTCGCGCGGTCGAGCGTGCCCACCGACAACTGCACGGCGGCTCCGGACATCACGGGCCAGTGGCTCACCATCAGCGAGCGGGCGCCGGCCGTGAAAAACGCCTGCGACAAGCCGGTGAACGTCTCGCCGTGCGGCCGGCCGTCGCCGCTCGCGGTGTTGCACGCCGAGAGGATGACGAGGTCGGCATCGAGCTGCAGCGCCGCGATCTCGCGGCTCGTGAGGATGCCGTCGTAGCGGTCCGTACTCGCCGGATCGAGAGCCAGCAACAGCGCCGGCTCCGGCACGTCGCGCACTTCGCCCGGCAGGAAACCGTGGGTCGCGAGCGCGATCAGCGAGTAGCCGCGCAACGCATCGCCGTTGAACCGTCGCTCGCTCGCGTCGGGACCGAGCCAGAGATCCGCGTTCGTCGCGCCCACCACGCCCGCGAGCCCCTTCATTTCGTCGACCGACTCGGGGAGCTTCGGCAAGTCGGCCAGGGCCTTGCCGTCGAGGCCTCCGGCCAGGTCGTAGGTGCGTGAGCGCGGGCCCCCGGCGACTTCATCGGCGGTCAGCAACGGCGCGCCGACGCCGAGCAGGCGCGGGTCCTGGCGACGGGTCGGCGGATGGTCGCGGTGCCACGGAAAGAGCGAGAGGTCGGCCAGCGCCGCGAACGCATAACGGTCCAGCAGGAAGCGCGTCGCCGCGAAATCGGCCGGTGTGCTGAGTTTCGCCTTGGCGGGCGGCGCCGCGACCAGTACTGCCGGCGGCACGGCGCCGAGCGGACCGTGACCGAACCACACGACGTCGGTCACGCCCTGCAGCGCCTTCGCCACCGGCTCGAACACGAGCCGATACAACTCGTACGCCGCGGCTGCATCGAATGGCGGGAGGTTGCCGCCGCCACCGGCCGGCACCAGCCCCGCCCGCAGCCGCTGCACTTTGTCGCGAACTTCCTGCTCGCTGATGCGTTGCCGGGACAACAGCACTTTGTCCGGCGTGATGGCCCAGACGTACAGGTCGCGCGGTGTCACGAGCGTGGCGACGATCGCTTCGCCGGTACGCAGCCGGCGCTGGAACTCGCGCACGGGGAGCGGGCGCGGTGTCGCGAGTTCGGCGACGCCGGGCGCTTTCTGGCGCACGAACGCCGTGTATTTCGTGAAATCGCGCGTCGTCTCGTTGTAGAACACGTCGAGCGTGAAAAATGCCTTCCACAGCGTCTCGCCGTCGGGTGGCGCGGCGCCCGGCGCAACCCGCAGCATGTCGAACAGTCCGCGCAGCCAGACGCCCGCCTGGGTCGACAGCGAGAAGAACCGCTCCACGCCGAAGCGGGACTGCGCGTCGATGTTCTCGTGCGCGAGTTGCGCGGCAAGCGTGGCGAGCGTGAGCCGGCCGAACGAACGCAGCTGCGCGAGCTGGAACATCGTATCGGCGATGTCGTCGCTCGAGCGGGGCAGCGCTGTCGACAGTTGCGAGAGCGCGTCCAGGCTGTCGTCGATCTTGTACTGGAACAGCAGTTGCTCGCGCGCGTCGGCCACGAACTGGTTCTGCGCCTGGCGCAGCAGCGTATCGTAAAGCCCCGTGTAGGTCGCGAGCGTGCGCGCTGCGAACGCCGGGTCGCGTCGAGCCTGCGCGCCGATCTCCGGACCGCGCGTCGCGGCCAGGTCCGCGAGCGCGTGGCGGTAGAAAGGCATCGGGTACTGGTTCGCGGCGCGCCCGTTCGCGAGCTGCTTGAAGGCGGCTTGTTGCAGCCGGCTCATGTCGTCGAACTGCTCCTTCGACTCTGCCGCCAGCGACAACCTGAGCAGTGATTCGAACGCAGACTGCGGATCGCGCAAATCCGCCGGCGGTTGATCGGGTTGCAACAGCACCCGCAGGTCGGCGGCGTCCTTCGCGCCGGTCATCTTCACGGTGGCATCGTAGATCGTCGGCATCGCGCGCCAGGCCGACTCGGGCGTCGGCGGCTTGCCCGTCAGGACCATCGACTGCATGGCGAGTTGCCGGGACTGGTTGGCGTCGCCCAGCGTGAGCATGGCCTGCGCGACCGCGGCGAGCAGCCGGCTCGAACGGTCGCGCGCGTTCGCGCGGCCCGCCGCACCGGCATATACCGTGGCGCGCGTGGCGAGCTGCGCCAGCGACGTTCGAGTGCGCGGGTCGAGCCGCATCTCGCGCAATGCGATCAGCAACGGCCAGTCCTCGACCGGCAGCGCCGGCGCGTCGCCCGGGTACAGGCGCAACAGGTTGTCGGCGAGCTGGGCGACCGCCTGTGGTCGATCGAGTTC
This sequence comes from uncultured Gammaproteobacteria bacterium, assembly GCA_963843985.1. GTDB lineage: Bacteria > Pseudomonadota > Gammaproteobacteria > Steroidobacterales > Steroidobacteraceae > RPQJ01. Next base: position 57,586 of record CAWJMS010000032.1, on the reverse strand, counting down.
GAGTTGCGCGCTGATCAGTCGCGCGCGCGCGCATCGCGCCACCTGCCGGAACAGCAGCGCATCGGAACTGCCGGCATAGCGGTCGGCGAGCGCGCCGATGGTGACGTATGCGTCGGTGCGCAAGGACTGGTCGTTGATGAGATCGGCCCACCAGCCGACGGCGGCCAGCATCGTCAGGTGTCGGAACTTCGCCTGTTGCGGGTCCTGGGCCTTGCCGCGGAAATACGCGGTGGCCTTGTTCGCGTCGAGCGGCACGGGCAGCCAGGGGGCGGCCAGCGACGCCCGTTCCGCGTCGTCGGCGTGCTCGGTGCAGGTCAGGTCGGCCTGCGCCTGCTCGATCCACGTGACGGCGCCCGCCACGCGCGGACCGCAGGCGAGGAGGCACACGAGCAGCGCGAACCGCATCGCTGCGCTGCGCCACGGCTGGTCGCGTCGCTGGTTGGCCATGGCGCGCCTTGCTCCGGTTACCGCGGACAGCATCTCAGAGTTGCCGCCGGAACGACAGTCCGCGATGTGTCGTGTTAGCGTCACCGCTGGATTCTCGCCACGGCGGAGCAGGGCATGCGAGTCTGGACGATCCAGGCGCCGGAGGTCCTGGCTGCGTTGCGAGCAGGGACGTGCTGGCGGGCAGACGCGCGTGCGTGCCGCAGGCCCTGGCGGCCGGCGTACCGGTGGATGGCGGATCGGATGCGGGAGCAACTCGGCGCTCCGTCCGACCCGCAACAGATGCCGGTCTGGTTGTGGTGCCAGTGGCGCGGCATCGCACGCCCCAAGCCCGATCTGCGCGCGCGCGGTCACCTGCCGGCCGGGGCGGCGGGTGTGCGCATCGAACTCGAGATCGACTCGGCGCGGATCCTGCAATCCGACTTCGAACTCTGGCATTACGTGCTGAACGGCTGGTTCCTGCCGGCCAACCTGGCCGAAGAGCGCGCATTCGACGCGCATCCGGATCGTCGCCGCATTTCCCCGAGCTGGCAGCGCATTTTCGAACTGGCTGTCACGCATCGTCGTTACTCCGGCCCGCGAGCGGGCCGGTCGATCCAGGGCGTGACCTGGGAGTTGCGTCCCGGGGACGTGCGGGGAGCCGTCGCCTTCACGGCCCGCTGAACGCGGCTATTGCGAGCAGTGGCGCACGACGCGTACTGTCGCTGCAAACAAGACCAAGCTGGAGCACGGTGATGGAGAGGACATTGGGGCCCGGCATCTCCTGGGAACCGTGCAGCGCCAGGGTGCTGCCCGAGCTGCTGACCGAGTTGCGGTTGCATGCCCCGGGCAGCTTCGCGTCCGCATCGATCAAGCGAGCGCAGCAGGCACGGCTGCCCTTCTACTCGAATCACGTGTTGCTCGACCTGCAACTGCTCGCAGTGGCGGGCATCGAGCGCGCCCTGGTGTTGCACAGCGCTGCGACCACGTTCTGGCTGGACGGCCAGTCGAGTCCCATCCACGCCGTCAACGAACTGGAGTCGCTGCAACTCGTCGAGGGCACGGTACTCGATTACGTGCGCTTTTTCCTCTTTGCCATGCGCGGCGACCAGGGCGCATTCGTCCTCATCGAGCAGGCCGACGAAATCACGGACGCTGCTGCGCCGGACAGCGGGAAGAAGGCCGATTCGGGCACGCCACTCGCCGCGACACGCGCCCAGTGGACGCCGCTGCGCCTCGATGGCCGAACGGACGATGGCCGGTTTCGCGTGCGCGCGACGGTCGCTTACGCCGGCGGGTTGTACGCATCGGCGTTCGCCGTGAAGCCGGATGGCGAGATCGAAATGATCGATGACCAGCCGATCGCCGCGCTCGACGGACTCGACGTGCCGTCGGGTGTGGAGCTGAAGCGAGAGCCGGAAGACCCGCTGCCTGCGGCGTCCAAGCCGAAGTCCTCGGTCATTGCGGAAGCGGTGGCCGCGATCGAGCGAGGCGAACGGGAGGAAGCCGAGAAGGCGCGCGAGGCCCGGGCCAGGAGCGACCTGCCCGTCACGGAGTCCTTCGTCTCGGTGCTGCTCGCCGAGGCCGTGCGCAAAGCGCTCGGGCACCGGCTGCTGCAGCGCTTCAACACGGAGTCGCACCCGGCGGGTTCGCTGGGGCAACTGTCGAGATTCATCACCGAGTTCTCGCCTGTCATCGTCATCGAGTCCGAGATCCCGTTCGTCGAAGACATCGTCGTCGGCCTGCTCGATCCCGGCCGTCAGGCGTTTCCGAAGGACGAAGTTCAGCACGCAGCGGCCGTCAGTGGCGACGATTCGCGTTGCTGGGTAAACATCCGGGAATCCGGCGCGAAGCTGCACGTGATCTCGTTTCACGCCTATCGCTCGCTGTGGGACGCGGACTGGACCGCGCACCAGCTCGCGATCGGCGACGCCCCGGTCCTGATCGGCTGCGAGCGGCGCGTCGACGTGCCGGAGCCGTTGCGGCGCGTCACGGACCTGTTCCTTTCACTGCCGCGCGTCGACGAGATGCTGTTCGTGGCGATCTTCCGGACGATCATGGGCGTGCCGCCGCCGTCGCGCTGGAAAGCCGGCGGCGCGGACTGGGTACGCTACCTGCTGCACACGGATTTCCACGCGCCGCTGCGCCTGACGCTGGATGCCGGCGAGGCGATCGCCTACCTTCGCGAGCGCTGCCAGTCGCGACTCGCGCAGGTGTCGGCAATCGACTCGCCCGCGCTGAAGGATCTGCACGGCCTCGGGGAGGCGCGCCAGGTCGCGGAGGACCTGATCGCCGACGTGGCGGCTGCGCGTGCCGGCCGTATTCCCTGGCGCGACGTGGATCGCGGCGTGTTGCTCGTCGGTGCGCCCGGCACCGGCAAGACGACGCTGGCGCGAGCCATCGCACGTGTATGCGACATCAAGTTCGTGCACGCGAGCGCCGCGCAGTGGCAGTCCGCCGGCGCGCTCGACCAGCACCTGCGAGCGATGCGCGCCACGTTCTCCGAGGCGCGCCGCTACGCGCCCGCCATCCTGTTCATCGACGAGATCGACAGCATCGGCAACCGCGACCAGTTCTCCGGTTCGAATAGTATCTACCAGACCGAAGTTGTGAACGGCCTGCTCGAGCAGATCCAGGGCATGGACGAGCAGGAACCGGTGATCGTCATCGGCGCGACGAATTTCCTCGACAAGGTCGACCCGGCGCTGCGACGGGCCGGCCGCCTCGACCAGGTGATCAGCGTGCCACGGCCCAACGTGGCAGGGCTCGAGCAGATCTTCGCGTACTACCTGGCCGCGCACCGCAAGGCGCGCAACGTCGATCGCGACGTGAAGGTGAAGCCACTGGCGCAACTCGCGTTCGGCCTCACCGGGGCCGACGTCGAGTTCTTCGTACGCGGCGCCGCGCGGCGGGCGCGCAAGGCACATCGTAAGATCGGCCAGGAGGATCTGGTCGCAGAGGTGACTCGGCGGCCGCGACGGCCGGACGCGGTGGCGCGGCTGACGCCGGAGGACATGCGGCGCGTGGCGGTCCACGAGACGGGGCACGCGCTGTCGGCGCTGTGCAGCACGACGGGCGCCCCGGAACTCACGTTCGTCACGATCATTCCGCGCATGGACGGGTCGTTGGGTTTTACCGCATCGGTGCCGCCGGAGGGCGCCGTGATGTCGCGCACGCAGGTGCTCGAGCGGTTGCGCACCATCCTCGCCGGTCGCGCGGCCGAGGAAGTCGTGTATGGCAAGCGCGACATCAGCCTCAGTTCGGGCGGCGGCCCGGCCAGCGATTTGTCCGTCGCGACGCGCACCGCTACCAGCGTGGTGTGCACGGCAGGATTCGGCACGGATGGAAGCCTGCACTGGACCACGACGCCAACCGCCGCGCAGGCGCGCCAGGTCGACGCGCTGCTGAGGGCGGCCTATCGCGCGGCGGTGGAGTTGCTGCGCCAGCAACGGCCGGCGCTCGATCGCATCGTCGACGCATTGATCGAGTCGCAGGAACTGGACGGCGACGCCGTGCGAGCGCTGTGGCAACAACCCGCGCGCAGGTCGCCGAAGCGCGTGGCGCGGAGCGCTTGACGCTTCGCTTCTCAGGGAGACTTCCGTGACGGTAGCCATCGAGGGCCTGGGGACTGCAGTCGTCGGACGTGGCCAGGATGGGATAGCGACGCTGATCGAGACCGTGACGGACATTGCTTATCGGACACCGGACGGTGCCCCAGCAGCGAAGATCATCGTGATCGAAAGCCAGGGCGTCGCGCGCCCAAAGGGCGACATGCCGTACCCGCTCGGCGGCCTCGAACCGGCGCAGATGCATCCGTTCAGCGCCGTCGAGCCGCCCGCGGGCTTTCCGCGATTCGGGCAGTACGTCAAGGACATGTTGCCCGACCATCCCGACATGCAGGACGCGCTCGTCGCGCCGACTTATCGACAGATCAACGGCTACCTCGATTACATGCTCGAGCTGGCCGTGGTCTCGTTCGCGGACGAGATTCGTCTCGACATCGACCGGCGGGTTCCGGAGGGCGATACTCAACTGACACCGAACGGGCCCGTCACGATCCATTTCACCGATGGATCGCAATTGATCGTGGCCCGGGTTGTTCGTGCGCGGCGTCCGCCGCACATGGGCGGCGCGGTGTGAATGACCGGACTGCGGGCGGCGCGGTTGCTCGATCCGTCCGCACCGTGATCGTCCCGACGTCGGTCAGGAGTCGTGTCGCTCGATGCTGAGAGGATCCGTCGATAACCTGCTGGCTCGTCTCGCGGCGAGGCAACGCAAGAGTGCAGCCGGTCGGCCCGTTGCCGACTCGGTTCGTGCAGACGCCCGTCGGCCCCGTTCGCCTGTACGACTCCGGATCGACAGGGCCGTGCGTGGTCATGGTTCCCGACGGGCCGAACGTCATCGAGCATCACGAACACCTGATCGGCTTGTTGTCCGGCAGGCTGCGCGTCGTGTGCTTCGACATGCCCGGGTTCGGCTTTTCGCTGCCGGACAGGTCCTACGCGCACTCGCTGGACGAAGGCGCCGCGGCCATCGTCGGTGTGCTCGACGCCGTCGGTGTCGAGTGCGCCACGCTGGCGTTCAGTTGCGCCAATGGGTTCTATGCCATGCGCGCGGCGCAGCAGGCGCCGGCGAGAGTGGCCGGCCTCGTGCTGTCGCAGACGCCCTCACTCACCGCGATGCGCGCGTGGACCCACCGCGTCATCCCGAGGCCGTTGCGGGTCGCCGGTCGTCGGACAGGTCGCGGCGTGGCTGACCCGAAAGAAGGCGGCCCATGGCTGGTATCGAGTCGCCTTGCCGGAACGACGGATGCGAAGCCGTATCAGGACGTGGCATTGCAGGCATTGCGACGACGGCGCGTGCTTCTGCCTCGCAGGCGTGGTGCAGGGACTGGCGCGCGAAGGCCTGGATGTCCTCGACGGCGTGACGGTGCCGTGCACGATGATCTGGGGCCGGCAGGATCGCTCGCACCGTTACACGGACCCCGAATCACTGCGCACGTGCGTCCCGGGAGCGAATGTCGTGGTGTTCGACGGCTGCGGTCACTTCCCCGACCTCGAGGCGCCCGAGCGATATGCCGACATCCTGCTCCGGCAGGTCGCAGAGCACGCGATCGTCCGGGCGGCGCTCCTGACGGACCGCCGGTCCGGCGCGCCGGCAACGCAGGTCCGGAGCCGGCGGGGCAGGGGGGAATTCCACTTTTGCCGCACTTCGTTCATGCTGACGACAAAACGCAACAACAGGAAGGCCTCGCCATGAATCGGACCTTGCAGACCGCCGTCGCCCTGACGGGTTTTGTCGCAGCGTGCAGCGCCTGGGCCGCGCAGCCCGGAAACGACGAGGGCGCCACGAAGGCGGATGTCGCCCACGTCGCCCAGACGCCGTTCTCGCCCTATGCCGGGCGCAACTATCCGACGCGCGTCTTCTTTGGCGACACGCACCTGCACACGTCGATCTCCGTCGACGCCGGCACGATGAACCGCGTCGGACAGGAGGACGCTTATCCGCTTCGCGCGCGGCGAGGAAGTCACCAGCACCGGCGGATTGCGCGCCAAGCTTGCCCGGCCGCTCGACTTCCTGGTGATCTCCGATCACGCCGAGATGTACGGCCTGATGCCGCAGTTGCTGAGCGGCGATCCGGAGGTGCTCGCCACCGAGGCCGGCAAGAAGTGGTACGGCGAACTGACGAGCGGCAACGAGGACAGGATCTTCAAGACGGCGATGGAAATCGTCGGCTCGCTGTCGGGCGACGTGCCGCCGATCAAGAACGACAAGGCGGTGCGCAACGCCTGGCAGGCCTACACGGCCCTCGCCGACAAGTACAACGACCCCGGCCAGTTCACCGCGATCATCGGTTTCGAGTGGACCGCGATCGGCGGTTTCAACCTGCACCGCAACGTGCTGTTCCGCGGTGACTCCACGCGTCGCCAACCGCACCTTGCCGTACTCGCAGTACGACAGCAAGAATCCGGAAGACCTGTGGCGGCACCTGGCCGAGCTCGAGAAGCAGACGGGCGCGGAAGTGCTGGCCATCCCGCACAACGGCAACCTGAGCAACGGCCGCATGTTCTCCGTCGAGACCTTCGACGGCAAGCCGCTCACCAAGGAACTCGCGGCGCTGCGCGCCAGATACGAGCCGCTCATCGAAGCCACGCAGATCAAGGGCGACGGCGAGTCGCATCCGTTCCTGTCGCCGAACGACGAGTTCGCCGACTACGAGAAGTGGGACCGGTCCAACCTCAACGGCACCGAGGCGAAGAAGCCCGGGATGCTGCAGTACGAGTACGCGCGCGAGGCGCTGAAGAACGGCCTCGCGCTGGAGCGCAAGCTCGGCGTGAACCCGTTCAAGTTCGGCATGGTCGGCAGCACCGACTCGCACACCTCGCTGTCGGCGGTCGAGGAGGACAACTTCTTCGGCAAGCACTCCGGCGTCGAGCCCGGCCCGCACCGCTGGGAGCACATCGTCATCGAGGCGCCCGATCCCAAGTTCAACATCTACGGCTGGATGCAGGCCGTCGGCGGGTTACGCGGGCGTCTGGGCGACCGAGAACACGCGCGAAGCGATCTTCGACGCGATGAAGCGCAAGGAAACCTACGCCACCACCGGTCCGCGCATGGTGGTGCGCTTCTTCGGCGGCTGGGACTTCACGGCGGAGGACGCCGAGTCGCGCATGCCGGCCGGTGTGGGTTACGCCAAGGGCGTGCCGATGGGCGGCGACTTGCGCAAGGGCCCGGGCGGCAAGTCGCCGACCTTCCTCGTCGCCGCGATGAAGGATCCCTACAGCGGCAATCTCGATCGCATCCAGATCGTCAAGGGCTGGCTCGACAAGGACAGCAAGACGCACGAGAAGGTCTACGACGTCGTCTGGAGCGGCGACCGCAAAGCCGGCGCGAACGGCAAGGTGCCGCCGGTCGGCAACACGGTCGACGTCGCGAAGGCGACGTGGAAGAACACCATCGGCGCGCCGGAGCTCGCGCACCACCTGGACCGATCCGGATTTCGACGCGCAACAGCCGGCCTTCTACTACGCGCGCGTCATCGAGATCCCGACGCCGCGCTGGACCGCGTACGAGGCGCTGCGCTACGGCATCAAGATGCCGCCGGAGGTGCCGATGACGACGCAGGAGCGCGCGTACACCTCGCCGATCTGGTACGGCCCCCAATAGCCTGGAGCGCGGTCGCCCGTAACTCGCACGAGTCGGGCGATCTGCGCGGTCTTGCCTCTTGCCGAGCGCGCGAATGCGCATCGATCCCATTGAAGCCCGGGTGATCCGGGCGCGGGGCCGTTCGGCTTCCGATTTCCTAACGGCGGGCTAACACGCCGACCCGTAGCCTGCGTTCCATCGAAGGAGGAACGCATGGAAATCGTGATCCTGCTCGCGACAGCGGTGTTGTGTGCCACGACCTGGGGCCTGTTCAGGCTGTGCGCGCGACTGAGGAGTGAGCCATGACCGCCGTGGACGCAATCGGCCTGTTGCTGGCCGTCGGACTGTTCGTCTATCTCGTGGTCGCGCTGCTGTATCCGGAGAAATTCCAATGACCGGGCAAGGCCTGCTGCAACTGGCGTTGTACGTCGTGGTGCTCGTGCTGCTCGTGAAGCCGCTCGGCTCATACATGGCCAGGGTCTTCCAGGGCGAGCGCACGTTCATGTCGCCGATCCTCGGGCCCGTGGAGCGGCTCATCTACAAGGCGTCGGGCGTGGATCCGGCCGGCGAATCGGACTGGAAGCACTACGCGTTCGGCGCCCTGCTGGTGAATTTCCTGGGCTTCCTCGTCGTCTATGCGCTGCAGCGACTGCAGGGCGTCCTGCCATTGAATCCCCAGGCGCTGCCCGCGATCTCGCCCGATTCGTCGTTCAACACGGCGGTCAGCTTCGCCACCAACACGAACTGGCAGGGCTACGTCGGCGAAGCGACCATGAGCTACCTGACGCAGATGCTCGGGCTCGCCGTGCAGAACTTCCTGTCGGCCGCATCCGGCATCGCCGTGCTGATCGCGTTGATCCGCGGGTTCACCCGTCGCGAGTCGGGCACGATCGGCAACTTCTGGGTCGATTTCACGCGCAGCAACCTCTACGTGCTGCTGCCGCTGTCATTCATCCTGGCGGTCGTGCTTGCAGCGCAGGGCGTCGTGCAGACCTTCGCGCCTTACGAGAAGGCGAGTCTCGTCGAGCCCGTGGTCATCCAGGTGCCGGCGACCAACGCCGACGGCACGCCGCAACTGGACGCGGCCGGCGAGCCCGTCATGAAGGACGAGAAAGTCACCGAGCAGACGCTGCCGCTCGGCCCGGCGGCGAGCCAGGTCGCCATCAAGCAGCTCGGCACGAACGGCGGCGGGTTCTTCAACGTCAACTCGGCCCATCCGTTCGAGAATCCGACGCCGCTGTCGAATTTCCTCGAGGTGCTGTCGATCCTGCTGATCTCGGCGGCGCTCTGCTACACGTTCGGCGTGATGGTCAACGACAAGCGCCAGGGTTGGGCGGTGCTGGCCGCGATGCTGGTGATCTTCGTGCCGCTGCTGATCGGCGCCTTTGCAGCCGAGCAGGCGGGCAACCCGCGCTTCGACGCGCTCGGCGTGGACCAGGCCGCGTCGGCAACGCAGCCCGGCGGCAACATGGAAGGCAAGGAGACCCGTTTCGGCATCGCGAACTCCGCGCTGTGGGCCACGGCCACGACGGCCGCGTCGAACGGCTCCGTCAATTCGATGCACGACTCGTTCACGCCGCTCGGCGGGCTGGTGCCGATGTGGCTCATGCAGCTCGGCGAGGTCGTCTTCGGCGGCGTGGGCAGCGGCCTCTACGGCATGCTGATGTTCGCCATCGTCGCGGTGTTCATCGCCGGGCTGATGGTGGGGCGCACGCCGGAGTACCTCGGCAAGAAGATCGACGCCTACGAGGTCAAGATGGCGTCGATCGTGCTGCTCGTGCCACCGGCCGTGGTCCTGCTCGGCACGGCGGTGGCCGTCATGGTGCCGGCCGCCACGGCGAGCGTGGCCAATCCCGCGGTCCACGGATTCTCCGAGATCCTCTACGCGTTCTCGTCCGCCGGCAACAACAACGGCAGCGCCTTCGCGGGCCTCTCCGCGAACACGCCGTTCTACAACGTCGCGCTCGGCATCGTGATGTGGGTGTCGCGCTACTGGCTGATGGTGCCGGTGCTGGCCATCGCCGGCAGCCTGGCCGCGAAGCGCGCGACGGCCGTCACGGCCGGCACGTTGCCGACGCACACGCCGCTGTTCGTCACGTTGCTGGTGTTCGTCGTGCTGCTGGTGGGCGCGCTCACGTTCGTGCCCGCGCTTGCCCTCGGACCGATCGTCGAACACCTGCAGCTCTATGGGAGCCATTGACATGACTGCCACACATGCCGGCACGACCGCCTTGAGCCGGCCGATCATCCTGCAGGGAATCAAGGATTCCCTCGCCAAGCTCGACCCGCGAGTCCAGGTTCGCAACCCGGTGATGTTCGTCGTCTACGTCGGCAGCATCTTCACCACGGCCCTGGGCTTCGCCGGGCTGTTCGGCCTGGCGGCATCGGCCGGACGCCCGGGATTCGTGCTGCACGTTTCGGCGTGGCTCTGGTTGACGGTGCTGTTCGCCAACTTCGCCGAAGCGGTGGCGGAGGGGCGCGGCAAGGCGCAGGCGGCGGCGCTGCGTGCCACGCGCAAGGAAGTCCAGGCGAAGAAGCTCAAGGGACGGGATCGGGCGGCCGGCCACGGCATCGTCGTCGGCATCCTCGCTGCGGCGCGACGACGTCGTGCTGGTGGAGACCGGGGACGTCATCCCGGCGGACGGCGAGGTCATCGACGGCGTTGCGTCGGTCGACGAGAGCGCGATCACCGGCGAGTCGGCCCCGGTGCTGCGCGAGTCGGGCGGCGACTTCAACTCGGTGACCGGCGGCACGCGCGTCCTGTCGGACTGGCTCGTCGTGCGCGTCACCGCCAATCCCGGCGAGGCGTTCCTCGACCGCATGATCGCCATGGTCGAAGGCGCCAAGCGCGGCAAGACGCCCAACGAAATCGCGCTCTCGATCCTGCTCGCGTTCATGACGCTGGTGTTCCTGCTGGCCACGGTCACGCTCGCGCCGTTTTCGCTGTACGCGGTGGCGACGGCGGGCGTCGGCACGGCAGTCACGGCCGTCGTGCTCATCGCGCTGCTGGTCTGCCTGATTCCGACCACCATCGGCGGCCTGCTCTCGGCCATCGGCATCGCCGGCATGGACCGCATGGTGCGCTCCAACGTGATCGCGACCTCCGGTCGCGCGGTGGAGGCGGCCGGCGACGTGGACGTGCTGCTGCTCGACAAGACCGGCACGATCACGCTCGGGGACCGCCAGGCATCCGCCTTCTATCCGGCCCCGGGCGTGAAGGAACAGGAACTGGCCGACGTCGCGCAGCTGGCGTCGCTGGCCGACGAAACCCCGGAAGGCCGCTCCATCGTCGTGCTGGCGAAGCAACGCTTCCAGCTGCGTGGCCGGGACCTCGGGAGCATCGCTCACCAGTTCCACAAGTTCTCGGCGCAGACCCGCATGAGCGGCGTGGACCTCGAAGGCCGGCGCCTGCGCAAGGGCGCGGCCGGACGCCGTGCGCAAGTTCGTCGAAGCGGAGGGCGGAACCTGGCCCGTCGCGGTGACGCAGCAGGTGGACACGGTGGCGCGCGGCGGCGCAACGCCGCTCGCCGTGGCCGACGGCCGGCGCGTGCTCGGCGTCATCGAGTTGCGCGACATCGTCAAGGGCGCGATCCGCGAGCGATTCGCCGAACTGCGCCAGATGGGCATCAAGACCGTGATGGTCACCGGCGACAACCGCCTCACCGCGGCCGCCATCGCCGCCGAGGCGGGCGTCGACGATTTCCTCGCCGAGGCCACGCCGGAGACGAAGCTGGCGCTGATCCGGCAGTACCAGAGCGAGGGCCGGCTCGTGGCCATGTGCGGCGACGGCACCAACGATGCCCCGGCGCTGGCACAGGCGGACGTCGCCGTCGCGATGAACTCCGGCACCCAGGCCGCCAAGGAAGCCGGCAACATGGTGGACCTCGACTCGAATCCCACCAAGCTGATCGAGGTCGTGGACGTCGGCAAGCAGATGCTGGTGACGCGCGGCGCGCTGACGACGTTCTCCATCGCGAACGACGTCGCGAAGTATTTCGCCATCATTCCGGCCGCGTTCGCGACCACTTACCCTCACGCTCGACGCGCTCAACCTGATGCGCCTGGCGAGTCCGGAAAGCGCGATTCTCTCCGCGGTGATCTTCAACGCGCTGATCATCATCGTGCTGGTGCCGCTGGCGTTGCGTGGCGTCAAGACTCGCGCCGCATCGGCTGCGACACCTGCTCCGCCGCAACCTGCTCGTGTACGGCCTCGGCGGCCTGGTCGTGCCGTTCATCGGCATCAAGGTGATCGACGTGCTGCTGGCGGCCGTGGGCCTGGCGTGAGGGACAAGTCATGATTCGCGAACTGCGCATTGCAACCTTGATCTTCCTGCTGCTGACGGTCGTGACCGGCGTCGTCTATCCGGCGCTCGTGACCGTGGTGGCGCAGCTGGCGTTCCCGGACCAGGCAGGCGGCAGCCTCGTCCGGGTGGACGGAAAGCTGGTCGGCTCGCGCCTGATCGGGCAGCCATTCTCGTCGCCGAAGTATTTCTGGGGCCGACCCTCGGCCACCGGGCCGATGCCGAACAACGGCGCCGTGTCGTCCGGATCCAACCTGGGCCCGCTGAATCCCGCGCTGACGACCGCCGTGCAGGGCCGCGATCGATGCACTGCGGGCGGCCGATCCGGGCAACACGAAACCCGTGCCGGTGGATCTCGTGACCGCGTCCGGCAGCGGACTCGATCCGCAGATCTCCATCGCGGCCGCCGAATACCAGGTGCCCCGGGTGGCGCGCGAGCGTGGCCTGCCGGAGGAGAAGGTCCGGCAACTGGTGCGCGACGCGACGCAGGGCGTACGTTCGGCGTGCTCGGCGAACCGCGGGTCAACGTGCTGGAGTTGAACCTCGCGCTCGACGCAGGGCGATAATCGAGCGCATGGCCGATGACCGCCCGGATCCGGATCAACTGCTCGCACGGGTGCAGGCGGAGGAGGCGCGGGCGCGCCGCGGCCGGCTGCGCGTCTTCTTCGGCGCGTCCGCCGGCGTCGGCAAGACCTACGCCATGCTCGAGGCGGCGCTCGCCGCCAAGGCGGCGGGGACCGACGTCGTGGTCGGCTACGTCGAGCCGCACGGCCGCCGCGAGACCGAGCGCCTGCTCGAGACGCTGGAATGCCTGCCGACGCAGGCCGGTGCAGTATCGCGGCATGGTGCGCCAGGAGTTCGACCTCGACGCGGCGCTGCGGCGGCGGCCCGAAATCCTGCTGGTCGACGAGCTGGCGCATTCGAACCTCGTCGAGGGCGAGCCGCCGCCCCGGCACGCCAAGCGCTGGCAGGACATCAACGAGCTGCTGCGATGCGGGCATCAACGTCTGGACGACGCTCAACATCCAGCACCTCGAAAGCCTCAACGACCTGATCGCGCAGATCACCGGCGTCCGCCAGCGCGAGACGATCCCGGACCACGTGCTCGACGAGGCGGACGAGATCGAACTGATCGACCTGCCGCCGGACGACCTGCTGCAGCGGCTGAAGCAGGGCAAGGTCTACCTGTCCGAACAGGTCGGCACGGCCGTCGAGCGCTTCTTCCGCAAGTCGAACCTGATCGCGCTGCGCGAACTCGCGCTGCGCAGGACGGCGGATCGGGTCGACGCCGCGGCGCGCGCACAAGGCCTGCCCGGCTCGCCGTCGCGCGCCTATCTCGCCCGCGATCGCGTGCTCGTGGCCATCGGCCCGGACGCGCAGGCCGAGCAGCTCGTGCGCACCGGCAAGCGGATCGCGGACGCGCTCGACGCCGAGTGGACGACGGTTTACGTCGAAACGCCGGCGCTGCAGCGACTCTCGGCCGTCGAGCGGGATCGACGAATCGACGTGCTGCGTCTCGCCGAGTCGCTGGGCGCCGGCACCGTGACGCTGGATGGCACGACGGCGGCGACGGCGCTGCTCGAATACGCGCGCACGCGCGGCGCAACGCGCGTGCTGGTCGGCGAGCCGAAGCGGCGTGGCTTGCGGGCGCTGTTCCGGCCCTCCACCGCCACCGAACTCGTGAAGCGCGCACAGGGGCTTCGACGTGATGGTGGTGGCGCGGCAGGACGGCGACCTGGCCGGGCGGGCGAAGCCCCACCTGGAACTGTCGCGCGAGGTGACCTGGTCGCGCTACGGCTGGGCGCTCGGCATAGCGGCCGTCTGCACGGCCGTCGCCTGGGTTACGGATCCCGTGTTCTCCGAGACGAACACCGCGATGATCTACGTGCTGGGCGCCACCATCGCCGGACTGCGGCTCGGTCGCGGGCCCGGCACGCTCAGTGCCGTCGCCAGCGTCGCGGCGTTCGATTTCTTCTTCGTGCCGCCGCGGCTCACGTTCCAGGTGAGCGACGCGCAATACGTGGTCACCTTCCTGGTCATGCTCGCGGTGACGCTGATCATCGGCCAGCTGATGGCGAACGTGCGGCAGCAGAACCGCGTCGCCGGCGCGCGGGAACGCCGCACGTCCCTGCTGTACGCGATGAGCCGCGAACTGGCGGGCACGCGCGGGTATGTCAGCATGGCGCAGGTGGCGGTCCGGCACGTGGCGGAGGTGTTCGATTCGACGGCTGTCGTGCTGATGCCGGACGCGACGGGGCGTCTGCACTATCCCGCCGGGTCTCCGCTCGAGACTTCGTTCCGCGCAGCCGACCTCTCGGTGGCGCAGTGGGTCTTCGACCATGGCAAGGACGCCGGACTCGGGACGGACACGCTGCCGGCCGCGCCGGCCATCTATCTGCCATTGCGTGGAGCCCAGCGATCGCTCGGCGTCCTCGGCGTGCTGCCGGCCAATCGCCGGCGCATCCTGTTGCCCGAGCAACGGCGCCTGCTGGAGACGTTCGCCGGCCAGATCGCGCTGGCCCTGGAACGGTCGGCCCTCGGCGACGAAGCCGCGACTTCGCGTATCGCCGCGGAGGCCGAGAGCCTGCGCAACACGTTGCTGGCGTCGATCTCGCACGACTTGCGGACGCCGCTGGCCGTCATCACCGGCGCGGCCAGCACGTTGGCACGTCACGGCGCGACCATGGAATCGCCGGCACGGCAGTCGCTCGCCGAGTCGATCGAAGGGCAGGCGCACGAGATGTCCAATCTCATCTCGAACGTTCTCGACCTGATGCGTCTCGAGTCCGGCCGGGTCGAGCTGAGTTGCGACACGCACTCCGTCGAAGACCTGGTGGGAACGGCGCTGAATCGCCTCGAGCCCCGGCTGCGGAATCATCCCGTCGAAATCGACCTGCCGGAGGACCTGCCCCCGGTGCGGGTCGATCCGGTCCTCGCATCGCAGGTGCTGGCCAATCTGCTGGAGAATGCCGCGAAGTACACGCCGGCGGGCACTCGCGTCCGCATCGCCGCAGTGGCCGACGTGCCGATGGTGCGCGTCGTGGTCGAGGACGAAGGTCCTGGCTTGCCTCCGGGTGATCCCCGACTGCTGTTTGACAAGTTCCAGCGTGGACGCGAGGAAGGCGCCGTCGTCGGCGTGGGACTGGGGCTGTCCATCTGCCGGGCCATCGTGAGCGCTCACGGCGGAGAGATTTCCGCAGGGCCCGGCGTGCGCGGCGGCGCCCGGTTCGAGTTCACGTTGCCGGTCGCGGAGCCAGTGCAATGACCCAGGCGATGCACCAGATCCTGGTCATCGAAGACGAGCCCGGTATTCGCGGCGTGCTGCGCGTGCTGCTCGAAGCTGAAAGCTTTCGCGTCATCGAGGCCGGCACGGCCGAGCGTGGCGAGATCGAGGCGCGCGCGCACAAGCCCGACCTCCTGATCGTCGATCTGGGACTCCCGGATGAAGACGGACTCGCCGTGATCCGCCGTGTCCGGCAATGGTCTCCCGTGCCGATCGTCGTGCTGTCGGCGCGAACCATGGAATCGCAGAAGGTCGCGGCCCTGGACGCGGGCGCGGACGACTATGTCGCGAAGCCGTTCAGCGCCCCCGAACTGCTGGCGCGGGTTCGCGCCGGGTTGCGACGGTCGACGCGCGGGTCGGACGCGTTGCCGGAACTGAACATCGGCGGCATCCGGATCGATTTTGCTCGGCGGGCGGCCGCCCGGGCGGACGGCCCGGTCCACCTGACGCCGCTCGAGTACCGGGTGCTGGAGTGCCTGTCCCGGCAGTCCGGCATGATCGTGACGTCGCGGCAGCTGTTGCGCGAAGCCTGGGGCCCCGATCGGGCGAGCGATACCGGCGCGCTGCGGGTCTGTATCAAGAGCCTGCGCGACAAGCTGGAACCCGACCCGCGGCGACCCCGGTTCCTCGTGACCGAGGCCGGTGTAGGCTATCGGCTGCGGGCGGGCGACTCGGACGACGATTGACCCGCCCCCCGGCGTGCCGGCGGAAGATCATTCCCGGCCGATGTCGAAACCAGCGATTCGCCGTTCGACAAACAGGTGACCACTTCCAATTCCCGTCTTCAACGTGGACGATCTGTCACGTCAGGTGGACCCATCCGGCCTGGCGAAGGAGGCACCGATGACACAGAAAGTGAATCCCATTCCCCCTGGCATGCGCTCCGTCACGCCCCACCTGGTCTGCGATGGCGCGTCCGCGGCCATCGACTTCTACAAGAAGGCATTCGGCGCGACCGAAGTTGCGCGCATGGCCGGCCCGGATGGGCGCCTGATGCACGGACAGATCATGATCGGCGACTCGGCGGTGATGCTCGTCGACGAGAACCGCCAGTTCGGCATGCTCGGCCCGAAGACGCTCAAGGGCACGCCGGTCACCCTCCACCTGTACGTCGACGACGTCGACGCGTTCTTCGCGCACGCCGTCGCGGCCGGCGCGAAAGTGACGATGCCTCCGGCCGACATGTTCTGGGGCGATCGCTACGGCGTGGTCGAAGACCCGTTCGGCCATCACTGGTCCATCGCCACGCATAAGCGCGACGTCTCGCCGGATGAAATGCGGCAGGCCATGAAGGCGGCCGGGCCGCAGAGCCCGGCGTGAAATACCTTTGCCTGGCCTATGAGGAAGAGCACAAGCTCGACGCGCTGTCCCGCGACGAATGGGACAGCCTGCGCCAGGAGACGCTCGACTACGTCGAGAGTCTCTCGCGCGGCGGCCGGCTGCTGCTGACACACGCGCTGCAGAGCGTGCGCAATGCGACGACGGTGCGCGTGCGCCACGGCCGGCTGTCGGCCACCGACGGTCCGTTCGCCGAGACCAAGGAGAGCCTCGGCGGCTTCTTCCTGATCGAAGCCCGCGACCTCAACGAGGCGATCCAGGTCGCCGGGAAGTGGCCGTCGGCGCGCCTCGGCAGCATCGAGGTGCGGCCGATCGAGGAAGCGCTGCGAGCGGAGAGCCGATACGGCGGCGCGATCGGGCGCAGGATCGCGCAAGCCAATCTGAGTGACGAATACAGGAGAACCCCAATGGCTGCATACGTGGATGGTTTCGTGTTGCCCGTGCCCAAGAAGAACCTGGCCGCCTATCGCAAGATGGCAAGGCTGGCCGGCAAGATCTACCGTGAACTTGGCGCGGTGTCCTACAGCGAGTCGGTCGCCGACGACGTAAAACCCGGCAAGTGGACGTCGTTCCCGCAGAGCGTGAAGCTGAAGGCCGGCGAGACGGTCGTGTTTTCCTACGTGGTCTACAAATCCCGGAAGGACCGCGACCGAATCAACAGGTCGTTCATGCAGGACCCGCGGCTCAAGAAGTACATGGACCCGAAGAAGATGCCCTTCGACGGCAAGCGTATGTTCTGGGGCGGCTTCAAGACTTTCGTCTCGCTCTGAGTCGATCGGGCTCCATGCGCCCGGAGGCGGCCCAGCACGCACGGGAGAGCGGTCGATGCGGTGTATCGATCCGAATCCCGTGCGGTGCTCGCCACGCTGATCCGCCTGCTCGGCGATTTCGATCTCGCCGAAGAAGCGCTGCACGAGGCCTTCCGCTCGGCGCTCGAACAATGGCCGCGCGACGGCGTGCCGGCCAACCCGCGCGCCTGGCTGGTGTCGGCGGGTCGCTACAAGGCGATCGACCAGATCCGGCGGCAGAAACGGTTCGAGCCGCTCGACATCGAGACGCACGACACGGGCGCCGAGGATGCATCGATGACGGCGGTGGAGAGCGTCGAGGACGACCGCCTGCGGCTGGTGTTCACCTGCTGCCATCCGGCGCTCGGCGCCGACGCGCAGGTGGCGCTGACGTTGCGCGAGGTCTGCGGCCTGACCACCGAGGAGATCGCGGCCGCCTTCCTGACACCCGCCCCGACCCTGGCGCAGCGCATCGTGCGCGCCAAGGCGAAGATCCGCGATGCACGCATTCCCTATGAGGTGCCGGGCGCGGCGGAGTTGCCCGATCGCCTCGATTCGGTGCTGCGCGTCATCTATCTCGTGTTCAACGAAGGCTATTCCGCCAGTTCCGGCGCGACGCTGACCCGCCAGGACCTGTCGGCTGAGGCGATCCGCCTGGGC
This sequence comes from uncultured Gammaproteobacteria bacterium, assembly GCA_963843985.1. Classification (GTDB taxonomy): domain Bacteria; phylum Pseudomonadota; class Gammaproteobacteria; order Steroidobacterales; family Steroidobacteraceae; genus RPQJ01. Next base: position 39,647 of record CAWJMS010000032.1, on the reverse strand, counting down.
CGCCTGCTCGTTGCATTGCTGCCGGAACCCGAGGCGATGGGATTGCTGGCGCTGATGCTGCTGCACGATTCGCGCCGTGCAGCCCGTACCTCGCACACGGGTGAACTGGTGCTGCTGGACGATCAGGATCGCTCGCTGTGGAACCGTGCGCAGATCGACGAGGGCGCCGAGCTCGTGACACGCGCAATCTCGTCGCGCCGCTTCGGTCCCTACACGTTGCAGGCGGCCATCGGCGCCGTGCACGCGCAGGCCTCGAGTTCCGCAGCCACGGACTGGGGCAGATCGTCGGCCTGTACGACGTGCTGCTGCGGCTCGAGCCGTCGCCGGTCGTCGAGCTGAATCGCGCCGTCGCGGTGGCCATGCGGGACGGACCGCGGGCCGGGCTGGTGCTGGTCGACGCGCTGCTGCAGCGCGGCGAACTCGACGATTACCGCCTGGCCCACGCAGTGCGCGCCGACCTCTGCCGGCGGCTGGGCCAGACGACGGATGCGCGGGCGGCGTATGAACGGGCGCTGGCGCTGACGCGCCAGGAGGCCGAACGGCGATTCCTGAGGCGTCGGCTGGCGGAACTGGATCGGAGCCTGACGGGAAAATTTCCGCGCGATGTCGATCCGAGGCCGTGCGGTTCGACCAGGTCATGACGGCGACGTTCATCGACACCCACCAGGAGGAACGGCCATGCGCTTCATGATCATCGTCAAGGCCACGCGCGATTCCGAAGCCGGCGTCATGCCGGAACAGGCGCTTTTCGCCCGGATGCACAAGTACCACGAGGAGCTGGCAAAGGCCGGCATGCTGCTCGACGCGTCGGGCCTGCAGCCCAGTTCCAAGGGCTGGCGCGTCAAGTACGCCGGCGACAAGACGACCGTCGTCGACGGGCCGTTCACGGAGAGCAAGGAACTGATCGCGGGTTACACGTTGATCCAGGCCAAGTCGCGGCAGGAAGCGCTCGAGTGGACGCGACGCTTCCCCAACCCGGCGGTGGATGGCAAGGTCGGCGAGATCGAGATCCGGCAGCTTTTCGAGCTCGAGGACTTCGAGCCGAGCGAGGCGATCGACCGCTTCCGCGAATTGAAGCAGAACCTCGACAACGCGAAGGCCTGAGCCGCGAGACTCGACGCATCGGAGGATCCCATGGCGAGAATCACCCCCATGCTCTGGTTCGACCACCAGGCCGAGGAAGCCGCCCGCTTCTACACGTCGATCTTCCCGAATTCGAAGATCGGGACCATCTCGCGCTACGGCGACTCGGGTCCGGGTCCGAAGGGCTCGGTGATGGTCGTCGCGTTCGAGCTCGACGGCCAGCCGTTCACCGCGCTGAACGGCGGCCCGATGTTCAAATTCACCGAAGCGATCTCACTGGTCGTGAACTGCGCCGACCAGAAGGAACTCGACCACTACTGGGACCGGTTGACCGAAGGCGGCTCGCCGGTGCAGTGCGGCTGGCTCAAGGACAAGTACGGCCTGTCGTGGCAGATTGTGCCCACCGTGCTCTCCGAGCTGATGTCGGGCCCCGACCCGGCGCGGTCGCAGCGCGTGATGGCCGCGTTGATGCAGATGGTCAAGCTCGACATCGGCCAGCTGCAGCAGGCCTACGCACAGGGATGACGGAGCCCGCATGAAATACCTGTGCCTGGTGTACGGCGAAGAAGAGCGTATCGCCGCGATGGACGACCACGAGTGCCTCGCCTACGACGCGGGCCTGCGCGACAGCGGGCGTTGTGTCGCATCCGAGGCGCTCGAACCGGTCGCCACCGCGACGACGGTGCGCGTGCGCAACGGCCGGCTGTCGGTCTCGGACGGGCCGTTCGCGGAGACCAAGGAGCAGCTCGCCGGCTTCTACCTCATCGAGGCGCGCGATCTGGACGAAGCGATCCAGCTCGCATCGAGGATCCCGCCGGCCAAGGTGGGTTGCGTGGAAGTGCGGCCGGTCCGGCCGATCCGTGAACAGCCTCGAATGGGTGCCAAAGCGCCGCCTTGACCCTGAATTGGCCTTGTGGCGCTAGGCCGCAAGCACGCACACTTCCGCCATGTCGCGGTACCCATTCCTGCAACTCGACGTGTTCGCGCCGGCCCGGGGTCGCGGCAATCCGCTCGGCGTGGTGTTCGATGCCGCCGGCCTCGACACAGCGGCGATGCAGGCGATCGCGGCCTGGCTGAACCTGTCCGAGACCACTTTCGTCCTGCCGCCCACGCAAGCCGCGGCCGATTACCGCCTGCGAATCTTCACGCCGCGCCAGGAACTGCCTTTTGCGGGCCACCCGAGCGTCGGCACGGCGCATGCGGTGCTCGTGCGGTCGCTGGCCGCGCCGCGCGCAGGGCGCCTGGTGCAGGAGTGCACCGCCGGCTTGCTGCCGCTGCGGGTCGAAGGCGAGGGTGAGCAGCGGCGCATCCACGTACGCGCGCCACGCGGCATCGAGCGCTCCGCGGATCCGTCGCCCGCGCTCGCCAGCCTGCGCGGTGCCAGGCCCGGCGCATTGCGGCCGGCGCTGGTCGACAACGGTCCGAAGTGGTGGTGCATCGAACTGGCGGACGAGGCGGCGGTGCGCACGCTGACGCCCGGACCTGGATGCGATGGCGAGGGCCACGACCGCGGACGGAGCGGTGGGCGTTGCGGTGTATGCGCGTTGCACCGGCCAGGCATACTCGCTGGTCGTGCGCGCCTTCGGCCCCGCCGACGGCATCCCGGAGGATCCGGTGACGGGCAGCGCGAATGCGGCGATCGCCGCATGGATGCACGCCAATGCGGCCCTTCCAGCGCCGCAGTTCCTGTCGTCACAGGGGCGCGAAGTGGGGCGCGACGGCATCGTCGAGATTGCCGTCGACGCCGACGGTGACGCCTGGATCGGCGGGCAGACGCAGACTGTGGTCGAGGGCATGCTGAATTGGTGAACGAACCTTTCGGCGACGCACGCGACGCGCACAGGCCCATCCTGCTCGACCGTGGCTGGACCTGGCCAGACGTAACGGCTGTCGCTGACGGTGCTCCGCTCTCCCTGTCGGACGCGGCTTGGTCCCGCATCGACCACGCGAGCGCGATCGTCGAGGCATTGGTCAAGCGCGGCGATCGCGCGTACGGCATTACGACCGGCGTGGGCGCACTCGCGGACACGGTGGTCGGCCGCGATGCGCAGGCGCGCCTGTCGCGCAACATCGTCATGAGCCATGCGTGCGGCGTCGGCCCGCGCCTCGGCGATGCGGAAGTCCGGGCCATCATGACCGCGCAGGTCGGCAACCTGGCGCACGGTCATTCCGGGGTGCGGCGTGCCGTGATCGAGCGCATGGTCGCGCTGCTGAACGCGCACGCCACGCCGGAAGTCCCGTCGCGCGGGTCGGTCGGTTATCTCACGCACAATGCGCACGTCGCCGTTGCGCTGCTCGGTGAAGGACGCATGCGGCTGTCGGGGGCGTGGGTTGCCGACGGCGCAAGCACTGCGACAATTCGGATGGGCGCCGTTGCAGCTGTCGGCCAAGGAAGGGCTGTCACTCGTCAACGGCACGGCGTGCGCAACGGGACTGGCCTGCCTCGCGCTCGCGCGCACGCAGCGGTTGCTGGAGTGGGCCGATGCGACGGCTGCGCTCACGCTCGAGGCACTGGGTTGCCAACTCGCCGCGTTCGAGGAAGCCGTGCTGGCGCTCCGCCCGTCGCCCGGCATCGCGGCCGTCGGGCAGGTCTTGCGGACGCGGCTGACGGGTAGCGGCCTGCTGGAGGCCGCACAAGGCCAGCGCACTCAGGACGCGCTGAGCCTGCGGGCCGTGCCGCACGTGCATGGCATGGCCCGCGACGTGTTCACGCAGGTGGCCGGCACGGTGAACCAGGAACTGGCGTCGGTCACCGACAATCCCGCGCTGTTCGGCAGTCCGGACGCGCCGTCGGTTCGATCCGAAGCCCACGCGGTCGCGCCCGCGCTGGCGCAGGCGCTCGACAGCCTGGCCATTGCGCTGGCGCAGGTCGCCCGGATGAGCGAGCGGCGCATCGACCGGCTGGTCAATCCGCTGGTGAGCGGACTGCCGGCGTTCCTGGCGGCCGATCCCGGCGCCGGATCCGGCCTGATGATCGCCCAGTACACCGCATCGGCGCTCGCGACCTCGTGCCGGCGTCTTGCCATGCCGGCCAGTCTCGACGGGGGCGTCACCTCGGCGCTGCAGGAGGATTTCCTCGCGCATCCGACGGCCGCGGCCGACAAAATGCTCGCGCTGCTCGATGATGCCGAGCAGGTCGTCGCCATCGAGCTGTTGGCCGCAACCGAAGCGCACGATCGAGTCACGGCGCGGGGCCGGCGTGCGCCCGCGAACGACACTCTATATAGAGAGGTGCGCGCCGTGATCGCGCCTTACGCCGACGACCGGCCGCTCGGCCCGGTGCTCGAGCAGGCGCACGAGTTGATTCGCCGCGGTCCGCCGTCATGAGCGCTGAGACCACGCTGTCTCGTCGCCCGCAACGGCGGTTCTGGGGCTGGGGTCGGGCCGACGCCGCCCTGGACGCGCGCGAGCGCGCCACCGTGCAGGCGATGGTCACCCAGGTCGGCGCGACATACGTCGAGCAACCGGTACCGCAACCGGGCGAATTCGTCCTGGCGAAACCGCGGGTGACCCCGCCGGACGCTCTGGCCGCGCAGTTCTCGGCCACGCCACTGGATCGCCTGAATCACAGCGCCGGCAAGAGTTACGCCGACTGCGCGCGCATGTGGTTGCGCAAGCCTGCGTCGCTGCCGGACTGGGTCGTCTATCCCGAGGACGAGCAGGCGATCATCGACGTCCTCGACTGGGCGCAGGCGAAGCACGTCGCGGTGATTCCGTACGGTGGCGGCAGCAGCGTGTGCGGCGGCGTCGATGCAAGGTTCGGCGAAGGCTACGCAGGCGCGGTGTCGCTCGACCTCGAACGGCTCAATAAGGTGCTCGACGTCGATGCCGTCAGCCGTGCGGCGCGCATCCAGGCCGGCGCGCTCGGGCCCGAACTCGAAGCGCAGCTCAAGCCGCATGGGCTGACCTTGCGACATTTCCCGCAGAGTTTCGAGTTCTCGTCGCTCGGCGGCTGGATCGCCACGCGCGCGGGCGGCCACTACGCCACGCAGCACACGCACATCGACGACTTCGTCGAGTCCACGCGCATGGTGACGCCCGCGGGCGTCATGCAGACTCGCCGCCTGCCGGGTTCGGGCGCGGGCCCGGCGCCCGACCGGCTGGTCCTCGGATCGGAAGGCACGCTCGGCGTCATCACCGAAGCGTGGATGCGGCTGCAGGCTCCGCCACGCTTTCGCGCCTCGGCATCCGTGCAATTCGCCGACTATTTCACCGCCGTCGCCTGCGTCAGGTCGCTCGCGCAGTCGGGACTCAACCCGAGCAACTGCCGGTTGCTCGATCCGCTCGAGACGGTCTTCTCCGGCGTCGGCGACGGCCGCTCGGCGATGCTGGTGCTCGGATTCGAATCGGCCGATCATCCGCTCGAGCGCGTGGATGGCCCGAGCGCTGGAGATCGTGCGCGACCACGGCGGCCAGTACGACGCCGCGGCCGTCGCGCGTTCGATGTCGCAGCAGAATTCGACCGAGCACCGCACCGGCGCGGCCGGAGCGTGGCGCGACGCCTTCCTGCGCATGCCGTACTGGCGCGATCCGGCCGTGGGCCTCGGCGTGATCATGGACACGTTCGAGACCGCGGTCACCTGGGACCGGTTCGAGTCGTTCTATCGCAGCGTCAAGGCCGACGTCGGTGACGCGGTGCAACGCGCGACCGGCCAGGCCGCCAGGCTGTCGTGCCGCTTCACGCACCTGTATCCGGACGGGCCCGCGCCGTACTTCACGCTGGTCGCGCGCGCGGCCGATGGCACGGTGGCGAGCGCGTTGTCGGCGTGGCGCGAAATCAAGGAAGCTGCCAATGCGGCGGTCGTCGCGCACGGCGGCACGATCACGCATCACCATGCCGTCGGCCGCGATCACCGCAGCGGCTACGATCGCGAAGTCGATCCGTTGTTCCGGCAGATGCTGGCAGCGGCGAAGCAAGTCGCGGATCCCCATGCAATCCTGAACCCAGGCGTGCTGATCGACGCGATCGGCCGGAGAACCCCATGAGCGCAACCGATGCCCGAAAGCGCAGCGACATCATCTCGAACAGCGCCAGCCCGATGATGAACCTGTTCCGCAAGGGACTGCTGCACGGCGCGGGCTTCGACACGGACAAGCTGAAGACCCGGCCGCTGATCGCGATCGCCAACTCGCACACCGAGTTGACCACCGGGCACGCGCACCTCGACCGGCTGGCGCGCAAGGTCCACGACGGCATCCTGGCAGCCGGCGGCGAGTGCGCCGAGTTCAACGTGCCGGCGCCGTGCGACGGCGTGGCGATGGCGCACGACGGCATGCGCTACGTGCTCGCACAGCGCGACCTGATCGCCGACGGCATCGAGACGCACGTGCGCTCGCAGCCGTACGACGGCATGGTCGTGATTGCCGGCTGCGACAAGATCAATCCCGCGATGATGATGGCCGCGGCGCGCCTCGACCTGCCGGCGATCTACCTGTCGGCCGGGCCCGGACAGATGGACATCCGCAACGCTGCGGGCCAGCGTGGCTCGATCGATCACGGCGACTACGGCGACGACCCGCAGCTGCTCGCGAAGACCGCCACCTGCTCGACCTGCGGCGCCTGCGAGATCATGGGCACGGCGAACTCGTTCCAGTGCCTGGCGGAAGTCTTCGGCCTGTGCCTGCCCGGCTCCAGCAACATCCCCGGCTGGCACAGCGACAAGCTCGACGCGGCCCGGCGCACCGGTGAGCGCATCGTGGAAATGGTCAAGGAAGGACTCAACGCGCGACAGATGTTCACGCCGGCGGCGTTTACGAATGCGGTCCGCATGGCGATGGCGATCGGTGCATCGACCAACACGGCGCTGCACCTGCCCGCGATTGCGCACGCAGCGGAGGTGCCGATGTCGATGGCGGATTTCGAGGCGGCGGCCGACGTGCCCACGCTGCTGGCCATCAGTCCGAACGGGCCTTATGGCGTCCAGGATCTCTGGGCCGCCGGCGGCATGCCGGCCGTGCTGAAGCAGATGGAGCGCTTTCTCGACACGAGTTGCATGACGGTGACCGGCAAGCCGCTCAAGGCCACGATCGACGCGGCGCGCGTGATCGACGCCAGGGTGATTCCGCCCGTGGAGCACGCGTTCCGGTCGAGCGCCGCAATCACGGTACTGCGCGGCAATCTCGCGCCCGGCACCGCCATCATCAAGCAGGCAGGCGTCGACCCGTCGATGCTGCAGTGCAAGGGCCCCGCGGTGTGCTTCAACTCCGAGGAGGAGGCGTTGCACGCCATCGCGATGGGCCGGATCCGGCCGGGCGACATCGTGGTGTTGCGATACCTCGGTCCGCGCGGCGCACCCGGCATGCCGGAAATGCTCGGCGCCACCATGGCGTTGAAGATGAAGGGCCTCAAGACGACGGCGCTGGTCACCGACGGCCGCTTTTCGGGCGCAACCTCCGGACCCTGTGTCGGGCACGTCTGCCCGGAAGCGAGCGACGGCGGGCCGATTGCACTGATCGAGGACGACGACCTCGTCGAGATCGACATTCCGGGCCGCTGCCTGACGCTGCACGTGGACGAGGCCACGCTCGTTCGGCGCAAGGCGGCCTGGCGGCCGTATGAACGGGAGGTGCCGCACGGATTCATGCGGCGCTATCGCCGGCACGTACGGCCCGCGTCCGAAGGCGCGGTCCTCGACTGACTCGCGCGCGTCGCGCAGGGCGCGCCTGGCCCGGTGCGTCAACCGTAGTCGTGCACGTGCTGCCCGAGCATCTCCGGCGTGATCAGCACTACGCCCTGCGACGAGACGTGAAAGCGCGCCTCGTCCGTCGCCCGGTCGAGCCCTGCGGAGAACCCGTCCGGCAGCACGCAGAACTTGTCGACGATCACTCGCCGCAACCGCACGTTGCGCCCGATCCGTACCGCCGGCAGCACGATGGAGTCCTCGACGATCGAATCGCGCTCGACCACGGTCTCCGTGAACAGCAGGGAGCGGATGATGGCGGCGCCGCTCACGACGCACCCGCTCGACACCAGCGAATTCAGCGTTTGCCCGCGCGGGTCCGGGCTCTCGAAGATGAACTTGGCCGGCGGCAGACCCTCCTCGAGCGTGCGGATCGGCCAGGCGGGGTCGTACATGTTGAGTTCCGGGTCGACGCGGGTCAGGTCGAGGTTCGCCTCCCAGTACGCGTCGACCGTGCCCACGTCGCGCCAGTAGGCATGACCGTCCACCATGTTGACGCAACTGTCCGCGAGCGAGTGCGCGAAGACCCGTGACTCCTGCCGCAGCAACAGCGGCAGGATGTCGCGGCCGACGTCGTGGGTCGACTCGGTGCGTTGCGCGTCGGCCCGCACGGCTTCGTAGAGCACCGCGGCGTCGAAGACGTAGACTCCCATGCTGACCCGGGCGCGGCCCGGATCGTCCGGCAGCGGCCAGGGCGTCACCGGCTTCTCGACGAATTCCTCGACCGATCCGTCGTCCCGCACGTTCACGAGGCCGAACGCGGACGCCGCCGCCAGCGGCACCTCGTTGCAGGCGACGGTGACGTCGGCCTTGCGCTCGACGTGTTCGGCCAGCATCACGCCGTAGTCCATCTTGTAGACGTGATCGCCGGCGAGCACCAGCACGTAGCGCGGGGCCTCCATCCTCAGGATGTCGATGTTCTGGTACAGCGCGTCCGCCGTGCCGTGCATACCAGCCTTCATGCAGGCGTTGCTGCGCGGGCAGCACGTCGAGGAATTCGTGCAGGTGGCTGTCGAGGAAACTCCAGCCGTGTTGCAGGTGCTGGATCAGGCTGTGCGCCTTGTACTGCGTCGCAACACCGATGCGCCGGACGCCGGAGTTGACGCAGTTGCTGAGCGCGAAATCGATGATGCGATGCTTGCCGCCGAACGGGACGGCCGGCTTGGCGCGCCACGCGGTGAGTTGCTGCAGGCGCGAGCCGCGGCCACCCGCCAGAACCACGGCGTACGTGTCGCGCACGAGCGGCATGACCGACGGCCGTCGTTGGTGCATCGACGCCAGGTCGGCGACTCGAAAGCGGGTCGGGTCGCAGGCCACGGTGAGGTCGTTCATCACGTTCCTCCATCCGCGAAGCCCTTCCTTGGACACGTCGGCCGGGGTCGAGTTCAGCCGCGTGCGACGCTAGTCGGCGAGGTATCCCGATTTCCGTGCCACGCCGATCGTGAGCCGGCGGGCGAGGCCGCGGGACATTCTCATGGCGTGATAGCCCAGCTTCGCCGACGGACCGGTGAACAGGAAGCTGGCGTCGCGCTCGACGCTGCGCACGATGTCTTCGGCGACGGCCCTGGGATGGCAGCCTTCGTCCGCGTAGTACTGCTGCAGCTTCTGGATCTGCGCGGCGCTCATGCCCGGGGCGGTCGGGCTCACGTGGACGATTGCCGTATTGATGATGCCGGGGCACACGACGAGCACGGAGATCTCCGTATCGTGCAATTCCATCGCGAGCACCTCCGACAGGCCGACGACTGCGTGCTTCGAGGCCGCGTACGCCGACATGTTCGGGGCCGGCGCAAAGCCGGCGAGGGAGGCCACGTTGACGATCTTGCGGGCGCCTCCCGCCTCGCGCATCGCCGGCAGGAACGCGCGGATGCAATGCACGATGCCGAGCACGTTGATGTCGTAGATGCGCCGCCACTCCGCGAGCGGCGTCTCCTCGAAGCCGCCGAGGAATGCGACACCCGCATTGTTGACGAGCACGTCGATGGGACCGACCGCCTGCTGTACGGCGGCCGCGAACTCCGCGACCGATGCTTCGCGCGCCACGTCGCAGGTCCGCGCGAGGCACTGCACGCCCATTGCCGAGATCTCGGCCGCGGGCCGTCTCCAGCGCCGTCGCATTGATGTCCGAGATCACGAGGTTCGCCCCGCGCCGCGCGAACGCGCGCGCGCACTCGAGGCCGATGCCCGACGCCGCGCCCGTGACCAGGACCTGCTTGCCCTTCAGGTGTTTCATGCGGAAGGCCCGAAATAGACTTCGAAGAAGCGCGCGATGCCGGACTCGGGCACCGCGAGATTGGCTTCCTTGCTGGTGCGCACGCAGACCAACGCCGGTCCGTCGGCCGCCTTCGCCCGCGCGAGTGCGGCCGGCAGCGCCTCGATCGCGTCCACGCATTCGCCGCGACAGCCGAGCCCTTCGGCCACCTTGTGCCAGTGGACGACGCCCATCCCGGTCCCGAACGTCCTGCCGTAGCGGGTCATTTCATTCGGGATTTCCATCGTCCACTCGGCTTCGGCCATCACCACGAACGTGATCTTCAGGCCCTCGCGTGCCGCGGTCTGCAGTTCCATCGCGTTGAAACCGGCCGCGCCGTCGCCAGTGACGCAGACGACGTCGCGCGCCGGGGCGCCGAGCTTCGCGCCGATCGCCGATGGGATCCCGGTGCCCAGCATGCCGAACTCCAGGATGCCGTGGTACGAGTTGGGTTGCGTCGAGGGCAGCGCCATCGCCGCCCAGAGCGAGGTCATGCCGCCGTCCGTGCAATACACCGCGTCCGGCCCGAACACCGCGCCTATGGTTGCGATCGCCTGCCCCGGGTGGATGCCGGGACCCGTCCACGCCGCGACGGCCGCCGCCGCGGACTGTGCCCAGGCCCGATGTGCGGCCTGCTGTTCGGCCACGTCGCGGCGGCCTCGGCTCGCAACGGCCCGGTCGCCCAGCTTCGCGAGCAGTCCTTCGAGCGTGGCCCGGGCATCGGCGACGATGCCGACCGCGACCGGACGCGACACTCCGATGTGGCGAGGATCGACGTCGACCTGGATCACGCGGCACTTCGCCGGATCGCCCCAGTACTTGTCGAACGGGACGTCGAGATTGCCGACGCGCGAACCCACCACCAGCATCACGTCCGCATTGCGGCGCAACTCATCGGCGGCCGGGCTTTGCGAATGGAAGTACAGCCCATGGTCGTGCGGCATCACGCTGCGGCCCGCCATCGACGGGATGACGGGGCAGCCGAGCCGTTCCGCCACTTCGATCAGTGCGCCGTTGGCCCGGGCGCGGTCGACGCCGGTGCCGGCGAAGATCACCGGAGCCTTCGCGTGCAGCAACAGGTCGGCAGCCAGGGCGAGTTGCGCATCGGCAGGCTGCGGTTGCGATGCACGACCGCTGTTGCGCGGATGGATCGGAGCCGTGGCCGGGTCGCCGGTCGCGTAGAGCACCGGGCCGGGAATCTCGAGCTGCACCGGGCCGGGTCGGCCGGCCCACATTTCGCGGAACGCCATGCGCACGAGTTCGGGGATCCGCGTCCATTCGAACACGGGACCGTTCCACTTCACGGCGGGCTTGAACAGGTCGAGCTGGTCCTGGCCCTGGAACGTCGCGGGTGTCGCCGGATAGACGACGCCGGCGCGGTGCTGCGACGTGATCGCGAGCACGGGCACGCCTTCGTGCCGCGCGGTCAGCATGCCCGGCACCAGGTTCGCCGAGCCCGGGCCCGGGTTGCCGAGCACCACCGCGACCTGCCCCGTCGTCTTGTAGAGCCCTTCGGCCATGTGCACCGCCGCGGCCTCGTGGCGAATCGGTCACGAAACGGATGCCATTCGCATCCAGCGCGGCGAGCAAGGGATCGATCTCCGGGCACGGCAGCCCGAAGACAAAGGTCACGCCCTCGTTGGCGAGTGCGCGCGCCAGCAATTCGCCACCGGTCAGGTCGGTCATGGATGCTCTCCTGCTGCAAACCAGGCGCGCAGCGCGCGCAACTGGGGCGATTCTGGGCGCCGCCGCCAGCTGAGGGCTTGATACTTTCAGACACGATGCTGTCATTTTCAGACAGAATGGAACTCCCCGCCGTGGCGGACCGGAGAGCAAACCTTGCGCGCCGCTGCAGACTCGAACGGGCTCCCTGCGCGCTACCTGGCGCAACTCGTCGATTTTCTCGAATCGATCGGCATCGACCGCACCGTCGTGCTGCGGGCCGCGCGTCTGCGCTCGATCGAGAACCCGAAGGCCCAGTTGACGGTCGCGGCAAGTGGAAGCGCTGCTGCGGGCGGCGGAGCTGGCGAGCGGGCGCGTGGATCTCGGCTTCGAACTCGGGCGCCGGCTCGATCCGACGTCGCACGACATCCTCGGCTTCGCGCTGATCACCAGCCCGACGTTCGGGCACTTCCTGCGCCTGGCGGTCAGTTACCAGCGGTTGCTGCAGACGGTGTTCGCGGTGACGCTCGAGCGGCACGCCGATCGCGTCGACATGGTGTATCTCCCGGCCACGGCGTTGCCTCATCGGACGATGCGCGTGCTCGAAGAGACGATCGTGGTGTCCAATCACTACGCGTTCCAGTCTGCGCTGCGCGGCAGGCTCTCGAGGTACGACGTCTCGATGTCGATCGCGCCGCCGCTGCACGCCCGGCGTTACCGGGAACTGTTGCCGGCCCGGGTGCAGTTTGGCGAAGCGGTGCCCGGCATTCGGATCTCGCTCGATGCGGCCTGGCTGGACACGCCGCTCGCGATGGCCAATCCCCGCGCGATGCGGGCAGCCGAGGAGCGCTGCAAGGCGATGCTGCGGCAGACACGGGCGGGTCGTCGCTGGGGCGACTGGTGCCGGATGATGCTGCGGGAATCCGAGGACTCGCGGCCGACGCTCGAACAGCTGGCCGGTTTCGTGAACATCTCGCCGCGCACGCTCGCCCGCTACCTCGACGCCGAAAAAACCAGCTTTCGCGATCTTTCGCTGCAGGTGCGCACGGAGCGGGCCCGACGGTTGCTGGCCGAAGGAGACCCAATCGGTGACGCAGATCGCCCAGCGGCTCGGTTACGGCGACGTTGCGAGTTTCGTTCGCAGCTTTCGCTCGCAGACCGGACGCACGCCGGGTTCGCTGCGGAAGTGAAGGTCTCTATTCCCCGAGTCGTCGCTCGTCGATCGCGCCGGTGAACGTCTCCTCGCCGAGCGACAGGTAGATCGTTCGATCGGAGACGGCGAGGTCGAGAGTCATCCGACGGTCGAGTCGCGCCACCAGCGCGGCGATCAGTTCGCGATCCACTGCAACGATGCGCAGTGTATCCGCGCGGTGTATTCGTTCGCCCGCCAGCCGTGACAGCAGGGCCTCGACGTCGCGGTGCACGTACACGGCGACGCGGGGAGCCGCCTTGGCGGCCTTGTGCAAACGTCCCGCATCCGGCGCGCCGATCTCGATCCAGGACTGCAGTGCCCCCGTCAGGTCGCGAACGGTGATGGCGGGCTCGTCCGGTTCGGACAGTCCCCTCGAAAATGCGATGCCCTCGGTGTGCTCGAGGCAGTAGGCGAGCAGCCTCGTCACCAGGAATTCGGCCGTCTCGGACGGGTGACGCGCGGCGCGGACGGTCAGCAACTCGTAGACGCCGCGGTCCGCGTCGGACAGCCGAACCTCGAATACGTAGACCGTCGCGCCCAGCGCCAAGCTCGGCTCCGTCCCGCGCCTAGGACGCGTTCGTCAGTTGCAGGTGCTTCATCACCCGGTTGAGGTTCCTGCGCATTTCGGTGATGTGCGCGAGCGAGGCGAGCGTGCGCATCGCGTCCTTCAGCGGCTGCAGCGGATAACCGCCGTAATGCCCGGCCTCGGTCACGTCGTTCGTCACGGTCGAGCGGCCGGCCAGCACCACGTCGTCGGCGAGGCTCAGGTGCGCCGAGACCACGCTGTTGCCGCCCGTCATGAAGCGGCGGCCGATCGTCGTCGACCCGGCCATCATGAATCCCGCGGTGTAGAAGCCGTCCTCGCCGAGGTCGCAGTTGTGCGCGATGTGGCAGATATTGTCGAGCTTGGTGCCCGAGCGAATGTACGTGGACGAGAGTGTCGCGCGGTCGATCGAGCAGTTGCCGCCGATCTCGACTTCGTCGCCGATGCACACGTTGCCGAGATGCGAGAGTTTCTGCGGCCGGCGGCTCGGGCCGACGGCGTACCCGAATCCGTCGCTGCCGATCGTCGTGTGCGGGTGCACCTCGCAATCCCGTCCGAGCTCGCAGCCGGCGCCCACGAACACGTGCGGGTGCAGCACCGTGCCGGGGCCGATCCGCGCGCCGTTCTCGACGACGGTGTGCGAGCCGATGCAGCAGCCGTCGCCGATCGACGCGCCTGCGCCGATCACCGCGTACGGCCCGAGCACCACGCCGGCGCCAAGAGTCGCGGTGGGGTGCACGATCGCCGTCGGATGACGCTCGCCCCATTGCGTGAAGCGCTCGCGCTTGCGGTCGAAGTACTTGAGCAGCACCGCCATGCCCATCTGCACCGCGGAGACCGAGAAGCAGCAACCGAATGCGGCGTCGCCCGGCGCGACTTGATCGGCGATCCCGCGCTGGACGACGAGGATGGCAGCGCCGCGCTCCCGGGCCGTGGCAAGTTGCTCGAGGTCGCTGGCAAAGACCAGGCTGTCGGATCCGGCGTCGGCGGGGGTTCGGCAATTCGTGGCGACGGCCTCGAGATTGCCGTGCAAGTACTTCAGGACGTCCGCGTGGCGACTCTGGACGGTGTGCGCGTGGAGCATGGGACCTCGCAGGCGTAAGGACGGCCGCAACGCAGCCGATTGGCCCGATCGCCGGCTTCAGGCCGCAGCGCCCGCCAACGTGACGCGTGCCGTGATCCGCCCGCTGAAGTCCAGCCACGCATGATTGGTGTAGTCGTAGAGCTTGCAGCGACGCGCGATGTCCCGGTACGACTTCAGGTTCAGCCGGTAATCGCACAGCTCCGGAAACTTTTCCCGCAACGCTTCCTGCGCGGCGCGCAGCGTGAACATCGGGATCCGCGGGCTCACATGGTGCGCGTTGTGTTCCATGATGTTGTGCATCAGGCGGTCGAGGTGGAACGGGAAGCGCACGCAGGCGGTCGAGGTCAGGTAAGCGCGGCGGCGCTGCCATTCCTGGCGGTTCTGGAACCAGGCGATCTGCGGGTTCGTGTGGTGCACGTAGACGACGAAACCCATGATGGCGTTCCACAGCAGGAACGGCAGGACCACCGCCAGCAATTCCAGCAACAGCACCGACTGGCCGGTCGACTCCGCGGCCAACGCGATGCTGCCGACCCAGGCGACGGCGCCGGCTGCATTCAGCAGGCTGTCGAGCCTGTACTCGCGACGGCTCGAGCCGATCTCCTTGCGCGTGGCGAAGAACAGCTTCTTCCACCACATCTCGACCAGGTAGTACGCGCCCCAGCCGAGGCCGGATCGATACAGCCGCTCGAGCGCCTGCCGATACTTCGGCAGGCCGTCGAACTCGGCCTTCGAGAACGGCGCCCAGACCTGGTCGCGGCCCTTCAGGTTGTTGAAACCGTGGTGCGCGGTGTTGTGCCCGACTTCCCAGAGGCTGAAGGCCGTCATCGACGGCAGGAACGCGATCCGGCCGAAGATCGAATTCAGCCGCGGGCTGGCGGTGTAGCTGCCGTGGCAGGCGTCATGGCCGATCAGGAACAGCCGGACGATCGCCGCCGTGACGAGCAGCATTCCGACCAGTTTCAACGCGAGGCTGTCGGCCAGCACGACCAGCGCCGAGCTTGCGCCGAACAGCGCGACGTCGAACAGGAAGACCGCGGCGGGCAGCAGCAGGGGCGGCGCCTTTTCGAAGGCGCAAAGCAATGCCTTGCGGTTCCAGGGGGTCGCTTGCATGGGGGGTGCGCCTCGTCGATCCAGTGGGAGACTGTGCGGACGCGACCGTGGAGGGCACCGCGCGGCGCGCGATTATACCCTAAGGCGGCGGCCCCCCTTGAGGTGCTTTGTAACAGCGCCGGGACCCGGCCCAAAAGGTCCGCCGGCCGCCATTATTGCCCGTTAGAGTGGCGCGCAAATCGGCCGGCTGCCGTGCCCGGCAGGGGAGTGACGCGATGCTGAATCGACGGGAACTGCTGGGCCTCGGAGTCCGGGTCGCGCTGGGCACGTCAGCCGGCGTGCTGGCCCTGGGCGAAGCGCGCGCCGACGCGGCGAGCCGCTACGCGCCGGCGTTCGAGCGACTGGATCGTTACGTCGAGCAGTACCTGCGCGACATGAATGCGCCCGGCCTGACGCTGGTGCTGGCCGACGCGAGCGGCGTGCAGCGGGTCCGGGCGTACGGCCTCGAGCGGCTTGCGCCGCCGGTGCCGTTAGCGGCGGAGAAGCTGTTTCACATCGGCTCGATCTCGAAGTCGTTCCTCGGGCTCTGCCTCGTGCAGCTGCAAGAGGAGGGCAAGCTCGACCTGCATCGGCCCATCGGCGACTACCTGCCGTCGCTGCGGTTCGACGGCGCGACGCGTCCGCTGACTGCGCACGACCTCCTCACGCACTCGGCCGCCCTGCCGGACGGATCGTTGTTTCCGGGCGACCCGGCCTTTCGGCACCGCGCGACCGCGGCGCCGGGCACGTTCTTCCACTACTGCAACATGGCCTACGAGGCGCTCGGCGACCTGCTCGTCCGGCTCGACGGACGCCCGCTGTCGGCCTGCTTCCGTGCGCGCATCCTCGACCCGCTCGGCATGGCCTCGACCGAACCGCTGATCACGCTCGACATGGCCGACCGCGTGGCGACCAGTTATCGCCCGGCGCTCAACGATCGTCCGTTTCCGCGGATGGGCAAGCTCGTGGAGAGTCCGCCGATCGACATGACGGAGGCATCCGGCTGCATCGCATCCACTGCGCGCGACATGGGCGCGTACCTGACGATGCTGATCAATCGAGGCGCGTTGCCCTCCGGCCGCATCGTGTCGGAGGCCGGCTTCGAGTTGTTCGCGAAGGCGCACCAGCCCGCCGAACATTTCGGTCCCGGGGCGTCTTACGGCTATGGCATCGCGGTCGACCAGCTGGACGGACACACGCGGCTGCGACACACCGGTGGCATGGTGTCGTTTGCATCCGCGCTCGAAGTGGATCGCGATGCCGGCCTCGGCGTGTTCGCGTCGATCAACGCCATGCAGGGCTATCGACCGCGCCCGGTCGCCGAATACGCGTTGCGACTGATGCGGGCCATACGCGAAGGCAACGCCTTTGCCGGACGTGCCTGCGCCCGATCCGTCGTGGCACGTCGAGGCCGCCGCCGATTACGCCGGCCGCTACACGGGCGCAGGCGGGCGCGCGCTGGAGATCGTGGCCGACGGCGAGCGCCTGTTCCTGATGCACCGCGGCGAGCGAGTGACGCTCGAGCCTTCGATCGACGTCGACAATGCATTCGTCGTGCGGCACCCGGAGTTCGAGCACTTTGGATTGCTGTTCACGCGCGCGGGCGCGGACGGAAAGGGTGCGGTCGTCGAAGCGGGCTGGGCAGGCGACTGGTACGCGGCGCCCGGCTACTCCGGCCCGCGCACGTTCGAAACGCCCGCGGACTGGCATCGCTATGCGGGCCACTATCGCAGCGAGGATCCGTGGATCGGCAGCCATCGCATCGTGTCGCGGCGCGGCAAGTTGTGGATGGACGGCGTGGTGCCGCTCGAGCCGGCCGCGGACGGCCGCTACTACCTGCGCGACGAACCGACCAGCCCGGAATGGGTCGCCTTCACGGACGTGGTGGCGGACCGCGCGATGCGCATGTGCTTTTCGGGTTTCGACCTCCGGCGGGTCTGAGCCGCACCCGTCCGGCGTCGGATCGTGTGGCCGGTTTGCCCGTCGCCTAGAAGGCGCGCTGCACGGCGAAAATGAAGTTCGCGTCGGGCGAGGCGTCCACCTGCACGTCTTCGCTCATGCCGATGTCCCAGCGCCAGCCGCCGCTCGTGCGATAACTGCCGCCGAAACTCAACACCACCGCATCGCCGGCCAGGCTGGTCGACTCGGCATCGAAGACGCTCGAGTTCGCGGCGAACTGCACCGTCAGGTCGAGCGTGCGCCACGCATTCCACGACACGCCGGCCAGCGCGGACCAGACGTAATTCTTCTGCAGATCGGCCAGGATGTCGCCCTTTCCGAGCCAGGTCGCGTCGACTTGTCCGAACAGCTGCCAGTGCTCGGCAAGTTGCGTCTGCGCCGCCAGGCTCACGGCCACGTCGGTGGCGCCACTGCCGGTCAACTTGTCCGCGTCACCGGTCGGCAGCTTGACGGTCAGCCACGCGGCCAGCGCGCTGCGCCCGGACGATGCAACCTGGTAGCCGAGCGCGATCGGAATGTCCGCAAGTCCCGACGCGTCCTGGTCGACGACGGAACAATTCGGTGTCGTTGCGCCGGTAATCGATCAGCAGGTCGTTGCGGGGCAGATTGTCGCGCGATCCGTCCGGCAGGCCGAACAGGCTGTGCCACTGCTCGATCACGTGGTCGAGCGATCCGCCGCTGAGATTGCGCCAGGCCAGCTCGCCGAGCCACGCGAACCGCGGCCCGATCGCTCCTTCGTAGCGCAGCCGCACGTCCTGCGACTCGCCGTCGATCGTGAATTCGTCGGTACCCGCCGTTTCGATGTTCGCGGCGTTTGCCCAGTTCAACGACAGGCCGACGGCTTGTCCGCCCGCGGGCGGCAAGCGGCTCGGCAGCGTGTACGGGCAGGCCGTAGGGCGCGAGCAACGGATTCTGGTTGCGGGTCGGCAGCGGATCGCCGTGGACTGCCGTCGCGCCCGTCGCGCCGATCCCGGCCATGACGAGCGGCAGCCACATGCGTCCATGCAAGCGTGGAACGACCGGGTCGCGGGCCATGGCAACGTTACTATTATCCGGCTGCATGAGCCGGGCAGTCTAAGCGCGTCCCACGCGCGCGCCATTGTGGCTTTCTCCGATCGGCCTGTCGAATGGCGGCCTCGCCCGCCGGGCCTACCGGGGCGTCTCGTCGACGTTGATCCGTCGCCAGTGGGTGCTGGTCGTCACCGACGCGTCCCAGCAGATCGCGCGGTTGCGACCCGCCGTCTTCGCCAGCATCAGCGCCTGGTCGGCGCGCCCGATCGAATCCTGCAGGGGCACGTCCGGCTCGAGCGGCGCCACGCCGAACGACGCGGTGACGTGCAGCGAGGTACCCTTCGGCCCGGCGATCAACAGATTCCGGGTGAGCCCCTCGCGGATGCGCGTGATTACGGACTGCGCCGTCGTCATGTCCGCGCCCGGCAGCGTGATCAGGAATTCGTCGCCGCCGTAACGGAAGACCTTGTCCTGCGGCCGCAGCTGGCTTTCGAGGTGATGCACGATGCCGGTCAGCACGGCGTCGCCCACCTGGTGACCGTGCGCATCGTTGATCCGCTTCAGGTAGTCCACGTCCATGAAGACGATGCAGCACGGCTTGCCGCCCCGCGTCACGGACGCCAGCAGCTCCTGCAGTTCCGGGAGCATTTCGACGCGGCCGTACGCGCCGGTCAGCGGATCGCGGTTCACGAGCGCGGCCTCGAGCAACAGCCGCAGCGCATCGACTTCAATGCGCAACCGCGCGCTGGTCGCGACCAGGTCCTCGAAGTCCGCGCGCACCACGGGCGCGTCGATCCTGGCCGCACTCAGCATGCGGGCCGCGACCATGTGCAGGCGCTCATGCTCCCCGCCCATCGCGACGAAGGCGGGCAGCTCGCGCAGCTCGGCCGGGGCACGTTCGTAGTACCAGCGGCCGATGCAGCAATTGCGATAGGCGAACGACTCGAGGTCCTCGGGCTCCACGGCCAACCCGCAGAAAATCGAGCGCAGCAGGTTCTCATGCCATTCGGCATGCTGGTCCGTGGCGTGCTTCAGCTGCTCGGCCGCGACGCGCAACTTCGACGGATCCATCCTGAGCATCTGTCGGCTCCGAACGATTGGGCGGGTCCCGTGCCCGAGCTTCCCGCTCTGCGAGACGCCGCACAAGTTCGATGTCCGATCCTGTGCGGCGTGTCACACATTCGCGGCGGGCGAAATCCGCGGCCGCCGCAGTCGTGGTCGTGCGGGTACTTGCGAAATTCGGCGTGGCGGGCCGACGCGGCGGTAGTATCGAAACCGATCGGACCTTCCTGGGGGAAAGCGATGCGTCCCAAGACGAAGCCCATACTCGCGGCTGCCGCATGCCTGCTGGCGTTGGCTAGTGCCCCGGCGACCGCGGCCGTCGACCTGTCGAAATTCCCGGACGCCGCGGCCACCGAGCCGAAGGCCACCGGCGTGATGACGGGCTTTCCGCCGGCGCCGGACAAGCTGATCCGTTGGGCCGACGCCGGTCACCTCCGTTTCCCGAACACGCGCTGGAGCTTCAGCCACATGCGCGAGTTCCTGCCGACCGCGGACGTCTCGCGCGGCCCGGGCCGGCCCTACGTGTTTCCCCGCGCGGAACGGAACCTCGATGCGGTGACCTACACGGACATGGACGGCCAGCAGCGCACCTGGGCCGAGGCGCTGGCGAAGACCTGGTCGGACGGTGTGGTCGTGGTCCATCGCGGGCGCATCGTCTACGAGCATTACTTCGGGGAACTCACCGAGGAGAAGGCGCACGCCGCGTTCTCGGTGACCAAGTCGTTCGTGGGCATCCTCGCCGCGTCGCTGGCGCAGGAAGGCAAGCTCGATCCCGAGGCACCCGTCACGCGTTACGTTCCCGAGCTCGCCCAGACGGCGTACGGCGACGCGACCGTGCGCGAGGTCATGGACATGACCATCGGCGTGCAGTACTCGGAGAACTACGCCGATCCCAAGGCCGAGGTGTTCGGCTACATGGCGGCCGGCGGCTTCGCGCCCGCGGCCCCGGGCGTCGTCGTGCCCGCGAGCATGTACGACTTCCTGAAGACGTTGAAGAAGCAGGGCGAGCACGGCCAGGCGTTCGCATACAAGTCGGTCAACACCGAGGTGCTGGCGTGGATCGTCCAGCGCGTGGCCGGACAGCGCCTGCCGGAACTGATCTCGTCGCGCATCTGGCAGAAGATCGGCGCCGAACAGGACGCGTACGTGCTGATGGATCGCACCGGCGTCGCGTCGGGCGGCGGCGGACTCAATGCCAGCCTGCGCGACCTCGCACGCGTCGGCGAGATGCTGCGCCTCGGCGGGCGGTTCAACGGCCAGCAGATTCTGCCGGCGGCCGTCGTGGCCGACATCGCCGGCGGCGCCGACCCGGCGAAGTTCGCCAAGGCTGGCTACACGACGCTGCCCAACTGGAGCTACCACGACATGTGGTGGGTCTCCGACCAGGGTTACTACATGGCGCGCGGCATCTACGGGCAAGCCATCTACGTCGATCCGAAGAGCGAGCTCGTGATCGCGCGTTTCGGCTCGCACCCGCTCGCGTCCAACGTGAACCAGGACCCGATCATTCTCCCCGCGTACCGCGCGATTGCGGAGTATCTCGGGAAGACGGACCGACGCTGACCGGAACGCGGCAAGCGATGCGGAACGGCATGGGTTTCTGAAACGAAAAGGCCGGCGGGTCTTCACCCGCCGGCCTCTGCCGCACAAAAGCGCTGCGTCGCGATCAGTTCGCGGGGCCGCAATCCGTGCGACGGATGGTCACGCGACGGTTCTGCGCCCGGCCCTCTTCGGTCGAGTTGTCGGCCAGCGGCTTGGTCTCACCCATGCCGATCGCCGTGACACGGCCCGAGGCCACACCCTTGGCAGCGAGGTAATCCACCACGGCCTGGGCACGACGCTCGGACAGCTTCTGGTTGTAGGCCTCGTCGCCCACGTTGTCGGTGTGGCCGGTGGCGGTCCCGCCGACGAACTCCAGTTCCGTCAGCCGCGCCGCAACGCGGTCGAGCTCGGCCTTGTCCTCAGCCGTCAGTTCCGCCGAGTCGAACGCGAAATGCGTCCGGATCGTCACGTCGCACGAGCAGCCGTACGGACCCACGCGGTCACCCGCCGGGGTGTTCGGGCAACGGTCGGCCGTGTCGCACACGCCGTCGTTGTCCGAGTCCGCGCACTTCGACGGCGCAGCCGCGACGGCGGCCACCGGAGCTGCCGCCACAACCGGCACGGCTTCCTCGACGTGCCCGAACCGATACACCAGGCCCAGCGTGAAGCGCTCGACGTCCGTCTTGTCACCGCCGATCTCGGCGACATCCGCGATGTTGTCGTATTCGAGCCGCATCGAGACGCGCTGATTCCACGTATAGCTGGCGCCTACGCCCCACAGGAACGAACCGCTGTCGTCCGACACGTGATCTGAAATCGCGTGGGGCGATCCGACCGGAGCGCCGGCCAGGGTGTCCTGCGCCTGGAACCTGCCACTGGCCTTGTTGTCGCCCATGTAATAGCCGAGGCGTCCGTAGAGGTTGAAGGACTCGCCGATCGGCAGCATGGGCAGCGACCGACGCGGCCCAGCCGCTGCTCTCGAACTTGGCGTCGGCGCTGTACGATCCGCCGGTCGGAGGCGGCGGGAAGATGTCGGGAACGACGTTGTAAGTGTACGTACCATTTGCCTTGATGTTCTCGTTGCCGAGATCCATCCAGGCCGCTTCGACCGCGAGCCAAGGCAGGAACTGGTAACCGACGAAGAGGCTGTACGTCGGTGTCCGTGTCGCTGAGCTTGCCCTTGTCCGGGGTCACCGTGGTGACATTGCCCAGTGTATCGGCGATGCCGGCAGCCCAGTTGTCGGCGTCCTGCTGGGAGACGTTCCAGTTGGACTGACCGACGTCGCCGCCGACGTAGAAGCCAGACCGCTCCGCTGCCATTGCAGGCGTCGCAATCGCGGCGAGCGCCAGAAGACCCAGTTTTCCGATTCTCATCAAGCTATCTCCAAAAGTTTCAGGTTGACCGTTGCAAACCGTTGCCAAGCCGTCGGCATTCAGACTCCAGACGGCCCGGCCAAGAGAGAGCCGCGGAGTCAGCGCTCGGAAATCGGTGGGGGTGGGGGTACCGATCGAACCGAACGCTGACCCGCGGATTAACAGGATCCTTGCCGTGGTCGCCGTTCCCTCGCCGCTGTTGCCATGGGCTACACGGCCAACTAGGGAATCAGGTCGGACGACAGCAGTCGCTCGGCAGCGAGACGCCGGCGAGGCTGATCGATATGGCGAAGCCAGACCTCCCAAGGGTCCCAGCCATCACGGGATCGGGCAGCCAGTGCACGGGCCGCTAAGTCGGATGCGGCGGTCGCGTCGCTGTTCGATGCTCCTTCGGCACGCGCGCGTCGGAGCCACGAATCCGTGCATTCGCCGTCGACCAAATCCGTCATGAACATTCCTCGCGGGGCCGAGCGCTTGATAGCGCGTCGGTATGGGCGCTCGACGGATGGTACGGCGCGCAGGACATCGTGCCTGCGCAAAACATTGGCATGCGTTGATCAGCCTGTCGTATCAGTCCGGCTCGCGCTATGTCCGCTACGCAATCGACCACCAGCGTGTGGTGATAGGCAGGCTGATCACGTGATGACCGAAATTGCGCCTTTGGCCGGGGCGTGAACTCGTACTCTTCGCCACGGTGACCGGCGCCGTTCGACCGATTCGGCGCGGAAGGGGAATCACAATAGTGCGCAGCCCGGTTCTCGGCGTCCGTACGCTGGCCTTCGGCACGCTTGGGTTGCTGACCCTGGCGTGCGCTCTCGTGGGCCGCGCCGCCGTCGCGGCTCCGGCGCATCCCAACATCCTCGTGATCTTCGGCGACGACGTCGGCTACTCCAACATCAGCCTCTACAACCCCGGAGTGATGGGCTACAGCACGCCCAACATCGACCGCATCGGTCGTGAAGGCGTGATGTTCAGCGACCACTATGCGCAGCCATCGTGCACGGCGGGCCGCGCGGCGTTCATCACCGGCCAGTACCCGATACGCAGCGGCCTGACCACCGTCGGTACCCCCGGCAGCAAGCTGGGCCTGCAGGCCGTCACGCCCACGCTTGCCGAGGTGCTGAAGGCTCAGGGCTACGCCACCGGACAGTTCGGCAAGAATCACCTCGGCGATCGCAACGAGCACCTGCCGACGGTGCACGGCTTCGACGAATTCTTCGGCAACCTGTACCACCTCAACACCGAAGAGAACCCCGAAGAGCAGGACTATCCGCAAGGACCCGGCGTTCAAGGCGAAGTTCGGTCCGCGCGGCGTCCTCAAGTGCGTGGCGACCGCGACCGACGACGCGACCGAAGATCCGCGCTTCGGCCGGGTCGGCAGGCAGCGCTGCACCGACAGCGGGCCGCTGACGCGCCAGCGCATGGAAACGGTGGACGAAGAGTTCATCGCGGCGTCGCTCGATTTCATCAAGCGCGCGAAGGGGCAGGGCAAGCCATTCTTCGTCTGGCTGAACACCACCCGGATGCATCTCTTTACGCATCTGCGACCGGAGCATCGTCAGCTGGCCACGTCCATACACCAGCGAAGAAGACCTGTACGGCAGCGGCCTGATCGAGCACGACATGCAGGTCGGCGAGGTGCTCGACGCGCTCGAAGAAGATGGGCGTGCTGGACGACACGATCATCGTCTACACGACCGACAATGGCGCGGAACACAGCGGCCGCTCGCACGGCGGCACGACGCCGTTCCGCGGCGAGAAGATGACGACCTACGAAGGTGGCGTGCGCGTGCCGCTGCTGGTGCGCTGGCCGGGCCACATTCCCGCCGGGCGCGTGCTGAACGGCATCCAGGCCCACATGGACCTGTTCACGACGCTGGCCGCGGCCGCGGGCGTGCCGGACGTCGCGGCGCGGATGGCGAGCGAGCGCCACCAGTACATCGACGGCGTGAACAACCTCGACTACTGGACCGGCAAGTCAGCGGAAAGCGCACGCACCGACTTCGTCTACTACTACGAGTCCGAATTGATGGCCGTGCGCTGGAGACAGTGGAAAGCGCACTTCGCCACCAAGGAGGACTACTACGCGCCGATCGTGAAGCAGTCCTTCCCGGTGATCTTCAATCTCCGCGCCGACCCGTACGAGAGTTTCGACTCGACGGCCGACCGCTCGGCGATGCTGCAGAAGAAGTCCTGGCTGGAGGGTCCGCTCGGGCAGGTCCTGGCGCAGCACCTGCAGTCGCTGGCGAAGTACCCGCCGGTGCAGCGCGCCGCGACGTTCGACTACTCGAAGATGATCGAGTCGATGCACAAGGAAAATTGACATGAGATCGCACAGATTCGGCCGTCGCACGGTGACGGCATCGATCCTGTCGCGGCGGTCTTGCTGCTGGGCGTGACCCTTGCTCCGGGCGACGCGCAGGCCGTCGAAGGCGGCGGCAGCAATTACCTGCTCGGCATGCGCGGGCCGCTCGCGGCGTTCGTGCCGAAGCCCGGCGTGTACCTGACGAACAACGTCTACTACTACGACGCCGGGCGCAGCGACCTGACGCCGATCGGCGATCGTGTCGTCGGCGACATCTCGGCCGAGGCCCTGACGAACATCGCGCAGTTCTCGTGGGTCACGGACGTCTCGGTCATGGGCGGGCGGCTGGCATTCAGCGGCGTGCTGCCGTACGGCAATCTCGAGGTCGGCGGCAACGTCGTGGTGCCGGTTGCCGCCGTTCGCGATCAAGCAGTCGGACGACGTGACGGCTCTCGGCGATCCCGTCGTCGGCGCGTCGCGTCGGCTGGAAGCACCGCGACGGCGACAGGTTCCGGGCCTGGAGCGTGTACTCGTCGCTGTTCATCCCGGTCGGTGACTACGAGGTCGGGCGCCTCGCCAACACGGGCAAGAACCGCTGGGCGCTCGACGTCGGGCGCCGCCTACACCATGGCGAACTTCAAGGGTGGTCGCGAGTTCTCGACCGTGCTCGGCTTCACGTTCAACGGTGAGAACCACGATACGAACTACGACTCCGGCAACGAGATGCACCTCGAAATGGCCGGCAAGCAGTACCTGCCGAACCACTTCTCGCTGGGTGTCGTCGGCTACTGGAACGAGCAGTTGACCGCCGACAGCGGCGGCCCGGCCCTGCTCGGCGACTTCAAGGGCCGCGTATTCGGCATCGGTCCGGAACTGTCCTATCAGTTCACGCAGAGCAAGACGCACCCGGTGACACTCGACCTGCGCTGGTACCACGAGTTCGACGCGAAGAATCGCGTCGAGGGCGACGGGGTGTTCTTCACGTTCTCCGTACCGCTCAGCATCCAGCAGAAGCCGGCGGCGGACCAGGACTGGTCGGCCGACCAGCAAGACACGACACAAAACGGAGAGACGCCATGAATCTTTGTTCCCTCGCTCGCCATTCGCGATGGCTGCCCTACGTCGGCGCCGTGCTGGGCACTTTGTTCGCGGCAACGGCCAGCGCGCAGCAAGTCCTGCCCTTCCCCCCGACGCCATCGGCCTCCAAGGCGGGGCTGACGATGGAGACGTCCACGTACCAGAAACGTGTCGAGCCGAAGCACCTGGCCGACGGTGCGCCGAACATCCTGATCATCCTGATGGACGATGTCGGGCCGGGCACACCGTCGACCTACGGTGGCGAGATCAACACGCCGACGCTCAGTCGCGTCGCGAACATGGGGATCTCCTTCAACCGTTTCCACTCCACCGCCATGTGCTCGCCCACGCGGGCCGCGCTGCTCACCGGGCGCAACCACACTTTTGTCGGCAATGGCCAGATCTCCGCAATCGCCAATGACTTCGACGGCTTCAGCGGAACCATCCCGAAGTCGTCCGCGACCGTCGCGGAAGTGCTCAAGGACTACGGCTACAACACCGGGGCCTGGGGCAAGTGGCACAACACGCCCGAGGAGCAGATCACGGACAAGGGGCCGTTCGACTATTGGCCGACCGGCTATGGCTTCGAATACTTCTACGGGTTCCTGGCCGGCGAGGCGTCGCAATACGAGCCGACCCTGACCCGCAACACCACCCAGGTCACCGAAGAGAAGCCGAAGGGCTACCACGTCACGGAGGACATCGCGGCGGACGCGATCAAGTGGCTCCGCGAACAGAAGGCCTATGCACCGGAAAAACCCTTCTTCATGTACTGGGCTCCCGGTGCCGCGCACGGCCCGCACCAGGTCATGAAGGAGTGGGCCGACAAGTACAAGGGCAAGTTCGACGACGGCTGGGACAAGTATCGCGAGCGAACGTTTGCACGTGCCAAGGCCATGGGCTGGATTCCGCAGAACGCACAGCTCACGCCGCGTCCCGCCTCCATGGCGTCGTGGGACTCGATCCCCGAGGCAGAGAAACCGTTCCAGCGCCGCCTGATGGAGGTCTTCGCCGGCTTTGCCGAACACGCCGACTACAACGCCGGCCGCGTCATCGACGAAATCGAGAAAGAAGGCAAGCTGAACAACACGCTGATCTTCTACATCTGGGGCGACAACGGCTCCTCGTCAGAAGGCCTGAACGGCACCATCAGCGAGCAGCTCGCGCAGAACGGCATTCCGACCACGATCGCGCAGCACATCGAGGCACTGAACGAACTCGGCGGCCTTGACGCACTCGGCGGCCCGAAGACGGACAACATGTACCACGCCGGCTGGGCGTGGGCCGGCAGCACTCCGTACCAGGGCACCAAGCTGATGGGTTCCTACTTCGGTGGCATCCGCCAGCCGATGGCCGTCTCCTGGCCGAGCGCATCAAGGCAGATCCGACGCCCCGGCCGCAGTTCCATCACGTGATCGACATCGTGCCGACGATCTACGAACTGACGAAGATCACTCCACCCCGGGTGGTGAACGGATTCGAGCAGGACCCGATCGCCGGCACCAGCATGGTCTACACATTCGGCGATCCCAAGGCCAAGGGCACGCGAACGACCCAGTTCTTCGACATCATGGCCAGCCGCGGGATCTACCATGACGGATGGTTTGCCAGCGCCCCAGGCCCACGTGAGCCATGGGTAAGTGGCATGCCGAAGGGCATCAAGGAATGGTCGCCCCTGACCGACAAGTGGGAGCTCTACAACATCGATGAGGACTGGAGCCAGGCGAACGACCTCGCCGCCAGGAATCCCCAGAAGCTCGAGGAGATGAAGGCCCTCTTCATCGAGGAATCCAGGAAGAACAAGAACCTGCCGATTGGCGGTGGCCTGTGGTCAACAGCCATGTTCCATCCGGAGGACGCGCCCGCGCCGACGGCCACCGAATGGTCCTTCGATGCTCCCATCACCCGAATGCCGGAATCGGCTGCTCCCAAGCTCGGCAAGAACAGCAGCCTCGTGACCATGGAAGTGGACGTGCCGACAAACGCCAACGGCGTGCTGTATGCGCTTGCCGGTTTTTCCGGAGGCATTACGTGCTACATGAAGGACGGCTTCCTGAATTACGAGTTCAACCTGTTCGAGGTTCAACGCACCAAGGTGCGGTCCAACGGCAAGTTGCCGGTGGGCAAGGCGAAGATCGAGGTTGAATCGAAATTGACCAACGCCATCGGAGGCCCGATGGACATCACCCTGCGGGTGAACGGCGAAGTGGTCGGCCAGGGCCAGGTACCGGCAGCGATGTCGCTTCACTTCACGTCGAATGCAACCTTCGATATCGGCATCGACCTGGACTCGCCCGTGTCACTCGATTACTACGACCAGGCGCCATTCGCCTTTAACGGCACGATCGGCAAGACGACGATCGCGTACCTGAAGAAATAGCCATCCGATGCCGAGATCATGCGGTCGCAGCCCTTTCTTCAATTGCTCACGATCAGGAGAAACACGATGTTGAACACAACGAAGGTGAACGCGGCGCTGGGCCTGCTGCTGTCGCTCGCCGTCACCTCGGCGCTCGCCGGACCGCTCGATCCGGACTGCACGGCCGAAAAGGCCGCGAAGAGTGCGGCCGCGAAAGCGACGGTCGGCGTCGGCGGACGCTGCGACCCGAAGGAAGCTGCGCACGACACGGCCAAGGACGCCACCAACCTCGGCGACAAGGACAAGGACAAGGACAAGGACAAGGACAAGGACAAGGACAAAGACAAGGACAAGGACAAGGACAAAGACAAGGACAAAGACAAGGACAAGGACGACAACAAGGCCTGGTCGAGCGGCTGAGCGACGTGCGGGTCAGGCGATGACAACTCGAGTCATGCGAAGCGCCGGAATGCGATACCGGCTGCCGCGCGGCGCCGTGGCACCGGGATTGCTGCTCTCGCTGGCGGCAAACGCCGCATTGGCCGCGCCGCCCGGCATCCTGTCTAGCAACCTGGAGCTTGTGGCCTATGCGACCGAGGGATCGTCGTTGCGGAAGCAAGATGAGGACCGCGGCACCGACGCGCTGCAGGAGGTCTTCACCCACATCAGTGACGTTGCCGATGCCAGCGTAATGCGCACCTGGCCTGCAGCGCGCAGCGACGTGGATGCGTCCGAGATCGACACCGGCCGGCCGCAAGGCCTGAATGGCCTGGTCGTCGAATTCCTGGAAAGCCTGTGACGGACGCGACGGCCACCGCCTCGTCGTGGCTACAGCGTGGGGCCATGCTCGTCGCGGCGGGATGCTTGTCTGCAGGCCCGGCAGCGCTGGCGCAGGAGTCCGTCAGCAGCGAGGCCCTTGCGGCGCAAGCGACGGACCCGACTGCCTCGTTGATGTCATTCCAGCTCTATGACTGGTACACGCCGAGCTTCCACGATGCCGACGGCACTGCCAACCAGATCGTGTTCCGGTCCGCCATTCCGTTCGAACTGGGCAGCACGCGACACATCTTCCGGTTCACGGCGCCGTACGTCACGTCCTCCCCGGGCGGCGCCGACGGCTTCGCCGATCTCACCGTCTTCGATCTCGTGACATTCGACCGCTCCTGGGGCCGCTTTGGCGTCGGGATTTCCGGCACGTTGCCAACTGGCGCCAAGGGCCTGACTCTCGACAAGTGGACCGCGGGGCCGGCACTGGGCTTCGTCAACTCGTCCGTCAAGAAGGTCAACTGGGGCCTCTTCGCGCAGACGTTCTTTTCGTACGCCGGCGATTCGCACGCGCCAGACGTCGGGCTCATCAACCTCCAGCCGGTGTTCAGCTATCAGCTGGGCAAGGGACGTTCGTTGTCGGTGGGGAACAGCGCATTCATCTACGACACGGAGAATTCGCGGTGGTCGTCCTTGCTGCTCGGCGTGAACTACGGATTCGTCGTCGGCTGGGCGGGGCAAAAGTGGCGGCCGAATTTCGAGGTCGATTACGACTTCAAGAATGATCGTGGCAATCAGGAATGGGTGCTGCGGGCCGGCGTGGCCCTGCTGGTGCCCAAATCTCAGGGGTAACGAACATGAGCGACGACAAGCTCAAGGTTGAATTCCGTGCTCGCTCCCGCCGACCGATTGCCGCTGCCGTGCTGGCCGCAATCTCGCGACCGCTGACGCAGCCGTTGGTCCCGGCATCGGCCGAGGATCAGGCGCCACCGGCGCACACGGCATCGATCCGCCGAAGAACTTCCCGGCAACCATCCAGGAGCGTGCCTGGTCCAGCCCGATCTGGTACACGCCGTAATCATCGCAATCGGAGCATCTTCATGAACACCCATTCATACGCCGTACGGCCGGTCGCTGCCGTGACCACAGCGCTGCTATGTGCGGTCGTCGCCTGCCTTGCGGGTTGCAGTCGCGTGGCCGGCGAGCCGAAGGATGCCGCGACGAGCACGGGACCCGCGGCCGCGGCGGCCTCCGCCCCGGCGCCGACGGTCGAGAAACTCGAAGCCGCGGTTGCGGAGAACCCGTTGAAGGACGCCTACTTCGGCGAGACGCACGTGCACACGTCCTACTCGCTCGACGCGTACATCGGCGGCGCGCGGATCACGCCGGACGAGGCCTACAAGTTCGCGCAGGGCGGCGAGGTCGTCGTGAACGGCCAGAAGCACAACATCGGCCGTCCGCTCGACTGGGTGGCCGTCTCCGACCACGCCGAGTTCATCGGCGAGATGTACTCGACGCAGGTCCCGGGTGCCAAGGGCGGCGACAACCCGATGCTCGAGGAACTGCGCGGCCTCAAGACGCGTGGACGAGCAGCGCGCCTGGTTCGTGAAGTACGTGATCAACAACATGCGCGGCGAAACCCGGACCACCCGCCGTTCTACGCCGGACCCGAGACGACGCGCAGCGCCTGGAAGGATGTCGAGATCAAGGCCGCGATCGACAACTACCGGCCCGGCAAGTTCACGACGCTCGCCGGCTTCGAGTGGACCTCCGCCCAGAACGCCGGAAACATGCATCGCAACGTCATCTTCCGTGACCTGAACGTCCCGGAAGTGCCCTTGAGCGCGCTCGACACCAACGACGAGGAGAAGCTCTGGGCCTGGATGGCCGAGCAGGAGAAGAAAGGCTCGCAGACTGCTGGCGATTCCGCACAACTCGAACGGCAGCAAGGGCCTGATGTTCGAGCCGCTCGACAATGCCGGCAAGCCGATCACGGCGGACTACGCGCGCCTGCGCAGCCACTTCGAGCGCCTGATCGAGATGATGCAGATCAAGGGCAATTCGGAGGTGTATCGGACGTTCTGGCCGGCCGACGAGTTCGCGAACTTCGAGAACGCCGACAGCGTCGGGTCGTTCAGCGGCCGCACGTTCAAGAAGGAGAACTTCGTGCGCTGGGCCGTGATCAAGGGCCTCGACTACCAGACGAAGCTCGGCGTCAACCCGTACCAGCTCGGCTTCATCGGCGGCACCGACAACCACAACGGCCTGCCCTCGGACGTGGCCGAGAACGACTACATCGGCAGCCACGGCCCGGCGGACGGCACGCTGCAGGCGCGGCGCGAAGGCGAGATCGACGGCTGGATCAAGTCGAAGGAGTCGAGCCCCGGCTCGCTCGCCGCCGTCTGGGCGACGCGCAATACGCGCGCCGCGGTCTGGGACGCGATGGCTGCGCGCGAAACGTTCGTCACCTCGGGCACGCGCATCAAGGTGCGGTTCTTCGGTGGCGCGGACCTCGGCGCCGCATCGACGAATCCGCGTGAGCTCGTGGAGCAGGGCTATCGCAATGGCGTGCCGATGGGCGGCACGATCGAGAAGGCAGTCCAAGGCGCCGACGTTCACGGTCTGGGCGGCAAAGGACCCCAACGGCGCGAACCTCGACCGCATCCAGATCATCAAGGGCATGGTCGACGCAAAGGGCGAGCCGCAGGACAAGGTGATCGACGTCGTCTGGAGCGGCGATCGCAAGCGCGGCGGCGACGGCAAGCTCCCGCCGGTCGGAAACACGGTGGACGTGACGCGGGCGACGTACGCCAACACGATCGGCAGCCCCGAGCTGATGGGCACGTGGACCGATCCGGACTTCGATCCGGCCAGGCCCGCGCTTGTACTACGTCCGCGTGCTCGAGATCCCGACGCCGCGGTGGACGACCTACGACGCCGTCCGGAACAAGCTGCCGCTGCTGCCCGACGTGCCGTCGACGATCCAGGAGCGGGCGTGGACCTCGCCGATCTGGTACTCGCCCAATTGACGGAGAATCGAACCATGTCATTGCCTGAAGCCTTCACTCACCAGGACAAGCTGCTGACCGTCGACACCAACCTCAGCAAGTTCCTCGAGGGTCTGCTGCACCCCGGCATCAAGGCGCATCCGCTGTTCCTCGATCCGTACAACGGTGTCTGGGTGCTGCGCGTCAAGTTCGCGCCGGGCGTGACGTTGCCGCTGCACTTCCACACCGGCACGGTGCACCTCTACACGATGTCCGGCTGCTGGTATTACACGGAGTACCCGGATCAGAAGCAGACGGCCGGCTGCTACATCTTCGAGCCGGGTGGTTCGATACACGAGTTCAACACGCCGGCCACCAATACCGAGGACACGGACACGTTCATGGTCGTCTTCGGGGCCAACGTGAATTTCCTCAAGGACGGCACCTACATCAACATGATGGATGCCAGCCTGATCAAGGCGTGGGCCGACCAGGGCATCAAGGACCAGGGGCTGACCAAGATGAACTACATCTCGGCGCAGATTCCGAAGTACACGCGCTGAGCGTGCGCTCCGGCCAAGTGACTGTCGCCTGCTGCCCGCGGCTCGCTTTTCCTCTGCCGCGGGGGACCCTGAAGACAATGCAGTGCAGGACGGCTTTCGTGACCGGGGCCGGCAGTGGTATTGGCCTCGCGCTCGCTGAGACGCTGGCGAGGCGCGGTGCGCGTGTCGCGGCATTCGACCTCAGGTTTTCCGACGCGGCGCGCTCGCGACTGCGCCAGGTCTGCCCGGACGCGCTGTTCTTCGAGGTGGACGTCCGCGATGCGGCGGGCGTCGCCACGGCGGTCAACCAGGCCGTCGCACAGATCGGCGCGCCGGACGTCGCTCTCAACTCGGCGGGCGTGCAGGTGGCGCGTCCGTTCCTCGACATCGCGAGCGAGAGCTACGATTTCGTCATCGACGTCAACCTGAAGGGCAGCCGTAACTTCGCGGCCGCTGTCCTGCCACACATGCGCAGCGGCGGACACCTCGCGCTAGTGGCCTCGCTCGCCGGCGTCGTCGAGCAACTACGGCTACGCGGCGTACTGCTCGTCCAAGTTCGGTGTCGTCGGGCTCGCTTCGGTGTTACGTATCGAGTGCAAGACGCACGGCATCGTCGTGTCCGCCATCTGCCCGCCGGAAGTCCCGACGCCGATGGTGGACGAGGAGCGTCGCACGGCCCCGGCGGTCACCATGCAGACCAAGCAGTTTGCAGGAACCGTCACGCTGCCCGATCTCTGCCGGCAGGTCATGCATGGCCTGGAGCGGGACCGATTCATGATCGTTCCCGGCAGCTGGCGCGCCCGATTCACAGTCTTCCTGGCGCGGACCTTCCCACGTCTGCTGGCACGCATTACGGACAGGATGGTCGCACAGGCATTGCGGGCTCCCTGAAGTAACTTTGCGCGGCACCGTCACAATGACGCAGCAACTCGACCAGATCGCCTTCTCCGTCGTCGACGTGCAGCGCACCGAGCGCTGGTTCCGCGATGCTTTCGGTTTCATTCCGGCCGGTGGCACGCGGTCCTTCCGCGGCTGGGGTGCGCGGCACGTGCAGGGCTTGCCGGGCGCCGCTTCGACCTGCTGGTGGCTGGTCGATCGCAACGAGCATTTCCAGATCGAGCTGTTCCAGTTCGAGGCGCCGCTCGCGAGATTGCTGCCCGCCGACTACCGGCCGTGCGACGTGGGCTATTCGCGAGTCGGCTTCTGGGTGCAGGACTTCGATTCGACGCTCGAGCGGCTTGCGCGCCTCGGCACGCCGCCGCTCACGGCTCCGGTCGGCAGGGCAGGAGAGCGTCGAGCGTGCGTGCGCAATCCCGAGGGCGTGTTCGTCGAAGTGATGGAAGACGATCCGCTGCGCGGCCGCACCCGCGATGCGCGACCGGATTGCCGTGTGGCGGCGCGCTCCGTGACGCTGTCCGTTCCCGACCTCGAGAAGTCGAAGCGCTATTTCATGGGTGCGCTCGGCATGCCGGAGTCGACGGCGGCGCTGCGGCGCCCGGAGCACGAAGCGCTCTGGGGGCTGGCCGGTGCCACGACTCGCAGCGTCGTGCTCGATGCGGGCAACGTGCTGGTCGAACTGGTGCAGTACCTCGATCCCGTCGGCAAGCCGTGGCCCGAGGGGCACCGCATCAGCGACCAGGGCATCCTCAATATCGCCTTCGGCTACCGCAAGATGCGCGACATGATGGATTCGTACCGTCGCAGCCGGACGCGCCGGTGCCCGACCGAATGGCTTTCCGCTGCACGTCGTCAACTGGGGCGTCGTGTACGTGAACGACGAACAGGAATTCAGCGTGGAATTGCTGTGGGTGAATCCGCGCTGGGACGCGCAGATGGGATTCGTGCCGCTGCCGCTCGAGAAGCGGCCGCTGCCGGACACGCATCGCGTCGAACGCACCGTAAGCATTGCGGCGCCGACGGATCGCGTCTGGAACCTCGTCACGGATCATCGCGGGATGCCGAAGTGGTTTCCGGTCGATACCGTGACGCTGGAGCGCGAAGGGCATCCGGCACCGAACGGCGTCGGCGCCGAGCGCGCGATGCGCGGTCCGAAGATGAACGTGCGCGAGCAGGTGCTCGGCTGGGATCCGCAGCGCTCGCTCGACTACCGTCTCATGGAAGGTGCGCCGATCTCGCTGCCACCAGGGTCGCGTCGAGTTGAAGCCGGTCGCCGGCGGCACCGAACTCACGTGGAGCATCCGGTATCGCGCGAAGATTCCGGGCACGTCGGGAATCGTCCGGCGTGCCATGGACAAAATGCTCGGCGACGCATTGCCGCGGCTCAAGACACTGGCCGAATCGGGCTGATATCGATGGGCGCAGCAACCGGGTTACCGCCACCGCAGCGGGTATTCATCACCGGTGCCAATGGCTTCATCGGACGCGCGCTGGCGCAACGTTATCGCAGCCTCGGTGCCGAGGTGTGCGGCATTGATTTCGCGGCCGATCCTGCCTGGAACGTCGTTGCCGGCGACGTGCGTCGACCGGAGGGGTGGCGCAACCAGCTGGCTGGAGTCGATCTCGTCATTCACACCGCGGCCGTGGTTTCCATGGTCGCCCCGATGCGGGCGGCCTGGGACGTCAACTGCAACGGCACGCGCAAGCTGCTGACGGCGTGCCGCGAGCAGGGCGTCGCCCGGTTCGTGCAACTCTCGTCCGTCGCTGCGTTCGGGTTCGACTTCCCGGCGAATGTCGACGAGTCGCATCCGCTCATCACCACCGGCAATTCATACGTCGACACCAAGATCGCGAGCGAGCACGCGGTGCTCGCGGCCCATGCGCGGCGGAGAGATCGACTGCACCATCATCCGGCCGGGCGACGTCTACGGCCCGGCATCGCGGGCGTGGGTGATCGTGCCGCTGGAAATGATGCGTGCGCGGTCAATTCCTGCTTCCTGACGCCGGGCAGGGCGTATTCAGTCCCGTCTACATCGACGACCTGCGTCGACGGCATCGTGCTGGCCGCCGGAAAGCCCGAGGGCGCGGGCCAGATCTTCACGCTCACGTCGGGTATCGGCGTGAGCTGCGCCGAATTCTTCGGGCATCACTGGCGCTGGCTGGGCAAGCCGGGCTCGCCCCGGACGCTGCCGAAGGGCCTCGCGATTGCACTGGCAGAAGCTGGCGCAAGTATCGCGCACCTGTTCGGACGGTCCACCGAACTGGGCCGTGGCTCGGTCGAGCTTCTCGGCGCGGCCCGCCACGTACAGCATCGAGAAAGCCCGGCGACTCCTGGGGTACTCGCCCGCGCGTGG
The DNA here is from genome assembly GCA_963843985.1 of uncultured Gammaproteobacteria bacterium. Taxonomy (GTDB): domain Bacteria; phylum Pseudomonadota; class Gammaproteobacteria; order Steroidobacterales; family Steroidobacteraceae; genus RPQJ01. Next base: position 3,825 of record CAWJMS010000032.1, on the reverse strand, counting down.
ACCTCGCTGAAGGGCATGCGCCGTTCCGAGGCGTGGGCGCGCGAGAAGGGCCTGCTCGGCGCCCAACGATAATCGCTCACGAGGTGTGGAACATGGGTTTGACGGCATATCTGTTGATCGCGCTCAAGGGCTCGGTCGCGCTGCTCATCTTCGCCGTAGGCCTCGATTCGCGCCTGAAGGATCTCTCGTACCTGAAGCAGCGTCCCGGCGTCATGCTCCGCTCGCTGCTGGCGATGTACGTCGTGGTGCCTCTGCTCGCACTGGCCGCGGTAAGAGTGCTGCAGCTTCCCGCTGGCCTGGAACTGGCCCTCGTCGTGCTGGCGATCTCGGCAGGCGCGCCGATGCTGCCGCGAAAGTTGATGCGACTCGGCAACGAGGAATACGTCATTTCGCTGGTCATCGTCAGTTCGCTGCTGGCGATCGTGACCGTGCCCGCCTGGCTGCTGCTGCTCGGGCCCGCATTTCGACCGGCTGGAGACGCTCGATCCCGCCACCGTGGCCGGTGTGCTCGGCAAGTCGTTCCTTCTGCCGATGCTGCTCGGCATCGCCGTGCGCTGGTTCCTGCCGGATGCCAGTGCGCGTCTGTCCGACGCTGCTGCTCAAGTTCGTGGGTATCGTCTTTTCCGTGTGCGCGCTCGCGCTTCTTGTGCTGCATTGGCAGGTCGTCGGCGCCATCCTTGGCCCGCCCATCCTGGCGCTCGGCGGATTTACGCTGGCGGCACTCGGCGTCGGGCACCTGATGGGCGGTCCGGACCCGAACGATCGCACCGCACTCGCAGTCACCTGCGCGACCCGACACGTCGGCGTGGCCATGGTGATCGCAGCGGCCACGCCGGGGCCCCGCACCGTCGTGCTGATCGTGGCCTACACGCTGGCGTCGGCGCTCGTGATCATCCCGTACATGAAGTGGCGCGGTCGGGTGACTTCGGCCGGGCTGCGGCGTTCACAGTGACTTCCAGAAGCGTTCAGCGAGCAGGAGACGAATAGTGATGAACCAGACACGACGTATTTTCGTGGGCTGCCTTGCCGCGGCGGCACTGGCCGCGTGGGGCGGCCTCGCGGTGGCCAGAACGGCAAGGCCGAAGTGACGGTGTACGCGCGGCGCTGAGGCCGCTGCGCCGGCGGGACGCTTCAGGTCGCAGCCGGGAGCCCGAGCGCCATCAAGTACACCTCGCGGACGACTTGATGAACCCGAGCGACCGCTGGCAGCGATAGGGCCTCGCGATTCGTGTGGATGGCCGCGCGATGGCCGAAGGGCACGGGGCTGTTCAGTTTTCGCAGTTTGCCTTCCGCCAGCTCGGGGCCAAATGCAAACGTCGGACCTGCCGTGAAGTACCACGGGCGGCTCGCCACCAGCCTGATCAGCAGTTCGAAATCCGAACAGATGACCCGCCCCGGCAGACGATCGAAGTCGATGCCGTACTTCTTGAGGACCATCTCCTTGTAGTGTTGTTCGAGCACCGGGATCGCCATCGGAGTCTTCAAGACCACGTCTTTGACTGTCGGCTCGGCTCCTCTGAACATGGCGTGCTTCGGGTGTGCCACGATGATGTTGCCGACTTCGATCTCGTGCTCGACGAGGACCGCGGGATGAGCGTTCTCCAGGACGTGGCTGACGACGATATCGAGATCACGGTTCAACAGTTGCTCGGCCAGTCGATTCGTGCTGCCGAATGCCAGCTCGACGAAATCTCCGGATACTGCGTCGTGATCCGGGTGATGGTGTCACCCAGCAAAATCCGGCCCACCGCCGGTCCGAAGCCGATGCCGGACGACTCCGGTGCGGCCGGACGCGAGCCGCGTGATGTCCTTGGCCAGCAGCGAGGCGTCCTGCCCGATGGCAGCGACGCGCGCGGCGATCAATTCGGCGAGCTGCGTGGGTCGCGAGCGGCTGCGGTCGCGATCAAAGAGGCGCGCGCCGAGTTTGTCCTCGAGGTACGCGATCCGCGTGCTGAGCGTCGGCTGCGACACTCCAAGCGACTGCGCCGCCTTGCGAAAGCTGCCTTCGTCGCAGATCGCCTTGACGTCCAGGAAATCCCGTAAGTCCACTCGCGGCCCTCAGGTTGCCGATAAGCAAACCTATCACGTCGCACCAAAGCTCAGCATGCCTGACGTCATGCGCAGGCGCTATAAGTAAAGCCTGATTCGCGGGGGTTGGCGCAGCACTGCTGCTGCGGGTCGCGACCGGTCGGTACGAAGGGGACAAAGCAATGGAACGTTCACTGAAGCGCAACTGTGCGCTGCGCGGTGCCACGCTGGCGGCGATGACTGCAATGCTGGTCGCCATGGTCGGCTGCGGCAAGAAAGAGCCCGCGGCACCTGCCGGGCAAGCCGGTGCAACTGCACAGGCGCCCGCCCTGGCCCCTGCTGCCGCTCAGCCGGCGGCGCCCGTTTCACAGATCCTCACGGCCAACGCCACGACCTGGACCCCCGAGGCGATGGAGGACCTGCTCGCGCCGGTCGCGCTCTACCCGGACGTCGTGCTCGGCCAGGTGCTGGTCGCCGCGACCAATCCGCAGGAAGTGCTCGACGCGGGCAACTGGCTGCTGCAGAACCAGAACCTGCAAGGCAACGACCTCGACGAAGCGGCCAAGACGATGGGCTTCACGCCTCCGATCCGCGGACTGCTGCAGTCGCCGGAAGTCGTCGACATGATGTGTTCGGAGCTCGGCTGGACGACCGAACTCGGCCAGGCCTTCGTCAACGATCAGCAGGGCGCGCTCGACGCGGTGCAGAGACTGCGCGCGCAGGCGAAGGACGTGGGCAACCTGCAGAGCTCCGACAAGATGACCGTCGCGACGGAGACGCAGGACGGCCAGCAGGTCATCACCGTCTCGCCTCCGAGCCCGCAAGTCGTGTACGTGCCGCAGTACGACCCGGTTGCGGCCTACGCGCCGCCGCCCGCGCCCCGGCCGCCACCACGACGACCACGACCGAGAGCACGGGCCACAGCACCGGCGCGCTGGTCGCCACCGGCTTGGTCGCCTTCGGCGCCGGCATCCTCGTCGCGAACATCTTCGACGATGACGACGACGACTATTACAAGAACGGCTACTACAACCCGCGCTACTACGGGCCGCCGATGCCGTACTACCCGCCGTACCCGTATCGCCCGAACTACGGGAACAACTACCACCAGAGCTACGGCTACAGCCGTCCGCCGAACTACCAGCATTCGTTCAACAACAACACGATCATCGTCAACAACAACACCAACAACAATTACTGGGGGCGCCACGACGCTCCGTCGACGAGCGGCTACAACTCGCGCTCCGTGCAGAGCCCGATCACGGCCGCGAAGCCGAATCGCCCGGAGCTGAACACGTTGAACGCGCAGGCGAACCAGCGGCCGAAACGTCAGGCCCCGCCGCCGTCGCAGACCTACAAAGGTCAGAGCACCTACGCAGGTGCGGCGCAGGGCACGAAAGCGGCCGTGCCGAATGCCAAACCCGAGTCTGCGCGTGATCTGCAGAAGCCTCAGGGCACCTACGCCGGCGCGAAGCCCAATGCACCGGCTGGCGCCAAGCCGGCAGCGCGACCGGCGTTCAGCGGCCGACCACACCGTCGAGCGCTAAACCGGCTGCGAACGTGCAGCGACCGGCGGCTCCGGAGCGCAACGCCAAACCCGCTGCGCCCCAGGTGAGCAAGCCGGCATCGCGTCCGGCTGCAACGCCGTCGAAAGCTCCGCAAGGTGCCAAGCCTCCCGCCACGACGGCCAAGCCGAGCAAGCCTAAGACGGCGCCCACGAAACCGAAGGCGAAGCCGGCAAAGCCACAACAAGGCTGACAGGACACTCGATCAGCGAGGCGATCGGCGAACGTCCGA
>CAWJMS010000031.1:0-11654 GCA_963843985.1 uncultured Gammaproteobacteria bacterium | reverse complement strand
ATTCCGCGGTTGTCTCCGGCCGCGGCGGCGGCCCTCGGTGCCGGGTCGATGGTCGTCGGCGTCGCGTCGACCGGCGGCCTGTTGCCGGACCACTGGCAGGACGACCTCGAGTCGGCGATCGAAGCCGGACTCGACGTGGTAAGCGGCATGCATACCCGGCTCACTGCGTTTCCGCGGCTCGTTCGTGCCGCGGCGCGGCGCGGCACGCGGCTGGTGGACGTCCGGCACCTGAATCCGTCGTTTCCGGTGGCCACCGGCCGCAGGCGCAGCGGCAATCGGGTGCTGACGGTCGGTACCGACTGGCGTCGGGAAGAAGTACACCGCGGTCGAGCTAACCCGCGACTTGCAGGCGATGGCGCCGATGCTACGTTCCTCGCGACCGGCCAGACCGGCATCATGATCGCCGGCCGCGGCATCGCGATGGACGCGGTGGTCGCCGACTTCCTGGCGGGTGCCGCGGAGGCGCTGTCGCCGGACAATCACGCTCGGCACTGGGACGTGATCGAGGGGCAGGGCTCGTTGTTCCACCCGGCCTACGCCGCGGTGACGCTCGGACTGATGCACGGCTCGCAGCCCGACGCGTTCGTGCTGTGCCATGCGCCCGACGCCTGACGATCGAGGAGTACCCGGACTACCCCATTCCGCCGCTGCGCGAAGTCATCGACGAATACCTGCGCGCCGGACGATTGACGAATCGCGCCATCCGCTGCGCGGGGCTCAGCATCAACTCGGCCAGTCTCAGCGACGCGGAGTGGCGCGCTTACCGGTCGATCCTCGAGCGTGAACTCGGCCTGCCGGTCTGCGACCCGATGCGCGGCGTCAATCTCTCGTCGCGGCGCTGCTGGCCGCATGCGATCGATGTTGCTGCCGCGATCGAGCGCTGGGAGTTGATCGAGCCGTTCGCCACGGCGCGCGATTGCGTCACCCACCTGCCCGTGCTCGTCGTCACGCTGACCGGTCCTGCGCACGGACGGCGCGGCTGGGCGGAAGCGGCGGGGTGTCGACTACGACGGGGAGACGCCGGAATCCATGGCGGCGCAGCTCGATTCCGTGCGCGACGGAACTGCGGGATGCATCCCGCCGAAGACCTGCTGCGACTGCTGCCCTGGCTGGCGCGCGCAATGCGCTCGACTGCGCGCTCTGGGACCTGCGCGCCAAGGAGTCGGGCGTACCGGTGTGGATACAGGCCGGTCTCGCGGCGCCTCGGCCGGTGACGACGGCCTTCACCCTCGGGCTTGGCGACGACGCCACGACCCGCCGCAAGGCGCGCGAGGCGCGGCACTATCCGCTGCTGAAACTGAAGGTCGATGCCGAGCGGCCGCTCGAGATCGTGCGCAGCGTGCGGGACGAGCACCCGGCGGCGCGACTGATGGTCGATGCCAACCAGGCTTGGACCCGCGACCTGCTGGAGGACCTGCTGCCGGGCCTCAGGGATCTCGGTGTCGAGCTGGTGGAGCAGCCGCTGCCGCGCGGCGACGACGCGGCACTCGACGGGCTGACGCCCCTGCTGCCGCTGGCCGCGGATGAGTCCTGCACCGATCGCGCTTCGCTGTCGCGCCTCAGCGGCCGCTACCGATACGCCAACGTCAAGCTGGACAAGTGCGGCGGCCTGACCGAAGCGCTGGCCATGCGAGGAGACGCACGACGGCTCGGACTCGGGCTGATGGTCGGCAACATGTGCGGCATGTTGCTCGCGATGGCGCCGGCCTTCCTGGTCGCGCAATCGTGCCGCTACGTCGATCTCGACGGGCCGCTGCTGCAGAAGCTCGATCGCCGCCACCCGATCCGGTTCGAAGCGGGTCGCATGCAGCCGCCCGATCGCGCGCTCTGGGGTTGAACCCGGCGACAGGCGGCGTCGCGCCGCGTTCTTCGGTACGCTGCGCATACCGCGAGCCACTCGCCAACCGGAGCCGGGACGCCTGCGATGCCGGGTTCGCTGCATCACGCGATCGATCGTGGCCGGAGCCTGCTGCGTCCTGCTCGGCGGCGGCTCACGCGCCGCGGCGGCGGATTCGGGCTGGGGCGGCTCCTGGTGGCGACGACGGATTACGTATTCCGCGGGCTGTCGCAGACGGGCGGCGCGGCGGCACTGCAGGGCGACCTGCACTACCAGGGCGAGGCAGGCTGGTTCGCTGGCGCCTGGTGTCCAGCCTCAATGCCGACGCCGGTTACCTCGGCGAACTGGGCAACTCAACGCATACGCCGGATGGGGTTGGACGCTGGCGCCGGACTGGAGCACGCGCATCAGCTACGTGCGCTACGCATATCCGGACGCGAGCGTGCACGTCGATTACGACTACGCGGCGAACTGACCGGTACCGTGGCCTACCAGGACCGGGTGTTCGCGTCGGTCGGATGGGCGCCGGACGTGATTCGCGCGACCCGCTATGGGCCAGGCCCGGCGAGGCAACGCGTTTTCCTACGAACTCTCGGCGCGCCAGCCGGTCTGGCGCTGGTTCGGCGTGGCGGCCGGCGTCGGGTATTACGACTACTCGGACGTGATCGATGACAGTTACAGCTCGTGGAACGCCACGCTGACGGCGTCGTTCGGCAGCTTCGAGCTGGACCTGGCCCGGTTCGGCACCGACGCCACCGCCCGCGACCTGTTCGGCCGGGAAACCGCGGGCGACCGCTGGGCGCTGACAGCGATCTGGCGTTTCTAGCAAGGAATTCGCGCCGGGCCATTGAACCTTCGGCGCCCGGAGGGGTACATACCATCGACGGAATACGCCCGTTGCCCTGACCACGGGAGGCCAGGCCTCGGAACGTCCGGATCGACGCGCCGAAGGCGCTTTTGCGAGATCGCCCAGCAACGAGCACGAGCTCGAATTGCTGCGCCGCACGACCGCGCGCGACCGTGAGGCGTTCCAGGAGCTGTACCGGCTCTACCACCGCCGGCTCGCGCGGTTCCTGACCCGGATGACGCGCCACTACGAGGTGGCCGAAGAGATCATCAACGATACCATGTGGGTCGTCTGGGAGAAGGCCGCGGACTTCCGCGGCGCCTCGCAGGTGTCCACCTGGATCATGGGGATCCGCGTACCGGCGCGCGCTGAAGACCTTGCGTCGCGCCAGCCTGCAGATCCAGTCGTCCGACGTGGATCCGCCCGAGGAGATCGGCGATGCGTCGGCCGCCGTGGACGAGGCCGACCGTCGCGAACTCGCGATGCGCGCGCTGGCGCAGCTGCCGGTCGAGCAGCGGCTGGTCGTCGAATTCACCTACTACCTCGGTCACAGCTGCGCCGACATCGCCGAGATCATGGATTGCCCGGTCAACACCGTGAAGACGCGCATGTTTCACGCACGCCGCAAGCTGCGCGTGCTGCTGCCGGAACTGTCCGGCGTCCCGGAGGACTAGACGCATGGCTTCGACCCCCGACACCGACGACTGCGACAGCGAGGCCGCGCGTCTGTTGCCGTGGTTTGCCACCGGCCGAATCGATGCCGACGATGCCGCTCGCGTGCAGGCTCACCTCGCCAGCTGTGCGACGTGTCGCGCGGACCTCGCCGCGCAGCGCCAGTGGCGCGACCTGTTGCGGTCCGACGAAAAAGTCGAGTACTCGCCGCAGCCGTCGCTGCAGAAGCTGATGTCGCGCATCGAAGAACTCGATCGCGAAATGGCACCGGCCGCAGCCTCGTCCACACAGGCAGTCGAGGCCGAGCCGGCCGGCGCCGGCGCGCGTGCCGGCCTGCCGCGCTGGCTGGTGGCGGCAGTCGTGCTGCAGACACTCGGCCTCGGGCTGCTGGGCTCGATGCTGTGGCAGCATGCCGGCACCCGCGGCGCGGACGCCGAGTACGTGACGCTGAGCTCGGTCGAGCGTCCGGCGGGGGAACGCTCCGCGCGTGCGAGTCGTCTTCACGCCCGACACTACCGTAGCCGGCATGGCCGCGCTGCTCGAGGCCGTTCGCGCCGACATCGTCGCAGGGCCGACGGAGGCGGGGGCATACACGCTGGCGCTGCACTCAGCGGCTGAAGCACCGGCGTCCGTCGACGCCAGCCTCGCTCGATTGCGAACCGATCCTCACGTCGTGTTCGCGGAGCCGGCGAGCGGAGCCGGGCCGCCCAGATGAAGCGCGCGGTGCTGTCCTCGCTCTGGATCGCATTGTGGCTCACGGCCTGCGCCACGACTGCGCGACCGCCCGCGGGCACGGTCCTGCCCGACGCGGCGAGGCAGGCGCCCGGACGATACCTCGTCGTCACCGTGCGCAACGACGCCACCAGCGGCGGACAGCGGGCGGCGGGCACCGCGCGCGGATACGACAGCGTCACGCCGTATGCGGTCACGAGTTCGGCGCGCGCCGTGGCACAGGGCATCGCGGCCGACTACGGATTGCAGCAGGCGGCGAGCTGGCCGATCGCGCTGCTCGGCGTGCATTGCATCGTCTACGAAATGCCGGCCGACGACGACCCGGCCGCGCTGCTGCAACGCATGGCGCACGACCGTCGCGTCGAATCGGTGCAGCCGCTCGCGACGTTCGCGACGCAGGCTTCGGCGTACAACGATCCGTACGCGGCCCTGCAGCAGAGCCTCGGCCAGATGAGCGTGGCGCAGGCGCAGCAATGGTCGCGCGGCGACGCCGTCCGGCTGGCCGTCATCGACACGGGCGTCGACTCGCGCCATCCGGACCTGCGCGGGCGGATCGCCGAGGAACGCAACTTCGTCGACGACTGACTCGACGGGGTTCCGCGCCGACCTGCACGGCACCGCCGTCGCCGGCGTGATCGCGGCCGTCGCGAACAATCACATCGGCATCGCCGGCATCGCGCCGGGCGTGAAATTGCTGGCCTACAAGGCGTGCTGGAAGGATGCGGCCGGCAACCACTCGGCCGTCTGCAACACGTTCACGCTGGCGCAGGCGCTTGCCGCTGCCATCGACGCGCACGCCGACATCGTGAACCTCAGCCTCGCCGGACCCGCCGACGCGTTGCTCGAGCGCATCGTCGAGCACGGCCTGCAGCGCGGAATCGTATTCGTCGGCGCGGCGCCGCCGGCGGGCGCGGACTCCGGGTTCCCGGGCGACGTCCGCGGTGTCGTCACGGTCGACGCGCCGGGCCGGCGCAGTGGGACGCCCGCCGCGCTGACGGCGCCCGGCAACGACGTGCTGACGCTGGTGCCGGGCGCGCACTACGACTTCGCGTCCGGCAGTTCGTTCGCAGCGGCGCAGGTGTCGGCCGTGGCGGCGCTGCTGATTGCGCGCGACCGTAAGCTGCACGGCGCGGACGTGCAACGTCTGCTGTCGCGCACGTCGCGGGGGAGCGTGACCGCTGCTGGCGACTACTCGCTGGTCAATGCCTGCGCCGCGCTGGTGGAGTTGCAGCGACAGGGGTCCTGCCTGGCGGAGGAATCGTCCGACGCGCCGCTCGCGACCGACCGCGGCCAGGAGGCGGCGCGCTCCGCGAACTGAAGCGTGACCGCCCGGCTAGAAGAAGCCGTGCAGTTCCGCGAACAGTTGCCGGCGGTTGTCGAAGTCGTTTTGTGGAATGCCGTCGTACCGGCGCAGCCCTGCGCGCAACTGCAGGAAGGGCAGCGGTGTGTACTCGTAGACGAGGCTCCAGCGCGTCTTCTCGTCCTCGTTGACGTGCTCGTCGGGATCGAAGTACTCGGCGGTCAGCTTCAGGTTGTGCCCCTTGCGCAACGCCCAGTCCGCTTCGGCTAGCGCGGCGAGCAGCGTGCGCGTGCCTTCGGGATAGCCGGCGTCGCGTATGTAGTCCACCTCACCCAGCCACGCGACGGGCCCGGTCTTGAGACCGCCGAACACACCGGCCATGCTGCGGTCGCCGGCATCCGACTGCGTGAACGAACCGGCCAGTCCCAGTCGTCCGCGTGGCTGCACCCAGGCGACTTGCCCGGTGAACTGCTTTCCCGACCCGAGACCGGTATTCGCCACGCCGCTCGTGTAGTCGAGTTGCGCCGACCAGGCGGGCGTCTCGAGGCCGACCTCCAGTCCTTCGTCGGGCGTGACCATGTTGATGCCGCTGACCTGCCGCACGAAAGCATTGTTGTCCTGCAGCCGCCAGCCGAACGGCAGGTAGAAGCGGCCCGCTTTCACGTACCAGCCGTGAGCCGGATCCGAATAGCGCACGTACGCTTCGCGGGTCTCGGCATTGTCGGGCGCCACCAGCTCGTCGATCACCAGCGACAGCCGCTCCGGGATCACGTCGATGCCGCCATAGACGCGCGCCTGCTCGAGCTCCCAGCCCTGCTGCTTGTCCTGGTGCGGGATGTCGGTGCTGCTCCACTGCTCGCGCACGTCGCCGCCGAGACGCACGAACTCGCCGAGCTTTCCCGTCCACACCGGCGCGCTGGACGGCAGCATGGTGGCGGGCATCACGTTTTCCGCGAACACGATGCCGAATTCGTTGCGCAACCCGCCGCCCGTCGGGTTGACGTGGCACGACGAGCACTTGTAGCCCTGCTGGACCGCGAGATACGGCTCCGACCGCGCGGCTCGAGGCACGGCCGCGACAAGGAAGGCCGCCGCCACGATCGCGAGACGAGTCGTCGAGAAGGTCATGGTTTCGTTCCGATCGTGAAGGTCATCAACGTCGATTCGCTCGTGCCGCCGCCGGGAAGTGCATTGCCGGACAGGTCCGCAATCGCGTCATTGCGGACTCGCAGCGCGTAGCGGCCGGGCGCCAGTTGCGCGTGGGGCGTCACGACCAGCACGTTCGGATTCGCGTCAATGGATCCGGCCGTTACGTCGATTGCGGTACGGGGCTCGCCGGCCGGGTCGGGCTGCACCCTCGTGAGCTGGATGGAGCCCGCGTCGAGCCGGCTGCGGTCGAGCTCCTGCGTGAAGCCGACGACGAGCCGTGCCGGTGACTCGACGAGCACGTCGTTCGTGGCAGGACTCATCGAGGCGACCGCGAGGCTGGGCTTGGCAGCAGCAGTCGACGAACGCTGCGCGCCGTCGGTGATCCACTGCCGGATCACGTCGATCGTGGCCTGGTCGAGGTACGGCCCGCCGAATGGCATGCGCGCACCGACCGAAGCGCGACCCTCGAGTTTCTGCACGAGGTAGCTGTGATCCGGATCGCCGGGCTTCACCCGCTGGATCGACGAGACTTCGTTGCTCGAGATGCCCACCAGCAGGTCGTAGCTGTTGGCCGAATCGAGGCGCAGACCCTGCGGCGCATTTGCGCCGGCGTGGCAGGCGGTGCAGATCGGCGTGAAGACGTGCTGCTGGATCGACGCGAAATCGGCCGTCAGCGGTCCGCCGCCGGGTCCATCGCCGATCGGCCGTCCGCCCGCGTCGAGTCCGTCGCCGTTGCCCGCGCAGCCGGCGAGCGCGATCGACGCGGCGATCGCCGACATATGAAGCATCGATCGTGACGGCATGGGGCGTGTCCGCGGCATGTGGCCTCTCGCGGTAGGTGCCGTGCGCGCACGCATCGGTTCACTGACGAGATGTCATGGCGCGAATGAACCTCGAGCCTGTGGCGCGGCACTCACTCCAGCCCAGACCACATTCGCGGCGTACGCGGCAGCGGACGCGAGGAGATCATCATGAAGGGGATCGATCGGTTTTCGACGATGCGCGGCGTGTTCGCGCGTACATTCGTCGTGTTCGGGATGCTGGCGCTCACCGCCTGCGGCGGCGGCTACGGCGGCGGAGGCAAGAATCACCAGCCGACGGTGACGCTGAGTGCGTCGCCGACGACGATCACGCTCGGCCAGTCGACGACGCTCACGTGGACCTCGAGCGTCGGCACGACGTGCACGGCGAGCGGCGGCTGGACCGGCGCGAAGGCCGTCTCCGGTAGCGAGAGCGTCACGCCGTCCGCCTCCGGCACGGCGACGTACACGCTCGCGTGCACCGGTGGCATGTACAGCGGCAGCGGTTCGGCGTCGACGTCGGTGACGGTGAACCCGCCGAGCGGCTTCTCCGAGACCTCGCTCGTGACCGACGCGGTCGGCACCGGCGCGATCACGACCGACCCGAACCTCGTCAATGCCTGGGGCATCGCGTTCGGCACGACGTCGCCGGTGTGGGTGGCGAACAATCACACGGGCACGTCGACGGTCTATGACGGCAACGGCAAGGCGCAACCGCATGCATCGCCGCTGGTCGTGCATCTTCCGCACAGTGCGGGCGGCGCCGACTTCGATCCCACCGGGATCGTCTTCAACGGCACGAACGATTTCGTGGTGTCGGGCGGCGGCCATTCCGGCCCGGCGCGATTCATCTTCGACGGCGAAGGCGGCATGATCGCCGGCTGGTCGTCCGCGCGTCGATCTCGGCAATGCGGTCGTCATGTATACGGACGCCGGCGGCGCCGTGTACAAGGGCCTCGCAGTCGGCAACAACGGCACGGCGAACTTCCTGTACGCCGCGGACTTCCACAACAACAAGATCGACGTGTTCGACGCGTCGTACCACAAGCAGATCCCGACCGCGACCAGCTTCGCGTTCACGGATCCGACGCTGCCCGCGGGCTATGCTCCGTTCGGAATCCAGGCGATCGCGAACGGCGCCGGCGGCGCGACGCAGATCTACGTCGCGTATGCGAAGCAGGAGCCGCCCGACAACTTCGACGAAGTCGGCGGTCCGGGCCTCGGGCTCGTCAACATCTTCGATGCGAACGGCGCGCTGGTGAAACACCTGGTCGTCGAGGGCGGCAAGCTGAATGCGCCCTGGGGCATGGCGCTGGCGCCGGCCGGCCTCGGCACGCTCAGCAACGCATTGCTGGTTGGTAATTTCGGCGACGGCAAGATCAACGGCTACGATCCGGCCAGCGGTGCCTACATCGGCACGGTGGTCGATTCCACGGGGCAGCCGTTCGCGGAGCCGGGCCTGTGGGGTATCGCGTTCGGCAACGGTTCGAACAACCAGCCGGCCAACACACTGTTCTATGCGGCGGGCACCAACGACGAAGCGAACGGCGAGCTTGGCCGCATCGATCTCGGCGCGGCCCCCGCGCTCAATACGCCGCCCGTCGTCGCGGTCACGGCGCCGGCGGGCACCGTCCACGGCACGACGAGCCTTACGGCGACCGCGACGGCGAGCGTGAACATCGCCAAGGTCGAGTTCTTCCTGAACGACACGACCTCGCTCGGGTCGGTCACGACCTCGCCGTACTCGTTGCCGTGGGACTCGACGACGGTGGCGGACGGGACCGTGAACCTCACGGCGAAGGCGACCGACGTTGACGGCAACGTCGGCACCTCGCCGGCGGTGTCGGTCACGGTGTCGAACGCGGTGGCGGCGACGACGCTGACGGAACTGCAGACCTTGGTCTTCACGCCGAAGTGCTCGAGCTGCCATGACGGCAGCAACGCACCCGGTGGCGCGCTGCCCGGCTCGCAGGACCTGCGGGCGGGCCATGTCTACGCCAGCCTGGTCGGCGTCGCGAGTCTCGAGATGCCTGCGGTGCAGCGCGTGAAGGCGGGCGACTCGGCCAACAGCTACGTGGTGCAGAAACTCGAAGGCGCCGCCGGCATTGGCGGCGCGCGGATGCCGTTCGGCGGGCCGTACCTCGACCAGGCGACCATCGACAAGGTCAAGTCCTGGATCGACAGCGGCGCGCCGAACAACTGACCTTCCCGTTGCGGCGGGGTGCGCGATCGATCCCCCTGGATCGCGTGCCTCGCCGCTTCTTTTTTGATTCTTCTCCGATCTCCGGATTGAGTAATGTGGGCTCACGTTGGACCCAGAGATCGGAGAAGAACCAGAAACAGCGCGCGACGGCGTTCGCGCGACAGGCGCGGGCGGCAGCACGACTCGTCGGTGAGACGGGTCCCTCGAACACGCGCGCGCCGGCGGAGTGATCACTTGGAGGGGGTGCCGACTGGGAAGCCGAGCACCACCTCGAGCACCTCGGTGCCCGGGTTGTGCTCGCCAAGCCCCCCGTTCGATGCATGGTAGACGCCTATCCCGAGGCGGAAACGTGGTCCGACCCATGACAGCACTACGCCCTCGCGGAACTCGAAGTCGTTGCCGAGATCCACGCCACTGCCATGGTGATAGACGCCGGCGGCGAACTTCGGCGTGACGACCCATTGCCGGCCCAGCCAGAAGTCCTTGTGGAGCTCGCCGTAGAAGGCGCTCGCACTGTGTTCCGCGTACATGGCACCCACGCCGGGCGCGATGCCCCAGCGGCCCATCGGCCGCCAGATGTAACTGAGGCCGACGTTCCAGGGATGGTCGCCCACGTCGAAGATCTCCGCCGCCCCACCGGACACCTCGATCCGTGGGCTACTGTCGGAGTGCGCCGGCGCTTCGGCCCAGGCCACCGGCGCGGCGATGCCAACGACGAAGATCGGTACCACCAGGAAACGCCAATGTATGCCTGTCCGCATGACGCTACCTCTCCTTGCTGATTCTGCCGCTGAATTTGCGACGCTATGGCAACCAACCGTCAGTCCCAATGCCTCGGCCGCGACCGGCTGATCCGCGAATCGATCCGACCACGCCCGGGCGCGGCTTCGCCTGCGATCCCACCGTGCCCTGAGCGACCGCGCGAGCGCACCGGCAACGCGCGCGAAGGTACGAGACAGTAGCGATGCCTTCTTCGACGGCATCTCAGTGCACCGCTCGTGCGAACGTGCGCCCGCGCATCAGCTGCACCGCCTCGGGACATTCCTCGGCGAGCTGGACGAGCGCGTCCGTCACTTGATCGTAGAGATCACGGCCGGCGGTGTAGCCGGTCCAGGTGAAGACCACCTCGGCAACGTCGAGGTCGGGGTGCAGCCAGAAGCCCGACAGCATGGGCAGGCGCCGAAAGAGCTGGTGCAGATGTCTGGCGACGATCGCCTCGGTGTGGTGGCGACGCGTTTCGCTTTGGCGTTGTTCAGAGGGTTTCATGTGACGCACTCTCTGCTAGGGAAGGTCTAGAGAACTGCTCATGACCGAAGACCGCGGGACTCCACTTAGCCGGACCGCGAAAACTGTCTAGAAAATCGGGACCAAGACTAATTGCCCATGGTTCCTGTCCTTCAACCAGCGTGCGAACCCAAGCGTGAGGTCACTACCGCCGGTGCAAAGGAAGTCTCGGAACTGCCGCGTACCGTGTTGGACATGCCATCGGGCACGATCCAGATCGACGTCGGTGATTCCTGGCTCTCTGATCTGCGCGCGTTTCATGCGAGCACCTCGTCGCCGAAGTTGAAAGAAATGAAAGAATCGGCCGGCAACGTGAGTTGCCGGCCGAAGGACGTGCTGCCGATCGGGGGAGGGGGCAGCAGCACGGGGGATCGGAATGGACACGCACTGTGGGCTCGACTGAAGCGACGCGGCTTTGGCCGCGCACCGCCGATTGCGTCTATGTGCACCGTTCGAAACCTCATCGATCGGCTCGGTCATCTCTGATTCTCCGCAACCTTGGATGTCTGGTCCTGACACTGGGGACCAGCGTAGGCGGGGCGGTTCGCCGAGTGGTCAGCGAACCGTCATCGTTTGGTCCTGATTGAGTGAGAGCTGATTAGGAAACCGGACAAGGCACGGCCTGCCAGATTAGCCATACGCATACGTTTGACCGGCATCCGATGGCGGTTCACGGTAAAGCGGCGACGCGGGCAGCGCGGCGCGTTGAGCCGAGTTACGGATGGCGGTGACGCCGCTGCGAGAGGAGGTCGGGCAGACCGCAGCGCAAAAAAATGAACAAGAAGTAAAAAAAGCATCGGACGCCCTAGGACTCGTAGAGGACAAATGGC
>CAWJMS010000030.1:0-9433 GCA_963843985.1 uncultured Gammaproteobacteria bacterium | reverse complement strand
CGCGTTCTGGTTGCGATTGACGTAGCTCTGCCAGCGCGCGGGCTTGCCGTCGGCCGACTCGGGATCAGCTTGGCGACCGTGACGCTGAGCACGCTCGTCGCGAGGTCGGTGACCGCGCCGCCGTAAGGCGTCTTGAGCGTGAACTCGATGACCGGGTTGCGCACGGCCGTGGCGGTGGTGAGCGACACCTTGTCGATCGTCGCGACCAGCGTGCCGATCGACTTGATCTGGTCCGCCGTGAGCGTTGAGCCGTTGCCAAGCGAGACATTGGCGCCCTGCTCGATGCCCGTCGGGCCCGTGGGCCCCGTGCCGCCACCCGAGCCTCCGGGAGGGCCGACCGGTCCCGGCGGCCCCTGGTCGCCCTGGCTGCCCTGGTCGCCCGTGCAGCCGGCCGCCCCGATCGCAGTCAGCGCCATCAGCGCAATCATTGCCACGCGGGAGCGCGTCCTGCTTTGCGCGATTGAAGAACTCATGGATGACTCCTGACTGCTACGCAGATGCACCGCTGCACGCGGTTCATGGCTCGATCGTCCGGCCCGCCGATCGTCGTGGCGGTCCGGTCCCTGATGACTTGGCCGATGTTAGGACTTGAATCAGCCGGCTCGTATAGCGATAAACCGAGACCAATTTCGATTGCATTGCTTCGGTGCATCGGTTCGGTCGCTCCTGCCGTCGTGCAGGTGGCCGCCGCGCGATACGTCGAGTCCACATTGCGTCGCTACGAAGCGGGCTGCGCGACTCGCTAGTCTACTGCGGCCGATTCGAGTGCCAGCCGGAATGTTGTCCCGTAGACTGCGCGCTTCACCCGGATCCATCCCGTCCCAGCGACTACTGGAGGCTCTCGTGTCGAAGGCACCTGTTTGCAGCACGCTTGCGTTGTCCGTCCTCGCCATTCTTTCCGGTTGCGGCAAGGAGGGTGGCGGCACGCCGGCCCCTGGCGCCGCACCGCCTCCGGCGCCTTCGGCATCGACGCCCGCCGCCATGCCGGAAGGTCACCCTACCGCCAAGCCCAGCGCCGAGGTGGACTTGAGCGGCATCGCGAAAGCCGAGTCCGGGCTGACGGTGGCGGAATTGTTCGCACAGAAGGACCAACTCGCCGGAAAGACCGTCGTCGTGCGCGGCAAGGTGGTCAAGGTGGCGGCCGCAATCATGGACAAGGACTGGGTGCACGTGCGCGACGGTTCCGGCGCCGAAGGCGCCAACGACCTCACCGTCACCACGACCTCGACCCCGCGCGCCAAGGTCGGCGACCTGGTGCTGGTCACCGGCACCGTGGGGGTGAACAAGGATCTCGGCATGGGCTACAAGTACGTCGTCATCATCGAGAACGGCGAGGTCAAGATCGAGTCGTCGGGCACCTGAATTCCCGAGTCATCGCTTGCAAAGGCCGGGCACCTGCCCGGCCTTTTCTTTTGCGCAGCTTCGCGCCCGCAAAAAAAGAGGCGGACCCGAAGGCCCGCCTCTGAATGCTCTCTTCCGAGAGACCGGGAGACGGGCCCTCAGGCCCGCCTCACCCGGGTTGCCTACTTAAAGTAGTTCTGGATCTGTTCGATCATCTTGTAGACGTACGAGCTCGACGCGTCGTTCGTCACGTTGTAGCCACCCATCGCCATGTGCGAATTGAAGGCGGCCAGCTTGGCTTCGTCGTCTTCATTGACCAGCACGGCCTTGTGGCAGCCACCGCACGCGCGGGAGGCCGGTCCAGTCACCAGCGACGGGACGGCACCGATGTTGCGCGGGCCTGCCGTCGGCGCGCCCGTGGTCAGGTCGACCCAACCATGGGTCAGCTTGGCCGCGGCGGACTCGAGACCCGGCAGCGACTTGGTGTTGTCCGCCGGGTTGTAGGTCACGACTTCCGGATTGCTGGACGTCACGTGGCACGCCTCGCAGTTCTTGATCGTGAAGTTCGGGAAGCCATGCTCGATGTGCAGCGTGTACCGCTTCGCAAAGACCGGGTCCTGGAAGTCGATACCGGCGATATCGAAGGCCTGGAACTTGTGGATCGCGTGGACGTACGAGTCGATACCGCGCGACTGCAGCTCGAGGTGCGCACCGCCGGAGGTCGTCACATGGCAGGTACGGCAGACCGTCACGTTGCCGCCCACACCGGCGCCGAACTCACCGAGGCCGTTGTGGAAGGTCGAACCGAGCGCGTCGTGGCACGCGTTGCACTTGGCAGCGCTGACGACCTCACCCGTGCCCTGGAAGTAGTTCGAGACGAACTGGTTCCCGGCCAGGTCGAACGTCTTGTTCGCCGCGTTCAGGGATGCGTTCACGCCGCCCACTTCGAGGATCGGCATGACGACGACTTCGGCCTTCTTGGTCTTGCCGGAGGTGATCAGCGTCGGAATGCTGGCCAGGCCGGTGGCCGTCGGCTGCACGTAGCCCGCGAGGTCCGCCTGCACGTGCCAGGCGCCCGCCACGCTGTCCGGCATCACGGTGAACAGACGGTTGGTCTGGACCTCCGGGACTGCCGTGCCGTCGAGCTCGATCTCATAGCGGCAGCCCACCTTGGGCGCCGTCAGCGGATCGGCCGCGCGGTCGTTGTAGCAGGTCAGCGCGCCCGCATCACGCGTATGCGAGCTGACGAGCATGTTCTTGGCATCGTAGCCGTAGAACGAAATCGTCAGCGTACGGATCGATGGCGGTGTTGCCCGCGCTGAACTTGACGTCCAGCACGTTGCCGGTCAGCGTCACGGAGTCGATCGAGACCTTGTTGGCGGCCAGATCCGCATAGCGCTGATTGGACGCGTCGTAGATCTGCTTGTTGTAGCCGCTGTGGTAGGTCTTGAACTGGCTCGCCACGCCGCCCGACTTGTGGCACACGCTGCAGTCGTCGCTGATGTCGTGGAACGTGGTGTTGGTCTCGGCCCACAGCGCCGCCAGCGCGGGCGCACGGCCGGCCTGGTTGTACTTCTGGCCATCCCACGTATCGGTGCCGTTCACCGGGTGGCAGCTCTTGCAGGTCTCAGCCTTGAAGAAGCTGTCGGCGGTGATCGCGTCGATCTTGGCCTGGGTCGCGTGACAGGTCTTGCAGTTCGCCATCGACATGGGGTACGGGAACTCCATGGCATGGGTCTGGTGCGTGTCCTGCATCACGCTGCGCTTGTAGGCGTACTTGATCGCGATCCGCCGTGCCGCCGGTCGCCCAGGCGTACGGCTCGTCGGCCATGTACTGCCAGTCGAGGTGTCCGCCCGCCTGGTTGTCGACGTGGCACTCTTTGCACGCCGCGAAGTCCGGAAGGCCCTCGACCACCGCCGCGCGATAGCCGTGCTTCAGGTACGGCGCGCCGTGGCAGGCTTCGCAACCTTCGACGCTGGCATTGGACACGAACGTCGCCGCCGTGCCGAACGCGAGGCCGTCGTCGGCCACATCGGCATAGAGGATGATGCCCTCGACGTCCAGCTGGCTCTCGGCGATGTAACCGTAGGCCTGCCAGCCCGCCAGCGCGGTCGGGTCATACGAGACCGCCGTCGCCTTCGCGGTGTAGTTGCCGCCGCCGAGGCTGGTGATGGTGCCGAGGCCCGTCGTGAACGCCTGCTGGGTCGGGTACTGGTTGCCCGCGAAATATCCCTGCACCGTGAACCGCTTCTGGTCCAGCGAGGCGAGACCGGCGTCGTCGTACGGGATGAAGTTGACGCCGTTGGCGTCCTTCTTCTGCACGGTGAACGCCAGGGTGACATCGAACTTGCCCGCGGTCGCGCTCGGCACGGCCGTCAGCGTCGTCAGGTTCATCTTGAACTTGCTCTTCGTCTTCGCGTCCTGGTAGTCGCGATAGACGTCCTGGTGCGTCTTGCCCTGCGTAGCGTGGCAGGTGAGGCAACTCTCGGGCTTCGCCGACGTGATGGGATCGAGGCCCGGACCCGTCGGTCCGGTCGGGCCGGTCGGTCCGGTCTGGCCCGTGCCTCCCGGAGGACCTGCAGGTCCTGTAGCTCCGTTCTTGCCGTCGCTACTCGAGCAACCGGCCATGCCGGCGCCGAGCACGAGCAGCGCGACGATCGGCGCCGCAGCGCGCGCGATGCGTGACAGTGATGCAAGTCTCATGATTGACTCCCTAAACAATGCGGCCGAAATCGAGCATTTCGAATTGGCTCTCGAAGAACCGCTTCTGGAAACTCGTGACGAATACTAGGGACGCTGTTACCCGCCAGTAACCTCGGATATCCGAAGTCCGGGAACCTTTTCATCTCGCATTGATCACATCACGCCCTCGCGCGTCTTCGTGCATGCGAATGCTTTTTGTTGGGCTACGCACAACTGCTGATTGCGCAGGCGCGCGGCGAGCATCGACGTCGACGCGCGCGTCCGGGCGACGGGAGTCGTTCTTCGCTGACGACGGCGACGACACGTGGCAAGATTCGCGCACGCCGCGAACCGTTGTCGGCGCAGACTCACTCGCCGCAGGAGCGCACGCATGCCTTCGATGGAATGGTGGAACGAACTGTTCGCCGCGATCGACACCAAGGACACGAAGAAATTCCTGTCGTACCTGGCCGCCGACGGCGAGTTCGTGTTCGGCAACGCGCCGGCCGCCGTCGGGCACGCGGACATCGGCGCGGCAGTGTCGGGATTCCTCGGGATGATCCGGCGCAGCGAGCACCGGATGACCCGGGCCTGGGAGGACGCGACCAGCGCCGCCTGCGAAGGCCTCGTGACCTACACCCGGCTCGACGGCAGCACGGTTACGCTGCCCTTCGTCGACGTGTTCCACTTCCGCGGCGGCAAGATCGGCCGCTACCAGATCTACATCGACGTGAATCCGCTGTTCGCGGGAGGTTGAGCACCCTCTCCCGCCTGCGGGAGAGGGCACGAGCGCCGATGCGACCGCATCGGTGCGAGCGGTGAGGGCTCCGGACCCTCACCCGCGCACTGCGCGACCTCTCCCGCAGGCGGGAGAGGTGAGATCAGCAGATGCGCGGCAGCGGGTCGTCCTCGAGTTCCTCGATCACGCGCTCGCCGCCGATCGTCGTCTGCAGCACGAGGCGCGCCGGTTGCTCGCTGCACCGAGCCGATGATGGCCGCATCGCGCCCCGCGGGCAGCGCACGCCACATCGCGAGCGCGCGCTCCGCCTGCTCCGCCGCGACGACGGCGACCACGCGCCCTTCGCAGGCGAGGAAATACGGATCGTAGCCGAGCATCTCGCACACCGAGCGCACCGAATCGCGCACCGGCACGCGTTCTTCGGCAAAGCACCACGCCGAATCCGCTGCCGTGCACGATCTCGTGCGCCACGGTCGCGAGCCCGCCGCGCGTCGGGTCGCGCATGAAGCGCAGCCCGGGCAGCTTCGCCAGCTGCGAGCGTCAGCGGCAGCACGCTCGCCGCGTCGGACTGCAGGTCGCCGCGCATGCCGAACTGCTCGCGCGCGAGCATCACCGCGATGCCGTGGTCGCCGACCGGGCCGCTCACCAGCACCGCGTCGCCGGGCCGGATGCTGCTCGATGCCGATCTTCAGCGACGGATTCTTGACGCCGATGCCGCTGGTGTTGAGGTAGATGCCGCCGCCCTCGCCGCGACGCACGACCTTCGTGTCGCCGGCCGCGACGACGACGCCGACGTCACGCGCGGCTGCCGGCGATGCCCGCGACGACGCGCTCGAGCACCGCGAACTCCAGGCCTTCCTCGAGCAGCACGCCGAGGCTGAGGTACTTCGGCACCGCGCCGGCCACGGCGAGGTCGTTGGTGGTGCCGTGCACCGCGAGCGAGCCGATGTTGCCGCCCGGGAATTCGATCGGCTGCACGGTGAAGCTGTCGGTCGTGAACGCGAGTTCGCCGTCGCGGCGTTCCACGGCAGCACGGCGGCGTCGGTGTCGGTGCGCAGATATGGATTTGCCAGGTGGCGCGCGAAGATCTCGGTGATCAGCTCGCGCATGTAGCGACCGCCGTTGCCGTGCGCCAGCGAAACATGGGTGTCTTCCATCGTCACGACCGTCCCCCCTGCGACACGCGCCCGATCGAAGTCAAGGGCACGGCCGCCTCCGCGTTCCACGCCTCGAGCTCGGCGCGGATGTGCTCGCGCATCTGCTCGCGGACGTCGTTCACCGCGTTGAAGAACTCCGCCATCATCAGCACCCAGCAATACATGCCGCGGCGGGTGAGCCGGATCGCGTCCTTCTCGTGCCGCGTCGCGCCGACCAGCCGCATCGCGAGCAGTTCCGGAGCCATCCGCACGGCGAACGCGCGCCCGTAGCGCTTCTCGATATAGTCGCGGCGCAGCTCGCCGCCGAACAGCCGGACCAGGAAATCGTAGCGCATGCGCTCCTTCCGCCCGAGCGGGTGGCGCTGGGTGATGCCGCTCTGGCCGCCCTCGACGCGGCGGCAGTAGTGGTTCAGCGAGAACGTCGTCGAGTACATCGCACCGCCCACGTAGCTGAACGCGCCGCTGCCGACGCCCACGTAGTCGTCCTGGTCGATGATGTACTCGTCGAACATGCCGTGGCCGCGCGAGAAGCACCAGGCGGACGATGGGCGGTACTCCGGCATCAGCCGATCGAGGATGCGTTCGTACATCGCGTGACGCACGGTCGGGTCGCTGCGACCCATGCTCTTCTCCATCTTGTGCCGTGCGGTCGGCGCGGTCATCAGCGGATAGAACGACACCTGGTCCACCTGCAGGTCGCGTAGCGTCGCGAGATCCGTCTCGAGCATCGCGAGACTCTGCCCGGGCAGGTTGAAGATCATGTCGACGTTCAGCGTCGGGAAGACGCCGTGCGCCGCGGCCAGCCGCTCGCGGATGACGGCCCCGCTGCCGTACTTCTCCAGGCGTTCCATGCGGGCGAGCAGTCCGTCGTCGAAGCTCTGCACGCCGACCGACAGCCGCGTGACGCCCGCGTCGCGATAGCGCTGCAGCGCGACGGGATCGAGGTGATTGGGGTTGGTCTCGATCGACATCGCGCGGATGGGCGAGAGGCCGCGCACCAGGGCTAGCGTCTCGAGCAGTTCGTCGGCATTCACCGTCGGCGTGCCGCCGCCGACGTAGACGTCGCTGAAGCGAAAGCCGAGGTCGTGATAGAGCCGGATCTCGCGTCGCAGCGCGTCGAAGTACCGCCGGGTCTTCGATGCGTCGTAGCGCACCCGGTGGAACGAGCAGAACGGGCACAGCACTTCGCAGAACGGGACGTGCACGTACAATTGGCAGGGCCCGGCCGGCGCAGCGGGCATCTCGTTGGACGCGTCGTCCTCGGCAAAGCGCATGGCCGCGGAGTACTCGCGCTGCAGGATCGCCAGGAAGGGACGTTCGAACCAGAGCATCGCGGCAGTCTAGACGTTTCGACCGAGAAAATCGGCGACCTGGCCGTAGCTGAGGCCGCCGTCGTTGCAGGGCACCCGTTCCGCCAGCAGCACGCGGAATCCGCGCGGCTCGAGCGCCGTGAGCGCGAGTTCGCTGAGTCGCCGGTTCTGGAACACGCCGCCGGTCAGTCCCACCACCTCGGCGCCGGTGCGGGCCCGCTCCGTCTCGCAGACCCTCGCGATCGCATCGACCAGCGCCAGGTGCAGCGCCGCCGCGCGGTCGGATGGCTTGCGCCCGGCGTCCGCGAGGTGCGGCAGCAGCGGCGCCCAGTCGATCCGCGCGAGGCCGGAACCGTCGGGCGCGATCGGCAGCGAGGGAAACGCGCACGAGGACGTGGCGATCGCCTCGAGCCACATCGGCCCCTGGCCCTCGAAACTCGTCTCCTGGACCCCGAGCACCAGCGCCGACGCGGCATCGAACACTCGCCCGACCGCGCTCGACTGCGGAGCATTGACGCCCTTCTCCCAGGCCGCCCGCACGATCGGGTCCGGCGGCTCGAACGGCAACGCCACACCCGCTTCCCAGCACAGCCCCGCAGCACTGCGCCAGGGCGAGCGCCCCGCCTTGTCGCCGCCGGGCAACCGGAACGGCCGCAGGCTGGCGCGTCGCTCCCAGGCGCCGGCGCGGCCGACGAACGTCTCGCCGCCCCAGAGCGTCCCATCCGCGCCGAGGCCCACGCCATCCCATGCAAAGACGATCGCCGTCTCGCCGATTCCGTGCTCGGTGACGAGCGCTGACGCGTGCGCGTGGTGATGCAGCACGGTCTCGACGGGCAGACCGGCTGCCAGCGCCCAGCGCGTCGTCGCGTACCCGGGATGCGCGTCGCACAGAATGCCGCTCCGCGCCGCACGTCGTAGAGCCGCTGCAGGTCCGCGGTGACCTGCGCGAATACCTGCTCGCTGCGCAGCGTGCCCATGTCGCCGAGATGCGGCGACACGACGACGCGCCGGTCCCAGGCGAGCGCGACGGTGACCTTGAGGTGGCCGCCGACGGCCAGCACCGGCGCGGGTACGGGTCGCGGCAATTCCAGTTCGAGCGGCGCGACGCCGCGCCCCAGGCGGATCGGTCGCGCGCGGCCCGCGATCACGCGCAGCACGGAATCGTCCGCCGGACGGACGATCGGCCGGTCGTGATGCAGGAACGCATCGGCGACCCGGGCCAGCCGCATCTCGGCGTGCTGCGGATCGGTCAGCACCGGCTCGCCGCTGACGTTGCCGGACGTTGCCACCACGGGCCCGCCCATCGCGGCCAGCAGCAACTGGTGCAGGGGGCTGTACGGCAGGAACACGCCGACCTCGCCCAGCCCCGGCGCGATGCCGGAGGCCAACCGCGAACCGGTCCGGTGTCGCACCAGCACGATCGGACGCGCCGGGTCGAGCAGCGCGGCGCGTTCAGCCGGCTCGATGTCGACGCAGGCGCCGGCGGCGGCGAGACCGTCGGCGCCGGCCCACGGAAACATCACCGCCAGCGGCTTGTCCGGGCGATGCTTGCGATCGCGCAGTCTCGCGACGGCCTCGGCACTGAACGCATTGCAGAGCAGGTGGTAGCCACCGATGCCACGCACCGCCACCACGCGTCCCGCGCGCAATTCCGCGACGGCGGCCGCGAGCGCTGTCGCATCGTCATCTATCGTTGCCACGCCGGACGCGACGTAACGAAGGTGCGGGCCGCACGCCGGGCATGCAACGGGTTCCGCGTGGAAGCGCCGGTCGAGCGGATCGTCGTACTCGCGCCGGCAGGCCGCACAGAGCGCGAACCCGCGCATGCTGGTATTGGGACGGTCGTAGGGCAGCGATTCGATCAGCGTGTAGCGCGGCCCGCACTGCGTGCAGTTGATGAACGGGTAACCGAACCGGCGATCGCGCGGGTCGGCGAGTTCGGCCAGGCAGTCCGCGCAGGCGAAAAAATCCGGCGGCACGGAATCTGCGGCTGCAAGGCCGCGCTGCTCGGCGCAATCGCGAATCCGCGCTCGACGGGCAGCGCGTGCGGCTCCACGCTGCGCACGACGGGCCTCGCCAGCGGCGGCGCGCGCTCGACCAGTCCGCGCACGAACCTGTCGAGCGCGGGCTCGGCACCGGCCACGACGACTTCGACGTCGCCGCGCAGGTCGCGCACGAGCCCGTCGAGCTGCAGTTCGTGGGC
>CAWJMS010000029.1:0-9998 GCA_963843985.1 uncultured Gammaproteobacteria bacterium | reverse complement strand
CCACACGCTCGCGAAGAACGCGAGCACGATGCCGATGCTGACCGGCACGTCCATGCTCACGCTGCGCGCGCGAATCGCCTGCCACGCGCCGACGTAGAACGGCCAGCCGCCGTAGAGCGCGACCGGCACCGACACCAGCATGCTGACCAGCCGCAGCAGTTCGCGGATGTCGGCTTCCATGCCGGACGACTCGCCGATGTAGAGAGGTACCGCGAACATCATCACCTGCATCATGCCGAAGCCCGCGACGGCGAGACGCTTCAACGCGGTGCGCCGCTCGGCGATCGCGAGTTGCTCCGCCTGTTCGCCGGCGAGCGGATGCGGCCGCAGGCCGACGTGATCGAGCACGCGCAGCAGGTCGCCGAGGCGCACCCGGGCCGGGTCCCACACCAGGCGCGCGCGAGCCGTGGCGGGGTTGACGCCGACGTCCAGCACCCCGTCCTGCAGGTGCAGCGCTCTGTCTGCGAGCCAGCTGCAGGCCGAGCAGCGCATGCCTTCCAGCAGCACGGTGATCGAGCGAGCGCCGTTTGGCTCGGCCCGTGTCAGGCGCTCGACGAGATCCGGCCGGTCGTACGCGGACCAGCGATCGGTGTGCGGCACCTCGCCGGCGCGGGCGGCAGTGGCGTCGCGGTACTTGTAGTAGTCGTCGAGGCCGGCGCCGCTGATGAACTCGGCGACCGCCTGGCAGCCGCGGCAACACACGGTCTCGTCGCGGGCGTGGACACGCGCGAGGATCACGGCGCCGGCCGGAATCGCCTCACCGCAGTGAAAGCAGGGCGATCCCCCGCGCGTCATGGCGCTCTGGATTCAGCCGTGTCCCCGCACTTCATGGTGACGCCGTCCTGCACGCACGACTGGTGCACCAGCGCGTCCGGCCGCGTGACGGCGAGGTACAGCGTGAGCAGGCCGCCGACCACGGCCGCGGCGGGCGGGATGATCAGCAGCCACGGCCAGAGTTGCCGGTACCAGGGCCGGACGTGCGGGTGGGTCATGTGCGCAGGGTATCAGTCCGTGGGTGCGATGAAACGAGCCTTGCCGCTGGCCTTCAGGTCCGGTCGGTCGGTCGCCTCGATCGCAATGTCGATGTCGGCGCCGCCCTCGAGTTCCTCGCGCGGCACGCGGATGCGCACCGGCACGCCCTGCACGTCGCCCGAGCCGACCCAGACGGTCGGACCCGTGTACTCGATCACGAGGCCGGGCAGGCCGCTCGCGGTGACGCGGAACTCGTGCGCGTCGCCGTCCTTGTTGAGGATCTTGACGTTGTAGACGTTCTCGATCAGCCCGTCGGGCCGCTCGCGGTACAGCGCGTTGCGGTCGCGCAGCACGTCCACCCCGACGAAGTTGCGGTGCGTCAGAGTGTAGGCGAAGCCGATCGCCAGCCCGGCCAGCAAGGCTGCATAGACGATCGTGCGCGGCCGCAGCACGTGCCTCGGCTTTGCCCTCGATTCCGTGCTGAGTGTCGTAGCGGATCAGACCCCTCGGGTAGCCGACCTTGTCCATCACTCCGTCGCAGGCATCGATGCACGCCGCGCAGGCGATGCACTCGTACTGCAGGCCCTTGCGGATGTCGATGCCGGTGGGGCAGACCTGCACGCACAGCGTGCAGTCGACGCAGTCGCCGAGGCCCTTCGCCTTCGGGTCGACGCCCTTCTTGCGCGCGCCACGCGGCTCGCCTCGCCTCTCGTCGTAGGTGATGACCAGCGTGTCCTTGTCGAACATCGCGCTCTGGAAGCGCGCGTAAGGGCACATGTACTTGCAGACCTGCTCGCGCATGAAGCCCGCGTTGACGTACGTGGCGCCGCCGTAGAACAAGACCCAGAACGTTTCCCAGGGTCCGGTCGAGAAGCCTGCAATCTTGCCCGCGAGGTCGTGGATCGGCGTGAAGTAGCCCACGAACGTGAAGCCCGTCCACAACGCAAACGTGATCCACAGCAGCTGCTTGCCGCCCTTGCGGAGGATCTTGCCGGCGGTCCATGGCGCTTTCGCGAGCTTCATCTGCTGCGAGCGCGAGCCTTCGACCAGCCGCTCCATCCACAGGAAGGTCTCGGTCCAGACCGTCTGCGGGCAGGCGAAGCCGCAGAACACCCGGCCGGCGAGCGCGGTGAAGAAGAACAGCGACAGCGCTGCGATCACCAGCAGCCAGGTGAGGAAATAGAAGTCCTGCGGCCACAGCGTCAGCGCGAAGATGTGGAACTTGCGCGCGGGCAGGTCGAACAGCACGGCCTGCCGCTGGCCCCAGGGTAGCCACGGTATGACGTAGAAGATGCCGAGCAGCACCCACGCCGCGATCGTGCGCAGCCGCTGGAAGCGGCCGTCGATTTCACGCGGATAGATTTTCTGGCGGGCCAGGTACAGGCCGCCATCCATGGGCTCGACGGGCCGTTCATTCGGGGCCCCGCACCCGCTCGGCTGTCTTGTCGGTCTCAGCGGGTTCCGGATGCGCGGTCCGGACGAGATACAGCGTCAGCAGGCTCGACAACGAGGCGACGAGCCAGAAGAAGAAGAAGCCCACCGCATACCCGGTCATGCGAGTGGCAAATGCGGGCGGCGGGTAATCGTCGTTGCCGACCAGCACCGGATCGATGAAGGCGAAGCACACCATCGTGGCCACGCTCGCGACGAGGAACGCGGGCCACAGCACGATGGCCACGTCCTGCCCGAGGCGCGGCCATCGCAACTTGCCCATGTACTCATCGGAGGGAACGCGGAACACTGTGGCTCCGCTACGAACCCGAGCCGGCCAGCCGGGTCGCGTACGCGGCCAGCAGCTTGACGCGCTCTGCGCCGAGGCGTTCGTTGAAAGCCGGCATCTGGCCGTTGCGGCCGTTGGTCACGGTCTCTGTGATCGTCGTTTCGTCGCCGCCGTACAGCCAGGTCTTGTCCGTCAGGTTCGGCGCGCCGACCAGCGGATTGCCCTTGCCGTCCTGGCCGTGGCAGGCCACGCAGTTGGTCTCGAACACCGCCTTGCCGGACGCCGCCAGCGCTCCGTCGGCCGCGCCACCGCTCAGGGTCTGCACGTATGCGACCACCTGGCGCACGCCGTCCGCGCCGATGACCGGACCCCAGGGCGGCATCGCGCCGATCCGGCCACCGGTAATCGTCGCCACGACGGTGTCGGCATCACCGCCCCACTGCCAGTTCCGGTCCGTGAGGTTCGGGAAGCCCCTGGCGCCGCCGCCATCCGAGCCGTGACACTGCGCACAGTTGTTCTGGAACAGGTTGCGCGCGGTCGACATCGCCTTCGGGTCGGCGGCGAGCTGCGCGACGGTCATCGAGGCGAAAGGCGCATACCACGCCGCGGCCTTGGCTTCGACCGCCGCCTTCTCTTCCTCGTACTGCCCGGCCTGCGTCCAGCCCTTGACACCGGCAATGTTGCCGAGACCGGGATAGAGCACCAGGTACAGCACCGAGAACGCCACGGTGAGGTAGAACACCCACAGCCACCATTTCGGCAGCGGGTTGTTGTACTCGCGCAGGTCCTCGTCCCACACGTGCCCGGTATCCGCACCGCCGCCGATCTTCTCGGTGGCCGACTTCGGCTTCGACGTCCAGCGCAACAGCCAGAGGCAGCCCGCGATACTGAAGATCGTCACGACGATGACGAACAGACTCCAACCGGTAGTCATGGGGTCTTGCTCCCTTGGTCCTTGTCCGACGGATACTCGTTGAAAGGCAGGTTCGCCATTTCGTCGAAATCCTTCTTGCGGCGCCTGCTGTAGGCCCAGAACACCACGCCGATGAACGCGAGCATCACGAACAGCGTGATGACCCCGCGAAACGTGCCGATACCCATGGGTCAGCCGCCCGATTTCGCGTTGAGGCCGAGGCCCTGCAGGTACGCGACGAGCGCGTCGAGCTCGGTCTTGTCCTGCACGGCCGCCGCGGCGCCCGCGATGTCCGCGTCCGTGTACGGCACGCCGACCATGCGCAGCGCACGCATCTTCTTCGCGACCAGGTCGCCGTCGAGCTTGGCGTCCGCCAGCCACGGGAAGCGCGGCATGTTGGACTCCGGCACGACGTCGCGCGGGTTCAGCAGGTGCACGCGTTGCCAGTCGTCGGAGTAGCGGCCGCCGACGCGCGCCAGGTCCGGCCCGGTGCGCTTCGAGCCGAACTGGAACGGGTGGTCGTACACCGACTCGCCAGGCAGCGAGTACGGCCCGTAGCGCTCCGTTTCCGAGCGGAACGGCCGGATCATCTGCGAGTGGCAGACGTAGCAGCCTTCGCGGACGTAGACGTCGCGGCCTGCGAGGCTCAGCGCCTCGTACGGCTTGATGCCGGGGGCCGGCTGGGTGCCCGCGCCCTGGAAGTAGAGCGGCACGATCTCGGCGAGGCCGCCGAAGCTGATCGCGATCGCGATCAGCACGCCCATCAGGCCGACGTTCTTTTCGATGTTTTCATGGTTCATGCGGCTTCCCCTGTCAGGCCGGCTGGATGACCGGAGCGTCCGCCGTGCTGGTGCGCGCGGCGACCGTCTTCCAGACGTTGTAGGCCATGAGGAACATGCCCGCGAGGACCAGCGTGCCGCCGAGCAGGCGCACGGCGTAGTACGGGTACGTCGCCTTGATCGACTCGATGAACGCGTAGGTCAGCGTGCCGTCGGCATTCTGCGCGCGCCACATCAGGCCCTGCATGACGCCGGCGATCCACATCGAGGTGATGTACAGCACGACGCCGATGGTCGTGATCCAGAAGTGCACGTCGATCAGCTTGACGCTGTGCATCTGTTCGCGCCCGTACAACTTCGGGATCAGCGCGTACATCGTGCCGATGGAGATCATCGCCACCCAGCCGAGGGCGCCGGAGTGCACGTGCCCGATCGTCCAGTCCGTGTAGTGCGACAGGGCGTTGACGGTCTTGATCGACATCATCGGCCCTTCGAACGTCGACATGCCGTAGAACGACAGCGACACGATCATGAACTTGAGGATCGGGTCGGTGCGCAGCTTATGCCACGCGCCCGACAGCGTCATGATGCCGTTGATCATGCCGCCCCACGAAGGCGCGAGCAGGATCAGCGAGAACACCATGCCGAGCGACTGCGCCCAGTCGGGCAGCGTCGTGTAGTGCAGGTGGTGCGGGCCGGCCCACATGTAGATCGAGATCAGCGCCCAGAAGTGCACCACCGACAGCCGGTACGAGTACACGGGCCGTCCCGCCTGCTTCGGCACGAAGTAATACATCATGCCGAGGAAGGCCGCGGTCAGGAAGAAACCCACCGCGTTGTGGCCGTACCACCACTGCACCATCGCGTCGACCACGCCCGGGTAGACCGAGTACGACTTGGTCAGGCTGACCGGAATCTCCATGCTGTTGGTGATGTGCAGCACGGCGATGGTGATGATGTAGGCGGCGAAGAACCAGTTGGCCACGTAGATGTGCTTCACCTTGCGCAGCGCGATCGTGCCGAAGAAGACGACGGCATAGGCGACCCAGACCACCGCGATCAGGATGTCGATCGGCCACTCGAGCTCGGCGTATTCCTTGCCCGAGGTCATGCCGAGCGGCAGCGTGATGGCCGCGAGCAGGATGATCAGCTGCCAGCCCCAGAACGTGAATCCCGCCAGCTTGTCCGCGAACAACCGCACGTGGCAGGTGCGCTGCACGATGTAGTAGGACGTCGCGAACAGCGCGCTGCCGCCGAACGCGAAGATCACCGCGTTGGTGTGCAGCGGCCGCAGCCGGGCATAGGACAGGAACGGCAGCGGGGGCAGCAGGTCGGGCCAGAGCAACTGCGCCGCGATGATGACCCCGACGAGCATGCCGACGATGCCCCAGACCACGGTCATGATCGCGAACTGCCGCACCACCTTGTCGTTGTAATAGGAACCCTTGTTCATGCGGTCGCCTCGGGAGGACGGAATGGTTCGATCTCTTCGTTCGCGCCTTGTGTGCAGTGCACACAGCCAACACGCATGCTACGGAGCGCCTTCCGGGCTAGCGAGTAGGGACAGAGTGGAAATCGGATAGGTACTTTCCGCAGTGCTTTGTCCGCATTGTGCTGCGCGTGCCGACGCAGCAGATTAGATGAGACACATCGTGTCGCGCGTCGCGTGGATATTCCCGGAGGCGATTGGTCATGAGACGCCTCGACCGCATCCTTGCCGTAGCGGATCCCACCGCGACGGCCCAGCCGGCCGTCACCAAGGCCGCGCTCCTGGCCCGCAAGAGCGGCGCCGTGCTCGAGTTGTTCCTCTGCGACTTCGATCCCGCGCTGAGCGGCCGCCCGTTCGCGGATACGCAGCGCCTGCGGGCGTTGCGCGAGGAGTTCATCGAGGACCGCGCGGAGTATCTCGAGAACCTGGCCGAAGAATTGCGGGTCGGCGGGTTGAGCGTCGAAACCCACGTCCACTGGGACAATCCGCTCCATCGCGGCATCCTGCGACGGATCGCCGAGTCCGCGCCGGATCTCGTCGTGAAGGACACGCACTATCATTCAGTGCTGCGCCGTGCCTTGCTCACGAACACCGACTGGAACCTGATCCGCAGCTGCCCGGCACCGCTGCTGCTCGCGAAGCCGGGGCCCTGGCGCGACCGTCCGTGCATCCTGGCGGCAGTCGACCCGGGCCATCTCGCCGACAAGCCGGCCGCGCTCGACCACGACATTCTCGACCTGGCCGAGCTGCTGGCGCGAGTCGGCGGCGGTGAGGTGCACGCGGTGCACGCATTCTTTCCGGCGAGCCTGCTCGCCATGACGACCGGTTTCGCGGGCATGCCGCTCGGTGGCGATGTCGTCGGCGACGAGATCGTCGCCACGGAGCGTCGCCGGATCGAAGGCGGGTTGCTGCAGCTCACCGGCGCGCACGGGCTGCCCGCCGACCGCGTCCACCTGCTGCAGGGCTCCGCTGCGGAGGTGCTGCCCCAGATTGCGGCAGCCTGCCGGGCCGACGTAGTCGTGATGGGCGCGATCTCGCGCAGCCGCCTCGAGGAGCTGTTCGTCGGCAGCACGGCCGAACGGGTCCTCGACCGGCTCGCGTGCGACGTGCTCGTGGTGAAGCCCCTCGATTTCGCCGACCAGATGCCCGTCTGAGCCCTCCGGCGGGCCCCGGCCGGGGCGCGCTGCGTGACCGGCCTCACAGCCGGCCCCGTGCTGGCCCGTATACTCGGCCTCCAATGACGTCTGCCACGGTCCTGCTCATCAGCGCCCAGACGGCCGATCAGGCGCGGTTGCTCGGCGCCCTCGAGGCCATACGCGGCCAGCCGTATCGGCTGGAGGCCGCCGGCACGCTCGCGGACGGCATGGCGCGCGTCCGCCAGGGGCGCATCGACGCGATCATCCTGGATCTCGACTTGCCCGACAGCTCGGGCCTCACCACGTTCCTGCGCATCCAGCCGAAGGCGACCCGGTTGCCCATCGTGGTGCTGGTCGACGAGGCCGGGGAAGAGCTCGGCCGCGACGCGGTGGCGCGCGGCGCGCTCGACTACCTCGACCGCGAGCTGATCACGCCGAGGGTCGTGGAGAAGGTGCTGCGCTACGCCACCGAGCGCACGCACACGCTGCTCGCCTTGAAAGCGTCGGAGCAACGCTACCGGGAGCTGTTCCAGAACGTCACGGCCGGCGTGTTCCAGACCACCCCCGACGGCAAGTTCATGGCGGCCAATCCCGCGCTGGTGCGGATGCTCGGCTACGACTCGGAGGACGAGCTGATCGAACTCGACGTGGCGCGCGACGTCTACATGGATCCGGACCACCGCCTGAACTGGGCGCGGACCATGGCCGAAGGCGGCGAGGTCCGCAACGCCGAGCTGCTGCTGAAGCGCAAGGACGGCACGAGGATCGTCGTGCTCGAGAATTCCCGCGCCGTTCGCGACGACGACGGCAAGATGCTGTTCTACGAAGGCACGCTCACCGACATCACCGCGGCGCACGAGCTTTCGCAGCAGCTCTCGTACGACGCGAGTCACGACCCGCTCACGGGCCTCGTCAACCGCCGCGAGTTCGAGCTGAAGCTGCAGCGCGCGCTCGAGCTGACGCTTGCGACGGGCAGCACGCACGCCGTCTGCTACATGGACCTCGACCGCTTCAAGACGGTCAACGATACCTGCGGCCACGTCGCGGGCGACGAGTTGCTGCGCCAGCTCGGCCACGTGCTGCAGCAGAAGGTGCGCTCGGCCGACATCGTCGCGCGCCTCGGCGGCGACGAGTTCGTCGTGCTGCTGCACAACTGCGGACTGAACGACGCGCTGCAGGTGGCGAACAACCTGTTGAAGGCCGTGCAGCAGTTCGAGTTCATCTGGGGCGCCAACAAGTTCATGCTCGGCGTCAGTATCGGCGTCGTGGCCATCCACAGCGGCTTCAAGCGCATCGCGCAGGTGATGAACGCCGCCGACACCGCCTGCTATGCGGCCAAGGACGCCGGGCGCAGCCGCGTGCACGTCTACAAGGAAGACGAGGCCCACCTCGCGCGGCGGCACGGCGAGATGGACTGGGTGGCGCGCGCCAAGCGCGCGCTCGCGGAGAACCGCCTGTTCCTGGAGGCGCAGCGCATCGAGCCACTCGCGCCCGGGACGGCCGAGAAGCCGCACTACGAGCTGCTGGTGCGCATGCGCGACGAGTCCGGCCGCACAGTGCCGCCCGGGGCGTTCCTGCCCGCCGTCGAGCGCTACAACCTCTCCGTGCGTTACGACCGCTGGGTCATCGGCTCGGCGCTGGCCTGGATCCGCCGGCACCCCGAGGTGCTCGACCGCGTGTCGCGCTTCTTCATCAATCTCTCGCGCGACTCGATCACGGACCCGGACACCGCCGCGTTCGTCCGGCAGGTGGTGGCCGCTTCACGCATCGACCCGAGCCGGCTCGGTTTCGAGACGGCGGAGTCGGTCGCGATCGGCAATCTCGGCAAGGCGAACCAGCTGATCGGCGAGTTGCGCAAGCTCGGGTGCTCGTTCGGCCTCGACGACTTCGGCAGCGGCGTGTCTTCGTTCGCCTACCTGAAGGCGTTGAACGCGGACTTCCTGAAGATCGACGGGATGTTCGTCGGCAACATCTCGCAGGACAAGGTGGATTACGCGATGGTCCGCTCGATCAAGGACATCGGGCACGTGATGGGCAAGAAGATCATCGCCGAGTCCGTCGAGAACCCCGCCGTCGTCGAGACGCTGCGCGAGATCGGCGTCGACTACGCGCAGGGCTTCGCCATCGGCAGGCCGCAACCGCTCGAAGTCCTGCTGTCCGTCCGCGTCGCCGACCTGCTCGACTGACCCTGCCCGCTTCCCGCTGCGGCTCGCGATTGCCATTAATTGGCCGCGTGATTAATATTTGCGTCATGGCCGTACCCGCTCCCCGTCCCGGCCCGCCGCGCCGGGCCCGCACCCGCCGCCCCGGCCGGCCGGCCGGCGGCGGTGAGGACGTGCGCGGCGCGTTGCTGGAGAGCGCGCGCGCGCTGTTCCTGGCGCGTGGCTTCCGCTCGGTCACCATTCGCCAGATTGCCGCGGCGGCGGGCAGTTCGCCGGCCGCGATCCACTATCACTTCGGAGACAAGCTTGGCCTGTACCGGGCGATGCTCGAAGGCGCTTTCGCGCCCGTCGTCACGGCGTTGCAGCGACTGGCCGACCCGCAGCACGCGGAGCAGGTCGACGTCAGCGAGGTGATCCGCCTCTACACCCGGATGCTCGCGACAATCCCTGGATTCCACAGCTGATCGTGCACGAAGTCCTCGCCGAAGACGGCCGCTTCCGGGACCAGTTCATCGAGCACTTCGCCGGCCGCCTCGCGCCGGTCGTCATCGGCATCCTGCGCCGGGCGCAGGCGCGCGGCGAGATCCGGGTCGACGTCGATCCGCGGCTTGCCGCGCTGTCGGCCATGAGCCTGACGGTCTTCCCGTTCCTCGCCCTGCCGGTCACGAGCCGCGTGCTCGGCCTGGCACTCGACGGGCGAATTCCTCGACCGGCTCACCCGCCACACCACGCGCGTGCTGCTCGACGGCATCGGCGCACAGGAGGTCGCAGCGTGAAGACTCGACGCGGGTTGCCCGCGGTCGCGACGGCGGCGCTGGCCGCGCTGA
>CAWJMS010000028.1:0-8948 GCA_963843985.1 uncultured Gammaproteobacteria bacterium | reverse complement strand
ACGACACGCGAAATCTCCGTGTGTGCATCAAGAACCTGAGGCAGAAGCTGGAGCCGGATCCGCGCCGGCCACGGTACCTGGTGACGGAAGCCGGGCTCGGCTACCGCCTGCGCACTACGGGAAGCACCCAGGCTCGCCAGGTACTCTTCCACAGTTGCGAGAGTGACGACCTCGGCGTACTTCGCCTGCAGGTCGTACAGGTTCGCTTCGTGCGGTGCCGGATGACGATCGCCGACCGCGTCGCGCACGACCAGCGGAATGAAACCGTGCTGGCAGGCGTCGACCGCCGTTGCGCGCACGCAGCCGCTGGTCGAGACACCGGCGATCAGCACCGTGTCCACTCCGAGCGACGTCAGCGTTGCGGCGAGCGACGTCCCGAAGAATGCGCTCGCGTACTGCTTGCTGATGACGGTTTCGCCATCAACGGGCTCGAGGCCTTCACCGAAGGCCGCAAGCTCGGGATGCAGGCCGCGTTCGAAGCAGGAGAGCGCGGGAAGCTTGCGGAAGAACACGCCGCCGTCCTTGCCGCCAGGCTGGTACACGACATTCGTATGGATCACCGGGATATGCACCTTGCGCGCGGCGGCGAGCAGCCTGCTGCAGGCCTCGCGCGCGGCATCGACGCCGGCGTAGAGCGGCGATCCCTGCACGAGATAGGCGCGCACGAAGTCCACGACGAGCAGGGCAGGGCGTAGCCCCGGCTGCAGGTGATGTTCTGGAAGGCCGGGCTGGCCCGAATTCGTCATGAATCGATGGCCCGGCCTAACGATTCAACGCGCCGCGTGCGGCGTGCACGTGCGAGAACATCACGGACGCCGCCCACTCGGCATCGCGCGCCTCGAGCGCGGAGACGATCTCGAGGTGATGCTGTGCACTCCTCTGCAGGTCTTCGGCGGTGTACTTCTGGAAGGTCCGCATCATCAACGGCGCCTCGATCAATCCGGCGAGCGCGCGCACGAGGCGCGGACTGCCCGCGGCCTCCTGCATGCGGCGATGGAACTGGCTGTTCAGGTCGCCGATCCGCTCGAGATGCCCGCGCCTTGCGTTCGACCGACTCGCGATACTGCGATTCCGCCAGGCGCCGCATCTCCGCGATCTGCTCATCGGTCGCGCGCACGGTCGCGCGCCGCACGCCATAGGCTTCCAGCATCGCGCGCAGGTCGAAGATCTCGTCGGAATCCTCCTCGTTCCAGGTGGTGACGACGGCGCCGAGATTCGGCGTGAACTCGACGAGCCCCTCGGCATCGAGCCGGCGCAGCGCCTCGCGCACCGGCGTGCGGCTGACGCCGACGGTCGTCGCGATTTCCTGCTCGGTCAGCCGCGCGCCGGCGAGGTAACGCCCGCCGAGGATGCCGTTGCGCACGGCTTCATACGCCCTGTCGACCGCGCGCAATGACTGGGACTCCGCCATGGATCTATCTCGTTGCCTGTGCGGGCCTGGCCCGGGCTGCGCGTCATGCCGAGAATCGCGGCGCCGACGGCGGCTGCAATCCGGTCTCGGACCGGCAACGCGCCTTCAGCTCGTCGATGTTCGCAAAGCCGCGATCGAACAGCGGCGCCTGGCCGCGTTCCTTCGCCATCCGCAAACGTAGCGCCGCAGTCGCCTCCTTGTCCACGCGTTCATTGCGGATCACCACGCCATAGCGCAGTGCGCCGGCTTCGCTGACGAGCCCGGCCTCGACGTCGAACAACACGAGCGCCGGATCGCGCTCGAGCGGGTCGCCGCAGCCGCCGCCGCCCCAGGTCTCGTACAGCAGCAGGTCGCCGACCTCGACCTTGACGCGATCGGTCTTCGACGGCAGCAACTCCTCGCTGCCGTCCTTGCGCTGCAGGCGCTTGCGGCTGCGCGCGCCGGGCAGGCCGCCGTTGACGCCCCAGGGGTAGGTCAGCCAGCGATCGTCGTGAATGGAAATCTCCCCGGGCTCGAGGAACCGGTAGCCGATCCGGATCCCGTTGCCGCCGCGGAATTTTCCGGCGCCGCCAGAGTCCGTGATCGTCTCGTAGGTGTCGATGCGCAGCGGGAAATAGCTCTCGAGGAATTCGTTCGGCACGTTC
Organism: uncultured Gammaproteobacteria bacterium; assembly: GCA_963843985.1. Classification (GTDB taxonomy): domain Bacteria; phylum Pseudomonadota; class Gammaproteobacteria; order Steroidobacterales; family Steroidobacteraceae; genus RPQJ01. The sequence continues at coordinate 6,893 of CAWJMS010000028.1, read as the reverse complement.
GTGAACGACGGCCACAGCGAATGGCCGTCGGGGCCGTCGCCGAACGGCTTGCCGGGAATGCCGCCGAAGCCGATCTGGTAGAGCTGGTACCACTCGCCGTCCTTGTTGTAACCCGAGTACATGAAGTGCGGGCTGTCCGAAAAACCGGCCGCGCACATGAACGCCGGGTTGCCCTGGCCCAGCAGGCCGCCCAGCACGTCGAAGATGCGGCCGAGCGCGTGCGTGCGGCAGGAAAGGGCGGCGGGCTTGACCGGCTTCAGCAGCGTGCCCTCGGGTATGCGGACCTCCATCAGGTCGTAGAAGCCGTCGTTGAACAGGATCTGCGGGTCGAAGACCATGATCATGTAGACGCCCGCGAACATCTTGAACATTTCCTCGTTCAACAGGAAATTGATCGAGGAAACCGACTGCGGATCGGTGCCGGTGAAATCGAAGATGCACTTGTCGCCCTCGCGCCACATCGTGCAGGCGATCTTGTACGGCCCCATGTTCATGCCGTCGTCGCAGACGTAATCCTCGAAGTGCTGCTTGTTCTCCGGCACGGTGCGCCGGATCAGCTCGCGCATCGCGCGCTTGTTGCGCTCGAGCATGGCGTCCATCGCCGAATAGAACACGTCGTCGCCGAAGCGGCGGCTGATCTCGACGCAGCGGATCGCGGCCGTGCGCAGCGCCGCGACGATCGCGTGGAAATCGGAAAAGTTCCAGGTCGGCAGCCGGCAGTTGTGCAGGATGACCTTCAGCAGGTCGTCCTGCAGCTTGGCCGCCCGGATGATCTTGACCGGCGGCACGGCGACGCCTTCCTCGAAGAACGTGCGCGCATCGGTCGGCAGCGAGCCCGGCACCTTGCCGCCGACGTCGGTCATGTGGCCGAACATCGCGGCCCAGGCGATCACGCGGCCGTCCTTGTACACGGGCATCAGCAGCAGCCAGTCGTTGATGTGGCTGATCGCGCCATTGCAGGAGTACGGATCGTTGGTCAGGAACACGTCGCCTTCCTCGACCGTGCCGTCGTAGCCCTGCATGAAGCCGTGGATGAAGGAGCCGAACTGGCCGACGACCATCTTGCCTTCGAGGTTCGCGATCAGCGGAAACTCGTCGTGCTGCTCGCGGATGCCGGGCGACATCGCGGTGCGGAACAGCACCGTGTCCATCTCGAAGCGCGCATTGCGCAGCGCGCTCTCGATGATGTCGATCGTGACCGAGTCCACCTTCACCTTGCGGAAGGGCTTCTTGCTGCGCTCGATGATCTTTGCGGGCATGGGTTTCTCTCCGTCGCGCTCTTCAGGCCAGCTTCTTGTGTGAATCCGGGTAGATCAGGATGTTGCCGAGGCGGTCCACGAGGCCGGTGTGCTTCGGCAGCACGACGGTCGTCGAGTCCATCTCGATGACGATCGCCGGGCCGCGCACGCGGTTGCCGGCCTTGAGTTTCGCGCGGTCATAGACGGTGGCCTGCTGCTTCCTGCGCTCCATGTACACCGCCTGCTTTCCGATCGCGGCGGCCTTCGGGTTGCGGTCGCCGCGCGCGATCGCGGCCTGGCGCACCGAGATGCCGCGGCCCTGGACGACGGCGCGCAGCGCCACGAACTCGTGCTCGAGCGGCAGCGCGAAGGTGAAGAGCCGCCTGTGCTCCTCGTCGAACGGCCCCGAGATCGCCTTCAGCCCGCGCTTCTTCAGCGCCTTGATGTCCACGTCGATCGTGAGCCGCAGTCCCTGGCCGTGATAGCGCACGTCCACCTGGTAGCTGCGCTTCATCTCGGAGCGCGGCACTTTCTCGCGCTCGAGGGCCTGCGCGGCGGTCGCGGACAGCTGCTCGAGGATCTTCGCGATCTCGACCGGCGAAGTCTCCGAGAACTTGCGGATGTAGGTGCGCGCGGACTCGTCGCGCAGCGCCGTCGTCGCATCGCCGAGCGCGCACAGCACGCCGGGGCCCGGCGGAATGATGGAGGGCCAGGAGCCGAGCAGGATCGAGAGCGCATTCGCGTGCAGCGGGCCGGCCCCGCCGAATGCGATCAACGCATAGTCGCGCGGGTCGTGGCCCTGCTCGACCGACACGAGCCGCAGCGCGCCGACCATGTTTTCGTTGACGATGTCGTAGATGCCGAGCGCCGCGTCCGGCAGCGACTTGCCGAGCGCCGCGGCGATCTTGCCGACCGCCTGCTTCGACAACTCGGGCTTCAGCTCCAGCTCGCCGCCGAGCCGCTGCATCTCCGGCAGGTAGCCGAGCACCACGTTCGCATCGGTGACGGTCGGCTCGGCGCCGCCGCGACCGTACGCAGCGGGTCCTGGATCCGCGCCTGCCGACTGCGGGCCGACGCGCAGCGCCTTCGTCAGTTCCGGCACGTGCGCGATCGAGCCGCCGCCGGCGCCGATGCTGCGCACGTCCACGGACGAGGCGCGCACCGTCACGTCGCCCACCGTCGTTTCACGCCGCAACCGCGGCACGCCATTCATGATCAGCGCGACGTCGGTCGAGGTGCCGCCGACGTCCACGGTCAGCAGGTTCGGGAAGCCCGCCTGCAATGCGACCCACAAGGCGCCCGTGACGCCGCCCGCCGGGCCCGACATCAGCAGGTTCACCGGATATTCCTCGGCCGAGGCGGCGGAGGCGAGGCCGCCGTCGGAGCGCAGGATGTGCAGCTTCACGCGGCCCGCCTTCGATGCGAGCTTGGCCGTCAGGTTGCCGACGTATTTCTGCACGACCGGGCGCACATACGAATTCGCGACGGTCGTGACCGTGCGTTCGTACTCCTGCATTTCCGGCACGACCTCGGACGACAGCGAAACCGGCACGCCGGGCAGCACCGCGGCCGCCACCTCGCGGATGCGGCGCTCGTGCACGTCATTCGCGAATGCGTTGATCAGCGAGACGGTCAGCGCCTCGATTTTCCCGCTCTTCAGTTTCAGCAGGTCCATGCGCAGCGCCGCTTCGTCGAGCGGCCGCACGACGTCGCCGCGCGCGCCGATGCGTTCGTCGGCCTCGATCGTGAGCTTCAGCGGCGCCATCGGCAGCGACTTGTTGTAGATGACCCAGCCGCCGAGTCCGCCGGGCACGTAGGAACGCGCGATCTGCAGTACCTGGCGATAGCCTTTCGTGGTCACGAGCCCGACGCGCGCGCCGGAACTCGTCAGTACCGTGTTGGTGGCGACCGTCGTGCCGTGCATCACGTGCTCGATGGACTTCGGATCGATGTTGGCCAGCTTGCAGATCCGCATCAGTCCGGCCAGCACGCCGATGGACTGGTCCTTGGGCGTGCTCGGCAGCTTGACGCTCCAGGTCTTGCCGGTCTTCTCGTTGACGAGCAGGAGATCCGTGAATGTGCCGCCGACGTCGATGCCGAGTCTGTAAGTCACGTCCGCTCCTTCGCCCCTGGAAATGAGCCTGCCTTCACCAGCATGCCGGGCACGGCCCTGCCGAATTCCTGTTCGCAGCCAGCGGCCCGTGGCAATCGTCTCGTCGAGATCCACGCCCGTCTCGATGCCCATGCGGCCAAGCATATAGAGGAGATCCTCGGTCGGGATGTTCCCGGTCGCCGCGGGCGCAAACGGGCAGCCGCCGATGCCGCCGACGCTCGCGTCGAGCACGGTGGCGCCGCCCTCGACCGCGGCATAGGCATTCGCGATGCCGGTGTTGCGCGTGTTGTGGAAATGGCAGCGCAGGGGCATGCCGGGCAGCGCGTCCTTCAGGCGCTGCAGCAGGTCCGTCACCTGGCTCGGCACGCCAACGCCGATCGTATCCGCGATCGCAATCTCGAATGGATTGGCATCGGCGACTTCGCGCGCGATCTCGACGACGCGCTCGGGCGCGACCTCGCCCTCGAAGGGGCAGCCGAAGGCCGCGGAAATCGTGATCTGCGCGCGGATGCCGGCCGCGTGCGCGGCGGCGGCGATCGCGAGCCAGTCGTCGATGGATTCGCGGGTCGTCACGCCCTGGTTGCGCTCGTTGAAGGTGTCGGTCGTCACGACGGCCATGCCGATTTCATTGCAGCCGGCAGCGGCCGCGCGGTCGAAGCCGCGCCGGTTCAGCACCAGCCCCACGTAGTGCACATCATCGCGCCGCGGCAGCGCCTTCATCACCGCCTCCGCGTCCGCCATCTGCGGCACGCGTTTCGGGTTGACGAAGCTCGTGGCTTCGACGCGCCGCGTGCCGGCCGCGACGATGCGGTTGATGAACTCGACCTTGGCGCTCGTCGGGAACACGCCGGGCTCGTTCTGCAGGCCGTCGCGCGGACCCACCTCGACGATTTCCACTTTCCGGGCAAGCATCAGGCCTGAATTGTATACACCAGGGCGGCACAATCCCAGTATTGCCCGGCCAGTTGACCACCGGGCGGCCAAGATTGTATACACAACGGCATGGCTGGCGAGCGCTTCAGCAACGGGCCCTTGTCCGATCTGCGGGTCATTGAAATGGGCACGCTGCTCGCCGGGCCGTTTTGCGGCCAGCTGATGGGCGACCTGGGCGCCGAGGTCATCAAGGTCGAACCGCCGGGTCAGGGCGATCCGATGCGCGTCTGGGGCCGGCAGAAGCAGGGCGATCCCTCGCTGTGGTGGCCGGTCGTCGCGCGCAACAAGAAAGCGGTCACGCTCGACCTGCGCCAGGCCGAGGGCCAGCAGGTCCTGAAGGACCTCGTCGCGAAATCCGATTTCCTGATCGAGAACTTCCGGCCGGGCACGCTCGAGAAATGGGGCCTCGGCTGGGAACCGCTGTCGGCGGTCAATCCGCGCCTGATCATGGTGCGCGTGTCCGGGTACGGCCAGACCGGGCCCTATGCGCGACGCGCGGGCTTCGGCGCGATCGGGGAGGCCATGGGCGGATTGCGCTACGTGGTCGGCGATCCGTCCACGCCGCCGTCGCGCGTCGGCATCTCGATCGGCGATTCGCTCGCCGCGACCTATGCCTGCCTCGGCGCGCTCGCCGCCCTCAATTACCGCGAGCGCAGCGGCCGCGGCCAGGTGGTCGATTCGGCGATCTACGAGGCGGTGCTCGGCATGATGGAATCGCTGGTCACCGAGTACGACAAGACCGGCTATATCCGCGAGCGCACCGGCGCGATCCTGCCGAATGTCGCGCCGTCCAACGTCTATCCGACCAGCGACGGCCTGGTGCTGATCGCCGCGAACCAGGACACCGTGTTCGGCCGCCTGTGCGAGGCGATGGGCCGCGCGGAACTCGCCTCCGATCCGCGCTACGACAGCCACCAGTCGCGCGGCGCGAACCAGAAGGAACTCGACGACCTGATCGGCCGCTGGAGCGAGCGCCACACGACACGCGAGATCCTCGAGCTGATGGATCGCCAGGGCGTGCCGGCGGGGCAGATCTATCGCGCGCCGGAGATGCTGGAGGACCCGCACTTCGCGGCGCGCCAGGCGATCGTCAGCGTCGCCCACCCCGACTTCGGAGAGATCCGCATGCAGAACGTCGCGCCGCGGCTGTCGGAAACGCCGGGCGGAATCCGCGCGCCGTCACCGGCGCTCGGGCAGCACAACGACGAGGTCTACCTCCAACTGCTCGGCATGCCCCGCGAGCGCTACGAACGGCTCAAGGCCGCCAACGTCATTTGAACGAGTAGCTGACGTCCAGCCCGTAGCTGCTGCCCGGCGAGTCGTGGATGAACGCACCGCCGAACTCCGGCGCCACGATCACTTCCTGCAGGTAATGCTCGTCGGCGATGTTGCGGCCCCAGGCCGTGGCACTCCATTGATCGGCCCGCAGCGTCAGGCGCGCGTTGATGACCTCATAGGGATCGCGCTTCTGCTGCTGTAGTTTCCCTGGCGAAAGCCGAACTGGGTCACCAGGTTCGGCACCGTCTCGTTCTGCACCGGGTGGAACCAGGTTTCGCCGACGAACGAGGCGTCGACGCGGGCGATCAGGTCCAGTCCTGAGCCGCCCATCGGGACGGTCAGCTCGGCGCCGAGGTTGCCGGTGTATTCCGGCGAGTAGGGCAGCTTGTTGCCATTGGTGTACGGCCGGCCGTTGTAGCGGTCGATCTTGCCGTCGGTCAATCCGATGCCGCCGAATACCGAGAAGCCATCGGTCGCGCGCCAGCGGAAGTCGAACTCGGCGCCCTTGATCGTCACCTCGTCGATATTCGTCACGACCCTCAGCAGGCCGAATGGACCGGCGAAGAAGTTGAAGAACTGCATGTCTTCGACCTTGGTCTGGTAGATCGCGCCATTGATCGCGAGCGTGCGGTCCAGCAGATTTGCCTTGAAACCGGCCTCCGCTGCTTTCGATACCTCTTTCTTGTAGTCGTCATGGACGTCGGTCAGGTTGTGAACCGAGGTCGCCGTGCACACCGGCGGACCCAGCGGCAGGGTGAAGCCAAAGGTCGTATCGAAGTCGGTGCTGGGCCCGAGGCACAGGTCCTGCCCGGGTATGGCCGCATTGTTATAGAAGGTGTTGACCGTGGCTTCGCTGCCTGACGAGTTGAAGCCGCCACTCCTGAATCCGTAGCCATACGAAGCGTAAATCGATACGTCATCGGTGGCCTTCCAGTTCACCGAGAGCTTCGGCTGGAACTGGCTGTAGTTCTTGGACCGGCTCGGGATGCCCGAGGTCGCGAACGCCGGGTTCACCGTGTACGCGGGATTGATGTACGGGTTCGAGAAGAACGCGAATGTCGGGGTCTGCGCAAACGCGTTGGCGCCCGTCGGGACGTTGTTGTCGACGTCGCGCTGCTCCGAGTCATAGCGCAACGCCAGCGCCACCTCGACGCCTTCGGTCACGTCGTAGGCGAGCTGCCCGAAGCCCGCGTAGACCTGGCTGTTGAATGTGTCGTCGTACAACAGGTCGGTGGGGTTGGGACCGCTCGCCGGCACGAACGCCTGCGTCAGGAAGTCCTGCTGCAGCGAAGCGCCGGTATTGTCGGAGCCCTGGGAGACCACCACATGAC
>CAWJMS010000027.1:0-45934 GCA_963843985.1 uncultured Gammaproteobacteria bacterium | reverse complement strand
GGCGCCAGCCAAACCTGTCATCATTTGTCTCGAGGGGGACGGGCGATGCTCGGCAGGCTGAAGAACCGGATGCTGTCCTGGCTCGACGCAAGCCTGGCCGCGTTCGGCGACGGCTTCATCCGCGCGTGGACCAAGGTCGAGCGCAGCTACCGGCGGCCGTTCTCGCGAGTCGCGTTCCGGCTGAAGTTCGCGTTCTATCCGCTGCTCGCGCTCGGCGCGATCGCCTGGCTCGGCTGGGACTGGAGCCACCCACGCTCGCTCAACTCGGCTGAGGATGCGATCTTCGATCGCGTGGTGCAGTGGCGTCCGTTCGAGCCGAAGCCGTCCGGCCGCGTGGTCGTGGTCGAAATCGACGAGTGCTCGATCGAATATTTCCGCGCGCGCAACGAGGGCGGCTGGCCGTGGAGCCGGCAACGGCACGCGGACCTGCTCGACCAGCTCGACCGCGCCGAGGTGCGCGCGGTCGGCTACGACGTGCTGTTCACCGATCTCTCGCAAACCGATCCGGCCGGTGATCAAACCCTGGAAGCGATGGCCAAGGGTGGCGCCGGCCGGTTCGTGTTCAGTTCCACGCGACTGCACCCGGATTACGACGCGGGATCGCCATTGCGGGCCTCGCAGGCCCCGGCGGCGTTCGCGCTCAAGCGCCATCCGCACGACGATCCAAGGGTCGCGTTGCTGCTGCCCTACGGCAAGGCGATGGCCGCAAACAGCGCGATCGCCAACGTCACGCGCAACGAGGACGGCATATTGCGCGACATACCGTTGCGCGAGACGGCCGGCGACTGGGCCCTGGTCTCGCTGCCATTGCGGCTGGCGGCGACGACCACGGGGAGATCACCCGCGAGACTTCGCCGCCACGGTGCGGCCGAACTGGCGACAGGGCACCCGGCTGCCACGCATCAGCGCCGCCGACCTGCTGACCGGCCAGCCCGTCTGTCGCGATGCGAAGACCAAGCCGCCTGCACTGAAGGGTCGCGTGGCGCTGGTCGGGTATACGGCCTCCGGACTCAACGATGCCAAGCCCACTCCCGTCGACCCCGTCATGCCGGGTGTGGAAGTCATGGCCGAAGCCACCGAAGCACTGATCGCCGACAGCGCGATTCGAGCGCCGCCCGCGTGGCTGAAATATGTCATTGCCATGTTGCTGGCCACGCTGACCACATTCGCTTTCTAGCGCGGCGAACCGGCCAACGACATCGACTCGGTCTTCGTCGCCGCCAACCTGACGATGTTGACGGCCGCATTCGTGGGTCTCACGTTCTTCGGGTTCTTCTTCGACGTCTTCGCCAGCGTCGGCTTCGTCAGCCTGATCTTCGGCCTGTGTCGCCTGTATGCCGGCGTGCAGCGCGGCCGCGCGGTCGGCAATGGCGATTTCCTGCCGGAATTCGAACCGGACAAGGATCGCTGGCTGGCAATCGCGCGGCTGCGTTTCGTGCCTGACGTTCAACTCGGCAAGAAGGCTGCGGCGAGACGGCGGCGAGAATACCGTCGCCGGCTGCGACGCTTCCTGTATGCGGGCAGCGACGCGGTGATGCTGGAAGGCGTGGTGGAACGCAAGAGCTGGCTGCACGAGGCCCTGGACGACCTGATGGTGCTGGTGTGGCACGGCGAAAGCGAAGCTGCAGCGCGCGCCGCTGCCAGGCATGATCTCGAAAGGCTCGAACGGCAGCTGGCGGAATATGACGCGCGCTTGCCCGACGATGGCAGCGTGCGGCTGGCATTCGGCTGTGCCGAGATCGATGATGGCGCCCCGGACAGCGATCGCGGCGAGCGCCGGCGCCTGCGCGAGCTGGTCGGCCAGGTGGTGGCCGCCTCGAGCGAAACGCCGCTGGCGCGGCGAACGGTGTTCTTCGATCATACGGACGTGTCGTCGGGAGGCTCGTGATGCGCAGCATTCCATTCATCCTGGTCGCGGCCGCTCTGCTGGCGTCGGGCGCGAGTGCCGCGGAGTTGGCGGCCGTCGTGCACAAGCCGACCGCCGACGTGTATGCCCAGCCCAAGTTCGACGCGCCCAAGGTCGCGACGCTGCAGCAGAACGCGGCCGTGAAGATTTCCGCGCAACAGGGCCTGTGGTACCAGTTGCTGATGCCTGCCAAGGCGACGGGCTTCGTGCGGGTCAACGACGTGCGCGTGGCTTATGCGGGCACCGAGGATGGCGAAGCCAACGTGCGCGTGCTGATGGGCGGCAAGGCCGGCAAGGGGCGCGTCACCGAGACCGCCGGCGTGCGCGGCATCGACGAAAGCGACCTGAAATCGGCTGCGATGAACCAGGCGCAACTGAAAGCGATGGTCGGCCATCGGGCCGATGCGTCCGCAGCCGCTGCGTATGCGGCCCAGCAGGGCTGGCAGGCGACCACCGTGGCGTATGCCGGTGAGGCCAAGCCTGCCAAGAAGTCCGGGAAGTCGTCATCGGACCCCGGCGCTTCGAAGTCCGAGCTGGCGAAGTCCGTCGGCGGCCTGCTCGGTTCACTGGGCGTCAACGTCGGCTCGAAGCTGGACACGGCCGCCAAGGCGGCAGGCGAAGTCCGAGGACGAACTGGCGGCGGAAGAGATCGCGCTCGGCCCGGAAATCGCCGGCCGCATCCTCGGCGCGCGCCCGTTGTGGAACGACGACGGTGCGCAGCAACGCGTCAATATCGTCGGGCGCTGGGTTGCCTCGCAGACGAGTCGTCCGGGGCTGCCGTGGACCTTCGGCGTGATCGACACGCCCGAGGTCAACGCATTCGCGGCGCCGGGCGGCTTCATCCTGGTCACGCGCGGCCTGTACCAGCTGCTGGCGTCGGACAGCGAGCTCGCGGCCGTGCTCGGGCACGAGATCAGCCACTGCGTGCAGCGCGATCACTACAACGTGATCCACAAGCAGGAAATGGCGGCCATGGGCAAGGACGAGGCGATGAAGAACGTCACCGTCGGCAACGAGACTGTCGCCGGCAGCTACGCCCGGCGCTATGCCGAGAAGAACGGCGCGGCCATCGTGATGACGTCGCTGGATCGCGAGGCCGAGTTTCGCTCGGACGAAGCCGCGGAGTTCTACCTGGCCCGCTCCGGCATGAATCCGCTGTCGCTGTACGCCGTGCTGCAGAAACTCATGGCGCTCGGCAGCGAGTCGGCGAGCCTGGCGCAGCTGTACAAAACGCACCCGCCGCTGGACGCGCGGCTCGATCACATCGACCAGCGCGGCTACGGCGAGCTGGAGGCGTACACCGCGCGGGAGTAAGCGCCAGGTATTTCCGGGCGAATACGCCGCATTTCGGGGTGGCCCCGGCTGCAGAGCGGGCAGATGGTACGCGGACCGTGCCCGCCTTGGATGGTGCTAGGATTGGCCCATGGCAATTTCCCGCGAAGACCTGTTTCGCAAGGCTCTCGCGCTCGATGAGTCGGATCGGGCAGAACTGGTCGGTCTGTTGATCGACAGTCTCGATCCGGAGACCGAGCAGGGTGTCGAAGCCGCGTGGCTTCAGGAAATCGATCGCCGTGCCCGGGAGATCGATTCCGGGGCTGTCCAGACCATTCCTTGGGAGATTGCACGGGAGCGGCTGATGCGCGCTCCCCGTCGCTGAGCGCCGGTCGATTCGACTCCATCCTCTCGCAGAGGATGACGCGTCAAAAGCCTACCGCTGGTATCTCCAGCGCAATCCCATGATCGCGGAGATCTTCCTCGTCGAACTCGATTCGGCGATGGTGCGCATTGCTGGGAATCCGCGGCGCTGGCCCCGGATGGGTGATTCCTATCGACGATATCTGCTCGGGAGATTTCCGTTCAGTGTCGTCTATCGCGAAAAGCCTGGGCATATCGAGGTCGTGGCGATCGCGCATCACCGCAGGCGTCCGGGGTATTGGGCCCATCGCGACTGCGATGGATTTACACCTTCGGAAGACGGCGGGCGATCTCGCGCCACAGCGCTGCGTACACCTGCGCCGCCGGGCTGTGGGGAGCAAAGGCGGGCAGCGGTGCACGCCGCACGGTCATCCGCTCGATCTCGCTCCAGTAGGGCACCTCGGTCGAGAGGATGATCCGGTACCGCGATCGCGCGTCGGCGATCATTTCCTCGTGCAGTGAGCGGCGGCGATCCACCATCGAGAAGAACGGCAGGATGCGCAGGTCCTTCCAGCCCGCGCTCTCGACGAACGCCATGAGCTGATCGAGCATGCGCAGCGAGAGCGGCGCCGGCAGCATCGGCACGATGATGGCGTCGGCCGCGCGCAGCACGTTTTCGGTCAGCAGCGACATGCCGGGCGGGCAGTCGAGCATCAGGTATTCGAAGGAGTCATCCAGCGAACGGCTCATCCGCAGCAGCCGCTCCGTGCGGTGCTTGCGCTCGCTCATGTGGACGTCGAAGTCCCGGTAGGAGAGGTCGGCCGGCACCAGGTAGAGGTTCTCGTACTCGGTCGGGACCGCGAAGTCCGCCAGGTCCTGCTTGCCCTGCACGAGTTTCTTCGCCGACGCGCGTTCGTTCGGCTCGCCGCGGAGGGTGTAGGTGGCGGCGCCCTGCGGATCGAGGTCCCACAGCGCGGTCGCCCGCCCGGCGGCGGCCGCCAGGTAGGCGAGGTTGACCGCCGTGGTCGTCTTGCCGACCCCGCCCTTGATGTTCGAGACCGCGATGATCTGCATGGCGGCCCGATCATAGCGCCGTCGCCCTGCGGCGGTTCAGGCAGTCGGCTAGCCGGCCAGGCGAAGCTGGCGCTGTATCTCTTCCTCGCGCGCATCGTCGATGACGATCATGACGCTGTCCGGATCGATGACGGTGTCATCCAGCGCGAAGAGGCCCGTGAGTTCGCTGTCCGGTCGCAGTTCACCCTGCTCGAACAGCGCCCACATCTCCCGCGCGAATTCGGTGGCGAGCAGCTCGGGCGCGAAGCGGCCCAGTGTGGACCGCAGGTTGTTCACGTCTCGTTCGAGCATGGCCTTCGCAGCGTTGTTACCCGCCGCATTGACGGCCTGTGGCAGGTCGATGATCACCGGGCCGTCGGGAGCGACCAGCACGTTGAATTCGGAAAGGTCGCCATGGATCAGGCCGATGCACAGCATGTGCACGACCTGCTGGATCAGGAAGCGGTGGTACTCGCGGGCGGTCTCGGCGGAAAGCTCCACTTCTCCGAGGCGCGGCGCAGGGTCCCCTGCCGCATCCGTCACCATTTCCATGATCAGGACGCCTTCGAAATAGCCGTACGGCTTCGGCACGCGGACGCCGGCGGCCACGAGCTGGTACAGCGCGTCCACCTCGGCGTTCTTCCAGGCGGCCTCCTGTTCCTTGCGGCCGAAACTCGTGCTCTTGCTGATCGCGCGGGCCTGTCGGCTGCCGCGGACCTTCCGTCCTTCCTGGTACTGGGCGCGCTTCTGGAAGCTGCGCTGGGCCATGTTTCGATAGACCTTGGCGCAACGGGTGTGCGCACCCGAGCGCACCACGTAGACCGTCGCCTCCTTGCCGCTCTTCAGCGACTGGACGACTTCGTCGATCACGCCATCGTCGATCAGGTGTTGCATCCCTGCGGGGGTCTTCATTGCTTCCGTCGCCGCGGCCGCCAATGGCCCCGAAGGCCGCCGATCATACCGATCGGGGCAACCTGCGTGTAAGCGAATTGCCACTTTGAGGCGCGAGCGCATACTTGCCACCTTCAGGTGAAGGGCGGGTAGCCGGCATGAGTGATGACACGAAAGTTTGTCCGGTCTGCGGCGAAACCATCAAGGCCGTCGCCATCAAGTGCCGGTTCTGCAATACGGACCTGGTGACCTTTGCCGCGGCGCGCGAAGCGGAAGTCGAGACCATGCTCTACACCGGGCACCCGGCGGCTATTTACAGCGCGTGGCAGTGGATCGTGGTGGTGTTCACGCTGGGCCTGGGCTGGGTCTACTACTGGCTGAAGGCCATCGGCACACGCTACGAGATTACGTCGCAGCGCGTGCGCATCGAGCGCGGGATACTGTCGAAGACCAAGGACAGCGTCGAAGTCTTCCGCATCGATCACTTCGACCTGCACAAGCCGCTCGGCATGCGCCTGGTGGGGCACTGCCTGCTGCATCTGCGATCGTCCGACAGCAGTTTCGCCACCGTCATCCTGTACGGCATCCCGAAGCTGGAGCAACTCGCGGATACGTTGCGCGAATGTTCACTTCGCGAACGCACGCGGCGACGTCTCACGACCTTCGTCCAGGCTTGAGGCATCCGAGGGGGCGTCATGGCAGCAAAGAGAAGGAAGACCAGGCGCAGCGCCAGGTCGTTGGAGCGCCGGTACGAAGTGAAAGCGGAGATCGAGAACTTCACGCTCGTGAAAGCCAAATCGGCGCTCAAGCTCGAGATCTACCAGCACCAGGAAAAGCTGGGCGAGCTGCAGATCGGGCGGGGCTCGCTCTACTGGACGGGCGCACGCCGGCAAAGCGAAAAGCGGCTCGACTGGGGGCGCGTCGCCCAGATGCTGGACGAACTGGCCTACGACAAGAAGTAGAGAGGCGATTAGTCCTTACCTGACCGCCCGTATCCCGAATTGCGCATTGGACCGATTGGCATAGCCTGCGACAGGTTGGACCTGTCGTCTGCAGGAACACCGAAATGCCCGAACGAATTCGCCTGAGCGCCCTGGACGCCGCTTTCTTGCTGGCGGAGACCCGGCACACGCCGCTGCACGTGGCCGGCCTGCAGATCTTTCAGATCCCGCCGGGCGCCCCGGCCCATTTCGTGTCGAAGTTGTTCGCCAAGCTGCGCAGCTACCCGATTTCGGCGCCGCCACTGACGTACCAGCTGCGCGGCGGCATCACCGGCACGCTGTTGCCGAGTTGGGAGGTCGTCGACAACGCCGACATCGACTATCACCTGCGCCATTCCGCGCTGCCGTTCCCAGGCGGCGAGCGCGAACTCGGCAGGCTGGTGTCGCGCCTGCACTCGCTGCCGATGGACCTGTCGAAGCCGCTCTGGGAGTTGCACCTGATCGAGGGGCTCGCCGGCCGCCGGTTCGCCATCTACTGCAAGTTGCATCACTCGCTGGTGGACGGCGCCACCAGCATGAAGCTGATGACATTGACGCCGGACAAGGCCGAGAGTTTCCGGCCGCCATTCTGGGCGATGGAATCCGGGCACAAGGTGGAGCGCCGGCTCCGCAAGGGCAACGCCGCCGACGGTTGGCAGGCCCTGGTCGAGAAGGAGGTCGACGCGTTACCGAGCCTGCTGCAGGGCCTGTCGACGGTCGTGACGGCCGCGCTCGGTATCGCCGACGACCCGAACCTCGCCTCCATTGCTGAAGCGCCGCGCACCCTGCTGAACGTTCGCGTCGGGGAACAGCGACGCGTGGCGACGCACTCGGCCAGCCTGTCGCGCATCCACGCGATCGGGCGGGCCGCCGGAGGCACGGTCAACGACGTGGTGCTGGCCGCCTGCAGCGGTGCGCTGCGTCGCTATCTCCAGGAACTCGGTGCGTTGCCGGATCACACGCTGATCGCCTCCGTGCCGATGGCACTGCACCACGAGGAGGGCGCCACGAGCGGCAACGCCGTGACGACTCTGAACGCGCGCCTTGGCACCGATATCGCCGACGTCCGCAAGCGCTTCGACGTCATCCGACGGACGGCGGAGGCGGGCAAGGCGCACCTCAAGCGCATGACGGAAACGGCGGCCATGCGCTACACGATGATCGTTTCGTCGCCGGTCCTGCTCGGGATCCTGCCGGGCGTCGGTGCGCTGATGCCGCCGGTGACCAATCTGATCGTGTCGAATCTGGCGGGGCCGCGCGAAAAGCTCTATTTCCACGGCGCGGAAATGGTCGCGTGGTACCCGGTCTCGCAGGTCGGCCACGGCATGGCGCTCAACATCACCGTGCTCAGCTACGCCGACCGGTTGTATTTCGGCCTGGTCGCCTGCCGCGACAGCGTCCCGAGCATGCAGCGACTCGCGCTGCACCTCGGCGAGGCTTTGGACGAACTGGAGGCCACCTTCCTGGTCGCGCCCGCGAAGGGATCGAAAGCCGCGGTGCGTGGCCGGAAGGCACGGCCGCTGCCAAGCCATCAATCCGGTCCTCGCAAGGCCCGAGCCGGAAAGGGACGCCGGCCGAAAAAGACTGCGTGACGGCCGGCTACTTCAGCCCGATCCGTTGCACCAGGTCCTTGTACCTCGGGTCGTCTCGCAGCGGCTCGTACCCCGGATCGAGGTGCAGATAGATGAGGCCTGCCGAGCGCGCCTGGTAGGCCCGGTCGAGTGCGGCGAATGCACTGTCGAGATCGCCGACGGCGGCGTGACCCATCGCGAGGTATTCCGCGCGCACGTACTGCTGACGTGATTCGGTCTCGAGTCGCGCCAGGATCTCCTCCGCCTCTTCCCGCCGGCCGAGCGCCGCCAGCGCACGGACGATCATCGCGTCGTACGAACGCACCGCCGTGTCGAGGCTCTGGCCGCGCTGGAACCAGTCGAGCGCGGTCTCGGCATCGCCCTTGGCGAGATACGCCGAGCCGACGAACACGAAGCCGCGGCCGTACTTCTCGTCGATCTCGAAGGTTTCCGCGCCCTGCTTGAGCGCCGCCTCGTAGTCTTTCGAATAGAGCAGCAGCCGCGTGGCCCAGCCGAAGTATTCGACGCGCAGCGGGTCGAGCTCGAGCGCGCGACGCACGGCCTTGATGCCGTCGGGCAGGCGCCCCACCAGCGGCAATGCGGTGCCCAGCACCCAGAACGCCTCGGCATTGTTCGGGCTGAGCGCCACCGCGCGCTCGACGTGGCGCACGCCTTCGGCGAACTTCCATTCGTGCCAGCACAGCACCTTGCCGATCGAGATCATCGCGTCGGCGAGTTCGGGGTCGCGCTGCAGTGCGCGCTCGGCCGCGGACTTCGCGCGCGGGTATGCGTCGTCGGGCGCCACCCAGTCGTCGGCGAGGTCGCACCACACGTCGGCGATGCCGGCATAGGCCCGCGCGAAACCCGGGTCCTGCAACAGCGCGTTCTGGAACAGGTCGAACGCTTTGCGCAATCCGAGCTCGGTGAACTTGTTGAAGTGGAACCGGCCCTTCAGGTACGTCGTGTACGCGTCGAGGCTCTTGGTCGGCGGCACGACGGCCGCCGCGTCGTCGACCAGCCGCAGCTTCAGCGCGTCGACGATCGAGCGCGAGATTTCGTCCTGCAGCGCGAAGATGTCCTCGAGCTGGCGGTCGTAGGTTTCCGACCAGATCTGGTAACCGTTCTCGACGTTGACCAGCTGCGCGGCGATGCGGATGCGGGTGCCGACCTTGCGCACGCTGCCTTCGAGCAGCGTCGTGACGCCGAGCTTCGCGCCGATCTGGCGCACGTCGACGTCCTTGCGGCCCTTGAAAGCGAACGACGACGAGCGCGAGGCGACCTGGATGCCCGGCACCTTCGACAGCGCGTTGATGATCTCTTCGGTCATGCCGTCGCTGAAGTATTCGTTCTCCGGGTCCGCGCTCATGTTGGCGAGCGGCAGCACGGCAATCGCCGTGACTTTCTTCTTCTTGCGGGTGCCGCCGAGCTTCGACTCGAGCGCCTTGCACAGCGACTGGAACGCCGGGCCCTGGCGTTCCTCGGCCCAGCCGTCGAGGTCGGTGCAGTGGACGGCCCGGAAGTCGAGCGGCAGGCGGGCGTTCTCGAAACGCACCGGCACCAGCGCGCCGCGGTCGGATGCGTCGCGGGCCTCGCCGCGCACCCAGCGCGAGTCCACGGACTGCGGCGTCCAGACCACGATGATGGCCTTGGCCTCGGAGAGTTCCTTGGTGATCAGGTTGTCGAATTCATCGCCGGGTGCGATCTCCGGATCCCACCAGACCGACCATCCTTCGGCTTCGAGCGCGGCGACCAGCGGCTGAACCCGGGCTTTATCCTGCCGGGAATACGAGACGAAAATGTCGGCCAAGGGTTCCCCCACTTGTGTGGCGGCGACTTTAGCACAGCGGATTCCGCCGACCAGCGGCAGCTTCTGTAAGATCGGCGCAGCCATGTTTCGAGTCTTCAAGCGAAATCGGGGTGAGTTCGTCACCGAGCGCCGGCCGGGCGGTTACCTGCGGTACGCGCTGGGCGAGATCGTGCTCGTCGTCATCGGCATCCTGATCGCGCTGCAGATCAACGACTGGAACGATCGAGCGCATCGAGCAGAACCAGGTCCGGGTCTACGCCCGGGCGCTCATGAGCGACCTCGCCGCGGACATGCGGATGCTGGTGCCGGTCGACGGGCAGATCCGCACGCTGATGCGGCAGGTCGACGGGCTGGCCGATTACACCCGCGGCAAGCCCATCGGCCAGCTCGCCAACGCCGACCTGTTGTTCTACACGTACGGTTCGGTCTATCGGCCGTATGCGTGGAATCGCGCCTCGCTCGAGCGGCTGAAGGCCTCGGGCGCGCTGCAGCAGATGCGCAACCAGGCACTGGTCGCGAAGATTTCCGCGTACGACGCGCTGACCCACCACCTCGACCAGGACTTCGTCGATGATTCCAACGTAATCCGGGAGGCCGGGGCGAGCGCGGAGCGCGTGGTCGACATGAACTACTCGCAGCTCGGCGAAGTCCGGGCATACGTGAACCGGATCCCGGACGGCGACTACGAAAAGGGATTCTTCGGCCTCACGGCGACGGACACCTGGCGGCAGATGCAGGCCCAGAAACTGCCGCTGATCACGAAGAACGTGACCGACGTGAACGTGATGGTCAATGCGATGCTCGACGTTCGCGCGATGATCAGTCCCCGGGTCGAGGGCGAGCTGCCGCGACTGCGCAAGTTGGCGGAGGAAATCACGGCATTGATCGAGAAAGAATATCCGTGACGCCGTACGACCTCGACCGCTTCCTCGATGCGCAGCAAGGCAAGTACGAAACCGCGCTGGCCGAGGTGCGCGCCGGCCGCAAGCGCTCGCACTGGATGTGGTACGTCTTCCCGCAGGTCGCGGGGCTGGGGTTCAGCGCGATGTCGCAGCGCTACGCGATTCGCGACGCCGACGAGGCGAGGGCGTACCTCGCGCACCCGGTGCTCGGCGTCCGTCTCGTCGAATGCTGCGAGGCGGCCCTGTCAGTCGCGGGCCGGTCCGCGTACGAAATCTTCGGGTCGCCCGACGACCTGAAGTTCTGTTCGAGCGCGACGCTGTTTGCGAGCGTGAGCGCGCCAGGCTCGGTATTCGAGCGCGTGCTCGACCAGTATTTCGCCGGCCGGCGGGACGAGCGGACGGTCGAACTACTCGGGCTCCCCGGCGACTAGCCGCCCGAGCCGCGATCAACCGCGACATCGCGCACCGCGTGGCCGAGACGCGGTTCCTACGGTTACAGGAGATAGCGGTCAATCGGCAGCGCGAAATGAAACACCCCGAGGATGTCGATGTTTTCGTGCTCATCGCGGATCAAGTACGCGATGCGATAGTGACCGTGCACGAGAATGCGAATCTCCCGGTCGCTGATGTGTTCATAGCGACGCCCTAGCCTGGGGTGGTCGCGGAGCCCCTGCGCCACCGTGTAGATGTCCTGAATGATGCTGGCCGCGGCTCGGGGATTGTCTGCCGCGATGAACTCATAGATGTCGCGCAGCCAGATCTGCGCCTCCCGAGTCCAGTCTATCTGTGCCACTGCCGAATCCGATGTGCCAATTCGTCGTCGGCGACGACGCGGCGTGCATCGGAGTCGGCAAGGCCACGCTGGACCATCAAGCTGAACGCCAGCTCACGAATCAGTTCTTCACGTGAACTGTCGTCGGGCTGCTGTTGCAGCAGGCGGACAAGGTCATCTTTGGGCGTGGCCACGTCGAAACTCTAGCACCGGCCAACCTCGATGTTCAAAGTGCGTGCCCGCGGGCGGCAATCCGAAATTCGAGCCTGAAAGGCCGGAAATGGCATTCGCTGATGAGGCTGTGACTCGGTCCTCGCCACGCACTCTTTGGCACCGTCGGCCGGTTCGCCCCGGGGGGCGTAGACATCCAGCCGCCAAATCCCGCACTCTCCCCCTCCGGCGTTTCCGCGGAAACGTCCGGAGACGTCCGGGGCCTGCCTGCAGCCGGCTGGATCGGCTCGGCGCGCCAGGATCAGCCAATGTCGGCGCCGGAAATCGGAGGCCGCACGCTTGCCCACCCGCTCGCCGAAGACGCGCAAATCGGCCAAACGCCCGGTCACGGCCGCGACGCTCGGCGTTGCGGGCCTCGAGAGGATCGCCCCGATCGGGGACGCCATGATCGTCATCCTGGCGGTCGTGGAGGAGTATGTTGCGCGTTATCCCAAGCGTGCCGAGTTGGCCCGCCGGGACTGGGCACGGGTGGTCGGTCGGGTATTCTTCGACGATCACGACGGCAAAGCCGGGCGGCGCCCGCGCGCAACGGTACGCACCGTGGCGCCATCGGCCGCAACTTTGGCGAAAGCGATCGCCGAGGTGGACCGGATCGTCCGCGCCCGGCTCGACGAAAAAGGGTGGCCGGTCGCGATGCGCGCCGACGAGAGAACGGTGACCGGGCTGGCCTGGGAACGCATCAAGCTACGCTGCAGTCGCAGCGATACGGAAAGCCGGAAGCGGCTCAAGAAGGGACGCAGCGCTGGCAGGAAGCGCGTGACAGGACGAAGTCGTCGCTGAGTACGGCGTGCCGTGCACCGAATGAAACGCCGTGGACCCTGGAGGTACCGTCATGAAGCAGCACAAGGTCGCCGGCGAAGCTCCGCCGCCCACATTGTCGGAAGGTCAGCCGCGCGGTGCGCCGGACGACACGGACGGCCTCGAGGACACGAACCGCCTGCCGAAGATCACCAGCAACCTGGTCGGCATCGAGGTCGTCGAGAACGGCGCCGGGCGTGCGGTCGGGCAGTGGATCCTGCAGGTGCGTTGCCAATGTGGTCGGCGCTGGTTCGAAGTCGAGGCGATCGATTCGACGGTCTGTCCGCGCTGCAAGCGGCTGGTCTACGTGGACGTGCTCGACAGCGATGGCTGACTCGGCGCAGATGCCGGCGCCGGCGAGCGCCTTCGGGCAGGCGCAACCCGCGCGGCGCCGAGACTTCAGTCGGCCGTGAATCCCGCGACCTTGTGGGTGCCGTCGCAATAGGGCTTGTTCTTCGACTGCCCGCAGCGGCAGAGGAAGAACTCCTGGCCGCGGTTGACCGTGTGCCCGGTGCCGGTGAGCACTTCGAGCGGCCCGGTCACCTTGAGCGGCCCGTTCGGTCGCGGTTCGACGTTCACGGCGCCGTTGCGCATCGGCAGGGGCTGCGATTCCTTCGGTAGCGGCTCGCCGGTCGCGACGAAGCCCGTAGTCGCATGTGAGCCGTCGCAGAACGGCTTGTGCTGCGATTGCCCGCAGCGGCACAACGTGACGCGATACCCGGCCGCCTCGCCCTTGATCGTCAGCGTGGCGCGCACCGCCAGCGGGCCGTTCTCGAGCACGCGCACGGTGTTGACCCGCGGCGCGGCCTCGTCGGCGCCGCCGTCCAGCCGGTGGGCGCGGATCGCGCCGCTCGGACAGTTGTGCGCGATGGCCATGACTTCATCGGGCGTTGCCGCATCCGGGTGGATCCATTCGCCGGGCGCGTTCGGCACGAAGACGTCCGGCCGGTCGAGGACGCAGTTGCGTGAGTGGACGCACTTCGAGCCGTCGAACTCGATCACGACTTTCTGTCCGCGCACGATTTCCTTGCTCATGGTTGCCTCCCGGGGTTCCGTCACTGTACGCCACTCCGGGGGCGGGGCATCGTCGCGCATTCGGAGCAAAACCAAAGGCCATGCGTTCGTCCCGCATGGCCTTCGGTGCACTCCGAATGTGCGAAGAAAGTCGAGTTCAGGGCTTGATCTGGCCGCGGAGCTCGCCGTCCTTGTGCGCCGCCGTGTGCACGTTCACGTACAGTTTGCCCGCCTGGTAGCTCGCGAACTGCGCGTCCGTCAGTTTGGCGCCCTCGGGCACCGAGTACGTATCGCCCTTTTTCTCGAGCGGGATGACGACCGGGCCGGCCTTGCCCGCAGGGGCCTCGTGGATGTGTGCCGCCATGCCGTCGATGCCCTTGGTCGTCACGCTGCCGTGCACCGACTTGTCCGCGTCAACGCTGATGGTGCCCATGCCGGTCCCCGGGCTCTTGATCGGCGGGGTTTCCTGCTCGCCGGTCAGCGTCACCTTCACGTCGCCCGCCGCGGCACTGCCGGGATACGCGACGTAGGTGCCGAAGCACAGGACCAGGGCGGCGCCGAGCGGCAACCAGGAATTCTTCATCGAGTGGTGGATGTTCATCGTTGGATCCTTACGTGAGGTGGTCAGGGTCGGGTGTCCGCTTCGAGCATCCGGCGTCGGGTGCGAAGTCCTGGAGACCTTCGGGGTATAGGGGCTTTTCGACGGAACCATGGGTGTCTCCAGTCGTGGAAGGGATGGATTGACAGGAGGGCGCCGCGCGGGAGCTCGACGTGGGCCGGCGGGCGAGGCAGGAGTGTCCTCCCTCTCCCGCAGCCAGTCCGTGCGGCAACGCACCGTCGGTGTCTAATGGCCGTCGTGGTCGGAATCGCCCGGCATTGCGCGCTCGACCAGGTCGTGGACGCGCTGCCAGGCATCGCGAGCCGCGTGCTCGGCGTCTTCCCACGTCAGGCTCGAGGTGCCCTTGACGTGGTTCCAGTCGCGCATCAACTCCGATGCCACGTCGTCGAACGATCGGCCATCGAACCGTCGGTGGGCATCGACGCCGTAACGATACGCGGGACGATATTCGTTGAACGTTTCACCGCGCGTCACGTAGGGCCGGCGCGCGAAGTTCTCGCGCCAGTAGGCTTCCTCGGCGTCCGGATCGATGGAATGGGCGAATGTGTGTTCCACCGGTGCGCTCATTTCGGTGTTTGCGCCCGGGGACTGGCCTCGATCGTGTTCCACAGTGCTGTTGGTCATCGTGGTCTCCAAAGCGTGCTCCCAGCACACTGTCGCCCTTCGCGCTGCACTCGTCTGTGCGATGGGCGACATAGCGACCGTCGAATCGGCCCGCGGGAGCGGGAGACTTCAGCCGAAGATACGTTTCATCACCGGGGCCATGCGCCGCACGCCGACCATGGACGTTGCGGACGCCAGCCCGCCCATCATCGCGCCGGCGACGCCGCAGGACATCACGTCCTGTCCAGTGAGCCACAGTCCCGGCACGCGCGTGCGCGGCCGCAGCCAGTCTTGCCGAAGGCGTTCGGGGTCGTGGTCGAGGCCGTACAACTCGCCCCGCCCGTAGCCGCAGAAGTGCTGCATCGAAAGCGGAGTCGACACTTCCCAGTAATCGACGCGGCCTCGCACCTGCGGCAGCTTGTCGTAGAGATGCTCGAGCAGTCGCTCGCCAAACGATTGCTTCAACAGGTTGTAGTCGTCGCCGCGCTTGCCCCAGCTGCGGCCGGCCCAGCGCTCGAAGATCTCGTACGGCGCGGGCGCCACGATCTCGATCGTCGAGCGGCCCGGGTGCCGCCGCAGGAAATCCGGATCCTTCGCCGAGGGAAACGAGATATAGACGACCGGAAATGGCCCGTGCGGGTCGGCGAGGAAGCGGTCGAGGTCGCCGTCGTAGTCGTGGCTCGGGTAGATCCAGTAGTTCGTCTTCGGCAGGCCGAGCTCATCGGCCGTGCCCTTCAGGCCGATGTACACGCCGAGGTGACCGATGCTCGGCTTCACTTTCTGCAGCAGGCGGCCGTAGCCGTGCTCGCGCGCGGCCGATTCGGGCAACAACCGCGCAAATGTGTTCACCGCACCGGCGTCCGAGATCACCCGGCGCGATTCGATCTCGTGGCCGTCCGCCATCCGCACGCCGTGCACCCGCCCGTCACGCAGCAGCACTTCGTCGACGCGCGCGTAGGTGAACACTTCGCCGCCCGTGGCGCGGATGCGTGGCAGGATCGCGTCCGCGATGCGCCACGCACCCCCGGTCGGATAGAACCCGCCGTGCAGGTAATGTTTGCTGATCAGCGCCTGAATGACGAACGACGAGCGCTTCGGCGGCAGGCCGAGGTCGCCCCACTGGCCGGTGAGCACGGCGATCAGTTCGGGATCGTCCGTGAGTTCGGACAGCACGTCCCACGTCGTGCGGTCGAAGCTGCGCGGCAATCGCCGCCGCAGGAGCGGCCCGGCCAGTGCCGCGGCCCACGGCGGCAGCGTGCGATCGATCGCAAACGTGCGCATGCCCTTCGCGACGTCACCGAGCAGTGCGAGATAGCCGTCGATGGCGCGGGATTCGCGCGGAAAGTGCGCGAGCAGGTTCTCGCGATAGGCCTCACGGCCCGCGACCGCGTCGTAGACCCGATCACCGATGAAGAACCGATCGTAGTGCGCATCCATCGGTGCCCACTCGACCCGGCCGCCGGTGAGGAAGTCCATCATCCGGCGCGCGGTCGTCTGCGCGCCCATGTCGCCGAGGTAGTGGACGCCGACGTCCCACTCATAGCCGTTGCGCTCGTAACTGTGCGTGGCACCGCCGGCCGTGTAATGCTGCTCGAGCACAGCCACGCGCCAGCCGATTTGCGAGAGCAGGGCAGCGGTGGTGAGACCGCCGATGCCTGAGCCGATGACCAGTGCGTCGTAGGGGCCGTTCAGGCGACCGGGGCGATAGCGGCGGCCGATACGCAACGTGCTGGGTGCGAGCGTTCTGGACGTGCGGGTCATCCGCAGATTATCGTCCAATTCCAGAAACGCGGGGCCACACCATGATTGTCGACGCAAAGGATGCAGCGGCCGTACGCGCGGTCGCCGCGAAGTTTATCGAGCTCTGGAATGCGCACACGATGGAGCGGCTGGTCGACCTGTTCGCGCCCGACGCGGACTTCGTCAATGTGATCGGCATGCGGATGAAAGGCGTCCAGCAGATCGTGGGCGTGCACGTCGCCATCCATGAGAAGCGCATGCGCCAAACGCTGCTCGTCAGCGAGGACGTGACCGTGCGTTTCGTCGCGCCCACGGCGGCCGTCGTTCACGACACCTGGTCGATGACCGGCGACCTCGGCGCGCCCGGCTGGAAAATCGGCGACAAGCGCCGCGGCATCATCGTCCACGTGCTGCAGAAGACCGACGCTGGGTGGCGCATCGTGACGTCGCAGAACACGGATATCCTGGATTTGCCGGCCACCTGAGTCCCGGCGAGGATAGTCACGGCAGCGGGTGTGAGCGGCATCACATTTCGCGCCTCGCCGGCTGAACGCAAACCGCGGGATGCCCCGCTCGTGCTGCAGAATCCTGCCGGGCACGTGCTTTGCGCGCCCGACACGCCCTGTGGCATGGAACGTTCATGAGCTTCACGCTGCGAGCTTTTCGACGAGTCACCCCGACACTGCCGACCTCGACCGGCGAACCGGAGCCGGCGCACGACAAGGTCTCGGGTCGCGTCGGGTTCGACGCACGCGGCAACGCCGTGTGGGAATGGCGCACGGCGGACAAGGGGTTCGTGCGTGACGCGAGCACGACACTCGTGCGCAAGCTCGACGTGCCGCAACTCAGCATCGAGACCACCGCGATCGCCCGGCGACGCCAGGCGCCGCAGGTCGAGAGACAGGCGGCAACGGCAGGTTCCGCCAGGCTGGCTGCACCCCTGCCGATGGGGGCGGGCGGCGGCTCCAATCCCTACAATCGCAACGGGGAGTACGCCGCGAAGTCGGCACCGGCTCACCGTAGCCCGCCGCGTCAGCAGTCCCGGATCATCGTGACGTCGCGCTCAAAGCCTGGCCTCCTCGACCGGCTGCAGGAGTGGATGGGCGCGCGGCCTCGCTCGCGACGGTAGGCGGCTGCGGGCACGCTCGGTCCCCGCTTGCGAGTCCTGCCGGTCAGCGAGCGACGCTCTCGTCCCGAGGTGTGTGCCGCATCACGGTTTCAGAGCGGCGAAAAACGTGAAGACTGTTCCCGCCCCGCCGGCTTGTGCAAAATCTGGCTTGTCGCCTCGAAACTCAGGACATCTGCAAACTCATGAGCCAAAGTGAACGATCTGCGCGCGCCGTCGCATCGAACTTGAGCATCGAGGAGACGGCTATCGCCCGGCAGCGCGCGGGGCTGCCGGAGGAGGTACCCGTTGCGTCGTCGGACGGCGACTACAATCCGTACAATCGCAGCGGGGAGGGCGCCGTGAAGTCGGCGCAGTCTTACCGCGGCCCGCCGCGCCCGCCGTCCCGGATCATCGTGACGTCCCGAGATGAGCCGGGGGTGATCCGGCGCCTGGTCGGCTGGATATTCGGCGGCAGCAAGAAGGCCTAGCAGCGTCCCGACCGGCTCTGCGGCTCAGTCCTCGCGGATGAGCCCGTGCCGTTCGGTCTTGCGCATGACTAGCGCCACGACGAACGCGGCCGCCATGATGGTGGCGACCAGCCAGAAAAAGCCCGTCTCGTGCCCGATTTTCTTGAACCACAGCGCCGCCGTCTCGGCATTGCCGCCGAAAATCGCCATGGCGATCGCATAAGGCAGCGAAACACCCAACGCGCGCACGTGCGCCGGATACAGCTCGGCCTTGATGATCGCGCTGAGCGCGGTGTACCCGGAGAGCGCGAGCAGCGGCACGAGGCATAGGCCATAGACGGCGAGCGGGCTCGTCGCACGCGAGAGTGTCGTCAGCACCGGCACCGCGACCAGCGCGCCGGCGCCGAACGAGAGCGCCAGCGTGCGGTGGCGACCGTAGCGGTCGGCGAACCAGCCGACCAGCGGCGGGAAGAACAGGAACGTGGTCAGCACCGCGGCCATCACCTGCGAGACGACCGCCTTGTCCATCCCGGCGGAATTGACCAGCAGCTTCTGCATGTAGGTCGTGTACGTGTAAAAGCCGGTGCCGCCGCCCGCCGTCAGCACCAGCACGATGGCCGTCTCGCGCGGGTACTGCGTGAACAGCGCGAGCGCCCGTCCGCGATCGCGCCGCCCGGCCGCACCGCGGGCAAACGAAGCCGTCTCGTGCAGGTTGCGGCGGATCCAGTACACCACGACGGCCATCGTCGCACCGACGACGAACGGCACGCGCCAGCCCCATGCGTACAGCTGGTCCTCGGTCAGCAGTCGCTGCAACAGCACCTGCAGCAGCATCGCGGCCAGCTGGCCGCCGATGATCGTCACGTACAGGAAGCCCGACCAGAAGCCACGGCGCCGCGGGTCCGCCATCTCGCTGACGTAGGTGGCCGACGCGCCATACTCGCCGCCGACCGACAGGCCCTGCAGCAATCGCGCGAGGACCAGCAGCAGGGGCGACACCCAGCCGAGGCCGGTCGGGATCAGCGCGATCAGCAGCGAGCCGCCGCACATCATGCCGACCGACAAGGTGAGCGCCGCGCGACGGCCGGCCCGGTCGGCATAGACGCCGAGCAGCAGCGCCCCGAGCGGCCGCGCCAGGAATCCGCCGGCGAAGACGAAGGCGGCGTTGAGCAGCTGAGCCGTCTGGTCGCCAGCGGGGAAGAACGCGCGCGAGAAATAGAGGGCGAAGGAAGCGTAGGCGAACCAGTCGAACCACTCGACGAAGCTGCCGGCGGATCCCCCGAGGACGTTCTTGAGACGCTGTCCCGGCGACATCTCCATGGCCGCACGTTACACGAATCCCGTGGCTCGACCGCGATCCAGCGCGGCGTTGCGCCGCCGCGTTCCCCGAGTCGCGGCGCACGCGCCGTTGGGTATACGCCATTGACGCACCTGCGCCACTGGCGTAGGGTCCGGCGCATGCCCCGTCTCGACCCGTTCGAACAGCTGCTGCACAACGCCCGGCGCATCCGCCGTCGCCGGATCGAGCGGCTCGAGCGGCTTGCGCGACTGGCGGGCTTGAATCCGCCGGCGCGACCGCCCGTCGACGGGATCGATGTGCGCGCGATCCGCGCGGTCACCGGCCTGAGCCAGGCCAAGTTCGCCGAACTGCTGTCCATCGAGGTGGCGACGCTGCGCAACTGGGAGCAGGGCCGGCGCGATCCCACCGGCGCCGCGCGAGCGCTGCTGCGCGCGATCCGCAACGACCCCGTCGCCGTCATCAAGGCATTGAGCGACTGAAACCCGGAGTCCACATGTCCACGATCAACCGTAACCAGCTCTCCGACCTGCGCGGCGCCGCCCGGCTCGCGTTCGACGCGACCACCGGCATCACCGCGCTGGTCGAGAAGATGCATCACACGATCCAGTTGCGGCCGGCGCCGCTCGGCGACTCGCGGGCCGACGTGACGCGCGGCATCACCGGCCTCGTGTATCGCAGCGTGCGCGGGGCTACGCACCTGATCGGCCGCGGCGTCGACGCCGGCCTCGCGCCGCTCGCCGCCTTGCTGCCGGAGGGCGAGCACCACCCCACGCGCGACGTGTGGGTCTCGATCGTCAACGGTGTCTATGGCGATCACCTCGAGCGCACGGCCAATCCGCTCGCCATCGGGATGCACCTGCGCCACGGCGGTCGACGCGTCGACCCGATGCGGCCGGCCGATGCGTTGCCGGACGCGACGGGCCGCGTGATGGTGCTGGTGCACGGCCTTTGCCTCAACGAGTCGCATTGGACCCACGAAGGCAGCAGCCCGATCGAAGCGCTGGCGGCCTCGCTCGGCTACACCCCGGTCCACCTGCGCTACAACAGCGGGCGCTCGATTGCGGACAATGGCAACGACTTCGCCGCGCTGCTCGAGACCCTGTTGTGCCACTGGCCGCAGCCGATTACCGAACTCGCGATCGTCGGGCACAGCATGGGTGGACTGGTGGCGCGCAGCGCCGCGCACCACGGCCGGCGGGCCGGTCACGACTGGCCCGCGCGCCTGCGTCGTCTCGTGTTTCTCGGCACGCCGCTGCATGGGGCGCCGCTCGAGCGAGGCGGTCACCGCCTCGATTACGTGATGGAATTGAGCCCCTACGTCGCGCCATTCACGAAGATCGGCAAGGCGCGGAGCGCGGGCATCATGGACCTGCGCTACGGCAGCATCACCGCCGTGGAGCAGGAGTTCGTGCCGTTGCCCGAAGGCGTGGCGTGCTACGCGGCTGCGGCCGTCGTCGGCAACCGCCGTCACCTCGTCGGCGAGAATCTCATCGGCGATGGCCTCGTGCCGCTGGACAGCGCGCTCGGCCAGCACACGGACCCGGCCCGCACCTTCGGCATCCCGGCCGAGCAGCAGTGGGTCGGCAGCAAGATGGGGCACCTCGAGCTGCTGCATCGCCGTGAGGTCTATACGCAGCTGCGCAAGTGGTTGCGAGGGCCGGCCTGACGCGATTCGCCGTACAACGCCCCATGAGCGACACCCGGCGCATCGAGGTTTCGGCGTCCGAACTGGCGCACGGCGTGCCGGAGAACGATTACCTGCGCCTGCTGACCTGGCCGCTCAACCGACCTTTGTCGGCTCCGTTGCAGCAACGCGCTCGCGGCGCACGCGAGTGGTATGCGCAGCATGGCCGGCCGTTCCTCGCCGCGCGCCGGTTGTCGATTACCGCCCTCGGCCTCGATCGCGTGACGCTCGAGACCGGCGACGTGCTGACCAGCGTGGCATTGGCCGAACGACTGCGTGCTCTCGAGGCGCCTGCGCTTGCGGTGGTGGCGGCCAGCTCGGGCAGCGAGGCCACTGTGCTCGCCGAGCGCATGTGGGCCGACGGCCGTCCGGACGAGGGCTTTTTTCTCGACCGTCTCGCGGCGGGCGTGACGGAAACGCTGTTACAGCGCGCGCGCAGCCTGTTGTCCGATCCCACGCTGGCCGCGGCGGAATACGCGTTGCCGCACCTGTCGCCCGGGTCGGCCGAGTGGGACCTCGCGGACCAGTCGATCCTGATGCGCCTGCTGGCCGACACCGACCCGGTCGTCTGCGGCCCGATCACGCTGCTCGATTCCGGCGCGCTCGATCCGGCGCATTCGGCGCTCGCCGTCTACGGGCTCGCCCGGCGCGCACCGGGCGGGTGACCGGTACCCTGGAACTCGAAACCGGAGCCGCGCGCGCCGATCTCTGCTAGCTTCGCGCGTCGGCAGAGTCGAGCAGGGAGGCGCAGCGTGATGGGGGCATCGCAATCGGGTGGCGTGCAGCTGCACCGGGTGCTCGGGCTGCGCGACGTCGTGCTGCTCAACATCTCGGCGATCGTCGGCCTGCGCTGGCTTTCCACCGCGGCGCAGATCGGGCCGTCGAGCCTCGCGCTCTGGGCCCTCGGCCTGCTGGCATTCTTCATCCCGCTCGGCATGGCGGTGCTGGAACTCAGTTCGCGCATTCCCGGCGAAGGCGGGCTGTACCTGTGGGCCAAGGAAGCCTTCGGCGACGCGCACGGCTTCATCGCGGGCTGGACCTACTGGGTGTCGAACCTGGTCTTCTTCCCGTCGATGCTGCTGTTCGGTTCGGGCGTGTTCTGCCACGTCGCCGGCGATCGCTGGCTGCACCTCGCCGGCGACCCCGGCTTCCACGCGGCGTTCGCACTGATCGTGCTCTGGGGCGCCACGCTGCTCAACGTGCTCGGCCTCGGACGCGCGAAGTGGTTGCAGAACCTCGGCGGCAGCGCCACCTGGGTCGCCGCGGTCCTGATCGTGGCCGCGGGCGCGTATGCGTGGCATCGCTTTGGCGCGGCCACGTCGATCACGCCGGCCACGGTCGCGCCCGACCTCGGTTCATTCGCGACCTACACCACGCTTGCGACGATGGCGCTCGCCTACTCCGGCCTCGAACTCGGGCCCATCATGGGCGGCGAGATCCGCGACCCGCGCAAGGTGATGCCGCGCGCGATCCTGATCTCGACCACCTCGATCGCCTTGATCTACATGGTGGGCACGGCCGCGTTGCTGGTCGCGCTGCCACATGGACAAGTCGACATCATCGCCGGCATCCCGCAGGCGCTCGAAGCCGTCGGCACCCGGCTCGGCATTCCCTGGTTCGGGTCGGTGGGCGCCGTGCTGCTGCTCGTGGCGAACATCGGCGGGCTCAGCGCCTTCGTCTCGGCCACGGCGCGCCTGCCCCTCGTGGTCGGCGTCGATCGCTACCTTCCGGCGCCGCTGGCCCGCCTGCACCCGCGCTTCGGCACGCCGTGGATCGCGCTGCTGGTGCAGGCCACGATCACGAGCCTGATCCTGCTGGCCTCGCTCTCGGGTTCGACGATCCACGAAGCGTACGTGGTACTGCTCGACATGACCGTGATCCTGTCGCTGCTGCCGCTGCTCTACATCTTTGCGTCGCTGCCCGTGCTGCGCCGGCGCGCGGCCGGACGCGACGCAGGCATCACGCTGGTGCCGGGCGGGCGCATCGCGTGCTGGGTGTGGGCGGGCCTGGGATTCACGACCACCGCCTTCGCCGTCGTGACGTCGGCGGTGCCGCCGGACGCCGGCAGCCCGATGCGGTTCCTCGTCAAGGTCGTGGGCGGCTGCGCGCTGCTGATCGGCGTGGGGATGGCTTTCTATTTCAACGGGAGTCGCCGCCGATGAACGATATTTCGACGTCGGACCTGCTCAACCTCGTGTTGACCCAGCGCGGCAACATCGACCTGCAGTTCCAGTTCTGGCTGACGATCACGTTCGCGGTGATCGTCGCCGCGTATTCGGCGGGCGACCGGCTCGACCGCAAGCTGCGCGTGATGGCGGCGGCGCTCTACCTGCTCGCCTCCGTGCACCTGGGCAGCCGGTGGATGTTCGACGGCTCCGTCGCAATGCGCTGGGTCAACCTGCTGCATGCGCGCGGCGTCGACATCGGCATTCCGTGGTTCGCCGTCTACGCTCGCATGGCGCTGATGGTGCTTGGCACCGCCGCGGCCGTCGTCCTATTGGTCTGGCGCCCCTGGCGGCGCGACGAGCCCCGCTAACGCTTTCTGCGCGCGGCCTTCTTGCGCTTCGGCTCGGCCAGCGACAGCGCGGCCAGCCTGCCGCGCGTATCCGACCTTGCATTCGACCACGGTGGTGTTCGGCCCGAGCAGCTTCCGGATGGCCTTCGCGGCGGCCTTGCGCTTGAACAACGTCGCCTTCTGCGGCTGGTTCATCACCCACACGTCGTCGGCGACCAGGTAGTAGAGCGCGAATTGCGGACTCAACTCGCTCGCGAGCAGGTAACGCGTGCGGTCCTCGGCGTCGGCCAGCCGGCGCTTGAGGATCTTCAGCTCTGCCTTCGACAGTTCGGACACGTCGTCCTCGTTGTCGGCGATCGGCGTCCTGGCCAGCTTCTCGAGCCGTTTCGCGACGCGCTTGCCGGGCTGATTCATGTGCGTACTCCTGGGGTCCAGACACTGGCGAAGACTCGCCGCAGGTTCGCGCCGAGGATCTTTTCGATGCGCGCGTCGGAATGCCCGCGCGCCGACAGCAGCGTGGCGAGGGTTTCGAGCCTGCGCGGCGTATTGAGGTCGGACGCGAACAGATAGGCGCCGTCCACCTCGCCGGGCGCGGCGATGCCGGCCGCCGTGCGCGCCTGCGTGCTCCTCGCGAAATTCTGCCGGAACGCGTCGTCCACGACTTCCGCGGACACGCCGCCGTCGGTGCCGATCGAGACGTGGTCTTCACCCGCCGCCTGGATTGCGTGTTCGAGGTGCCGGATCACGAACTCGGCCGTCGGCTGCTTGCCGACGACGAGATAGGGCATGAAATAGATGCCGGCGACGCCGCCCTTGTCGGCGACGGCCTTCAATTCGGCGTCCGTGCGATTGCGGGGGTGATCGGCCAGCGCCGCGCAGCCGGTGTGCGTGAACGCGACCGGCCGGGTCGAGACGCGGATGGCGTCGGCGGCCGTCTGGCGCCCGCAATGGCTGAGGTCGACGAGGATGCCGAGCGCATTCATGCGCTGCACGGCCTCGACGCCGGCCTTGCTCAAACCGGCATTGGCTGGTTCGAGGCAGCCATCGCCGAGCAGGTTGCGGCGGTTGTACGTCGGCTGGATCACCCGCACGCCGAGGCGATGGAAGGTCTCGAGCCGCGACAGGTCTTCCTGGAAGGGGACGCCGTCCTGGAACGCGTACGACAGGCCGGTGCGACCCGCGGCTTTCGCTGCATCGAGATCGGCTGCGTCGCGGATCCGGGCAAACACGTCCGGGTGCGCATCGACCTGTGCTTCCCAGTACTCGATGTCCTTCACCGCCTGGGCGAACGCTGCGTCCGGAGGGTGCGTGCCCACCATGCCGACGGTGACGTTGATGCAGGTCAGGCCCGAGCGCTGCACGTCGGCGACGAATTCGGCGGCCAGCGCCGCGCCTTCCTCCGCACGGCTGCCACCCGGCGCGCCGCAACCGTCGATCACCATCGCATTGCCGTACCCGCGCCACGCGTCGGCGGCCCGGCTTGCCGTCCAAGGCAGCGCGGCCGCCAGCGTGCCGCAGACTGCACCGGCGATCGCGCGGCGGCGAGTGACGAAAGCGTTCATGCGTGACCTGGCGCGACTATCGATGACCCGTGCAGTATGCACGATCGAGCCCCATTCCAATCATGCCCGCGCGGCGGCATGATGCGCGCCTTGTGCCCCTGACTCCGGGGCAGGGGGGACAGACTTGAAGAACATCTACAAATGGTGCGGGTCGGTTTTGCTGCTCTGCGCCGGCGCCTCCACCGAGGCGGCCGAGACACTGCGTTACACCGTGATCATGGAAGCCGGCACCGTCGGCGGACACCAGATCGTCACCCGGGCCGACAACGGGCTCACCACGGTCGACTTCGATTTCAAGGACAACGGCCGCGGACCGACCATCAAGGAACAGTATCGGCTTGCGCCGGACGGGACGTATACCAGCTACAGCGCCAAGGGCACGTCGACGTTCGGTGCGCCGGTCGACGAGACCTTCTCGCGCAAGGGCAACGAGGTGCGCTGGAAGACGACGTCCGACTCGGGGCGGCAAACTGTCGAAGGCGCCGCGCTTTACTCCTCGCTCGGTGGCTCTCCCGATGGCGCCTCGGTGCTGCTCGGCGCGCTCGCCAAGCGGACCGACGGCAAGCTGCCGTTGATCCCGACCGGCACGCTGACCGCGCGCAAAGTCGGCGAGGCGCAGGTTCGCCACGGCGACGCGACCCGCACGGTCGACCTGGTCATGTTCACCGGCGTCGGCTTCACGCCGCAGTTCGTCTGGTCGACCCGTGATGCGACGCCGCGGCTCTTTGCGTACGTCATCCCCGGCTACGCGAAGATCATCGAGGACGGCTGGCAGGACAACGGCGCGGCGCTCGCCGACCTGCAGAAGTCCGCGGAAGCCCGGGCGCTGGTCGAGCTCGAGCGCCGCGTCGCGCATCCGCTTCCGGGCGTTTCGCTGATCCGCAACGCGCGCGTCTTCGACAGCGAGCATGCGACGCTAGGCGAGCCCGCGGACGTCTACGTGTACCGTGGACGCATCGCGTCGATCCTGCCGGCGAACGCGGCCGACGCGGGCGCGGACCACGTCGTCGACGCGGGCGGGCGCGTGCTGCTGCCCGGGCTCTTCGACATGCACAGCCACCTCTCGCGCTGGGACGGCGGCCTGCACATCGCGGCGGGCGTCACGACCGCGCGCGACATGGCGAACGACAACGCGGGCCTGCAGGAGATGATCAGCGAAGGCGACGCCGGCACGCTGCTGTTCCCGCGTGTCGTGCCGGCCGGCTTCATCGAGGGCGAGAGCCAGTACGCCGCGCGTGGCGGCTTCGTCATCAAGGACCTGCAGGGTGCGAAGGACGCCGTCGACTGGTACGCGCACCACGGCTATCCGCAGATCAAGATCTACAACTCGTTCCCGAAGGACATCCTGCGCGACACGGTGGCGTACGCGCACAGCCGCGGGATGCGGGTGAGCGGCCACGTGCCGGCGTTCATGCGCGCGCAGGACGTCGTCGAGCAGGGCTTCGACGAGATCCAGCACATCAACCAGGTGCTGCTGAACTTCTACGTCACGCCGAAGACCGACACGCGCACGCTCGAGCGCTTCTACCTCGTGGCGGAGAAGACGGCCGGCCTCGATTTCGATTCGAAGCCGGTGCAGGACTTCATCGAGCTGCTGAAGTCGCACCAGACGGTGATCGACCCGACGCTGGCGACGTTCGATTTCATCCGCCAGCGGCCCGGGCAGCTCTCACAGGCGTATGCGGCCGTGGCGGATCACATGCCGCCGGACGTGCGCCGCTCGCTGAGCGTGGCCGAGATGGACATCCCGAACGACGCGAAGGCGGCGCTGTACGAGAAGTCGTACCAGAAGTGCATCGAGTTCGTCGGGCGCCTGTATCGCGCCGGCATCCCGCTGGTGGCGGGCACCGACGCGACGCCGGGTTTCACGCTGCACCGCGAACTGGAACTCTACGTGCAGGCGGGGCTGACGCCATCCCAGGTGCTGCAGATCGCAACCTGGAACGCCGCGAAGTACTCGAAGGTGCTGGCAGAGCGCGGCTCGATCGCGCCGGGCAAGGTGGCCGACCTGGTGCTGGTCGACGGCGACCCGACCCGCGACATCTCCTCGATCCGCAAGGTGGCGATGGTGCTGAAGGGCGACAAGGCCTATTACCCGAGCGAGGTCTACACCGAACTCGGCGTGAAGCCATTTGCCGAACCGCTGCGGTTCACCGAGCCGGCGGCGGCGAAGTAAGGCGCCGGGCCCGGCAACGGGCCGGCTCGCGCCGGTCGCAAGGAAGTACCGGTCGACGCCCGGTGCCGCTAGGATGCGGCGCATGGCTGGGGGAACATTGCAGCGGCTCTGGTCCGAGATCCGGCGGCGGCACGTGCCGCGCGTGGCGGCCTACTACATTGCCGGCGCCTGGGTGCTGGCGCAGGCCGGCAGCCTGCTGCTCGACGCCTTCGACTCCGCCCATTACACGCGCTACGTGATCGCTGCGCTGGCCGCCGGGCTGCCGGTCGCGCTGGTGCTCGCCTGGATCTTCGACGTCACGCCGCGGGGCATCGAGCGCACGCTGGCGCTGAAGGACCCGACCGCGGCCGCGCCGCCGCCACTACCGGCCACACCCGCGCCGGAGCATTCGATCGCGGTGCTGCCGTTCGCCAACCTGAGCGGCGATCCGGCGAACGAGTACTTCTCGGACGGACTTTCGGAGGAAATTCGCAACCAGCTCGCGCGCGTCGACGGTCTGCGCGTGGCAGCGCGCACATCGGCGTTTGCCTTCAAGGGCCGCAACGAGGACGTGCGGGAGATCGCCCGTCGCCTCAACGTCTCCACCATACTCGAGGGCGGCGTGCGCAAGCACGAGGACACGGTGCGCATCGACGTGCAGCTGGTGAGCGCCAGCGACGGGTTCCAGCTCTGGTCGCACACGTTCGAGCGCCGCTTGTCCGACATCTTCCGGCTGCAGAACGAGGTGGCGCAGGCGGTGCTGGTGGCGGTCACGGCGCGCCACGGCGACGTGTGCGCCGCACCTTGCCCGCAGACGCAGAACCTCGAGGCCTACAACTGGTACCTGCTCGGCCGCCACCATTTTCACAAGCGTTCGCGCGTCACGCTGCAGCGCGCCGTGGAATGCTTCGAGGCGGCGATCGCCATCGATCCGGACTATGCGCTCGCGCTGTGCGGCGTCTCCGACGCGCACATGCTGCTGAGCGCGCGCTATTACGGCAGCGAGCCGGTCGCGGAGGCCGTGGCGAAGGCTCGACCCGCGGCCCGGCGCGCAATGGCGCTCGAGCCGATGCTCGCGGAGACGCACGCCTCGATGGGGTTGATCCTGCTGAGCGAGGGCGAGCTCTCCGCGGCCGAAGTCTCGCTGCTGCGGGCCATCGAGTTGAACCCGAGCTACCTGCTCGGCCACCTGTGGCTCGGCCTGGCGCTGACCACGCAGGGGCGCTATCGCGAGGCGGCCGACCGCAATCGCGAGGCGCTGCGCCTCGATCCGCTCGCCCCGATCGTCAACACCAACGTCGGCTTCGATGCGCAACGCTTCGGTGACGCGATCGAGGCCGCCGCGCGCTTCGAGACTGCGGTCGAGATCGATCCTGCCTTTGCGGTCGCGTATTCCGGCCTGTCGCGGCAGGCGATGCTGCGCGGCGATTTCGTCGAGGCGTTGCGCCGCATCGACCAGGCCATCGAGCGGGCGCCGGCGCGCGTGTACTTCGCGGCGCGCAAGGGAATGATGCAACTGCAGCTGGGCCGCATCGAGGAGGCCGCGCGCTGGATCGAACTCGCGCGGGAGAAGGTCCCGGCCGGCGAATTCGACCGGGAGCTGATCCTCGCGCTGCACATGGTTTGCGGCAATCGCGACGCGCTGACCGAGGCCGCCGCGGATGAGGCGTACACGATCCTGCAGCGCGGGCAGGCCGCGCTTGCGCTGGGCGATCGTACGGCCGCGCGCGCGTTCTACGAGCAGGGCCGGCCCGACGCGCGCCGCGAGATCGACGAGATCCTGAACGACGACTGGATGTGGCGCATGCCGCACTGGATCAATCGTGCGCACCTGCGGATGGAGGCCGGCGACCCGCGGGGCCGCGAAGAACTCGAGCAGTACATCGCCGAGGCCGAACGGGTCGGTGCGGAGGGGCTCGTGCACGGCGACGTCCGGTACTACGCGGCGACCGCGCATGCGCTGCTCGGCCGGCGGGACCGGGCCCTGGCGACCCTCGAGTCGGCGCTGCAGGCAGGTTGGCGCCATCCCTGGTGGACACGTCTCGACTGGAACCTGCAGGACCTGCAGCAGGATTCGCGGTTCGCGGACTGGCTCGCTAGACTCGGGCCGCGGACCGAACCTGCACGGAGTGCGCGATGACCTTGTCGAGGCGAGCGATCCTGCCCGCGCTGGCGGCCCTGCTGCTCGGCGGCTGCGCAACGATGCCGAACTACGACCCGCCCGACGTGACGGTGGCGGGCATCGAACAGATGCAGGGCGAGGGCATGGAGGTGCGGCTGCTCGTGAAGCTGCGCGTGCAGAATCCCAACGATGCCGCGATCGATTACGACGGCGTCGCCGTCAAGCTCGAGGTGATGGGCAAGACGTTTGCGACGGGCGTGAGCGACCAGGCGGGCAGCGTGCCGCGCTTCGGCGAATCGGTGGTCGCGGTGCCGGTGACGGTCTCGGTGCTGCGGATGGTGCGAAACCTGATTGGCGTGCTCGACGGCAAGCCGATCAGCTCGATCCCGTACGTGATGAGCGGCAAGCTCAACACCGGCGTGTTCAGCGCGTATCGGTTCCAGTCCAAGGGCGAAATCGCGATGCCGACTTCGACGCCGGAACCGGCGGCCGACACGACCTGAGCGACGGATCCGCGATCTTCATCACGACCAGGGAGAGGCAGCGATGAGCGAGCAGGCGCAAGCCGTGATCGGCCTCCCCGAGGGCCGGCGCTGGACGCGGCGCGGTTCGCTGGTGGCGATGTGTTTCCTCGCCTGCGTGATCGCGTACACCGACCGCGTCAATATTTCGGTGGCCGCCGTTTCGATGAAAGAGGACCTCGGCTGGTCGCAGACCGAAAAAGGGTTCGTGCTGTCGTCGTTCTTCATCGGTTACATGGCCTTCATGTTCGCGAGCGGCTGGCTGGCGACGCGCTACGGCGGCAAGCGCGTGCTCGGCGTCGCGGTGCTCGCGTGGTCCGTGTTCACGCTGCTGACGCCGCCCGCGGCCATGGTGTCGGTCACGGCGCTGGTCGTGGTGCGGATCGCGATGGGTCTCGGCGAGGCCGCGGTGTTTCCAGCCGGCTACGAGCTCTACGGGCGGTGGATTCCGCCGCTGGAGCGCACCCGCGCCGTGGCGCGCTTCCTGAGCGGCATCTCGCTCGGGACCGTGCTGGGTCTGATGGTGACGGGCTGGATCATCGCGCGCTACGACTGGCACACGGCGTTCTATTTCTTTGGCGTCGTCGGGTTGGTGTGGGTCGTCGTGTGGATGGCCTGGATCGGCAACGATCCGGCGACGGACCGGCGCATTTCCGCCGAAGAGCGCGACCACTTGCGTCGGTCGGTCGCGCATTCCGCCGTCTCGCAGCAGTTGCAGTGGGGCAAGCTGCTGCTGCGCGTGCCGGTGTGGGCGATCGTGGCCGGTCATTTCGCGACGACGTGGACGCTCTACTTCCTGCTGGCCTGGCTGCCGAGTTATTTTCGCGACGTGCAGCATCTCAGCATCGCCAACGCGGGCATGTTCTCCGCCGCCCCATGGCTCACGATGTTCGTCGTGACCCACCTGGTGGCGCCGCTGGCGGACGGCATGATCCGGCGCGGCATCAGCGTGACGGCGACGCGCAAGGCGATGCAATGCACGGGGCTGCTGCTGTCGGCGGGTTTCATGCTCGCGACGCGCAGTGCGGAGTCGCCGGCGGCGGCGCTGGTGCTGCTGTGCGGCGCGACCGGGGCGATCGGCTTCACCTGGTCGGGTTACGCGTGCAACGCCCTCGACATCGCGCCGCGCCATTCCACCTGGCTCGTCGGTTTCAGCAACACGATCGCGACCATCCCCGGCATCGTCGGCGTGGCGATCACCGGCTGGCTCGTCGACGTCACCGGCACGTATTCCGCGCCGTTCGTGCTGACCGCCTCGATCGCGGTGCTCGGCGCGATCGTCTACGCGATCTTTTTCAGCGCGCAGCCGTTGTTTGCGGAGGACGTGGCGTGATGCAGGCGATGGACGTGCGGGTGATCTCGGGGCGCGAAGTCCGGGAGCTGTTGCCGTACCCCGATTGCGTGAGCGTGATCGAGGGCGCGATGAAGGCCGTCAGCGCGGGCAAGGCGGTGATGCCGCTGCGGCAGTTCATGGCGCTGCCGGTTGGCGACGGCAAGCTGGCGTGGATGCCGGGTTACCTCGGCGAGCCGCCGTGCTTCGGCATCAAGTTGCTGAGCCTGTATCCCGGCAATCCGGCGGTCGGCCTGTCGTCGCACGTCGGGCTGTACGCGTTGTACGAGTCCAGCCACGGTCGGCCGCTCGTGATCATGGAGGCGAGCGCATTGACGGCCGTGCGCACGGCGGCGGCCAGCGTCGTTGCGACGAAGGCGCTGGCACGTGCCGATTCGCAGGTGCTGGCCATCGTCGGGACCGGCGAGGAAGCGTATTCGCATCTCGAGGCGTTCCAGGCGGCCCGGCCATTCCAGCGCGTGCTGCTCTGGGGTCGCAACCCGCAGAGCACGGCGAAGCTGGCGACCCACGCCGCGACGCTCGGCCGTTTCGACGTGGAGATCGTCCCGGACGTGAAGGCGGCGCTCGCGCAAGGCCGACGTCGTCTGCACGGTGACCTCCGCGCCCGAGCCGCTGCTCTTCGGCCGCGACGTGCGTCCCGGAACACACCTCTGCCTCGTGGGCTCGTCGATCCCCTCGACGCGCGAGGTGGACGACGATTGCGTGGCGATGGGTCGCTACTACGTCGACTACCGCGGCAGCGCGATGGCGCAGGCCGGCGAACTGCTGCACGCGATCAAGGCGGGCCGAGTCACCGACGCCCACGTCGTCGCGGAGATCGGCGAAGTGCTTGCCGGGACGGCGCCGGGACGGCGCTCGGCCGACGAGGTCACGATCTACAAGTCGCTCGGGGTTGCGGCGCAGGACCTCGCCGCGGCCACGTTCGTGTATCGGCGCGCCGTCGCGCTCAACAAGGGCACCGTCGCCCCCATCTGACCCGCCCGCCAGACCTGCAAACCCGCGTACCGGAGACCGCTATTCGCCGTCGGCGGTGAACTGCAGCGAGATGGAGTTGATGCAGTAACGCAGCCCGGTGGGCGGCGGGCCGTCCGGGAATACGTGGCCCTGGTGACTGTCGCAGCGCGCGCAGCGGATCTCCGTGCGCACCATGCCGTGACTGATGTCGCGGATTTCGCGCAGGTGGGCCGGGTCGTAGGGCTCGGTGAAACTCGGCCAGCCGGTGCCGCTGTCGAACTTCTGCGTCGCCCGGAACAGCGGCAGACCGCACAGCCGGCAGGAATAGATGCCGGGCTTCTTCTCGTGCACGAACACGCCGCAGAATGGCCGCTCGGTGCCGTGATCGAGCAGCACTTCACGCTCCTCGCGCGTGAGCGAGGCCTCGAGACGTTGCCGCTCGGCGGGCGAGGGCGGCGTGAGGTCGTACCGGCTCATGCATCCTCCTTCAACTGGTCCGCGTACACCTTGCGCATCTTCTCGACTTTCGGTGCAGCCACGGCGCGGATATATGGCTGGTCCGGGTTCTGTGCGGCGTAGTCGTGGTGGTAATCCTCGGCCACGTAGAACTTCACGAGCGGCTCGAGTTTCGTCGCCACCTTGTCGTCGAACAGCTTGGCCGCGTCGATCTGCCGGATGTAGCGTTCGGCGATCTCTTTCTGCGCCGGGTTGGCGTAGAAGATGGCCGAGCGGTACTGCGTGCCCACGTCGTTGCCCTGGCGGTTGACCTGGGTCGGGTCGTGCGCGATCGAGAAAAAGATCTTCAGGATGTCGGCGACCGACACGCGCGCCGGGTCGAACACGATCTCGATCACCTCCGCGTGGCCGGTGTCGCCGCCGCAGACGCGCTTGTAGTTCGCCGTCTCGGCCGAGCCACCGGCATAGCCGGGGCGCACCGACAGCACGCCGTCGAGTTGCCGGTACACGGCTTCGGTGCACCAGAAGCAACCACCCGCCAGCACGAGTGTGTTGCCGGCATCCGCCGGCGACGAGCCGGCGGGCATCTCGAGGTCCGGGAAGGACCAGGGGTCGATCTTGATCGCCATGGCGGTCTCCTTGGTTGTCTGGGGCGGCCGGGGGGCGGGCGAGGAGCCGGCCACGTCCTTGCGCACCGCCGGGGCGGTCGGTTCGGCGAGGCGCAGGGGACACTGCACTAGACCGGTCCGCCGCCCCCGATATTTCATCGGGCTCGCAGTGTGGCTTGACCCGGGCCCGCGCGGCAAGGCACCTTGGCCCGGATGCGCGCCGGATACCTTTGCCTGCTGTCGCTGGCCAGCTTGAACGCCGGGGCGGCGGCGCGGCCCCTGTCGCAAAGCGAGCAGGCGGTGATCAACTTCGGTTTCGCCACGCAGCTCGGGTCGGGCGTCTACTCGCTCTCCGGGCGCACGCTGCAGGTCTACAAGCTCCCGTTTGCCTGGAACCTGCCGGCTGAGCCGGAGGCCCGCTTCAAGCTGCGGTTGACCCTGCCGCTCACGATCGGTTTCGTCGACTTCAAGGCGCTCGACGTCGTCGACAACGGCCTGCCGCAGCACCTCGATTCGGTCAGTTTCGTGCCGGGGCTCGAGGCGGACATCCGCGTTCGCGACGACTGGATGCTGCAACCATTCGTCGAGGCGGGCATCGCACGCGATCGGACCAGCGAAGCGAATCAGCGCGTGTACTCCGCTGGTTTGCGCAGTTTCTACGAGTTCCGGCACGGCGCCGCGGTCTGGCAGCAATACGACGAAGTCGTGCACGTGGTGGTCGACCAGGACTCGCCGCAGGCCACCGACGACTTCACGCGGTTTCGCATCGGCATGACGGCGCGCCGGCCGTTCGACTCCGAAGCCACCGGGAGGCGCGCCGACTTCCTCGCCTACGGTTTCGTCGAACTGTATACGGATGCACCGGCCGGGCCGGCACGCAAGGACAGCGACCGGGGCGCGCCGGCGCAGTACGAAGTCGGATTCACGCTCGGCGCGACCGAGCGCTGGCAGGTCTGGCGGATTCCGCTGCCGCGCATCGGGTTTGGCTATCGCTTCGGCGACGGCCTGTCGGTGTATCGCCTGGTGATCGGCTCGCCGTACTGAGGATTCGGCGACCCCTTCAAGCAAAGATCGCGACGCTCTGGTGGCTCACGCAATACGCGTGGCCATCCGGTCCCCACAGGATCGAGGTCTGGCTGAGGTAGCCGTCGGCGCCGGCCCGGACGTCGGTGCCGATCTGGCACCAGCCGTCGCGGTCGAGCCGCGCCGGTTCGCCGAGTATCTCCAGCATCCAGTTCAGCGAACTCGCCGGTGCGGGCGTCGTCAGCATCGAGAGCGCCGGCGTCGGGATCGAATCGGCCAGCGCGATCAGCGCGTCCTCGGCGCGGCAGTGGCGATCGCGCAGGCGCGCGAAGATGGTCGAGTGCGGTTCCTGCTGACCGGTGTACGGAGGCGTGCCGATGGCCCAGCGCAGCTGGATGTGGCGGACGAACTGCGGCGTGATGCCCGGGATGCTCGGCAGGTCGGTCAGCGTTTCGGGATCGACGTCGATCCGCGGTCGCGGGATTTCCCGGGTGAAGCCCGACCTGCGCGGCGTGCCGAAGAGCGCGACTGCCGTGCAGCCGAGCCGGTCGCCGTCGAGCATGTCGCAACGGGCGTGCGTTGCGGTTCTGCCGGTGCGCAGCACCTCCGCGCGCAAGCAGACGTCCTGCGTGGCGAGCGGCCCGACGAACGTCGCCTGCACGCTGCGCAGCGGCAGGTCGTTGCCGAGCGCGGCGCGCATGGCCCGCACCGCGAGCGCGAGCTGCATACCGCCGAAGATCGCGCGCCCCTGCTGCCAGTCTTCAGGCACGGCGACGCGCCATGCGTCCCCATCCGGCCGCATGGCATCGAGCACTTCACTGAATTCCAAGGAGGTGTCTACCGAGGTGTCCGGCACCTGCGTTGATACGTTGTGCCGTAATCCTAGCTACTGTGGCGAGATGATGTAACCCAGGTCGGGCGCCACCTTGCCGCTGCGGACCGTTCGCCAGGTCGCCTCCGCGCCGACCAGGCCCGCAACCTGGACGACTTTCAGCCATGCGTGGCTGTCGTCCACGAACTGTCGCACCGCCGCGGCAATACGCTGCTGGTAAGCCTGCGGTCCCCAGTCCTGCACGCGCTTTTTCACCTGGGCCGGCGCAAAGAAGAAGACGGGGCGCGGTCCGGCGAGTCCCTCGGCGCGGGGCGGGGTGTCGTGGTGGCTGCGGCCGATCGCCATCGAGTGCTTGAGGCGGTCGCCGAGGCGCGCATGCAGGCGCGCCAGCACCGGGCCGTTGCCCGACATGTCGATTGCGACCGCATCGGTGTCGTCCGGCAACTGCTCGATCGCGTCATATGAGATCGCGTCGGGGTAGCAGCCGAGGCCGCGCACGAATTCGAGATTGCCTTTCGAGGTGACGCCGATTACGTGGAGACCGTGGCGCGCTGCGGCGCATTGCGCGAACCCGATGGCGGTCTTGCTGGAGGCGGACAGGACGATTACCCGCCTGGCGCCGAAGTAGTCGTTGTCCGCAAAGAAATCTTCGGCCAGGAAGCCGGTCACGTAGAGGCCGCGCAGCAGCGCGTGGCGGTCTTCCGCGTCGATGCCCGGCTGGTAGAACGGATCGCGCGTGGTGGCGACGAATGCGCGATAGACCGGCGCGTGCGCGGCGCGATGGGAACCGTCGTCGCGGAAGCCATCGTTGGTCGGCGTGGCGGCGATGTCGACGAATCGAGACATCGGGTACCAGCCGTAGTAGCGGCTGCCGAGCGCGATTTCGGGACGGGTCGACTCGACCACTCGCGCCCAACCCATGGCCGGCACGCGCCCCCAACCTGGCGCGTGGCTCGGGTAGAAATCCCAGTACCCGAGCAGGTCGCCGGTCGTCGCGTAAGTGACGGTGTTGGCCGTCAACGCGAATCGCTCCA
This sequence comes from uncultured Gammaproteobacteria bacterium, assembly GCA_963843985.1. Lineage (GTDB taxonomy): Bacteria > Pseudomonadota > Gammaproteobacteria > Steroidobacterales > Steroidobacteraceae > RPQJ01. The sequence goes on along the minus strand of CAWJMS010000027.1, from coordinate 9,720 downwards.
CCTGCACCCTTACGTGGGCCTGCGCCAGCGGCGCCAGCGCTTCCTCGCGGAGGCGCGTCGTGTCCTGCTGCTTACGATCGACCTCGAGGTGCAGGTTGTTCATGGGAACTTCCAGAGGTGCCGGGTTTGACTTATTGACTTATCGACGTTCGGCCGGGCGCCGACCGAACGTCGATAAGTCAATAAGTCAAACCCGGCACCTCCTAGACCGCATATACGGGGTAGCTCGGATCGTACATCTGCGAGCGCATGAAGGCGACCAGGTCGTCGGGCCGGTCGATTTCGGCGAGGCCGCGCGCGAACGCGACCTCCGCGACGGCCGCCGCGATCTTCGCGGAGACCTCCCGCACGCCGCGCAGCGGCGGAAACAGGCTGCCCTGTGCGAGGTCGTCCGCGCTGACACACGTCGCCAGCGTCCGCGCCGCCACCATGAACATCTCGTCGGTGACGCGCGACGAGCGCACGGCCACGACGGCCTGTCCGACGCCCGGGAAGATGTACGAGTTGTTGCCCTGTCGAGGCACGAAGCGTTGCCCGCCGACGGTCACCGGATCGAACGGACTGCCGGAGGCAAACAACGCGCTGCCACCGGACCAGGTGTACGCCTGCTCCGCGGTGCACTCCGCCTTCGAGGTCGGATTCGACAGCGCGAACACGATCGGCCGCTCGTTCAGCCGCGTCATCTCCTCGATCACCTCGCGCGTGAACGTTCCGGGCGTGGCGCCGACGCCGATGATCGCCGTCGGTTTCAGCGCCTTCACCGCTGCGAGGAAATCGGTGATTGGCGGATGTTCGTGCGCATACGGCAGCTTGTGCTCGGCTAGGCCGGTGCGGCTCGAGACGACGAGTCCCCTGGAATCCACCATCCAGCAGCGCCGGCGCGCGACGACCGGATCGAGCCCGTCGTCGACCATGGCAGCGGCCAGCAGATCGGAAATGCCGGTCGCCGCTTCACCCGCCCCGAAGCACAGGAACGTCTGCCCGGCCATCCGCTGCTTCGTCACGCGCAGCGCGGAGAAGATGCCCGCGACCGTCACCGACGCCGTGCCCTGGATGTCGTCGTTGAAGCAGCACACGCGATCGCGATAGCGCTTCAGCAGCCGGAACGCGTTGTGGTTCGCGAAGTCCTCGAACTGCACCACCACGCCCGGGAACACGAGCTGCGTCGCCTCGATGAATTCCTCGACCAGCTCGTCGAACGCCGCGCCCGCCAGGCGCTTCTGGCGCAGACCGATGTAGAGCGGGTCCGCGAGCAGGGTTTCGTTGTTGGTGCCGACGTCGAGCACGATCGGCAGGCAGCGCCACGGGTGCAGGCCCGCGAGCGCGGTATAGAGCGCGAGTTTCCCGATCGGAATCCCCATGCCGTTGGCGCCGAGGTCGCCGAGGCCGAGGATGCGCTCGCCGTCGGTGACGACGATCATCGAGGTCTCGCGGTGCGGCCAGTTGCGCATCACCTGCGCGATCCGGCCGCGGTCCGCCGCCGAAATGAACAGGCCGCGCGGGCGTCGATAGATGTGCCCGTACTGCTGGCACGCGAGCCCGACCGTCGGCGTGTAGATGATCGGCATCATCTCGTCGGGGTTCTCCATGATCACCCGGTAGAACAGCGCCTCGTTCCGGTCCTGCAGCGACTCGATCAGGATGTACTTCGAGAGCGGTGTCTGCAGCCGGTGGAAGTTCTCGAGCACCCGCTGCACCTGCAGTTCCTGCGTGCCGACGTGCGGCGGCAGCAGGCCGCGCAGGCCGAGCGCATCGCGCTCGCGTTCCGTGAAGGCCGTGCCCTTGTTGAGCTTCGGGTCGCGCAGCAGCGCCGAGCCGCGCGGAAACCACTCCGGCAGGGGCGGGAGCATCGGCCGCCGGTTCTTGGACTGAGTCATCGGGTCACCCCGCTTTTGATGCGGCGATGCTAGGCCGGGCGCGAGGGGTGTCAACGCGGGTTTCCCGCAGTTTTCCAGCGTGCGGCGCCGTGCTGGATCGCCCCTCGGCCGGCGAAACTGGATCGGTTCTTGAGACGTCGCCGGATTCAGTAGAATCCGCGGCGTGAACGCCAAAATCGTCTGGGACGCCCACACCTGCCTGCCGCTAAACCCGGATGCGGACTTCGCGCCGCTCGAGCGCTTCCGCGCGCTGGGCGTGAATTACGTGTCCGTCAACGTCGGCATGGACATGAACGGCGTGGCGCAGGTCATGTCGGTGATCGCGGCGTTTCGCGCCAGGCTGGCGGCCCGGCCCGATCACTACCTGCTGCCGGAGTCCGTCGCCGACGTCGAGCTGGCGGCCGCGGCCGGCAAGCTGGCCGTCGGTTTCGATCTCGAGGGCGCGATGCCGTTGCAGGACCAGCCCGAGATGGCGGCGCTCTACTCGCGCCTCGGCGTGCGCCAGATTCACTTTGCATACAATCGCAACAACAACGTTGCGGACGGCTGCCACGACGTGGAGCGGGGTCTCACGCCGCTGGGCCGCCGGATGGTCGAGGCCGTGAACGCGGCCGGCATGCTGATGGACTGCTCGCACACCGGCCGGCGCTGCTCGCTCGACATCATGGCCGTGTCGAGTCGGCCGGTCGTCTTCAGCCATTCGAATCCGCTGGCGCTCGTGGAGCACGGGCGAAACGTCACCGACGAGCAGATTCGGGCCTGTGCGGCGACGGGTGGCGTCGTGTGCGTGTCGAGCGTATCGGCATTCCTCGGCGTGGCGGAACCGTCGGCGCGCGACGTCGCGCGGCATGCGGCGTACGTGGCGAACCTCGTCGGCGTCGAGCACGTGGGCATCGGGCTCGACATCGGCTGGCGACAGGACGGCGTCAACGATTGGCCCGAAGGCAGCGTCGATCCGGGCTACTGGTGGCCTCGATCCGCCGGCTACAACCATGCGATTGCGCGGATGGCGTTTGCGCCGGTGGAAAGCTGGAGCGCGATGGACGTGGAACTGCAGCGCGCCGGCCTGTCGCAGGATGAGACTGCGCTCGTGATGGGCGGCAACATGGCCCGCGTGGCCCGCCAGGTGTGGCCTGCCGGACGCCATTGAGCCCTGTTCCGGGTCCCGCGCGGGAATAATCAGGATTCCGTCCGCACTGTCCGCGCTGCCGTCGGCACATGCCGCAATGCTCGGCCGGAGGTGTCCGGTATAAACGATCAGGACGTTGCACCGGCGAGTGCGCCGGGCGTTACGCCGCCGTCCGGACGGCGGCCGAGTCGATACGTCAAATAAGTCAATACCAGGCACCTCTGGAAGAACCTGATGAACGTTGCGGAAGCGCTGCTGACAGCCTTGAAGGAGCACGGCGCCCGGCAGGTGTTCGGCATCCCAGGCGACTTCGTGCTGTCGTTCTTCAAGGTCATCGAAGAGTCGGGGCTGCTGCCGCTGCACACGCTGAGTCACGAGCCTGCGGTCGGATTCGCGGCGGACGCGGCGGCACGTATCAGCGGCGCGCCGGGCGTGGCGGTCGTCACCTACGGCGCCGGTGCGCTCAACATGGTCAACCCGGTCGCGGCGGCCTACGCCGAGAAATCGCCGCTGGTGGTGATCTCGGGTGCGCCGGGCGGCCGCGAGACGCGCGGCGGCCTGACGCTGCACCACCAGGTGAAGCGGCCCGACTCGCAGCTTGCGATCTATCGCGAGATCACCTGCGACCAGGCCTTGCTCGACGATCCGGCCGACGCGCCCCGTGAGATCGCGCGCGTGCTGCGCAGCTGTCTCCAGCACGCACGGCCCGTCTACCTCGAGCTCCCGCGCGACGTGGTCTTCGCTCCGTGCAGCCGGGTGATCCCGCAGCCGGAAGACGCGTTCGATCCGCAGGAAGTCGCCGCCTGCGCCGACGAAATCATGGACCGCGTTGCGCGCGCCGCGCGGCCGGTGATGATGGTCGGCGTCGAGATCCGCCGCTTCGGCATCGAGGCGCGAGTGGCCGCGCTTGCGCGCCGCCTGCACATACCCATCGTCACGTCGTTCATGGGGCGCGGCTTGCTGGCGGAGTGCGACGTCCCGGTGCTCGGCACCTACCTCGGGCTGACCGCGCATCCCGACGTCGGCCGCCCGGTGGAGGAATCGGACTGCCTGTTACTGTTCGGCGTCACGATGTCGGACACGAATTTCGGTGTCTCCGAAGGTCGCATCGATTACCGCAACGCCATCCACGCCGAGAATCGCGCCGTGACGATGGGTTTCCACCGCTACGGCAACGTTCCGCTCGCGGCGCTCGTCGACGAACTGGCCCGTCGCGTCGCCGATCGGCCGGCACGCTCAGCCGGCCGCGCCACCGAGTACCCGCGAGGCCTCGTCGCCGACGACGCCCCCGTGACGCCGACGGATATCGCGCGCGCAATCAACGACCTGTTCGCACGCCACGGCCGCATGCCGATGGCGAGCGACGCCGGCGATTGCCTGTTCACCGCGCTCGACATCGAGAACACCGAGGTCGTCGCGCCCGGGCATTACGCGACGATGGGCTTCGGGGTGCCGGCTGGCTTGGGGTTGCAGGCCGCGGTGAACCGCCGCCCGATCGTGCTGGTCGGCGACGGTGCATTCCAGATGACCGGCTGGGAACTCGGGCATTGCCAGCGCTACGGCTGGGACCCGATCGTGATCGTGCTGAACAACCTGAGCTGGGAGATGCTGCGGGTGTTCCAGCCCGAATCGAAGTTCAACACGCTCGACGACTGGCACTACGCGCAACTCGCCGCGCCGCTGGGCGGCGACGGAGTGCGTGTCGTCACGCGCCGTGAGCTGGCCGCCGCGCTGGACCGTGCGCATGGCACACGCGGCCGGTTCCAGCTGATCGAAGTGATGATCGCGCCGGGCGCCGTCTCGGCGACGCTCGAGGGTTTCGTGGGCGCCCTCAAGCGCGGCCAGCAGAAGGCCGGCGTGACGGCTCGTCCCGTTTAGTACGCCGCCCGCAGTCCTTCCGGCGTCCGAGCAGGCTCAGGACTCGCCTGCCTTCATCTGCGACTGGCAGTAATTCTGCAGGCCGACGCGCTCGAGCAGCGCGAGCTGTGTCTCGAGGAAATCGATGTGCTCTTCCTCGGACTCGAGGATGTCCTCGAACAGTTCCCGGCTGACGTAGTCGCCGGTCTTCTCGGCGTGGGCGATGGCCGCCTTCAGGTCCGGGTGGCCGGCGTGCTCGAGCTTGAGGTCGCACTCGAGCAACTCCTTCACGTCTTCGCCGATCATCAGCTTGCCGAGGCTCTGCAGGTTCGGCAGCCCCTCGAGAAACAGGATGCGTTCGACCAGCTTGTCCGCGTGCTTCATCTCGTCGACGGACTCGCGGTACTCGTGGTCACCGAGCCGCTCGAGGCCCCAGTTCTTCAGCATCCGGGCGTGCAGGAAGTACTGGTTGATCGCGGTCAGTTCGTTCTTGAGGATCTTGTTGAGGTGCGCAATGACTTCTGCGTCGCCTTTCATGTGGGCGGCTCCCTGGGACGGATCGGCTGGAACGGTGCGGCGGGTTGGGCCGCAGCGCGCCTAGGATGCCTGAGCGGCGAGCGGGGCGGAATCGCCCGGCAGCCGTTCGCCGAGCATCTCCCGCGCGCAAGGTTCGCAGGCGCCGCAACAGGTCGCGATACCCGTGCAGGACTGCAACTGCTCGAACGACTGGGCGCCGTCGAGGATGGCCTGCTGCAGGCGCTTTTCCGAGATTCCGTGGCAAAGGCAGACGTACATGCGGGCGGTGACCTCGGGCGGAATCGTAGCGCCGGCCCTGCGGGAATGCAAATGATTCCTATTTAGGTATTTTCCGGGGTCCTGTTCGGGCCGGGAGGGCGATCCGGTTTTAATATGATATGGTTACTATAACTAAAGCTAATGAAGTACCTGGCGCATGAACGCCCCACACGCGCAGGACGAACCCGAAGAGCTGACGCTCGCAATGCTGATCGCCGACATCCTGCGGCTGATGCGGCAGGACTTCGCACGGCGCACCCGCGCGATGCCGCTGTCGCCGGCCCTGCATCGCCTGCTGATCCACGTGCAGCGACGACCCGGGTGCCGGCAGGTCGAGCTCGCCGATTGGCTCGATGTCACGCCGGTGACGGTGGGCCGCATGCTGGACCGGCTCGAGCGCCAGAAGCTCGTACGCCGCGAAAACCACCCCGTCGACCGCCGCGCCACTTGCGTCTACGTCGGCGAAGGCGCGGGCGAACTGCTCTCGCACCTCACCGCCAAGGCGAGCGAGACGCGGCAGCGCGCCGTCGACGGCTTGAGCCCGCAGCAGCGCCGCGAACTGATCGCGGCATTGAAGCTGGTCAAGAGCAACCTGCTCGACAACGAGACCGCATTCGCCGGTACGGCCGGAATCGCGTCATGAGCGCGGAGGCCGAACCCGCGGCCGACTCCGTGGAACCCGTGGCCGGGCGACCTTCGGTGCGCCGTACCCGCGCGCTGCTGCTGTGGGGCCTGCCGCTGCTGGTCGTCGTCGTGGGCGTCTACTGGTACGGCAGCGGCGGTCGTTACGCGACCACCGACAACGCCTACCTGAAGCAGGACCGCGTCGACGTCACGCCGCAGATCTCGGGAGACGTGCGCGAGGTGCGCGCGGTCGAGAACCAGCACGTGCAGCCGGGCCAGGTCGTGCTGGTCCTCGACGACACGCTGCTGCAGGTCGCGAAGATGCGCGCCGAAGCGCAGCTCGCAAGCGCGCGTGTCGAGGTCGAGTCGCTGCGGGCGGCGTATCGGGAGAAGGCGGGCGAGGTCGAAATCGCCCGGCGGACGTCGCACTACGCGGTCAACGAGTTCCAGCGCCAGCAGGAACTGGCGAATCGCAAGCTCGTGCCGCAGACGACGCTTGACTCCGCGGAGCGCTCCCGCGACATCGCGGTAGGCTCGATCGGCATCCTGGAATTGCAGCTCGATCAGACGAAGGCGAAGCTCGGCGGCGATCCGGGCGTGCCGATCGACCAGCACCCGTCGGTGCGGACGGCGCTGGCCGAGCTCGAGAAGACGCGCGTCGACATCGCGCACACGATCATCGCGGCGCCGCGCGCCGGCACCGTGAGCCACCTGCCGCAGGTCGGAGATCGCGAGGAGGTCGGGCGAGCGGCGTTTGCCATCGTCACGGACGGCGGCGTGTACGTCGAAGCGAACTTCAAGGAGACCGATCTCGAGTGGGTGCGGGCCGGCCAGCCGGTCGCGGTGGAAGTGGATACATATCCCGGCCACAAGTGGACGGGCCGGGTGGACAGCATCGCGCAGGCCACGGGGTCGGAATTCTCCGTGCTGCCGCCGCAGAACGCGTCGGGCAACTGGGTGAAGGTCGTGCAACGCATTCCCGTGCGCATCGCGCTCGACGTCAGGCCCGACGACCCGCCGCTGCGCAGCGGCGCGAGCGTCGAGGTCGAGATCGACACCGGCACGCACAGCCGTTTCGACCGCTGGTTCGGGGCCAGGCACTGAGCCGGGCCGCGGCAGGCATCCCGCCATGACGCTGCGTTCGCCGGAAGACCGACGCCTCGTGCTCGCCGCCGCGATGGTGATGTGCACGATGCTCTACACGATCGACTCGACGATCGTGAACGTCGCGCTGCCGCACATGCGGGGCAGCCTGCAGGCGACGCAGGACCAGATCGCGTGGGTGATCACTTCATACATCGTGGTCGGCGCGATCGCGACGCAGCCCGCCGGCTGGCTCGCTTCACGCTACGGGCTGCGCCGGGTGCTGTCGATCAGCGTGCTCGGTTTCACTGCCGGCTCGATGCTGTGCGGCTTCGCAACCAGCCTCGACGAGATGGTTGTCTTCCGCATCGTGCAAGGCCTGTTCGGCGCGGCGCTGGTGCCGCTGGCGCAGGTGGTGCTGATGCAGGAGTACCCGCGCGAGGACCACGGCAAGGTGATGGCACTGTGGACCATGGGCGTGCTGGTCGGGCCGATCGTCGGGCCGTCGCTCGGCGGATACCTCACCGACACGCTCAGCTGGCGCTGGGCCTTCTTCATCAACCTGCCGATCGGCTTGCTCGCGTACCTTGGTGTGGTCGAAGGCCTCAGCGCGCAGCACAAGGACCACAGCCGGCCGTTCGACTGGACGGGGTTCATCCTGTTGTCGCTGGCGCTCGCCCTGTTCCAGCTGATGGTCGATCGCGGCCAGACGCTCGACTGGTTCGAGTCCACGGAGATCGTCGGCGAGGCGTTCTTCGCAGCCGTGATGTTCTACATGTTCATCGTGCACTCTGCGACGACGCAGCACCCGTTCGTCGATCCGGAAATGTTCAAGGACCGCAACTTCCTCGTCGCCGTCGTGCTGATGTTCGTGGTCGGCCTGTCGCTGATCAGCCCGTCCGTGCTGCTGCCGTCGTTCCTGCAGTCGCTGCAGGGCTATTCGCCGACCCAGGCGGGCGCGCTGCAGGCGGTACGCGGGTGTTCGTCGATCGTGGCGGTGTTCGTCGCGTCGAGACTGATCGGGCGCATCGACGCCCGCTACATCGTCGGCGCGGGCGTGATCTTTGCCGCGCTGGCGCTGATGATGTTCGGCGGCTTTTCGCTCGACACGCCGCGCTCGCATATCGTCGCGATGGCGTTCATACAGGGCCTGGGCACGCCGCTGGTGTTCATTCCGCTCTCGGTGCTTGCGTATTCCACGCTGCGCGACACCCAGCGCGCCGAAGCCGGTGCGATGCTGACGCTGTGGCGCAATGTCGGTTCCTCTATCGGCGTGTCGGCTGCGGTGGCGCTGCTGGCCCGCTCGACGCAGGTAAACCGCAGCTACCTGGTCGAGCACTTCACGACCTACGACGTGCAGCGCTGGGCGGCGACCGGCGTGATACCAGGCGACAATGTCGGGACGGCCGCACTGCTCGGCGAGATCGAACGGCAGGCTGCGGCCATCGCCTACTCGAACGCGTTCCATGTACTCGCGATCGCGACGATCGTCGTGCTGCCGATGGTATGGCTGCTGCGGACCGGGCGGCGCGCGCCCGGCGCCGCGGCCGACGTCAGCGAGTTGGCTTGAGAGGTGACCGACAAAGGTGCCAGGCATTGATTTATTGACGTTTGGCGCCGCCGCGAAGTGGCGGATTGGCCAAACGTCAATAAATCAATGCCTGGCACCTCTGAGCCGCTATCCTGCGCAACGTGACGAAGCCCTGGGCGATCGAGAAGTGGCACGAGATTGTCGCGGCGCGCGACCCCACGGCGCTGCCCGACATCCTGGCGGACGACGTCGTGTTTCACTCGCCGGTGGTGCACACGCCTCAGGCGGGCAAGTCCATCACGCTCAAATACCTGGGCGCGGCGCTGCAGGTGCTCGGCAACGCGTCGTTTCATTACGTGCACGAGTGGTATGACGAGCGCTCAGCGGTGCTCGAGTTCGAGACGACGGTGCAGGGCATCGTCGTCAACGGCGTCGACATGATCGAATGCGGTCCCGACGGCCGCATCAGCGTGTTCAAGGTGATGGTCCGGCCGCTGAAGGCGATCAACCTGCTGCACCAGATGATGGGACAGCAACTGCAACGCTGACCGTCAATGCACGGTGCGGGCCCAGGCCTGCAGGTTCGGCGGCAATCGTGCGTCCACTCCCTGCTCGTCGGCGCGCAGAGCCCGCAATTCCGTCGCGGCGCCCGACGTGTCCCCGGATTGGTACAGCGCGACGATATGCTCGATCCGCGCGTCCACGGTCGCCTTCGCCGCACCGACCTGCAGTCCCGCGGCGATTGCCCACTTTCCTCGGGCGCCGAGGAGCGCTCGCGACTCGCGACGGCCGCCGGCGACGCGGACATCATCGAACCCGCGAAG
>CAWJMS010000026.1:0-7519 GCA_963843985.1 uncultured Gammaproteobacteria bacterium | reverse complement strand
CCGCTGCGCCGGCAGCCGGAGCCGCAGGCGCACCTGCCGCGGCAGCCGGAGCCGCTGCAACCGCGCCGACAGCCGCCTCCGCCGTCGGAGCCTCGACCTCTTCGGCACGCGCGTGGTGCACCGAGACGATCGGGGTATCGCGGCCGTGGGTCAGCTCGGGGATCTCGACGCCTTCCGGCAGCTTGAGGTCCGAGTAGCGCAGCATCTGATTCATCGCGAGACCCGACAGGTCGACGTCGACGTACTCCGGCAGGTCCTTCGGCAGGCAGCTGACTTCGACGTCGTTCTTCAGATGCGACACGACGCCGCCGGCCTTGACGCCCGGCGAGGCCGCCTCGCCCTTGTAGTGCAGCGGAATCGTGATGCGGATCTTCTCGTCGTCGAGGACCCGCTGCAGGTCGACGTGCAGCACGGCGTTCTTCGCCGGGTGACGTTGCACGTCCTTCAGGATCGCCGCCTGGCTCACCTCGCCCACCTTCAGGTTGATGATGGTCGAATAGAACCGCTCGTTGTCGAGCATGACCAGGAGCTTGGTGTGATCGAGCGCCAGCGCGCGCGGTTCACGGTGGCCACCGTAGAGGATGGCCGGCACCTTGTTCGCGCGACGCAGGCGGCGGCTCGCACCTTTGCCCTCGGCGTCACGGAACTCGGCGGCGAGTTCGAATGCAGTTTTCATGATGATCTCCAGTTGTCGTCAATTCGCTGCCCGGATCGCGACCAAAACCAGGCAACACCCAAAAAACAAACCCTCACCCGCGCTGCGCGCCCCTCACCCGCCCTGACGGGCGACCTCTCCCGTGACCGGGAGAGGTGAAGAGCTCAGTCGAGATAGAGCGAGCTGACGCTCTCCTCGTCCCGAATGCGGCGCATCGTCTCCGCGAGCAGCCCCGCGACGGACAGCTGGCGGATCTTGCGGCACGCCTGCGCGTTCTCGCGCAGCGGAATCGTGTCCGTCACCACCAGCTCGTCGAGCGCCGAAGCCTCGATGCGGTCGACCGCCGGGCCCGACAGCACCGCGTGCGTGATGTACGCCGCGACGCGCTTCGCGCCGTGATCCTTCAATGCCTTCGCCGCGTGGCACAGCGTGCCCGCGGTGTCCACCATGTCGTCGACGAGGACGCAACTCATGCCCTCGACCTCGCCGATGATGTTCATCACCTCGGACACGTTCGCCCGCGGCCGGCGCTTGTCGATGATCGCGAGGTCCGCGTCGTCGAGGCGCTTCGCGATCGCCCGGGCGCGCACCACGCCGCCGACGTCCGGCGAGACGACCACCAGGTCGTCGTACTTCTGCTTCCACACCTCGCCGAGCAGCACCGGCGACGAGTACACGTTGTCCACCGGGATGTCGAAGAACCCCTGGATCTGGTCGGCGTGCAAGTCGACCGTCAGCACCCGATGCACGCCGACGCCGGCGATCATGTTGGCCACCACCTTCGCCGTGATCGCGACGCGCGTCGAGCGCGGGCGGCGATCCTGGCGGGCGTAGCCGAAATACGGCATCACCGCGGTGATCGCGGCCCGCCGACGCGCGGCGGCACGCGTCGACCATCACCAGCAACTCCATCAGGTGGTCGTTGGCCGGCGGGCACGTGGACTGCACGACGAACACGTCGCGCCCGCGCACGTTCTCCATCAGCTCGACGGTCACCTCGCCGTCGCTGAAACGCCCGACGTGCGCCCGTCCAAGCGGCAGCTGCAGATGGCGCGCGATGTCCTGCGCGAGCGCCGGGTTCGCATTGCCGGTGAACACCGCGATCGTCGGGCCGTCCATCTGGCGACATTCTCCATTTCCGCTGGAAGCAGAATGTCCCCATTTCCGGTCATCACGCCCGCCGCTGCAGGCTGGCTGGGGTGGAAGGATTCGAACCTCCGAATGGCGGGATCAAAACCCGCTGCCTTACCGCTTGGCGACACCCCAACGCATTCGTCAGCGGCCGCCGTCCGCGCTCCGGCCCCGCTGCTCGAGCAACCGGCGCTCCGCAAGCGGCGAGCGATTCAGGCCGCGCACCACCCAGCCCTGCCACCGCTCCGGCAGGCGCTCGCACGCGCGCGCGCGCGGCCTGTTCGTCCGGCATCGCTGCGAAGACGCAGGATCCCGTGCCGGTGAGGCGCGCCGGCGCGAAGCGCCCGAGCCAGTCGAGCGCATCGGCCACCGCCGGATAACGGCGCCTGACGACCGGCTCGAAATCGTTTCGGCCGCCGGCCATCAGGAAACCGCGAATTGTGATTACCGGCGAATCCCTTGTCAATTCAGGGGCTTTGAAGATCTCCGCCGTGCCTACCGCCGCCTCCGGCCGCACCAGCAGGTAGACCGGCTCCGGGAAGTCGACCGGCGTGAGGATCTCGCCTACGCCCTCGGCCCAGGCGGCCCGCTGACCCACGAACACCGGCACGTCCGCGCCGAGCTGCAGCCCGAGCGCCGCGAGCGCGCCGATCTCGAGCCCCAATCCCCACAACTCATTCAAAGCAACCAGAACCGTTGCCGCATCCGAACTGCCGCCCCCCACTCCGCCCTGCATCGGCAGGTTCTTTCGCACTTCGATCGCCACACCGGACGGCACCGTGCGGCCATTGGCAAGCAGCCGGGCCGCACGCACGGTCAGGTCCACGTCCGCCGTGACGCCGGGCACGTCCCCAAGCCGTTCGATCACGCCGGCTGGCCGCTGCCAGAGCCGGATTTCGTCGCACAAGTCGATGAATTGAAAGGCCGTCTGCAGCAGGTGGTAGCCGTCCGGGCGGCGCCCGACGATGTGCAGGCAGAGGTTCAGCTTGCCCGGTGCGGGCCAGGGCTCCGGCCGACCGAGAGACGTATCACGATCGCTCACGGCGACACTGCCTCGGCCAATCCTGCGGCGGGCAGTTGCCAGTCGTCCACGATGACCTTGATTCGTGCTTCGCCGCTGGCCGCCGTCATGCGCGTGGGGACCGACCAGCCCTGGACCGCGGTGAACGGCTCGTAGCGGATCGTCCAGCCGTCCTGCTCGATCGAGCGAGCCGACTCCGGCCCGTCCGCGATGACCTGGGCCGCGCTGCCTGGCGCCGCGAGCCCGAGCAGCCAGTAGCGCAGCGCGAGGACCGGCAAGTCCCCGCCAAGGCGCGACCGGATCCGTTGCCGGGCCGCCGTACCGTCCAGCGCGCGACCTTCCGCGTCGGTGACGGAGACGCGCTTCGCCATCGGCGACGATTCGCAGCGCGCCGGCGCCGAGCGGACCGCGCACCTGCAGGCTCGTCATCGTCGCGTGCTGCTCCCATTCGAAGGTGCCGCTGCCGCCCTCGCTGGCGAACGCAATCGCCATGCGGCCCCGCGCGGACCAGTCCACGACCCGGGCCGGATCCACCGTTGCGCCTGCAAGAGGCGCGACGCGCGGCGTGGCGGCACACGCGGCCAGCATCGCCGACAGCGCCACCGTCGCGACCGACCGCATCAGGGACCTGCCCGCTTGAGCCGCTCCTGCAACAGCGCGTTGTCGGGATACTTCTCGAGCGCCTGCTGCCAGGTCTTGCGGGCGGCCGCCTGGTCGCCCATTGCCCATTGCACTTCGCCGACGTGCAGGTCGATCTCCGGGTCGTTGCCGAGCGCCTGCGAACGCTGCAGGTAGCCGAGCGCCTCCGGCTGCCGGCCCTGCCGGTGCAGCAGCCAACCCATGCTGTCGAGGATCGCCGCGCTGTCCGGCGATTGCGCGAGCGCGGCGGTCAGCAGCTGCTGCGATTCGTCGAGCTGCTTGCCGTGGTCGGCGAGCAGGTAGCCGAGCGCGTTCTGCACCGCCGCATCGCCCGGCCGCTCGACCAGCATGCCGCGCAGGTCGCGAATGGCCGGCTCGATCTTGCCGGTGCGTTCGTACAGGAACACGCGCGTCATGCGCAGGTCGAGCACGTCCGGATACTGCCGGATGCCGGCATTCAGGATGTCGAGCGCCCGCTTGTCGTCCTTGAACGCGGATGCGAGCGCGGCGCGCGCCGCGACGATGTCGGGCCCGGACTGCGGTTGCGAGCGGCCGAATTCCTCGAGGTGCGCGAGTCCGGCATCGACGCCGGATTGCTCGGCCTTGATGCGCGCCACGCGCTGCTGCGCCTGCAGCGCGTAGTCGCCGCCGACGACGCGCGAGTAATAGCGCAGCGCCCGGTCCGCATCCTTGCGCCGCTCGGCGACGACGCCGAGGTAATAGAGCGCTTCGTACGACTGGGCGCCGGTCGACAGCAGGTCCTGGAAGCGCTTCTCCGCGGCGTCGAGCGCGCCGGTGTCCAGATCCATCGCACCGAGGCTGCGCACCGCGCCCGGGATGACCGTCTTGCCGTTCGCATACGGTGTGAGCATCGCGCGCGCTTCCTCGTCGCGGCCGGTGCTCGCCAGCAGCAGCGCGTACTCGAGCTGCGAGGCGACGTCGGAATCCGGCGCCGTCACGACGTCACGGGCGATCGCGAGACCCTCCTCTTCCTTGCCCGACGCGATCGTCGCGCGGGCCAGCAGCATTTTCGCGGGCGTCCAGTACGGCGCGATCTGCGTCGCCTGTTGCGCCGAACTCAATGCCAGCGCGAAGTTCTCGGAGCGCAGCGCCGCGTTGCCGAGCGCGAGGTGACCCTCGGCGACCTTCGGATGGCTGGCCGACAAGCGTCGAAACAATTCGGTGACGTCGACGGGCGTGCCCTCGCCGGCAATCACTGGCAGCAGCGCGAGGAATCCCGCGGCGGGACTGATGTACGCCGAATCGAGCAGTTGGGTCGAACTCCGATTCCGCCTTGTCGAGCCGGTGCAGCCGCAGCGCGGCCATGCCTGCATAGCGGTGCGCCTGCTCGCTGGTCGGGTTGAGCGCGATCCACCGCTCGGCCGACAGGCTTGCTTCTTTCAGCTGGAAATTGTCGTACGCGACGCGCGTCGCCTGTTCCGCCGTCGATTCGTCCTTCGAGATCTCGGCCGCACGACGATAGGCCGCGGCGGCCTCCGGCAGGTCGCCGCGCTCGAGCGCCGCATCGGCGTCGGCGAGCAGCACTTCAGGGTCGGCCGGGGCCGCACCACCGCCCGGCCGGACGCCGGCCGCAGGGCCGCAGGCGGCCAGGAACAGCAGCGCCATAAGGGCGGCCCAGGAACGAACACGGTAAATGCGGATTGGCATGGCGTGTCCACTATAGCGGAAGCACGATGATGCTTGTGTTGCCTGCCGGGTTCACCCAGAATTTCGCGACTTCAGTCGTCGGAATCCGGATGTCTCTCGTCGTCGTCGGCATCAACCACCGCACCGCCCCGGTCGAAGTGCGTGAGCGCGTGGTCTTCGAGCCGGCCCGCGTGCCGGACGCCCTGCGCGAACTCAAGGCGTTGCCGGACATCCAGGAGTCGGTCATCGTCTCGACGTGCAATCGCACGGAGCTGTACTGCGTCACCGGCGCGGGTGCGTCGGACCTCGGCCACTGGCTCGAGCGTTATCACCAGCTCGGCACGTCGATCCACCAGTGCATGTACCACCACGACGAACAGAAGGCGGTCGCGCACGCATTCTCGGTGGCCTCCGGGCTGGACTCGATGGTGCTCGGCGAGCCGCAGATCCTGGGCCAGTTGAAGGACTCGTATCGCGTCGCGCAGGAAGCCGGCACGACCGGCCCGGTGCTGAATCGGCTCTTCCAGGCCACCTTCTCCGTCGCCAAGCGCGTGCGCACGCAGACCAAGATCGGCGCAAACGCCGTGTCCGTCGCGTCGGCCGCAGTCGCAATGGCGAAGACCGTCTTCGCGAGTTTCGACAACCGCACGGCGCTGCTGGTCGGCGCCGGCGAGACGATCGCGCTCGCGGCGCGCCACCTGCATGCCGACGGGCTGCGCCGGATGATCGTCGCGAACCGCAGCGTCGACCGCGCCCGCGAACTGGCCGCCGAGTTCCAGGGTTTCGCGATCTCGCTCGACGAGATCCCGAACCACCTGCACGAGGCCGACATCGTCGTCGCCTCGACTGCGAGCCCGACCGCCATCATCACGCGCGACATGGCGGCGGCCGCGCTGCGCGCGCGCAAGCGCCGCCCGATGTTCATGGTCGACATCGCGGTGCCGCGCGACATCGAGGCCGACGTCGCGGAACTCGAAGACGTGTACCTGTTCACCATCGACGACCTGCAGTCGGTCGTGAACGAGAACATGGAGGGCCGGCGCCAGGCGGCGCGCGAGGCCGCCGAACTGGTCGACTCCGAGGTCGAGCGTTTCGCGCATTCGCTGCGCACGCGCGAAGCGGCGCCTTTGATCCGCAGGCTGCGCGAGGACGCCGATCGCGTCCGCCGCCACACGCTCGAACAGGCGCAGAAGCTGATCTCGCATGGCAAGACGCCCGAGGAAGCGCTCGAGTTCATCTCGCAACACGCTGACCAACCGGCTGCTGCACGCGCCGAGCCAGCGCCTGCGCGACGCCGCCGAGAGCGGCGACGACGACGTCATCGACACGATCGCGGCGATCTACCACCTCGACCCGCACGATTGATGAAGGACTCCATCCGCCGCCGCCTCGAGAGGACCGCCGAGCGCTTCGAGGAAGTCGGCGCCATGCTGGCCGACCCGGCGTCATCTCCAGGCCAGAACCAGTTCCGCGAACTGTCGATGGAGTACGCGCGGCTCGAGCCCGTGGCGGCGCGCTTCAGCGACTTCCGGCGCCTCGAAGGCGAGCGCGCCGCCGCCGAGATGGCCGACGGCGACGCGATGCCGGGCATGCGCGCAGCTGGCCGAGGAGGAAATCGCGCCGAGATCGACGCGCGCGTCGAGCTGGAGGCCGCGAGCTCGCACGAACTGCTGCTGCCGAAGGACCCGCGCGACGACGCGCAACATCTTCCTCGAGATCCGCGCCGGCACCGGCGGCGACGAGGCGGCGATCTTCGCCGGCGACCTGTTCCGCATGTACTCGCGCTACGCCGAGCGGCCGCGGCTGGCAGCGTCGAGGTCCTGAGCGCCAGCGCCGGCGAGCACGGCGGCTACAAGGAAGTCATCTGCCGCGTCGTCGGCCAGGGCGCCTACTCGCGCCTGAAGTTCGAGTCCGGCGCGCACCGCGTGCAGCGCGTGCCCGCGACCGAGGCGCAGGGCCGCATCCACACCTCGGCCTGCACCGTCGCGATCCTGCCCGAGCTCGAGGAGGTCGAGACGATCGACGATCAACCCGGCCGACCTGCGCAGTCGACACCTATCCGCGCCGTCGGGCGCCGGCGGCCAGCACGTCAACAAGACCGACTCGGCCGTCCGCATCACCCACCTGCCGACCGGCATCGTGGTCGAGTGCCAGGACGAGCGCTCGCAGCACAAGAACCGCGCGCGCGCGATGTCGCTGCTGCGCGGCGCGGCTGCTCGAGCGCCGAGCAGCGAGAAGCAGCAGCGCCGCAGAGGCCGCAGGCGCGCAAGCTGCAGGTCGGCAGCGGCGACCGCTCCGAGCGCATCCGCACCTACAACTTCCCGCAGGGCCGCGTCACCGACCACCGCATCAACCTCACGCTCTACAAGCTCGACGACGATCATGGACGGCGAGCTCGACGACGTGATCGACCCGCTGCTGCAGGA
>CAWJMS010000025.1:0-14535 GCA_963843985.1 uncultured Gammaproteobacteria bacterium | reverse complement strand
TCGGCGATGTGCATCGAGCCGCCCTTGCCCTTGCACAGGCCGTCGGCGCGCCCGTAGATCTCGAGCATCATGCCGTCGACGTCGCAGCCCTTGGCGATG
The DNA here is from genome assembly GCA_963843985.1 of uncultured Gammaproteobacteria bacterium. Lineage (GTDB taxonomy): Bacteria > Pseudomonadota > Gammaproteobacteria > Steroidobacterales > Steroidobacteraceae > RPQJ01. Next base: position 14,436 of record CAWJMS010000025.1, on the reverse strand, counting down.
CAGTGGCCGTGGCCGCGATGCGTGCTGACGATGTAGTCCGAGTCGTCGAGGTGCTCGCACACGCCGACCGCGACCGCTTCCTGGCCCGCGTACAGGTGCGTGAAGCCCGGGATCTCGCCGGTGGCGATCTCGACGTGCAGGCGCTCCTCGAACTCGCGGATCGTCTTCATCTGGCGGTAGGCGCGTTTCAGCCGCTCCGCCGAAAGAGGTTGTGTCATGACGGCTCGCTCTGGGGAAGGCATTGCTAGATGGCGCCGGGCGGCTTGCCGCCCGGGCCGTACACGTAATCGTCGATGCACCTTGTGGAAGTGGCGGATGCGCAGTTCCTGCGATCCGATCCACAGGCCCTCGAACGCCGCCGAGTGCATGCCGGCCTGCACGCCCGGCAGGTTGGCGGAGTCCTGGTCGAGCACCAGGCCGATCGACTTGTCGCCGTGCCTGAAATGCTGGTGCTTCGGCCGCTCCGGGCCACTCCTTGCCGTCCGGCACCAGCTCGAGCGTCCAGATGTCGTAGAACATCTTGTCCGGGTCGGTCGGGTGCGGCCGCTGGCGGAACAGCATCAGGTCGTCCGCGTGCACGTTCAGCGAGACGTTCGGGAAGATCAGGTAGTGGTAGTCGTCGGTGAGCTGGTCGTCGTTCAGCCGCGAATAATCCTTGCCCTGCGCCGGACCGTGCTTGCGCTTGAACTGCTGCACGTCGCGGCGGATGTTCTCGTACGGCTCGTCGTAGTCGGCCGGATCCATGCCGGCGCCCTTCATGATCACCTTGATCGGGTCCGGAATGCCGGGCGGCCGGCGGACGCGCGGGCTCCAGGTGCCGAACGGGATCAGGTACCGCGTGTGCCGGTCGTAGCAGTCGATCTGGATGTCGAGGTCGTGCAGGTACCACATCAGCTGCGGGTGGATGCCCTGCACGTGGTAGCTCTCGTTGAACGCGTCGACCGACGCCTTCCAGTTGCAGTTCCACTCGACGGTGATGTCGCGCGTGAGCGCCATCTTGTGGAAATTGTACGGATCGAGGTGGCGCGGCATCGGGTCGAGGAACTCGCGCAGCGGGCCGACTTGCGGGTCCAGGCTGAACCACACGAAGCTGCCCCAGGTGTCGCACGGCAGCTCGACGAGCCCGCGACAGGGCGGTGCGCCCTGCGGGAAGGTGTCGAGGTCCGGGATGCGCTTGAACGCGCCGTCGAGATCGTATTCCCAGTGGTGGTACTGGCACTTGAACGTCTGCGCGCTGCCGACGCCCGTCGGGCGCAGCCGATTGCCGCGATGCAGGCAGACATTGAAGAACGCGCGCACCTTGCCGTCCTGCTGCCGGACGATCAGCACCGACTCGCGGCCGATCTCCGTCGAGATGTAGTCGCCGGGCTCGGCGAATGTCCGATTCCAGGCCGCCGAGCAGCCAGACCTTGCTCCAGATCTTCTCCCACTCGAGCTTCATGAACTCGGGCGAGGTGTAGCGCTCCTTCGAGATCATCGCGTGGCCGAGTTCCGGATCCGGCGCCTTTTCGGCCGGCGTCTCCGGGCTCTGCTCCGGCGGCACGCGCTTCACCTTCTTGAACGCGGGCGCCTTCGACGCCGCGAGCAATGCTTCGAGCTTGGAATCGGAAGCCATGTCCGGGTCCTCGGTCAGTCGAGCCGCGCGGCCCAGCGGATGCCACGGCGCAGCAATTCGTGGAAGGCGGGCACCTTCCAGCTGCCGCGCTCCACCTGATGGTACTCGTCCATCAGCGGCCGCATGTCGTAGCGGCCGCGGGCATGGCCGAGCGTGAGGTACGAGCACTTCGCCCTCGCCGACCTTTTTCAGGTACATGACCGGGCGCGGTTCGTCGCGGGTCCAGTCATTCTCGGCGAAGAGTCTTCGTCTCGCCCGTCCAGCGCGTGTGCAGCAGCACATCGAGCGGCGGGTGCAGTTCGGAGAGATACAACTCGTCGTCGGCGTCGAACGGTTCGATGCCCGCGACCAGCGGATGGCCGGGCTGCGTTACCTCGACGCGGTACGGTTCGATGGCCGGGTGCGCGACGAACTGGCTGCCGACCGTCTCCATGAAGGTCTTCGCGTCGCGCGGCGCTTCCCAGCCGCGACCCTTCGCATAGCGCAGGATCGAATTGGTGCCGTGCAACGCGAGCCAGCGCTTGCCGCCCGCAACGTAGTCGCGCAGTGCTTGCGCCGTGGCCTCGTCCGGGACGACGTCGACGGTGTACGTGACGAGGAAATCGCTCGCGACGATCGAGGCGACGTCGCGGTAGTCCTCGGCCATGCGCGTGCGGATGCGCTCGTGTTCGCCGAGGAGGCCCAGCAACTGCAAGCGCGCATAGTCGATGTCGTGGTATCGGCCCCCACAGACGAAATACGCGTCGATTGCAGCCTTGGCCATGGCCCGCTTTAGAACCGCACGCCCTTCGTGAAGCCGTTGTCGGCCACGATGTTGGCGCTGGTGACGATGCTCGCCGCGGGGCTCGAGATGAACGCGACGAGGCGAGCGATTTCTTCCGGTGTACCCATCCGGCCGCTGGGAATCGCGCGCAGCGTGGAGTCGTAGAACTTCTGGTTGGTGCCCTTGATCATTTCCCAGGCGCCGCCCTCGAAGTAGATCGGGCCGGGGCAGATCGAGTTGACGCGCACGTTGCTCTTGCCGACGAACTGCGCGAGCTGCTTCGCATACGTGATCAGCGCGGCTTTCATCGCGTTGTAGGCCATCGGCCCGCCGAAAGTCTCGATCGCATTGGTCGAGCTGATGATCACCACGGAGCCCTGTCCGGACTTCTTCAGGTGTTCCATCAGGGTCTCGCAGCCGCGCACGGTGTGCAGCACGTCGACCTCGAAGTTCTTCCACCAGTTCTTTTCGCTGTCCATGCCGGCGCCGGCGCTGACATTGGCGACGAAGATGTCGCAGCCGCCGAAGTCGCCCGCCGTCTTCTCGAGCCAGGCCTTGTAAGCGTCGCCGTCGCGCACATTCACCGCGGCGCCGGAGACCGTCACGCCCTTCGTACGCAGTGACGCCAGCGCTTCCTGCACCTCGTCTTCGCTGCGTGCACAAAGGCCGATGTCGCAGCCTTCGCTCGCCAGGAGTTCGACGATGGCCCGGCCGATTCCGCGCGTGGCGCCCGTGACGATTGCCTTCTTGCCTCTCAGACCAAGATCCATCGCAGCCTCCAGGAACCGGTGGGTGCGGCCCGACGGGGCCGATGCGCGGATTATAGTCACGGCATGAGTCTGAATTAAACAGTCATGACTGTTTTTTTATGACACCGACTGAGGCAGAATGCCGGCCGTCAGCGGCCGGAACCGGGCCGCGTGGTCCGACGAACAGGTGGCGTCCGGGGCCCCGAGCGTACGCGCGACGCCCGTGCAAAGGTGCGTAATGGCTCTTGCGCTGCAATAATCGACGGCTGACCGACACCGAGGTGTGAGCATGGCGAAGATGATGGTGACCGACCGCGACGGCAAGTTGCACGAGGTCGACGGTCGCGCGGGACTCAAGATCATGGAGACCCTGCGCGAATTCGACTACGGCGTGACGGCCATCTGCGGCGGCCTGTGCTCGTGCGCCACCTGCCACATCTTCATCGCGCCGGAGTGGATGAGCCGCCTGCCTGCGCCGCAGGCCGACGAGAAGGAACTGCTCGTCGAACTGCAACACTACGACGCGACCCGCTCGCGCCTCAGCTGCCAGGTCGAATTCACCGACTCGCTCGACGGCCTGCCGCTCACCATCGCCGAGGACGAGTGAGCGAAGCGGCACGATCGTGCCGCACCGGATGTGGATGACGTGCAGCCGGCCTACTGGGCAACCAGCGCGTTGTCGAGCAGGATTTCCGCGCCATTGACGAAGCGCGACTCGTCGGACGCCAGGTACACGATGAGATTGGCGACGTCTTCCGGCTTGCCGAGCCCGGTCGGGCTCTGCTCCCACGCCGACATCTCCATGCCGAGCAGCTTCGTCGATTCGCGCACCATCGCCGTGTCGATGGCGCCCGGATGGACCGAATTGCAGCGGATGTTCAGCTTGTTCATCTGGCAATGCACGGCGATCGCCTTGGTCATCGAGCGCACGGCGCCCTTGGCGGCGCTGTAGGCGAAGTACACCGGGTAACCGAGGTGCGACGCCACCGACGACATGTTGATGATCGAGCCGCCACCCGACGCCTTCATGGCCGGAATCGCGTGCTTGCATCCCAGGAACACGCCTTCCGACATGACGGCGTTCTGGAACCGGAATTCCTCGAGCGTGCAGCTCTCGGGCGTGGCGATCTTCACGACGCCCGCATTGTTCACGAGCACGTGCAGGCCGCCGAACTTCTTCACCGTCTCGGCGATCACCTCCTGCCAGCGCGCCTCGTCGCGCACGTCCTGCTGCAGGAAGAGCGCGCTGCCCGGGTGCTTCGCATTGATTTCGTCGGCCACCTTCTGGCCGTCGGCGACGTTCACGTCGGTGATCACGACCTTCGCGCCTTTGTTCGCCAGCGCGATGGCGTCGGCTCGTCCGAGGCCGGCCGAACCGCCGGTCACGAGGGCCACTTTTCCTGCGAGACGTGCCATGAAATTTCTCCTCACTGAATGGCGGGCGCGGCCCGAAAGGCCCGAAAGTGGCCGGACGTTAGCAGTCAGTCGTGTCTGTTTCAATCATCTTTGACTTTTTCAGACAGCCGCCACATCCTTGCCCCGTAGCGGAAAAGGACCCCGGAACACCATGACCCCGCAACCTCCCCTGGCCCCCGAACCGGCCGAACAGGAACCCTCCGGCTGGCAGGCCCAGAAGAGCGCATCGACCCGATTGCAGATCGTGGAGGCGGCGCTGCGCTGCTTCGTCGAACTCGGCTACTCGGGCACCACCACGACCGTGATCGCGGAAAAGGCCGGGCTGTCGCGCGGCGCGATGCTGCATCACTTCCCGTCGAAGATCGACATCGTGCGTGCCGCGGTCGAGCACCTGCACGCGAAGCGCCTCAAGGCGTTCCGCAAGTCGATCGACAAGATGCCGCGCGACGAGACGCGTCCCCGCAAGGCGCTCGATGCGTACCTCGAGCACGTGAAGCACCCGATGTACGTCGCTTTCCTCGAGCTGTGGATCGCGGCGCGCACCGACCCCGAGCTGAAGGGCATCCTGCAACCCGCGCAGGAAGCGTTCGATAGCGAGTGGTACCGCACTGCCGTCGACCTGTGGCCGGAGTGGAGCGACTCGGGCGAAAACTTCGACCTCGCGCTCGACCTCGTGCGCTACGTGATGGACGGAATCGCGGTCAGCTTCCTCACGCACGACCTCGGCGACCGCGAGCGGCGCATGGTCTCGTACCTCGAGGGCCGGATGCGCGAACTGGCCAAACCGCCCGTGATCGCGAAAACCTGAGTCTGCCGGCTGCGTTGGCCCGCGGCCGGCATGTTCCCGGAGATTCACCATGAGCAAGACCGTACTGGTCGAAGTCCGCGACCACGTCGCCACCGTCACCTTCAATCGCGCCGACGCGTCGAACGCGCTGAACCTCGACATGGGCAAGGACCTGCTCGAGGCGGCCCTGCAGTGCGAGGGCGACCCGAACGTGCGCGCCGTCGTCGTGACCGGCGCCGGCAAGCATTTCTGCTTCGGCGGCGACCTGCGCGGCATGGCCGAGCAGGGCGAGCGCGTGACGGCCTATCTCAACGAACTCACCACGCACATCCACGCGGCCATCGGCTGCTTCACGCGGATGCGCGCACCCGTCATCGCGGCGGTCAACGGCACGGCGGCGGGCGGCGGCGTCGGCCTGGTGTGCATGACCGACCTCGCGATCGCCGGCAAGGGCACCAAGTTCTCGCTCGCGTACACGGGCGTCGCGCTCGCGCCGGACTGCAGCACGACCTACCTGCTGCCGCGGATCGTCGGCCGCCGCCGCGCGCTGGAACTGATGCTGACCAATCGCCTGCTGAGCGCCGACGAGGCGCTGCAGTGGGGCCTCGTCAACCAGGTGGTCGAGGACGCCGAGGTGCTCGCCGACAGCGCAGGCGCTGGCTGCGCGCTTCGCCGCCGGTCCGGTCGATTCCTACGGTGCCGTCAAGCGCCTGATGGACGCGGCCGACCCGGGCCTCGAAGGCCAGATGGCGCTCGAAGGCCGCACCATCGCCTGGCAGGCGGCCAGCGCCGAGGGGCGCGAGGGCGTCGGCGCGTTCCTCGGCAAGCGCAAGGCGCAGTACACCTGAACCGGACTGGCGCCGGCCTGCGCTGGACCGGGTCCGGGCCCCTCTGCAGCGCGCGGCTGGGGTAGTATTGCGCTGCACAATTTCCTGAAGATCCAGGGGACACCGACATGACCGACGCCTACATCCTCGATGCGGTGCGAACGCCGCGTGGCCGTGGCCGACCCGATGGGTCGCTGCACCCGATCACCCCGATCCAGCTGGCGGCCCAGGCGCTGGCCGCCGTGCGCGATCGCAACCAGCTCGACACCAAGGGCGTCGAAGACGTGGTGCTCGGCTGCGTGTCGCCGATCGGCGAGCAGGGCGCCGACATCGCGCGCGTCGCCGCGCTGGTCGCGGGCTACGACGAAGGCGTGCCGGGCAAGCAGCTGAACCGCTTCTGCGCGTCGGGCCTCGAGTCGGTGAACATGGCGGCCGCGCAGATCATGGCCGGGCAGGCCGACCTCGTGATCGGCGGCGGCGTCGAGTCGATGTCGCGCGTGCCGATCGGCGCCGACGGCGGCGCGTGGGTCGCCGACCCGCAGGTGGCCTGGCACCAGTACTTCATCCCGCAAGGCATCAGCGCGGACCTGATCGCGACGCTCGACGGCTACAGCCGCGAGACGGTCGACGCGTATGCGGTCGAGAGCCAGCGTCGCGCCGCGGCCGCGCAGGCGGCCGGGTACTTCGATCGCTCGATCGTGCCGGTGAAGGACGTGATCGGCGAAGTGGCGCTCGCGAAGGACGAGTACCTGCGCCCGGGCACCACGCTTGCCGACCTCGGCAAGCTGAAGCCCGCGTTCACGCAGATGGGCGAGGAGGCCGGTTTCGACGCCGTGGCGCTGCAGCGCTATCCGCAGGTCGAGACGATTCATCACGTGCACACCGGCGGCAACTCGAGCGGCATCGTCGACGGCGCCGCGGCCGTGCTGGTCGGCAGCAAGAAGGCCATCAAGAAGACGGGCATCAAGCCGAGGGCCCGGATCGTCACGTTCGCGTCGGTCGGCAGCGAGCCGACGATCATGCTGACGGGGCCCGCGATCGCCGCGCGCAAGGCGCTGAAGCGCGCCGGCATGAAGGCGGAGGACATCGATCTCTGGGAGATCAACGAGGCGTTCGCCTCGGTGGTGCTGCGCTTCGTGCGCGACATGGAACTGTCGCACGACAAGGTGAACGTGAACGGCGGCGCGATCGCGCTCGGCCATCCGCTCGGCGCCACCGGCGCGATGATCCTCGGCATCGCGCTCGACGAACTCGAGCGCCGCGACCTGTCGACCGCGCTCGTGACGCTCTGCGTCGGCGCCGGCATGGGCACCGCCACGATCATCGAGCGCGTCTGAGCCGCTCGCTCTTCCAGATTTCGGGACGAACTTCCAAATGACACAGAACATCCGCTACGCAGTGGACGGCGACGGGATCGCCACGCTGCTGATCGACGTGGCCGGCCGGCCGATGAACGTGCTGACGCCGGATTTCGGCCAGGATCTTGCCGATTGCATCGACCAGTTCACCAAGGACGCCTCGGTGAAGGGCGCCGTGATCGCCTCGGCGAAGTCGAGCTTCATGGCCGGCGCCGACATCAAGGACATGGTGAGCGCCTACGACCGCGGCATGACGGCGGTCGAAGCCTCGGGCTACAGCTACAACATCAACAAGCTGCTGCGCCGGCTCGAGACCTGCGGCAAGCCGGTCGCCGCGGCGATCAACGGCGTCGCGCTCGGCGGCGGTTTCGAACTCGCGCTCGCCTGCCACTACCGCGTGATGGAAGACGGCCCGAAGGCCGGCGTCGGCCTGCCCGAGGTGAAGATCGGCCTGCTGCCCGGCGGCGGCGGCACGCAGCGCATTCCGCGCCTGATCGGCGTGACCGAGGCGCTGAAGCTGATCACCGAAGGACGGCAGCTGAACGCCACAGGAAGCCCTGAAGAAGGGGCTGGTGCACGAAGTGGCGCCGGCCGACCAGATCGTCGAGCGCGCGCGGCAGTGGATCCTGAAGGGCGGCGAGGGCGTGCAGCCCTGGGACAAGAAGGGCTTCCGCGTGCCGGGCGGTGCAGGGCAGTCGACGCCGGGCGCGTTCCAGACGTTCATGGCCGGCACCGCGATGACCGCGAAGACGACGCAGCGCAACTATCCGGCGCCACTCGCCATCCTGTCCTGCGTCTACGAAGGCTCGCAGGTGCCGATCGACGCGGGCCTGCGCATCGAGTCGAAGTATTTCGGGCAACTGCTCTCGGGCCCCGTCGCGCGCAACCTGATGCGCACGATGTTCGTGAACAAGGGCCTCGCGGACAAGCTCGCGCGCCGTCCCGCCGCGCCGCCGAAGTCGCAGGTGCGACGCCTCGGCATGCTCGGCGCCGGCATGATGGGCGCGGGCATCGCGCACGTCTCGGCGCTGGCCGGCATCGACGTGGTGCTGCTCGATTCGACGCTCGAGCTGGCGGAGAAGGGCAAGAGCTATTCGAAGGCGCTGCTCGCCAAGGACGTCGAGAAGGGCAAGCGCAGCCAGGCCGATGCCGAGGCGATCCTGGCGCGCATCAAGACCACGACGAACTACGGCGACCTCGCCGGCTGCGACCTGATCGTCGAAGCCGTGTTCGAGAACCGCGAGATCAAGGCCGACGTGACGGCCAAGACCGAAGCGGTGATCTCCAAGGCCGCCGTCTTTGCCAGCAACACCTCGACGCTGCCGATCACCGGGCTGGCGCAGGCGTCGAAGCGGCCGACACAGTTCATCGGCATCCATTTCTTCTCGCCGGTCGAGAAGATGCCGCTGGTGGAGATCATCGTCGGCAAGAAGACGTCCGAGGAGACGATCGCCCGCGCGCTCGACTACGTCGGCCAGCTGCGCAAGACGCCGATCGTCGTCAACGACAGCCGCGGCTTCTACACCAGCCGCTGCTTCGGCACCTTCGTCTACGAAGGCATCGCGATGCTGCAGGAGGGCGTGAGCCCGGCGCTGATCGAGAACGGCGCCAAGCAGGCCGGCATGCCGGTCGGCCCGCTCGCGGTGGCGGACGAAGTGACGATCGACCTGCAGTGGAAGGTCATCAAGCAGACGGAAGCGGACCTCGGCAAGCGCTTCGACAAGCCGGTGGCGTACGACACGGTGCAGAAGTTCGTCGAGGTGCTGAAGCGTCCCGGCAAGCGCTTCGGCGCGGGTTTCTACGAGTACCCGAAGGACGGCAAGAAGTTCCTGTGGCCGGGCCTCGCCGAGCAGTTCCCGCTGGCCGCGCAGCAGCCCGACGTCGAAGAGGTGAAGAAGCGCGTGCTGTATCGGCAGGCGCTCGAAGCCGCGCGCTGCATGGAAGAGGGCGTCGTCACGACGGCGGCCGAAGCCGACCTCGGCTCGATCCTCGGCTGGGGCTTCCCGGCCTGGACGGGCGGCACGCTCTCGTTCATCGACACCGTGGGGATCAAGGCATTCGTCGCCGAATGCGACCGACTCGCGAAGCGCCACGGCAAGCGCTTCAAGCCGTCGAAGTGGCTGCGCGAGCGGGCCGAGCGCAACGAGCCGTTCTATCCGGTGGCTCGCTGATGGGGCTGCCCGCGGCGTTCGCCGGGAGACTGTCCATCCCGGTCATCGGTTCGCCGATGTTCATCGCTTCGCAGCCCGACCTGGTGATCGCACAGTGCAAGGCCGGCATCGTCGGCGCGTTCCCGGCGCTGAACGCCCGGCCGCCCGAGCTGCTGACGCAGTGGCTGACGCAGATCGAGACGGAACTGGCGGACTACGCCAAGGCGAACCCCGGCAAGCCGGTGGCGCCGTACGCGGTGAACCAGATCGCGCACGTGAGCAACGACCGGCTGCAGCACGACATGGACGTGTGCGTCGCGCACAAGGTGCCGCTGATCATCACCAGCCTGCGGCCGCCGCGCGAGATCGTGGACGCGGCGCATTCGTACGGCGGGCTCGTCTTTCACGACGTGATCAACGTGCGACACGCGCGCAAGGCGGCGGAGCAGGGCGTGGACGGCATCATCATCGTCTGCGCCGGCGCGGGCGGACACGCGGGCCTCGGCAGCCCGTTCGCGCTGGTGCGCGAGATCCGCAAGTTCTTCGGCGGCACGCTGGTGCTGTCGGGCGCGATGAGCAGCGGTGCGGACGTCTTCGCCGCGCTGGCGCTCGGTGCGGACATGGCCTACATCGGCACGCGCTTCCTGGCGACGCCGGAGGCCCACGTCGACCAGCGCTACAAGGACATGATCGTCGCGTCCGGCTCGGACGACGTCGTCTACACGTCGCTCTTCACCGGCGTGAAGGGCAATTACCTCAGGAACAGCGTGGCGCTGACCGGCCTCGACCCCGACAACCTGCCGGAAGCCGACAAGTCGAAGATGAACTTCGGTTCGGGCGGCAACATGAAGCAGAAGGCCTGGCGCGACATCTGGAGCGCCGGCCAGGGCGTCGGCAACATCGACGACATCCTGCCCGCGTGGCGAAGTCGTCGCGCGCATGGTGGAAGAGTACGAGCAGACCAGGCGACGCCTGTGCGGCGCATGAATGCCTGCATGGCGGGCGTGAACGGGAGACACCGATGACGGTTTCGTTCGACCTGACGGGCAAGGTGGCGGTGGTGACCGGCGCGAGCCGCGGCATCGGCGAAGCGATCGCGAAGGCGTACGCCGAGTACGGTGCGCAGGTGATCGTCTCGAGCCGCAAGCAGGAAGGCTGCGATGCGGTGGCCGCGGCGATCAACGCCGCCGGCGGCAAGGCGACCGCAGTCGCCTGCCACATCGGCGACATGGGCGCGCTCACGAACCTGTTCGACACCGTGCAGAAGACCCACGGCCGCGTCGACGTGCTGGTGAACAACGCCGCCACGAACCCGTATTACGGCCACGTGCTCGACACCGACCTCGGCGCGTTCCAGAAGACCGTGGACGTGAACATCCGCGGGTACTTCTACTCGTCGGTGCTGGCCGGCCGGATCATGCGCACGCACGGCGGCGGCTCGATCATCAACGTGGCGTCGGTCAATGCCGTGCGCCCGGGCCCGCTGCAGGGCATCTACTCGATCACCAAGACCGCGGTGCTCGGCATCACGAGGACGTTCGCGAAGGAATGCGGGCCCGACGGCATCCGCTGCAATGCGTTGCTGCCCGGGCTGATCCGCACGAAGTTCGCCGGCGCACTGCTCGCCGACGAAGAGCAACTGAAGCATTACGTCGGCACCAATCCGTTGCGCCGCGTCGGCGAGCCGATGGAACTGGCGGGCGCCGCGTTGTTCCTGGCGTCGAGTGCGTCGAGCTACGTGAACGGCGCGTTCCTCAACGTCGACGGCGGTTTCCTGACCTAACCTCTCCCGCTTGCGGTTACTTCACCTCTCCCGCCTGCGGGAGAGGTCGCGCGCTAGCGCGGGTGAGGGCTCCTATGCCTGGGGCCGAATGGCTCCGAGACGTTACTGATCCAACGGGCTCTGCACCGCATTGGCGCCTTTGCGCATGACGTGCGTGTAGATCTGCGTCGTCTTCACGTCCTTGTGGCCGAGCAGTTCCTGGACGGTGCGGATGTCATAGCCGCGCTCGAGCAAGTGCGTGGCGAATGTGTGGCGAAACGTATGGCACGTCACCGGCTTGATGATGCCGGCCGCTCGAGCGGCCGCCTTGACGTGACGCTGCACCGTGTCGGGAAAGATGTGGTGACGGCGCCAGGCACCTGAACGCGGATCCCGGGACGGCCGCGCGGCCGGGAACACATACTGCCAACCCCATTCGAGCGGCGCCTTCGGGTACTTGCGCTCGAGCGCGTACGGCATCTCGACGCCGGCATAGCCATTGCGCAGCGCGTGTTCGTGCATGGCCTGCACTCCAACGAGGTGCGCCCGCAACGATTCGACGAGCGACTCGGGCATGATCGTCACCCGGTCCTTGTCGCCCTTTCCGCTGCGCACGATGATCTGGCGGTAGTCGAACTGCAGGTCCTTCACTCGCAGTTGCAGCCCTTCCATGATTCGCAGACCGCCGCCATAGAGCACATTGCCAATCAGCCGATACTGTCCCTCCATGGCGCTGAGGAGTGAGCGGACCTCGGCCGACGTGAGTACGACCGGCAGATACATCGATGGCTTGGCGCGAATGACGCCATTGAGCCACGGCAATTCGATCTCGAGAGTCTTCTTGTAAAGGAACAGAATGGCCGCCATCGCCTGGTTCTGCGTCGACGCGGCAACGGTTCTGTCGACCGCGAGGTGCGTCAGGAAATCCTCGACGTCGGCGGCGCCCAGTTCGGCAGGGTGTCGCTTGCCGTGGAAGAATATGTAACGGCGAATCCAGAACAGGTACTGCTGTTCCGTGCGGTAGCTGTAGTGCAAGGCCCGCAGCTTGTCGCGAACCTGGTCGAGCAGGCGGGGCTTCGCATCCATGCGGCATCCGCTCCGGCGGCGATTGACGGTCCCGGGATTTGGTGGTTTATTTCGACCACACAGTCGGCGTCGGGGAAACCGGCAAATGCCATGGAAGCGCATCAAATTGAAAGGAAGTGGCCGCTTGGGTGGGCCGGCGAGGACTTACGCCACTAATACCCGTCGGCCTAATCTCCCACGGCCTAATGTCTGTCGGCCTAATTGTCGTTAGAGGGCACGAGACGTGACCGACCTCCGGCCGCTGGCTCAGCCGAGGATCAAGGCCATCCCATTCCACGGCTCGACACCCTCGACGTGCACGTCACCACGGACAAGGGCGCGTATGTCGGTATCGTCATAGCCTCTCCGCTTCGGGACGACGAAATGTCTCGCGCGCGGCTGCAGGAAAACAGTGGAAGTCACCTTGAGCTACTTCCAATCGGCGGAGTACCAGGAAAGGTATGGAGTGCCGTGTCGCGAACGAAGCCGCTTTTGGATAAATGTTCACTGCGATTCGGACCCATCAATGCTCGAGCTCATTGAGCACTACCGTGAGCAAATCGACGCGAATGACATGACCGCTGTAGTCAAGTAAATCGCGACGAGCTGAGCGTATGTGCCCTCTAACATCTCGCTGGAGACGGACGCGTGGAAGATAAAGTGCCAAGTTCATACCGCGGAGCGCGCGCCGCTCAGCTCAACCGTTAGGCCCCATGAAACCTGCTTCCTCCTCTGGCACACAGTTGTTCTCAGGCGAATGCCTTTGCGGGCAGGTCAAGATCTCCGCACGTGGGCAGCCGCTTCGCATCGGCATCTGCCACTGCACGAAGTGCCGACAAGAGACGGGTCGGCGTTCACTTTCTATGGGGTTTGGCCTGCCCGCCAATTCCAATTCATAGGCGAGACTTCCGAACTGAACGGCCAGCACTTCTGTCCTCGCTGCGGTTCACGCTTGTTTGCGCTCAATGAGCTCGAGGCGGAGTTCAAGCTCGGTGTTCTTTCCGAAGCCCCCACGCCACTCGTACCCAGCTACGAGCTCTGGATTAAGCGCCGCGAGCCCTGGCTTCGGCCGATCGAGGGGGCCGCGCCGTACCAGGAGAACCGCGAGTGATCACAGCCAGAGTCTACCGGTCACCTCTTGCGAACAGCGGCGCCGCTCGGGATGACGCCTAACCCCTCCATCGAGCGGACAGCCCAAAGCCTGCTGCGCAGCCTTTGGTCCGCCGCTCATGTCGAACGTTAGGCGACACAGGGTGAGCACGTCGCGAATTGGGCTCGTGCCCTTGGAGCCAGACGGCGAGCGGCTCGTCGTGTATCTCGAACGGAGGGCACCATGGGGCTCTTGACCTTCAGTATCAACGTCACCCTGGACGGCTGCGTCGACCACCAGGAAGGAATCGCCGACGACGAGACACACGCCTTCTTCACCCGCCTCATGGACGAGGGCGGGGCGATGCTGTGGGGCCGCGTCACCTACGAGATGATGGAGAGCTACTGGCCAGCGGTCGCCCGCGGCGACGCGGAGGCACCGCCGGCGATGCGCGAGTGGGCGGTCAAGCTGGAGGCCAAGCCGAAGTACGTGGTGTCCTCTACGCGAAAGGACTTCCCGTGGACCAACAGCCACCACATCGCCGGCGACCTGCGCAGGGGCGTACAGAAGCTCAAGGACGCGACCCCGGACGGCGTGCTCCTCGGTAGCGGCAAGCTCGCGACCGAGCTGGACCGGCTGGATCTGATCGACGAGTACAAGTTACTCGTCCACCCCAGGATCGCCGGCCACGGCCCGACCCTGTACGAGAGCGGGCTGCCCAGCACGCGACGGCTCGAGTTGATCTCGGCGAAGCCGCTCCGCAGCGGCGCGGTCGCCATGCACTACCGGCGCGCACGCTGACTCGGAGATGGGTCATGTCGCCTAACAACGCGCTGCACTCGGACGGGCCTCAC
>CAWJMS010000024.1:0-16081 GCA_963843985.1 uncultured Gammaproteobacteria bacterium | reverse complement strand
CGGCGCGGACATTTCCGATGCGCAGATGCAGTCGATCCTCATCGGCCTCGGCATGCGGGTGACGGCGGGCCCGGCCGCGTGGGAGGTCGTTCCGCCCTCGTGGCGCTTCGACATCGCGATCGAGGAAGACCTGGTCGAGGAGGTCGCGCGGGTGCACGGCTTCGACCAGGTCCCGGAGACGATCCGTCGGTGCGCGAGTCCATGCCGGCGCTGACAGGAACGCGTGTCGCACGATGCCGCGGCGGACCTGCTGGTGCAGCGCGGTTACCTCGAAGCGATCACCTACAGTTTCGTCGATCCCGGGCTGCAGGCGATGTTCTGCCCGGCGAGCCGGCGCTCGAGATCACGAACCCGATCGCGGCCGACCTCGCGGTCATGCGTGTTTCGCTGTGGCCTGGCCTCGCGCGGCGCTGCGAGAACCAGCGTCGGCAGCAGCCGCGTGTGCGGCTGTTCGAAATCGGCCGGCGCTTCACGCTGCCGGCGGAACGCTGGCCGAGGTGCCGGTGATCGCGGGTCTCGCCGCCGGCGCTGCGCTGCCGGAGCAGTGGGGCGCCCCCAGCGGCCGTCGATTTCTTCGACGTGAAGGCGGACCTCGAGGCGCTGATTCGCGCGACCGGAGCGTTCGGCGATTTTCGCTTCGTGCCGGGCAGCATCCGGCGCTGCATCCGGGCCAGTCCTCGCGGATCGTCCGTGACGGCGCGTGCGGTCGGCTGGCTCGGACGCCTGCACCCGGAGCTCGAGCGCAGGCTCGACTTGACATATTCCGCCGTGGTCTTCGAGATCGAGACCGAGTCCGGACTGCGCGCGCCGGGTGCCGCAGCACCGCGAGATATCGCGGTTTCCGGCCGTGCGACGCGACATCGCGGTGGTCGTCGACGAGTCGGTTGCGTGCAGGCGCTGCTGGACAGCATCGCGGGCGAGTGCGGGCGCCTGTCTGACGGACCTCATCGTGTTCGACATCTACCGCGGCACGGGCATCGTACGGTCGTAAAAGTGTCGCGATAGGCTTGAATTTACAGGATATTTCCCGCACCCTAACCGACGTTGACACAGATGCCGTCGTGGCGCAGGTCGTGACCGACCTGGAGCGGGAGCACAACGCCGCGATTCGAGACAAATAAGATGGCATTGACCAAGGCCGAAATCGCAGAAGCACTGTTCGACCAGCTCGGGCTCAACAAGCGTGAGGCCCGCGAGCTCGTGGACCTGTTCTTCGAGGAGCTGCGCGCGTCGCTCGCGACCGGCGAGCAGGTGAAGCTGTCGGGGTTCGGTAACTTCGACCTGCGCAGCAAGAACCAGCGGCCGGGCCGCAATCCGAAGACCGGCGAGGAGATTCCGATCAGCGCGCGTCGCGTGGTGACGTTCCGGCCGGGCCAGAAGCTGAAGGCGCGCGTGGAAGCCTATGCTGGAACCCAGCAATAACGACGAACTCCCGGCGATCCCGGGCAAGCGCTACTTCACCATCGGCGAGGTGAGTGAGCTCTGCGGCGTGAAGCCGCACGTGCTGCGCTACTGGGAGCAGGAGTTCCCGCAGCTGAAGCCGGTCAAGCGCCGCGGCAACCGCCGCTACTACCAGCGCCAGGACGTGCTGGTGATCCGCCAGATCCGCGCGCTGCTGTACGACCAGGGATTCACGATCGGCGGCGCGCGCAATCGTCTCGACGGCGAGGAAGCCCGCGAGGACGTGACGCAGACGCATCAGCTCTCGCGCCAGCTCCGGAGCTGGAGGAAATCGCGAAGACCTCAGGCGTGCAGGAGCGGAAGCGGATAGCGGTCGGAAGAGAGAGGCCGGCACGCCGGTCCTGTCGTTTCGCTAGCCGCTATGCGCTAGTATCCGCTATAATCCGCGCCCGGTCGGAGCGTGGCGCAGTCTGGTAGCGCACTTGCATGGGGTGCAAGGGGTCGGAGTTCGAATCCTCTCGCTCCGACCAGTTCGATTTCCCCCCTCACAGATCTGGCCATCCACAGCATGAACGAACAGGAAACCCGCTCGACCCTACCATCGCGCTGATGGCGGCTTTCGCCGACGGGCTGAAGGACGATCGCGAGCGCGACGCGGTCAAGCAGGTCGCCGACGCGCTCGGCGGTGAATCCGGCATCGACTTGCCGGCGCTGTTCCGCGACGTGCTGTTGTCCAAGCCCGATCTCGCGCAGGTCGTCGCGCCGCTGCAGACGCCGGAGCTGAGGCAGTACGCGTACGAGATGGCGGTCGGAGTCGCCAATTCCGACGGCGCACAGAACGATGCGGAGAAGGCTTTCCTGAGCGGCTGGCGACCGCTTTGCAGCTACCCGCAGCGCATGCCGCCGAGACGAGTGCCAAGGCTGGAGGCCGTTGCCAGCGCCGCCGCCGAGGCCCCGCCCGCTTCACCCGTCGAGGCACGGTGCAGGGCAAGGCATCACTCGCGCCCGCCGAATACGACAAGCTGATCCTCGACGCTTCGATCATGAATGCGGCGCTCGAGATCCTGCCCGAGTCGCTCGCCAGCATGGCGATCATCCCGCTGCAGTTGCGGCTCGTGCATCGCATCGGCAAGTCGTACGGGTATCCGATGGACATGTCGCAGGCGAAGGACTTCGTCGCGACGCTCGGCGTCGGGCTGACCGGCCAGTACGTCGAGCAGCTCGGTCGCAAATTGCTGGGCGGATTGCTCGGCGGTCTCGCGGGCGGGCTCGGCCGCGCGGCGGGTCACCAGGTGGCCAGTTCCGGCATGTCGTTTGCGACGACGTATGCGCTCGGCCGGCTGGCGCAGCGCTATTACGCCGCGGGACGCTCGATCGACACGGCGATGCTGAAGCAGACGTTCGCGGCGCTCGCTGGCCGAAGCGCGCGGCATGGCGCCGCAGTATCGGCAGCAGATCGAGCAGCAGGCGAGCACCATCGACACCCGCAGCCTCGCCTCGCTGATCAAGCAGGCCTGAGGCCCTCACCCGGCGTGCCGCCGACCTCTCCCGCAGAGCGGCGAGAGGTACAGAGCCCTCACCCGGCGTGCCGCCGACCTCTCCCGCAAGCGGGAGAGGTGGGGATCAGGAGTACGACACCGCGTGCGCCCGGTCGGGGCGTTCGAGGTGCGGCACCGAGTTGAAAGCGGCAAGTCGCGTCACCGTCGCTCCACGCACGATCTCGGTGACCCCGGTGTTTCGCGTCTGCAGGTTGAGCTGGATCGCGGCGTCGGCATCGGCGCCGAGTGCATCGGCGACGGCCCGCCCGATGACCCCGCCCGAGGTGACGACCAGCACCAGGCTGTCGCGGGCGAGTCCGTCGCATGCGTCCGCGAACGCATCCTCGATGCGCCCGCCGAACTCATTCCACGTTTCGCCACCGGCGAGCGGGCCTTCGTGTTTCGACCACGCCGTGCAGCGCGTCCCGCATCGCCGTGAAGTACGCCCGTCGATCGCCCGCGGCGCGCAGGCGGCGCTGGTCTTCGTGCTCGAAGAATGCGAGCAGGCTGGCGTGGTCGTATTCGTTGAAGCGTGCGTCGCGCCGCGGCTCCGGAGCGTCCTGCAGCCGGTTGAGGATCGCGTCGCAGGTCTCGATCTGCCGCACCAGCGTGCCGGAGACGACGCGCGCGAAGCGCAGGCCGCGCGCCGCGAAATGCTCGCCGAGCCAATCGGACTGCTGGAAGCCGAGCGGCGTGATCGAGTCGTAGTTGCCCGTGAAGTCGGGCTGTCCGTGGCGGACGACGTACAAATAAGGCATGGTGCGCGGAGTTTAACGCAGGGCCTGCCATGCACTCCGGCAACTTCCGCGCGAGCGGCGTGATCACGCTCACCACCGACTTCGGCCTCAAGGATCCGTTCGTCGGCGTCATGAAGGGCCAGGTCCTGCGGCGATACCCGGAGGCGAGGCATCATCGACCTGACGCACGAGATCCTCGCGCACTGGCCGGCGGAGGCGGGGTTCTGGCTCGCGCGCTCGTTCCGCTACTTCCCGGAGGGGACGGTGCACGTCGCGGTCGTCGACCCCGGTGTCGGCAGTTCGCGCGAGATCGCCGTGGTCGAAACCGAGGGGCACCTGTTCCTCGCGCCGGACAACGGCCTGCTCGGCGCCGTCGTCGAGCGAGCGGTCGCGCCGCTGGTCCAGCGCCGGCTTGCGCCCGGCGTGCTCGCGGCGCTCGACATCCGCAAGGTCAGCGCGACGTTTCACGGTCGCGACATCTTCGCGCCGGTTGCCGCCGAGATCGCCGCCGGTCGCCTGCAGCCCGGACGAGCTCGGCGAGCCGGTGACGGACCTGATCCCCGGCTGGATCGAGGAACCGGCGACCGGGCCCGGCCAGGTGAGCGGCGTGGTCGTGACCGTCGACCACTTCGGAAACCTGATCACCAACATCGACGCGCAGCTCGTTGCGGGCTACTCGCACCCGGTCGTCCGGGTCGGCGGGCGCGAGTTGCCACTGCGCCGGACCTATTCCGACGTGCGTCCCGGCGACTACCTCGCGCTGGTCAATTCGTTCGGCGTGATCGAGATGGCCCGGGCCGAGCAGAGCGCGGCGGCGGGCCTCGGGCTGGCCCGCGGCGCCCCGGTCGTGGTGGTCCAGCGCTAATAACTTTTTGATTCAAAAGCGGATTCGGGCCACGGCCAGCCGGCCGCCTGAACCGCCGCCCGAGATTCGTTCGCATTGAATGCGGGGGTCGCATTGCGGCGCACAAAGACCAGTTGAGATGCAACCCGATCCGTGTATAGTTCGCAGCCCTGTGCCCGAATTTGATGGGCAGCACGTTGAAATCTCAGGGTTTTCTCGGGGCCGCGCAATGGAACGAGACGAGGAGCACTTCGACTTGGACGAAGACTTCGTGGCTGGAGCGGAGGACGAAGACTACGACCGCTTCATCGAGCGCGTCGACCGCCGCAAGCAGGCCGTAAAAAAGGGCAAGGCTGCGTGGAGCAAGCTCGAGGACGTGCTTGCCGAAAAACGGCTGCAGAAGGAACTGAAGGACTTCTTCGAAGAGAAGTAGGTCGCACACTCACGGGTCCCCGACTCCCGATGCGGGGAGCCAGTCAGGGGTCCGCTCGATGAGCAGCCATAGCGAATCGCACTGGGTCGTCCTCAAGTTCGGCGGCACCAGCGTCTCGAGCGTCAGCAACTGGAAAAACGTCGCCGCCGTCGTGCGCGCGCGGCTCGCCGAAGGCCTTCATCCCGTCATCGTGCACTCGGCCCTGTCGGGCATCACCGACCGCCTCGAGCAGTTGCTGTCGAAGGCGCTCGCCGGCGAATGGGAGCCGGTGATGGACCAGATCGAGCGCCGCCACCTCGACCTTGCGCGCGACCTCGGCATCCACCTCGACGCGGAACTCGAGCGTCACTTCCACGAGCTGCGACGCAGCGCCGAAGGCATCCACCTGATCGGCGAAGTGAGCGACCGCCTGCGCGCGCGCGTGATGGCGAACGGCGAACTGATGGCGACGCGCATCGGCGCGGCCTTTCTCGCTCACGAAGGCATCGACGTGCAGTGGCTCGACGCGCGCACGGTGCTGCATGCGCAGGAGCGCCCGGGTGCCTCCGAGCGCGCCAGCTATCTCTCCGCGACCTGTCCGTTCGAGCCGGATCCGGCATTCCAGCAGCGCCTCGCGTCGGGCGGCAAGGCCGTCATCACGCAGGGATTCATCGCGAGCGACGCGAAAGGCGACACCGTGCTGCTCGGCCGCGGCGGTTCGGACACGTCCGGCAGCTATTTCGCCGCCAAGCTCGCGGCGCGGCGGCTCGAGATCTGGACGGACGTGCCCGGCATGTTCACGTCCAACCCGCGCTCGGTATCGAACGCGCGGCTGCTGAAGTCGCTCGACTACGACGAGGCGCAGGAAATCGCCTCGAGCGGCGCCAAGGTGCTGCACCCGCGCTGCATCCTGCCGCTGAAGCAGTACGCGATTCCGCTCTCGGTGCACGCGACACAGCAGCCCGAACTCGAAGGCACGGTGATCACCGCGACGGGCGGCGACGGCGGCGCGCGCGTGAAGGCGGTCTGCATCAAGAAGGGCATCACGCTGATCGCGATGGAGACGCTCGGCATGTGGCACCAGGTCGGCTTCCTGGCCGACGCCTTTGCGGTGTTCAAGCAGCACGGACTGTCGGTCGACCTCGTCTCGACGTCGGAGACCAGCGTCACCGTCTCGCTCGACCCGGCTGCGAATTCGCTCGATGCCCACATGCTCGAGGTGCTCGTCAACGACCTGTCGCAGCTCTGCCGCGTCGAGGTCATCGGACCCTGCGCCGCGGTGAGCCTGGTCGGCCGCAGCATCCGCGCGACGCTGCACCGGCTCGGCGACGCGCTCGAGCTGTTCGAAGAGCAGCGTATCTACCTGGTCACGCAGGCGGCCAACGACCTGAACATCACGTTCGTCGTCGACGAAGACCAGGGCGACCGCCTGGTGCGGCGCCTGCACGACGTGATCGTGTGGAACGCGCCGTCCGATCACGTGCTCGGCCCGACCTGGGAGCAGATCCACGGCCTCGGGCCGGTGATTCCCGCCGGAGGCCCGCCGTGGTGGCAGTCCCGCCGCCCGGAATTGCAGCGCATCGCGCACGAGCACGGCAGCGCTTACGTGTACGACCGCGCGTCGTTCGAGCTGGCAGCCGAGCAATTGATGGGCATCCGCGGCGTCGATCGCATCTTCTACGCGATGAAGGCGAATCCGCACCCGGACATCCTGCGCACGTTCGCGGGGCTCGGGCTCTCGTTCGAGTGCGTCTCGCAGGGCGAATGCGAGCACGTGTTCGCCACGCTGCCGGGCATCGACCCGGGCAAGATCCTCTTCACCCCGAACTTCGCGCCGCGCAGCGAGTACGAATGGGCGGTGCAGCGGGGCGTGCGCCTGACGATCGACAATCTCTATGCGCTGCGCGAATGGGGCGACCTGTTCCGCGGCCGCGACGTGCTGGTGCGAATGGATACCGGATTTGGCCGCGGTCACCACGATCACGTGCGCACGGCCGGCGTGCACGCGAAGTTCGGCGTGCCACTGTTCGAGCTGGATGAACTCGATCGCCTCGTGAAGGCGGTGGGGGCCCGCGTGGTCGCGCTGCACGCGCACACCGGCAGCGGCGTGTTCGACGTCCGCAACTGGAAAGAAGTCGGGCTGATGCTGGGCGGCCTCGCCGGGCGATTCCCGCACGTGCGCGCCATCGACCTCGGCGGCGGTCTCGGCGTTCCCGAGAAGCCGGGCCAGGTGCCCGTCGACCTCGCGGCGCTGCAGGCGGTGGTCGACGAAATACACGCCCGTTTTCCAAAGCTGGAACTGTGGCTCGAGCCCGGACGTTTCCTGGTGGCGCAGGGCGGCGTGCTGGTGGTCGAGGTCACGCAACTCAAGGGCAAGGGGGCCGTGCAGTACGTCGGCGTCGCCACCGGCATGAACTCGCTGATCCGGCCGGCGCTCTACGGTGCGCACCACGACATCGTGAACCTCACGCGCTATGGCGAGCCGGGCACCGAGGTGTACAACGTGGTCGGGCCGATCTGCGAGTCGGCCGACGTGCTCGGCCACGAGCGGCTGCTGCCGCCGACGCGCGAAGGCGACGTGCTGCTGGTCGCCAATGCGGGCGCGTACGGGCACGCGATGAGTTCGTCGTACAACCTGCGCGAACCCGCGCGGGAAGTGATCGTCTGACGGGGCCGCGAGTGCGGACGGAGTGACAGGGTGAAGACTGCGATCGTCGGCTGGCGGGGAATGGTCGGTTCCGTGCTGATGCAGCGCATGGCCGCCGAGCGCGACCTCGATCGCGTCGATCCGGTGTTCTTCAGCACGTCGCAGGCGGGCGGCGGCCGCGCCGGTCGTGGGCGGCCGCAAGGCTTCTCCCCTGCAGGACGCCAACGATCTCGAGGCCCTCGCGAAGTGCGACGTCGATCGTGACCTGCCAGGGCGGCGACTACACGAACGCCGTGCATCCCAGGCTGCGCGCCGGCGGCTGGCAGGGCTACTGGATCGACGCGGCCTCGGCGCTGCGCATGAAGGACGACGCGGTGATCATCCTCGATCCGGTCAATCGCGACGTGATCGACGCGGGGCTCAAGGCCGGTGTCCGCGACTACATCGGCGGCAACTGCACCGTGTCGCTGATGCTGATGGCGCTCGGCGGGCTGCTGCGCGAAGACCTGGTCGAGTGGATCACTGCGATGACCTACCAGGCCGCGTCGGGCGCGGGCGCGCAGAACATGCGCGAGCTGATCGAGCAGATGGGCGCGGCGCACGCATCGGCCGCGGACCTGCTGCGCGATCCCGGCAGCGCGATCCTCGACATCGACCGCGCGGTGACCGACGACGTTGCGCTCGCCGCAGCTGCCGCAGGCAGCATTCGGCGCTGCGCTCGCCGGCAGCCTGATCCCGTGGATCGACAAGGACATGGGCAACGGCCAGAGCCGCGAGGAATGGAAGGGCAGCGCCGAGACCAACAAGATCCTCGGCCGCGTCCGCGAACCCGATCCCGGTCGAAGGCATCTGCGTGCGCATCGGCGCGATGCGCTGCCACAGCCAGGCGATGACGATCAAGCTGAAGCGCGACCTGCCGCTCGCCGAAATCGAACGGATCCTGGCGGGCGGCAACGATTGGGTGCGGCTGGTCAAGAACGATCGCGAGTCGTCGATTCGCGAATTGTCCCCGGCGGCGGTGAGCGGCAGGCTCGACGTCCCGATCGGTCGCGTGCGCAAGCTGGCGATGGGCGGCGACTACATCGCGGCGTTCACGGTCGGCGATCAGCTGCTGTGGGGCGCGGCCGAGCCGATTCGACGCATGCTGCGGATCCTCGCGAGCTGATTCGCCGCCACATGAGCCGCAACCCGCCGGCCGCCGGACGACCAGGGTTGCTGCCGCGCACGGTCATCGTGCTCGGGCTCGTGTCGCTGCTGAACGATGCGGCCAGCGAGATGATCACGCCGCTGTTGCCGATCTTCCTCACCGCCACGCTGGGCGCCGGCCCCGCGGTCGTCGGGCTGGTCGAAGGCGTCGCGGAAGCAACGGCCAGCATCCTGAAGCTCGTTTCGGGTCGCCTGGCGGACCGAGGCGTGGCCGCGAAGTCGCTGGTGCTGGGCGGCTACTCGTTGTCGAACGCGATGCGTCCGCTGATCGGCCTCGCGTCCGCGTGGGGCGCCGTGCTGCTGCTGCGGTTCCTTGATCGCATCGGCAAGGGCATCCGCACCGCGCCGCGCGACGCGCTGATCGCCGGTTCGACCTCGCCGGAGCAACGGGGAGGGCGTTCGGATTCCATCGATCGATGGATCACGCGGGGGCCGTGATCGGACCGCTGCTCGCATTCGCGCTGCTGTCCGCGGAGGTGGACCTCGCGCACGTCTTCTACGCGTCGGCCATTCCCGGTGCTCTGGTGTTGCTGCTGCTTTACTTCGGCTTGCCGCCGGCGCAAAGCGTCTCGCTGCCGGCGCCGCCGCGATTCTCGTGGAGTTCCCTGCACGGCCGTCTGAAAGCGATGATCGTTGCGGCGGGACTCCTGGCGCTGGCGAGCGTGCCCGAGGTGTTCGTAGTGCTATGGGCCCGGCAAGCGGGGATGGAAGTCCGATGGGTGCCGCTCGTGTGGGCGGCGGCCAGTCTCGCGAAGATGGGGATCGCGATGCCGGCGGGCATCCTGTCCGATCGTCTCGGACGCATGCCGTTGCTGCTGAGCGGCTGGAGCATGCGGGTGGCGGCGCTCACGTTGCTCGGGCTCTCGCACCCGGGCGGTGGTTGGGTGTGGGCGCTGTTCGTCGTGTACTCGGCTTCGCTCGCGATGACCGAGCCCGCGGAGCGGTCGTTGATCGGTGATCATGCCGCGGCGACCGAGCGGGGCACCGCGTACGGCCTGTACCACCTGGCGAGCGGCCTGCTCGCGTTGCCGGGCGCGCTGCTGTTCGGCGTGCTCTGGGAAGGGTTCGGCTCTCCCACGGCCTTTGTCACGGCCGCCGTGGTGACCGTCATCGCCGCAGTCCTGATGGTGGGCGGCTCCAGCGGTGCCGGGTTTGACTTATTGACGTTTGCCGCGCGCAAACGTCGATGAGTCAACCCGGCACCTCTCAAGGCTTGCTGGCGTGGCGGGACTGGAGCTCGCGGGCGACGTCGGTCAGCGAAAGGTTGCGGGACTTCAGCAGCACCAGCAGGTGATAGAGCAGGTCGGCGGACTCGCTGACCACGCCGGCATCGTCGCGGGTGACGGCGGCGAGCGCGGTCTCGAGGCCTTCCTCGCCGACCTTCTGTGCAATCCGGCTCGGCCCCTGGGCCACCAGCCTTGCCGTGTAACTGCCTTCCGGCTGTTCCGCCATGCGATGAGCGATGGTCTTCTCGAGGATGCCGAGGAACGCCCAACTGCTGCGCGTCGGTCGGGCGCGCGGCGTCGAAACAAGAGACCGTGCCGAGGTGGCAGGTCGGCCCGATCGGATTGACCAGCACCAGCAAGGCATCGGAATCACAGTCCGTGCTGACCTGCACGAGCTCCAGGAAATGCCCGGACACCTCGCCCTTCAGCCACCGCCCGCCGCGCGAACGACTGAAGAACACGACCCGGCCGCCCTCGAGCGTCTCCTGCAAGGTCGCAGGATTCATGTACCCGAGCATCAGCACGCGACCGTTCCGCGCGTCCTGCACGATCGCCGGCAGCAATCCGTCGCCCTTGCTCCAGTCCAGTCGCTCGATTTCGTCCGGAGTCACAACCTCACCTCCACGTGTCGCGCGTGCAGGAACCGCTTGAGATCGCCGATCCCTATCTCGCCCGAGTGAAACACGCTCGCCGCCAGGGCCCCATCCACACGCGCTGCGCCGAATACGTCCGCAAAATGCTCGGGCGCTCCCGCGCCGCCCGAAGCGATCAGCGGCACGTGGCACGCTTCCCGCACCTGCCGCAACTGCTCGATATCGTAACCCGAGCGCACGCCGTCGCTGCCCATGCAGTTGAGCACGATCTCGCCGGCGCCCCGGTCCTGCGCCTCGCGCACCCAATCGAGCGTCCGCCGCGCCGTGCTGTGCGAGCGGTTCGGGTCGCCGGTGTACTGGTAGACGACGTATTCGTCACCCGCAGTCTGGCTGTCGATGCCGACGACGACGCACTGCGATCCGAAGCGGCGCGCGAGCTGGTCGATCAATCCGGGCTCGGCCAGCGCCGGCGAATTCACCGAGATCTTCTCTGCGCCGGCGTTCAGCACGCCCTCGGCGTCGGCGACGCCGCGGATGCCGCCCGCGACGCAGAACGGGATGTCCAGCACGGCGGCAATCCGCCCGATCCAGCCGCGGTCGACGGACCGGCTCTCCGGGCTCGCCGTGATGTCGTAGAACACCAGCTCGTCGGCGCCTTCGGTGCCATAACGAGTCGCAAGCTCGAGGATGTCTCCCACGATGCGGTGATCGCGAAAGCGCACGCCCTTCACGACCTGGCCGTCGCGGACGTCGAGGCAGGGAATTATGCGCTTCGCAAGAATGGCTCGAGCTCCCTGGGCTGCAGCCGGCCTTCGAGCAGCGCCTTGCCGCTCACGACCGACGCGACGCCCGTATCCGCCAGCGCATGCAGGTCGGAAAGCGTGCCCACGCCGCCCGACGCCTGCCACTGTACGCCCGGGAAGCGCCGGACGGCTTCGGCGTACAGCTGCACGTTGGGTCCGGACAGCGCGCCGTCGCGGGCGACGTCCGTGCACAACACGTGGGTCAAACCGCTGCGGCAGGTAGCGTTCGACCGCGTCCCAAAGGCACGTTTCCGTCTGACGCTCCCAGCCGTGGGTCGCGAGACGCGGCGTGTGGCTCGCGTCCAGGCGCACGTCGAACGCCAGGACGACCTGCTCGGGCCCGAGTTCCCGCAGCCAGGCCTCGACCTCCAAGGGCTTCGTCACGGCGATCGACCCGACCACGACGCGGGATGCGCCGACGCCGAGGATGTCGTCCACCGTCTGTCGCGTGCGGATTCCCCCGCCGACCTGCAATGCGTGCGGCGGAGCCGCCGCCGCCAGCCGCGCCAATAGACTGCGATTGCCTTGAGAACCGTCGCGCGCGCCGTCGAGATCGACCACGTGGATGCGGCGGGCACCGAACGCGACGTACTGTTCGAGCACCTCGCACGGGTCCGACGCGTAGACCGTCTCGGCGTCGAAGCGCCCTTGCAGCAGGCGGACGCAGCGACCGCCGCGGATGTCGATGGCCGGAACGAGCAGCATCAGGCCAGCCTCAGGAAGTTGGCGAGCAGGCGCGACTGCCAACCCCGGCCGAACGCTCAGGATGGAACTGCACGCCGTAGAAGTTCTCGTGCTTCACGGCCGACGAAAGCTCACCGCCGTAATCCGTGGTCGCGAGCGTCCACGGGCCGACCGGCGCGGCGTAGCTGTGCACGAAGTAGACGTACTCGCCGCGTCGCGACGCCGTCGAACAACGGCGAGGGCGCGGTGACTCGCAGCTGGTTCCACCCCATGTGCGGCACCGGCAGGTCCGGCCGGCCGGCGAGACGCGAGACGCGCTCGGAGATGATGCCCAGGCATTCGGTGTCGTCGCCATCGACGCCTTCCTCGCTTGCGGCGAACAGCAACTGCATGCCGAGGCAGATGCCGAGCACCGGTTGCGTCAGCTCGCGAGATGGTCTCGACGAGCTCCAGCGCGTGCAGGCGCTGCATCGCGTCGGCGGCCGCGCCGACACCCGGCAGGATGACGCGCGGCGCGTTGCGCAGTTCGGCGGCGTCGGCGGTCAGGCGCGACGTCGGCGCCGAGCCGCTCGAGCGCGAAGCGCAGCGAGGCGATGTTCGCACCGCCGTTGTCGATGATGGCGACGTCGGTCATCCGCGGCTCCTCACAGCACGCCCTTCGTGCTCGGTAGTTCGGTGCCCTCGACGCGAAAGGCCTGGCGCAGCGCGCGGCCGACGCCCTTGAAGCAGGCCTCGACCATGTGATGCGTGTTCTCGCCCTGCACCTGCACGTGGATCGCCGCGCCGAGGCTCTCGCCGAGCGAACGGAAGAAGTGCGGCACGAGCTCGGTCGGCAGGCCGCCGACGCGCTCGCGCCGGAAACTGCCCTCGAACACCGCGTACGGCCGGCCGGACAGGTCGATCGCCACCTGGGCACGCGCCTCGTCCATCGGCAGCAGGAACCCGTAGCGCGCGATGCCGCGCTTGTCGCCGAGCGCCTCGCGCAGCGCCTGGCCGAGCGCGAGCGCGCAGTCCTCCACCGTGTGGTGCTCGTCGATCTCGAGATCGCCGCGGCAGTCGAGCTCGAGCGCGAAGCCGCCGTGCCGGGCGACCTGCTCGAGCATGTGGTCGAAGAAGCCGATGCCGGTCGAGATTGCGACCGGTGCCTCGCGGTCGAGGTCGACGCCGACCGTGATGTCCGTCTCCTTGCGTGCGGCGCGTCACACGCGCGCGCGCGTTCGGGCCGAGCACAGCGCGTCGACGATCGCTTCCCAGGTCTCGCGTCGCCGCCGGCGAGCCGAGCCGCAACCCTTGATGCCGAGATTCGCCGCGAACTCGACGTCGATGTCGCGATCGCCGACCATCGCCGACGCCGCGATCGAGGTCTGCGCGGCGACGAAGTCGCGCACCAGGCCGATGCGCGGCTTGCGGCACTCGCAGCCGTCCTCGGGCGATGCGGGCAGACGAAGTTCCGCCGAAAGCGAATGCCCTGCGATGCGAACAGCGCGCGCAGGAATTCGTCGGTGCGCGAAAGCCGGCTCGGGAAGGACGTCGGTGCCGAGCCCGTCCTGGTTCGTCACGATCACGAACTGGTAACCCGCGGCCTTGAGCCGAGCAGGGCCGGGATCACGCCGGGCACGAGCCGCAGCTTGTCGAGCGCGTCGACCGGCCCGTCCGTCGGCTCGTCGATCAACGTGCCGCCACGATCGAGGAACAGAACTCTACGCATCGCTCGCGCGCTCCACGCGGCGGTCGAGCAGTTGATCGTTGTGGTCGGGCGTGCCGATCGTGATGCGAACGCAGTCGGCAAGCAGCGGAGTCGCCTAACGTGCGCACCAGGATCCCCGCGCGACGTGCCGTCTCGCGGAACCGCCCGTCGTCCGCGTCTTCACCATGATGAAGTTCGCGTCGCGCGGAAAGACTCTCACGACCCGCGGACGTCGCGCAGCGCCGTCTGCAAGCGGCTCGCGCTCGCGCGTGGTCGTCGACGCGCTCCTCCGACACGCAGCGGATCCTGCGACAGCCTGCTGCACGAGCTCGATCGACGGCGTCGGGAACGTGTAGGGCGGAAGGATGCGTCAGCAGGCCGACGATCTCGTCGCCGACGATCAGCCCGCAGCGCACGCCCGCCAGCGAGACGACTTCGACAGCGTGCGCAGCAGCACGAGTAGCTCGTAGCGATTCCGCAGGTCGAGGTTGGCCGCGTCCCGAGAACTCGTGATAGGCCTCGTCGATCACGACGAGCGCGTGGCCGCGAGCTCGCGGCAGATCCGATCGATCGCGCGCGTCATCGAGCGGTTGCCCGTCGGATTGTTCGGCGAGCAGACGAACACGATCTTCGTGTTCGCGTCAGCGCCGAGATGGTGTCGACGTCGAGCGCGAAGCCGCGCCGGCCAGCGGCACCCGACGATGCCGGCGTTCTGGATGCTCGCGTCAACCGGTACATGTCGAACGTCGGCGGGCAGATGAGGATCTTGTCGTGGCCGGCACGGCAGAAGCCGCGAATCAGCACGTCGATCGCTTCGTTGCTGCCGCGCGTCACGAGGATCTGCTTCTGGTCGATGCCGTAGAACCGCGCGAGCTTGACCAGCGCCGCTCGGCCGCGGCGGCGGATACACGTTCAGGCCGCGTCGGACGTGTCGCCCGGGCGCGCCAGGGCATCTCGTTGGCGTTCAGGCGCTCATGCCGGGCTCGTAGGCCGCAGGCACGTAGGGCGGCATGCAGGAAGTCCGCGCGTGCGAGATCGAGCACGCTCATCGGCGGCCTCCCGCGCATGCGCGTCGAGACGTTCCTTCACGGCCCACGCGTGCGCGTCGAGGCCCTCGAGCTCGCGCGAGCGTCATCGCCACCGGCCCGATCGGCGAGCCCCTCGAACGAGAGTTCCTGCACGGTCATGAGCGCACGAAGTCCGCACGCCGAGCCCGAGTACCGCCGGCGTACCCGTACGTCGGCAGCACGTGGTTCGTGCCGCTGCAGTAGTCGCCGACCGACTCCGGCGTCCACGGGCCCAGGAACACCGAGCCCGCGGCGCACGCGCGGCAGCCAGTCGCGCGGCCGCTCGATCTGCAGGATCAGGTGTTCCGGCGCGTAGCGGTTCGAGATCTCCACCGCCGTTGCGAGATCCGCGACGACGATCCGCGCTCCAGGCGAGCGCACCTCGCGCAGATCGCGCGCGCGGCAGCCGCGCCTTCTGCGCTCGAACTCGGCGATGACGGCGTTCGCGCAACGATGCTCGTCGTCAGCAGCAGCACCTGCGAGTCGGCGCCGTGCTCGGCCTGCGACAGCAGGTCCGACGCGACGAACGCCGCGTTCGCCGACGCGTCGGCGATCACGAGCACCTCGGAGGGCCCCGCCGGAAAATCGCGCGCCGCCCCGGCGGGATCGCGGTCGACCTGCGCCTTGGCTTCGGTGACCCACGTGTTGCCCGGCCCGAAGATCTTATCGACCTTCGGCACGGTCGCCGTGCCGTACGCCATCGCCGCGACGGCCTGCGCGCCGCCGAGCTTGAACACGCGCTCGACGCCGCGCCGCGCGCCGCGAGCACGGCGGCATCGACGCGGCCGTCGGGCTGCGGGGCTGCAAAGAATGCGCGCGCAGCCCGCCAGTCGCGCCGGGACGCCGAGCATCAGCGCGGTGGAGGGCAGGGGCGCAGTGCCCGCCGGCACGTAGAGGCCGACGGATGGAGTGGCACGAACACGCGCTCGCAACGCACGCCCGGCGACGTCTCGAGCCGGATGGGCGCCAGCGACTGCGTCGCATGGAAGCGCGTCACCATCTCGATGGCCCGGCGCAGCGCGGCGAGTTGTTCCCCCGTCAACGCGGCCTCTGCCGCGTCGAATTCCGCGTCCGTCACCGCGAACGACTCGAGTCGCACGCGGTCGAGACGCTCCGTGTATTCGGCCAGCGCCGCGTCGCCCCGGGCCCGGACGTCTGCAACGATGCGGCCGGCGCGCTCGAGGAGGCTCGCCGCCTCGCGCTGGGCCGGGCGCCGCAGCACCTCGCGACGGCGGG
>CAWJMS010000023.1:0-66927 GCA_963843985.1 uncultured Gammaproteobacteria bacterium | reverse complement strand
CGCGTTCCTGCGGGTGTCCGGCGAACTTCCGTTGGTCGCAGCACTGCGTGCGCACGTGCGCGACCGGCTGGCCGGGCCGAAGGCGCCGGGATTACTGGGTGTTTCTCGACCAGTTCCCGCTGACGGGGTCCGGCAAGATCCAGAAGTTCGTGCTGCGCGAGCGCTGGGGCCGTGGCGAAGTCCCACTTGTTGACGCGGTCGACCCGAAGCGCGTACGAGACACGACCATATCTCGATCTCCAGCCAGGACGCGCGCCCATGACCCCCGCCGCAACGCACGCGCCGACCGGCGAGTTCATGAATCACCCCAAGGGCCTCTTCTACCTCGCCTTCACCGAGGCGTGGGAGCGATTCTCCTTTTCGCATGTCGGCGCTGCTGGTGCTGTACATGGTCAACCAGCTGCTGTTGCCCGGACACGTCGAGAACGTCGCCGGTTTCAGCCGCGTTCCGCGCCACCGTCGAATCAGTCTTCGGGCCGCTTTCGACGCAGGCGCTGGCGTCGCTGATCTTCGGCATGTACGCGGGCTTCGTCTACTTCACGCCGCTGCTCGGCGGCGTCATCGCCGACCGCTGGATAGGCCAGCGCAACGCGGTGGTGATCGGCGCGCTCTCATGAGCGCCGGTCACCTCGCCATGGCCTTCGACTGGTCGTTCCTGCTCGCGCCCTGCTGCTGCTCGTGGTCGGTTCCGGCTTCATCAAGGGCAACATCTCGGCGCAGGTCGGCGCGCTCTACCCGCGTGACGACGAGGCCCGCCGGACCCGCGGCTTCGCCATCTTCAGCATGGGCATCAACTTCGGAGCGGTATTCGGTCCGCTGGTCTGCGGGCTGCTCGCGCAGGCCTACGGCTGGCATTACGGGTTCGGCATTGCGGCGGTCTCTTCATGCTCGCGGGCCTCGCGACCTACCTGTACGGCTACAGGCACCTGCCGGCGAGGGTGGAGCGTCGCACCGGCGAGCGGGCCGACCTGACGCCAGCGGACTGGCGCGTCATCGGCGCACTGGTCGCCGTCATGGCCATCACGATCTTCCAGTCCATCGGCTACTACCAGCTCGCGAACGTGCTGCCGGTCTGGATACAGGAGCACGTGGCCCTCGAAGTCGCGGGGCACACCGTTCCCATACCGTGGTACCAGTCGATCGACCCCCTGTTCAGCATCCTCGGCGTGCCGCTGCTGTTCTGGATCTGGCGGCTGCAGGCTTCGCGAGACCGGGAGCCCGGGGATCTCGGCAAGATCGGCATCGGCGCCTGGATGTGTGCGGCGGGCAACCTCGTGCTCGTCGCGGCAATTGCCGGATCGCGAGGCGCGCCGGTGCACCCGTTCTGGCCTTTCCTCGCCTGTGCCATACAGGGCATCGCATTCCTGTACTACTGGCCGACGCTGCTGGCGCTCGTTTCGCGCGCGGCGCCGGCGAGCTGAATGCCACGATGATGGGCGTGGCCTTCATGAGCCTGTTCGTGTCGAACAACCTGATCGGATGGGTGGGCGGCTACTACGAAAGGATGCGTCCGATCGAGTTCTGGGCCATGCACGTCGGTATCGCCGCGACAGGTGGCCTGCTGGTGATGGTTTTCGGGCGCGGGTTGACGCGGGTGCTCGCGACCGCCGGCGCAGAGCAGCCGCTACGTCCCTCGGCGCGGACCCTCGAGGTCGAGCGTTAGCGCGCTTGCCTCGCGGCCGCGTTCCTAAGACCATTCCGTGGCCGGCCACCCCTGAGGATCCACATGTCCAAAGCCCTCGGTTATGCGGCCCGCGATGCGGCCGCCCCGCTCGGTCCGTTGCAATTCGACGCCGCGCCCTGCGTCCGGAAGACGTCCGCCTCGAGATCCTCTATTGCGGCATCTGCCACTCCGTACCTGCACCAGGTGCGCAACCACTGGCACGAGGCTGGCGACGATCTACCCTGCGTGTCCGGCCATGAAATCGTCGGCCGAGTCGTCGAGGTCGGACCTGCGGTCCGCAAGTTCAAGGTGGCGACATGGCCGGAGTCGGGTGCATGGTCGACTCCTGCGGCGTCTGCGACGTGCCTCTCCGGCGAGGAGCAGTTCTGCGCAGGTTTACCACGTGCGACGTACAACTTCGCCGACCCTTCCTGACCGGCGTGACCCATGGCGGATCTTCGCAAACATCGTCGTGGCTGAGGCGTTCGTGCTGCGCGTGCCGAACCGCCTCGACCGGGCCCGCGCCGCGCCGCTGCTCTGCGCGGGCATTACCGCCTACTCGCCGCTCCGCAAGTACCGGGCGGGGAAGGGCACCCGGCTCGGCGTGGCGGGTCTCGGCGGTCTTGGCCACATGGCGGTGAAGCTCGGCGTTGCGCTCGGGTGCGAGGTGACCGTCGTCACGGGTTCCGCGTCCAAGCGTGCGGATGCGCTCGCCCTCGCGCGCACCGCGTGCTCGTGTCATCGGACCAGGATTCCGTCGCCGCCGCCGCATCGGGTCTCGACCTGATCATCGACACGATCCCGGTCCGCACGAACTCGAGTCGTTGCTGAATCTGCTCGACGTCGAAGGCACGCTGGCCCTCGTCGTGGCGATTGCCCAGATGCCCGGCTATCACTCGCGATCGTTGATGCGCGGCCGCCGCAGCCTCACCGCGTCGCCGATCGGCGGTCTGGCCGAGACACAGGCGCTGCTCGATTTCTGTGCCGAAAAGGGCGTGCTGCCCGATTGCGAGATGATTCACATGCGGGACGTCAACCATGCGTTCGAGCGCATGGAGCGCGCCGACGTGAAGTACCGGTTCGTCATCGACATGTCCACGCTGCGCTGAGCGCGCGACGGGCTACCGCTCGAGTTGCCGCAGCAACTGTTCGATGCTGCCTCGCGCAGGGTCGTCGGGAAAGCGCCGGTCGAAATCCGTCAGCAACGCGCGGGCCAGCGGACGCTCGCCGCCGGCCACGGCGAGTTGCGCGAGCCTGGCCAGTTGCGCCGACGTCGTCGGGCGAAATCCGGGATCCGCCGCGATGCGTTGCCTGACGATGCCCAACGCCTCGCCGTTGCGCTGCATGGCCAGCAACCGCGGCAGCAGCTCCTGCGCCACCCAGTTGCCGAGCCGGGATGCGGCCATGCGGCGACGCGCTCGAGGATCCAGGAATACTCCTCGATCGGGTCGCCGCTGCCCTCGACGCGCTTGCGGATCGTCTGCGTCGCATTCTTCAATGCGCCCGTCCGGTATTCGACGAACAGCTGGTCGACGAAGCGATCGCGGTCGCGATCGCGCTCCCGGTGCTCGCGTTGCGTCGACCGCTCCGGCGATTGTTCGGTCTGACCCCACCTCGTGCCGCCGATCGTGGATCACGCCGCCGAGCAACGCGAACAAGCCGAGCCACAGCAGCATCAGCAGCGCGATCTTGACGATGACCGCAAGCCCGGGCGCATCGAGCACAGCGGCACGCCCGACCAGCGCACAGGCGAGCGCGACGGCGAACAGCAGCAGGTAGGTGCTCCCCAGCCGGCGCACGATTGCGAAGACGACGCGCGGATTCATTGCCTCGAACAGCGAACCGGTGATCGCGTGAACCGCAACGATGGCGGGCAGCGCGGCCATGGCGGCGACGCGCAGCGCGACGCCGACGCCGGGGCCGAATAGACCGGCCAGCCGCTCGGTCAACAGGTAGACGCGGCGCCACACACGACGGCGTAAAGCACCGGCCGGATTTCGCCGACGGGATTGGCCGCTTCCGCGGTGAGGACCGGCGCGCCAGGCCGGCCCTGTGCCGCGTGATCCAGCAGCATGAACGCGTACTTGAAGAACCACGACAGCAGGATGGCCGCGAGCGGCAAGCCGAGCAGGCCGGCGTGCATTGCGAGCCGCAGCAGCACCGCGAAGATGCCGACCAGCAGCAACGGAGCGGCCGGCCGCGGCGAGCCAGGTGCCGCAGTCCGGACAGAGCCTCCCTCAACCGCGCGATCGTCCGTGCGGCGCAGCCTTCCGGTTCAGGGCAGGATCGCGAATGCGCGGGCCGGAAAGCCGTAACCGTTCTCGACCTTCGGCCAGCTGACGACGATCACCGCGCCGGTGGCCGGCACCTTGTCGAGATTGGCCATCACCTCGATCTGGAAGTGGTTCTGCTTCAGCAACCACGTCTCGGAGGCCATCGAATCGGTGGTGTCCGTGTCGAGCGACTCGTGCCCGATGGCGGTCACCTTGCGTTCGTCGAACAGGTACTGGATCGCGGCCAGCGACCAGGCCGGGAACGGGCTGCGCTTGAAGCGCTCGGCATTCGTGTCCCAGTCCTTGTACATGTCGGTGCGCAATGCCGCGAACGACCCGGCCGGCACCGGCCCGTGCACCTTTTCCCAGGCCTTGACGTCGTCGACGCTGAGCGCGTGATTCGGATCGGCGGCGAGCAGCGGCGTGACGTCGAAGACGACCAGCGGCAGGATCATCTGCTTGACCGGGATCTGGTCCAGCGTCAGTCCGTCCGCGCTGAAATGAGCGGGCGGATCGATATGCGTGCCGTACTGCCCGACCATCGTATAGATGATCGAACGGAAGCCGTCCTTGTCGATCGTGTACGGGCGGTGCGTCTTCGGGTCGGAGGCCGCCGACATCGTGGCCTGGCCGAATCCGCCCCACACCGGGCTCGTCGGGCTGAAGCTGTGCGTCAGGTCGACGAACTCCTTGCCCTGCAGGATCTGCAGCGCGTCGGCGAGCGTGCCCGGCTTCGGGGCGGCGGCGCTGGTCCCAGCGGCGAAGCCAACGGCGAACAGCAGCGAGAGCGGCGCGGATTGCGAGCTTCATGCGAATCTCCGGAACGGCGGGATCATGTGCCGCATGATGTCACATCAGGCGACGCGCACCAGCAGGCTGCAGCAGGTCACACCGGCCTCGGCCTTCGCGAGTTCCGCCATTTCGAGCGGCGACACCCGCAGTCCTTCCGCCTCGAGCCGCCGCCGCGTCAGCGGATGGTGCGCGGGATGAATGACCTGGCCGAACAGCGCCAATGCGTTGGCGGCGTGCGGTTCGTCCGGGTCGACGCGGACAGGCCGGTGATGCGCGAAGACCGCCGGGTCGACCCAGTCGGGATTCAGCAGCATCAGGTCGTCGCGGACCTCGGTCGCGGCGGACTTGAGGTGCAGGCAACCGCCGAACTCGACCGGGATCACCGTGTACGACCAGGGCGCGAG
Organism: uncultured Gammaproteobacteria bacterium; assembly: GCA_963843985.1. Taxonomy (GTDB): domain Bacteria; phylum Pseudomonadota; class Gammaproteobacteria; order Steroidobacterales; family Steroidobacteraceae; genus RPQJ01. Next base: position 61,795 of record CAWJMS010000023.1, on the reverse strand, counting down.
CAGTCGCGCCAGCTGACCGATCGCCGCGACGTTGGTGCGCGAGGACACTCCGACGTAGACGATTCGACCGGTCGTCGCGAGCACGTCGCCACCGTCCATCGTGCCCGGGTCTTCGATCGAGCGCACCGGGCGGTGCCGCGCCAAGGCCGCCGCGACGCTGGGCGTCTCGGCTCGTCTCGACAGTGCACCCGGCCGTGTCACGACGACGACTTCGTCGAGCACGATCGCCGTGTCCTCGACGAACACGCCGTCGGGCATGTCGGGTTCGGGGGAAGATGGCGGATCCCGGCGCCGAAGCTCGCGAGCCGCGCCTCGTAGGCCGCGTGCTCGTCGACCGCACCCGACACGTCGATGGGCGCACGTTCGAGATGCGTCAGTTCACAGTCGGCCAGCGGGGCTGACGGCACGCGTGTAGGCGAGCAGCACGCGAACGCTACAGGTGAGCCCGCGGATCGTTGAATCCCTTGCGATCGGTCGAGCGACGACCGTAGCTTTGATCGGCGCTCGACGATGGCCGCCTCGGGCGGCTTCTCCAGCGTCCTGCGGCGATCAGAATCCCCGGCGCCGGTCCGCGTAGTGCGTGTAGCTGCACTCGCACTTCGCGCACGTGCACTCGGGCAGCGGGAAGCGCGGTGCGTTGCTCGACAGGAAGCGCATGCTGCCGAACTGCTTCGATGCCTGGCAGCTGACGACGCCGGGCCGGATGCTGACCGCATGGAACGGCGAGTCCGCGTCGAGATGCCGGAACTTCACGCGTGAATTCGCCGGCGCCGGATCGAAACGCTCGAGCAAGCCCGCCAGCCACAGTCTGAACCTGGACACCATTTCCTTGTGCGCCCTTCGACCGGAGCAAATCATACGCTCGGCCCGCAATCCGCGTACATCGCGGGAAACCGCCACGTCCGGATCAGGGACGGTAGCCAAACTGCGACGGTCCGACGGCGCGCAGCGGCGCCGCAAGGTTGGCGAATTCGCAAAGCAGCTTGCGCGTGTCGCGCGGGTCGATGATCTCCTCGATCTGGAATTTCTCCGCCGACCGGAACGGCGAACGCATGCGGTTGAGACGCTGCGTGATCTCCGCCGCGAGCGCCGCGCGGTCGTCGGCCGCATCGAGTTCGGCCTTGTAGGCGGCTTCGATGCCGCCTTCGATCGGCAGCGATCCCCAGTCTGCCGAAGGCCACGCGTAGCGATAGTGGAAGCGCGTGTGGTTCTGGTTGCCGGCGCCGGCGACGCCGAACACCTTGCGAATGATCACCGTGCACCAGGGGACAGTCGCCTGGTAGACCGCGGTCAGTGCGCGGGCGCCTGCGCGGATCGTGGCTTCCTGCTCGGCCTGCTTGCCGATCATGAAGCCGGGATTGTCGACCAGGTGCACCACCGGCAGGTGAAACGTCTGTGCGAAGTTCACGAACCGCTCGAGCTTCGCCGAACTCGCTGCCGTCCACAGTCCGCCGATCACGAACGGATCGCTCGCGATCACGGCCACCGGCCAGCCGTCGAGCCGGGCCAGGCCGGTGATCACGGAACGGCCGTGCAGCCGGCCGATCTCGAAGAACGAGCCCGTGTCGACGACGGCCTCGATGATCGGGCGCATGCGATAGACCTCGCGTCGGTCGCGCGGGACGGCGGACACGAGGAACTCCTCGCGACGTCCGGGATCGTCGCCGGTCGACAGGCGCGGCGGAAGTTCGTGCACGGAGGAGGGCAGGTAGCCGAGGTAACGACGCGCCCGCGTCGAACGCCTCCTGCTCGCTCTCGACCTCGTCGTCGACCGCGCCGTTCGACGCGTGGATCCGGCTGCTGCCGAGTTCCTCCTTGGTCAGCTTCTGCCCGGCGGCCGCGACCACGGGCGGCCCGGCGACGAACATCTGCGACTGGCCGCGCACCAGCAGCGAGTAGTGGCTCTGCACGACCTTGGCGGCGCCGAAGCCCGCGATCGGCCCGAGGCCGAGGCTCACGACCGGCACGGTCGCGAGGTTGCGGACCATGTGCTCGAAGCCCGGCAGGAACGGCACGTAGGTGTAACCCATCGCCTCGAGCGACTTGACGGAACCGCCGCCGCCGCTGCCTTCGATCAGGCGGATCATCGGCAAGCGCAGTTCGTGCGCCATCTGTTCGGCGGCCACCTGCTTCTCGATGATCGACGCGTCCGACGCTCCGCCGCGCACGGTGAAATCGTCGCCGGCCACGACGACGACGCCGGCCCTCGATCCGACCGCGACCGAAGAGGAAGTTGGTCGGCGTCATCGACTGCAGCGCGCCGGTTTCGTCGTAGGCGCCGCTGCCCGCTGATCGAGCCGATCTCGCCGAAGCTGCCGGCGTCGAGCAGTGCGTCGATGCGCTCGCGCACCGTCATGCGGCCGGCGGCGTGCTGCCGCGCAATCTTGTCGGGCCGCCCATCTCGCGGGCCAGGGCCTGGCGCTGCCGCAATTCGTCGAGTTCGGGCTCCCAGGTCATCGCGCTCTCTCGCTTGCTTGCGCTATCAATCGGAGGTCAGTACATCCTAGCAGGATGGACGCCGACGCAAGGATTCCGGCGCGCGACGAATGCGTCGTCGGCGACCTGCTGCGACGCTGGGCGGGCGATCGGCCCGACCGGCACTTCCTCGAGTTCGAGGACGGCGGCGCCTGGACGTTCGCCGACACGCTCGATCGCGTCCAGCGCGCGGCCGGCGGGGCTGCGGTCCCTCGGCGTCGAGCAGGGCTCGCACGTGCTGTGCTGGATGCCGAACGCGCGCCGAAGCCGTCCTGGCTGGCTCGCCGCGAACTACCTCGGCGCCGTGCACGTGCCGATCAACACCGGGTATCGCGGACGGCTGCTGCAGCACGCCATCGAGCTGTCGGACGCGACGGTGATGGTGGCGCACGCGAGCCTGCTGCCGCGACTGCAGGAGATCGACACGGCGCAGTTGCGCGACGTGATCGTCGTCGGCGCCGTGCCGGCGCACGCCGGCGGGCTGCAGGTGTCACGACGGTCGCGGTCCTGCAAGCGCGCGGAGCGCGCGGAACCGTCGCGACCCGTCGAGCCCTGGGACCCGAACTTCATCATCCTGACGTCCGGCACGACCGGCCCGTCGAAAGCCGTGATCAGCACCTACGTCCAGACCTGGTGCGGCGGCGCGATGGGGATGGACTATTTCGACGCCGACGACCGCGTGCTGGCCAACCTGCCGCTGTTTCACGTCAGCGGCGCCGGCGCGGTCATGGACCGGCTGACCAAGGGCGGCACCTGCATCCTGATGGACGGGTTCAAGCCCGCGACGTTCTGGGACACCGTGCGCCGCTTCGAGATCACCGGGTGCTGCCTGGTCGGCGCGATGACGCAGTTCCTGCTGCGGCAGCCGCCGAGCGATCGTGATCGCGACCATCCGCTGCGCAACGTCGTGACCGTGCCGTGGAACCAGGATTCGCGCGCCGTCGCCGAACGCTACGGACTGCAGATGCACACGGCGTTCAACATGACGGAGACTGCCGTGCCGATCCGGTCCGAGCGCCAACCCGGACGTGCTCGGTACCTGCGGCCAGCCGCGCCCGGGCGTCGAGGCGCGCGTCGTGGATGGCAACGACATCGAAGTGCCGGCAGGCGAGGTCGGCGAGCTGATCCTGCGCACGTCGCGACCGTGGGAGATCACGCAGGGCTACTACCGCAACCCGCAGGCGACCGCGGCGGCGTGGCGCAACGGCTGGTTCCACACCGGCGACGCGTTCAAGCGCGACGCCGACGGGCAATTTCTTCTTCGTCGACCGGATGAAGGACGCGATCCGCCGCCGCGGCGAGAACATCTCGTCGTTCGAGGTCGAGGCCGAAGCCTTGTGCCATCCGTCGGTGCTCGAGGCCGCCGCAATCCCGGTGCCGAGCACGGAGTCCGAGGACGAGGTGCTGCTGGTCGTGACGGCCAACGCCGGCGCACGCTGTCGACCCGCGCGACCTGCTGCGCTTCCTCGTGCCGCGCATGGCGCACTTCATGCTGCCGCGCTACATCCGGATCGTCGCGGAAATGCCGAAGACGCCGACCGCCAAGATCGAGAAGCACCGGCTGCGGGCCGAAGGCGTGACGGCCGGACACCTGGGATCGCGAGGCCCACGGCGTCACCGTGCGGGGCGGCCAGGTCGCCGGTCTCGAGAGTGACTAGCATTATTGGACTGATGCGCTATCCTGTGCCGAAGCAGCGAGGGGCACGTCATGGCGATCCACCTGATCGGCGGTTATCAGACCGATTTCGCGCGCGTCTGGTCGCGCGAAGGACTCGATTACACCGACATGATGCGCGAGGCGATCGACGGCGCGCTGGCGTCCTGCCTGCTCGAGCCCGACGACATCGACGCGATCCACGTCGGCAACGCCTTCGGCGAGCTCTATCGCGGCCAGGGCCACCTCGCCGCGATGGTCGCGCAGGTGAAGCCCGAGTTCTACGGCAAGCCGGCGATGCGCCACGAAGCGGCCTGCGCATCGAGTTCGCTCGCCATCCTCTCGGCCTCGGCGGAGATCGAAGCCGGCCGCTACGACTGCATCCTGGTGCTCGGCGTCGAAGAGGAAAAGAACCTGCCCGGCGACCAGGCCTCGCAGGTGCAGAACGCGGCCTCGTGGCAGGGTCACGAAGGCCTCGACTGCAAGTTCGTCTGGCCGGCCGTGTTCGGCCGGATCGCGATGGAGTACGACGAGCGCTACGGCCTCGACCGGCGCTACCTGAACCGCATCGCCGAGATCAACATGGGCAACGCCAAGCGCAACCCGCGCGCGCAGACCCGCGGCTGGAAGTTCCGCGCCGAGACGTTCACCGACGACGACGAATTCAATCCCGATGATCGAGCCGGGCACGCGCCGGCAGGATTGCGGCCAGATCACCGACGGCGCGGTGGCGGTGGTGCTGGCGTCGGACCGCTTCATGCAGCGCTATGCGGCCGACCGCGGCGTCAAGGCCAGCGAATTTCCGCAGATCCTCGGCTGGGGCCACACCAACGCCGGCATCCGCTTCCTCGACAAGCTCGAGCGCAGCCGGGCGAGGAGTTCATGTTTCCGCACGTGCGCAAGGCCATCACCGACGCGTGGCGGCGCGCGGGCATCGCCGGCGTCGACAGCGCTCGACGGCATCGAGACGCACGACTGCTTCACGTCCACCGAGTACATGGCGATCGACCATTTCGGCCTGACGCCGCCGGGCCAGAGCTGGCAGGCGATCGAGCAACGGCTCGGTCGAGATCGACGGCAAGTGTCCGGTGAACGCGTCGGGCGGGCTGATCGGCGTCGGCCATCCCGTGGGCGCGACCGGCGCGCGGCTGCTGCTCGATGCGGGCCGCCAGGTCACGGGCACGGCGGGCGAGTACCAGGTCGCGGGTGCGCGCACGTACGGCACGCTCAACATCGGCGGCTCGCTCGGCACCGTGGTCAGTTTCGTCGTCGGCCTGCGCGACTGAGAGGCCGCACGATGACACACGCCTACATCTACGACGCCGTGCGCACGCCGCGCGGCAAGGCGCGCGCCGAGGGCGGCCTCGCGCCGTTGAAGCCGCAGGAGCTGGTCGGCGGCCTCGTCGACGGCCTGCAGGCGACGCGGCCACGACGCCGCGCAACGTCGCAGGCGCTGGTGCTCGGCTGTGTCGACCAGGTGGGCGACCAGGGCGCCAACATCGCGCTCGTGTCGAAGCTGCATGCCGGCGTCGCCGACGATGCGTACGCGTTCACGCTGAACAACTACTGCGTGTCCGGGCTCACGGCGATCGGGCATGCGGCGACGCAGGTCGCGGCCGGCAGCCTGCGACCGGGCGCTCGCCGGCGGCGTCGAGATGATGTCGCGCGTGCCGTTCCTGGGCGACCAGGCCAGCTACTACACGGACGCGAGCTTTCCCGAAGCGCACGCGCTTCATTCCCGTCGTGCTCGCGGCCGACCGGCTGGCGGAAGCCGAGGGCGTCTCTCGCGCGCGAACTCGATGCGGTGTCGCTCGACCTCGCAACAGCGAGCCGGCGCGGCCGAAGCGAACCCGGCCTTGACGGCTTCGCGCATCCCGCTCGGTGGCCTGAGCAGTCGACGAATGCGCGCGGCCGCAATCCACCGCCGAATCGACTCGCGGCCATGCCGCCGAGCTTTCGCGGCGCTGGCCGCGCAATACGCCGATGCGCTCGACGGACCGATCGATCACCGCCACACGATCGGTCATGCGCCGCCGATCTGCGACGGTGCCGGGCTCGCGTTGATCGGCGGCGCGCCGACCGGCGGCGCGACGGCCGCGCGCACGGATCCTGCGGCTATGCGGAATCCGGCGGCGATCCGCACGCGTCGCTGCTCGCCGGGTTCAGCGCGATGGACAAGGTGCTGCAGCGGACCGGGCTGACGCTGGCCGACATGGACCGCATCGAGTTCATGGAGGCGTTCGCGGTGACGATCGCGAAGTTCCTGCGCGACTACCCCGTCGATCCGGCCAAGGTGAACGTCGCGCGGCGGTCACATCGCGCGCGGCCACCCGATGGGCGCGTCCGGCGCCATCCTGGTCTCGACGCTGCTCGACGTGCTCGACGCGTCGAACGGCACGTCTCGGCCTCGTGGTCTGCTCGGGCGCGGCCGGTGTCGGCGCCGCGATGGTCGTCGAGCGACTCGACTGACGGGCCGGCGTCAGGACGCCTTGGCTTCCCGCAGGACGGCGGCCTGCGCGGGATCGAGGTATTCCTCGATCGCGCTGGATCAGCCCGTCCTTCAGCGTGATGACGCAGCACGCGAACAGCTTCATTTCCTTGCCGTTCGGCAGCCTGCGCCTCGAGCACGTGCTGCTGCAGCCAGCCGCCTGGCATCAGTTCGCGCCGCAGACGCGGTAGCGGCGCTCCGGCACCTTGCGCACCATCCACTCGAGCAGCTTCATGTTGTCGTCGAGCGGCTGGTCGACGTCGTCGAAGTTGTGCCAGCAGGTGGCGTCGGCCGTGTAGAACGTGCGCACCTTCGCGGTGTCGGCGGCGTTCAGCGCCGTCCATGAAGCGGTCGGCGAATGCGTGGATGTCCTCTGGCTGGCCCATGGTCCTGTCCCCGTGCGTGGCGATGTCCGACAAGGTAAGTCCAATAATGCAAGAGAGCAACGGGTCCGTGGCGGCTCAGCGCCTGCGCGGGGCGCCGGGCGGCGCCTCGACGACGTTGGCACGGTCGAGCACACCGCGGCACTCGCTGCAGACCACGACCGGCGCCAGCACGTGGCCGCACGGCCGGTGTTCGACGATCACCGACGGTTGCTTCGGCGGCAGCCAGCGATCGGCCCAGTCGAGCAGCGCGATCGCCTGCGGATAGCAGTTCCTTGCCCTTGGTCGTCATCCAGTACTCGTGGCGGGCCGGCGTCACCTGGTAGAGGCGCCGTTCGAACAGGCCGTTCTCGACCAGGGCCTTCAGGCGGTCGGCGAGGATGTTGCTCGCGATGCCGAGGCTGCGATGCATCGCTTCGAACCGGTGCAGGCCGAAGTACTGGGTGGCGACGACCATGCCGGTCCAGCGGTCGGCCATCACGTCGATCGGGCTCAGGCGCCGGGCCTCCGGCCGTTCGCGACGCGTACCGGCGGCGGTGGCTGGGAGGGTACGACCTTCACGACGCGACCGGCCGCCGGCCCTGGCCGATGCGAACAGTTGGTCAGCGAAACGTTGCCGCCGCAGTGTCGGCAGACCATCACCGGGAGCATGGCCTTGCCGCAGTCCGTGTGCAGGAGCGCGGCCGGGTTGCCGTCCGGATCCAGATCCCAGCGCAGGCTCCAGGCCCACACCAGCAGGATCCAGGGAAACAGGTCCTCGCCCATCGCAGAGAGGAAGTACGCCTTCCGTGCGCCGCCGTTGTCGCCAGGCCGTTGCTCCAGCACGCCGCTGGCGACGAGCCCTCGCAACCGGTCCGACAGCGTGCTGCGCGACGCCCCGATCCGGCCCCGCAGTTCCTCGAAGCCGCTCGCTCCGCGGAACGCCTCCTGGATCAGCAACTGGTTCCAGCGATCGCCGACCACGTTCAGCGCGCGGGCCACCGAACCAATGTCAATTTTTCGATCGGGCATGCGCGGGGCCTTCCGGCGAAATCCCGGGTGGTCGGCAACCGGCCGCTCACGGCGGGTTGACGCGCGCGCCGCGGCAGGTTGAACTGTCGCTTTCAATATAAGACCGAGGGTGCCGGATGTCCAGGCGAAGCAGTCATCGTCGCCACCGCGCGCACCCCGATCGGGAAGGCCTATCGCGGCGCCTTCAACGACACCGACGCCACGACGCTCGGCGGGCACGTCGTCGCCGAGGCCGTCCGGCGGGCCGGGTCGACCCCGGCGAAATCGAGGACGTCGTGTTCGGCTGCGCCGTGCAGCAGGGCACGACGGGCCAGAACATCGCCCGGTTCTCGGCGTTGCGGGCGGGCCTGCCCGGTCACGGTACGCCGGCATGACGATCGATCGCGCCTGTTCGTCGGGCCTGATGGCCGTCGCGGCGGCCGCCCGGCACATCATCGTCGACGGTGCCGACGTCACCATCGGCGGCGGCATCGAGTCGGTCTCGCTGGTGATGAACGAGCGCGTGAACAACGACCGGATCGGCGACCCGTGGCAGCGCGAGCACTATCCCGAGATGGACGACCTCGATGATCGAAACGGCCGAGATCGTCGCCGAGCGCTACGGCGTCAGCCGCGAATGCCCAGGACGAGTACGCGCTGCAGTCGCAGCAGCGCACCGCGCGGGCCCAGCAGGAGGGTCGCTACGACGCGGAGATCGCGCCGATCACCACGCGCATGCGCGCTGCAGGACAAGGCGACCGGGGCGGTCACCGAGCGCGAGGTCACGCTGGCGCTCGACGAAGGCAACCGGCCGCAGACCACGCTCGAGGACCTGCGCAAGCTGAAGCCGGTGTTCAAGGGCGGCCGCTTCGTGACCGAGGGACGCTACATCACGGCGGGCAATGCGTCGCAACTGTCGGACGGCGCGGCCGCGCTGGTGCTGACGGAGCGCGACCACGCCGAGCGGCGCGGCCTCGAGCCGCTTGGCGCGTACCGCGGACTGGCGGTCGCGGGCTGCCGGCCCGAGGAAATGGGCATCGGCCCGGTGCTCGCCGTGCCGAAGCTGCTCGCGCGCCACGGACTGACGGTCGACGACATCGACCTGTGGGAACTGAACGAGGCGTTCGCGAGCCAGCTGCTGTACTGCCGCGACACAGCTCGGCATCCCGAACGAGCGCCTGAACGTCTCGGGCGGCTCGATCGCGATCGGTCATCCGTTCGGGATGACGGGCGCGCGCTGCATCGGGCACCTGATGCACGAGGGACGGCGTCGCGAGCGCGAAATACGGCGTCGTGACGATGTGCGTCGGCGGCGGCATGGGCGCGGCCGGCCTGTTTGAAATCTTCGCTACATCAGTCTAATAACGCCATTGACCCGCGTCGCGGCAGCCCATAACCTCGAAAATCCTGTCGGCACGCGAGCATCGAGGTCGTAATGCAGCTGGAGTTCACTCCGGACGAGTTGGCGTTTCGCGACGAGGTGCGGACGTTCATCGCCGAGCACTATCCGGCGGACGTCCGTGCGAAGCAGGACCACGGCGATGGAGCTCGGCAAGGATGACTTCCTGAGCTGGCACCGGATCCTCGCGACGCAAGGGCTGGTCGGTGCCGGCCTGGCCGGTCGAATACGGCGGCACCGGCTGGACGCGCCACGCAGCGCTACATCTGGGCCGACGAACTCGCGCGCGCCGACACGGTGCCGATCATCGCGTTCTCGACCAACCTGGTCGGGCCCGTGCATCTACACATTCGGCACGCCCGAGCAGAAGGCGCGGTTCCTGCCGCGCATCGTGGCCGGCGACGTCTGGTGGTGCCAGGGTTATTCCGAGCCGGGTGCGGGTTCCGATCTCGCTTCGCTGCAGACGCGCGCCGTGCGCGACGGCGACCACTACGTCGTCAACGGCCAGAAGACCTGGACGACGCTGGCGCAGCACGCCGACTGGGGATTCTTCCTGGTGCGCACCGATCCGTCGGCGCGCAAGCAGGCCGGCATCAGCTTCCTGCTCATCGACATGAAGAGCCCGGGCGTCACCGTGCGGCCGATCATCACGCTCGACGGCGCCCACGAGGTCAACGAGGTCTGGCTCGAGAACGTGCAGCGTGCCGGTCGAGAACCGCGTGCACGAGGAGAACAAGGGCTGGACCTGCGCCAAGATGCTGCTGTCGCACGAGCGCAGCGGCATCGCGCTGCGTCGCGCATTCCAAGGTCGCCCTGGGCAAGCTGCGCACGCTGGCGGCGGCGATCGGCGAGCCGGGCGGCCGCTTGCGGACGACCCGATGTTCCGGCGCAAGCTCACCGAGATCGAGGTCGACCTGACCGCGCTCGAGTACACCGAGCTGCGCGTTGCTCGCCGCCGAGAACGCGGGCAAGGCGCCCGGCGTCGAGGTCTCGATGCTCAAGATCCGCGGCACCGAGATCCACCAGCGGCATCAACGAACTGACGCTCGAGGCGCTCGGGTCGCACGCCGTCGCTGCGTGTCAGCCGCGCCACGGCTCACGCGTCGGGAGCCGACGCGGTCGCGGTGCCACGGCGCCATCGGCGTCGCCGACACGTACTTCAACATGCGCAAGACTGTCGATCTTCGGCGGCTCGAACGAGATCCAGCGCAACATCCTGGCGAAGGCCGTCCTCGGTCTCTGATCGCGCGCGGCAACGACACCAGCACACACGGCTCCTGCACATGGACTTCAATTTCACCGCCGAACAGGAAATGCTCCGCGAAAGCGTGGCGCGCTATCTCGGCGATCACTACGACTTCGCGCAGCGCCAGGCCATGGTCCGCTCGCGAAGCGGGCTGGCGCCCGCAGATTCTGGCGCGGCCTCGCGGACGACCTCGGGGTGCTCGGCGCGCCGTTCGCCGAGGAGCTCGGCGGGCTGGGCGGCGGCGCGGTCGAGTCGATGATCGTGATGGAAGAGATCGGCAAGGCCTCGTCATCGAGCCGTACCTCGACACCGTGGTGATCGGCGGCGGCCTGCTGCGGCGCTGGCGGCACCGACCTGGCGCGTCAGTGGATCGCACGAGATCGTGTCGGGCGACGTGCGATTCGCCTTCGCGCAACTCGAGCCCGGCGCGCGCTTCGATCTCGCCGACGTCACGACCACGGCTGCGCTCGACGGCGGCACAGTGGCGCGTCTCCGGGCTGAAGGACGCCGTGCGCGGCGCGCCCGTTCGCGACACATCTCATCGTGACGGCGCGCACGAGCGGCGCGCGGCGCGATCGTGACGGCGTGTCGGTCTTCCTCGTCGCACCGCGACGCGCCAGGCTGTCGCCCTGCGGGAGTACCCGACGGTCGACGGCTCGCGCGCCGCCGACATCCGCTTCGCAGGCGCGTGCCGCGCAACTGATCGGCGCAGCGGGTCAGCGGCTTCGAGCCGCTCGAGGCCGCTGTCGACGAAGGCGTCGCGGCGATCTGCGCCGAAGCCGTCGGCGTCATGCGCCGGCTGCTCGCCGACACGGTCGAGTACACCAGGCAGCGCAAGCAGTTCGACGCGCCGATCGCGACCAACCAGGTGCTGCAGCACCGGATGGTCGACATGTACATGGCGCTCGAGCAGTCGATCTCGATGACCTACATGGCGACCCTCAAGCTCGACCGTCCCGGCGCCCGAGCGCATCCGGGCGGTGTCGGCCGCCAAGGTGCATGATCGGCAAGGCCGCGCGGTTCGTCGGCCAGAGCGCGCCATCCAGCTGCACGGCGGCATGGGCATGACCAACGAACTGGCCGTCAGCCACTATTTCAAGCGGGCGACGATGATCGAGTCGCAACTCGGCTCGGTCGACCACCACGCCGCGCGCATGGAGCAGTAGTGACGCCGCGGCCTGAAGTCCGCGACGGCGTGGGCGCGCCCCGTCGCGCCGGCGTGGTTCGAGGCGGCGCTCGGCGCAGGCACCCGAGCGCAGCTTCCTCCCGGTCGAGGGCGCCGAGATCGAGGTGCTGAGCTGGGGCGAGCGAGGCCAGCCGGGCGTGCTGCTGCTGCATGGCTACACGGCGCACGCCGACTGGTGGAGCTTCATCGCGCCGTACCTCGCGGCAGGGCCGGCGCGTCGTCGCCTTCTCGCTGTCCGGGCATGGGGCGCTCCGGCTGGCGCGACGCCTACTCGATGGACCAGTACGCGCGCGAGGCGATCGCCGTCGCGAATGCGAGCGGCCTGTTCGACGCGCCGCAGCCGCCGATCCTGGTCGGACATTCGTTCGGCAGCTTCGTGGCGCGCACCGTCGCGCACACGCTCGGCACGCGGCTCGGCGGAGTCGTGCTGGTCGACGGCGTGCTGGCCGCATCAGCGACGAACGACGACGAATACGACGGCGTGCCCGAGCGCGGCCATCGGCACCGCGTGTACCCGACGCTCGAACAGGCGATGGCGCGATTTCGCTTCGAGCCGGCACAGTCCTGCGACAACCCGTACATCGCGGATTTCCTCGCGCGCACGTCGCTCGGTCTCACGCCGGCCGAGCACGTGCGGCGAGGGCTGGTCGTGGCGATTCGATCCCGACCTGCGCGCGAAGGTCCGGCGCGCTTGCCGATGCCGAACTGCTCGCGGCCGCTGGCGTGCCGCATGGCGCTGCTGTTCGGCGACCGTTCGAAGCTGCATGACGCACAGGCGGCTCGACCTGATCCGTCGCCACACGCCGCCCGACGTGCCGTGGATCGTGATCCCGGACGCGGGCCATCACGTCATGGTCGACCAGCCGCTGGCGCTGGTCGCCGCGTTGCGCATCGCTGCTCGAAACCTGGCAGCCGCTGCGACGCCGGCCTGACACCCCTTCACTCCTGCCCACTCGAGCGAGACACTGACATGAACACTCCAGAAGCCTCAAAGCCCGCATCGGTCAGGAGATCGGCGTCTCCGACTGGTGCACCGTCGACCAGGACATGATCGACCGCTTCGCCGACCTCACGGACGATCACCAGTGGATTCACGTCGATCGCGACGCCGCGGCCACGACGCCGTTCGGCGGCACCATCGCGCACGGGTTCCTCGTGCTGTCGCTGCTGGCCAAGTTGTCCGCATCGATCGACCTGCAGCTCGCAGGGCGTGAAGATGGGCATGAACTACGGGTTCGACAAGATCCGCATGACCAATCCGGTGCGGTCGGGCAGCCGCATCCGCGGCCGCTTCGTGCTCAAGGACCTCGTCGAACGTGGTCGCGGCCAGTGGCTGTCGACGACTGGCGGTGACGGTCGAGGTGGAAGGCCAGCCCAAGCCGGCGATCGTCGCCGACTGGCTCGGCCTGCAGTTCGTCGGTTAGGAGACGAGCATGAGCATTCGATTCGACGGGCGCGTGGCCATCGTGACGGGCGCGGCGGCGGGGCTCGGGCGTTCGCACGCGCTGGCGCTGGCCGCGCGCGGTGCGAAGGTGGTGGTCAACGATTTCGGCGGCGACGTGCACGGCACGGGCGGGTCGTCGGAGCCCGCGGAGCGAGTCGCCGAGGAGATCCGCCAGGCCGGCGGTGAGGCGATCTCGCACGGCGCCGAGCGTGTCGAATCCGGAGCAGGTGGCGCACATGGTCGCCGCGGCGACTGGAGACCTGGGGCCGCATCGACATCCTCGTCAACAATGCCGGCATCCTGCGCGACGCCAGCTTCGCCGAAGTCGACGCCTGGCCGATTTCCGCACGGTCGTCAACGTGCACCTGATCGGGTCGGCCGCCTGCAGCCTGGCGGTCTGGCCGCACATGAGCGCGGCAAATTTCGGTCGCATCCTGATGACGACGTCGACCTCGGGCCTGTACGGCAATTTCGGCCAGGCCAATTACGGCGCCGCCAAGACCGGGTTGATCGGGCTGATGAACGTGCTGCAGATCGAGGGCGCCAAGTACGGCATCCGCGTCAACGCGCTGTGTCCGTCCGCGTCGACGCGCATGACGCAGGGCCTGTTGCCCGAAGCGGCGCTCGCGCTGATGACGCCCGGAAGACGTCACGCCCGCCGCGCTGTTCCTCGTCAGCGACGATGCGCCGCAACGCACGATCCTCAGCGCCGTGGCCGGCGGGTACTCGCGCATCGTCATCCAGGAGACGCAGGGCGTCTTCCTCGACGCGCACGAGCGCACGCCGGAATCGATCGCCGCCCGGTTCGGCGAGATCTCGGACCTGGCGAACGCCATTCATTGCGAAGAGCCCGGCGGTCCGGGCCTCCGTTTCGTCAAGCGCGCGGCCCAGGCGGCCGGCGTCTCGTTCGGTTGATCGTGCCGTCCCTGCGGGACGAGCGGGGACGCGCCATGCAATCGAGACGTCAACCGCCGAAGGCTCCACACCGCCTGCGCATGCATGGCCGTCACGGTCGCGGGCCTGGATCATGGTGCTGCTGCTCGTCGCCGCGTACGCCATCGCATTCGTCGACCGCCAGATCCTCACGTTGCTGGTCGAGCCCGTCAAACGCGACCTCGCGATCACCGACACGCAGTTCAGCCTGCTGAGCGGTCTCGCCTTCACGTTCTTCTACACGGTCATGGGCATCCCGTTCGCGTGGCTCGCGGATCGCGGCTCGCGCCGCAACCTGATCGTCGCGAGCGTGACGTTCTGGAGCGTCGCGACGGCCGCCTGCGGCATGGCCGGCAGCTTCGTGTCGCTGTTCCTGGCGCGCATCGGCGTCGGCGTGGGCGAGGCCGGGTTGTCGCCGGCCGCGTATTCGATGATCGCCGACAGCTTTCCGCCGGAGAAGCGCGCCCGGCCGATCGGCGTCTATGCGACGGGCGCGATCCTCGGCGTCGGGCTGGCGCTGATCATCGGCGGCGCGGTCGTGCACTGGGCCAATTCGGCGCCGCCGGTCGTGCTGCCGGTCGTCGGCGAATTGAAGACCTGGCAGCTGGCGTTTCTCGTCGTGAGCGTGCCGGGGCCGTTGCTCGCGCTGCTGATGTGGCCGATTGCGGGAACCCGCCCGGCACGAGAAGGCGCTGCATGTCACCGGCAACCCGGCGTCGTTCCGCATCTTCCTGCGCGAGCGCGGCTTGGTCTTCGCGCTGCTCGCCATGGGCTTCTCGCTGATCGGCGTGTCGATCGCGGCCTACCTAGTCTGGGCGCCCGCGTTCATGATGCGCGTGCACGGCTGGAGCATCGCGCGCGTCGGCGCGGTCTACGGCGGCATCCTGCTCGTGTTCAGCACCGTCCGGCATCCTGATCGGCGGCTGGTGGGTGGACCGCCTCGCGGCGCGGGCTCCAAGGATGCCGTCCTCAAGGTCGTCGTCGCGGGTGCGGTCCTGGCGCTGCCGTTCGCCATCGGCGCGCCGTTCGCACCCACCGGGCGAAATCGCGATGGGCCTCATCGCCGTGATGTCGTTCGCATTCGGGCTGGCGCAGGGATTGCCGGCGGCCGCGTTCCAGGTCGTCGCGCCGAATCGCGTGCGCGCGCGTGTCATTGCGCTGTACCTGCTGGTCGGCAACATCATCGCGTTCACGATCGGACCGACCGGCGTCGCGCTGATCAGCGACTACTGGCTGCGCGATCCGGCGAAGATCGGCGTCGCGATCGGCGTGCTTGTCGGCCTTCGTCGTGCCGCTCGGCCTGCTGGCCGTCATCCTGGTGCGCAAGCCGTTCCTGGTCGGGCAGGCAGTCGAGGCGAAGGACTGAAGGCGCAGTCGCGGCCGGCGCAGCTCACTCGGCGGCGGCGATGCGCGCGTCGCGCAACGCGCTGCGCCGGACCTTGCCGGAGTCGTCGCGCAGTCGGTCGCGTCGTCGTCTCGACACTGCGCGGCAGCTTGTAGGACGACCAGTCGCTCCGAGAGGAACTGCTGCAGTCGTCGAATTCCGAGCGCGAGCGCGCCGTCGCGCACTTCGAGGATGGCATGCGATGCGCTGCCCGAGGTCGGCGTCCGGCAGGCCGATGACGACGCTCGCCAGCACCGCCGGATGCGAGTCGATGGCGGCCTCGACTTCCGCCGGATAGATGTTCGCGCCGCCCGAAATGATCAGGTCGGTGCGGCGGTCGGCGAGGTAGAGATAGCCGTCGGCGTCGATGCGTCCGAGTCGCCGAACGTTTCCCACTCGCCGCGCGCGCGAGGTTCGGCGCCGAGGTAGTGGTAGGTCGAGCCCTTGCCGCCGGGCGGCAGGAAATAGATCTCGCCGACTTCGCCGGGCGCGACGTCGTTGCCGGCTTCGTCGAGGATTCGGACGCGGGCCCCGGGCATCAGGCGGCCGACGGAGCCCTTGTGCTCCAGCCACTCGCGACCGCCGATCATCGTCGCCGCGATCGCCTCGGTGCCGGAATACACCTCCCAGACCGCATCCGGGCCCAGCCACTCGATCCACTTTTCCTTGAGCCACACCGGGCACGCGGCCGCGATGTGGCAGACGATTTCGAGCGACGAGACGTCGAAGCGCGTGCGTTCGGCATCGCCGAGCCGCCAGATGCGATGCATCATCGTCGGCACCTGGTACAGCCACTGGCCGCGATGCCGCTCGATCATGCCGCAGGGTGTCCGCCGCGTCGAACCGCGGCGTGATCACGACGTGGCAGCCCCAGCACAGCGCCTGGTAGGCCAGGCCGAACGGCGCGGAGTGATACATCGGTCCTGGGATGACGACGGTGTCGCCGGACCGCATGCCGAGCGAAGGCGCGTCCGGATCGAGCACCGACCGGGCGTGATCGACGATCACCTTCGGCCGGCCGGTGCTGCCGCCGCTCGCGATCGCCTTGACGTGTTTCGAGACGCGCTCCGGTAACGGCTCTGCCGACAGTCGGGCATCGTAGAGCGACTGCTCGTCGATCGCCTGCACGCCGGCCGCGCGACCGCTGCACCGCCGACGATCAGCTTCGGGTTCAGCACTTCGAGCAGCGCCTGCAGTTCGAGCGGGGCAGCCGATGCGACACAGGAGCCGGCGTCGCGCCGAGCGCCCAGCACGCGAAGGCCACTTCGAGGAACGCCGTGCCGTTCGGCAGGGCAATCGCGACGAAATCGCCTTCTTCGCACGCCGGCGGCCTGCATCGCGCGGGCCCGCCGATTGACGCGCTGCGGCGAGTTCGCGCTCGCGTCAGCGTCAGTGTCGTCGCAGGTGAGCGCCGCACGATGCGGGTCGCGGGCGGCCTGCACCGCGAGCAGCGTGCCGATCGGACTGCGGGAACCTTCGGCGCCGCCGGTGCGAAGTGCGCGGGTCATCGGGATCGGCGTCAGGATCGGAGCCGGTCCGGCCGGTGCTGCGGCGCGACAGCCAGCCGCGCGAGGTCGCCGCGCACGACCTTGCCGACGCTGTTGCGCGGCAACTGCTCGACGACCTGCAGCCGTTCGGGATGCTTGAAGATCGCGACGCCCGCCGCTGCGAAATGCGCGCGCACCGAATCGAGCGTCGGCTGACTGCCGGGGCGCGGCACGACGATTGCACAGATGCGCTCGCCCATGATCTCGTCGCGATAGGCCGCCACGGCGCCTTCGAGCACGTCCGGCATCTGCGACAGCACGGTGTCGAGTTCTTCCGGCGCGATCTTCACGCCGCCGCGCACGATGATCTGCTTCAGCCGGCCGACGAAACGGTAGTAGCGCAGTTCGCGGCCGTCGCCCGCCAGCTCGAACAGGTCGCCGGTCCGGAACCAGCCGTCTGCCGTGAACGACTGCGCCGTGATCTGCGGCGCGCGGAAATAGCCGTCGAACACCGTCGGCCCGGTGATCTGCAACTCGCCCGGCCTGCCCGGCTCGAGGATCTCGATGTCCGGACTCCGGTTCGACGATGCGCGTGCGGATGTGCACCTTCGACGGCGGATCCCATGCGATTTCGTCGCGACCGAGCCGCGGAAACAGCCGGGCGCGGTGCGTCGGGTCCGGGGCGTTCGAGGCATTGGTCATCAGCGAGACGCCTTCGTTGGAGCCGAACGCATTGACGATCTCGATACCGAACCGGTCGCGGTAGCCGGCGATCATCTCCGGATCGAGCGGCGCCGACCCCGACCCGATGCAGCGCAGGCAGGACAGGTCGATGCTCGCGAGCAGCTTCTCGTCCTTGAGCAGCATGTTCAGCACCGCGGGCGGTGCGATCGCGTATTGCGGCCTCTCCTCGGCGATCTGCCGCAGATAGACGCCGAGGTCGAGCGGGTGATGCAGCACGAGCGTGCCGGCGCCGTGCAGCCAGCTCATGAAGCAGCCGCCGATCGCGGCCATGTTGATCAGCGGGAACGGATTGAGCAGCCGCTCGCCGCGCTGGATGCCCGCCCCGTAGAAGTGGCCGTAGCTGATCGAGATCCAGTGATTGTGGGAGCGGGGCACGCCTTTCGGCATGCCTTCGGTGCCCGACGTCCAGCAGATCGTGGCGATGTCGTCCGCCGACACGTGCGAGTGCCGCGGTGTGTCGCCGCAGCGACTCGCGCGCGGCCGGCGGTGACGGCGCGCGGCCACGAACGGCGTGCTGCCGGCCGGCGCCATCGTCCCCGAGGCACAGCACCTGGAGCGAACGACCCTGGCTCAGCTGCACCGCGCTCGACAGCATAGTCGGTGCCCTTCATCGCAGCGGACCGTCAGCATCGCCCTCGCGCCCGTCAGCTCGATGATCGGCTCGAGTTCATGCCGGCGGAACTGCATCGGCACCGGGCTCACGACGATGCCGAGTTTCAGCGCCGCGAGGTAGAGCGCCGGATACTCGGCGATGTTCGGCAACTGGGTGACCAGCACGTCGTCCCGACCCAGCCCGAGCTCACGCAGGTGCAACGCGTAACCGTCGACGAGGTCGGCCAGGTCGGCGAACGTCAGGCGTCGTGGATCGCCGCCGACCAGCGCGTCGCGATTCGGCGGGTCGAGCACGGCCAGCTGCGACGGCACCGCCAGTACCGCGTCGTCGAAGTAGTCGGTGATGCGCTTGTCCGTCCACCAGCCGCGACTGCGGTACTCTCGAACGAGTTCTTCGCGAGTCGTGCGCACGGACGCTCCGCAAGGGTGGGCCAGGGTGTCGGCCGATCGAGTATAGGCAAGGCCCCCGGCAGCGGCAACGTCGGGGAGGACTGTCGCGGGCCGGCCGTATCCTGTAAGGTTCATTAAAGAAAGTCACTCTGGGGCACGCACATGGATCGACGAATTTTCATGTACACGGCGGTCGCCGCTCCGCTGCTGGCCGGCAGCGTCGGCGTGGCCGAGGCGAAGGATTCGGCCCGGTCGAAGTACCTGGCGATACTCGAGGCGATGATCACCTCGTGGCGCCGCAAGGACCTCGAGGGCATGCTCGCGCACATCGACGACGACATCGTCTGGCACTCGCACGTGGGCAGCCCGCCGTTCGTGGGCAAGGCCGCCATGTCGGACTTCGCCGGCAAGCTGATGGGCCAGATGAACGACATCCGCTGGCGGATCTTCGCCGCTGCCGCCGACGGTGATCGCCTGTACGTCGAGGGCGTCGACGACTTCGTGACGGCGGAAGGCCGGCGCGTCGTGGTGCCTTACTCGGGCGTGCTGGCGTTTCGCGACAAGAAGGTCGTCGAGTGGCGTGACTATTTCGACCGCGCGCTGTTCGACCGGCTGAAAGCGGGCGAGCCGCTGCCGGACTACCTGGTGGCGCTCACCACCCGCACGCCGCTGTTCTAGCTCTTCACCTCTCCCGCCTGCGGGAGAGGTCGCGCAGAGCGTGGGTGAGGGCAGCGCGCCGGGCACCGGGGCGCCGCGTGCGCCCCGCCAGCAGCAGCGGAAACGCGGTCAGCGCCCGGTGCGGATGACCTGGGCGTGCAGCATCTTCGCCATGCGCTTCTCGAGCCCTTTCGGGTCGAGGTTCAGCGCCGCGCGCACTTCGACCGCCATCCGGTCGGTGTCCATCTCGTCGATGCCGCGCGTCACGGCGCGCAGGCCCGGCGCGCGCGATGTCGTCGGGCTTTTCCTTGCCGCCCTCGACGTGCGACGCCATGCGCGTGTCCACCGAGCCCACGATCAGCGCGGTCACCTGCGTGCCCTGCGGCGACAGCTCCGCACGCACGGCGCCGCTCAAGCTGCGCGTCGCGGCCTTGGACGGCCCGTAGCCGCCCATGTTCGGGATGCTGATCAGCGCGGCGGCCGACAGCACGTTGATGATGGCGCCGCCGCCGTTGCGGCCGAGCACCGGCGCGAACGCACGGCACATCGCCAGCGTGCCGAAGTAGTTCACTTCCATTTCCTGGCGGGCAACGGCCATGTCCGTGGCGCCGAGCAGCGTCTGGTTGGCGAACAGGCCGGCGTTGTTGACCACCAGGTTGACGTCGCCGCAGTTGCGCGCCGCCGCCTCGACTTCAGCCGGGTCGGTGACGTCGAGTTCGAGCGCGATGCAGCGTCCCGGATACGCCTCCGCGAGATGGGCGGCGCCGCCGGATCACGGCTGCCCGCATACACCTTCGCGGCGCCCGATTCGAGCAGCACGCGGACGAAGGCCTCGCCGATGCCGCGATTGCCACCCGTGACGAGTCCGACGCAACCCTTGATTTCCATGACGTGCTCCGTATTCGAGATGGGTTGGGCCGGTCACTGCGGGCGGCCCGGCCGAGAGAATGACTTCGAGGCCGGGCGCCGTCGCGTACACGCGCTCGACGTCCGCCGCGCGACGGGCGAGGGCGACACGCTGATTGATCGTGCCCTTGTCCGAGACTTCGTGCTGGTCGGCGCTCGGCGGCTCCGCAGCAGCAGCAGGCGATCGACGCGTTCGCTGCTGCCGCGCCCGGCGTTGAACGCCTGCAGCCGTGGTCGCGAGTTCCGCGCGCAGCTCCGGCGTCGCGGCCACCTTCGGCCAGGCGAGCATCGCGACGAACGACAGGTTCTCGCCGCAGACCACGACGTCGGCGATCAGCGGCGAAAACGCTTCGAGGAACTCGGCGCGCAGGCGCCCGGCCGCCACCCACGTAGCCGGTGCCGAGCTTGAAGTCTTCGGCGAGGCGCCCGGCGAACCGCAGTCCCTTCTGGATGTCCTGCGGATCGTGGAACTGTGCGGTGTCGCCCGTGCGATAGAAGCCTTCCTCGTCGAAGATGCCGCGATTCACCTCCGGGTTCGACAGGTAGCCCGGCGTCACGATCTGCCCGCGGACCCGGACCTCGAAGCGCGGCCCGTTCGGCACCAGCTTCAGGGTCATGCCCGGCATCGGCAGGCCGATGCCGACTTCCTCGGTCGGGAAATAGATCGACATGCAGCCCGACGTCGTTTCGGTCGCCCCGTAACCGGTCGTGAAGAAGATCCGCTCGCCGATCGTCGCGATGGCGAGTTGCTGGAATCGCTCGTACAGCGCCTGCGGCAATCCGGCGCCTCCGTACAGCGCGAGGCGCAGGTTGCGTGAAGAAGCGCGAGCGCAACTCGGCGTCCTTCTCGAGCGCGTCGACCAGCATGGCGTAGCCGAACGGCACGTTGATGTGGAAGCTCGGCGGAATCTCCTTGATGTTGCGCAGCGATTCGTCGAACAGCCCCGGCATCGGCCGGCCGCCGTCGATGTAGAAGCTGCCGCCGCTGCACAGCGTCGCGAACTGGTTGCACGCGCCCGACACGTGGCTCCACGGCAGCCAGTCGACCATCACGTCGTCCCAGCCGGCCGTGCGCGACAGCACGAAGCGCCCCTGCGCGACGTTGGCCGCGATCATGCGCTGCGTCTGCACGACGGCCTTCGGCATGCTGGTCGAACCCGACGTCAGCATGTAGGCGGCGTGCGCGTCCGGATCGCTGGTCTCGATGGCGCGTGCGACGGCGGGCGTCACCGGCGTGGCCAGCACGTCGGCATACGCCACCGCCGGGCGCGTGAGCGCGGCGGGATCGGTCGTGACGACGACCGCATCGCCGAAATCGACCGTCTCGAGCGCGCGGCGGAACGGCTCCGTCGGTTCGGCGAACACGACCGCCGGCTTCACGATCGAGACGACGTGTCGCAGGCGGCCGAAGTCGCCGGGCATCAGCGCGTAGTTGGCGCTCACCGGGCAGACCGGCACGCCGGCGGCGAAGCCGCCGAACTTGACGACCGCGTGCGCGATGGAATTGCCGGAGAGGATCAGCAGCGAGCGGCCGGCCGGGATGCGGCGATCGAGCAGCCACTGCGTCACCGCATCCGATTCGGCCTTGAATTCCGCGAACGACCGGCGGATCCACGGGCCACCCGGCGCGGCGCGTTGCGCGAGACAGAGGCGATCCGGATGCTGCGCAACCCGTTCGGCCAGTTGCGCCGGCAGGTTGGGCACGAACGGCGGCAGTTCGGTGACCGGCTCGACGATCAGCGTGCCGTCGGCGCGCCGCTCGACGCGCATCTCCGACGGACGGAAAGAACGTCGTGCGAAAGGGAGGCTTGCTTGCGTTCATGCCCGGCCGCGGGCTCAGGTCCGGTCGTACGAAAGATCGCGAGGCATCCTTGCGGCCGAGGTGCATGCCCGGTTTCGCGGGATCGAACAGGCCCGTGCACCAGCCTTCGTGGCTCGGCGTGTCGCGATTCCAGTCGAACACCGTGCGGCGATGCGCGATCTTCCATTCGCCGTCGCGGCGCTCGAAGCGGTCGATCGAGCCGGCCGCCGGTGAACGTGTCGGTGCTGCGTCCGTCCGCCGCGAAACGCGCGAACGTCCACAGGTAGGTCTCGACCCAGGCCGTGTCGCCGTCGAATTCGATGTGGCTCGTGCCGAGCAGGTGCTGCATCGCGCCCATGCCCCGGATCCGCGGCACCGCGCAGTCCACGTACTCGAACGCATTGCCGGTGTAGTTGCCGCCGTGCTCCTCGATGGCGTCCGGGTGATAGCAGGACTTGAGCAGCGGTCCGTCGGCGCGATCCACGCCGCGCGCGTAGCGCGCGAGCACGTCGCGGATCTCCTGTGTCGCGAGCGCGCGCTCGAGTCGGGCGCGCATCCTGTCCTCCGCACCGTCGACCGTGGGTCATCGCGTAGTTCCTCCCGGCCCGTGTAGACTCATGCCCAGTACCTTGCGTAGTGAGACTGAAAGGAATCTTGGCAATGGTCAAGCAGGATGTGCCGTCCGAGCGGCGCGTGGCGATCGTGACGGGGGCAGGCACCGGACTCGGCCGTGCCTACGCCTGCGGCTCGCGGCGGACGGCCTGCGCGTCGTGGTCAACAACCGCAGGCGCGAAGTGGACGGGCAGGGGCGCGGCAGCGCCGATCGTCGTCGTCGCTCGAGATTGCTGCGGCGGGTGGCGAGGCCGTGGCCAACTACGAAGACGTCTGCAGCGACAGGCGCCGGAGAGCGCATGGTCCGAACAGGCGCTCGACGACCTGGGGCCGGCTCGACGCGCTGGTCAACAATGCCGGCGTCGACCAGCACGCGCCGTTCCACAAGATCGATCTCGCGGCGTTTCGCACGATCTTCGACATCAACTTCCTCGGCACGCTGCAGGTCACGCACGCGGCGTGGCCGCACATGCGCGCGGCGGGCCACGGTCGCGTGCTGGTTTCGACGTCGTCGGCGGGCCTGCACGGCCTGCACGGGCTGTCGGCCTACGCCGCAGCGAAGGGCGCGCTGATCTCGCTGTCCCGCACGCTCGCCGCCGAAGGTGCGTCCAGGGATGTCTTTTGCAATGCAATAGCGCCCTATGCGGCCACGCGCATGACGGGCGCCACGGTGTCCGATGAAGCGGACCGGACGACCATGTCGCCCGACCTGGTCGCGCCGCTGGTTGTCGGCGCTCGTGAGCCGCGCAATCGCAGGTCAACGGCCAGGTGATCGTCGTCGGCCGCGGCTGGGCGCGGCGAGCGACCACCGTCGAACTCTCGACGACCTGGTCGACGTCGGGTCCGGACGCCCCGTTGATGCGTCCGCGCAACTGAAGCGGGCCGCTGGTGAACGTGCCGGGCGTCTGCCGGGAGTTCCGGGACGCCCTGGACGTCATTCGAGCATTTTTCCGCGTGCGCTGCGAGAGACTTGCGAGCAACCGCCCGCACGGGGTAGCCTACAACAGTCTAGTTAAGCAAGCGACTGGACGTTGCAAAAGCAACGCGCGGTCGACGTCACGAAATATCACGTCAAGGGGGACATCAGATGTCATTCGCTCGCACACGCTCGATCGTTCGCCGAGGTTCGCCCGTCGCACAGGCCGTGGCGGCCATCCTCTCGCGGTGTCCGCCGCGACGCCCGTCTGGGCCGCAGACCGAGCAGGGCCTCGAGGAAATCGTCGTGACCGCCCAGCGCCGCGAGACGTCCCTGCAGACGACGCCGGTCGCGATCTCCGCGTACAGCGGCGAGAAGCCTCGCCGACGACAAGATGTTCTCGGCCGGCGACCTCGCCGACAGCCGTGCCGGCCTTCTCGTTCACGCGCAGGCACGCCGCTCGACCAGGAACTCAACATCCGCGGCATCACCAACACGCGCCTCGACTCGCCGACCGCCGATCCGTCGGTCGGCACGTTCGTCGACGGCGTCTACATCGGCCGCACCGGCGACTACAACTTCGACTTCTACGACCTCGAGCGCGTCGAGGTCATCCGCGGCCCGCAGGGCGTGCTGCTCGGCAAGAACGTCGTCGGCGGCGCGCTGAGCATCATCACGGCGTCGCCGATTCGCAGACTGCGTCGAGCCAGATCACGCTCGGGTTCGGCAACTACAATGCGAAGCTGCTGTCGCGGCTCACGTCACCGGCGGCCTCACCGACACACTGTCGGGCACGCGTGTCGTTCCAGTACCGCAAGCACGATGGCTATGCGCGAGGACGTGCTGCACGATCGCGACGTCGAGGACCTCGACTCGACGCAGGTCCGTGGCCAGTTGCTGTGGGAGCCCGGCGACGGCTGGCGGATCCGCGGCATCTTCGACTACACCGACGACGAGACCAACGGCATCAACGTCGTCGCGGTCGACGGCGGCACGAAGAGCTGCGAAACGAGCGTACCTGCGCACGAACTGCACCCGGCCCTGGAGCAACCGTGCGCGCATACCTCGGCCTCACCGACCCGCGCCAGAACATGGCGCAGAGCGTGCAGTTCAAGGGCCAGCCGCGCAGCAGCAGTTCATGGACCGCGATCGGCCGTGGCGGGACGCTCGACATCGAGAAGGAATGGAGCGCCGTCACGTTCAACTCGCTGACGGGCTATCGCTCCACGCGACAGCGGCCAGGTGTACGACCAGACCGGCGTCGGTCCCGAGGCGCTCGGCTGGAGATGTGCCCGGAATGGGCTGCGACTACATCGGCTGGGTCAACGCGAAGTACGGCCGCGCCCGGCGACGTCGAACAACGGCCAGTTCCTGTTCGCGCAGCCGGTCAACGAAGACGTCAATGCCGATTCCTTCAGCCAGGAATTCCGCCTGACGTCGAACAACGACAGGCCGCTTCGACTGGATCCTGGGCGTGTACTACAAGAACGACAACATCGACAAGAACGACCGGTTCATCGGCGAGAACTTCCTCGGCGCGTGTCACTCCCGGGCGGCAACAACTCCGCTGTCCACGCTGAGCGGCGAGAACAACTGGACCAACAAGGGCGAGATCGACCGAACTACGCCGGCTTCGGCCAGTTGGGCTTCAAGTTCACCGACAGCCTGAAGCTGAGCGTCGGTGTGCGCTACACGTCCGACGAGAAGAAGGGCAACGTGAAGGGCCTCGTCGTCGAGACGGGCGACCGCTTCAGCCCGAACGACCCGCGTGCCAACGTGACGATCGAAGCGCTGTGCCGTGCGCCGGACGGCACCGTCGTCCGCACGCCGACGGTGGCCGGGCGTGGCCATCTGCCCCGCGCCGAACAAGTGGATCTACGGCGAAGGCGAGGGCTTCCAGACGAACTACTCGCGAGAAGTGGAGCGAGGTGACGCCGCAGGCCACCCTCGACTGGAAGATCACCGGACGACGTCTTCACGTACGTGACGTACTCGGAAGGCTTCAAGGGCGGCGGCTTCGACGACACGCCGGCCAACATCGCGCAGGCGACGACGCCGTTCGATCCCGAGAAGGCGAAGAACTACGAGACTCGGCATCAAGTCGACGATGTTCGACCGACGGCTTCCGCGTCAACGCCGACGTGTTCTACATGGACTACACGAACCTGCAGGTCACGCAGACCAACGCGGCGTGCCTGTGCAACATCACGGACAACGCGGCGAGCGCGGAGATCAAGGGTGTCGAGGCCGAGTTCGAGTTCCTGCCGATCGACAGCCTGCGGCTGACGCTGGCCGGTTCGTACGTCGATGCGACGTACAAGGACTTCATCGAGTCCGCGATCGATCCGAGCACGGGCCAGCACCTCGACAGCTCCGGCAACCGCCTGCAGCGCACGCCCGAGACCCAGGTCAGCGGCGGGGTCGACTGGAAGCTCGGCATGGCGGACTTCCGCTGAACTACACGTGGCAGAGCGACATGTTCTGGGCGACGGACAACATCGCCAAGGAGCCGTCGTACGGCCTGCTCGACGCGCGCATCGGGTTCGGTCCCGAGGACACGTCCTGGCAGGTCGCGGTCTGGGGCAAGAACGTGACCGACGAGCTGTACCGGTCGAACATCATCTCGTTCTTCGGCGAGGAAGTGTCGCAGTTCGGTCCGCCGCGGACCTACGGCGTCGACTTGACCTTCAAGTTCTGATCGCGGAGGGGGCGGTGCGCGGCCGGCGCATCGCCCCCGTCCTTCGCGCGGGGTGCCACGCCCAGTGGTCGAAACCACGGCCATCTGCCGTTTCTGCCACGCCACCTGCGGGCTGAAGGTCACGTCGAGCACGGTCGCGTCGTCCGGCATCATCGGCGACATCGACAACCCCGTCTATCACGGCTACAGCTGCGTCAAGGGACGCAACTACCACGACTTCCACGACGATCCCGGTCGCGTGCTGCGGCCGCTGCGGCGAGACGCGACCGGTAGCGTTGCAGCCGGTCTCGACGGACCAGGCGCTCACCGGCATCGCGGCCGATCTCGGCCGCATCCTCGCGGAGCACGGTCCGCGCTCCGTCGCGATGTACTCCGGCACGTTCAGCCATTTCTGCCCGGCCGGCGTGATGCTGCGCGACGCCTTCATGGACGCGATCGGCTCGCCGATGCGTTTCACCAATGCGACCATCGACCAGCCGGGCAAGCCGATCTCGATGGCGCTGCACGGCCGCTGGGGCGCCGGGCCGCAGGCGTTCGCCGACGCGGACGTGTGCCTGCTGGTCGGCGCGAATCCCGCTCGTGTCGATGTGGGGTGGCATCCCGTCGTTCAACCCGGCCAAGCGGCTGCACGAGGCGCGTGCGCGCGGCCTCAAGCTGATCGTCATCGACCCGCGCGTCACGGAGACGGCCCGCAAGGCGGACCTGCACCTGCAGTGCCTGCCGGGCCACGACGTCGAACTGCTGTCGGCGATGCTCCACGTGATCTTCGCCGAGGGCCTGCACGACGCGGCGTTCGTCGCGGACGAGACGGGCGGAGTCGAAGCGCTGCGTCGTGCCGTTGCGCCGTTTACGCCTGAACGAGTGGCGCCGCTGGCTGGTGTTGCCGGCATCCCAGATCGTCGACGCCGCGCGCCTGTTCGCCAGGCGCAAGGCGCGGCAACGCGACGAGCGGCACCGGACCGAGCATGGCGCCGTACGGCGTGCTGATGGACTACCTGGTGCTCGCGCTCAACACCGTCTGCGGGCGCTGGGTGCGCGGCGGCGAGCCGCTGCCGAACCGCGGGGTGCTGTTCCGGCAGTTCTCGGGCGTCGCGCGGGCCGAGAAACCCCGTCCGGCCGTGGGACTCGGTCAGTCGCTGCGCATCCGCGGGTTGACCGAAACGGCCGCGGGCCTGCCGACCGCGGCGCTCGCCGACGAGATCCTGACCGCCGGCGACGGGCGGGTGAGGGCGCTGATCGTGGTCGGCGGCAATCCGCTGCTTGTCCTGGCCGAACCAGGCCAAGACCCGGCGCGCGCTCGAGTCGCTCGACCTGCTGGTCGTCGTCGATCCGCAGGTGTCGGCCACGGCGCGTCTCGCGCACTACGTGCTCGGCCCGCGCTTCGGCTTCGAGAGCCCGGCCATCACGTTCGGCAACGAAGGCATCACGACCTACGGGCTGTCGATCGGCTACCAGGAACCCTACGCGCAGTACCAGCCGCAGTTGATCGAGCCGCCGGACGGTTCGGACGTGCTCGAGGACTGGCGCATCTTCTACGAGCTGGCCCGCCGCATGGGACTGCCGCTCGCCTATCGCGGCCAGCCTTTCGACATGACGCATGCGCCGACGACCGACGAGCTGCTCGAGCACTTCGTGCGGCGCAGCCGGGTGCCGCTCGAACTGATCAAGCAACATCCGCACGGCCACCTGTACCCGGATCCGCAGCCGCTCGCCGAACCGAAGGAGGCCGGCTGGCCGCATCGACTGCAACTCGGCGACCCGACGATGCTCGAACAACTGAGACAGTCGCCGGCGCACTCGAGCGTTCCACCGCCTCGAGAGGCGGCAACGGCGCAGCGCTCGAACCGCCGCGCCGGGGAGACGGCACCATCGTCGTTGCTGCTGGTGAGCCGGCGCGAACATGCGGTCTACAACTCCGTCGCGCATCACCTGCCGGCGCTGCGCCGCCGCCGGCCATTCAATCCCGCCTACGTGAATCCGGCGGATGCGCAGCGGCTGGGCGCCCGCGGACGGCAGCGTGATCGTGATCGAATCCTCGGCGGGTCGCCGTGCACGCGACACTGCAATTCGCCGCGGACGTGCGCGAGGGCGTCGTGTCGATGGCGCATGGTTTCGACGGCGCTGGCCGGCGCAGGGCAAGGCGCCAGCACGTCTGCGCTGGTCGACGACGAGCACGACTACGAGCCGCTGAGCGGCCTGCCGCGCATGAGCGCGATTCCGGTGCAGGTGCGGAGGGCCGCGACCGCCAGCTAGAGCTTGTCGCGGTGCAGCTTGATGCCGGCCTTCTCGCGGTCCCAGGTGTCGGGCGTGACGCCCGCGTCGCGGAAGACGACCTTGCGGATCTTGTTGGTCTCGGTCTTCGGGATCTCCGCGACCACGCGGATGTAGCGCGGCACCATGAAGTAGGGCAGCTTCGGAATCAGGCACTCGGTCAGCGCACGCGGATCGACCTGGCGCCCGGGCTTCGACGTCACCGCGATCAGCACCTCCTGTTCCGCGATTTCGCTCTGCACGCCGACGGCGACCACTTCGTCGACATCCGGACACTGGCGGACGGCGTTCTCCACCTCGAACGACGAGATGTTCTCGCCCCGGCGCCGGATCGTGTCCTTCTTGCGGTCCACGAAGTAGTGGTTGCCGTCGTCGTCCTGGCGGAACAGGTCGCCGGTGTGGAACCAGCCATTGCGCCACGCGGCGGCCGTCGCGTCGGGCTGGCCGTTGTAGCCGGCAGTCATGGCCCACGGGACGTCGCTACGCACGATCAGCTCGCCGATCTCGCCGCGGGGCACCTCGACGTCGTGCTCGTCGACGAGGCGCGTCTGGACGCCGCTGCGCGGCTTGCCGCAGGCGCCATAGACCCGCGTGTTCAGGTCGGTGACGAGCGGCGTCGACACTTCCGTCATGTTGAAGCCGGTCAGGTACTCGAAGCCGAAGCGCTGCGCCATCCGCGACGGTGTCGTCGTTGATCGGGAACATCGTGATGCAGCGGCAGCGGATTGTCGCCGTCGTCGGGTCGCGGCTCGGCCTTGGCCAGGAACGCGGACATCACGCCGATCAGGCCCGAGGTCGTCACGCAGTCGCCTTCCCGTACCTGGTCCCAGAAGCGGGTCGTGCTGAACCCGTCGACGAGGTAGATGCTCCCGGATCGAATCAGCGCGCAATACGTCGGGCTGGTCCCGCCGACGTGGAACATCGGCAGGTTGACGAGGATGGCCTCGCCTTCGCCCATGTACCCGTAGCAGACCGCCGCGGTGATGTAGAGCTGCAGGTAAGGCGAGAGCACGCCCTTCGAGTGCCCGGTCGTGCCCGACGTGTAGATGATGGACTGGATGTCCCAGTGATCGATTTCCGCGCTGTCGTCCAGCGCGCCGGCATCGCCTTGCAGCGCGGTCTCGTCGAGCAGCGTGAGATTCGGGTGCTGCGTGCTGGCCCCCGATCCGACGGCGATCACCTGCTCGCAGGTGCGGCAGCGTCGAGCCGTCGAGCCGGGCCACGAGGCTGTGGTGCGCCACCATCAGCCGGCCCTCGGACGCGTTCACCACGTGCGCGAGCACGTCACCGCGATAGGCCGTGTTGAGCGGCACGAACACCGCACCGAGGTAGTTGGCGGCAAACCAGGTGAGGATCATCGCGCGTCCGGTCGGCAGCCAGGCGATGACTCGGTCGCCTTTCTTGACGCCGAGCCGCTGCAGCGCGGCCGCCGCGGACCGCACGTCGGCGAGGCACTCGCCATAGGTCCAGGTGCTGCCGTCCTCGAACAGTGCGAAGCGACGGTCCGGATAGCGGCGGGCCCGCGTGTCCAGCATGGCCTTGAGGACGCAGTCCTCGCGCGCCGGGACGGCGGGATCGAACCAGGGCGGTCGACGCGGCTCGTCGGTCGAGGCAGGGGTCACGGCGGGCTCAGGCGCCGGACGCGGCCTTCGCGGGTCGCGAGCCGTCGACCGGCAGGTCGAGCTGCTTGAGGACGGTCTGCAGGTCGAAGTAGTCGCGCCATTCTGCGATCAGGTCGCCGCGGAACAGGAAGGTGGACATGTACGGCAGGCTGACCTGCTTGCCGTTCTTCACGTAGTTCTCGACGCCTTCGATCGTCGCGGAGTCGCCGCTGACGTGGACGCGGTGGATGTCGTAGCGCTTGTCGCTGACGCCCTTGCCGAAGCGCGTGAAGAAATCGCGGACGGCGGCCTTGCCGTGGATCGGTCCGATCGGGATGTTGATGGCCGTGACGTCGTCGGTGCACAGGCGCATCACGGACTCGAGGTCGTCGGCGATCCAGGCCGCGTAGTAGGCCTTGATGGTGTCGGCGTGGCTCATGGGGGTGTACTCCGGGAACGGGGCGGACCGGGCGCGCCGCATACGGTTTGCGTGGCGGCGAGGCGAGGATAAGTTTCTCGGTTCCATTGTGCAAGTGACTCGGGTCGGCGGCTGCGCCCCGCGGACCACCCGGCGGCCGGCGCCCGGCTTGACACCCCGTACCCGTTGCCCGATGGTCATGCTTGCATCGCGCAACCGACGGCGCAGCAGAGGGCCACCGTGGACAATTCGGGCACGAAGCCGGTCGTGGGGCGGAGCCGCCGCCTGGCGGGGCCGCGGCGGGCCCGGACGGGCCAGCGGGTTGCCGCGCTGTTCGATTTCGACGGCACGATCATCGCCGGCTACTCCGCCTTCGCGCTGTTGCAGGAGAAATTCCTGCGCCGCCAGATGTCCGCGGAGGAGGTGCTGGTCACGCTCGATGCGATGGCCCGCTACGGCACGGGACGCATCGGGTTCTCCGGCCTGATGGAGACCGGGGCGCGGTTCATGAAGGGCATTCCGGAGCAGCAGTATCGTCACGCTCGGCGAGGCCCTGTTCGAGAAACACCTCGCCCGCCGCATCTATCCCGAGGCCCGGGACATCATCCGGGCGCACCAGGCGAAGGGCCACACGGTGGCCATCGTGTCGTCGGCGACCCTCTATCAGATCGCACCGGCCGCGCGCGAGCTCGGCATCGAGCACGTCCTGTGCACGCAATACGAGGTCAAACGCGGCGTGTTCACCGGCAAGACCGTGCACCCGTTGTGCTTCGGCGCCGGCAAGCAGGTGGCCGCCGAAGCGTTCGCCCGGGAACGCGGCCTCGACCTCGATCAGAGCTACTTCTACACCGACAGCCACGACGACCTGCCGCTGCTCGAGCGCGTCGGTCGGCCGCGCCTGTTGAATCCCGACGAGCGGCTGCAAGGAATGGCCCGGGCGCGAAAATGGCCGGTGCAGCGTTTCACCAGTCGGAAGCGGCCCGGCGTGCTCGATTACGTGCGCGGCCTGGCGCCGATGCCGACGCTGGCCGCGTCGATCGCGGCCGCGTTGCCGGTCCTGGCGTTGACACGTTCGGCGCGCGAGACCAGCAATTTCGTCGTCAGCACCTTCGGGGACTACGCCTCGGCGATCGTGGGCGTGAAGCTCGACGTCCGCGGCGAGAAGCACTTGTGGTCCGCCCGGCCGTGCATCTTCGTCTTCAACCACCAGAGCAACGCCGACGTCTTCATCGTCGCCAAGCTGGTGCGGCGCGACATGACCGGCATCGGCAAGAAGGAACTGCGCAAGGTGCCGGTGATCGGCAGGCTGATGGAACTGGGCGGCATGGTATTCGTGGATCGCGAGAAGACGAAGGACGCCATCGAGGCGATGGCGCCGCTGGTCGAGGCGATCCGGCGGGATCGCAAGTCGGTCTGCATCGCGCCGGAAGGGACCCGTTCCTCGACCGGCAGGCTCGGGCCGTTCAAGAAGGGGGCGTTTCACCTGGCGATCCAGGCCGGCGTTCCCGTCGTGCCGGTGGTCATCCACAACTCGTCGGACGTCCAGCCGAAACACGCCACCGCCATGCGGCCGGCCACGGTGCGCGTGGACGTGCTGCCGCCGATCGATACGTCGTCGTGGCGCGCGCGCACGATCGATCGCCACGTCGACGAGGTGCGGCAGCGTTTTCTCGAAACCCTGCGCGAGACCGACGGCGACCCGGCACCCGAGGCCAGGCGCAACACCCGCAAGGGACGGGCCGGATCGCGTCGATGACGGACGATGGTGTGTTGCCGGCGCAGGAACCGGTTGGCGGCGACGCGGGCCGTCTGTACCTGTTCGAGATCCGCCACGGCGTGGAGCGCAAGTTGCTGCGCCGGTGGTTGCGCGACCAGGTCGGCCGGGCCCCGGTCGGCACACCGGCGTGCGTCGACCTCCCGGTCTCGGCCCGTCGCCATTCGCCGAACCTCGGGGCACTCGCGAACGCGCTCACGGCGAGTGACGCCACCGAGGTGGTCCCAGTACGCGTCGCGTGGCGGATACCGCACTTCCAGGCGGAGCGCGGCCTGCGGCTGCGCGATCTCGCGTTCGGCGACCCACGCTCGCCGGGACGGTTACGCGCGGCATTTATCCTGCTCCGCGATCGGGGACGGGCGCACTGCCTGGTCGGTGCGCCCGCAACCATCGGCGAGTTGCGAGCACCGGTTTGCAAGCCAGGTGGCCGCGCCCGATTCGGGCGACGACCGGGCGTTTGCCGGTTTCGTCGCCCGGCAGGCGGCGCTCACGCTGGACGGCGAGGAGCGGGGCATCCGCGGCAGCCGTTACAAAGTCCCGCGCTTCGTCGCCGAAAGCATCCTCGCAAGCCCGGGCCTGCCGCCGGCGCTGGCAGCCATTGCCACCGCGCAGGGCAGGACGGTCGTCGACCTGCTCGACGAGGCCCGGCGCTACCTGAAGGAAATGGTGTCGACGCCGAGCGCGTTCTTTCTCGACGTGCGCGCGCAAATCGACCGGCGGCTCTGGATGCGCGGCTACGATCACGACATCCGCTACGATGCGGTCGCGTTCGAGCGCCTGCGCCAGACCATGCGCCAGCATCCGACGCTGCTGCTGTTCACCCACAAGACCTACGGGGACGCCGCGCTGCCGGGTCTGCTGCTCTACCTGAACGACCTGCCGATGCTGCACACCTTCGGCGGGATCAACCTCGATTTCCTCGGCTTCGGGACGCTGATGCGGCGCTCGGGCGGGATCTTCATCCGCCGCTCCTTCCAGGACAATCCCGTCTACAAGCTGGTGCTGCGCAAGTACGTGGCGTACCTGCTCGAGAAGCGCTTCCCGATGTCGTGGGCGCTCGAGGGCACGCGTTCGCGGCTCGGCAAGCTGATGCCGCCGCGCTACGGCCTGCTGCGGTACACGCTCGATGCGGCGCACGATGCCGGCATCGAGGACGTCCACATCGTTCCGTTCGTCACCAGCTTCGAGCTGATCCGGGACGTCGAGGAATACGCCGCGGAGCAGGTGGGCGGCGCCAAGAAAGCCGAGTCGCTGGGCTGGCTGTTCGACTACGCGCGGGGCGTTCGCCGGCCGATGGGCAGTGTGCGCATCGACCTCGGCGAGCCGGTGGTGGTGGGTCAGGCCCCATCACCCGACGATCGGCTGGCGGTGGCGAAGATCGCGTTCGAGACGGCGGTGCACGCGAACCGGGCGACGCCGCTCACGGTGACCGGCGTGATGTGCCTGGTGCTGCTCGGCATGGCCCCGCGCGGCGCGACCGCGACGGAACTGCTCACGTACGTCGCCGTGCTCGCCGCGTGGGCGCGCGGCCGCGGTATCCGCACGAGCGACGAACTCGCGTCCGGGGATCACCCTGCGTTCCTGGCGAAGCTCGATCATCTCGCGCGCAGCGGATTGCTGACGCGCAACGACGAAGGCAGTGCCGTGGTCTACGGGATCGAGCCGTCGCGGCACCCGATCGCGAGCTATTACCGCAACACGATCGTCCATCACTTCCTCGACAAGGCCATCATCGAGCTTGCGTTGCTCAAGGCGGATGAGGAAGGACGCGAGGCGTTCGAGCCGGTCTTCTGGGCCGAGACCGAGAGGTTGCGGGAACTGTTCAAGTTCGAATTCTTCTACCCGCCGCGCGACCAGTTTCACAGCGCGCTCGAAACCGAACTGCAACGCGTCGACCCGCACTGGCGCGAGAAGGCCGGCAAGGACCGGGAGCAATTCCGGCGCCTGACGGGCCGGCTGCAGCCCTACGTCGGCCACGCGGCGCTGTTGCCCTATGTCGAAGCCTACACGGTCGTCATCGAACAGCTCGCGCGACTCGGCCCCGGCGAGCAACTCGACGAAGCACGCTGCGTGGAGCGCGCATTGCGCGAGGCGCGGCAGGCGTATCTACTGCGTCGCATCAGCAGCGAGGCCTCGATCGGCCGGATCCTGTTCGAGAATGGCTACAAGCTTGCGGCCCATCTCGGGCTGGCGGGCGAGAGCACGGCCGATACCATCGCGCGCCGGCGCGCGACTGCTCAAGGAGCTGCAGTCGCTGGCGCGCCGCATGGAGCACATGCGGCTCGATGCGCTCGCCTGCGCGGAGGAAGTGATGGCCCTGCAGGGTGCCCGATGAGCACGCAACTCGGCGCGCAGGACGCGCAGTTCCTTTATCTCCAGACCGGAGAGGTGCTCACCCACGTGATGAGCATCAACCTGTACGACCCTTCGACCGCGCCGGGCGGCAAGGTGCGCTACCCCGACATCGTCCGCCACGTGGCAGAACGCTGCCACCTGTCGCCGATCTACCGGCGGCGGCTCTATCGCCTGCCCGGCGATCTCGACTTCCCATACTGGATCGAGGACCCGGACTTCGACGTGCGCGCGCATCTCGCGCGCGTGCGGCTGCCGCGTCCGGGCGACTGGAAGGCGTTCCGGGCACTGGCAGCACGCCACTTCGCTCGGCCGATGGACCTGGAGCGGCCGTTGTGGGACATCGTGGTCGTCCAAGGGCTCGACGGCATTGCGGGAGTCGCGCCCGGCAGCTACGCCCTGCTGCAACGCTTTCATCACGCGGCGATCGACGGCGCGTCGGGCGCGTTTGCGCTCGCCGCGTTGTGCGACCGCGATGCGGCGGGCACGCCGGCCGTGGACACGTCGGTGGCCGACGTCGAACTCGGCTCCACGCCGACTCGGGCCACGATGGTGTCGCGCGCGCTCGCCTCGAACCTGGCTTCGCCGGTCAGGATGGCCGACGCGCTGCTGAAACTGTCGCCGGCAATGCTGAATGCGGCGCGCCGTCGGCTCTCGGCGCCCCCGGCCGCGGGCGGCGCCGGCGTGCCGGTGACGAGGTTCAACGGACGGGTGTCGTCGCTGCGGGCGTTCGAAGCCGTCGAATTCCCGCTGCCGGACCTGCGTGCGATCCGGACGCGCGTGGACGGCGCGACGCTCAATGACGTCATCCTTGCAATCGCGAGCGGGGCCTTGCGCAGGTACCTCGAGCGGCACGGTGAGCTGCCGCCGGACACGCTGGTCGCGATCGCACCCGTCAATGCGCGCAAGCGCAGCGGGGGCGCTGAAATTTCCGGCAACGACGTCTCGGCGATGACCGTGCCGCTGGCGACCAACGTTGCCGATCCGGTGGCGCGCCTGCAGGCAATCCGCGCGTGCACGCGGGCCGCCAAGGAGGCGAAGGGAGGGCTCGGTGCGCGGTTGCTGGCCGACCTCAGTCGCCACGTGCCGGGGCTGACACTGGCCGGATTGTCGCGGCTGATGACGAACGAACGCTTCGCGCGCAGCCAGGCCAACCTCGTCATCACGAACGTGCCGAGTTCGCCGATTCCGCTGTACATGAAAGGCGCCCGGCTGACGCACCAGTTCGGCATGGGGCCCGTGACGCACGGCATGGGACTCTTCATCTCGGCCAACAGTTACGATCAGGCGATGAGTTTCTGCCTTACCGCCGACCGCAAGCTGGTGCCCGACATCGAGGTGCTTGGCGTGTGCCTGCGCGACGCATTCGACGAGTTGCGGCAGGCGAGGGCGCCGACGCGCCGGCGCGGCGGCACGCCACGGAAAGGCTCGCCGCGACCGGGCCGCGTCACACGCAAGGCCCGTCGATGACTGTGCTCGCCATCGTCCTCGGCCTGGCTATTCGGCGCCTTGTGCGCGACGTACTGGGCCCGGCCTCGCGTGCTGTTCGACGCCCTGGTGGGCGCATTGCGCAGGCGCGCGGGCCTGGTGCTCAAGCGCGTGCGCGTCGGCAACCGCGACTGGCCCTACCTCGAGGGTGGTCCGCCCGACGGCGTTCCGGTCGTGCTGCTGCACGGCTTCGGCGGCGACAAGGACAACTGGACGCCGTACGCGCGTTACCTGACCCGGCGGCACCGCCTGCTGTGCCCGGACCTGCCGGGCTTCGGCGAGAATGACCGCCGCCCCGACGGCGACTACGGCATGGCCGCGCAGTCGCAGCGGATCCGCGACTTCCTCGACGCGCTCGGCATCGGCAGGTGCCATCTCGGCGGCAACAGCATGGGTGGTTTCGTCGCACTGCAGTTCGCGCTCGATTTTCCGGACCGGCTTGCCTCGCTCAGCCTCTTCGACAATGCCGGGGTGCTCGGTGCGCGGGCGAGCGAGTTGCAGGAAGCCGCATTGCGCGGCGAGAACATGCTGGAGATGGCAACGCTGGCGGACGTCGACGAGTTGATGGCCTGCGTCTATCACCGCGTGCCTCACATCCCACGCCAGTTCAAGGGCCTGCTGCTTGCCGACGCGCGGGAGCACAAGGCCTTGCTCGATCGCGTCTACTGGCAGCTGGTGGACGAGGGCGTGCGTCGTCCGCGCAACGACCGGTTAGGCGATGTCCGGACGCCCACCTTGATCGTCTGGGGCGATCGCGATCGGCTGATCGACGTCAGCTGCGTCGAGGTGTTGCGTGACGGCATCCGTGGCAGCGTGGCGGTGGTGCTGCAGGACGTCGGCCACGCGCCGATGCTCGAGGCGCCGGCCGCAACCGCCAACGCGCACCTGTCGTTCCTGGCGGGCCTGTCGCCCGCGGCTGGCGTGCACTGACGAGGGGTGACGATGCGGACGACCATGCCGACACCCGCGCAGGTGCGACAGTGCCCGCACATGCTGACGGTGCGGGTGCCGAAGGACTGGGAAGACCTGAACGGCCACGTCAACGTCAAGCACCACCTCGGGATGTACGACCTCACCAACGACCCGTTGCTCGCGTTGCTGGACATCAGCGAGGACTGGGTACGCGCCGAGCGGACGGGCATCTTCGACCTCGAGCACCACATCTGGTACCTGAACGAGGTGCACGTGGCCGAAGAGGTGGCGCTTTTCATTCGCCTCACCGAGCGCAACGCGAAGCGCGTGCAGGGCCTCGTGTTCCTGCTCAACGTCACGCAGGACCGGCTCGCGAGCGCCGTCGAGTTCGTGTCGACGGCGGCCGATCTCGACACCCGGCGCACGATGCCGCTGCCGGCTCGCGTCGCCACCAGGATCGACGCATTGATCGCCGACCAGGCCGTGCTCGACTGGCCCGCGCCGCGCAGCGGGGCGATCTCAATCTGAAGCCACGTCCGGGCTGGGACGGGCCGGGACGAGTCAGTACAGTATTGCAAGTGACCTCCGGCTTCCGTAGTCTAGCTACGGGCGCGCCGGCTGCTGCGCAAGGGGGATCGAAGCGATGCTGGAGGACCTGATCCGGTTGGCGGCGGCCGATGCCGCACTCGTGTTCGGCTCGTTCATCCTGCTGTGGGCGATCGGGCTCGCGATGCGCGATTCCAGCCTGGTCGACATCTGGTTCGCGCCGTGCATCGGCGCGACGGCGGTGCTCGGCGTGTTCGTCGCGCACGGCGCCGAGCCGCGACGCGTGCTGATCGCCGTGCTGGCGGTGATCTGGTCGGCCCGGCTCGGCGGCTACCTGCTGTGGCGCAACTGGGGTCGCGAAGACCCGCGCTACGCCCGGCTGCGCAAGCACGTCGAGGACCAGGGCGGGAACTTCGCGTGGCACAGCTTCACGCGGATCAACCTCTACCAGGCCGCGATCGTGTTCGTGGCGATCGCGCCATTCCTGGTCGCGCAGACGGCGCCGACACCGGAGTCGCTGGGCCCGCTCGCCTGGCTCGGTGCGGTGCTGGTGCTGCTCGGCGTCTCGTTCGAGGGCATCGGCGACTGGCAGCTCGCGCGCTTCAAGGCCGATCCCGGCAACGCCGGCAAGGTGCTCGACACCGGCCTGTGGCGCTACTCGCGCCATCCGAATTATTTCGGCGAGACCTGCGTGTGGTGGGGCTACTGGCTCATCGCGAGCGAGCACCCGTGGGGCTGGTTCACGGTCTTCTCGCCCGCGCTGATGACGTGGTCGATCCTCGGCATGATGGGCAAGGAACTCGTCGAGCGCCGGATGCTGAAGAAGCGGCCGGGTTACGACGACTACGTGCGCCGCACCAGCGGCTTCTTCCCCTGGCCGCCACGACGTTGACCAGCCGGCCACCGCGTCGAGCCGCGGGTCGTCACCTCGCGCGGCTCGACGGATTCGCCGCAGCCGCCGCAGACGATTTTGGTGCGCAGGCGCCTGCGGCAGGGCCGGTGACGCAGGTTGCAGGCCGGGCCCGTGCGGCGAGGGAATCCAGTGCGTGCCCCACTCGTGCATCGCGATGGTGAACGGGAACAGGTCCCAGCCCTTGGCCGTGAGCCGGTATTCGTAGCGGGGCGGATGCTCCTGGTACAGGTGCTGCTCGATCACGCCCGCCGCCAGCAGGCGGCGCAAGCGGTCGGCGAGGATGTTGGTCGCGATGCCGAGCGCCGCATTGATGTCGTCGTAGCGGTGCAGGCCGAAGAACAGCGCGCCGACCAGCAAGGCGGTCCAGCGGTCGCCGACGGTGTCCACGCTGTGGAACATCGTCGTGTCGACGCCGTCCCGCGTCGAGGTCACGGCGCTTTCGCGCCGTCGCGTCGGGCGCAACGCGGTGGCGTAGTACTTGGCGCCCGGGCCCGGCTCGTACACCATGTCGCGCCGGTCGATGGCCGGTCGTCGCAATGGGCGCAGACCATCGACGGGTTCAGCGTCTTGCCGCACGTGGCGTGCACGAGACGCGGCGGCAGGCCGAACTCGCCGCCCCAGCGGTTCTCCCAGACCCACATGCAGAGCGCGACCGGGTAGAACGCCAGTCCCTTCTCGGTCAGCCGGTACTCGAGCCGGCTCGGCGCATCGCCGTAGGGCCGGCGGTACAGCAGGCCGGAATCGACCATCGCGTTGAGTCGGGCCGTCAGCGTGCCGCGCGACGCGCCGGTGCGGCGTCGCAGGTCCTCGAACCGGCGCACGCCGAGGAACGCGTCGCGCATCAGCAGGTGCGACCAGCGATCGCCCACGAGGTGCAGCGCGCGGGCCACCTCGCCGCTGCGCAGCAGTTCACGGATGGTCTCGATATTCTGGGGGCGCGGCGTTCTGACGTACGGTTTTTCTGGTCGCCATGTAGGGGCCCGGAGCCGAGGACGCGGCCAGTTTAACATCCTGCGGGCGATCGCCCGGCAGCAGACAGTCCACGGGGCATGAGGGTCGAACGATGAATTACCAGCAGATGAAGAAGATCGTCGCCTTCTACGGCCGGTTCACGGCGAGCTACACCCAGGTCGGCTACCGCTGGCGCAGCTTGTCCTGGTCGAAATTCAAGCCGGACTACCGGGGACAGCACTGGCTCGTCACCGGCGGCTCCGGCGGGATCGGCCGGCACATCGCGCTCGAGGCCGCGCGGGCCGGGGCCACCGTCACCGCGGTCGCGCGCAGCGAGTCGAAGCTGGCCGCGCTGAAGAAGGACGCCGCGGCCGCCGGCATCCAGGGCCTCGACACCGAGTGCTGCGACTTCACGCTGCAGACGGACACCGCGCGGCTGCTGCAACGGCTCGAGGCCGGCGGCCGCAAGATCGACGTGCTGATGAACAACGTCGGCGTGCTGCTCGACGACCTGGCCGTGACGTCGGAAGGCCGCGAGAGCTCGTTCGTGTCGAACCTGCTGAGCCACTACCAGCTGACCGAAGGCCTGCTGCGCGCGAAGTTGCTGCGCGAGCCGGGCGCGACGGTGATCAACATGACGTCGGGCGGCGGCTACAACGTGCCGCTGATGGTGCCCATGCTGAACGTCACCGACCCGCAGAAGTACAACGGCGTCGTCGCCTACGGCTTCCACAAGCGCGCGCAGATCGTGCTGAACCAGTACTGGCGCAACCAGTACGGCGCGCGCGGCATCGCGTTCTACGTGATGCATCCCGGCTGGGCCGACACCGACGGCGTGAAGCGATCGCTGCCGCGATTCCGCAAGATCCTGCGCTCCATCCTGCGCGACGAAGCGTCCGGCGCCGACACGGCGCTGTGGCTCGCCGGGACGCGTCCGGCGCAGCCCGAGGAGGAACTGGTGTGGTTCGACCGCGCGATCCGGCCCGCCCACATGTACGAACGGACGAGGGTCAGCAAGGACACGCCGCAATCGCTCGTGGCGTATCTCGATGCCGAACTCGCGCGTTACCCGGCCGCGCGCGCCTGATCGGCCAGAGCTGTCTCGCCGGTGAACCACGACGCGTGGAAACCGGCGGCGACCCGGGCGGGCAGGCTGACGCGGGCGAGCGGGCCTGTCGTGATGCGCTTCGCGTCGAAGATCCAGGCTTCCGAGCGATAGTCCGCGATATTGGTCGCGATCGTGATCGCGTAGCCGCTGTCTTCGTCGCCGCCGCGCGTGCTCTTCGCGAAAGGCGCCTCGCTCGGGAACCAGCCGGCCGGATAGTGGTAGATTTCGCGCGTGCCCGTGTCGTGGTCGTACTTCACGAGGCCTTCGAACGCGAGCGTCTGCAGGTCGGTCGGGATCAGCTGGTGGTACGAGTAGCGCGTGCGCAGGCCGTACCGCTCGGCATCGGGCAGGCAGAACTCGACGTTCAGGTCGTCGAGCTGCTGCTCGCTCTTTTCGCCGGTCCTCAGGTTCATCCGCCAGCGGCGCAGGTGGCCCTTGTAGCGCAGGTACGCGAGCATCGAGGCGAGCGGGCCTTCCTGCGGGTCGCGGCGGATCGTCGGGTCCGGCTGGAAGCAGCCGTCCATGACGATCCAGTCGCCGTCTTCCCAGGCATTGACCATGTGCAGCACGTAGCCCGGCTCGAACTCGAACCAGCGGACCTGGTCCTGCGTGCCGTAGCGCGGAATCACGCCGAAACGCGTCGGCAGGTCGCGGTTGAACTGCACGACGCGGTGACCGGTGCGCTTCAGCATGTCGACGTCGTGGAACAGCGGGAAGTCGTGCAGGATCGTGTAGTTCGGCGTGATCGTCGTGTCGTGCGGCAGGCGCGGCCCCGGCAGTGTCGATGCGCTCGCGGTGCTTCACCTTGCCGTCGGGCCGATCACGTAGTACGTGAGCCAGGGCTGGAAGTCGGCGTAGCCGTAGTTGATGAACTCGCCGGTGCGCGGGTCGGTCTTGCCGTGCGCGTTCATCGACGTGTCGAGGCCGCCGGCGAAGTCCTCCTCGCCTTCGGTCTCGAGCGTCAGCGGATCCAGGCGGTAGACGCGGCCGGCGTTGTACCAGGCCGAGAACAGCTTGCCGTTGTGGAAGTTCAGCGTCGTGTTCGACGTGTCCTTGCAGTAGTCGGGATTCATGTGCGTGTCTTCACGCCCGGCCACGCGCGACACGTCGAACGGGCCCATGATGCCGGCCGATTCGGCGCGACCGCGCTGCGATGTCGTCGCGCAGTCCGCGGGTCTGCACCCACTTGCGGATGTAGCTGGCGCGCCCGTCGCGGAAGTACACGCCGTGCACCATGCCGTCGCCGTCGAACCAGTGGTAGGCGGTCGGCGGCTCGAACACCGGGTTCGGACCCTGCCGCATGTAGGCGCCGTACAGGTCCGCCGGGATCTCGCCTTCGGTCACCTTCGAGGTCGACCGCGGTGATCTCGGAAATCACCGGCGTGTAGGGTCCGTGCAGGTACGGATTGTCGATGCCGTCGACCCAGGTCGGACGATCCGGCGGGTCCTGCGTACTGATGTCGGTGTACTTGCGCATCGTGCGGTTCCTCTGGGAAGTCGGTGTCGTCATCGGCGGCTACCAGAGTACTATAATGCAAGTCATTTGGGAGGTGTCGATTGACAATAATGGCCAGGCGGAGCCCCGGCAGGCCGAACCGGCCCGGCCCGGCCCGGCTCGGCCCGGCCGGCTATCGGCTTTCGGCTGAATGCCCATGACGACGATTGATCGCAGGAGACTGATTGGCGCCTGGACCCTGGCACGCTGGTTCATCACGTCCGAGGACGGCACCGTCGAGGAGCCGCTCGGGCCGGATGCCGAGGGCCTGCTGGTGTTCACGGCCGACGGCTGGATGACGAGCACGATGATGGCGGCGGGTCGCCCGCGCCTGTCGCGCGGCAATACCCGGGCGGCGCCGGTCGAGGAACGCGCGTCGGCGTTCGACACGTTCGTCAGCTATTGCTGCCGGTGGCGCCTCGTCGGCCGGACCGTGGAATTGCAGGTGCTGCTCTCGCAGAATCCGGCGATGGTCGGTACCTTGCAGGTGCGGCGCCTGCAGTTGCGCGGCCGGACGCTGACGGTGTCCACGGAGGAATCGTTGACGGGCCAGAAACGGGTGCATCGGCTGCAGTGGCGACCGGCGAACCCGCCGGCGTCCGCGAAATCGAGGGTGCGGCGGACCAAAGGGACGGGCGGAAGGAATTCATGAGCCACGCGGAGAGCCGGGCGCGAAGCCTGTACGACAAGCACGAAGCGTCGTTGCGAGCCGCAGGCGCGGCCTGTCGCGAGCGCGGCTATTTCTCGTTGTTTCCCGAAACACCCGACCGACATCGCGGCGGCGCAACGGCGAGCACGGCGGGGGCCGCGGCCGCATCGTGCGCAACTCG
This sequence comes from uncultured Gammaproteobacteria bacterium, assembly GCA_963843985.1. Classification (GTDB taxonomy): domain Bacteria; phylum Pseudomonadota; class Gammaproteobacteria; order Steroidobacterales; family Steroidobacteraceae; genus RPQJ01. The sequence goes on along the minus strand of CAWJMS010000023.1, from coordinate 18,731 downwards.
GCCGCCGTTTCGAACTCGAGCAGCCGGGCACGGTCGGGCGGATCGACGGCGAGGTCTCGCCCTATACGCTCGAGCCGCTCGCCATCGACTATCCCGCAGGCCGATCCGGACGCGCTGTTCGCAGCGGCGCGCGCGGCCATGGCGTCCTGGGCCGCGGCCAGTCCCGAGGCGCGGCTCGGCGTGTGCATGGAAATCGTCGATCGCCTGTACGACGGGATCTTCGAGACCGCCCAGGCGGTGATGCACACGGCCGGCCAGAGCGCCCCGATGAGCTACGCCGGCAGCGGCACGAATGCGCTCGATCGCGGCGTCGAAGCGCTCGCGTACGCGCACGCCGCGATGGCCGATGTGCCGCGCGAGGCGCTCTGGGAGCGCCGCTTCGGCTCGACGACCATCCGGCTTCGCAAGCGTTATCGGCTCGTGCCGCGCGGCGTCGCCGTCTGCTTTGCCTGCGCAACCTTCCCGACCTGGAACGCGTACCCGGCCATGCTCGCGAGCCTTGCGACCGGCAACGCGGTGATCGTCAAGCCGCATCCCACGGCGATCCTGCCGATGGCGCTCGCGGTCCGCACGTGCCGTGCCGTGTTGTCGGACGCCGGCTTTGCGCCCGACCTCGTCACGTTGTGCCTGGATACCATCGAGTCGCCGGTCGGCAAGATCCTGGTCAAGCACCCGCGCACCGCCATCGTCGATTTCACCGGCAGCGCGCGCTTCGGCGCGTGGGTCGAGGCCAATGCGCATCCGGCGCTGTGTTATTCCGAAACATCCGGCGTCAACACGGTGGTCGTCGAGTCGGTCGACGAACTCGAGCCGGTGCTGAAGAGTCTCGCCACGACGATGAGCCTGTTCTCGGCGCAGATGTGCACCTCCCCGCAGAACGTCTACGTGCCGCGCGATGGCGTCCGGCACCGCGGTGGGCGGATCAGCGGTGAAGAATTCGGCGAGGCGCTGGCGCAGGCCATGACTGCGATCGCCGACGATCCGCGGCGGGCCGCACCCATCCTGGCCGCAATCCAGTCGCCGTCCACGCTGGCGCTGATCGATCGGATCGCCGACGGACGGCGCACGCCGCGGACGGCGTGCTGCGCGCCTCGGCGGCGTACCCGCACCCGGAGTTCGCGCAGGCACGGACACGCACACCACTGCTGCTCGCCGTCGATGCGGGCGCTCGGGACCTCTACGGCGAAGAGCGTTTCGGACCGATCGGTTTCGTCATCTCGACGGACGATCGCGACGCGGCCTTGTCGGAGGCGGCGAACGACGCGCGCACCGGGGGCGGCATCACGGCATTCCTGTACTCGACCGATGCCAAGTATGTCGAACGTGCCGTCGATGCGTATTCGGCGGCTGGCGCGCAGCTCACGTGCAACCTCACCGGACCGATGCCGCTCAATTTTGCCGCGGCCTACAGCGACTACCACGTGACGGGCGTGAACCCGGCCGGCAATGCGACGCTGACGGATCTCGCGTTCGTCGCGTCGCGCTTCCGGATCACACAGTCGCGTGAACCGGCGGCGTGAGGAGCGCTGCGATGCCCGGCACGCTGACCGGCAAGACGGCGCTCGTGACGGGCGCATCGAGTGGATTCGGCTCGCATTTCGCCCGGTGCCTCGCGCGCGAAGGCGCGCACGTGATCATCGCCGCACGTCGCGAGGCGCAGCTCGACGACCTGGCGCGCGACATCGCGTCGGCCGGCCATTCGGTCGAAGCCGTGGCACTGGACGTGACCCGCGCGGACAGCATCGCGGCACTCGAACCGCGACTGGCCGCTCTCGACATCCTCATCAACAACGCTGGCATCGCGCTGGAAGGCTTGGCGCTAGCCGTGACCGAATCGGACTGGGACGCCGTCGTCGACACCAATCTCAAAGGGTGCTTCTTCACGGCCCAGGCCGCGGCGCGGGCCATGAAGGCGCACGGGCGCGGCGGCTCGATCGTCAACATCGCCTCGGTGCTCGGGCTGCGACAGATTGCCAGCGTCCTGCCTTATTCGGTCTCGAAGGCCGGGGTGATCCAGATGACCAAGGTGCTCGCGCTCGAATGGGCGCGCTATCGCATCCGCGTGAACGCCATCGCGCCGGGCTATTTCAACACCGACATCAACTCGTTCCTGTGGGAGACGGAGGCGGGCCAGGCGATGATCCGGCGCGTGCCGCAGCGTCGTCTCGGTGTGCTGACGGACCTCGACGGCCCGCTGCTGCTGCTCGCCTCCGACGCGTCGGCTCACATGACCGGTGCGGTGCTGGCCGTGGATGGCGGGCACCTCGTCAGCACGCTGTAGCGCGTGAGCGGACCGCCCCCGATGCGATCCGCTACCCGGCCCGCGGTCGGATTCGCACCCGTCGCCGGGCTCGACGCGCTCGTGCTGATCCTGGGCTCGTTGCCGGGGCCGGCCTCGCTCGAAAGACGGCAGTACTACGGTCAGCCGCGGAACGCGTTCTGGCCGATCATGGGTGAGTTGTTCGGCGCGGAACCCGAACTCGCGTATGCCGGGCGCCTCGCGATGCTCAAGGCGAACCGGGTCGCGTTGTGGGATGTCTGCCAGTCCGCCGTCAGGCCGGGCGCGCTCGACGCCGACATCCGGCGCGACTCGATCGTCGCCAACGACTTCGCGGCCTTCTTCGGCGCGCATCGTCGGCTCCGCGTGGTCTTTTTCAACGGCCAGACGGCGGCCGGCCTCTATGACCGGCTCGTGCTGCCCGGACTGCCCGAGCCCTGGCAGCAACTACCGCGACAGGTCCTGCCGTCCACGAGCCCGGCTCACGCGGCGATGCATCTCACCGATAAACGGGCACGATGGTCGATCGTGCGCCGGGAGCGGGACCGATCGGTCGCGGCGGAAGACGGTTAGGAAGCCGGGGCCGGCGGCGGCGTCAGGTCGAGATCGAGCGGCCGCTCGCGGGGCGGCACGAAATCCTTCGGGAACCAGACGAATGAAAGCCGCATGACTCGCGCGACCTCGGGAATGATGTCCACCCGCGTGAGATAGATGCCAAAACGGTTGCCGCTCGGCAGCAACGTGTTGTCGGAGAACGGGAACGAGTAGGGCGTCAGCGTGAACTCGATCGGCGGCGCATCCGGATCGGGCGCATTCTTCGGGTCGAGCCTCAGCACGTAGACACCGACGGTCTGGTCGTCCCAACGCGCGGCGCGCAGGCTGAGCTGCAGTCGATCCTTGCCGTCCGGCGACGTGACACGCAGCGGAGTGCCGCTCGCATTGCTGGCGCACTCGAGCGCCAACGATCCGGTCGCCTGCGCCGACTGTCCCTGGGCCAGCGCGCAGGACTGCAGCGTGCTCGGCGGCTCCGCCACGTTGGAATTCAGCGAGATTTCGAAAAAGTCGGGGTTCGCCGCGCGCACGCCGTTGCCGACGGCCAGCATCGGCGCAAGCTGACGCGACACGACGCGCCGGGCCGTGCCCCGCAATCTCGAGCGCGCATCGTCGGTCTGCCCGGGCAACGTGTCGACGTAGCGCAGCAGCGGTCCGAGTTCGAAATGCTCGTGGAAATTCAGCGTCAACAGTTCCGCGAGCAGCGCCAGGCGCTGGGCCCGCGGCAAGTCGCCGTTCCCGCCCGGCGCAGCCGTGTCACCCTCGGTCTGCAACAACGGGCCGACCAGTTCCTTGAACATGGCCGAACGCAGGCTGGTTTCCGAGGCCTCGCGCTGGTTGCGCACCGACTGCTGGTTGTTCTGCTCCGCGATCGCGATCTCGCGTTCCTTCATCGAGTTCGACAGGTGCACGCCGATGATCGTCGCGCCGAGCGTGAGCAGCGGCACCGCCAGCGTGTTGACGATGTCCGCCGCGAAACGCGCATTCGCGCGCCAGCTGGCCTTGACGTGCGCGCCCGGCGCGTCAGGACTGACCGGGCTCGGTTGAACGGGTGCGTCCGCCATGGACCCGGCCTAGTTGCAGGCGATGCTGACCGTGACCGGTTCCGAGAGGCTCAGGAACGTCTGCTCGTGCGCCTTCGGGGCCACACAGCGTGCCGTGAACTTGCCGACCGGCAGTTGCAGCTGAAACGGCCCCGCGCCGAGCGTGGCAACTTCCTTGCCGCTGGTATCGACGATCACGACCTTGGCCGCGGCCGGGCTGACGGTGCCGGTGACGATGTCGGCCTCGGCCATCGCCGAGAACAACAGGCCGGCGGCCAACCAGGCACTGACTTTCAAGCAATTTGTGGGCACGGTGAGTCCTGCATCGAGGGAGTGCGGGCAAGGTACAGCCGATGGACCCGGGTCGCAAGGCAACCCGATCGACGCGCCGCGATTGATTTTCCGAGGTGGCGCCGTCTAACGGGGGAATGCGCGCATGGCCGGCCTTCCCCCGGGGCAGGACAGGCGCGCGGGACGCAGGTCCGTGCCGTACCCCGGGCCGATAAGCCCGTTTGCCCCCCTCGTGGGGGCTTTTTCTTTGCGGGAGGTGCGAGGCGCCCCGGGGGCCTCGGCAACTTCGCGTTGCGGCGTATCGACACGCGGCGGCGACCTCCGTAGTGTGACCGCCACAGGACACCGGAGACGTGTGGATGAAAGCTCATGGCCCTCGACGCGCAAGACTGGCGGGACTCGCAATCGCAGCGTGCCTGGCGCTGCTTGCCGGCGCTGCCGTCGCGCAGACCTATACCGTGCACGTGCATCCGGAACTCAACGGCCTCGACGTCCGGATCGAACCGGTCGCGAGCACGGCCATGCTCGTCGTCAAGCTGACGAACGCGACCGACACGAAAGTTCGCTGCGACCTCCGCTACGATGCCGCGCCGCAAGCGCTCTATCGCAAGGCGACGTACGTCGATCCCGGCAAGACCGAGCAGAGCGTATTCAGCGCGAAGCGCAAGTGGATGTCGGTCGACGTGTACGTCGAATGCAAGGCCACCGAGAAATAACGGCGCACCGTGCTCGGGTGAGGATGGCCGGAGGTATCGGAAGCGCGTCGGCGCGACGTGTAGTCGAGGGCGTCATCCGCTGGACCGAATGCGGCGGGCGACGGGGACAAATCCCAGCAGCAGGCACACCGCGCCCGCGAACATCATGTTGTCCACGTCCCAGAAAGACAGGAACACCGCGCAACCGAGAACGGCGAGCGCCGGCGCCCAGCGCGGCACGCCGGAGGCACGCCACAGCGCCAGCATCTGGATGGCGATGCCGAGCAGGGCCAGCATTGCGAGGCGTCGCGTGAGGCCGTATGCGCCCTGATCCGCGGTGACGGCGGCGTAGGTCGCGATGGCGCCGTCCGTGAATTTCGGATCGACGTCGCCCAGGCCGCGCGTCAATGCGCAGAAAAGACCGAATACGCCGCCGAGATAGATCGTGCCGAACACGGTCAATGACAGCCCGAGTGCGGCGAGGCGAGGCCGGGCGACGCGACCGACCGCATACGCGCCGAACGCGCCGAGGACGACGAGGGGCAGGCTGAGGTAGCCGATCCAGTGGGGATCGTGGATCATCGGCCACTGGTTGCGTGCCGCAATCAGATGCGTCACCTTGTCGGCGGCCGATACGGGAACGTAGTGCGAGTGAAACACGAAGAAGTCGCCGGCCCTTCGAAAGTGGAGCGCGAGCATCGCGAGCCAGAGCACGGGCAGCGCGATGAGGGCCGCCGCTTGCGCGCGCCGCACGAACGGATCCTGGGTGCGGGTGTTCATGGCGGCGAGCGTCCGCGCGGGACCATCGAATGACAAGTGTCCGCCGCCGGAAGCGGCCGGTTGCTGAACACAAATCGCCGACTGTCGCGAAGTCGATCGATCCGCGCGTGCAGAAGACCCGCGCCCGCATCGCGCACGCGTTCGTCGAGCTGATCGCCCGGCGACCGTATTTCCGGATCCGGGTCAGCGATATCGCCCGCAAGGCCGGAATCGGCCGGGCGACGTTCTATGCGCACTTCGCGTCGAAGGAGGCGCTGTTGCGGGACCAGTTCGAGCGCATCGTGCTGCCGATGGTCGTCGAGCTGCCTGGCGATGCCTGTCTGGTCGACTGCACCAGGCTGTTCGCCCACGTCCGACACACGCCCCACATCTATCGATCGTTGAGCGCCGGCCCGGGCGGCGCCGTCACCGACCGTATCGTGCAGGACGCACTCGAGATGCGGGTCGCCGGCCTGGTGGCTGAGCGAATCGCGCGTGACGGCAAGCCCGTGCCCAGTCCGGGTTTCGTGCCGCGCTTCGTCGCCGGCACCGTGATGACGCTGATCGCCTGGTCGCTCGAACAGCAGCCGCCGCCGACTGCGGCCGGCATGCAGTCCGCCTATCGATCACTGGTCGGCCGGGCACTGGATGGCGGACGGACCACCGCGGGCCGGAAGCCGGCCGGCATGCGCTGAATCAAGAAATACGCCGCGCCTGCTACGATCGACGCATGCGAGCTTTCTTCCGAATCATGATGTGCGCGTGGCTGGTCGCCGGGGCCGCGGGCGTCCAGGCCGACGACGTTCCGGCATCCGGCGCGCTGGATCCGCGCGTGGCCACCGCGCTGAAAGGCGCGGGACTTGCCTACGGCATCGACGAGGGCGACTACACGCTGAACTACACGCTTGCCGATGGACGAACGCAGCGGGTCTGGGTGGCGTCGAAGACGGCGAAGATCGCGAGACTCGAATTCCGGGACGTCTGGTCGGTCGCCTATCGCGCCAAGGGTCTGTTGCCGGCGAACCTTGCGACCCGTCTGCTGACGGAAAACGTCCGCATGGTCATGGGTGCGTGGCAGGTGAACCAGGGCAACGACGAGTACCTGGTCGTGTTCTCGTACCCGACCGCCGCCGATGCCAACGCGGAGACACTGCAGGAAGTGATCGAAGCCGTGACGCTGAGCGCGGACAGGATGGAGAAGGAACTGACCGGTAAGGATGAATTCTGAACCGAGCGCATCGCCGTGACCCACCCGTACCTGCAGCCAGTCGTCTCCATCTGGACTCGGATCGCGGGTGTCGTCCTGCTGCTGGCGGCGGCGGGCCTGACGGCTTTGTTGATCGTGGACCTCGCCCACATAGCGGCCGATGCGTCGGCCCGTCGTCTATTGACCAGCTCGGATCTTGTGTTCGGGCTGATCCTGGTCGCGTTGGGAGGCTTCTGCGGCCAGGCCGGATTCCGGCTCGCATTCAATCGGCCCGGCCGCAACGGTTCCTTGTTTTCGCGCGCGGGCTGGATCGCCGTTGGGACCGGACTGGTCACGATGGCCGTCCTGATGGCGTCGGTCATACTCTCGGTGCGTCGGCCGAGCGGCAACGACGTGCAGACAATCGTCGTGCTTGCGGCGTTTGGAATCTGGTGCTTCGTGCTCGCGTGGCGAAGCACTGGATGAGGTCGACGCCGTGGCCCACGGCCCCGCTGCCGTGGATCGTTTGGCAACGTCACAAACGGGTACCGTCAGGAATCACGCCATGTGCCGAAACATCAAGACCCTGTTCAACTTCGAGCCGCCGGCGACGGAGGCGGAGATCCGCGACGCGTCGCTGCAGTTCGTTCGCAAGCTGAGCGGTTTCACGGCGCCGTCCAGGGCGAACCAGGCCGCGTTCGAACGCGCCATCGACGAGGTCGCCGCAGCCGCGACAACCCTGATTCGATCGCTGGTGACGACCACTGGGCCGCGCGACCGGACCGTCGAGGCCGCCAAGGCTCGCGTGCGCGCAACAACGCGCTACTCGATCAGAACCTGAGCCACAACGACGCAGGCACAGTCACGACGATATGGCCGGGCCGTCGAATGGGACCCCCGGTGGCCTTCGTGCCCGCGCTCGTGGTACACGGTCGCAGCGCGCCCGCCGTCGTAGTCACGGGTCCTTGAACGAATCTCGGCCCTGAATTGCGCGGGGCGCCATCCGAGCATGGAGAATCATCGTGAAGCACCTCGCATACGCGCTCGTCGTCACCGCGCTGCTTGCGACCGCAGGCCTCGCCCTTGCGCAGACCGTCGACGAACTGGCCGCGGACAATAAGCTGTTCATCGAGACCGCCTCGAAAGTCCTGAAGTGGGAAGTGCCGGCCGAACCCATTCGGATCGTCGGCCCGCTGTATTTCGTGGGCACGCAGGGTCTGAGTTCATGGCTGTTCACGACCTCCGAAGGACATATCCTCCTCAATACGGGGATGCCGTCGTCGGGGCCGATGATCGTCGAGTCCATCCGCAAGCTCGGATTCAAGCCGGAAGACATCAAGATCATCATCAACGGTCACGCGCACTCGGACCACGCCGGAGCGTTTGCGTACCTGAAGCAGCTCTCGGGCGCCCGGATTGCCGTGATGCAACCGGACGTGCAGGCCATCGAAGACGGCGGCAAGGACGACTTCTACTACGGCTGGGACTGGAAGGTGATGGGCTTTCCACCAGCCAGGGTCGATCGGGTGCTGCGCGACGGCGACACCGTCAAACTCGGCGACGTCGTGCTCACGGCCTGCAACACGCCGGGGCACACCAAAGGCTCGACGACGTGGGTCACGACTTTGACGGACGCCGGCCACGTCTATACGGTCGTCTTTCCCGACGGCATCGGCTTCAACCCGGGCTACAACCTCGCAAGCAAGCCCTCGTACCCCGGCATCGGCGACGATTACCGGCGCAGTCTCGCGCGTCTCGAGCTGCTGCATCCGGACATCTGGCTGGGCCATCACACGGAGTACTTCGATCTTGTCGGCAAGCGCGAGCGCTCGCGGGCGGAGGGCGTAAAGGCCTGGATCGATCCGGAAGGGTACCGGCGCTTCGTCGCCGGCAAGCGCCGCGCCTTCGAGGACGAGGTCGACAAGGAAATGGCGGCACCGAAGGCAGCGGCGAAATGATCGACGGGCGGCGCACGGCCAGATTGGCCGATAGCGCTTGCTTCCATCGACGCGAACCGCTTAGCCTCCCGGTCAGCCAGGTAACACGAAGTAGAAGCCTGCCATGAAGCTAATGCTGCGAGTCTTGTCGGTCGGCCTGTTGTCCGTGTCGAGCGCCATCGTTGCGTTTGCTGACTCGTCCGGCACCGGCCCGCCGTCCGCGACGCGGCGCACCGAGAACGTGGTCCTGATCGTGCCCGACGGCCTGCGTTGGCAGGAAGTGTTCGCCGGCGCCGAAAAAGCGCTGTTGAACGACAAGGAGGGCGGCAGCTGGCTCGACGAGCCGACGCTGCTCAGGAACTTCTGGCGCGACGATGTCGCCGAGCGGCGTCGGGTGCTGTTGCCGTTCCTGTGGGGCACGATCGCAAAGCAGGGGCAGATTTTCGGCAACAAGACCCTGGGCAGCAGCGCCCAGGTCACCAATGGCATGGCGTTCTCGTACCCCGGCTACAACGAGATGGTGACCGGCGCGCCGGATCCGCGGATCGACAGCAACGAGTTCGGGCCCAATCCCAACGTCAACGTCTTCGAGTGGCTGAACGGCCTGCCGGACCTGCATGGCCAGGTGGCGGTATTCGGTACCTGGGGCGCTTTCAACGACATCTTCAATCAGAAGCGCAGCGGGCTGATGATCCAGGCCGGGTCGCATCCGCCGAAGCAGGGCAAGCTGACGCCGCGCGACGAACTGCTGAACGAGTTGTTCCGCACGACGACGCTGCTCGACGCCGACGATCCGTACAACTCGTTCGTCCAGGTGGCGATGCTCGACTACGTCAAGGAGCGCAAGCCTCGGGTGCTGTTCGTCGGCTATGGCGAGACCGACAGCTGGGCGCACAGCGGCCGGTACGACGAGGTGTTGACGTCCGCGCAGGGCGTGGACCGGTTCGTCGAGCAGCTCTGGAACACGATGCAGGCGATGCCGCAGTACCGGGGCAAGACGACCTTCGTCATCACCACCGACCACGGCCGCGGCAGCGGACCGGTCGACTGGAAGGAGCACGGCGTCGAGCAGCCGGGCTCGGAAGACATCTGGATCGCCGTCCTCGGCCCCGACACGCCGGCGCTCGGTGAAAGGCGCGAGATCGCGCGCGTGACGCAAGCGCAGATCGCCGCGACCGTCGCGGCGTTCATGGGCAAGGATTATCGCAAGGCCCGGCCCACAGCGGCCGCGCCGCTGCCGGACGTCATCGTGCCGGGCACGCATTCCGAGGGCGCCGCCCCGCCCTGACCCGCGCCTAAATTCGTATCGGCATTCCGGGAGGCAATCCAGCGTGCACAGACCCATCGATCGTCCGTCCCAACCCGCGCAGAACGCGCGCTCGCTGGCGCTCGCCGTCGCCTCTATCCTCGCGGGCCAGGCGCCCGCACTCGCACAGGACACCGGCACGGGCATGCAGCCGGGCGCACTGGAGGAGATCATCGTCACCGCGCAGAAGCGGTCCGAGAACCTGCAGAACGTGCCGATCAGCATCCAGGCGCTCGACACCAAGGCGCTCGACCAGCTGTCGGTGACCGATTTCGACAGCTACGCGAAGTACCTGCCGAGCCTGTCGTACCAGACTTACGGTCCCGGCCAGTCGCAGCTCTATGTGCGCGGCGTGACGAATGGCGGCGACGGACTGCGCGTCGGCTCCGCGCCGCTCGTGGGCGTGTATCTCGACGAGCAGCCGGTGACGACGATCGGCAACAACCTCGACGTCCACATCTACGATATCGAGCGGGTCGAGGCGTTGTCCGGTCCGCAGGGCACGCTGTTCGGCGCGAGTTCGATGGCCGGCACGCTGCGCATCATCACCAACAAGCCAAAGCCTGGCGCATTCGAAAGCGGATACAGTGTTGGCGTCGAGCAGGTGGATTCGGGCGGAACGGGCGGCACGCTCCAGGGCTACCTCAACATTCCGCTGACGAGCCGCGCGGCGATCCGGCTGGTCGGCTACACGGAACAGGACCCGGGATACATCGACAACGTCACGCCGGACCCGCTGCAGGTGTTCCCGACATCGGGCGTCCCCCGCGACAATACTTCGTTGCGAGAGACGCATTTCAACGAGACCCGGATGAATGGCGCCCGTGCCGCGCTGAGAGTGGACCTCAACGACGCCTGGAGCGTGACGCCGTCGGTGACCTGGCAGGAGCAGAACGCGGACGGGTCATTCGCGCAAATGCCGGCGCTCGGCGAGCGCAAGGTCGCCCGGTACGTGGACGAACTGAACGACGACAGCTGGTACCAGGCGGCGCTGACCGTCGAAGGCAGGATCGGTAACTTCGACGTCATCTACAGCGGCGGCTACCTCGATCGCAACATCCACAACGTCGCCGACTATTCGGACTACTCGTACTACTACGACGTGGCCTACCCGGGGTACTTCGGCAATTACTTCCTCGACAATGCCGGCGAGATCATCGATCCGACGATGTACACCCGCAACCGCGACAACTTCACGAAGCAGACCCACGAATTCAGACTGTCTTCGCCGACGGATCGCCGACTGCGGTTCGTCGCCGGCCTGTTCCTGCAGCGCCAGACCAATGCGACCTACAACGCCTATCGGGTCGACGGGCTGGCCGACTCGCTGTCGATCACCGGCCAGCCGGGCGTCAACTACCTGAACTCGCAGGACCGCACCGACACCGATCGCGCGATCTTTACCGAGGTCGCGTTCGACATCACCGAGGCCTGGACCGCGACGGTCGGCGTGCGCGCGTTCGATTACGACAACCAGGTCGTGGGCTTCTTCGGCTATGGCCCGTCGCATCCGGACCAGGTGGGGGAGGGCGAGAATTCGGCTGCGCAGTGCGAGCCGGATTCGATCGGCAAGTTCGGCTCGGAGCGCCCCTGCAACAACATCCGCAAGAAGACGACGGGCTCGGACTACACCAGCAAGGTCAATGTCACCTATCGGATCGCGGATGGCAGGATGCTCTACGCGACGTACTCGACGGGCTTCCGACCGGGTGGCGTCAATCGCAATCCCGTGCGGCCGCCGTATTCGCCGGACGAACTCACCAATTACGAGTTCGGCTGGAAGACGGGCTGGCTGGACGGCCGCATGCGCTGGAACGGCGCGTTGTTTTTCGAGAAATGGAAGGACGCGCAATTCGGCGTTTCGGGGCCGAACAACATTACCGAGATCGTCAATGCCGGGCGGGCGGAGATCAAGGGCATCGAGTCCGACGTGCAATGGGCGGCCACGGAGCACTTGATGCTGACCGCATCCGCCACGTACCTCGATGCGAAGCTGACGACCAACTCCTGCCAGTACGTGAACCCGCAGTTCGATTGCTCGATTCCGGGGCCGCCCGTGAGTCCGGGCGGCGACCCGCAGGAGAATTCCACACTGGCGCCCGAGGGGTCGCGCCTGCCGGTGTCGCCGAAATTCAAGATGAATGCGATTGCCCGGTACCAGTTCGCGCTCGGCTCGTTCGACGCCTACGTACAGGGTGCGATGGTGTACCAGACGGACGTGATTGCGGTCCTGCCGGTGTCGGATGCCGAACTGCTCGGCCGCCAACCGGCGTATGGCACGGGCGACCTGTCCACCGGCCTCAGCCACGGCAACTGGACGGCGGAGTTCTACATCGAAAACGTGACCGACGAACTCGGGGAGGTCAGCCGGTACAGTCCGTGCGCGACGTCGGTGTGCACCTCGCCGAACGTCGTGACCGTGCGGCCGCGCACGTTCGGGCTCCAGTTCGGGCAGAAGTTCTAGGACGGCGGTGAGCGGTGGACGTCGTACGCTTCACACGGATGGAGGACGGCACGCGGGAGGAGTACGAACTTCTCGGTCGCCTCGAGGCGCAGTACGCCCGCGAGACGGCCGACCGCGTGCTCGCCTACTTCTCCGCGCAGGCGGAAACGCTGGAGGGCTATCGGGTGAGCCGCCAGCAGCATGCGCTGCAGACCGCGACGCGGGCGCTGCGCGACGGCGCCGACGAGGAGTTGGTGGTGGCGGCGCTGCTGCACGATCTCGGCGACTCATTGGCGCCCTGGAACCACGGCGACTTTGCCGCATCGATCCTGCGGCCGTACGTTTCCGAACGGACGTGGTGGATCGTCAAGCACCACGGGATCTTCCAGGCGTATTACTACGCGCATCACACGGGAGGGGACCGCAACGTGCGAGACCGCTACCGCGAGCATCCGCACTACCAGGCCGCAGTCGATTTCTGCCAGCGGTGGGATCAGTCGTCGTTCGATCCAGCCTACGACACACTGCCGCTCGAACATTTCGAGCCGCTGGTGCGGCGCATATTTTCGCGGCCGCCGTTCCGGCAGGAGCTCGGCGCGTCGTAGGGCAATCGTCATTGTCGTGACTATTAATGCTTTTAAAACAGTTATTTATAGACTATTAATAAAGTGACTTCGAGACCTGGAGCATGGCGTTGAAATTCGCGGGACACGTCTTCGAAGGTGGCGGCGTGACGCTCGGCTTCAGCGAGGTCGTCGATTGCGAAATACTGAGGACAGCATGAGTGCTTATGCCATTTTCGACGTCGAGATCCGGGACCTGTCGCGCTACCAGGAGTACATGCTGAAGGTGAAACCGCTCATCGAGGCCGCGGGCGGCCGTTACCTGGTGCGCGGCGGCGCGCACCAGGTCATCGAAGGCGACTGGGCGCCGCGCAGGCTGGTGTTGATCGAATTTCCATCGATGAGCGCTATGGAGAGTTTTTACGACAACCCGCAATACAAGGCTCTCAAGGCTTTACGTGAAGCCTGCAGTGCGGCCCGCCTGGTTGCGGTGGAGGGCGTTGCGACCCAGTAGCGCTGGGCGCAGCGGCGGCCCTGCGGTCGTCGATGTGGCGGTTGCCGGGTCGTGCAATCGCGTCTGTAATCCGCCGGAGCTAGGGAGGCGCGGCATGAACAAGTTGTGGCTGCCGGTGCTCGCGATGGCGTTGCTGTGCACCGCCGCAACCCAGTCGTCGAACATCACGTCGTATCTGAACAAGGCAGAACAATACACACGCGACGGCGAGGCCCAGTGGGCCGAGTCGGTCGCGACCGGCGACACGGCGGTGGCGCAGGGCAGCGAATCCTGGGTCCGCCAAACCGGCGAGCGGGGCCGGTTCGTCTGGACGGATACCTGGATCCTGCGCGAGGGCCGCTGGCAGATCGTTGCGGCCGAGGACCTGATCGCCAATCCGTTGCAAGCAGCGTAACGCCGATGCCGGGCAACGCAATCCTGCTTCCTGTGCTGGCGCAGGTCCTGCTCACGATCACGCTGTATGTCGCACTGGCCGCGGCCAAGCGCAAGGCCGTGGCCGCCGGGCTCGTCGATCTCGAGCGCCGCGCGCTGCACGACGACGCGTGGCCGGACAGCGTGCTCAAGATCAACAACAACATCCGCAACCAATTCGAAGTGCCGGTGCTCTTCTATGTGACGGCCTTGATCCTTTGGCAGGTCGGGGACTCGAGCCTGTGGACGCTGGCGCTCGCCTGGCTGTTCGTCGCAAGCCGGATCGTGCACGCCTGGATCCACACGCATTCCAACGTCGTGCCGGTGAGACGCAAGGTATTCACATTCGGAGTCCTGGTGGTGGTGGCGATGGTTGGCACCGTGCTGGCGCAGCTGCGCCTGGGGCCCTGATGAACGCACCTGTTGAGGACAAGCGCGCGATCGACGCCGTGGTGCGAGCATTCTTCGCCGCGTTCGACAACCGGCGCGGGCGGCGACCAACGCTCGAAGTGTTACATGACCTCTGCGTGGCGCAGTGCGTAATCGTCAAAGCGACGACCGACGGGCCGGTGCTCTATGATCTACCTGGATTCATCGCGCCGCGCGCGCAGCTTCTGAGCGGCGGCGAGCTGGTGGATTTCCACGAAGAAGAGGTCTGGAACCGTACGGACGTCTTCGGGGGCATCGGGCAACGGCTGAGCGTATATCGCAAGTCGGGCATCCTGTCCGGCGAGCCTTTCGAGACGCAAGGCGTGAAGTCCATCCAGCTCGTCAAGACCGGGGACGACTGGAAGATCTCGGCCGTCGCGTGGGATGACGAACGCGCCGGTCTTGCCATTCCCAGTCCCGGGCGCTGATCCCAATCCGGAGGCCAGTTGGTCCTCGACAACGAGGTCGTCGTCGGCGTCATTGCGGATACGCACGGGCTGCTGCGAGCGTCGGCCATCGCGGCCCTGCGGGGCAGTGACGTGATCCTGCACGCCGGCGACATAGGCGTGCCGGATGTCCTCGAGGGACTGCGCGCGTTGGCCCCGGTGACCGCCATTCGCGGCAACGTCGATCTCAAGTGGGCCACGGCGCTGCCGGACACGGCGACGTTGACCGTGCAAGGACAACGCATCCTGCTGTTGCACGATCTCAAGACGCTCGCGTGCAATCCGCAGGCGGAGGAAATCGCGGTCGTCGTCTCGGGACATTCGCATCGGCCGCACCTCGAGCGACGTAACGGCGTGCTCTTCGTGAATCCGGGCAGCGCCGGGCCGCGCCGGTTCAAGTTGCCTATTGCCGTGGCGCGACTCGAAATCACGGCGGGCTCGGTGGAGGCGAGAATCGTCGAGATCGCGCCCTGATCGGCGGTCAGATTTGCCGTGACCATTCGACCGGTGTGTAATCCAGGCGACACGACGAGGGGAGGGCAGCATGACCACGTCGCTTCAATCGTTCCATGGATTCCGGTTGCGTCACCGTCGTCACAGGGCATCTTTATTGCGCGTGGTGGCCCTCGTCGGTGCGGCGCTCGTCGCGCTGCTGTGTTCGCAGGCGTCCGCGGCGGCGGAGCGCGAATTCACCGCGGACCTGGCCTCGCGCATCGTCCAGGGCTGCGTCGTCCACTCCAAAGCCAAGGGCCAGAGTCACGCAATCGCGGTATATGACGAGGGCGGCCATCCGGTCGCCGTGCTGCGGATGGATGGAAATCCACCGGGCGTGACCGAATTTGCAATGCAGAAGGCCGTTGCGGTGGCTCAGTGGCAGTTCTCGACCGCGGACATGGCGGCGGCCGCGCGGGCGACTCCCGGCTTCGCCAGCGCGCCGAGCGTCGTCACGGTGCCAGGCGGCGTTCCGATCTTCTCCAGCGACGGACTGCGATTCCTCGGCGCCGTCGGCGTGTCCGGCGAGGCACCGCAGGACGATGCCGCGTGCGCCGAAGCCGGGGTGATGGCCGCCGGGCTGTCGGTCAAGCGCAAGCCCCGCACGTAATCGGGCCCGGCGGGACCCGCGCCACCGGTGCACGGCTCAAGGCTTCACGTGGCCAGACGGCGTGTGGTGTTACGCTCGAATCCGTTTCATGGACCGGAGAGCGAACACGTGTTGCATTGCGCCATGATCGGGCTGGTCGTCGCTCTTGGACTGGCCGTCGACGCCACGGCCGTCGACTTCACGCCGGACCAGCAAGCCGTCTGGCAGATGGAGGAAGTGTATTGGCGAGACGTCCAGGCCGGCGACGTCGAGCACTACTTAGGCCTCTGGCACCCGGACTTCGTCGGGTGGCCGTGCTTTGCGTCGGAGCCTTCCGACAAGAGTGCGATCGGCGGCTGGGTCAAGGACATTCGCGACAACCATTTGAAGCTGACCTATGAACTGCGGCCGAAGGCCGTCCGCGTCTTCGGCGACGTCGCCATCGTGCTATACGCCGCGGAGTACGTGACGCACTTTGCCGACGGCACAAGGTCCGGCGCTGGCATCTGGCGGAAATTCACGCATACCTGGATGAAGACCGACGGCCATTGGCAGATCGTCACCGGCATGTGCGCGGCGCAGGAGCCGCTGAAGGCGCCGCGCGAGTGAAATAATGACGGGACGTGACCCTGACAAGGACTCTGCGAACCGACTGGTGACTTTCCTGCTCGAAACCGGGCTGGCCGGTGCGGGGCCCTTGTCGAGCGCGGCGGACCTTGCGAGTGAGTACCTGATCGATCGCAGTTACGCGAATGACGATCGGCGAGTCGAGTCACTGATCAGGTGGGAGACCGGCAAGAATTTCAGCAGTGGTTTCATCACGGGTCTCGGGGGCATCGTCACGTTTCCGGTGTCGATTCCGGCGGCACTCGGGGCATCGTGGTTGATCCAGGCACGCATGGCCGGAGCGATTGCGCGGATCTACGGGCACGATCTCGAGTCCGAGCGAGTGCGCACGGAGGTCCTGTTGTGCCTGGCGGGCGACGTTGCAAGAGATGCGATGAAAGACCTGGGGCTCAAGCTCGAGAACAAGCTCACGCAACGGGCGGTCGATCAGATTCCGGGTCGGGCGCTGGTCGAAATCAACAAGCGCATTGGAGCACGCCTGCTGGCGAAGATCGGTCAGCGGGTCGTGCTCAGGTTTCCACGGGCCGTTCCGTTGGTCGGCGGCGTCGTCGGCGGAGCGCTCGATGCGACCGTCTGCCGGATCGTGGGCCGCACGGCGACGGCGTTATTCCGGCCGCCGTCGGGTGCGGTATTGATCGGAGAGGTCGTCGCGCGAGTCAGGTCATGACTCGCCCCGCCGCTGTCGCCAGCTGGCCCGGCGGGCATCCCGTTCGGTTCGCTCGGCGGCGACGATCCCGGGGATCCGGGCGCGCTGATCGGGGGTGAGCTTCGCGTAGACCTGCGTCCACAGGTCGCTCATCAGCTGGATCTGCTCCGCGGCGTTCGACTTGGCGGACGCGACCAGGCCGGCGTAGGCCGGGTCGGTGGGCGGCGTCACTGCGAGTTGGTCGCGATTGGCGCGGCCGCTCTCGTGGGTTGCCTGCAGCTGCGGCTTCGCCTGGTCGAAGATCGCGTGGATCTGTGTCTTCTGTTCCGCCGTCAGGTCGAGCTGGTCGAGCGTGCGGCGAAAGCCGCCGTCGGGACCGCCCGGGCCGTCGTGGCCGTCGTGCCGCATCGACGCATCGTTCGGCGTGGCGGGCTCGGTCGCAGCGCGGAGGCGACGGCGGCACCGCCGAGCGCGGCGGTGAGGCAGAGACATAGAGCGTGGTTCGAAGCGATTTCATGGGGCATACCTGTGCGTGAGAGTCTGGGGGGCCAGCCGCCGCGCGGGCCGGGCGGGGCGTTATCGGCTACAACGCCACAACAAGGCAGCCGTTGACAAGGCGGCGCGATGCGCCAAGTTGGATCGGGATCCGGCGCAAGACCGTCACATTGTGCGCTTGATACTTTCCGCCATGGGCGCGAACATCTGTGCGCCCCTCGCCGGAAGGCCAAGTGCGGCTGCTACGACACATCGTCAGGCGCCGTCGACCGCGGTTCAATTGATTGCAGATGCAACGGGCCAGTGCACCACCGGCCGCTCCGATGCAATCCGATCTGGAGATGCGGCATGCATGGACACCATCACATCGACCTGATCACACCCGTGGACGCGACGGACCACGTGCTCGGTCCCGAGCACGCGCCGGTCACGCTCGTCGAATACGGCGATTTCGAATGCCCGACGTGCAAGCAGGCCGCACCTGCCGTGAGGCTGTTGCTCGATCGATTCGCGGGTCGCCTGCGGGTGGCGTATCGGCATTTTCCACTCGAAGGTCTGCACCCGCACGCCCTGAACGCCGCATTGGCGGCGGAGGCGGCGGCCGCGCAAGGGCGGTTCTGGGAAATGCACGATCTGCTGTTCGAGAACCAGCGTCACCTCAAGCTCAAGCAGTTGCAATCCTATGCCGGCCAACTGCAACTCGACCTCGCGCAGTACACGGCTGCGATGGACGATCAGATCTACCTGCAGCGCGTGCGGGAACACATGGCCGGAGGCGAGCGCAGCGGCGTACGCGCGACACCGGGATTCTTCGTCAATGGCGTCATTCACGACGTGACCTTCGGCCTGCATGAATTGACTGACGCGATCGAGGCGGCACTGCGCGGCTGAGGCCAGCTTGCGCGGGACCGCGGCTTTCGCGTCATCGCGCACGACCGACGGGGGGTCACGGCCGCTCGTCGCAGACTTTCGACGGCAACGAAATGGATACCTACGCCGCGGATGTGGCCGCGCTGGCTGCCCACCTGG
>CAWJMS010000022.1:0-10510 GCA_963843985.1 uncultured Gammaproteobacteria bacterium | reverse complement strand
AGCGGCATTGGCGAAGCACATCCAGCAGCCCGGCGCCGCATACCTGAGCGCGGCCAGCAACCCCCCCGAGATAGGCGGTGTGCCGGGCCAACTGAACCGCGTTTTCGACTTTCCGTCGAGCGCCGATTCAACGATACTCGTGGTCCAGACGGACCATCCGTAGCGCGACGTCATGGGCAGATCACGAAGACGTTGTTGGCCTGGATCGCATGGTGTTCACTCGCCGGGCCACCGCAGCCGGTGCCGCGGACTCGGCCCCGATGGGGGCGCTGCCTGCCGCAAAGCTGCCGGTCCTCCTGCGGCCGGCTCTGCGACGTTCTTCGACAAGGGTGTCGCCCTCCGACTTCCGCCGAGTTCCGCCGCCAAGGCGAGCAGAGCCTCGGTGCGGCGACGCGCCGCCACCTCAGACAATTCAGCGTTGTGGAGATGCCACCGATCAGCCGCGACGAGGGCGTCGCGATCGACGAAGTCCTGGCGGTGGCGGAACTCCTGATCGCGCGCCGCGTCGGTGAGCGGATTCCGGCCGGCGCTATCGCGCCAGTTTCGATGGCCGCTCGGCCGTCATTGCAGTTCCTGCGCGAACGCAGCGGGGTCGACTTCGCTTTCGGGACTGTCGCCAACCAACTCGAGCAGGGAAAGACACAAGCGGCGATTGGCACGGCGTTGACGGTGGTCCTCGGTATACGCGCGGCCATCTCATCCGTCGGCACGGAAAGTGACCTGCTGCCGGTCGTCCGGCAACGAATCGCGGCCTCGTTCGTGGTGTGGACCTGCGGACGGGGGAACTGCGCTGGTTCAACGTCGAAACCGGTCACCATCATTTTCGGATCCACGCCGGGAAGCTGCTTGACGAGAGTCCGCTCGCGGAGTCGCCGAAGTCTGCTCGATCCCTACCCCGCGATCCCCGCCCTGGAGGGTGTGGCTACGCCGGCCGCTTCCGCGAGGCCCGGGCCTGTACGAACGGCATCGCCGCTCACGGGCGAATTCGCAATCAAGGCGCCCACAGGCTGGACCGTGAAAGCAGACGGTCGACTGACGGCCACGCGTGACAGCGTCAAGCAGTCAGAGTGGAGTTGCGCGACCACGAGATCTTCCCGAAGACGCGCCAGAAGTCGACGAGCGATTCGAGCCCGGCTCGACTCGCCGGGAAGTATGTCGCGGAACTCGCTGAACAGGGCCTGTCGGACCTGACGTCGTCGAGAGCTCCGATGGCGACCACGTCGCGGGCCGGCCGGCGTTCCGATCCATTTCACCTACATGGCGCCCGAGTCGATGGGACACTCTCCCGCCTGGAACAAGTTGTGCTCGGCACCGCGCTGCCGCGGGGCCTGTTGATCCGCAATACGTGGCGCCGCACCTCCGTTACTTTGCGAAGTCGCAGCCAGCGTTGAGGAAGTCGTGACGACCCTTACGCGCGAGCTGCATCAGACCCTGCGTTCAAGGTCTCGGACCGCCGGACCCTGGATCCTCGACAGGAACTCTTCCGGTCAATGCACACCCTTGTGCGGCGGCACGACCGCGCTGCCGTCGCGAATAGTCGCAGGCAATCCACCGCGTCGAGCCGGTACGCGCGGCTGCAGAACTCGCAGCGCACCTCGACCTGGCCGAACTCGGCGATCACGGAATCGACTTCCGCGCGACCGAGCGAGCGCAGCATGTTCTCCACGCGTTCGCGCGAGCAGCGGCAACGGAAGTACACCGGCGCGCCTTCGAACATCCGCACGTCGTCCTCGGCGAACAGGCGCCTCAGCAGGTCGCGGTCGGGCAGCTCGCCGAGTTCGGCACCGGTGACCGTGCTGGCGACGAGCTGCACGCGATGCCACGCGTCTTCGACGTCGTCGTCGGCAATCGCGCCGGCGCCCGATTCGAGCACCGTCGACGGCTTCACCTGCATCGGCAGTCGCTGCAGCAACAGCCCGCTGACGCCGTCCGCATCCGCGCGCAGCCACAGCCGGGTCGGCAGCTGCTCGGAACTCTCGAAGTACTCGCGCAGGCAATCGCTGATCGAGGCGCCGGCCAGCGGCACGATGCCCTGGTAGCGGTTCGACGCATTGTCGCTCTCGACGGTCACCGTCAGCGTGCCGTTGCCGGAGAGCACGCGCAGGTCGCGGGTGTCCGGCGAGTCGCGGAACCGCGCGACCGCGCGCATCGCGAGCCCGTCGGTGCATTCGACCGACATCAGGTGCATCGGGCCTTCGCCGCGCAACTGCAGCGACAGCAGACCGGAGAATTTCAGCGTGGACGACAGCAGCGCCGCGGCCGCAACGGCCTCGCCCAGTGTGTCGCGCACCTGCGGCGGATAGTCGTGGTGCTCCATCATGGCCTTCCAGGCCGGGCCGAGGTGCACGAGCTGCCCGCGGAACGGGTACCGCTCGAAGACGAATCGACGGAGCGTGTCGACCGAAGACATTCGCTCAGGCGACCCGCACGGGGATCTTGAACGCGCGGATCCTCTCCGACCATTCGGCGGGCGCCGTGTCGTGCACCGACGTGCCGCTCGCATCCACCGCCACCGTCACCGGCATGTCCTTGACGTCGAACTCGTAGATCGCCTCCATGCCGAGGTCCGCGAAGGCGACGACGCGCGCGGCGCGGATCGCCTTCGAAACGAGGTACGCGGCACCGCCGACGGCCATCAGGTACGCCGCCTGGTGCTTGCGGATCGACTCGATCGCGACCGGCCCGCGCTCGGACTTGCCGATCATGACGAGGAGCCCGGTCTTCTCGAGCATCATGTCGGTGAACTTGTCCATGCGGGTCGCCGTGGTCGGGCCCGCGGGACCGACGACCTCGTCGCGCACCGGGTCGACGGGGCCGACGTAGTAGATGGCGCGGTTCGTGAAATCGACGCCGGGCGGCAGGCCCTGCCCGCTCGCGTACAGGTCGGCGATGCGCTTGTGCGCCGCGTCGCGGCCCGTGAGCATCCTGCCGTTCAGCAGCAGCGTGTCGCCCGGCTTCCAGCTCCTGACCTCGTCGCGCGTCAACGCGTCGAGGTTCACCCGCTTCGACCCGCTGCCCGCGGTCCACGTCACCTTGGGCCACGCATCGAGCGGCGGCGGTTCGAGCACGGCGGGGCCGCTGCCGTCGAGCACGAAGTGCGCATGCCGCGTGGCCGCGCAGTTCGGGATCATCGCCACGGGTTTCGACGCCGCGTGCGTCGCGTACATGCGGATCTTCACGTCGAGCACGGTCGTGAGTCCGCCGAGCCCCTGCGCGCCGATGCCGAGCGCGTTCACCTTCTCGTACAGCTCGATGCGCAGCTCGTCGGCCTGGTCGCGCGGGCCGCGCTCGAGCAGCTCGTGCATGTCGATCGGATCCATCAGCGCTTCTTTCGCCATCAGCATGGCCTTCTCGGCCGTGCCGCCGATGCCGATGCCGAGCATGCCGGGCGGGCACCAGCCGGCGCCCATCGTCGGCACCGTCTTCAGCACCCAGTCGACGACGGAATCGCTGGGATTCAGCATCACGAACTTCGACTTGTTCTCCGAGCCGCCGCCCTTCGCAGCCACGGTGACCTCGACCTCGTCGCCGGGCACCAGCTCGACGTGGAACACCGCGGGCGAGTTGTCCTGGGTGTTCTTGCGGGCGAACAGCGGATCGTCGACGACCGATGCGCGCAAACGATTGTCGGGGTGGTTGTACGCGCGGCGCACGCCCTCATTGACCATGTCGGCGAGGCTGCGCTTCGCATCCCAGCGCACGTCCATGCCCACCTTGAGGAACAGATTGACGATGCCCGTGTCCTGGCAGATCGGCCGCTTGCCCTCGGCGCACATCCGCGAGTTCGTCAGGATCTGCGCGATCGCGTCCTTCGCGGCAGGGCTCTGCTCGCGCTCGTAGGCGCGCCCGAGGTGCTCGATGTAGTCGAGCGGGTGGTAGTACGAGATGAACTGCAGCGCGTCGGCGACGCTCTGGATGAAGTCGTCTTCGCGGATCACGGTCATACGAAGACCTCGGCGATAGGCGATAGGCGATAGGCCATAGGCAGGAACAGGACCGGCGCGCGCGCCTCTTACCTATAGCCCATAGCCTGTAGCCTTAGCCTCATTTCAGCTTCTGCTTCAACAGCTCGTTCGACTGCGCGGGATTGGCCTTGCCGCCCGTCGCCTTCATCACCTGGCCGACGAAGAAGCCGAACAGTTTGTCCTTGCCGGAGCGGTACTCGGCCAGCTGGCCCGGATTCTTCGCCATCACCTCGTCGATCGCCTTCTCGATCGCGGACGTGTCCGTGATCTGCTTGAGGCCCTTCGCCTCGATGACCGCGTCGGCCGTGGCCCCTTCCGCCCACATGGCCTCGAACACTTCCTTGGCGATCTTGCCGGAGATGGTGTTGTCGACGATGCGCGCGAGCAGGCCCGCGAGACGGCCGGCATCGATGCGGCTGTGGCCGATCTCCAGGTTCTCCTTGTTGAGCGCGCCGGAGAGCTCGCCCATCACCCAGTTGGCGGCGAGCTTCGGCTGCCCGCCGAGCTTGCGCACCACGGTCTCGTAGAACTCGGCCATTTCGCGGCTGCCGGTGAGCACGCCCGCGTCGTACGCCGACAGTTCGTGCTCACGGATGAAACGCGCAGCCTTTTCGTCCGGCAGTTCCGGCAGGCTGCTGCGGACGGTCTCGATCGCTTCGTCGTCGATCGCGAGCGGCAGCAGGTCCGGATCCGGGAAGTAGCGGTAATCGTTCGCCTCCTCCTTGGAGCGCATCGAGCGCGTCTCGCCCTTGTCCGGGTCGTAGAGCCGCGTTTCCTGCTTCACCTTGCCGCCGCCTTCGATCAGCGCGATCTGGCGCTCGACCTCGTAGTTGATCGCGCGCTCGACGAAGCGGAACGAGTTGACGTTCTTGATCTCGGCACGCGTGCCGAACTCGGCACGGCCCCTGGGCCGCACCGACACGTTGGCGTCGCAGCGGAACGAGCCTTCCTGCATGTTGCCGTCGCAGATCTCGAGGTACTGCACCAGCGTGTGAATCTTCTTCAGGTAGGCGATGGCTTCCTTCGCCGAACGCATGTCGGGCTCCGACACGATCTCGAGCAGCGGCGTGCCGGCCCGATTCAGGTCGATGCCGGACAAGCCGTGGAAATCTTCGTGCAGCGACTTGCCCGCGTCCTCCTCGAGGTGCGCGCGAGTGATGCCGATGGTCTTGCGCGTGCCGTCTTCGAGCACGATGTCGAGCGAGCCGTGTTCGACCACCGGGCGCTCGTACTGGCTGATCTGGTAGCCCTTCGGCAGGTCCGGGTAGAAGTAGTTCTTGCGCGCGAAGATCGATCGCCGCGAGATCTTCGAGCCGGTCGCGAGCCCGAACTTGACGGCCATGCGCACCGCTTCGCCGTTCAGCACCGGCAGCACGCCCGGATACCCGAGGTCGACGAGGTTGGCCTGCGTGTTGGGCTCGGCGCCGTACGCGGTGGCGGAACCCGAAAAGATCTTGCTCTTCGTGGCGAGCTGGGCGTGGATCTCCAGCCCGATGACGGTTTCCCATTCCATGACGATCACTCGTAACCCGGCGGCACGCGGCGATGCCACTCGGTCAGCCGCTGGTACTGGTGCGAGACGGACAGCAACCGCGACTCGCCGAAATGCGGGCCGACGAGCTGCAACCCGACGGGCAACTCGCTGTCGCCCTCGCGGACGAAGCCGCAGGGAATCGAGATCGCCGGCAGGCCCGCGAGGTTGGCGGCGATCGAGTAGATGTCGTTGAGGTACATCGCGATCGGGTCGCTGGTCTTGGCGCCGATCTTGAACGCCGCCGTCGGCGCGGTCGGCCCGAGCACCACGTCCACCTCGCCGAACGCGTGCGCGAAATCCGCGGCGATCAGCGCCCGGACCTGCTGCGCCTTGACGTAATACGCGTCGTAGTAGCCGGCCGAGAGCACGTAGGTGCCGGTCATGATGCGACGCTTCACCTCGGCGCCGAAACCCTCGCCGCGCGATCGCTTGTAGAGATCGAGCAGGTCGCGCGGGTCGTCGCAGCGGTGGCCGAAGCGCACGCCGTCGAAGCGCGAGAGGTTCGACGAGCATTCCGCCGGCGCCACCACGTAGTACGTCGGCACCGAGAGCGGCAGGCTCGGCAGGCTCACGTCCTTGACGATCGCCCCTTCCTGCTTCAGCACGTCGATCGCGGCGCGGACGCACTTTTCGACGGCCGGATCGAGGCCCTTTTCGAAGAATTCGCACAGCAGGCCGACGCGCAGCCCCTTGAGCGGCGTCTGCAGCTCGCCGACATAATCCGGCACCGGCGTGTCGACGCAGGTCGAATCCCTCGGGTCGTGACCGGCCATGATCTGCAGCAATAGCGCCGCATCCTCGGCCGAATGGGTCAGTGTGCCGGCCTGGTCGAGGCTCGATGCGAACGCGATCATCCCGTACCGCGAGACCCGGCCGTAGGTCGGCTTGATGCCGGTCAGGTTGGTCAGCGAGGCCGGCTGGCGGATCGAGCCGCCGGTGTCGGTGCCGCTCGCGGCGGGCGCGAGGCAAGCCGCCACGGCCGCGGCCGAGCCGCCCGACGAGCCGCCGGGAACCCGCTTGTGGTCCCAGGGGTTCTTGACCGGGCCGTAATAGCTCGTCTCGTTGGACGAACCCATCGCGAACTCGTCCATGTTGGTCTTGCCGAGCAGCACCGTGCCCGCCGCCCGCCAGCGCTCGACGACCGTGGCGTCATAGGGCGCGACGAAATTCGCCAGCATCTTCGACCCGCAGGTGGTCAGGATGCCGTCGGTGCAGAAGATGTCCTTGTGCACGATCGGCACGCCGGTGAGCGGGCCGCCCACGCCCCGGACGAGCATCTCGTCCGCCGCGCGGGCGTCGGCCAGCGCGCGATCGGCGGTGATCGTGACGAAAGCGTTCAGTTCCGGCGCCAGCCGCTCGATGCGGCCGAGGAAGTGCAGCGTCAGGTCCAGGCTGGAAAACCGGCGGGCCTGCAGGCCGGCCGCGAGTTCGGCGACGGTCAGGGTATGCAGCGACATCAGCGGGAACCGGCTATTCGATGACTTTGGGCACGAGGTAAAGGCCAGCGGCGACGCCCGGGGCGTTTTGCTGGTATTTCTCGCGTCGGTCGATTTCCGTGACCGCATCGGGACGCAGGCGCTGGACCTGGCCGGCGAGGGGGTGGGCCATCGGCTCGACGCCCGCGGTCTCGGCCGCCGCCAGCTGCTCGACGAAGTCGATGATCTTCGACAGGCTGTCGACGTAGACGGGCATTTGCGCCTCGGTGATCTCGAGGCGGGCGAGGTGCGCAATCCCCTCGACCTGGGAGCGAGTCAGACTCATGCAGGAAGCTCGATTGGGCAGGAAAAACCCGTCACAAATCATACACGTCGCCTTGCCGAAAGTCCTTACAATGGTTAAATTGCCGGTCCTCAGCGCGACCCTGCGCATCATCACTCCTGCACGCATTTTTTAAATGTTCAAGAAATTCCGGGGTTACTTCTCCAACGACCTCTCGATCGACCTTGGCACCGCCAACACGCTGATCTACGTGCGCGGCAAGGGCATCGTCCTCAACGAGCCGTCCGTCGTCGCCATCCGCGAGGAGCCGTCCCGCGGCGGCAAGAAGATCGAGGCGGTCGGCACCGAAGCCAAGAACATGCTCGGCCGCACGCCGGGCAACATCACGGCCATCCGTCCGATGAAGGACGGCGTGATCGCCGACTTCACCGTCACCGAGAAGATGCTGCAGTACTTCATCGACAAGGTGCACGGCAACCGCATGGTGCGGCCGAGCCCCCGCGTGCTGGTCTGCGTGCCGTACGGTTCGACGCAGGTCGAACGCCGCGCGATCCAGGAGTCGGCCGAAGGCGCCGGCGCCCGCTGGGTGCGCCTGATCGAGGAACCGATGGCCGCGGCGGTCGGCGCCGGCATGCCGGTGCACGAGGCGCGCGGCTCGATGGTGCTCGACATCGGCGGCGGCACCTCCGAGGTGGCGGTGATCTCGCTGAACGGCATCGTCTACGCCGCGTCGGTCCGCATCGGCGGCGACCGCTTCGACGAAGCCATCATCAACTACGTGCGTCGCAACTACGGCATCCTGATCGGCGAAGCGACGGCCGAGCGCATCAAGATCGAGATCGGCTCGGCCTACCCGGGCCAGCAGGTCAAGGAAATCTCGGTCAAGGGCCGCAACCTTTCCGAAGGCGTGCCGCGCAGCTTCACGCTGAACTCCAACGAAATCCTCGAAGCGCTGCAGGAACCGCTGCAGGGCATCGTCGGCGCCGTCAAGGCGGCGCTCGAGCAGACTCCGCCGGAACTGGGCTCCGACGTCGCCGAGCGCGGCATCGTCCTCACCGGCGGCGGCGCGCTGCTGCGCGACATCGACAAGCTGCTGATGGAGGAAACCGGCCTGCCGGTGGTGGTCGCGGAGGACCCGCTCACCTGCGTCGCGCGCGGCGGCGGCAAGATGCTGGAGCTGATCGACGAGCACGGTCCGGGCCTCTTCGGCCTGGATTGAGCACGGGCACTGCCCTCCACATCCGGCCGTGGTCGAACTGACGCACGACTCACGTCCCATCATCGGCCGCGGTCCGCCGCTCGGCGCGACGTTCATCACGCTCGCGATCGCGTCGATCGCGCTGATGGTCGCAGACCAGCGCTACGACCAGATCGGCAGGATCCGCGCGTGGCTGACGGCGGCGGCCTACCCGGTGCAGGTCGGCGTCGACCTGCCCTTCCGCTTCTGGGACTGGTTGAGCGGATCGGTGGCCGACCGCGGCCGGTTGCGCCAGGAAAATCTGGAACTCACGGCCCGCCTGCGCCTCGCGAACCTGCAGTTGCAGCGTTTCGCCGTGCTCGAGGACGAAAACCGCAGGCTGCGCGACATGCGGGAGAAGACGCAGGGCGTGGCCGAGCGCGTGCTCGTCTCGTCGATCCTCAATGTCGACCTCGACCCGTTCCGCCAGCGCGTGCTGCTCGACAAGGGCGCGGTGGACGGTGTCTTCAAGGGGCAGGCCGTGCTCGACGGCGACGGCATCTTCGGCCAGGTCACGAAGGTCAACGCCGGCACGTCCGAAGTCATCCTGATCAGCGACGCCGAGCACGCGATTCCCGTGCAGTCGAACCGCAGCGGCGTGCGCACCATCGCGGTGGGCCTCGGTGATTCGAGCAAGCTGTCGCTGCCGTTCGTCACCGTCGAAAGCGACCTGAAGGAAGGCGACCTGCTGATCTCGACCGGCTTGGGCGGGGTCTTCCCGCCCGGCTACCCGGTGGCGCAGGTCACGAAAGTGAAGCGCGCCGCCTCCGCGACGTTCGCGCTGGTCGAAGCGCGGCCCACCGCCAAGCTCGATCGCGACCGCGAAGTGCTGCTGGTCTGGTTCAAACCGCCGGTATTCGCATCCGGCAAGCCCGCCATCCCGGCCGCCGCGCCCTCGCCGGCTGCGAAACCTGCCGACAAGAAGCCTGCCGCGACGAATGCGCCTGCTCCCGCGACCCCTGGCCTGCGCCTGCGCCGCAGACCGGGACGGCGAACCGATGAGGCAGAGCATGTTCACGCGCCGGTTGCTGTACTGGATCAGCGTCGCCGCGGGCCTGGTGCTCGCCATCGTGCCGCTGCCCGACTGGCTCGACCCGGTGCGACCCGACCTCGCGCTGCTCGCGGTGATCTACTGGATCCTCACCAGCCCGCGCATCGCGGGCCTCGGGTACGCGTGGCTGTCCGGCCTGTTCCTCGACGTGCTGCGCGGCATGGTGCTTGGGCAGCACGCGCTCGGCTTCCTGGTCGTCGCGTTCCTCACGCACCGCCTGCAGCTGCGGATGCGCATGTTCCCGATCCTGCACCAGGCCGCCACGGTGATGCTGCTGCTGGCGCTGTACCACTTCATCATCTTCTGGACCGACGGACTGATCGGGCACGGCTATACCGGCTGGAACCGCTGGCTGCCCGTGCTCTCCGGCGCGCTGCTCTGGCCGCTGATCGTCGCGGCCGGCGACTCCCTCACCCGCCGGTCCAGCTGACGCGGGGTCGCGGTCAGGGCCATGCCACGCTCCGTACGTCTGAAGGACCACTGGGCCGAGCAGCGACTGTTCGGCCGGCGCGTGATCGCCTCGACGATCGTGATCTTGCTGTGCCTCGGCGCGCTGACCACGCGACTCGTCTACCTGCAGGTCTTCCGGCACGACTACTTCAGCGACCTGTCGCAGGGCAACCGCATCCGCATCGACCCGATCCCGCCGCCGCGCGGGCTGATCTACGATCGCAACGGCACGGCGCTCGCGCTGAACCGCCCGGCCTACCAGCTCGAACTGATCCGCGAGCAGACGCCCGACGTCGACGCGGCGCTGCACAAGCTGGTGACGATCGGGCTGCTCGCGGCCGAGGACGTCGATCGCACCAGGCGCATGATCATGGCGCGGCGCAGCTTCGACGAGGTGCCGATCAAGCTGCAGCTCAGCGAGGAAGAACTGGCCCGCTTCGCCGTCAACCGGCAGGACCTGCAGGGCATCGAAGTGCGGCCGCGCCTCACGCGGTACTACCCGAATCTCGGCGAAGCCGTGCACGCCCTCGGGTACGTCTCCGCGATCAGCGAGC
>CAWJMS010000021.1:0-85876 GCA_963843985.1 uncultured Gammaproteobacteria bacterium | reverse complement strand
CTTCGAACCAGTCCAGCCGGATGCAACGCAGATTCGCCGGTCGCGGCATCGCGACGCGGTCGAGGTCCGACATCAGCGCCGGCGAGACGGCGTACCCGGAAACCTCGATCGACTGCGCCGGCGGCGGACATGCGCCGCAATTCGTCGGTCGACTTGATGCCGTCGGCCTGGTCGAGTTCCGCCGCGATCCGAATGCGCAGGAACTGCGTCAGGAACGTCTTGCCGTTCAGGACGGGCTGCCAGAACAACAGTCGCAGCGGCGCTGGCGGTCCGGGCCGCCAGTTCCGCGGCCATGATCGCGCCGAGCCGGATGCCCGAGCAGCGCGACGCAGCCGTTGCCGTGCGTTCCCAGCCACTCGAGTCCGCGTTCGAGGTCGTCGCGCCAGGCGCTCCAGTCGCCGTCGCCGAATTCCCCGGCGCTGTCGCCGGTCCCGATCGGATCGACCACCAGCGTGCCGATACCATCGGCCGCCCACGCGCGCGCCTGCATGCGCGAGCATGGCCCGGCAACGGTTCATCTCCTCGGCAAACGCAGGAACGACCAGCACGTCGCCGGCCGGCGCGGCGTGCTCCGCCGGCGGGAAATAGACGGCCGTCAACGCGCCCTTGCGGCCCTGCAGCACGAAGGGCCGCGGCGCGGTACGGGGCCTCGTCAGTCATGCACCGAGCTTCGAACGCACGAGCGCGGCGAGCGTGCCGACCGTCTCGAATGCCTCGCCGCGGATTTCGTCGTCGTCGAACGCGAAGCCATAGAACTCCTCGAGCGCCGTGACGACCGAGACGACCGCCATGGAATCGAATTCGGGCAAGCCCGCCGAGCAACGGCGTCCCGGCATTCATCGTGTCCGCGGCCGCGCCCGAGCCGCAGGACATCCCTCAGCACCTTCAACACATCCTGAACGACATCGTCCGCCATCTTTCCGGATCCTCGACTTGATTAGGGTGCCGTACGGCTCGCGCCGACGCAGCGACCGCATCAGGGCGCGCAGCGACAACTGCCAGGCGCGCAGCAGCGACGGCTGGTACTCGATGGCCCGGCGCGCGCTCTGCGCGGCACACCGGCAACGAACCGTGCTGATAGTGATGGTATGCGAATTCGAACCACGACATCGCGAGAATCCGGGCAGCCTCGTTGCGATCCAGCGAGCGCCCGGCCGGGTCCGTGACGCCGTAACGGCGCAACGCCCGCTCGACCACTTGCGCGTGAAAGTTCGTGCGCATCAGGCGGTGGCTGACGCTGCCGGCGTGTATCCGGTACGCCGAGAGCTCCGCTGCCAGCCGGTGGATCGGCCCGACCCGCGAGAGTCGCAGCCAGTAGTCGAGATCCTGGCCCTTGCGCAGCGATCTCGTCGAACCGGCCGATCCGCGTCGAGCACGTCCCGCGACACGAGCAGCGTCGACGTGTGCAGCACCGAGTCCCGCAGCAGGTCGAGATACAGCCAGCCGGCGGTGTCCCGGTCGTCGGCGCAGCTCGACCACCGAGTACTGGTGCCGGGGCAGCGACCAGTCCGGTTCCGCGCCGCCGCCGCGCAGCTCGATCTTGTCGCAATAGACGCCAGCGCAAGACCGGCAGCTCGAGCAGGTGCTGCCATCTGCAACTCGATCTTGCGCGGGTGCCAGAGGTCGTCGGAGTCGAGGAAGGCGATGTACTGCCCTGACGCCTCGTCGAGGCCGCGGTTGCGGGCCGCACCGGAGCCGCGGTTCGGCTGCTCGAATGACCCGCACCCCGTGCCCCACAGGACCGGGCGATCTCGAGCGTGCCGATCGGTCGAACCGTCGTCGACCAGGATGACCTCGAGCGGCGCGTAGGTCTGCGCCGTTGCACTCGCCAACGCCTTCGCCAGATAGGCCTCGGAGTTGAACGCGGGGATCAGGACGGAGACGAGCGGCCGGGTGTCCATGGCTTCGGTTCCAGTGCGGGCCAGCCGCAATTCAATTCGACACAGGCGCGCGTCCGAGCCGGCGCGCGAGGATCCGGACGATCGTCGTCTCGGGACCGTCGGGTCGGCCGGTGACCATCCAGAGGCCGCAGACGACCACGAAGTAGGTCAGGCCGCCGACCGCCACCTGCGCCAGGAACTGTCGCAGCGCGTCGTCGTCCGGACGTCACGCTCCAGTCGCCCGAAAGCCTCGAAACCGACATGAACATCACGACGCATCCGGCGATGATTCGCCAGCAGCGGGCAATCGTGGTGCGGACGGACACGCTCGCAAACCGGCGCAGAAAGTAGACATTGATCGGCGCCACGACGATGCCGCTGACGAGCGTGGCCAGCGCGGCCCCCTCGGCGCCTCGCGACGGGGTCAGGGCCAGTACGAGGCCGACCAGCAGGACGACCCAGATCGATTCGATCAGCGACTCGAGCTGTGGCTCGATTGATTGCCCAGTACACGTGCAGCGCACCGGTGGTCATCAGGCCGGCCATGCCCGCCAGCGAGAGCAATCGCAGCAGCGGCACGGCAGTCGGCCCACTGCTGCCCGAGCAGCAGTTGCACGAGCTGCGGCGCGGTCAGGTAGGTCCCGACGACCATCGGCAGCGTCATGGCCCAGATCACCGGCGCGGCCTCGAGATACGCGGCGCCCACAGCCGCCGGATCGCTGCCTTTCTTGGCGTAAGCCGAGAACAGTGCCCGGTTGATCGGTGCCGCGAGTTCGGTCGATGCGAGATCGGCCAGCTCTCCGGCGATGCTGAACAATCCGAGGGCGCGTGACCCGGCGAGCCGGCCGAGTATGAGCTGCACGATCCGCACGCGCAGGAAAGTCAGCAGGTTTCCCACCCACAGCCAGATCGAGAAGCTGAGCAGTTCGCTGCGCGCCAACAGGGTCGGTCGCGGCCGGTGCGGGTGCACGACGTAACTCATGAGCGTGGCGGCCATGCGCGCCACGAGCGTCCCCACCAGCAGGGCCCAATAGGACCGGAATACCAGCGCGCTCGAGATCGCCACGATGGCCCCCGCGATCTTGGCCACGGTGCGCAACTGGAATTCCTTGGCGAAATTCATCTCGCGCCGGAACATGATGACGCCCGGGTTCTCGAGCGTGCCGATCAGCAGACTGACCCCCAGCACCACGATCATCGGCGCGATGCGGGGCTCGCGGTAATAGCCTGCAGCCGGCACCGCGAGGAGCAGCAGGACCAGCAGCGATACGAGGCCGAGCGCGCCACGTATCGTCCAGGCCGTGTCGAGGTGCCGTCGCTCCAGCCCCGGCTGGCGCACGAGCGCCCAGTCGAGTCCAAACGCGCCCAGCAGGTCCGCGGCGGCCACGAAGACCATCGCCATGGCGACGAGGCCGAAATCCGCAGGCACCAGCAGCCGCGCGAGGATCATCGTGCTCGCGAGCCCGAGCAGGCGCTCCGCGAGCCGGGCGGCCACCATCCATGCGGCGCCTGTTGCGGCGGTGTCGTCCGTTGAGTCCATTCAGAGCAATCCCTGGATCGCGCGCGCAACCTTGCCGCGGATCGCTGGAGAATATCGGTCCTTCAACGCCAGGAAAAGGAACAGATAGAACGGGACGCAACGCCAGAAGCGGTCCGCGTCGAGTTCCAGGACCGTGAACGCCTCGCCCAGCCACGCAACCTGTCCGGGCCCGCCCTTCCTGTCGGTATCGCGAATCCTTCGCAAATCGTCCGGATCGAAATCGACCGACGATGCGAGCAGTACCGCAAGGTCGAATCCCGGTAGGTTGATCTTGCCGAAGTCTTCCCAGTCGAAGACCACCAGGCCGGCCTTGCGGGAACCGAGGTTGTTCGGCACGAAATCGCCATGCTGACGCTGGCTCGGCAAGGTGGCGAGGTAGCCGCGATCGATGTGGTCGCGAACCTCGGCCCAAAGAGTGTCGTGTTCGGTCTGGACGAAACGCTCGTCTACGTCCGATACGATGAGGGCAAGATCGGGCGCCTGCCCGGGGACCCGCAGCGAACGCACGGAATGCGCGAAGAAATCCAGCAATCCGCGCCCGAGTCGATCGTTGGGTCCGGAGGCCAGCAATTCCCTGCCCGAGACGACGTCGAAGCGTATCCCCTCGAAGACGATGCAGCTGAGACCGAGCTCGCGGAAGAATGCCAGCGGGTGCGGGACGAACTCGCCGACGTGCCGCGAGACGTCTTCGGCAATCCGGTACTCGGCGTCCAGGTCGTACGTCTCGGCGGCGCGGACGTAGTAGTAGTGCCCGTCGCCGTCGAACAGGTCGATCAGCAGGTTGTCGAGCTTGATGAATACGTTGCAGTCCACCCGGCTCTCAGGACGCACCAGCCC
Organism: uncultured Gammaproteobacteria bacterium; assembly: GCA_963843985.1. Classification (GTDB taxonomy): domain Bacteria; phylum Pseudomonadota; class Gammaproteobacteria; order Steroidobacterales; family Steroidobacteraceae; genus RPQJ01. Next base: position 81,619 of record CAWJMS010000021.1, on the reverse strand, counting down.
GAGCGCGACCATTTGCGCACGCACGATGCCTAGCATGGCGTGCTGCCCGAAAACACGAGCGATCCCTGCAGATGGCGACTGATGCCGGCCTCGACCAGCAGGCGGCGCAGCAACAGGTGCGGAAGGTCGGTGCCTCCCTTGGTGAACGCCAGTTGCCGCCTGAAATAGTGCCGCGCCGCATGCGGTGCGGCACTGATCACGCTGCGAGGCACGTCACCCGACGGCACCGCGATCGACACGTCGCCGACTTCGAAACCCGCGCGGACCAGCAACCGCCGGCACGACGCCGCCGAGCGTCCGAACACGGGCCGGCCTTCGCGTTCGCCGAGGCACAGCCAGTTGGCCGCCAGGCCGACGACGCGGCCGCCGGGCGCCAGCAGCCGGCGCGCCTCGCGCAGCAGCGCGAGCTTCCAGCGCACGCGCGTCTCCTGCCGCTGCGTCCGCGGCCGACCTCGTCGAGCACCCAGTGCAACGCGACGCGCTCGAACGACCCGGCGCGAAGGTCGGCGTCTTCCGCCAGCGGATAGCGGCGCACCAGCACTTCGCCGTCCCAGCCGACGACCGGGAATTCGCCCCAGTACCTGCGGCACGAGCACCAGCGTGCGCGACGCCCGATGCGTCGTCGTCATGCGATACATCAGCGCGACGAGCGAGTCCCGGCCCTCGTAGGGCATCGCCGCCGACGGTTCGGCGTCGCCGACCCTCACGAGATCGCCCGTTCCTTCCTGGCGAGTATCACCGCGTCCGGCGCGAATCGGCGCCCACGAGCCTGCCGGAGAAGAACTTCTCGAGCGATGCCTCCCGCGCGGGATTGGAGCCGGCCCGCGCCGCGATCGCGTGGCGGAACTGCCAGACGGCGATCGGACGGACCTCGCGGATCGCGAATCCGGCCTCGCTCAGCAGCCGCCTGAAAGCGCGGTAACTGAGATCGACCTGCATGTCGCCGCCGCCGAGGCGATCGAACACGCTCAGCATCGCCCAGGGGTTGCGATGGCTGTTGACGAGCAGGTGCCCCCCCGCGCGCATCCGCGAATTCGAGCGCGCGCAACACGGAGCGTCGCAATCCGGGTTCCGCGTTGCCGAAGAAGCGAAAGGACGAGACCAGGTCGAAGGTGCCGATGTCGACGTCCTGCGAGGTCAGATCGGCCTCGACGAACGTCGCCGCAGGTACCTTGCGGCGAGCCACCTGCAACATGCTCGACGAAACGTCGACACCCACCGCCTCGGCAGCCGTCGCCGCGACGACCTGCGTCATGCGCCCCGTGCCGCAGGCGAAGTCCAGGTAGCGACCGACTCCGGACGGAAACGTCCGCGCGATCAGGTCGCGCACGTGTCGCGTCTCCCACTCCGTCATGTAGGCGTCGAACGGACTCGGCGGCAAGCAGCTCGTCGTAGTACCCACCCCGCTCCTTGTCGACCCTCGAGGTAGTTCTCCGATCGGCTCGTTCCGGTCTGGCATCTCGTTCCTCATGTTCTTGGGCTGCGCGGAGCTCACGGCAAGCTCGCTCATGCGCCGGCGGCAGACGGCCGCGCCTCGGCCGGCGCATCCGTTCGGTTCGCCGTCGCGGGCGCTGGCACATTGGCCGTCTCTGTCGGTCGCGACGCAAGGTTCAACATCACCATCAACACCGTGATCATCCAGAACCGCACCTCGTAACGCACGTAGGGCACGAACTGGTCCGCGACGAACTGCGCCGCCAGGCACGACGCGACGCCCGTCGTCAACGTCAGCATCAACGGTGAGAGTCGCTCGCGACCGCGCCTCAGCTTGCGGATGGCCGTCAGGATCCAGCCCCACACCAGCGCATAGTAGATGCCGCCGACGAAGCCGTGCTCGACGAGCATGCTCATGATCGTGTTGTGCGAAGCGCGCTGCCCGGACCCGCTGTCCAGATCCTTCTCGTCGAGGTAGCTGGGACTCAAGGTCATGGTGCAGTGATGTCCGCAGCCGAGCGGGTGGTCCCGGAACATCCGGACCTGGGCGTGGAGAATGTTGAGACGGCCGGACCCGGTATCGAGGCCCTGCACCTCCGCACCGCGGTACTTGACCGACTCGATACGGTTCCAGTAGCCGGGATCGGCGAGCACGAAAAAGCCGCAGATTCCCAGCACGGACAGCACCGCCACGCGCACGCGGATCTTCGGGGGTGAAAAGGCGTTGAACACGAGACCGCCGGAGGCCAGGGCGAGAAAACCGCTGCGGCTGATGGTCATGATCAGCGCGTTGACCATGAACGGAACCATGAACAGCAACACGGCCTTGCCGCGGTTTTCCTCCCTGAGGAACAACGCGGCGGCGACGAATATGCCCGCGACCAGCGTCAGCGCGCCCGCGTTCGCTTCGCCGATGCCGGCGCCGCCGAAGTCGTCGAATCGCCCGCCACGGTAGCCCGTGAATGCGACGTACGCCAGGTAGCCGCAGCCGAGGACGAAGGTCCACAGCAGCATGCGCAGACGCTCCTCCGTGTCGACGCAACGGTAGATCAGGTACATCGCGAGGAAGTACTTCCAGTAGTAGTTGATCAGGTCGAGGTGGATGTCCGGTTCGAGCACCCACTGCATCTGCACGATCAGCCACAAAATGAAGAGCGCAACGAACCAGACGACCCCGTGTCGTCCGAACGGCAGCGTCGGCGTCTTCGGTTTGTGGATGGCCATGCCGATCAGGGTCGCGAAGCCGGCGACGAGGCTCCACCTCAGGTCGGGCAGCACGGCGCCCCGCCAGCGCGGTCCGGCGGGTCCAGGAACAGCAGCGACACGTAAGCCATGACGCCATAAGATCGGGTTCCGGGCCACCGTGAGGAACACGATGACCACGAAGAAGAGCAGGAAGACGATTGCTGTCAGGCTCACCCGGACCTCGAGAGGCTGCTCACACACGCCGCGAGGCCGACCGCCGGAGCGCGTCGGATGGCGGGCGTGCCATCATCCACGGTCGAAAAATCGCGCTACGCGGATAGCCCCACATATTAGATGAGCGCGGTCGACGGCGCGAACCGGAACGTGACCGTCGTCACGGTCCGGCACCGGAAAACGGCCCGAGGCGCCGGCATTCGCGCGTGCCGCAATCCTTGCCGGGCCCATGACCCTCAGGCAGACTGCAGCGCGTCTCGGCAGCGGCCGGCCTTCGATGTACGAAGGCCGCGGCGGCCGCAAGGCCCGCCGTACCTCGCCGGCGACGCATCCGCGACGACGTTCACGCAAGAGTCCCCGGCATGACGCGCTATGTAATCTTCGGAGGCAACGGATTCATCGGTCGGCACCTTGCCGAGCACCTGCTGCGGGCGCACCCCGCGTCGGCCGTAGTCGTGGCGGAAATCGCGGCAGCGAAGGGCGCGATCCCGTCGCGGACCTGCGACGTGCGACTGCCGATCGACCTCGATCTGGAGCCCGGCATCGAAACGGTCGTATTCGACCTCGCGGCGGTGCACACGACGCCGGGGCGTCCGGACCGGGACTACTTCGCGACGAACATGCTCGGCGCCGAAAACGTGTGCGAATTCGCCAGGCGCGTGAATGCCCGGTCCCTGCTCTTCACTTCGTCGATTGCGCCCTACGGCGCGTCCGAGGACCGCAAGACGGAAGACACCCTGCCGATGCCGAACACGCCCTACGGCATCTCGAAGCTGGTGGCCGAAAAGATTCACATGATCTGGCAGGCCGAAGACGCGAGTCGCCGGCTGACGATCGTCCGGCCCGGCATCGTCTTCGGCAAGTACGAAGGAGGGAACTTCACCCGGCTCTACCGGGCCCTCGACAAGGGCCTGTTCGCGTACCCGGGCCGCAAGGACACTCTGAAGGCGGCGATCTACGTGAAGGACCTCGTGCGGGTGATGGACGAGATGGTCTGCGCCCCGCGGACGCCCGTGCAGCTGTACAACGGCTGCATGAAGTCTCCGCCGCGCATCGACACGATCGTCGAAACGATGCAGGACGTGATCGGCAAGCGGCGTCATGTCCCGCGAGTTCCGCCGCTGCTTCTCAAGATCGCCGCGTCGGCGCTTGCGCTGCCGGGCTTCTCGCGGCTCGGTTTCCATCCCGACCGCGTGACCAAGCTGATGGTCAGCACCAACGTGGACGGAACCCGGTTGGACCGTGACTACCCGTTGAAGTTCACGCTGCGCGAGGCGCTCGAGGACTGGTGGCAGGACTGCGATCGACGAGGCCTGTTCTAAGCGGGCAGTTCGACGTCGCGGCGATTGACCGCCGATCCGGCGTGCGCTTACCCTCACAGCCATCGCGAACGCGCGGCATTCCGAAGGCGTTGCCAGAAAATGTCAAATCACTGCGTGCCCGGTACACCGTTGCGTGCGCGCCCGTCGATCGCAACCGTTGCACTGTGGCTCGCGGCCACGTCGTTCGCCGGGCATGCGATGGCCGCGTCGACCGAAGACTTCGGTTACGCGTGCCGTTCACTCGCCGGGCTGAGTTCGACCCCGCTGATCGATTACAACGACCCGACCATGAAGTCGCGGCTGGAAATCGTCGAGTCCTACCACTTCAACTCGGACGTGCGCTCGCTGCGCAAAGGCGAGTCGAGCACGGTGCCGGGCGACCTGGACTTCGTGCTGAGGAATGTCCCGAATCACTACGACGCGCTGGCGGCCATGGGTCGCTGGCAGGTCATGAACGGGCCGCCGCGCAGCACGGACGGCGGCGCGGAACCCGCGCCCTGTTACTTCCAGCGCGCGATCGAGTACCGCCCGACGGACCCGAGGTTGCATCTCGTATACGGCGTGTACCTGCACCAGTCCAAGCGGCTGTCCGATGCGGAGCGCCAATACCAGAAGGCCGAATCGATGGGCGGCGGCGATGCGGAGCTCTACTACAACATGGGCCTGCTGATGGTCGACATGGGCAACATTCCGCGGGCCAAGGAGTACGCCGAAAAGGCCTACGCGCTCGGCTACCCTCTGCCGGGGCTCAGGAACAAGATCCGCGCGCATTCGGCGAACTGAGCGACGCATGGCGGGCGAACGACGCTTCGCCGCCCGCACCTGGACTCGCAACTATCTCAAGGAAGCCGGTAGATCCAGGGCTTCGTCGTGGTGGAGTTGACGCACACGACGGCGGCGCCACCCGGCATCGGCACGATATTGAACCGGCCGTAACTGCGCGCAGCGCCCGTCAGGGCCGCCACGGCTCCCGCGGTGTTCGGCAGCGTCTCCCAGACCAGTGCGTCGCTCTCCAGGTTGGCCGGCAACGGCAGCCTGAAGATCGTGCTGCCGTGCAGGCTCCAGTCCATGAAATAGATTGCGCCGTTGTAGTACACGGCATAGCCGGTGCCGGTGTAGTCGCTGCCGTTGATCGTCGGCGCGGAGCCGCTCGTCGTGCGCTCCGTCCAGACAGGCTTGTTCGACGGCGCTCCCATCAGCGGCACCGAGAACAGGTAGATCTTGTCGTTCACGCCCTTGTGGAAGTACGAGATGACGCCCGTTGCCAGCGCCCTTGATCGCGCGATCGGGGATGTACGTGTTGTACCAGCGTGTGCCGTAAGGGGGACTGCCGCCGCCCTGTACGCGCTGGTTGAAGCATGCGTGCGACCCGTTCGCCGTGTTCAGCCTGAGGTACTGCACGTCCGACGACTGCGGGTTGAACATCCAGACTGTCCCGGCGCTGTCCGTCACTGAATAGGCGCAGTTCCAGCTTCCGGACGACGCCGAATCGAGGGTGTCCGGCGAGTTGTTGAATCCGCCCCAGAATTCCCAGGGACCGGCGTCGGCTACGCCCGGGTGCGCCACCGGGGCCGTGGCATTGCTGACCGGGATGCCGGCCTGCAGGCGATTGTACGAGACGATTCCGTTGATCCACGAGCCCGAACCGCCGGTCGTGTGACCCTGCGCCGGGAACCACACTTTGCCACGCACGTATTGCGGAATGCCGTAGGTATGCATCGACGTCGACCGCCCGTCGCGGAAACGCGTCGTTCCGCCGACGACGTTCGAATTCTGCGCCACACCCTGCCAGATGAAACTCGCCGGCGTCGGATCGTTCAACCGGTACCAGTACGGCGAGTCTGCCCACAGCGCGAGCGCGTAACCCTCGTTGCCGACGTAGTCGCTGTGACCGCCGTCCGCAACCATGAGGAACTCGCGCCGCGCGTCGTCCACCAGTCCGCCGCTGTAGGCGAGGATGCCGGATGGCGCGAGGCCCGAATACCCGCCCGGATCGACCATCGGCTTGAACTGGACCGCATCGAGCGTGTTGCCGGTCGGTTGCGCCCAGGCGTTCACCGGCATCCCGTTGAACCACGCCGGCCCAACCGACGGCGAGCACGCCGTGTTGACCGACGGTCCGCCTGCGATCGCCACCGACGGCGGTGGGCACGGAGCGGCCGCGGCGTCGACCCAGGGCGCCAGCATGCAGCCTGCCGCGCCGGACGTCGCCGCAAGAAATTCGCGTCTCTTCATGCCGCCCTCACCGTGCGCCGTCCGACGAACTCCACCATTACACCGTGGGGCACGGGATGAACTGCGTCGAGCAGATCACCTGATCGTACAGCAGCCAGATGTCCTTGACGTAGGGCTGCGCCTGTGTGCCACCGGGATTGGCGTACGGCAGGACCTCGAACCACGAGAATCCAGGCGCCTGGGGCACGGCGGTGCCCGCCAGCTTCACCAGCGAGAAGTTCGAACCGTTGGGATACTTGGCGTCGTAGTGCCATGCGTACTTGTTCAGCGCGCTGTGGATCTTCTTGTAGCCGCGGCCGGCCGCAATGTCGTCTTCGTCCGCGACCCAGACCTCGATGCCACCGTCCCAGTTCGTCGCGATCGTGGCGAGCCAGGTGTCCCAGCCGGCCGACGTGGGCGGCGGGTTCTGTCGGCCCGGCACGACATGGACCAGCACCGTGACCCACTTGTCCTTCGGGTACTTCCAGCACGGACCGAGATTCGTGATCGAGCACGTGTCCGAATAGCCGGGCTGGATCTTGTACGAACCCGGGCTGCGATTGGAATCGCCATACCACCAGGCGCCGATTGCGCCGTACATGCCGTGCGCGTTCTGCAGCGCTTCGGGGCGAATCACCGAGACGATCTCGTGGTTCGGCGCCGCGTTGGCGATATTGCCGAGGATCCACGACTTGCTCGACGACGCCGGCAGGCCGCTGCCGGGATAACCGTAGTCGAGGCGGTTGTCGCCGTTTGGCAGGGTCTTGTACTTGACGCGGTACTGGATGTAGAAGCCGCCCGCGCCGGCATAGGTGATTTCGTTGTTGGCACTGGTGTTCGCGTCGGCCGGGATGGCCCTCTGGTACTTGCCGAGATCCGCAGGGTGGCAGAAGACGCCGCCGCCCGCGTTGAACTGCTTGCCGCTTGGATCGCCCGCCCACGTGCTGTAGAACTTGGGCCAGTCCATTGCGGTGAGTCCCGGCTTGTTGACGTCGGGGCCGGTCGAGTCCGCCATCCAGAACGTCTTGCCGGCGGCATCCTTCACCTGCGAAGGGAAGCCCGTCACCGGCGAAAGTGGCCGGCCCCAGCGGAACGATCCCGTGGTCGCGCCGGCCGGGATGTAGAACTCCATGCAACCGTCGCCGAGCACGCCCCGTTCGGCCCGCACGCCCGACGAGCCGGACTGCGTGGCCGAGCCGGAGATGTAGCCGATGCGTCGGCCGCTCGAATTGCTGTCGACGCCCTGGCCCCAATAGAGGCCTTTCGCATTCGGGTTGTCGAATCGGTGCGCCCACAACACGCCGGCGCTGGATGCACGCTGGTCCCAGTCCGCGAGTCCGCCTGTCGGCTGCACGCAAGTCGTGGCGGCGGCGGTGCCGCCCTGCACGCTCACTGAAGGCGGTGGGCAAGGCTTGGACTGCGCGAGTACTGCGGCTGGAAGGATCGCGCCTGTGAGGCCGGCGGACGCCTGGAGAAATTCCCTACGCTTCATGATTCACTCCGCTCGACGAAGACTGATGTGGCTGGCACCGGAAAGCGATCACGCGGTTGGGCCAGCGGCAGATTTGGCGCGAATCGCGCTCCGACCGATGGGTAGTCTGCGACCATCGTCAGGGCCATGCAACCGCGCGGGAGAGACGCGGATCACATTCCGCTGCGCCTGCGAGCCGGCACTTGCAGCCGGAAATGGGGCAGAATTCCGTATCGGCCTCACAGATATCGGCGCCATTGCGTCCGATTCCTCGGCTGCGGCGGCGTGCACTGGTTAAGCTGTCGCGACGCCCCGGGCTCCCGATCGAACTGGAATAAGAAACCTCATTACATGCGCGTTTTCGGCTACCACGAAGGGCGTCCCGGTGCACGTGACCCGCAGGCCGTCGCCGACTATTTTCGGGCAGCGAGCGATGCAGCGGGCGGGGACGCGACCGCGCACGTTCGCAGTCGACAAGGCAGCGTCTACGGGCGGTTCGTCGCGTCGCGCCGCGACGTCACCGTAGTCATCGGCGGTGGACCCTTGTTCATCGGAACGGGCGAAGATCGCCGCCGGATCGAGCACGAAGCGGCGGACGAGATCCTGGACGCATACTGCTCGTCCGTCAATGGTTTCCTGTCTGCATTAAGCGGCCGTTTCAGTCTCGCGGTGATCGACGACGCAAGAAATCGTGTGGTCGTCGCGGTGGACCCCATGGGCATCGAACGCATGACCTATGCACATGCGGGAGACACGTTCGTCTTCGGTTCGTCCGCGGCAACCGTCGCCCGGTTCCCGGGCCACGATCTCCGCCTTGACCACCAGTCACTGTTCGACTATCTCGTGCTGCATATGGTTCCCGCGCCGGGCACAATTTTCGAGGGTGTGCGCAAATTGCGGCCGGGATATTGCGCCGTACTGGAGCGCGGCGAGGTTCGCGAGAGCCGTTACTGGGACGCGCGCTTCACCGACGAGCGGAGCGCGGACGAACAGGCGCTGCAACGGGAACTGCGTGAATCGCTGCGCACGGCAGTGCGGGACAGTGCGCCGTCCGCAAGGACCGGCGCCTTCCTGAGCGGCGGTCTCGACAGTTCCTCGGTATCCGGCGTGTTGAACGAAGTCGGACCCTCGCCGGCGCAGACGTTTTCCATCGGCTTCGGGTATCCCGAATACGACGAATTGTCATACGCCCGGATCGCGAACGCGCGCTTCGGCTGCCCGGGGCACGAGTACGTCGTGACCGGTGAGGACATCGCCGACGGCTTCCCGCGGATCGCGCGCGCCTACGACGAGCCGTTCGGGAACTCCTCGGCGTTGCCCGTCTATTACTGCGCGCGCTTCGCCCGCGAGCACGGCGTCGACCATCTGCTGGCCGGGCGACGGCGGCGACGAACTGTTCGCGGGCAATTCGCGGTACGCCGAGCAGGAGATGTTCGAGCGATACCAGCGCACGCCGGCGCTGCTGCGCGCCGGCATGCTCGAACCGCAGTCCGCTGCTGGCCGCCCGACGCTGAGCCCGTGGCTCGTCCGCAAGGCCCGTGGTTACGTCGAGAAGGCCAACATTCCACTGCCCGCCCGGCTCGAGACCTGGAACTTCCTGCTGCGCACCGGCACCGCGGAGGTGCTGCATCCGGACTTCCGCAGCGTCGCCGACGAGCGGGGCACGTTCCGCAAGATGCAGGAACTGTGGGACTCGGCGCCGGCGTCGAATTCGCTGCAACGCACATGCTCTACTACGACTGGCAATACACGCTCGCCGACAACGACCTGCGCAAGGTCGAGACGATGAGCGAGCTCGCGGGCGTTCGCGTGTCGTATCCGATGCTGCACCCGGACGTCGTGGACATGTCCATGCGCGTGCCGGCCGACGTGATGATGCCGGGCACCAAGCTGCGCGACTTCTACAAGCGCGCCATGGCCGGCTTCCTGCCCGACGAGATCATCCACAAGAAGAAGCATGGATTCGGCCTGCCGTTCGGATTGTGGCTGCAGCAGACGCCGCGACTGCGCGACCAGATCGACGGCAATCTGGCGGACCTGCGCGCGCGACGCATCATCCGGCCGGATTTCATCGACCGTCTGCTGCACCTGCACGGGCAGGAGGACGCGCGTTACTACGGCGTGTTCATCTGGGTGCTGGCCATGCTCGAGCAGTGGTTGCAGCGAACACGACCTCACGCCATGACGGTACCGGACAGTCAGCCCGTCGACATGCGCGCACCTACCCGGATCGAACGACGCATCCTCCGCACGGCCGCCGCGCTGCTGGCTGCCGGGGGCCGCGGCCGTCGCTGCTGGTGCTGATCTTCCATCGTGTGCTGCCCGAACCCGACCCACTGCTGCCCGACGAGCCGGACGCACGACGCTTCACGGCGGAAATGGAGCTGCTGGGTCGTGCTTCGACGTCCTGCCGCTGCTCGACGCCGTCGCGCGACTGCGCGCGGGCACGCTGCCCGCGCGCGCGGCCTGCGTGACGTTCGACGACGGTTACGCGAACAACTGCGACGTGGCGCGGCCGATCCTCGCTGCCGGGGCATTCCAGCCACCGTGTTCGTGGCGCCGGGATTCCTGGACGGCGGCCGGATGTTCAACGACACCGTCATCGAGACGGTGCGACGCGCGCCGCAACGTCTCGACCTGCGCCCGCTCGGGATGGGCGACCACGCGCTGGCGGACGTCGCGTCGCGGCGCCGACTGGTGGACGAACTGCTGCGGCAACTCAAGTACCTCGAGCCCGGCGAGCGCGGCCGGCGCATCGAGCAGATCGTGGAGGCCGTCGGTGCTCGACTGCCGGCCGACCTCATGATGACGCGGGGCCAGGTGCGGCAGGCTGCACGAATCGGGCATTGAGATCGGCGCGCACACCATCGATCATCCGATCCTGACGAGCGTCGACGATGCGACCGCGCGTGCGCAGATCGTCGACAGCAAGCGCACGCTCGAGGAGATTATCGGCGCACCGGTCGTCACCGTTCGCCTATCCGAACGGGAAGCCGAACCGGGACTACGATGCGCGGCACGTGGCGATGGCCCGCGAGGCCGGATTCGTGACGGCCCTGACGACGGCCTGGGGCGCGGCGGCAGCGGACTCCGATCCATTCCAGATTCCGCGCGTCGCGGCCTGGGACCGCACGCCGCTCCGCTATGGCCTGCGGCTCGCCCGCGCGTCGCGCGAGCGTAACTTCGCCACCGTCTGAGTCTCGTCGCACGACCAGCGCGCGCGTCACGGACCGACGGCGCGACTGACGACGTAACGGTACTTGCCCGATTTCTCCGGCGGAATCTCCGGCACTCGGCGCAGCGTCAAGCACCGTGCCCTCGCCCCATGCGCCTCTCGAGGCCGCGCGCGAATCGCCGCCTCGACGCTCGGCGGTCGAGCTCCGGGCCCGGCCACCAGCTGCAGTTCGAGCGACAGGTCCTCGGCCTGGACGAACTTGAAACGCCCGCACGCCGGGCTTGTCGCGCACCTCGTAGATCAGCGCCAGCGCATGCATCACGTTGCCGGACGCGCGTGCGGATGAAGTCCGTGCTGCGGCCGAAGCACCTGCTCGAGCACCGGCAAGCCCGCGACCGCATGCGCAGGCGCTGGACCGCCATGACCGCCATGTCGCCGGTGCGGTAGCGGATGAACGGAAAATCGCCGGTGCGCCAGGTGCGTGACGACGATCTCGCCGGACTCGCCCGGCTGCAACCGGCTCGCCCGTCGCCGTCGACGAGTTCGACGACGATGTGCTCCGGCGGACACGTGCAGCGAGCCGCTCGGGCACTGGTGCGCGATGAAACCGGCGTCGCGCGACCCGTAGCCGTTCGCGACCGGCGCGCCGAAGACCTGCTCGATCGACTTCCCGCTGCTCGCGGGTACAGCGTCTCGCCGGTCGCGAACGCCACCCTGACGCCGAGTCCGTCCAGGTCCGCCGCGCGATTCGCGGCATGGCGGGCGAGCAGCGCCAGCGCGGACGCGTAGCCGAAGAGCATCTTCGGCCGCAGGCGCGCGATCTCGTCGAGATAGTGATCCAGCTGCGCCACGGACATCTGGAACGCCGGCAGCAGGTGGCTGCGGAACAGCCGGTCACGCCAGGCGCCGGAGCCGATCCTGCTTGCCGAGTCTCGACCGGCGAGCCCCAGAGCACGACCTCGACGTCGCCGATGTCGACGCCCCACCAGCGCGTCGCGCGCCACTTGGCCGCGACGTCGTGTCGATCGCGGCCCATTCCCATGTAGAACACCAGCGGCTCGCCGCTCGAGCCCCCGGTGTTGTACCGGACGAGCTTGCCCGCGCGGTCCGACTTCAGTCGCTCGACGTTGGCGCGAATCATCGCCTTGGTGAGGAACGGCAGCCGCCGCAGATCCGCGACGGACGCGACTCTGCCGGATCGAATCCGCAGATCGGCGAAGACGTTCGCGATAGTACGGCACGTTCATCGGCGCGGCGAGCCAGAAATGCCCGCAGGCGTTCGCAGCCTGCAGCGCCTCGATGCGTTCACGGCTCCCACCACTGCGATCGCTCGAGTTCGCGCCGCAGCGCGACGCTGTCGTGGCCCTTCAGCCGCTCGTGGAGCGGGAACAGGACGGAACTGCAGAAGCGCGTGTACATGTCAGTCGCGTCCGTCAGTCCGCGTCCGTAGGCTGCCGAGCCATTCGGCCGCGCACCTGCCGGCCATGAGCAAGTCCTGCGACCAGGGCGAGCCCCGCGCGACCAGCTCGTCCGCGCAGCTCCGGGTCGCCGCGAGCACGCGCGCCATGCCGACCGCCAATGCGTCCGGGCGACTCCGGATCGACGAGCATGGCCGTGCGACTCGTGCTCGACCAGATAGCGGCACGCCGCCCACGTCCGGTGCTGACGACCGGCACGCCGCAGGCCAGCGCCTCGAGCACCGAGTTCGGCGTATTGTCGGCGCGCACCGGGTTCAGGACGAGATCCGCGCGCTGATAGAGCTCGACCATCTGCGGTCACGTCCAGTCGACCGGTGAAGCGCGCACGCAGTCTGCCGAGTCCCAGCTCGCGCGCCATGCGCCGCAGGCTGCCCGCTCCGGTCCGGAGCCGGCGATCGACAGCGCGCAGTCCCGGAAAGTCGCGGTGCAGCATCGCAATCGCCCGCAGCGCCAAGGTCGATGCCGTAGATGGGTTCGAGATTGCGGGCGATCGACGACGTGCGGCGCGGCGGTCCGGCCAGTGGCGTCGCCGCATGGCGGGCCGGAACATCGTCCGTATCGACGACGTTCGGAATGATCTGGGCGTCGACGCCATAGTCGCCGAACACCTCCTCGCAGGAATCTCGACGGCACCACGAGACGCGTGCCCGCGCAATGTCGCGTCGCACCGACGGCCGAGCCGCGCGAGAAATTCCTCGCGCAAGACCGCCGCGGTAATTGACGACGACAGGCTTCCCCGCCGCTTGGCGATGCGCGATCGCCGGGGCCGCGAACAGGTACCACGCGCAGCCCGGAGTTGGCCATGACGTGCACGACGTCGGCCCGGCCGCCTCGTCGCCACAGCTGCGCGAGGTAGGGAAGCAGCCGGAACGCCGCCCGCACGCCCCGCAATCGACGCGACCCAGGCCGGCCGATACGGCGCGTTGGTCTGCACGAGCGTCGACGTGCAGGCCCTCCTGCTCCAGCAGGCGCTTGAGCTGGCGGGTCTGGTTGGCCATGCCGCCCGACGGCGGCGGCAACGGGCCGACCAGCAGCAGACGCAAAGACTTCGTTCATCGCCGCCGTGACCGCGAGCGAGCGCCCGCGTTCATAGACGCGCCGCGTAGCGGCGCGACGCTGGCGCGCCAGTTGCGCTCCGATCTCGACGAATCGGCGACCGCGGCTCGCGATCGCGTCCCAGCGGTCGCGGCTGCGCCAGCACTCGCCGCACCGCGCGGGCCAGCTCCGGCGGACTCGTCCGGCCGGAACAGGAATCCCGGTCTCGCCGTCGCGAATCAGTTCACGATGACCGCCGACGTCCGACGCAATCAGCAGCCGTCCCTGCGCCATCGCCTCGAGCGGCTTCAGCGGCGTCACGGTCTCGGTGAGGCGGATCGACTTGCGCGGGTACACGAGCAGGTCGACGACGCTGTAGTAACGCGCCACGTCGCCGTGCGGCACGCGGCCGGCGAAGATCACTTTGTCGGCAACGCCGAGTTCCGCCGCCTGCGCCTTGAGGCGCTCCTCCTCGAAGCCGCCGCCGACCAGCAGCACGCGCGTGCGCGGCTCGAGCGCAGGATCTCCGGCAACGCGGCGACCAGCGTATCGAGTCCCTCGTAGCCGTAGAACGAACCGATGAAGCCGAGCGTGAAGGCGCCGCGCAGTCCGAGCCGCGACTGTCAGTCCTCGTCCGGCTGCGTCGATGAGCGGGAAGTCCTGCGGGTCCACGGCATTCGGAATGACCGTCACGCGATCGGCGGCAACGCCGCGGCCGAGGATGTCCGCGCGCAAGCCCTCGCAGATCGTGGTCACCGCATCGGCACGCCGCAGCGTCCAGGTCTCCAGGCCGCGCGACAGACGGTAGCGCAGGCTGCCTTCCGTGGTCGTGCCGTGATCGACGGCCGCGTCCTCCCACGACGCGCGCATCTCGTAGACGACAGGAATGCCGCGCGCGCCTGCGCCGCGCGCAGCGCCGCAATGCCGTTCAGGCATGGCGAGTGCGGCGTGCACGATGTCGGGGCGCGTCCGCTCGATGACCTCGCAGGCGTCGCTGCGTGTCGCGGATCACGGCCAGCTGGTCGAGCACCGGCAGCGCGCGCAAGCCGCCCTCGGCACGCGGGTACGATAGAAGTGCAAGCCGTCGACGTCTTCCTCGTCGGCCGTGGCGCCGTAGTGCTTCGGCGACGTCAGCTGGACCGTCTCCCAGCCGCAGCGCGCGCTGCTCCCGCAGGATCGCCAGCGTCCGAAACGAATAGCCGCTGTGCAGCGGGACCGAGTGGTCGAGGACGTGCAGAATCCTGCAAGCTCATCCGGCCTCGCGAACGCGGACGTCGTGCCGCCTCCGGCCAGGACGTTGCGCAGGAACGACTCGAACATCAGGGTCGTCCACAGCGGCGCGCTGTAGTCGCGCGTGCCCGCTTCAGATGCGCGTCGACCATGTGCTGCAGCACGCGGCGCTCGAAGATGCCGGTCTCGGCCAGCGTCGAGCCCAGCATGCCGTCGCGCACCCGCTGCGCGCAGCGGACCACGGAACCAGCGCGCCAGCGGCACCGCGAATCCCATCTTCGGCCGATACATGATCTCCGCGCGGCAGGTGCGGCTCCATCGCCTTCTTCAGCAGGTACTTGCCTTCCTGGCCCTGCACCTTCAGCGACGTCGGCAGGCTCGCCAGCCACTCGACCAGCGGATGGTCCATCAGCGGCTCGCGCACCTCGAGCGAGTGCGCCATGCTGGCCCGGTCGACCTTGGTGTTGATGTCGCCGACGAGATAGGTCTTCAGGTCGAGGTACTGCACCAGCGCCAGCGGATCGTCGGTGCCGGCCTTCGCGGCATGGCGCGCGAACACCTCGCTGCGCCGAATAGCCACCGAGCCGTGCCCGGAATGCCGGCGAGAACAACTGTGCGCGCATGTCGTCGCGGATGATCGAGACGCTGTGCAGGTACGCTTCGGTCGAGGTCCGTGCGAGCGACTCGAACGTGGACTTGGCGCGGAACACCCGCGGCGCCCAGTCGGCCTTCGGGTACACGCGACCGAGCAGCGCCGAAGACCGGGCGGCGCACGCCGAGCGGCAGCGCCGAACGCAGCCGCTCTTCCATCATGTGCAAGCGGTAGCGCCGATAGCCGCCGAAATTCTCGTCGCCGCCGTCGCCGGACAGCGCGACCGTGACGTGCTTGCGCGCCAGCTGGCAGACCCGGTAGGTCGGGATCGCCGAGCTGTCGGCATACGGCTCGTCGTAGATGCGACGCGAGCGGTCCACGAGGTCGAAGTCGTCGCTCGCGACGTGATCGACGAAATGACGGGTCCGGTAGCGGTCCGCCACCTGCTGCGCGAAGCGGGTCTCGTCGAACGCCGGATCGTCGAACGAGATCGAGCAGGTGTTCACCGGGTTCCGCCGAGATGCGCGCCATCGTCGCCACGACGGCGCTCGAGTCGACGCCGCCCGACAGGAACGCGCCGAGCGGCACCTCCGAGATCATGCGCAGCCGGATCGATTCCTCGAGCCGGTGATTCAGCTCGTCGCACGCGTCGCTCGAGCGCCGATCGGGTTGTCGAGCGTGAAATGCGACGTCCCAGTACTCGACGGGCTCGGGCACGGGCTGCGCCGCGACGCACGGTCAGCCGGTGAGCCCGGCGGCAGCTTCCTGGTGCCGACGAAGATCGGTGCGCGGCTCGGCCACGTAGCCAAGCGCGAAGTACTCCTCGACCGCGCACGGATCGATCTCCCGACCGAGCGCCGGGTGCACGAGCAGCGACTTGAGCTCGGAACCGAACAGCAACGTGCCGTCCGGCAGCAGCGAATAGTAGAGCGGCTTGACGCCAAGTCGATCGCGGGCCAGGAACAGCGTCTCGCGGTTGCGGTCGTACAGCGCGAACGCGAACATGCCGCGGAAGCGGTCCACGCACCGCTCGCCCCAGGCCTCCCACGCGTGGACGATGACTTCGGTGTCGCTGCGGGTGTGGAAGACGTGGCCGAGCGCCTGCAGTTCCGGGATCAGTTCCTGGTAGTTGTAGATCTCGCCGTTGAACACGACGACCACCGAGCCGTCCTCGTTGTACAGCGGCTGCTGGCCCGTCGCGATGTCGATGATCGACAGGCGGCGATGACCGAGCGCGACGCCGGGCTCGTGGTGCTCGCCCTCCCCGTCCGGGCCGCGATGCGCCTGCGAGTCGTTCATGCGCCTGAGCAGCGCGCGATCGAGCTCGCGACGGCCGCGCGTATCGAACATTCCGGTAATTCCGCACATGGGGCGTCTAGCGACCTCTGGTCAAGGGGTGTCGTTGAGCTGTCAACCGGCCTGCGCCCGCGACGTGACTTCGTCGTAGAGCGAAATGTAACCGTTGACCATGGCGTCGAGGCTGAAATTCTGCTCCGCCCGGTCCCGGCCCGCCCGGCCCTGGCACGCGCGTGTCCCCGGGTCCGACAGGCATTTCGCCAGCAACGACGCCAGTTCGTCCACGTCGCCGCGTCCGATACAGGGCGCCGGTGACGCCGTCGGCGACGAGTTCCGGGTTGCCGCCGACCCGCGTCGCGACCACCGGCAGGCCCGTCGCCATCGCCTCGAGAATCGTATTGGAGATGCCTTCGTTGATCGACGGCAGGACGAACACATCGAGTGTGCGCAGGATCGCCGGCGTGTCGTCGCGCCGGCCCGGCGAACCAGACTGCGATCGTCGAGCCGAGTTCGCGCGCCAGGCGCCTCGAGTTGCGCGCGCATCGGACCGTCTCCGGCCAGCGACCACGCGCAGGCATGCCGGCGAGTTCCGGACGGCCGTCGATCAGCCTGCGGACGGCGCGCAGCAGCGTGCCCTGGTTCTTGACCGGATCGAGGCGGCCGACCGTGCCCACGACGAAGCTCGAATTGCCGGTCCCGGCTCGAGCCGCGGACTCCGTCCGCGCCAGGGAAGATCGGCGGGCAACGCGCCGTGCGGTCTGAACAATCGCGTATCGACGCCGTTGTAGATCTGCCGGATGCGCGACGGCGCCACGCCGACGTCGCGTTCCAGCCAACGCGCAATGTCCCGGGACATCGGCACGTACCGGTGGATCACCGGCCGGCAGGCGCGCCGGATTCGCAGGCTCTTGCGATTGAGTCCCTCGGGGTCCGAGGCCTCCCAGCCGTGCTCGCCGTGGACGCGCGCCGGGACGCCGGCCGCGGCCGCGACCCACTGCATGTCGACCGTGCCGAGATTGCGGGTGTGCACCACCGTCGGGTCGTAAGCGCCGCAGTTCGCGCCACATGCGCCCGTACATCGGCAGATCCTTGCCGGGCTTCTTGTCGAGCGACAGCACCTCGACGTCGTCACGGTGAATGCGCCTGCGGAACTCGTCGCTATAACCCGCCAGGCAGACGATCGTGCAACGGTACCGCTCCGCCGGCATCCGGTTGACGAGATTCACCACGCCGTTTTCGAGCCCGCCGACGTCCAGCCGGTGCACGACCTGCACGATCCGGGGTGTACCGCGTGTCGTCAATTGACGCATGCCTCTGCCGAGAAGCCGGAACGCAGGCAGACCGCATGCGCCGCGGCGAAATCGTCGAGCGTCCGTTCGTCGCTCGCGCTCTCCGGCGTCGCCAGCGTCACGATGCGTTCCGTGACCGCGCGGCGCGTCAGGAATGCGAGCGCCTCGTGGACCTTGACCGCGTACGGACTGGTCATCGTCCGCTTGCCGACCATGAACCAGTACCACACCCGGTGGCGGCCGCTGTCGTCGTCGACCTGCAGGTCGCGCGCGCGCAGGCCGCCGAGGCCGCCGAGTGCGACGCGGCGAACATTGTCGCGCCCGAGACTGCGGTGTTCGTCCAGGAAGATGCGGTTCTGATACGAGACCATTTCGGCGCCGCCGCTCGTGCCGAGCCCGTACACGGCGACATACACGTCGACGGGTTCGCCGGTGGCGGACGTGTACCGTGTCGCACCCTGCGATCGGGCGCCCGAGTAGAGGGGCTTCCACGAGTCGCGGGCCTCGATCGGGCCGGCCCAGCCGGACCGGCCTCCGCCAAACGCGACTCTGGCCGACTCGCCTGCCAGTTGGCGTTCGACCTCCGTCGTTGCCGATGCGAGGTACGGAGGCCCGGCGCAGATCGCGAGGATTGCGACGGCGAGCGCGGCCCAGCCGGCACCGACCGGGCGATGCATCGGCTGCGGACGTGCGCCGGCCACTGGGGGCGCGACGTCGTCCCCCCAGCGGCGACCCACCCAGAACATCGCCAGCATCACCATGATGAAGAACGCGCGCCCGAACCAGACATGCTCGGCACCGGGACCGAAACGCATGTGCGTGAAATATGAAATCAGGATCGTGAAGTAGACGCGCAGGCCGTTGGCGAAGATCGGGACGACCACGAAAGCGACCATCGACAGCAGTCGCTTGCGCCAGCCCGCGTACGTCAGGTACGAGTACAAGGCCCCCAGCGCCAGTCCGGTCACGACGTAGTTCAATCCGCTGCACGCCCGCGCCACCTCGAACTTTCCGTCCGGGATGCTGATGTACATGTCCGAACGGTGCACCGGCACCAGCGACAGCTTGAGCGCCCACGTGGCCACGTCGGCGGTGGTGTGCATCAGCAACGGCACCAGCGCATGGCCGATCGGCACCGCGAAGATCAGGTACGCGAGCGGCATGGCCATGACCCTCACCACGCCGACACCGCAGATGGCGAGAGTGAGCGCCGGAACCAGCGCGATCGCGGCAGCCTGCTCGAAGCCGAGCACGCCGACGCCCCGGCCGACGACCCACGCGGCGACACATCCCACGACGACCAGCGCGCCCGGCCAGGACGGCCGGCATTCGACCGAAACGAGCCCGGCGCGATTGCGCCAGGCGAGCCAGAGGCAGAGCGGAACGATGAGGAATCCGTGCGAAAATGTGCTGTTGGTGTCCCAGGTGTCGACCACGGACCGGAACGTGTCGCGATAGACGAACAGCACCAGCAGCAGGGCCGGCAGGAACCAGCGCGCACTCGAGGTTGCCGGGGGCCGCGGCATTCAGGTGCGTCCGCCCGGGCGACTCGACGAGCACTCGATCGCGCTGTCGTCGCTCGTCGGCACTGACGTCACGATTCCGGTTCCCGACGGCACGATTGCCACGAGCTACTCCATTCAGTCGGCATCGACCATGCTCCGGCCGGGAACGCCTGCAACGATCCGGTAGACGGGCTCGACCCGCCTACCAGCACATCCCCGTGTATGCGACCTGGCCGTGCAGGTCCTTCGGCAAGCCGACGAGATCGACGAGCGTCTTGCCGGCCAGGTTCGCCGCGGACAGGACCGCGCGGATCTCCGCGTTGGCCAGCCCGACGATCAGCACGTCGCGCGTGCTCGACGACCGATGCGCAGTCGCTCGACATCAGGCTGCCGATGTGCGGGATGCTGTGCTCGATGTAGCGCTTGTTGGCGCCGAGCAGGCGCGACAGGTTCACCTCCGGGATCGAAGATGCGCAGGTCGATAGCCCTTGCCGATGAGCCGCTCGGCCACGGTCACCAGCGGGCTCTCACGCAGGTCGTCCGTGCCGGCCTTGAAGCTCAGGCCGATCATGCCGATGCTGCCGCTTGCCCGGACTGCATCACAAGGTCGAGCGCGTGGTCGATGTGGGCGCGGTTGCTGCCCATGACGTTGCCGAGCATCGGCGTCGTCACGTCGTTCTGCTTCGCCACGTAGGTCAGCGCGCGCAGGTCCTTCGGCAGGCACGAGCCGCCGAACGCGAAGCCCGGCTTCAGGTAGGCGGCGGAAATGTTGAGACGCGTGTCCTTGCAGACCAGTGTCCATGACCTCGCGCGAGCATCGACGTCGACGGACTGCGCGAGCCGGCCGATCTCGTTGGCGAACGTGATCTTCACCGCGTGAAACGCATTGCAGGCGTACTTGAGCATTTCGGCGACGCCGATCGACGTCACGATGAAATCGCATGGCAGGTGCCCGAACACGCGGCGCACGACCTCGGCCGCGCGCGCGATCGTCGGTGCCGATCGCCGTGAACGGCGGATTGTCGTAGTCCTTGATCGACGTGCCTTCGCGCAGGAACTCCGGCTGGAAGCACAGGCCGAAATCCGACGTTTGCCGCCTTGCCGCTGGTCGATTCCAGGCCGTCGGTCACGACGTCGTCGCATCGCTGCCGGGCTGGATGGTCGAGCGCATCACGACCGTGTGGTACTCGGCCTTGTCCTTGAGCGCCGCACCGATCTGCTCGGACACGCGGCGCACCGCCGACAGGTCCTGGCTGCCGTTCGGACTCGACGGCGTGCCGACGCAGATGAACGAAAGCTCGGTGGAGCGTATGGCGTCCGCGATGTCGTCCGTGACGCGGACCCGTCCGCTCGCGACCACCTGCGCCGTCAACTCCTGGATGCCCTCCTCGACGATCGGCGAACGGCCGCTGCGGATCAGGTCGAGCTTGACCGGATCGAGGTCGACGCCGACCACTTCGTGTCCGTCCCGGGCGAGGCAGGCCATCGAGACCGCGCCGACGTATCCGAGACCGAAAATACTGATTTTCATGACTTTTTTCTATGGAATGAGCAAGTCATGATTATAGAGGCCGACGCCCGGGGGTTTGTGACGCGCCGCATATCCAGCACCGGCGTCAAGCCGCCCGCTCCGCTGGCCCGCGCCCGACGCGAGCCATCGTGTCGGCAATCAGGCCGTCCAGCCGCTGCATGGAACTCGGCCAACTGTGATTCGAAAGCACCCGCGCGCGGCCCGCGCGGGCCAGCCGCTGCCGCTGCTCAGGCGAATCGAGGATGCCGAGGACACGCTCGACGAACTCTTCGCGCGTGCGTAAACTCGAGCAGGTGCTCGCCCGGCACGACGTCCACGCCTCCGGTCGCCTGGCGGCTGCAGACGACGGGCACACCCATCGCCAGCGATTCGAGGATCTTGTTCTGCGTGCCGCGCGCGATCTCGAGCGGCGCGACCGTCAGGGCCGCTCGCGTCACGTGCGGACGCACGTCGGGCACCGAGCCGGTGACCGTCACGCCGGGCAGCCGGCTCAGCGCGCGAATCTCCGCAGACGGATCCGCGCCGACGATTTCGAACCGGTCGACGGGCGGCGCCGCTGCAGCTCGGGCAGAACCTCCGCGCAGAACTTGAGCACCGCCTTGCTGGTTCGGGAAATAGTCCATGCGGCCGACGAACGCGACGAGATCCGGATCGTAGGCGCCGTCCGGATGCGGCTTGAAGAACTCCGCATCGACGCCGTTCGGAAACCAGCCCGTCGGCTCGCCTGACGCCGAGTTCCTGGAGCGTCTCCATCTCGGCGCGCGTGGTGCAGGTGCACAGGTCGAACTTCTCGGCGAGCAGCCGCTCCGTGCGCTCGAGCTTGACCGCCTCGAGCCAGTAGCCGGCCGACAGCGGAAAGGGCTTGTGGCGCGAGTACTCGCGCCACTTCTGCGAGTCCATGTCGCCGAAGTCGATGATCTTGGCCCGCGACGGCAGGTCGGCCACGTACGGCGCGACCGACGAGCAGTGCACGAAGATCAAGTCGACGCCGGCGCCGACGAAATCGCGTCGATGCGGCGCTTCGAGCCGCGGCGAATAGAAGTACCCGAAGCTCGACGGACGCGTCGTCGGCAGCCACGCCACCATGCGCGGCCAGGCGACGCGGTCCTCCACGACCTCGACGATGCGGCCGCTGCAGTGGTCGCGCAGCCCTTCCGACTCGTCGAGCTTCGGCCTGGTTGCGCGCCAGCGACGCGACCGTGACCTCGTGCCCCTGCTCGTGCAGGTGCCGGATGATGTTGAATGGCCGGATCTTGCCGCCGCGCTTCGGCGGAAACGGCACCCGATGACAGACGAAGAGTACCTTCATGCCGCGAGCGACTCCTTGCAGTTTCGTCGGTGACGCTGGCGGCATCGAGGCCGTCGAGGTACAGGCGGCACCAGATCTCGAGATTGATCAGCGCCGAGCAGGTGATCCGTGCGATCGGCGCGCATGCTGCTCGTGCTCGAGAATCGTGCGTTCGACCGCGTCGGGATCGAGCAGCCCGCGGCGCGCGATCGATTCGCGTCGACAGCACGTCGCTTCAGCATCGGCGCGAGCTCGGCGCGCAGCCAGGCGCCCGATCGGCGCACCGAAACCGCGCTTCTCCCGGTGCAGGATGTCGTCGGGCAGGATGTCCGGCCAGCGCCGCGCTTCAGCACGTGCTTCAGCTCGCCGCCGCGCATCTTGAGGCTGCCCGGCATGCGCGCCGCCAGTTCGACGAGGCGCTGGTCGAGCAGCGGCACGCGGCACTCCAGCGACACGGCCATGCTCATCTTGTCGGTCAGCAGCAGCAGGTCGTCGGGCAGCTGCGTCGCGAAGTCCACGTCCATCAGCTGTCGCAGCGGATCGTCCGTCTGGGCGGACCGCGAAGCCGCGGGCGATGCAGTCGTCGAAATCGTGCCGCGCCGCGCCCGCAACAGCTGCCGCGCGCTCCGCCGCGTCGAACACCTGCATGTAGGCCGCGTAGCGCTGCTCGAACGGCAGCGCGTCGGCCAGCAGGAATGCCTTCGCCAGGCGCACCTTGTTGAGCAGTCGACGTGTGCCGGTCGCTCGGCAGCGCGCGCGCGAGCGGCGCGATGAGGCCGCGACGCAGCACACCCGGCATGCGCCGGTAGACGCTGCGGTAGTGCTCGTCGAGGTAGCGCCTGTATCCGCCGAACAGTTCGTCGCCGCCCACGCCCGACAGAATCACCGTGACGTCGCGCCGCGCGAACTTCGAGACGAGGTAGGTCGTCATGAACGCCGCGTCGGAGATCGGCTCGTCCATGTGCCAGATCAGCTGCGGCAGCAGCGTCGACGACGTCGGGCTGCACGACGATCTCGTGGTGGTCCGTGCCGAACTGCTCGGGCGACCTGCCGCGCGATACGGCAGTTCGTTGTAGAGCTCCGCGCCGCTCGACCCCTGGAAGCCGATCGAATACGTCTTGACCGGGTGCGGCGCTGTGGCGGCTCATGAACGCCACCACCGCGCTCGAATCGATCCCGCCGCTCAGGAAAGCGCCGATCGGCACGTCGGACACCATCTGGTCGTGCACTGCGCGCTCGAGCTGCGCGCGCAGTTCGTCGATCCACTGCGCCTCGGTCCGCTCGGTGTCGATCGACGGCGGCATGCGATAATAGCGGCGCGTCTGCGACCCGGCCCCGCTCCACGACCAGCAGGCGTGCCCGGCTCGAGCTTGCGCATGCCGGCGAAGATCGAGTTCGGCGCGCAGACGTAGCCGACCGCGAGGATACTGCGCCAGCGCGGCCGGGTCGAGCCGCGCGGACTGGCCCGGCACCGCCAGGATCGCCTTCGCCTCCGACGCAAAGATCAGTTCCTTCGGGGTCGCGGCGTAGTAGATCGGCTTGATGCCGAAGGCGTCGCGCGCCACCAGCAGGCGCCGCCGCCGGCGGTCCCAGACGGCCAGGCCGAACATGCCCTCGAGCCGGTCGAGGAACGCATCGCCGTACTCCTCGTAGGCATGAACGACCACTTCCGAGTCGCTGTGCGTGGCGAAGCGGTGGCCCGCTGGCCTCCAGTTCGACCCGCAGTTCACGGAAGTTGTAGATCTCGCCGTTGCACACGACGACGACCTGCCCGTCCTCGCTCGTGATCGGGCTGGTGCCCGCCGGCGACGTCGATGATCGACAGGCGCCGCATGCCGAGCAGCAAGTCGCCGTCCACGAACGCGCCGGAATCGTCGGGCCCGCGGTGCAGGATCGACTGCGCCCATGCGATCGAGCGTCTCCGGCGGTCTGCCGTTGGCGCCGCCGATCGCCATGATTCCGTAGATGCCGCACATGGCCAGCGCCTAGCCCAGGTACTTCGCGACCGGCGGACCGATCAGCTGCGTGACGGACACGGGCAACCTTTGCCAGGTCGATATGGCCGCGTGAAACCTCGGATTCATCCGGCTCAGGTTCGGCATTTCCTTGCGTCCGACCAGGAAGTACTCGTAGTAAAGCGGCGTCGGGCTCGAAGCCCCAGTGCGTCTTGAACTCGAATGCGCCCGTGTCGCGCTTGCTGCGGCCGAAGTCGAAGATCCGGCAGCCGCGCTCGCGTGCGCGGTTCATGACTTCCCAGTACATGAAGTCGTTGCCGGCGACTGCGCGGGCCGCGCGGCGTCCCGCCGCCGTAGTACGGCAGCACCTCGTCCCGGAAATAGAAATTGAGCACGCTCGCGACCTCCTGGTCGCCGCCCATCACGGTGACGATGTCACACGCGGCGCCGAACACGTCCTTCAGCACGCGCGCGTATCGCTTCGAGAACACCGGTGTGCCGAGATTGCGCAGGCTCTCGGAATAGATGCCGGTAGTAGCGATCCACGCCGGCGTCGACTTCGGAACGCAATTCCGCCTTGATGCCCTTGCGGACCATTGCGCGCTGCTTGCGCGGGATCGCGAGCATGTTGGCGTCGCGGATCGGAGCGATCGCCTTGCGAAACGTGACGTACAGGTCCGTGCACGGCCAGTCGGGATGGCGCCGCTCGCGGTTGCGCATCTCGACGTAGTCGACCTGAGGTGCCGGCCAGATCGCAGGCGGCGGCCTCGAGCGCGCAGTGCGCGGATTCGTCGACCGCGAGCGCTGCCGCCGTACACGCAGAACGGCGTGGAGACCAGCGAGTGGCCGAACAGCCGGCTCTTGACCTGCGCAAGCGGCAGCACGCCGCGGATCGCGCCGTCCGACTCGGCGAGCAGGTAGTGCGAGGCGTGGCCGAACGAGCGCTGCAGCACGTCCTGCCACTCGGCGAGGTGGAAGAACGTGCCCTGCGGCTGCGCGTGGACGAAAGCGTTCCACTGCGCGCGGTCCGTTTCGCGGAATTCGCGCACCGCGAGTTCCCGACCCGCGGCCGGACTCTCCGTCGCCGCATCCAGTGCCGCGGTTCGCGACTGCACGGCCGGCTCAGCGTGCATGTCGATCGGCCTCGCTCGACGCCGTGGCGCGCGACCCGGGCGCGGCAGTCGTCCGACCCGGTTCGTCGATGAAGACGCGTCCATGCGGCCCCAGCGGAAGTCCGTCGAGCAAGCGCTCGAGCCGCGCCGTGCATGGCGTCCAGGTTGAGGTAATGCCGGAATCGGGACTTGAGCGGCGCGCCCTGCACCCGCGGCTGGCCGGGATCGACTTCCCACGGATGAAAGTAGAACAGCCCCGACTGGCGATCGGTCTCGTTGACGCGCCTGAGCGCCCAGCGGAATGCGCGGTAGGGCACCAGGCGAAAGTAGCCGCCGCCGCCGCACGGGAAATTGCGCCCGCCGAACTCGACCGTCGTCACGGGAATCTCGAGGATGCCGTCCGGCCGGAAGCGGAACGGGAATCTCGGCGCCTCCGGCATGCCGTAGAGGTCGTGCCGGATCGGATAGATGCTGGAACTGTAGACGTGCCCGGTCTCCTGCAGCACGTCGAGCGCCCACAGGTTCCTGCCGTTGATCGAGTAGCTCGGCGCCCGGTAACCGCGCACCCGGACGCCGCCGATGTCCTCCAGGATACCCTTGGTGCGGATCACGTCCGCGCGGAACTGTTCGGCCGTGAACTTGTGAATGCGCGTGTGATCGTAGCCGTGGCTCGCCAGTTCATGCCCTTCGGCAACGATGCGCCGGACGAGCGACGGATGCTTCTCGGCGATCCAGCCAAGCACGAAGAACGTGCCGGCGACGCCGCGCGACGCGAACAGGTCGAGCACCCGGCCGGTGCTGAATTCGACGCGCGAATCCGAACTGGCCCAGTCCTCGCGCGCGATCGTCCGCTCGAACGCAGCGACCTGGAAATATTCCTCGACGTCGACGGTCAGCGCATTGCGGATCGCAGCGGGCTCGACATTCGGTCGTTCGGCAAGGATCGGTCGCACGGCGGCATCCATTCTTCGTTCGTCTCCACACTCGTCGTCCGGTCAACGCAGCGTCGGAATCCAGCGTCCGCGCAGGCCCACCCACCAGCCGTCGTAGTTCGACGATCCCGAGCGATTCAGGTACCCGGCTTCGAGCGACGCCGTCAGTTTCGGGCCGAATTCGCGGTTGCCGCGCAGGATGAACTGCGTGTCGTAGTCGTGCGTCGCGAACACCGGATCGGCGACGGCTGTCGTCGCGTCGCGCTGGATGTCCGTGTAGATCGCCGTGGCGTCGACCGTAAAATTCGCGAACATCCGCCGCGTGCCGGTCAGCGCACCGCCGGTGCCGTGTTCGTCGCCGAATGCGTTGCGCAGGTAGTCGCGGCGCGTGTCGAAGACGTAGAGCGACAGCGTGGTGCGCGCGCCCTTCGCGACGACCGAGACGCGCGCGTCCTTGCCGACGTACGGCTGGGCATTCAATCGTCCGCCGTCGACGCCGGGATCCGTGCCCGGAGGCAGCGTGCCGGGATCGAATTCGCCGAGTGCCAGGCTGCGCGACTGCACGGCCGGCTCCTCGGCATACGAAGCCGTGACCTCCACCAGGCGCGCGCGGTGGGTGATCGTGCCGGAATAACTGTTGCCGAAGAATCGCTCGCCGAACCGCCCTTCCGCGGAGGTCCGCGCATCCGGCTTCCAGCTGAGCCCGGCGCTCCAGAAGTCGCTGTCGAGGCCGCCCTGCGCTCGTGCTCTCGTCCAGCGCGCTTTCCTTGCCCACGTCGCCGACCAGCGACAGCGAGCGCGTCATCAGGTACGAGGCGTCGAGTCCGGCCCGTTCGTACTCGTAGGGCACTGCGCGATCGAAGTCCGACCTGTTCCATTCGTAGAAGAGGCCGCCGTTCAGCTTGCGGTCCTCACGCGCCGTGCCGAAGCGGACGTTCGCCGACTGGTCCACGGAGTCGTCGTTGGACAGGACGCCGATGGTCGCCGGCGTCTGGCTCTTGCCCTCGTCGAGATACCAGACCCGCCCATAGGAGTAGGTGGCCTGGAATTCGAAGATCCGGAAGCGCTTGTCCAGCGTCGGCGCCACCGAAGCGGTCGCCTGCTCGGCCAGGTTGTCCTGGCCGAACATGCCGAGACCGCCGTAATTGAGTCCCTGGGCCGAATCGATGATCGTGTCGCCGTACGTGGCCTCGCCATCGATATAGAGCAGTTCCGGGATCGCGGTCCAGCGCCCGTTCGCGTCGAGCTTCTGGCCGACGTCGTCGTAGTTGCTGTCGTCCCACGCCCGGGCGATCAGCGAGTAATCCGCCGCGCCCGCAAAGCGGTCCGAGACGTACGACGCGTAGAAGCCCGGCGCGAGTTCGAGTCCGAGCGCGTTGTCCTCGGCCTGCGAAGTCTCCGCCAGGTTGATGTTGTCGGCGTACTGCACCGCCGCTTCGATCCGCGGCTCGAAGAACAGGCCGTGCGGAGGGTCGACCTGGCCGAGGCCGGTGCCGACCGTAGCGCGCTCGCGCGACTGGTACGGCAACGTCTGCGCGCCGGCCTGGCCCGCCGCCGTGAGCGCACCGACGAAGACGAGACCGAGCAGCAGCGAGCCAGGTTGCCCGCGCGCGGCCAGCGATGCGAGTTTCGGCGCAATCATGCATTCCCCTTCCCGCTCCCGCCCGACCGGCCGTCTCCATAACCGTAACCGTAGTAGTACTGGCCGTAGTACTTGCTGAGCGCCGAGGCCTCGACGCGATTCAGCACCGCGCAGACCGGCGTCGGCTTGTCGATCAACGAGATCGCGTCGAGCACGGCGCGCTGT
Organism: uncultured Gammaproteobacteria bacterium; assembly: GCA_963843985.1. GTDB lineage: Bacteria > Pseudomonadota > Gammaproteobacteria > Steroidobacterales > Steroidobacteraceae > RPQJ01. The sequence goes on along the minus strand of CAWJMS010000021.1, from coordinate 53,534 downwards.
TCCGTGTGATCCGCGCGCACGACCAGCAGCACCTGGCCGGCATATCGCGAGGCGACCTGAGCCTCGTTCGTGGCCAGCAGCGGCGGCGAGTCGAATGATCACGATGCCCTGCCCGGCCCGGCGGCTCAGCGCCTCGAGGACCTGCTGCATGCGGGCGCCGGCGAAGAACTCGGGCGACTGATCGTGCCACTTGCCGGCCGGCACGAAGAACAGACCCGGCACGCTCGTCTGGTAGGTGACGTCGCTGACGTCCATTTCCTGGTCGTCCAGCACGTCGTTGAGGCCGCGGTAGTCCGTGAGGCCGAGCGTCGGGCGTGAGACCCGGCCGCGCGACGTCGCCGTCCACGAGGATCACCCGCATCTCGCGGTCGCGCGCGATGCTGAGCGCGAGATTGAGCGACGTGAACGTCTTGCCTTCCGCCGGCAACGCGCTCGTCACCTGCACGATGTTGTTGCGCGCAGGGTTTGCCCCGCCGCGCCCCGCGACGGCTGCCAGCAGCGGCCACTTGATGCGCCGCATTTCCTCGTCGACCTGCCGCGCCATCTGGTCGGCCGGGAGCCGGCCCTCGAGCCGCAGCTGATCGATATCGATGACAGACGAGCGGCTTGAGGTCGCGGGCGGTGAGCGACGCGAGATCGACGCCGTGCGCCCGATCCGGCTCCGCAGCGGCGGGCTCGACGCGACGCGACGATTCGACGAATGCGGGATGCGGGCCGCGACGGAGCTTCGGCGACCGGTTCGACGGGCGGCGGCACCGGTGCGACGGACTCGTGCGCCGCCTGCTCCTGCGCCTTCAGCTGCGCCTTCTGCATTGCTCGTTCGACGATACTCATTACTTGGACCTCAGCCCATCATGCCGCGGACGGCGGCGCGCAGGGGCTCGGACAGCACGACGTTCAACAGGTAGACCATCAGCAGCAGGCCGAGCGCGCCGCCGACCAGGACCGACTGCTGCCGGTGCCAGGGCACGAAGCTCTCGTTGATGGCCGCCGTGATCGAGCCGATCACGGGGATGCCGGTGACCTTCTGCAGGAAGTCGCGCGTCGTGAACGTCGGATGCAGCTGCGACAGCAGGACGGCGAGGCCGATGCCGAGCCCGAGCGCGGCGAGCAGCACCATCGTGTCGAGCACCGGGCGCATCGGGCCGACCGGCTTGAACGGAACCGTCGGCGGCTGGATGACCCGGAACTTCACGTTCTCGGTGCTCTGGTCCGCGTCCTCGGAGATCTTCGCGGACTCGAGCCGCGTGAGCAGCGTGTCGTATTGCGTCTTGTTGACTTCGTAATCGCGATTCAGGCGGGCCAGCTCGGCCTCGACTTCCGGAATCGCGTCGACCCGGCTGCGCAGCTCGGCCACGACCGCCTGCTGTGCCGCCATCTGGCCCTTCAGTTCCGCGAGGTCCGCGTCCGCCTGGCTGAGGCTGAGCCGCAGGTTCTGGTACACGGGGTTCAGGTCCAGGCTGCGAGCCATCGCCTGGTCGGGCGTGAGCTCGGCTCCCGGCGGCGCGACCGACGTCGACACCTTCGCGCCGCTGCGCTTTTCCTCCTCGAGGCGCGCGATCGTCTCCTTCAGCGAGATCACCTGCGGATGCTTCTCCGTGTAGGTGAGCAGCAGCTCGTCCAGTTGCGCCTTGAAGCGCGCGATCTGGCCGTCGATCGGGCTGCCGCCGCTGGAACCCATGATGCCGTAGGTCGGCTCCTCGCCCTCGAGCTGGCGGGCGAACTCGGCGCGTCGCTGGCTCAACTGGTCATAGCGCTGGCGCAGCTGCTGCAGCGAACCCATCTCGGTCTCGAGCCGCTGGTAGTAGTCGCCGCCCATGCCCGGCAACAGGCCCGACGTTCTGTTGCTTGAACTGCGCCAGCCGCTGCTCCGCCTCGGTCAGCCGGGTCTCGTAATCCTTCAGCTGGCTCTGCAGGAAGCGCTGCGCAACGCCAGCATCCGAGCGCTTCAGACCGAGGCTGTCCTCCATGAACGTGTCGAGCAGGGTGCGCACGACCTTGTGTGCCACCACCGGATTCTTGTCCTCGAACGTGACCTCGAAGGTGTTCTGGCTGTTGCCGGGGCCGGTCGGGCGGGCGAGTTCGATGCGTTTGGCCAGCGAATCGATGACCTCTTCCTGTTCGCGGCGCGTCTTCGCGCTCGAGCAGCAGGTCGGTCTTCTGCGCCACCTTTTCCAGGTTGGGTCGGCTCAGCATGACCGCCTGCATCATCGCGACCTGGGACAGGACGTCGCGATTGACGGCGAGCCCCGTCAGCAGCGGCTTGAGCAGCGACTCGGTGTCGACGTAGACCTGGGTGCGCGACTCGTACTTGTCGGGGATGAACTGCACGCCGGTCCAGCCGACTACGGCCACGAGCCATGCGGTCACCACGGCGTGCCAGCGGTAGCGCCAGGCGCCGCGCAGCACCACCATGATTTCGGTGATGATTTCTTTCATGGTCTAGAACCGGCTCTCGGGAATGATCAGGACGTCGCCCGGACGCATCTGCATGTTGGCCGAAATGTCGCCGTCGTCCAGCAGGTCGTTGAGTCGAACGGGAATGCGCAGCTGCTTGCCGTTCTCCTGGCGCACCAGCACGGCCCGGTTGCCGGACGCGAACTCCGCCAGCCCGCCTACGGCGATCATCACGTCCAGCACGGTCATGTTGGCCCGGTATGGCAGCGACTGGGGTTTGGCCGCCTGGCCGACCACCCGGATCTGGTCCGAGTAGGCGCCGACGAAACTGGTGACCATCACGCTGACGGTCGGGTTGCGCACGTACTCGGACAGGGCCTTCTCGAGGTCCTTGGCCAGCTCGGGCGGCGTCTTGCCCTCGGCCGGCACGCCTTCGATCAGCGGCGTCGAAATGACGCCGTCCGGCCGGACCGGGACGGTCACGGTGAGTTCCGGGTGGTTCCAGACGAACACCTGCAGCGTGTCGCCGGGCCCGATCTTGTACTCGCTGGGCGCTTGGGCCGGCTGGACGGGGCTTTCCGTGACCGTCGTGTGTGCCGCCACAGCCCGCCAGCAGGACGAGGCCCGCGGACGCGAGCGCTCGCCATCAGTCCGGACGCACTTTCTCATAACGTTGCCGTCGATCCGCATATTGGTAACTCGGGGGTCTATTTTGACAGTTGCTTGAGGAGCTTCTGAGCGTCAGTTCGCACTAGCTGGCGGAAGATCGCCGGCCAGCGCCTTGCGCAGCGGAGGAAGCGCCTCCGCGGTCTTGCCGGCCTTGGCCAGCGCGGCCGCATAGTGATACTGCACCTCGCCCATGCCCGGGAGTGCCCGGGCCGCCGCCTCGAGCAACGGGACAGCCTCGTCGAACCGGCCCGCATCCACCAGGATCCAGCCGTACGTATCCATGATCGCCGCGGAATTCGGGGCGAGATTGTAGGCCTGCTGCCCGATCTCGACGGCGCGCGGATCGTGCTTCTCCTGGTAGATCACGGCCAGGTTGTTGAGCATTACGGCATCCCTGGGTGACTTGGCGATCCCCCGCTCGTACAGCTCGATCGCGGCGTCACGGTTGCCGGCCGCACGCTTGGATTCCGCAACGATGCTGACGGCCGCTGCATCGTCGGGATGCAGCGCAACCCACTCCTCGACACGCTGCTCGGCGTCCGCGGCCCCGGAGAGCTTGGCCGGCGCTGTATTCGGCCAGCACCAGTGCGCTGTCCTTGCCCTTCTCGCCCGCCCGGCGGTACGACTTCAGGGCGTCCTTGTACCGCTTCTGCGCCATCGCCAGGTCGCCGTCCAGACGATCCGTGGCCGGCATGTCCGGCGCGGCCTGTCGCAGCCGCTCGACGTACCCGGCAGCCTTCTCGACTTCATGCCCCTTCAGCGCGAGTGCCGCGGCGAGCTGCAGTGCACCGACGTTTTTCGGATTGCCCGCCAGGAATTCGTCCATCGTGGCGAGCGCACCCTTCGCATCGCCGGTGACCAGCCTCGCCCGTGCCAGGTTCATCACGTACTCGGGCTCCTGCGGCGCGAGGCGCACCGCGTCGCCGAAGCTCTTGATCGCACCGGGCCCGTCCTTGGCGTTCAACAGCAGCATGCCGCGCATGTTCGCGAGCATCGCGTTGTTCGGCGCCTTCTTCACTTCCGCGTCGACGATCGCCTGCGCCTTGGCCGCGCTGCCGGTCGCAAGGTAGAAGCGCACCAGCGCCATCTTGGCCGGCAACGAGTCGGGATGATCGGCTGTCGCCTTGAGCAGCCACTTCTCGGCGCCGGCCTTGTCACCGCCCGCGCCGGCCGCCAGTGCGGCGCCGATCGTCGCGACCAGATTCTTCGGATCGATTGCCAGCACCTTGGTGAAGCCGTCCAGCGCGTCCACTGTCTTGCCGTCGGCAAGGTCGATGCGCGCCAGGTTCAACAGCGTGTCGATGTCGTCCGGCTTCTGCTTCAGCGCCTGCTCCAGCTGCTCGCGGCCGGCGCCCGGCTGGCCGGCCGCGGCGTACGCGGCGGCGACGAGGTTGCGCGCCGCCGGGTCGTTGCCCGACGATTCGAGCAGGCCCTTGGCCTCGGCGATCGCGCCTTCCTTGTCGCCCTTGCGCAGCAGCGCGGCGATCAACAGGTACTCGCGTTGATAGCCGCTCGCGCTGCTGATGCTGCGAGGCATCCCGCGCAGCAGGTCGATTGCGCGGTCGAATTCGCCGGCCTTGAGGAATCCGCTCGCGACCTCGAGCTGCACCTCGGGTGTCGGCTGCACGTCCTGCCGCGACGTCGCCTGCGAGAAATAGGCAACGGCCTGCTGACGATCACCGCTCGCCAGGCTCAGCCGTCCGGCCATCGCGAGCAACGACGGGTCCGGATTGGCCTCGAGCGCCGGTTTCAGCGACTCCAGCGTCTGCTGCGGACTCTGCAGTCGCGACCGGGTCTCCGCGAGCAACCGCTGCGCGTGTACGTTGCCGGGATCGTTGGCCGTGACGGCGGCAAAGTTCATCTCCGCCTGGCCGAGGTTGCCCTGTCGCAGGTTCACCATGCCGAGCAGCGTCCGCGCCTGCGCATTGCCGGGCTGCTTGGCGAGCACGTCCTCGAGCAGCGTCAGGGCCTGCTCCAGGTCGCCGGCGGCCGCTGCAATCTGGGCGCGAATGACCATGACGTAAGGAGTTGTCCGGAGCCGTCCGCGCGAGCTGGTCGCCCGTTTCGTTCGCCTCCTTGATCCTTCCCTGGCGCAGCTGGGCTTCGCCGAGACCCGCCAAGGCCGCGATCCGGTCGCGGCTCGCACCGGAGTTCTGCGCCTTCTCGGCCGCCGTTGCGTAGGCCTTTTCGGCCGCCGCGTAATCGCCACCCTGGGCGTTCAACTGTCCGACGGCCAGCCAGTAGTGTGGTCGTTCCTTCGCGGCGCTGCCCGCGCCCTCGAGCAGGCCGAGCGCCGCTCGCAGGCCCGAGATCTCGTAGACGGCCGATGCCTGCCCGAGCAGCGCTTCGAGGCTGCCCGGCTCCGCCTGCGCGGCGGCATCGAATTCGGCCTTCGCGTCCGCCGGCCGATGCAGCGACAACTGCGCCTGGCCGCGCGCGACGAGCACGCGGGACCGCGACTCGGGCGGCGCCTTGTCCGTGACGCAGTCGGTCAGCACCTTGTCGGACTGACCCTGCACCGCCATCAGCCGGCATTCCGTGCCGATCGTGAGCGCCGCGGCGGCGCCGAGATCCTTCGCCTTGCGGATCTCGATCTCAGCCACCTGAAGGTCGCCCGACTGCAACGCGGCCTCGGCGAGCAGTGCACGAGCCTTGGCGTTCTGGGGCTCGGCTTCGACCAGATTCTTCAGGTCGATGACGGCCGCGCCGACCTCGCCCTTGGCGAGACTCTGCTGGCGCCCTTGCATACAGCGCCTCGCCCTTCGGCGAGCAGCCCGGAGTCAATGCGACGATCACCATGGCGATAGCGGCTGCCGACGTCCGTCGGCGGCGCAACCCGGTCCCTGCCGGCAAGTCTGCGGTTACCACGTGCGTCATCCTTCTGCGTGCTTTTCGGGCACTTCGATGTCGTTCTTCGCGAGCAGGTCGTACAGCGTCGGCCGCGTGATGCCGAGCAGGTCGGCCGTGCGCGAGAGGTTCCACCCGGTCACCGCGAGCGCACGGCGAATCGCTTCGTTCTCGGCGCGCTGGCGCGCCGCGCGCAGGTTGAGCCAGGACAGGTCTGCGCCGCCTTCGCTCGGCAGGCCGAGGTCCTCGACCGACACGTACTTGCCTTCGGTCATGATCACCGCGCCGTTGACGCGATTCTCGAGTTCGCGGATGTTGCCCGGCCACGGGTACGACTCGATGGCCTTCATCGCCTCGGGCGTGAAACCCTTGATCGGCCGCCCGTGCTCGCGGGCGCGTCGATCGAGCACCGCCTGCGCGATCACGACGGCGTCGCCGCCTCGCTCGCGCAACGGCGGGATTCGCACCGTGACTTCGCTGATGCGGTAGTAAAGATCGTCGCGGAACTCGCCGGTCTTGATGATCTGCGTCAGGTCCTTGTTCGTCGCGCAGACGACGCGCACGTCGACCGGCATGCGCTCGCGCCCGCCGATGCGCTCGACGACGCGGTCCTGCAGGAAACGCAGCAGCTTGGCCTGCAGCGCGAGCGGCATGTCGCCGATCTCGTCGAGGAACAGCGTGCCGTCGTCGGCCTGCTCGAACTTGCCGGGCGTCTGCTTCACCGCGCCGGTGAACGCGCCTTTCTCGTAGCCGAACAGCTCGCTCTCGAGCAGCGTGTCCGGGATCGCGGCGCAGTTGATCGCGACGAACGGCTTGTCCGCCCGCGGGCTCAGCGTATGCACGGCGCGCGCCAGCAGTTCCTTGCCGGTGCCGCTCTCGCCGAGCAGCAGGACCGTGGCATTGGTCGGCGCCACCTTCTCGACCGTGCGGCACGCCTTCATCATCGAGTCGCCGATGGCGATGACGCCGTCGAGCGGCATGAACGCCCTGGTGTCGCAGCAGCGAGCGGTTCTGCTCCTCGAGGTCGTGGATCTGGAAGGCGCGCTGCACGAGCAGCCGCAGCACGTCGGTGTCGACCGGCTTCTGGTAGAAATCGTAGGCGCCCAGGCCGATCGCGCGCACGGCGTTCTGCTTGTCGAGCTGGCCGGTGACCACGATCACCTTGGAATGCGGGGCGATCTTCAGGACTTCGAGCAGCGTGGCGAGCCCTTCGGTGACGCCTTCGGCGTCCGGCGGCAGGCCGAGGTCCTGCAGCACGACCGGCGGCTCGTGCCGGCGCACGGCCGCGATGGCCGAGCGGCCGGTCGGTCGCGGCGATCACCTCATAGTCGTCGAAGCACCACTTGAGCTGCTTCTGCAGCCCGGGGTCGTCTTCGACGATCAACAGCTTCGGCTTTTCGTCGGCCACCTTGTCTCCCGCGATTCCGGCCCCTCCCTGCTGCGGACGGGATGGCCAGCAATCGCGGATGATACAAGGAGATAGGTCGAAAATTTGTGAATTAGGTTAACGTACCGGGACCGGCCTTACCGGCACCCCCTGCCAGGGGGTGCCGGTAAGGCGCCGGATTCCGCTCTACTGCACCGTGTAGGACACCGGCGCGGTCGCGGCGCTCTCGACGCCCGTGTTGCTGTAAGACGACACCGTGAAGTACCAGGTGCCGGCCGTCAACCCTTCGATCGACGCGGTCGTCAGCCCGGCGTTCGCGATGTCGACGACCTGGGTCAACGCGCCGGGCGACGGTGCCGTAGCGAATCTTGTAGCCGGCGAGGTTGGTCAGCGGCGTGCCGTCGTCGTTGCTCGTCGGCGCCGTCCAGGTGAGGTTGGCCACGCCGAGCGTCGGCGCGGACACCGTGATGCTGAAGGCCGGCAGCGTCGCGGACGCGGTGCCGTCCGACACCGAGATGACGATGTTCGAGTAGGTGCCGGCGTAGGACGACGACGGCGTACCGGAGAGGCGTCCGGTCGCCGGTATCGAACGACGCCCAGGCCGGCTTGTTCGCGATGCCGAACGCCAGCACCTGGCCGTCCGGGTCGTTCGCCGTCGGCTGGAACGAGTACGGCTTGCCCGCGGTCACGGTGGTGGCCGGCGTGCCGGAAATCGTCGGCGCGCGATTGGCCGCGACCACCGTGATGGCGAAGGCCGGCAGCGAGACTGTGTCGACACCGTCCGACACCGAGATGACGATGTTCGAATAGGTGCCTGCGTTGGCGACGGCCGGAGTCCCGGACAGGCGCCCGGTCGTGGTGTCGAACGAGGCCCAGGCGGGCTTGTTCGCGATGCCGAAGCGTAGCGTCTGCCTGTCCGCGTCCGACGCGGTCGGCTGGAACGCGTAGGCCTGGCCGGACGTGACGGTCGACGCCGGCGTTCCCGAGATGGTCGGCGGCGTATTGCCCGCCGAGGTGTCCGGCGGCGGCACCACCGTGATCGTGAACATCGGCAGGAACGTCACATCCTTGCCGTCGCCCACCGAGACCAGCACGTCCGCATAGGTGCCCTGCGAACCGGTCGGCGGCGTGCCGTGGAGGCGGCCCGTGGTCGAATCGAACGCCAGGAACGACGGAGCGTTGACGACGTAGAAGTGCAGCGGGTCGCCGTCGGCATCCGAGGCGGTCGGCCTGAAGTCATACGCCTGCCCGACCTGCAGCGACGTCGCGGGCGTGCCCGGCAATCGTCGGCGGATTGTTCTTCGGCGTCGTCACCGTGATCGAGAACGGCGGCAGCGAGGCGGTGCTGGCGCCGTCCGTCACCGACACCGCGACGCTGCCGTAGGTGGCGGAGCTTGCCGCGGGCGGCGTGCCACTCAGCCGGCCGGTCTTCGCATCGAAGGTCGCCCAGGACGGCTTGTTGACGATCGCGAACGTCAGCGCCTGGCCATCCGCATCCCTTGCCGTCGGCTGGAACGAATACGCCACGCCGGCGGTCGCGGCGACCGGCGGAGTCCCGGCGATCGTCGGCGGCGAACCTGCGACCACGCGCAGGCTGAACGACAGCGCGCTCGTGCTCGTGCCGTCGCTGACGTAAATCTTGATGTCGCGATCGCGGCCGACGTCGGCGAGAGTCGGCGTGCCGGACAGGCGACCCGTTCGCCGTACGAAGGTCGCCCAGCGCGGCAGCCGGGAGATGCGAAACGTGAGCGGATCGCCGTTGGGATCGGCTGGCCGTCGGACGGAAGTCGTAGAGTGAGCCCGCGACGACGCGTTGCGCCGGGCTTCCGGAGATGGTCGGTGCGCCTGACCGTCGGATTCTGGGTCTGTTTGATCAGCCGGGAGATGAGGCCCGACTGTGCCTGCGTGGGCCGGCAGGGTCGCGCCGATCGAAAGGGTGGCCAGGCCGAGCCTGAGGGCTTTTCTGCCGATCGAATGCTTCGCAACCATCGTCGTTCGCTCCCATGCAACGCCTGGCGGGTCGGCAGGGCGCGCTTGGGCGGACGATTGGGGTTGCGCAGTGCGAATCGAACGGGCTCCGCAGCCGGCTCCAGCGCTTCTGGCAACCCCGCTATCCGTGGCGCAGCACACGCCCGAGGACCGGAGGCTTTGCGTCCCCGCCTTGCGACGGGTTTGCCTTGAATCAGAACGCGCGCAGTCTCTTGCACAGAGTGCGACGCAGGCAATCCGGGCTTGCGCGAACTGCGTGGTGCGTCGCGATTTCTCTTAACGCGGGAGCGGCGGCCGGTGTGTCGGCGTCCGCGGCAGAGCTCTGTGGCGGCCCCGACAGCGGCACGCGCAGCGTGATGCGCGTGCCCTGCCCTTCGACGCTTGCGACGTCGACGCGGCCGCCGATCGAGCGCACGTATTCGCGTACCTGGTACGCGCCGATGCCCATGCCCTTCGGCCCCTTGGTCGTGTCGAACGGCTTGAAGAGCCGCTCGCGCACGAACTCGCCGGACATGCCGGCGCCCGTCGTCGACGACCGTGAGCGTCGCCATCGGCACCGCAGCTGCGTCGCGGTCTCCGAGTGCGGCACGGCGGCATCGTCGCCCGCCCCGCCGTCCACCGTCGACGATCACGCGACACGCCGCCGTCGTCGTCGACGGCGTCCTGCGCATTGCGGATGACGTGCTCGACGATCATCGTCGAGCCGCTCCGGATCGGCCTCGACCCACACGTCGTCGTCCGCACCGCTGCAGCGCGGGCACGGGCGCGCGGCCCGCGCAACGCTCCGCCGCACTGCGCGCGATCGCGGCTGATCGAGATGCGGCGCGCGACGGCTCTGCAGCTCGCGACGCTGCAGCTGCTCGATCAGCCGCTGCATGCGCTCGGTCGAATTGGCGATGGTGCTGATCGCGTCGTCGACGAACTCGGGGTTGCGCTTGTGCTTCTTCGGCGTTCGAGACGATCAGCGCGAGCTGCGCCGCCAGGTTCTTGAGGTCGTGCATCACGAACGCCGTCAGCCGGTGATACGCCTCGAACTGCCGGCTCTCGGCCAGCCGCCGGTCGGCCTCGTACTGCGCGAGGTGCACGGCGACGTGCCGGCCGACGGTCTTCAGCAGGTCGCGGTCCTCGTAGTTCGGCTTGAACGGCGCCGGCGGGCTCGCCAGCAGCAGCGAAGCCGATCAGCTCGTCGCCGTGCGCCAGCGGCACGACGAGCCGATAGCGCCCTGGCCCGTCGTCGAGAAACGCGGCAGCGACAGGTTCTGGTAGACGTCCGGCGTCTCGCGCTGCTCGCGCAGGTCGATCGACCCACTGGTGCCGCGTGCAGGAACGCGACCAGTTCGTCGGTCGGCGGCAGCGGCGGATAGCGCCGCGACTCCGTGAAATCGCCTGGACGGCCAGGACGCGGCCGACCTTGTACTCGGTCGCGGTCCTCGTTGCGCAGGAACAGCACGCCGCCCGGACTGCCGATGATCTGCGCGATCGCGCGCACGGCAGTTGTCGCGCGTGTCGACGCCCTCCTCCGGCGTCGACAGCGTCTGGATGAACCGCAGCCACTCGACGCGGTAGTCGTACTTGTTGCGGTAGAAGTGCTTGTTGAGGAAGACGCGCAGGCGGCGGCGCAGGCTGCCCGACGCGACCAGCGCGAGCAGCATCGACGCCGGCGCCGGCGAAGAACACGAGCTGCGCCGCCCGGCCCCAGGTGCCGCCGTAGAGGCGGATCAGCGTAGCCGCCGAGGGCCATCAGCAGCAGGTAGCCGCCCACGACCATGAACGACGTCGTGTAGAACACGACGTGCCGCGACACGAAGACGTTCAGCGACCACTGCGGATTGCGGCGCGCCGCGATCGCGAGCAGCGGCACCATCAGCGTGACCACGAAGCCGCGCGCATCCCAGGACGCCGGCTCGACGTCCTGTCGAGCAGCTGCGCCTGCGAGTACAGGAACAGGTCGTACGCGAACATCACGCCGACGGCGATGACGAAGAACTTGAGCGCGTAGCGCCCGCCCTCGCGGGCGTTGCGATAGACCTGCTCGAGCAGGATCAGCCCGAGCAGCGACATCACGCAGGCCGGCGTTGACCTGCACCGCTCTCGGGGCCGGCAGCGGCACGCCGGCGCGGATCAGCATCGGCGCCGCCAGCAGTCAGCAGCGCGCCGCCGCCCCAGACGACGTGCACGAGCGCGGACAGCCGGCCGCGCGACGCCGGCTGGCCGCGTCAGTCCGGTGAGCACGACGAACCACGCGCCGTAGCGCAGGAACTCCGCCAGCAGCACCAGCGGCGTGGAGATCATCGACGTACTGCGCAGCCGAGCGCGAGGATGGTCGCCCAGACGGCCGTGACGCAGCAGGCCGCGATCAGTCGCGCACCCTGGGAACGGCCCTCCCAGCTCGTGAGCAGCAGCAGCGTGAGGATCAGGAACGCGCCGGCGGCGAGTCCGTAGGACAGGATGCCGAGGGAGACCGTCATGATGCGGATAGTGACCAGCGGCAACGCGCATAGGGAAGAGGCCCGGCCGCATGCCGCTGGCCACCGCCGGCAGCCCGCCGGCCGCCGGCGGCCGCCTCGCTATCGCGCGCCCTTGCCCCACAGCACGACCTCGACGGTCTGCACGAGGATCGCGAGGTCGAACAGCAGGCTGCGGTTCTTCACGTAGTACAGGTCGTACTGCAGCTTCTCGACGGTGTCCTTCTCCGACGAGCCGTACGGGTAGCAGAGCTGCGCCCAGCCGGTGATGCCCGGCTTCACGGTGTGGCGCTCGCGGTAGTACGGAATGCGCTCTGCTCGAGCTCGCTCGACGAACTCGGGGCGCTCCGGGCGCGGGCCGACGAAGCTCATGTCGCCGCGCAGCACGTTGATCAGCTGCGGCAGCTCGTCGATGCGCGTCTTGCGCATGAAGCCGCCGACACGGGTCACGCGCGGGTCGTTGGTCTGCGCGTACTGCGCGCCGGACTTCTCGGCGTCGACGCCCATGCTGCGGAACTTCAGCACCTCGAACGATCTCGCCGTGCTGGCCGACGCGGCGCTGCCGGTAAAGCACGGGCGCTCGCAGCCGTCCTCGAGCTTGATGCCGACCACGGCGAACAGCATCACCGGCAACGCGAGCACCAGCAGGCCGAGGCTGGCCAGCACGTCGAAGCCGCGTTCGAGCGTGCGCTGCAGCGGCGATGCCCGGAAGCCGTCGCCGAAGATGATCCAGCTCGGGTTCAGCACGTCGAGGCGGACCTTGCCGGTCTCGCGCTCGAGGAAGGTCGGCAGTTCGAGGATGTCGATGCCGGCCAGGCGGCATTCGAGCAATTCGTGCATCGGGAAAGCCGCGGCGGCGATCGTCCATCGCCATGACGATCTCGTCGAGGTCGTTCTCGAGCGCCCAGCGGATACAGGTCCGCCGGGCGTGTCGACGACTCGATCCGGCGGCGCGATGACCTCGTCGCCGTCGGTCGGCACGAAGCCCACGATGCGGAATCCGCGGGTGTCCGACGCGGCGGCGCAACTCGAGCAGGCTCTGCGCGCGCTTGCCGGCGCCGTACACGAGCACGCGCCGCTTGAAGAGATTCTCGTCGACGATGCGCTCGAACAGCAGCCGCGTGACGAAGCTCGCGATCGACGCCGATCCCGGTCGTGATGCCGAGCAGGTCGCGCTCGATGCGCAGGCTCGGGACGAAGTAGTAGACCAGCGCGGACAGCGCCGCGGCGTTGGCGATCGACGGCGACGATGCGCACGAAGATGCCCGCGAGTGCCCGAGCGCTGCCGCGTCGAGTACAGGCCGACCGCGAACAGCGAAACGAGTCCGAAGAACGAGAACAGCAGCGCGGTCGGGAACAGCCCGCCGTTCGGCGTGACGGCGGACAGGTCCGTGTAGCCGGTGTGCAGGCCGGCGGCGAGATACGGGGCGAAGACCAGCAGCGATCCTTCGATCAGTGCCAGCAGCACGATCGGGACCTTGAGGTACATCTTGAAGAATCGAATGGACAAGCCGGGACCTCAGCCTCGACAAGGCGCTTGTGCGCCCGTCTTGCCATAGCCGTCAGGAGTCTCGATCACTCCGCACCCCATAGGCATTTTTTCAGATTTTTCTTCCACTTGCGAGCTTTGTCGAATGTAGGAGTTGATGATTGGCGATGATCCGCGCCGACTTTACCCCGACCCGGCCTCCAGCCGGCGTGACTGTCGTCGCAGTTATGTCAAACGCAGGTTCGCCCGGTCTGCGGCCGGGCGGGTTTGACTTCACACGTTATGTTTTGGAGAATGCGCGGCCCTCGTGGGGCCATAGCTCAGCTGGGAGAGCGCCTGCATGGCATGCAGGAGGTCGACGGTTCGATCCCGTCTGGCTCCACCACGACGTCCCCATCGTCTAGAGGCCTAGGACACAACCCTTTCACGGTTGCGACCGGGGTTCGAATCCCCGTGGGGACGCCACTACCGGACAGCCTCACGCGGGCTTCGCGCGCCTCTACCTGCGGACAGGCCGAGACATCCCTAGGCCGCGCGGTCGAGACGCTGCAGCGTCGTCTCCCGGCCGAGAATCTCCAGCGTTACGTCGATCGGCGGCGAGACGGATCCGCCCGACACGGCGACGCGGATCGGCTGCGCGACCTTGCCGAGCGCAAGCCCGTGATCGTCGGCGACCGCCTGGATCGCCGCATGAATCGCCGGGGCCTGCCAGTCGGGCAGCGCGGCAAGCTTGCTCGCGGGCGGCATTCAGCAGCGGCGCGGATTCCGGCAGTCAGGTGCTTCTTCGCCGCCTTCTCGTCGTACGCCGTCACGTCGCGGAAGAAGAACAGGCTGTTCTCGGCCATCTCCTTCAGCGTCTTGGCGCGCTCCTGCTGGGCTTTCGCGACCGCCGCGACCTTGGCCATGTCGTCGGCGTCGACGCCGAGCGCCTCGAGCTGCGGCGCTGAGGTACGTCGCGAGGTGCTCCGGCGTCGAGCGCAGCATGTGCTGCTGGTTGGTCCAGAGCATCTTGTCGAGGTTCAGCGCCGACGCGCCGACTTGTTGACGTCGTGGATGTCGAACAGCTGCGCCATCTCCTCGATCGAGAAGATCTCCTGGTCGCCGTGCGACCAGCCGAGCCGGCCGAGGTAATTCAGCAGGCCCTCCGGCAGGAAGCCGTCGTCGCGGTACTGCAGCACGCTCACCGCGCCGTGGCGCTTCGAGAGCTTGGCGCCGTCGGGGCCGAGGATCATCGGCACGTGCGCGTACACGCGGCGGCTCGACGCCGAGCGCGCGCAGCATGTTGATCTGGCGCGGCGTGTTGTTGATGTGGTCGTCGCCGCGGATGACGTGCGTGATGCGCATGTCGTAGTCGTCCACGACGACGCAGAAGTTGTACGTCGGCGTGCCGTCGGAGCGCGCGATGATCAGGTCGTCGAGCTCGCTGCTGTCGAACGTGATCGGGCCCGTGGATGACGTCGTCGACCACGACCTGGCCCTGCGTCCGGATTGCGGAAGCGCACGACCGGACTCACGCCCGGCACGGGCTCCTTGCGATGCCGGCAGCGGCCGTCGTAGCGCGGCTTCTCCTTGCGCGCCGTCTGCGCGGCGCGCATCTCGTCGAGTTCCTCCTTCGTGCAGTAGCAGTGGTAGGCCTTGCCCTCGCGCAGGAACTGCTGGATGACCTCGCCGTACCGGTCCATGCGCTCGCGTCTGGTAGAACGGGCCCTCGTCGTGGTCGAGGCCGAGCCACTTCATGCCGTCGAGGATCGCCTGCACGGCCTCGGGCGTGGAGCGCTCGCGGTCCGTGTCCTCGATGCGCAGGATGAACGTGCCGCCGTGGCGGCGCGCATACAGCCAGCAGAACAGCGCCGTGCGCACGCCGCCGATGTGCAGCATGCCGGTCGGGACTGGGGGCGAAGCGAGTGCGGACGGTCATGGTCTCGGTGTCCCGAAATGACTACGCCGGCTGCAGGGGCCGGCGTAGGTGTCTGGTGGGCGGTGATGGGATCGAACCATCGACCCCTGCCGTGTGAAAGCAGTGCTCTACCGCTGAGCTAACCGCCCTTTCAAGGGGCGCGTAGTTTAGGGGGCGAGCGCCGGAGGGTCAAATTCCGGCGGATGCCGGGCCGGTTTCGCGGGAATATGGGTCTCGGCGCCCGCGGGCAGCAGAGTACGCGCCCCGCACCAACGAACTCACCGGGTACGGAAGTCAGTCCAAACAGCGCAGCAGGCACCTGCACCTGACGGGGACCCGCCGCTGGTGCTGCCGACGCTGACTTGGCCCGCGCGCTGTTTCCGTGTTCAATGAGGCCGGGCACCGTGACTGACCTCGCGACGGGACACCGTATTGCCGCTCCGACACCTGTCATCCAGTCCGCCGCGCCACCGACCCGGGTACCTGATGGTTGGCCCTTGGGCGATCTTCGAACCCGGGGGAGTCTCCTCCGTCATCGCGAATCTCGGCGCCGCACTAGAGCGCTCCGGTCATTGGCAGGTCCACTACCTGCAGCTTGCCGACGCCGACGCCGACACGGATTCACCGCAAGGGCACCGCGTCTTCCACCGGAGGATCCGCCCTGTTCCGCCGGCCCAATCAACCTTGCGGACCCGCCTCGCCTTCGCTCTGGCGCTGATACCGAACGTGCTGCGCATCCGCGCCCTGCTGCGCAGGCACAGGATTGCCGTGATCAACGTCCACTACCCCACGCCTGAAGCCTGGCTGTTCGCGGCCTTGCGAACATGGGGCCTGTTCAGGGGCACGCTCGTGCTTTCCATTCACGGTCTCGACATTCGCGAGACGCTCAGGCACGCAGAACGTGCCCGCGCCATGCGCCCGGTCTACTCTGCCGCCGATGCCGTGGTCGCCTGCTCTAATTCGCTCGCGCGTGATGTGCCGCGGCTGGCTGCACCGCTAGCCGAGCGCACCCGCACCATTTACAACGGACTCGACCCGGCCGCGGCGACCGCCAGCCGATCCATCCGGCAGCCCAAAGCAACGCCGGTGAGCGGACCAGTCCTGCTGTCCGTAGCGACTTTCGAAACGAAGAAGGGCCTCGACGTCCTCGTAAGGGCGTTTGCGATCTGCCTCGGCACGCACCCCTCCATGCGACTGTGGATGATCGGCCAGCGCCGCACGGGGCATGCGACGTACGAGGAGATCGTGCAGCAGGTCGCAGCGCTCGGCATTGTCGACCGCGTCGAATTCTTCACGGACCTGCCTAACGAGCACGTGATGGCCGCCATGGCCGCGGCTGACGCGTTCATACTGCCGTCCAGGTGCGAACCCTTTGGTCTCGTATTGCTGGAAGCCGGAGCGATCGGCACGCCCATCGTGGCGACCGACGTCGACGGCATTCCCGAGGTAGTCCCGTCGGCCGATTACGGCTTGCTGGTTCCGCCGGACGACCCGACCGCGCTGGCCGACGCCATACTGAGCGTCTTTCGCGACCCCGCCGCGGCGCAACACCGGGCCGACAACATGCGGCGGCGCGTCCGCCAGCAATTCACCTGGGAAATTGCCGCGACGCGGTACGAGGCATTGCTCGAAGTGCTGCGCCGCTGACGCCGAACGCGATGGCTACCCGGGGTCGCCGCCGATCAGGTCGAGCAACTGCGTCGTCATCTCGCGCATCAGGGCCTCGTTGCCCCGGCTCTCGACGTTCAGCCGGAGCAACGGCTCCGTGTTCGAGGAGCGCAGGTTGAAGCGCCACTGGCTCAGCTCGACGCTGACGCCGTCGGTGTGGTCGAGGTCGCTCGCGAGCGGCTTGTACTTGTCGAGCACCGCCGCGATGGTCGCCCTGGCGTCCGGAACACGCCGATTGATCTCGCCGCTCGCCGGAAACAGCCGCATTCGCTCACCCACCAGCTGCGACAAGGTCTTGCCGTTCCGCGACATCAGCTGCAGCACCAGCAGCCACGGGATCATGCCGCTGTCGCAATACGCGAAATCGCGGAAATAGTGGTGCGCGCTCATCTCGCCGCCGTAGATGCCGTCGACTTCGCGCATTTTCGCCTTCATGAACGCGTGACCGGACTTCGACTGGACGGCGACGCCGCCGTACTTCGCGACGATGTCGAGCGTGTTCCAGGTGAGGCGCGGGTCGTGCACGATCCGGCTGCCGGGCGCGCGCTCGAGGAAAGCGGCCGCGAGCAGGCCGACGATGTAGTAACCCTCGATGAAGACGCCGTGCTCGTCGAACAGGAAGCAGCGATCGTAATCGCCGTCCCAGGAGATCGCCACGTCGGCGCCGTGCTTCTTCAGCGCCTCGACCGGCGCGCGGTGGTTCTCCGCCAGCATCGGGTTCGGCACCCCGTTCGGGAACGCGCCGTCGGGCTCGTGGTGCACCTTGATGAACTTGAACGGCAGCAGCGGCTCGAGCTTGTCGATGATCAGCCCGGCCCCGCCGTTGCCCGCGTGCACGACGACCTTCAATGGCTTGAGCTTCGAGCGATCGACGTACGTAAGCAGGTGCTCGATGTACGCCGGCATGATGTCGACCGCGAAGCGCTCGCCGCGCCGCGCGGGTTTCGCGAACTGCCCGGACTCGGCGATCCTGCGGATGTCCTGCAGCCCGGTGTCGCCGCTGATCGGCCGCGAGCCCTCGCGCACGAACTTCATGCCGTTGTAGTCCGGCGGGTTGTGGCTCGCCGTGACCATGATGCCGCCGTCCATCTGCTGCGCGAACGTCGCGAAATAGACGACCTCCGTCCCGCACAGGCCGATGTCGTACACGTCGACGCCGGAATCGAGCAGGCCCTCCTCCAGCGCCTTGCCGATCAGCTCGCTGGACAGCCGGATGTCGCGACCGACGATCACCTTCTTCGGCTTTACGAACTCCGCGTAGGCCCGGCCGATGCGGTACGCAACATCCTCGTTCAGCTCTTCGGGGATGCGACCGCGCAGGTCGTAGGCCTTCATGCCGCTGATGGTGATGGGGTTCATGGCCGGAAGGCTCCTTACCGCCCGTAGATGTCCTCGAAGCGCACGATGTCGTCTTCGCCGAGATAGCTTCCCGACTGCACTTCGATGATGTGCAGTTCGACTTTACCCGGATTCTCGATCCGGTGCTTCGTGCCCATCGGGATGTAGGTGGATTCGTTTTCGCCCAGCAGGAAGACTTCCTCGCCGCGCGTGATGCGGGCCGTCCCCGACACGACGATCCAGTGCTCCGCACGATGATGGTGCAGCTGCAGCGACATCGATGCACCCGGCTTGACCACGAGCCGCTTCACCTGGAAGCGCTCGCCGTTGTCGACGCTGTCGTAGCTGCCCCAGGGGCGGAAGACTTCGCGGTGCAGCGATGTCTCGTAGCGCCCGAGCGCCTTCAACCGCGCCACGAGGTTCTTGACGTCCTGGACCCTGTCGCGCGGCGCCACCAGCACCGCGTCCTTGGTCTCGACGACGACGTGATCCTTGAGGCCGACCGCGCCGATCAGGCGGCTGGTCGAATGCAGGTAGCAGCCGGTCGTCGCCTCGGTGAGCACGTCGCCGGAGATCACGTTGCCCTGCCCGTCGGTCGGCAAGGCGTCCTGCAGCGCCGACCACGAACCGACGTCGCTCCAGCCTGCATCGAGCGGCACCACGACGGCCGACGCCGTCTTCTCCATCACGGCGTAGTCGATCGAATCGCTCGGGCAGGCGCTGAACTCCTCCTTCGGCAGGCGCGTGAAGTCGAGGTCGCTCTTCGCGGCCGCGACCGCGTTCTCGCAGGCTGCAAGGATCGCCGGCGCGTGACGGCGCAGTTCATCGAGGTAGGTGCGGGCGCGGAACATGAACATGCCGCTGTTCCAGTAGTACTCGCCGGACGCGACGTACGTCGCCGCGGTCGCCGCATCCGGCTTCTCGACGAATCTTTCGACGGCATACGTCGGGCCGTCGCCGCTCGCCCGCCGGATGTATCCGTAACCCGTCTCCGCGCGATCGGGCACAACGCCGAACGTGACGAGCTTGCCCGCCTCGGCCGCCGCCCGACCCGCGACGACCGCGGCCTGAAACGCCGCGGGCTTGCGGATGACGTGATCCGCCGGCAGCACGAGCAGCACGGGATCCGTCGCGGCCAGTCCGGCAGCCGCCTGCTTGTCGAGGGCGACGATCGCGGCGACCGCGACGGCCGGCGCGGTATTGCGCCCGACGGGCTCCAGCACGATCGCCTGGGCCGCGGCGCCGGATTCGCGCAGCTGCTCGGCGACCATGAAGCGATGGCTCTCGTTGCAGACCACGACGGGGCCCGCCAGGTCCGGCAGGCCGTCGAGTCGCGCCGCGGTCTCCTGCAGCATCGTGCGCTTGCCGACGAGCGGCAGCAGCTGCTTCGGGTACAGCTCGCGCGACAGCGGCCACAACCGCGTGCCGGAGCCGCCGGAAAGGATGATCGGAATGAGCATGCGGGTCACCAGCGACTGTCGATTGGGACGAACCGATAGTGTAGGGGGCACAGGCCGTCCGGGGACATACTGAGTGCGATGCGCATCACACCTGCATGCCAGCGACCCGCCACCGGCGGGCGTCGGCCCGCGATCGCTATTGCGGCAGCGACTCGCCTCGTCCGATGCCGAAGTACTGCAGCCCGAAGCTCTTGACCAGCGACGGTTCGTACAGG
Source organism: uncultured Gammaproteobacteria bacterium (assembly GCA_963843985.1). Classification (GTDB taxonomy): domain Bacteria; phylum Pseudomonadota; class Gammaproteobacteria; order Steroidobacterales; family Steroidobacteraceae; genus RPQJ01. Next base: position 33,713 of record CAWJMS010000021.1, on the reverse strand, counting down.
TTGCGGCCGTCGAAGATCGCGGGATGCCGCAGCGCGTCGCGGATCGCGTCGAAGTCCGGGCTGCGGAATTCCTGCCACTCGGTCACGATCGCCAGCGCGTCCGCGCCGTCGAGCGCGGCGTCCTGGTCGCTGGCCAGTTCGAGGTCGGCGCGCGCGCCGTAGATGCGCCCCGCCTCGCCCATCGCGACCGGATCGTAGGCGCGCACCTTCGCGCCCGACTTCCACAGTGCCTCGATCAGCTCGCGGGCCGGCGCCTCGCGCATGTCGTCGGTGTTCGGCTTGAATGCCAGGCCCCAGATCGCGATCGTCCTGCCCTTGCAGGTCGCCCTTGAAGTAATGCGTTGATCTTGGTGAACAGCAACTGCTTCTGGCGCTTGTTCACCGCCTCGACGGACTTCAGCAGCTGCGCGTCGAAGTCGTACTCGCCGGCGCTGTGCACCAGCGCCTTCACGTCCTTCGGGAAGCACGAGCCGCCGTAGCCCGCGCCCGGGTAGATGAAGCTGAAGCCGATGCGCGGAGTCGGAACCGATGCCGACGCGCACCTTCTCGATGTCGGCGCCCATGCGCTCGGCGAGGTTGGCCAGCTCGTTCATGAAGCTGATCTTGGTGGCGAGCATCGCATTGGCCGCGTACTTCGTGAGTTCCGCGGAGCGCACGTCCATCACGATCATGCGATCGCGATTGCGCGTGAACGGATCGTAGAGCGTCTTCAGCAGCTCGGCGGTGCGCGGATTGTCGGTGCCGACGACGACGCGATCGGGCTTCATGAAGTCCCCGATGGCGGCGCCTTCCTTCAGGAACTCCGGGTTCGAGACCACGTCGAACTCGACCTTCACGCCGCGGCCGTCGAGCGTCTGCTCGATGCGCTCGCGCACCTTGTCGGCCGTGCCGACCGGCACGGTCGACTTGTCGACGACGACGCGGTACTCGGTCATGTGCCGGCCGATGGTCTCCGCGACCGAGAGCACGTGCGACAGGTCGGCCGAGCCGTCTTCCTCCGGCGGCGTGCCGACCGCGATGAACTGGAACAGGCCGTGGCGGATGCCGGCCTCCGCGTCGGTCGTGAACTTGAGGCGACCCTTGTCGAAGTTGCGCTTCACCAGCACGTCGAGGCCGGGTTCGTGGATCGGGATCTCGCCCTGCTGCAGGCGCTCGATCTTGCGCGGCGTCGATGTCCACGCAGACGACGTGATTGCCGGCTTCCGCGAAGCAGGCACCCGTGACCAGGCCGACGTAGCCCGAACCGAACACTGTAACTTTCACGTGTAAGCCTTTGCTTTATATATGGTTGTTTTGGACGCTCCGCGCGATCCCTGCAGCGCGATTCTAACAGAAGGCGCCGACCCTCACCCCTCGCGGCACAGCGCGCCGCCTGGCCCTCTCCCGCAAGCGGGAGAGGAACCGCAACACCACTTCCGCACGCGGGAAGGGTCGGCCGCGAGGCCGGGTGACGGCCCTTTCACCTCTCCCGCGTGCGGGAGAGGTCGGCCGACAGGCCGGGTGAGGGCTACTGGATTCCTGCGCGCCGCTTCAGCGCCGCGACACAGCGCTCGGCCGCACGTCCATCCCACAGCGCGGGCTTGCGTCCGGTCGACCAGCGGCCGGCCAGCACTTCCTGGACCTGGTCATACAGCCGATCCGGCTTCACGAGGCGGTTCGAGCCTTCACTGACCGTGATCGGCCGCTCGGTGTTCTCGCGCAGCGTGAGGCACGGGATGCCGAGGTAGGTGCTCTCTTCCTGCACGCCGCCCGAGTCCGTGATGACCGCGCGCGCACCGGTCACGAGATTCATGAACTGGATGTAGCCGAGCGGTTCGGTCAGGTGGATGCGAGGACCCTCACCCGGGCTGCGCCCGACCTCTCCCGCATGCGGGAGAGGTGAACAATGCTCACCCGGCGTGGCGCCGACCTGTTCAATGCCCGCATGGGAGAGCGTGATCCAGGAGCCCGAACTCTTGCAGCTTCTTGCGAGTGCGGGGGTGCACGGCGAATACGAGCGGCAGGTCCCGCGACACGGCCAGCAACTGGTCGACGAGCGGCACGAGGCTTTCGCGCAGGTCGACGTTCGACGGCCGATGCAGCGTGACGACGGCGTACCCGCCCGGCGCAAGGCCCATCGCGTCGCGCGTGTCGTCCGCCTCGATCGCGGTGCGCATCATCTCGAACGAATCGAGCATGATGTTGCCGACACGATCGATCTTCGCGTCGGGCACGCCCTCGCGCGCGAGATGCGCGTCCGCATCGGGCGACGGCGTCCAGTAGACGTCGCAGATCGCGTCGGTGACCAGGCGATTGATCTCCTCGGGCATCCGCCGGTCGCCGCTGCGCAGGCCCGCTTCGAGGTGAATCACGGGTATCCAGAGCTTGGTGCCGACCATCGCGCACGCCGCGGTCGAATTCACGTCGCCGACGACGACGATCCAGTCGGGCTTTTCGCGCATCGCCACCTTTTCGTACGCGATCATCACGCCGCCCGTCTGCTCCGCGTGCGTGCCGCTGCCGACCTCGAGGTGGAAGTGCGGCGACGGCAGGTCGAGGTCGCGGAAGAACGCGTCCGACATGTTCGCGTCGTAATGCTGCCCGGTGTGCACGATGGACGGCCGGCACCAGTCGCAGGCCGCGAGCGCGTGGTACAGCGGCGCGATCTTCATGAAGTTCGGCCGGGCCGCGGCGATCAGGTGGACCTTCAGCGCGCGCACGGTCAGACGCTCCGCCAGCGCCGCACGCGCTCGAGCAGCGACTGCAGGTGCGCCGGACCATCGGGCCAGCGCCCGGCGCTGACCGGCTCCGCCAGCGATCCCGCCAGCTTCTTGCCGAGTTCGACGCCCCACTGGTCGAACGGGTTCACGTCCCAGATCACGCTCTGCACGTACACCTTGTGCTCGTACCACGCGACCAGCCGGCCCAGCGCCAGCGCGTCGAGCCGCGGCATCAGGATCAGGCTGCTCGGTCGATTGCCGGCGTGCACCTTGTGCGGGACGAGACGCTCGACCTCCGCCTCGGCCGTGCCCTTTGCCAGCAGGTCCGCGCGCACCTGGCCCGCCGTCTGGCCGAACGCGAACGCCTCGGCCTGCGCAAAGCAGTTGGCCAGCGCGAGGTCCTGGTGCCCGGCGAATCGGCTGGATCCGTTCACCGGGGCGATGAAATCGAGCGCCACCTGCGCCGTACCCTGGTGCAGCAGCTGGAAGAACGAGTGCTGGGCGTTGTTGCCGGGCTCGCCCCACACCACGTTGCCGGTGCGATAGCCGACTGGCGCACCGTCCCGCGTCACGCTCTTGCCGTTCGACTCCATCTCGAGCTGCTGGAGGTAGGCCGGGAAGCGATAGCAGGCGGCGGTCGTACGGCAGCACCGCGAGCGAGTCGAGGCCGAGGAAATCGCCGTTCCAGACCGCCGAGCAGCCCCATCAGCACCGGCAGGTTGCGCTCGAGCGGGGTCGTGCGGAAATGCTCGTCCATCTCGTGGCCGCCCTGCAGGACCCGTTCGAACTGATCCATGCCGAGGGCCAGCGCAATCGAGAGCCCGACCGCGGACCAGAGCGAGTAGCGGCCACCCACCCAGTCCCACATCGTGAAGCGCGAGCCGGGCGAAATGCCGAAGGCGTCCATGGCGGCGTGATTGGTCGAGACCGCGACGAAATGGCGGCCGACGGCCGCATCGCCCAGTTCATGCGCCAGCCAGGCGCGGGCCGCGTTGGCGTTGGTCAGCGTCTCGAGCGTCGTGAAAGTCTTGGAGCACAGGACGAACAACGTCGTCGCGGGGTCGACCTGCTCGAGCGTGTCGGCGAGTTCGACTCCGTCGACGTTCGACACGCAGTGCAGGCGGATGCCCCGGTTGCGGAAGCGGGCCAGCGCCTCGGTCGCCATGACGACGCCGAGGTCGGAGCCGCCGATGCCGATGTTCACCACGTCGGTGAATCGCGCGGACGTCGCCCCGGTGATCCTCCCCTCGTGCACGCCGGTGACGAACGCGTGCATCTTCGCGAGCTCGGCCCGGACAGCCGGCATGACGTCCTCGCCGTCCGCGAACATCGGCCGGCCCGAGCGGTTGCGCAGCGCCATGTGCATGGCCGCGCGGCGCTCGGTGTGGTTGACGGCCTCGCCCCCGAACAGCGCGGCGATGCGGCCCTCGAGATCGCAGGCTCGAGCGAGCTCGAGCAGCAACTTCGTCGTCTGCGGCGTCACGCGCTGGCGCGAGTAGTCGTAGACGAAGTCGAGCGCCTCGACGCTGTTCGCCGCGAAGCGTCCGGATGGATCGTCCGCGAACAACTCGCGCAGGTGACGGGTCGACACGGTGGCCGCATGCCCCTGCAGGGCCTTCCATGCGGGCAGGTCGTTGCGCTGAGGCATGGGCTGTCCCTCGAATCAGCCGAGGTTGACGACTTTCGGGTCCTGCGGACCGCCGTCCTTGTAGTACTCGAGATACCAGTCGACGAACGCGCGGATGCCGACCTCGACCGGCGTGGCCGGCGTGTAACCCACGTCGCGCGTGAGGTCGTCGATGTTGGCCCAGGTGTCCGGCACGTCGCCGGCCTGCAGCGGCAGCAGGTTCTTCTCCGCCTTCCGGCCGAGGCACTGCTCGAGCACCTCGATGTAGTGCAGCAGTTCGACCGGGTTGTTGTTGCCGATGTTGTAGAGCCGGTACGGGCCGCGGCTGGAGGCCGGGTCGGGCGCGTCGCCGTCCCAGGCCGGATTCGGCTGGGCGACGCGATCGCAGGCGCGCACCACGCCCTGGGCGATGTCGTCGACGTAGGTGAAGTCGCGGCGGTGATGGCCGTAGTTGAACACGTCGATCGGCTTGCCCGCGAGGATGTTGCGGGTGAACAGGAACAGCGCCATGTCCGGCCGGCCCCACGGACCGTAGACCGTGAAGAACCGCAGGCCGGTCACCGGCAGCGAATACAGGTGCGCATACGTGTGCGCCATCAGCTCGTTCGCCTTCTTGGTCGCGGCGTAGAACGAGAGCGGATGGTCGACGTTCTGGTGCACCGAGAACGGCATGTGGGTGTTGGCGCCGTACACCGAACTCGTCGAGGCGTACACGAGGTGCTCGACGCCGTTGTGACGGCAACCCTCGAGCACGTTCGCCATGCCGACGACGTTGCTGTCCACGTAGGCGAGCGGATTCTGGATCGAGTAGCGGACGCCCGCCTGGGCGCCGAGGTGGATCACGCGGTCGAACTTCTCGCGCGCGAACAGCTCCGCCATGCCCGGCCGGTCCGCGAGATCGAGCTTCACGAAGCGGAAGTTCGGGAACTCCTCGAGGATCGCCAGGCGCGCGTACTTCAGCCGTACGTCGTAGTAGTCGTTGAGATTGTCGAGCCCGACGACCTCGTCGCCGCGCTCGAGCAGGAGCTGCGACGTGTGGAACCCGATGAATCCGGCCGCGCCGGTGACGAGGATCTTCATGGTCACAGTCTGCCATCGACCTCGTCGGTCCGGAACACGTACTTGATGTCGTACAGCACGTGCGACTTCTTGCCGAGCGCGCGCACCTTCTTGATGCCCATCGCCCTGAATTCCTTGTGCGCAACGCCCATCAGCACGGCGTCGTAGGTGTCGCTCTTCAGCCTGGAGACCGGTCGCAGCCCGTATTCGTGCTCCGCCTCGTCGGCGTCGGCCCAGGGATCGAATACGTCGACCCTGGCGCCGTACTTCTCGAGTTCGCGCACGACGTCGACGACCTTCGTGTTGCGGACGTCCGGGCAGTTCTCCTTGAACGTCAGGCCCATGATCAGGATCCGCGAATCCCTGACCTGGATCCGGCGCTGGATCATCAGCTGCGCCACCTGCTGCGCGACGTAGTTCCCCATGTTGTCGTTGATCCGGCGACCCGCGAGGATCATCTCGGGGTGGTAGCCGATCGCCTGCGCCTTGTGCGTCAGGTAGTACGGATCGACGCCGATGCAGTGGCCGCCGACCAGCCCCGGGCGGAACGGCAGGAAATTCCACTTGCGTGCCCGCCGCGAGCAGCACCTCTTCGGTGTCGATGCCGAGACGGTTGAAGATCAGCGCGAGCTCGTTGATCAGCGCGATGTTGACGTCGCGCTGCGTGTTCTCGATGACCTTCGCGGCCTCGGCCACCTTGATGCTGGACGCCTTGTGCGTGCCGGCGGTGATGATCGACCGGTAGAAGCGAATCCACGAATTCGGCCACTTCCGGCGTCGAGCCCGACGTCACCTTCCTGATCGTCGGCAGTCGGTGCTCCTTGTCGCCCGGATTGATGCGCTCCGGGCTGTAGCCGGCGAAGAAGTCCTTGTTGAACTTCAGGCCCGACACTCGCTCGAGGATCGGCACGCAGATCTCTTCCGTGCAACCCGGGTAGACGGTCGACTCGTAGACGACGACGTCGCCTTTCTTCAGCACCTGGCCCACCGATTCGCTCGCCTTCACGAGCGGCGTGAGATCCGGCCGCTTGTATTCGTCGATCGGCGTCGGCACGGTCACGATGAACACCCGGCAGGCCTTGAGGTCCGCCAGCTTCGTCGTGTACGTGAGTTTGGTCGCCTCGGCCAGTTCCTCCGCGTCGACCTCGAGCGTGCTGTCGCGGCCCTTGCGCAGTTCGTCGATGCGGTCCGGCTTGATGTCGAAGCCGACGGTGCTGAACTGCTTGCCGAACTCGACGGCGAGCGGCAGGCCGACGTAGCCGAGACCGACGACCGCGACCTTGAGATTGCGCAGGTTGAATTTGGGCATGGGCAACAGGGTGTTGGGAAAGGGGTAAGGGAATTATCCAGTTCGCTATTACGTTAAGAATGCCATACAAATCAGCGCTCGAATGAGACGAGCATCAAGCTACCGGGGCCCCGCGGACCGCCCGCTGACCCGGTCGGCGCGACGCCCGGCGCGGCCTTCTTTTCATAAGAGGACGACGACCGCGGCCAGTCCCACCGCGGTCATGACCACGAAGTACGGCAGCGCCATCCAGATCATCCGGCCGTATCCCAGGCGGATGACCGGCGCCAGCGTCGAGGTCAGCAGGAACAGGAACGCCGCCTGCCCGTTCGGCGTCGCGACGCTCGGCACGTTGGTGCCGGTGTTGATCGCCACCGCGAGCGTCTCGAATTGCGCGCGGTCGATCACGCCCTGCAGCAGCGCGGCCTTGACCTCGGTGATGTAGATGCTCGCGACGAACACGTTGTCGCTGATGGCCGAGAGCACGCCGGTGGCGAGGTACAGGACCGCGGCCTGCGCCCGGCCTTCGGTGGCCAGCACCTCGCGCATGACCGGTTCGAACAGGTGCTGGTCGTGGATGCCGGCGACGACAATGAAGAACACGACCAGCAGCGCGGTGAACGGCAGCGCCGACTCGAAGGCCTTGCCGATGCGGTGCTCCTCGACGACGCCGGTGAACGCGGTGGCGAGGATGATGACCATCAGGCCGATCAACCCGACCTCGGCGACGTGGAACGCGAGCGAGGCGACGAGCATCAAGGCGACGACGGCCTGCACGATGACGATTTGTCGGTCCGTTGCGGTCGCGCGGGAGGACAACTGCCGGTAGTAGTCCTGCAGCACCGTGCGTGCCGCATCGGGCAACGGCGTTCCGTAACCGAACCAGCGCAACGTCTCGACGCACCAGCAGGTGAGCAGGCCGGCGATCGCCACGGGGACGGACACCGGCGCCACCTTCACGAAGAACTGCCCGAAGTTCCACCCCGCTTGCTCCGCGATCAGCAGGTTCTGCGGCTCGCCGACCAGCGTCATGACGCCGCCGATCGCCGTGCCGATCGCGCCGTGCATCATCAGCCCGCGCAGAAAGGCGCGCAGGTCTTCGAGCGTCTGGCGATGCAGCGCCCCGACCGCGGCATCCTGCGACGCATCGTGATTCGCCGCCGAGTGGGGCTTTCCGGAGGCGACCTTGTGATAGATCTCGTAAAGACCGGTGCCGACCGTGATGGCCACCGCGATGACCGTCAATGCGTCGAGAAATGCGGACAGCAGCGCCGCCACGGCGCAGAACAACACGGCCAGCAGCGACCGCGAGCGCACGCCCAGGATCAGCTTCGAGAACACCAGCAGCAGCAGGTCGCGCAGGAAGTAGATGCCGGCCACCATGAAGACCAGCAGCAGGATGACCGGGAACGCCTGCGTCACTTCGGCGTAGACGCTCTCCGCCGTCGTCAGCCCGATGACGACGGCCTCGATCGCCAGCAACCCGCCGGGCTGCAGCGGATAGCACCGCAGCGCCATGGCCAGCGTGAAGATGAACTCCGCGAGCAGGCACCAGCCGGCGACCATCGGGCCGGCGACGATCAGCAGGACCGGATTGGCGAGCAGAAACGCGAGGACGGTCAGCTTGTACCAGGCCGGCGCATGGCCCAGGAAATTGCGGGCGAAGGCCTGGCCGAGCGTCGTCGTCATGAGCCGGATTCGGCCGGCTCGCCGGGCTCGAACACTCGCCACGCGGTCTTGCCGCCACTGGCCTTGTCGAGGACCTTGAGCAGGCTGGCGTGCGCCGCCCGTTCGCCGGCGGTCGCCTTCAACACGCGCAACTCGCCGTCCGGCCGCACGGCGCGCCTCGTCGACGCCTGGTGCCCCGGCTGTTGCACGTCGTCGTCGAGGATCAGGGCGCCCTGCCCGCCCGTCATCGCGAGGTACACCTCGAGCAACAGGTCCGCGTCGAGCAGCGCGCCGTGCAGGTCGCGGTGCGCATTGTCGACCGAATACCGCTTGCAGAGCGCGTCGAGGCTGTTGCGCTGCCCTGGGTGCAACTGGCGCGCCATGGCGAGCGTATCGAGCACCCCGCACAGGTCTGCCACCCGCAGCGCGCCGCGGTCGCCCGACAGCTTCTTCAGTTCGGCATCGATGAACGCGACGTCGAACGGCGCGTTGTGGATGATCAACTCGGCGTCGCGCACGAACTCGAGCAGCTCATCGGCGATCTCGGCGAATCGCGGCTGGCCGCCGAGAAACTCGTTGGTCAGGCCATGCACCTGCAGCGCGCCGGGATCGACCTCGCGGTCGGGGCAGAGATAGCGATGGAACTGCCGGCCCGTCCGGCGCCGGTTCACGATCTCGATCGCGCCGATTTCGATGATCCGGTGACCCTGCTCCGGCTCGAGACCCGTGGTTTCGGTGTCGAAGACGATCTGGCGCATGGCCGGGATCAGGCGACGGCCTGCGCGAGAGCGTCCACGACGGCCTGCTGCTGCTCATCCGTCAGGTACGGATGCATCGGCAAGCTGATGACTCTGCGCGCCGCGGCCTCCGAGAGCGGGAAGGCGCCTTCCTTCTGACCGAGGCTTTCGAACACCGGCTGCATGTGCAGCGCGAGCGGATAGTGCACCGCCGTCGGCACGCCGAGCGCCTTCATCCGCGTCTCGAAGATCTCGCGATTCCCGACCTCGACGGTGTATTGCGCGTAGACGCAGGTGTTGAACGACTCGACGTGCGGCGCGCGAACGCGCGCATCGGCGCCGGTGCCGAACTTCTTCCGGATGAGCTCGGTGTACCGCGCGCCGATGCGGATCCGGCCGGCCACTTCGTCGTCGAAGATCTCCATCTTCGCGAGCAGGACCGCGGCCTGGATCGAATCCAGCCGGCCGGTCAGGCCGAGCCGTGGGTGGTGGTAGCGGCGATCCTGGCCGTGCACGCGAATCTCGCGCATCACGCTCGCGAGCCGCTCGTCGTCGGTGAAGAGCGCACCGCCGTCGCCGTAGCAGCCGAGCGGCTTGGACGGGAAGAACGAAGTCGCGCCGATGGCGGTGAGCGAACCCGACCGCCTGCCCTTGTAGGTGGCGCCGAAGCTCTGCGCCGCATCCTCGATCACGGGCAGCTCGTTGCGGCAGGCGATCGCGTTGATCGCGTCGATGTCGGCGCACTGCCCGTACAGCGAGACCGGCATGATCGCCTTGGTGCGTGGCGTGATGGCGGCCTCCAGCCTGGCCGGGTCCATGTTGTAAGTTCGGGGATCGATCTCGACGAAGACCGGTCGGGCGCCGATCAGCGCGATCATCTCGGCCGTCGCGAAGAACGTGAATGGCACCGTGATCACCTCGTCGCCGGGCCCGATGTCGAGCGCCATCAGCGCGATCAGCAGCGCGTCGGTGCCGCTCGCCACAGCGACGCAGTGCTTCGACCCGACATACGTCGCAAGCTGCCGCTCGAGTTCCGTCACTTCCGGCCCCATGACGTACTGGCCGTGCTCGAGCACCTTCGCGATGCGTCCGTCCACCGACGGCTTGATGCGACGGTACTGGCTCTTCAGGTCGATGAAATCCATGGCGATCGCCGCTCGCAAATGTGGGTCGCTAGTGTACGGCCGTTGCAAACCCGGCCGCCATCCGCGATCCCCGCGCCCGGTCCGTCAACCTGCGAGCGACGCAATGCCCAGGTTCGCGAGTTCGTCGGCCCGTTCGTTGCCGGGGTCGCCCGCGTGCCCCCTGACCCAATGCCACTTGACGTCGTGACGCTGTATCTCTTCCTCGAGGCGCACCCACAGGTCCGCGTTCTTGACGGGCTTCCTGTCCGCCGTCTTCCAGCCGCGCCGCTTCCATTGTGGCAGCCATTCGGTGATGCCGTTGCGCACGTATTGCGAGTCCGTGTACAGCTGCACGCGACACCCGCGCTTCAGCGCGGCGAGCGCCTCGATCGCTGCAGTCAGTTCCATCCGGTTGTTCGTGGTGTGCGGTTCACCGCCGTGCAATTCGCGGCGGTGCTCGCCGCATACGAGCAGCGCGCCCCAGCCGCCGGGGCCGGGATTGCCCTTGCACGCGCCGTCGGTGTGGATCGTGACCTCCGTCGTCACGCCGCATTTCTCGACGTCGGCTCCGGCGCGCCGACGACCACGACCGGCCGTCGCTGGCGAACGGCGCGGATCGGCGTCAACGCGTGCATGCGCTTGCGCGCCTTGAGGAAATATGCACCGGCGAGCGGCGGCGCGATCAGCGGTCCTTGCCGCTCGATCCATTCACGGCCGCGCACCGGCAGCAATTGCGTCCACTGGTGCGCAAACAGGTAGCGCCGCGCATCGACGACTTCGAACCCGAGCAGCCTGAGCCAGTCACGCACTCGCGATTCACTCATCAGCCGGACCGCGGGCGGCGGGAAGCGTCGCTGCGTCGCGAGGTGACGCAATCCCCAGGGACCGCGAGGATTGAAGCCGCAGACGAGCAGGTGGCCCTCGCCGACCAGCACGCGTTCGACCTCGCGCAGCAACTCGTGCGGATTCGGCGCGTATTCGAGCGTGTGCGGCAGCAACACCGCCTCGACCGACGCGGATGCGATCGGCAGGTGATGCAGTTCGGCACGGATGGCGCCGGGTCCGGAGGCATCGGGCGCAATCCAGCAGCGATGCTGGGTACGGGCACCGGCAACCAGACGCCCCGCTTCGCCCCAGCTGCCGATCTGCAGCATTTCGAAGCCGAAGACGTCACCTAGCGCATCCTGCAACAGCGCAGCCTCGCGGGCGAGCACGGCCTCGCCAAGGGGTGTCTCCAGCCAGCGGTGCGGGGATGGTGCGGGGGTCATGTGGCGGAAGAATAGCGGCAAGTCACGGTACCACGGTGAAAAAACGTGCGACATATTCTGGAATTTTCCGGCGCGACCCGTTCTAATACGCGCGCCCGGACTCTTGACCCGCTCGTCGACGGGGGTCGCAATGCTTCAGGTGAGCCCGGTGCGGGCCTTTTCGGACAACTACATCTGGCTGATCCGCTCGCCGGTCGATCCGGCCGCGGTGGCGGTGGTCGATCCGGGCGATGCCCGGCCGGTCGAAGCGGAGCTCGAACGGCAGGGACTCGAGGTCCGCGCCATCCTTGTGACGCATCACCACTTCGATCACGTGGGTGGGGTCCGGGAATTGGCCGCCAGGCATGCGGTCCCGGTCTGGGGGCCTGCACGCGAGGCGCTGCCCTTCGAGGTCCAACCGCTCGACGACGGAGACGCTGTCCATCTTGAAAATCTCGGCCTGGAATTCTCCGTGATGGCGGTGCCGGGGCATACCTTGGGGCACATCGCTTACGCCGGACACGGAGCCCTGTTCTGCGGCGACACACTCTTCAGCGCCGGTTGCGGCCGCCTCTTCGAAGGCACGGCCGACCAGATGTTCGAGTCCCTTGGCCGGCTCTCGGCCCTGCCCGACGAGACCGAGGTGTACTGTGCGCACGAATACACCTTGAGCAACCTGAAGTTTGCGGCCGCCGCCGAACCCGGCAATGCCGACGTCGGCGCCACGCTGGAGCGCGTCGTCGAGATGCGCGGCCGCGACGCGATCACACTGCCCTCCCGGCTCGACCGGGAACGGCGCATCAATCCCTTCCTGCGATGCCGCGAAGCCGCCGTTCGGGCGTCTGCCGAGCAACATGCAGGCCGCGCGCTCGCCACACCCGTCGAAGTCTTCGCTTCGGTGCGACAGTGGAAGGACGGATTTCGCTGACATGATCCTTACCTCACGCACGGCTGTGGCCTGCGCGCTGCTCGGCCTGCTGCTCGCCGGCTGCGCGACGACCGACTCGTCGTATTCGAGCCTGCCGCCCGCCCCGCAGCACCCGCCGGGGGCGGGGACCGACGCAGCGGAACAGGCCGAGATGCCACCTCCGCTGCCGGCGGTGCCGAAGCTCGCGCCGGACGAGTACGTCGACGTGCTCGATCGCATCCGGGCCGGCTTCGCGCTCGAGGACGTGCAGAACTGGGCCATCGACCGCGAGGTCGAGGGCTACCGCACGAAGCCGGACTACCTCGACCGCACGTTCCGCCGCGGCGCCCGCTACCTGCACTACATCGTCGGCGAAATCGAGAAGCGCGGCATGCCGATGGAGCTTGCGCTGCTGCCGGTGGTCGAGAGCGCCTTCAATCCGGTCGCTTACTCGCGCAGCCGGGCGTCCGGGCTGTGGCAGTTCATCCCGAGTTCAGGCAGGCACTACGGACTCGAGCAGAACTGGTGGATCGACGAGCGGCGCGACGTCATCGAATCGACGCAGGCCGCGCTCAACTACCTCGAGTACCTGCATCGTTACTTCGACGGCGACTGGTTCCTCGCGATCGCCGCGTACAACGGCGGCGAAGGCACCGTCAGCGCCGCCATCAGGCGCAACTCCGCTGCCGGCCGGCCGACGGACTTCTTCAGCCTCGACCTGCGACCGGAAACACGTGACTACGTGCCGAAACTGCTGGCCATGCGCCGGCTGGTGGGCAACCCCGAAGCCTACGGCCTGACGTTCGCGCCGATTCCGAACCAGCCGTTCTTCGCAATGGTCGATCCTGGCCGGCAGGTGCACCTCGGCGAAGCGGCCGACCTGGCCGGCATCAGCCGCGACGACATGTTCGCGCTGAATCCGGGCTACAACCGGATGTCGACGCCGCCGAAGGGTCCGTACCGTCTTCTGCTTCCGGTCGAGCGTGCCGAAGCGTTCCGCCAGGCCATGCTGAACCCGGACGCCACCGGCACCCTGGCCGTCGCAGCCATCGAACCCCCTCCGGTCATCCAGCACCGGGTCCGCTCGGGCGAGAGCCTGACGCAGATCTCGCGGCGCTACGACGTGCCGATCGACTCGATCCGCGAGGCCAATGACTTGCGCGGCTCGATGATCCACCCCGGCGACATGCTGGTGATTCCCGCTGCGACAGGCTCGACCGCCACGCTCGCCGCGGCCGCGGCACCCCGCGAGGACATTTCGGCGCAGTTGCCGGAATACCAGCGTGCCGGCGCGTCGAAGTCGACGAAATCGCGCACCTACACGGTCAGGTCGGGCGACACGCTGTGGGGCGTCGCGCACAAGTACGGCGTCACCGTGCCGAAATTGGCCGACGCCAACGGAATTTCCGCGACGAGCGGCCTCAGCCCCGGCACTCGCCTGCAGATTCCGGGCGGCTCGACGACGTCGGCCGACACGAACAGGATGACCTACAAGGTGAGGCGCGGCGACACGCTTTCGGAGATTGCGGACAAATTCAACGTGTCCGTGCGTGAGCTGATGACCTGGAACCGGCTGCGGGAGTCGTCGTCGCTCCGCACCGGCCAGCGGCTTGTCGTGTACGTCGACCCGGGCCGTCAAACCGGAGGCTGAACGAAGTGGGATTCCTGTCAGGCAAGCGCGCACTCATCGTCGGGCTGGCGACCGAACGGTCCATCGCCCACGGCATCGCCTGGGCCATGCATCGTGAGGGGGCCGAGCTGGCCTTCACGTACCAGAACGACCGTCTCAAGGACCGCGTGGTCGAAATGGCGGAAGGCTTCGGCGCGAAGCTCGTCATGCCGCTCGACGTGGCGTCCGACGCCCAGATCGACACCGCGTTCTCGCAGGTCGCCGGCGCGTGGGGCTCACTCGACGTCATCGTCCACTCGGTGGGGTTCGCGCCGCGCGAGCAGCTCGCCGGCACCTACATCGACAGCGTCACGAGAGAGGGCTTCCAGATCGCCCACGACATCTCGAGCTACAGTCTCGCTGCGCTCGCGAAGGCTGGCCGGCCGCTGATGCAGGGCCGTCCTGGTGCGATCCTGACGCTGTCCTATCTCGGTGCCCTGCGCTCGGTGCCGAACTACAACGTGATGGGACTGGCGAAGGCGAGCCTCGAAGCCAACGTGCGGTTCCTGGCAGCCGACCTCGGCCCGCAGAACATCCGCGTGAACGCGATTTCGGCCGGCCCGATCAAGACCCTCGCCGCGGCCGGCGTCAGCGGTTTCCGCAAGATGCTGGCGCAGGTCGCCGCCGCCGCGCCGTTGAAGCGCAACGTCACCACCGAAGAGGTCGGCAATGCCGCGGCCTTCCTGTGCTCGGACCTGGCGTCGGGCATCACCGGCGAGGTCCTCTACGTCGACGCAGGCTACAGCCACGTGGGAATGAGCTTTCCGGAATGAACGGATAGGCGATAGGCGATAGGCATCAGACAAGAAAAAAGGCCGGCAATGCCGGCCTTTCTTGTTCTTACCGATAGCCTATAGCCTATGCCTATAGCCCATCCTCTTCATTCCGCAAAGACGTCCGGATTCTTCTTCACCTTGGCGGTGCGCTCGAGTTCCTGAATGTAGGCGTCGAACTCGGCGAGGGCGGCTTGCTGCGAAGCCCGCTGAGCGGTCTGCATGCGAAGTGCCGCGACCTGTTCAGGAGCGACCGCGGCCTCGCCGGCGTGCACGGCACTGACCGCGAAGACCGCCGCGTCGCCGTTCGGCAGCACGGCGGTCCCGGCCGTGACCTTGCCGGGCTCGGGGCGAGTAACCTTGAACGCCGCCTTGACCACCTCCGCGGCCACAGCTTCCGTGCCGGCGCGGCCGATCGACTGCTTCGGCACGACCGTCACACCCGCGCCGGCGGCCGTGCCGAGCGCCTCGCCCGCGCCGATCTTCGCGGCCGCCGCCTGGGCGGCCGCCAGGGCCGCGGTGCGCGCGGCTTCGTCACGCAACTTCGCCTCGACTTCGGGCTGGACGTCCGCGAGCGGACGCTGCTGCGGAGTCTTGTGATCGGTGACGCGCACCACGACCACCTTGTCGTCGCCGACGTTGATCGCAGGGCTGTTCTGGCGCTGCTGCAGCACGTCGTCGCTGAACACCGCATCGATCACCTTGCGGTCCGCGGCCGAACGGTCCGCCGCCCTGGCGCGTGTAGCCCTCGAGTGCCTGCACCGGCAGGCCGAGTTTCTTGCCGACGCTGTCGAGTTCGCTCAGCGACGCGAACGACTCGTCCGCCAGCTGCTGCGATTTCTCGTAGAACCCGTTCTGGGCCTGGTCCTTGCGGTAATCCGCTTCGAGTTCGGCGCGCACCTCGTCGAATCCCCGCTGGTGCGGAGGCTCGACGTCGTCGAGACGGATGATGTGGTAGCCGAACTGCGTCTTCACCGGGCCGCGGATCTCGCCCTTCTGCATGGCAAACAGCGCATCCGCAAACGGCTGCACATACGCTTCCCGCGTGGCCCAGCCGAGGTCGCCGCCCGCCTGCTTCGAGCCCGGATCGTCGGAATTCTCGCGGGCGAGTTTCGCGAAGTCCTCGCCGGCCTTGGCTCGGGCCGCGAGTTGCCCGGCTTTCTTCAGCGCGGCCGCGTCGTCCGCGCCGGCCTCGACGA
The DNA here is from genome assembly GCA_963843985.1 of uncultured Gammaproteobacteria bacterium. Classification (GTDB taxonomy): domain Bacteria; phylum Pseudomonadota; class Gammaproteobacteria; order Steroidobacterales; family Steroidobacteraceae; genus RPQJ01. The sequence goes on along the minus strand of CAWJMS010000021.1, from coordinate 17,716 downwards.
GGATGTGGGCGCCGTGCCGCCGCTCCGGGTCGACGAAGCGCTCGGGCGCCACCTGGTCGTAGTACTTGTGCAGGGCCTCGTCGCTGACCTGCACGCTCGCGGCGACCTGGGCAACGCTCAGCTCGAGGTACTGCAGCGACACCGTTTCCGGCGTCATGAAGTCGGCCTTGTGCTTCTCGTAGAAGGCTGCAATCGCGGCCGGGGGCACGGTGACGGCGGCGGCCAGGCTCGCGGCCGGAATCACCGCATACTCGACGTCACGCGTCTCGCCTTCGATCGACAGGCGCCGGCGCAGCTCGCCCGGCGTCACGAACGAGGACAGAGCGATGCCACCGCGGAGCTGCGCCGTCTCGAGGTCGCGACGGAACTCCCGCTCGAACTCCGGCTCGGTGCGGCCCTGCTGGCGCAACAACGCCGCATACCGATCACGCGAGAACTTGCCGTCCACCTGCAGCGCCGGGATCGCGTAGAGCGTCTCGGCCAGTTCCTGGTCGCTGACGACGTAACCCAGGTCGCGGGCACGCTGTGTGAGCAGTTCCCGGCTGACGAAGCCGTCGATCATCTCCGCCTGTTCGCGCTTCGCGACTGCCGGCGGGATCTCGCCGCGCAACTGCTGTTGCAATTCGGTCTGCCGCTCCTGCCAGGCCTTGCGCACCATCGCGAGCGGGATCTTCTCGCCGTTGACGGTGGCTGCCGCCTTGTCGACGCTGTTCTCGAAGCGGATGCCCCAGAAGACGAAGACCACGGCGATGGCGCCGAGGAAGACGATGGCGAACCAGCCGGAGATCTTGTCGCGGATTTGCTGAAGCATGCCTCACCCTGAATACGAAGAAGCCCGCTCGCGCGGGCCTTCGTCTTGGTCGGACCAGAGATGGCGGAGTGGACGGGACTCGAACCCGCGACCCCCGGCGTGACAGGCCGGTATTCTAACCAACTGAACTACCACTCCGCGCGATTCTGGTGGGTGCTGAGGGGATCGAACCCCCGACCTTCGCCGTGTAAAGGCGACGCTCTCCCAGCTGAGCTAAGCACCCGCCAACTGGGAGCCGGTTAGTTTACTGCATCCTTCAGGGCCTTGCCAGCCTTGAAGCCGGGCACGTGGCTGGCGGGGATGGCGATCGCTTCGCCGGTGCGCGGATTGCGGCCGGTCCGCGCCGCGCGGTTCTTGATGACGAAGGTGCCGAAGCCGGAAATCGTCACCGAATCGCCGCTCTTCAGTGTGTCGGTCACCGCGGCCAGCACCGCCTCGACGGCGCGCGCCGCATCGGACTTGGCGAGCGACGTGCGCTCGGCGACGGCATCGATCAGGTCGTTCTTGTTCATGCGTATTACCTCGTCCGCCCGTCAGTGGGCGTGCACTTGTTTACCGGACCGTTTGGCCGAGCGCTTGCCTGCAGGCTTCACGCCGGCCCCCTCCGCGGCTTCGGCGGCGACCGCCAGCGGCTGCGGTGTGTTCTTCAACGCCAACGCGAGCACCTCGTCGATCCACTTGACCGGCTTGATGTCGAGCTTGTCCTTGATGTTGTCCGGGATCTCCGCGAGGTCCTTCACGTTCTCGTCGGGGATCAGCACCGTGCGGATGCCGCCGCGGTGCGCCGCGAGCAGCTTTTCCTTCAGGCCGCCGATCGGCAGCACCTCGCCGCGCAGCGTGATCTCGCCGGTCATGGCGACGTCGCTGCGAACCGCGATCTTGGTGAGCGCCGAAACCAGCGCGGTGCACATGCCGATGCCCGCGCTCGGGCCGTCCTTCGGCGTCGCGCCTTCCGGCACGTGAATGTGCACGTCGGCCTTCTGGTAGAACTCCTGCGTCGAGGCCGAGCACGGCCGCACGGCTGCGCACCACGGTCATCGCGGCCTGGATCGACTCCTGCATCACCTCGCCGAGCTGGCCGGTGTGCGTCAGCTTGCCCTTGCCGGGCACGATCGCGGCCTCGATGGTCAGCAGTTCGCCGCCGACCTCGGTCCACGCGAGGCCGGTGACCTGGCCGACCTGGTCGTTCTCCTCGGCGCGTCCGTAGCGGAAACGCTTCACGCCGAGGTACTTCGGCAGGTTCTTCGGCGTGACCGAGATGTGCTTCGCGGTCCTTCTCGAGCAGCAGTTCCTTCACCGACCTTGCGGCAGATCTTCGAGAGCTCGCGCTCGAGATTGCGCACGCCGGCCTCGCGCGTGTAGTAACGGATGATGTCGAGGATCGCCGGGTCGGAGACCTTGAGCTCCTCCGCCTTGAGCCCGTTCTGCTTCACCTGCTTCGGCAGCAGGTAGCGCCGCGCGATGTTGAACTTCTCGTCCTCGGTGTAGCCCGGCAGCCGGATCACTTCCATGCGGTCGAGCAGCGGCGGCGGGATGTTGAGGCTGTTCGCGGTGCAGACGAACATCACGTCCGACAGGTCGAAATCGACCTCGAGGTAGTGGTCGTTGAACGACGAGTTCTGCTCCGGATCGAGCACCTCGAGCAGCGCGGACGACGGGTCGCCGCGAAAATCCATCGACATCTTGTCGACTTCGTCGAGCAGGAACAGCGGGTTCTTCACGCCGGTGCGGACCATGTTCTGCACGATCTTGCCCGGCATCGAGCCGATGTACGTGCGGCGGTGGCCGCGGATCTCGGCCTCGTCGCGCACGCCGCCGAGCGACATGCGCACGAACTTGCGATTCGTCGCGCGCGCGATGCTCTGGCCGAGCGACGTCTTGCCGACGCCCGGCGGACCGACGAGGCACAGGATCGGGCCCTTCAGCGTCTGCACGCGCTGCTGCACCGCGAGGTACTCGACGATGCGCTCCTTGACCTTCTCGAGGCCGAAGTGGTCTTCGTTCAGCACCTGCTCGGCGCCGGCCAGGTCGTGCTTGACCTTGGTGCGCTTGCGCCACGGGCACTTCACCAGCCAGTCGATGTAGTTGCGGACCACGGTGGCTTCGGCCGACATCGGCGACATCAGCTTCAGCTTTGCGAGTTCGGACTTCGCCTTCTCGCGCGCTTCCTTCGGCATGCCGGCGCGCGCGATGCGCTTCTCGAGCTCGGCGATCTCGTTCGGCGCGTCGTCCAGCTCGCCGAGCTCCTTCTGAATCGCCTTCATCTGCTCGTTGAGGTAGTACTCGCGCTGGCTCTTCTCCATCTGCTGCTTGACGCGGCCGCGGATGCGCTTCTCGATCTGCAGCACGTCCATCTCGCCCTCGATCAGCGCGAGGATGTGCTCGAGGCGGCGGCGCACGTCCTGGATCTCGAGCACCTTCTGCTTGGCGTCGAGCTTGAGCGACATGTGGGCCGCGACCGTGTCGGCGAGGCGTCCGGGCTGCTCGATGCCGGCGAGCGAGGTGAGGATCTCGGGCGGCACCTTGCGGTTGAGCTTCACGTACTGCTCGAACTGGGTCACGACGGAACGCACCAGCACGTCCATCTCGCGCTCGTCGTAGCGCTCACCGTCCGACAGCGAGGTCGCGCGGGCCGTGAAGTACTCGCCCGCGACCAGGTCGGAGACCGTCGCGCGCTCGACGCCTTCGACCAGCACCTTGACCGTGCCGTCCGGCAGCTTCAGCAACTGCAGGATCGTGGCGATCGTGCCGACGTCGTAGAGGTCCTTGGCGGCGGGTTCGTCGACGTCGGCCTGCTTCTGCGCGAGCAGCAGGATCTGCTTGTTGACCTTCATCGCCTGTTCGAGCGCGAGGATCGATTTCTCGCGGCCGACGAACAGCGGAATGACCATGTGCGGATACACGACGACGTCGCGCAGCGGCAGCACCGGCAGCATGTCGGCCGGCACGTCGGGAGTCGGGGAAATCGGGCTGTCTTCGTGAGTGGTCACGCAGGTCTCCGGACCAGGGGCAGGCGAAATGGCCGCCGGGTAGTCAACCCGGCGTCGACGCGATCAGGTGCACGCCATCTTTGGGCACGAAGCGGCCAGATTCAAGAGAGATTTCAACAATTGCAAGTCCCCTCTCCCGCTTGCGGGAGAGGAGCGAGCGCTGTCACACAGTGATGGCGCGAGGGTGAGGGCTCGGGACCCTCACCCGCCCATTGGGCGACCTCTCCCGCAAGCGGGAGAGGTGACGATCAATGATCGGAGCCGGTGCGGCGCTCTTCGACGGCCGCAAGCCGCGGCTCCTCGACGCCGTAGACGAGGTAGGGCTTGCTCTCGCCCTGGATGACGTCTTCGTCGATGACGACCTTCTGCACGTTACGCATGCCGGGCAGGTCGTACATGATGTCGAGCAGCACGTTCTCGAGGATCGTGCGCAGGCCGCGCGCGCCGGTCTTGCGCTGCATGGCCTTGCGCGACACCGCGCGCAGCGATTCCTCGCGGAACTCGAGATCGACGCCTTCCATGTCGAAGAGCTTGCGGTACTGCTTGGTCAGCGCGTTCTTCGGCTCGGTGAGGATCTGCATCAGCGCGGCCTCGTCCAGCTCGTCGAGCGTCGCGACCACCGGCAGGCGGCCGACGAACTCGGGGATCAGGCCGTACTTGATCAGGTCCTCGGGCTCCACGTCGTGGAACAGGTCGCTGCCGTGCGCGCGCGCATTCGGTTCGCGCACCTCGGCGACGAAGCCGATGCCGCTCTTCTGCGTGCGGTTCATGATGATCTTCTCGAGCCCGGAGAACGCGCCGCCGCACACGAACAGGATGTTCGAGGTGTCGACCTGCAGGAACTCCTGCTGCGGGTGCTTGCGGCCGCCCTGCGGCGGCACCGAGGCGATCGTGCCTTCGATCAGCTTCAGCAGCGCCTGCTGCACGCCTTCGCCCGACACGTCGCGGGTGATCGACGGGTTGTCCGACTTGCGCGAAATCTTGTCGATCTCGTCGATGTAGACGATGCCCGTCTGCGCCTTCTCGACGTCGTAGTCGCACTTCTGCAGCAGCTTCTGGATGATGTTCTCGACGTCCTCGCCGACGTAGCCGGCCTCGGTGAGCGTCGTGGCATCCGCGATCGTGAACGGCACGTTCAGCAGCCGCGCGAGCGTCTCGGCCAGCAGCGTCTTGCCGGAGCCGGTCGGTCCGATCAGCAGGATGTTGCTCTTGGCGAGCTCGATGTCGTCGCGCGAGCGCTCGCCGCTCTTGTTCTGCAGCCGCTTGTAGTGGTTGTAGACGGCGACCGACAGGACCTTCTTCGCGCGTTGCTGGCCGATCACGTATTCGTCGAGGACTTTCTTGATCTCGTGCGGCTTCGGGAGCTTCTCGCGGGTCTTCTCCGCCTTCTCCTCGAGCTCCTCGCGGATGATGTCGTTGCACAGCTCGACGCACTCGTCGCACACGAATACGGACGGCCCTGCGATCAGCTTGCGGACCTCGTGCTGGCTCTTGCCGCAAAAGGAGCAGTACAGAAGCTTGCCGTCGTCGTGCTTGCCGCGGGAATCGTCAGCCATTAAGGAACCCTGCTCCTGAAGCGGCCCGTCTGGGTTGCTCGCGGTTATACCACGGAGCGCCGGTCACGCGCAAAAAACCGCGGCCCAACAGTCACTTAACCCATTATGAAAGCTCACGCACGCTGCGGCTCGCCGCCCTCGCCACGATGCACCAGCGTGCTGTCGATCAGGCCGTACGCCTGCGCCTGGTCGCCGGTCATGAAGTTGTCGCGGTCGGTGTCCTTGCGGATCGTCTCGATCGACTGGCCGGTGTGCTTCGAGAGGATGGCATTGAGGCGATCGCGTGCGTCGAGGATCTCACGCGCGTGGATCTCGATGTCGGTCGCCTGGCCCTGGAAGCCGCCGAGCGGCTGGTGGATCATCACGCGCGAGTGCGGCAGGCAGAATCGCTTGCCCTTCGAGCCGCCCGCGAGCAGCACCGCGCCCATGCTGGCCGCCTGGCCGACGCAGATGGTGCTGATGTCGGGCTTGATGAACTGCATCGTGTCGTAGATCGCGAGGCCGGCGCTGACCGAGCCGCCCGGCGAGTTGATGTAGATCGCGATGTCCTTCTCGGGGTTCTCGGACTCGAGGAACAGCAGCTGGGCCACCACGAGGTTGGCCATGTAGTCCTCGACCGGGCCCACGAGGAAGATCACCCGCTCCTTGAGGAGCCGCGAGTAGATGTCGTAGGCGCGTTCGCCGCGTGCCGTCTGTTCGACGACCATCGGCACGAGATTCAGGGCACGGGGTGATTGGCTCATGGTCTCTTACGCTCCGAAGTTCATCAGTTCCTTGAAGGACGACGGCTGCTCCGTCACCTGGGCCCGGGCGAGCAGGTAATCGATCACCTGGTCCTCGAGCACCATCGTTTCGACCTGCCGCAGCGCCTCCGGGTTCTGCCGGTAGGCCTTGAGGATCGATTCCGGGTCGGGATACGAGGAGGCCATTTCGTTCAGCCGCTCGTCGACCATCGCCCGATCGATCTCGACGCCGCGCGTCTTGATGATCTCGCCGATCAGCATGCCGAGCGCAACGCGACGGCGGGCCGGCTCGATGAACGGCTCCGGCGGCGGGACCTGCGACGCATCCTTGGCGCCGATGCGCCGCGCGGTGTCGATCTGCATCTCGCGCACCTGGTTGTCGACCAGCGCCTTGGGCACTTCGACCGGATTGGCCTCGAGCAGTCGATCGAGCAGCTGCTGCTTCATGCGGCCGCGCACGTTCTGCGCGAGTTCGCGGCGCATGTTGTCCGCGACTTCCACGAGCAGCTGCTCCATGCCGCCCTCCGTCACACCGTACTCGCGACAGAACTCGTCGTCGAGCGGCGGCAGCTGCTGCTCGTCGACTTTCTTCACGTGCACGTCGAAAGTCGCGGTCTTACCGGCCAGCGCCTTGTTGTGATAGTCCGCCGGGTAACCGACGGCGATCTGCTTGCGCTCGCCGGCGCGCAGCCCGGTGATGCCCGTCTCGAAGTCCTTCAGCATGCGACCGGCGCCCAGGATCACGGCCACGTCGTCGCCCTTGCTGCCCTCGAACGGGTGCCCGTCGATCTGGCCTTCGAAGTCCATCGTCACGCGGTCGCCGTCGCGGCTTTCGCGCTCGACGGCCTCGAAGCGCGGGCGCTGCTCGCGCAGGTTCTGCACCATCGCTTCGATGTCCGTGTCGGTGACTTCGGCCGTCGGTCGCGCGACGGCGAGTCCGTCGACGGTCTTCAGCGAGATCTCGGGAAACACCTCGAAGATCGCGCGGTACTTGAAATCCTCGCCCGGGCCCGCCGAGATCGGCTCGATGCGCGGCCCGGCTGCCGGAGTGAGCTTCTGCTCGGTGATCGCCTGGGAGAAACTCGACTGCATCAGGTCGGAGAGGACCTCCTGCCTGACCTGCGCGCCGAACTGCTGGCGAATGATCTTGATCGGCGCCTTGCCCGGACGGAAGCCCTTGAGCTTCGCGGTGCGGCTGACCTGCTTCAGGCGTTCGTCGACCGCCTGCTCGATCTGCTCGCTCGGGACGCTCACTTCCATCCGGCGCTCGAGGGCGCCGGTAGCCTCGACGGAAATCTGCATGGTGCTCATCGAACCTCGACAGGACCTGGGGCGACACACGGGCCGCCCGGAAAAGCCGGCTATTGTGCCACGGACCTGCCCACCCTGCCGGCCTGAAAAGACCGCCGGATGGTGCGAAAGGAGGGACTCGAACCCTCACGGGGGTTACCCGCAGGAACCTAAATCCTGTGCGTCTACCAGTTCCGCCACTTTCGCCGGGCAGGCCGGGCTCCGGCCGCTGGAAACGGGCGGATTCTATCGGGATTCGGCACGCCAGGGGCGGCCGGCAGGTTATTCGAGCCAGATGCGGGAGACGTAGAACTCGCGCCCGGTGCCGGGTGGTTCGCATAGAGCATCAGATTGGCGATCCTGGAGAGGTCCATCCGGCGCCCTAGCAGGCTGTTGCAGAACAGGTCGACATGACGGTCACGCGACTCATGGCCCGAGTTTGTCACCATGCGGTTGTGACCGAGAGTTCGTCCCGGCGCGTTTCCGCGGGAACGGTTTCGCTTGCTGGGCTGGGTATCGTGAACATGAAGCTCGCTCTGCAGACACCGACCCTATGTAGACACAAGTGCGGGGGAAGCGCTCAGCCGCGCGACCCGCAGCAAGGCATAGCAGCCGACGCGTGAGACTGGCCATGAAGCTGACTTTTGCGAGGCCCCGGACTTTCATCTTGCGCATCGGCCGGCCGTCCTTGCCCCAGCCGAAGATCTCCTCGACCCGCTTGCGCAGCCGCTGGCTGGCGCGGTAGCCCGCGTGACGTGTAGTCCGTCCATCGAGGGTCGAGCCTCCCCTGCGACCGTCATTGGCGGCGACGTGCGGCGTGATCTGGCGTTCCCGAAGCGCGGCGATGAACTCGGTCATGTCGTAAGCCTTGTCGGCCGCCAGCGTGCGACGGCTGCGCCGCGGCATAGCGGTCGAGCATGGCGAGGGCGGCCTCGCGCTCGGCCAAGCCGTTCGCCTCGGTCACCTCGACATCGACCGGCAGCCCGGTGCGATGCTCCATCAGCACGTGCCCAAGGTAGTGCAGCTTGGCCGGCGCGCTCTGTGCCTTGCGATAGAGCTTCGCCTCGGGATCGTGCGGCGCCAGGTGCGTCTCGTTGCTGCGCCGCTCGCCGTGGAAGTCCACCGCGGGTTGCGGCCCGGGCCGGGCGGCTCGTCCCGGCCGTCGCGCCGACGGAAGCTCTTCTGGCGCCGCCCACGCCTCGATCAGCGTCCCGTCCACCGTGAAGTGCTCGTCCGACAGCAGCCCGCCGCGGCGCGCGCTGGCGCACCACTCGGCGCAGAAGCTTCCTCGGCGATCTTCGCCTCGAGCAGCCGCTCGCGGTTCTTGGTGAAGCGTCGAGTGATCCCACACCGGCTCGTCGACCGAGAGCCCCACGAACCAGCGGAACAGCAGGTTGTAGTCCAGCTGCTCCATCAGCAGCCGCTCGCTGCGGATCGAGTACAGCACCTGCAGCACCAGCGCCCGCACCAGCCGCTCCGGCGGCATCGAGGCCCGGCCGTCCTCCGCATACACCCGGTCAAAGTCCCGGCTCATCGCGGCCAGGGCCTCGTCGAGCAGCGCGCGGACCGCGCGCAACGGGTGGTTGGCCGGAATCCGGCTCTCCACCGACACGTAACTGAACAGCCCGGCCCTGCTGAACATCGGCTCCGCGCATCGCGTCCGCTGCCAGAACTCGCGATGTCGAACTGCGCCTTATGCGCGGCGTTTTCAACAGCCCCTAGTCGCCCGTCGGCATGCGCCCGGCAAGCATATGCACCGGCCGGTTCGTCGCGCTATTCGAAGGTGAGGTGCCCGATGTCACGAATGCGCCCGTGCTGGCATCGGCGGATCGAGAAATCAATCGCGCCCCGTCGTCGATCTGATTCTCATGAGACGCAAGGCCGGCCGGCGCATGGTACGCTACGCACGGTCGGAACTCGCCGCTTGTCCTCCCGACCCAATACTGGCCTATGGTCGGGACGGACGGCGAACAGCGGGATGCTTGATGAAAGCGACGAACGGAATCACCGTCGGCGTCAAGACATTTATGCGCACTCCCAAGGTGCGTCTTTGCCTCCAATCGCTCGCACAGCACACGTGGCACCAGGTCATCGTGGCCGACGACGGGCAGATCGACGCCGAGCGCGAAGCGATGTATGCGGAAGCAGCAACGCGCCTTCCGCTCAAACTACTGCGGTTGCCGTTCGATACTGGACTGGCGGCCGGCCGCAACGAAATCGTCCGTCAGTGCACGACGCCGTACCTGCTGATGCTGGACGATGACCAGACCGTGCCGGCCAACATCGGCCGACTTGCCGAAGTGCTCGACGAGAATCCCGGAATTGGCGGAGTGTCATGCGTGTGGCTGGAGGACGGTGCACGCAAATGCACCGCCTGCGACATCCGAGTCGACGCCCGCAAGGTCATCAAGGGGACCGTCGGAGATCCGACGATCCGTTCGACGTCGAGCGGCCAGCGCTATGCTCTCTTCGACTTCATCCCCAACTCGACCCTCTTCCGCACGTCCTGCCTGCGTGAGCAGGCCTGGGACCCGTTCTACAAGATCGGCAAGGAACATCTCGACTTCTATCTTGCGCAGATACAGCTCGGCCGCTGGAAATTCGCTGTGTCGTTAGACGTAGAAATTGGGCATCACCCCAAGGGTGCGGAGACAGTCTATAAGCAGTTCCGGCACGGCGACCGCGTCAAGGCGTCCGAACGCTACTTCCTGCAGAAATTCGGGATCGAGGAAGTCGTCGAAGGGCTGAAGTTTCAGGATGGCTGGGATCGAAATGTCGGATCGGTCGCCGGTCGCCTGAAATCGCCGTCTCGCGTCGGTCGCGTGGTCAGCGCGCTCCGACGCCGGTTCTGAGACGAGTTGGCCGGGCAATCGTCAGCGCGATCCTGGCATGGCATCCTATTTGGGTCTCCCGTTACAAGCTGGTTTGGAGCTCGACAAATGACGGCCTTGTCCCGCCCCAGTCGAGCCCGAATCGTCGCCGCGGTAATCCTCGTTAGCGGCGTACTGGCAGCCTTCGCGGCCCCGATGCGTTGTGACGCACAGGCCGTGCAACCGCGCGAGGTGCTCGAGGACGCAAAAGTCTACTTCACGTCGCCATTGCGCTGGGACGGAGGCGATTGGCTCGAATTCGGTGGCACGCTCGTCGCAATAGGCGTGGTGCATCAGTTCGACGACGACGTCCGCGACCACTTCGTCGGCAAGTCGGCGGACGGACTGAACGGCGATGACCCAAACAGTGCGGAGGATGCGTTGCCCGCCGCGGTGCTCCTGGCCGGCACGTGGTTGCTCGCGGGTATGTTGGACGAACCTGGCGGTTGGCGGGAGCTGGGATCGATGCTTGAGGCAAGCGCCTTCACGGCCGTAAGCACCGAGGTCCTGAAGTTCTCGCTCGGACGGCAACGCCCGAACGAGACCACCGATCCAAACAGTTGGTTCGATGACGGCGACTCGTTTCCGTCTATCCATACCAGTCTGGCATTCGCTATCGGCGCGACCTTCGCTGAATCGGGCGACGACCGGTACCGATGGTTGCGCCGAATCCTGGGTTACGGGGTTGCGTGTGCTACGGCCTATGCCAGGCTGGACCACAATCAGCATTGGGCGTCGGACGTCGCGGCTGGCGCAGCGCTAGGCCTATCGACGGCGCGCTTCGCAATGAATCGGCGTGACGGCAGCACCGAAGGCGCGGCGGTCACGGTCAGACCGGCCGGCGGTGGTGGCGTGATGCTCGCCTTCGCAATGCCGCTGCAATGAGATGGACTCGGCAGTCACCCCACGAACGTGTCCAGCAGCAGTGCGGCAACGACGACGATGGCGCCGAGGCTGAAGACCAGCACGGCAGCCGCACCGCAATCCTTTGCCACCCTTATCTGCGGATCCTGTTCGGGATGAAGGCGATCGGCGAGTTGCTCGAGCGCCGTGTTGAATAGTTCTGCGGCGAGCACGGCCACGGTCGTAAGCGCCACGAGCGCCCACCAGACAGGCGCTGGCCGCAGCCATGCCAAAGCCACGAAGACAGCGGCGGTTGCGATCGCGTGGGTGCGGAAGCTACTCTCGGCGCGCAGTGCGTGCGCAATTCCGGCGAGGGCGAACCGAAGACGTACTGGAAATGGCCGGTTCTTCATCTGGGCCCCAAAAGGTCCGAATCACGAAACGAACAAATGGCCCTGATCGTAACGATGCCTTGGTACGGGACAGTGGGCCATTCAATTAGTCTATTGCGTGATGACGATATCATGCGAGAAAGCTGCTCAGTCGCGGCCGAAGATGGGCCATGACTGATCGATGCGACACGAACCCGGCCCCGAGAGTCCGTGTCAAAATGGCCGGCGGGCAGCGATGAAGGTAACGCCCAGCCCGGAGTTGTCATCCGTTCTGGGGGAAGTCTGTCAGACGATCGACGAGATGCGAGCGAGCCTCACGCCCGCGTCGTCGCGATCGAGCGGCTGCACGCCGAGGATCTGCATTATTCGCTTCAGGTTGTATGCCAGAACCTGCAAGCTGGTCTCGGTTCGTACTCTCGGTAGCGTCTTCGTCAGGAAGTGCGTTACTCGCCTGCACGATTTGAGCGTCCCGAACGTGTGCTCCACGGACTGGCAGCGTAGCCGGCCAGCCTTGGCATCCGATCGAGCCGCCGCTGCATCCGCTTGACGACCACCTCGTGCTCCCAGCGGTTGATGCGCCGGCAGTCGCTGGTCGTGCAGGCGCTGCGGATCGGGCATTTTGGCCAGGCCGACGACCAGTTCTTGTGGATCGACGAAAGCAGTCTCGGTCAGTCGTCCTGATGCAATGGATACCGGCGGCACTGGGAATTGAGTTCTCCACTTAGCCGGACCCCGTCCGCGTATTGGGACAGCCAATTCGCTAGCGACTTCGCGGAGCCCGCCAGCCGCCACTGTGCCGCAATGCCCGGGAACATTTCGAATCCGGAAAAGTCTGGCACAGGATCGGCACACTTAAACCCGCTTTTTCAAAGTTTAATCAAAGAGTTATATGTTGCGAAAGGAGGTCTCGAACCCTCACGGGGGTTACCCGCAGGAACCTAAATCCTGTGCGTCTACCAGTTCCGCCACTTTCGCCGGGCAGGCCGGGCGCCGGCCGCTGGGACCGGGCGGATTCTATCGGGATTCGGCACGCCACGGGCGGCCGGCGGGTCATTCGAGCCAGATGCGGGAAACATAGAATTCGCTGCCCGGCGCCGGGTGGTTCGCATAGAGCATCAGATTGGCGATGCTGGAGAGGTCCATCCGGCGCCCGACCGGGGCGGCTTCCACGGCCGCCAGGGCGACTCGAACCGTCGAACGCGTGTGCGGCGGAATCACCAGCGGCAGGTTGAGGCGATCATTGCTCGCCCAGTCGTGTCGTTCATCGAGGATTCGCAGCGTCATCTTGAGTGGTGTCGCAGCGGGATTGGTCAGGTCGATCGCCAGGACGCCGTAACCACGCCAGTCCGGCATGGGTTCGAGCAGCTCGAAACGCAGCTGCTTGCTGCCCGAGTAACGAACGCGCAAGGCCGTTTCGCCGCCGGACCGGCGAAAGCCATCGGGCAGCGCTTGACGATCGATGGCTGCGTGGTAACCGCGGATGAAATACGAGCCGGCACGCTGCGACCCGTCGTTCAGCACTGGGAACAGGGCGGCGCGACGGGCGTAGGCAATGGCGCATTCGAGCGGTGCCCACGCAAGTATCGCGAGTGCCGCGATCGCACCGGTCAGCGCAAGAGCCCTCACCCGCCCTTCGGGCACCCTCTCCCGCGTCAACGCGGGAGAGGGTCTCTGCCACCTCTCCCGTTCCTACGGGAGAGGTCGGCGGCACGCCGGGTGAGGGCTTCCGCCTTTCTGCAATCGCGAGCACCGCGAGCCCCAGCGCGGCGCCCGCTGCGTCATGCAACACGTCCATCGCCGAAACCGAGCGGCCCGGCAGGAAATTCTGCAGGAGTTCCGTCGCCACGCCGATCGCCACGGCGACCATGAACGCGTTCATCAGAATCGCAAACGAGCGCGACTGCTCCCCGGTCCGCGGTTCCTGCATCAGCGCAAGCGCAATGCCGATGACGGCGAAGACCGGCCCGTGCCCGCAATCCTGCAGCACCTTGCGCCACATCTGCTGGCCCGGCACGGACAGGAACAGCACCGCAGCCACCATGGCCGCGATGACGAGCACGCCGGTGCCGCGTCGGATTCTTCGCACGTTCGGGACCGCCGTGATCACCAGGCCGTCGAGGCCTCGAGGATCGGCGCATGGTATGCGAGCCGCGCCGCGAAGTCGCGGCTCGACGATGGTGGCGACTACTGCAGCGTCGCGTTGTCGAGCATCACGGTATACGAGTAGCCCGAGCCAAAGTCGGCGTCGGTACGCACGACGCCCTTCGCCACGACGATGTCGCCGACTCTGGCTGCCTGCGTCGTCGTCACGATGAGATCGTTGGACTTGTCGGCCGCGGACCCGGTGCCGTCGCGCAGGTGGATCCAGTTGCGATCCATGACGTTGGGCGAGAACTTGATCACCGTGCCCTGGACCGCGACCGTCTTGTCCTTGAGCGTCGCACGCTGCGCATAGACTTCGGCGACGGTCGCGCGCATCGGGACCCGTGGCCTTGGGCACATTCACGACGGGCACATTGGCCGCTGGCGCCGCGGCACCTTGATGCGCGGCCGCCATCTGCTGCGCCGGATTGGCGAGGCCGCCGGACTCCGTGCTCACGGCTGAGGCGAACACGATTCTCATCGAAGGTCCTGCCGAGCGCCCGGCTCTCGAAATTGGTCATCAGCGTCGGGTCGTGCAGCATGACGTTCGCGCCCTTGGGCATGTCCGTCTTGAGGATGGCGGCCCAAAAGTCCCCATCTGCATTCTTCAGGTGCAAGTAGGTGTACGAGCCGGCGTTGATCGATTCAACGACCTCGCCTTTGAGTGGCGAGCCGTCGAACTTCTGCGCGGCCCACGCAGGCACGATGCCGAACAGCAACAGGAGGGCGAGGCACTTCTTCATGGGGGTCGGTTCCTTGGAATCAGTCGAGGCGCATCTTACGGACGCTGCACGATGCCGTGCAGGATGGTGGCCGGTACGTATGTCGGGTGGCTTTGCGTAGCGTCCAAAGCAAGAGGGGCTGACTTGCGTCAGCCCCTCCCGTATCAGCTCAGCAATCCGTGGGGATTACTTGGCGTGGCACTGCTCGCAGATGTAGCCGCTGGCCCTGTCCGAACCCGCCAGCTTGCCGCGAGGAGCAGGACGTCCTTCGTGCGCGCGCCGTTGTGCACGTCGTGGCAGGAGGTGCACTCCATGCCCGATACGGCCCGTTGCCGCGCCGGCAGTGATGTTGCCCGTGCCGTCGTCGTTGAACAGGCGGACGCCCGCAGCGTCGGGTCGGCGACGAACTCAGTCAGGATGGCGGCGCCGCCCTGTCGTCGTGCCGTTGTAGACGCTCGGAGCATTGCTGAACGGGTACGGGGAACGCGACCGGGTGGCTGCCGCCGGACAGATCGGCGCGCGTGGCGGCCTCATGACCGGTATCCAGCGAACCGGCGGCGGCGACGATACGGGCTGCTCGAACTTCTTGCGCGGTTGAACCACATGCCGTCCGTGCTCGACAGCAGGCCGTCGTGGCAGCTCAGGCACTTCGTCGACGCGCCCTTGTAGGTGTCGCCCTTGAACTTCGGATACACGGTACCCGCGGTCGTGGCCGGCACGTCCCACTTGTACTCGGTCGACAGCAGCGTGTGATTCCACAGCAGGTTCGTCGAGCGCGCTGGTGAGTCGTATGGCAGCTCGTGCACATGCCGATCGAGGTCGCGACCTTGCCCTGCTTGCCCGTGGCCGGGTCGATGTACGGGACGTAGCCCGTGCCCTGGTAGACAGTCGCGCCCGTCGGATTTGTCGCTGTCGGTACGCAGCCCGCCGCCGGGCACCACTGCAGCAGCTGACGTCCGCCTGGCCGCTGAAAGTCGTGCGCCGTGCCCTTGAGGCCAGCGGCCGGCGTGGTGCCGGCAAACGAGGCCGCGGAGGCCAGCGTGAGGCTCGCGGCAACGAGAATCTTCAGAGTCTTCATACTTCGGTACCTTCTATCAGTGCGTTTGCTTGGACTTTCGGCGTACCGCGGTACGTCCGGTTGCACTGATATGTGCAGGGAGCGTGCCAAACCCGCCGCAACACCCATAAGCAGTTGCCGAAGGCGTCCTTCGCACGCAACTCGCTGAGATTTCTGGCATTTGGTCGATTCGGACATTGCCGGAAGTCCAGGCCCCCCACCGTGGTGCCACACGCGCAACGGTCTGTTCCCAATCCTGAGACCCGCGAATGGCCTTTTCGCATTTGCGCGAATGGGTGAACCGTCGTCGACGAAGGAAAGTGTCCCGCAGACACACACAACCGCGGACGGCGGGAATCGTGCCGTCGACGGTTGGACGATCGAGAGAACGGGTCGCTTAGTTCGGGTAACTGCGCGCGTCGTGATCGGCACCGTGACAGCGAAGCGAGCAGCTACCGCGACCCACGCCGGACGACACGTAGTCCGTCTGGCCTGCGCCGTTCGGCGTCACGACCTCGCGACCGTTCTGGTCGCGCAGCATGAAGTTGATCAGGTGCGCGTTCTGGCGCGACCCGTGCGCGTCGTGACATACGGCACACGGCGCCTGCTGATCGACGACGTGAATCGCGTGCGGGAACCCTGTCGCCTGGGGCGTCACGAACTGCCCGCGGTCGTGACACTGGTAGCAGAGATCGTAGTTCGCCGTGGACTCGGGGGTCGGGTCCGCCGTGAGGTAGTCGCGCGCGCCAGGATGGGGGCATAACGCGAGGCGTGGGGTCCGCGCGGCATGTTGCTGCCCGCGACCCGATCGCTGTCGTTGTGGCAGTCGGTGCAGGTGATGCGTGAGCTGGCGGTGTAACCCGACGTGAGTCCCGTAATAAAAAGGTCGGCCCATTCCGGCAATGGGATGGAACGAGGCGTTCGACGGATCGACCTTGACGCGCACGATGCGGGTCGCTTCAGCGCGCTGGATGCCGGGGGTCGCGGGCTCCGTGAACCCGTGGCAGCGGTTGCAGACCTCGTATTCGTTCGACGCTACTTTCAGGTACGTGCCGTCGGAGGTCACCCGGGCACCCCTTTCAGCCGACCGGACGCGACGGGGGCGGCACCGGGCGTGCCATTGGACGCATGTGGATTGTGGCAGTCGGCGCAAGTCACGTGCCGTGTCGATCGACAGCGGATTTTCGCGCGGGTCATGCAGCCACGGACCGACGTCGACCGGGTGCCGTGAGAACTTGCTGCCGTTTGCGAACTGATCCGCGACGTCTTTCTGCGCCACGCTGCCCGCATGACAGACCGTGCAGTTTTCCATCTCGATGCCCTGCGCGAGCAGGCGCGGGCCATGCCCGGCCGAATGGGTGCGATGACAATTCATGCAGGCATTGCCGGCCACCGTCGGCGCAGCGCCTTCCGGCCACGGGTTCGTGCCACTGCCGTTCCAGGCCGCACCGGAGGTCGCGTGAGACGAACTGGCCCAGTCCGTGAGCCGGTGACAGGTCGTGCACAGCGCGCCGTCCGCGTTGGACATGCGCAGGAACATCGGTCGCCGGTCCTCATGCGGATCGTGGCAGGTCGTGCACTGCGCCTGTTGAGTCGCATCGAGACGGACGGTCCGCGGCAGGGTCGCAGGATCGACGAGTTCGCCGTGATTCAGGGCCAGTTGAGCGTCGTACACAAATCAGATCGGGTGATCGTCGCTCAGGTCCGTGCACCAGGACGCGCTTGCCGGTCATCGGCCCGAGCTTGAGTTCCTCGCCGGGTGGCGGCACGCGCAAGTTGCCGAGCGCGAGAATGCCGTCGTGACAGGACAGGCACAGGCGCGAGCTGCCCGTCGGCTGGCGACCGTCGCCTGCAACGTGCTGCTCGTGTAGAGCTGATACGTGACCGCCGGCATGCTCCGGTTCCAGAGCGCAATCGTCGGGTCGGCATTGTGCGGGGTATGGCAATAGACGCAGAGCCCGGTCGGTCGTGTTTCCTTGAGCTGTCCCGGCCCTCCTGGCGTCAGGTTGTGCACAGTGCGTGCGATCTCGGTTTGCGCTCCACTGGGCATGGACGCAGCCAGCCCGAACGCTACGATCGCGATCCGGAGGCATTGCCACCCTCGCGACGACTCCCAGTCGGACTTGCCTCACTGCCTTGATCCTCATTCGACTTCGGCCGGGCTACCGGGCAGCGACCAGGATCTGGAACACCTGGATGCGGCGGTTGTACGCGTCGGCGACGAGCAACTTGCCATCGCCGTCGATGTACATGCCGTTCGGAATCCAGGGAGGACTATTACCGGCTGGTTGCCTTGCTCG
>CAWJMS010000020.1:0-11528 GCA_963843985.1 uncultured Gammaproteobacteria bacterium | reverse complement strand
CGAGTACCTGAAGGCACGGAAGCAGTTCGGTGTGCCGATCGGCAGCTTCCAGGCGTTGCAGCATCGCATGGCGGACATGGCGATCGAAGCGTCGCAGGCCCGCGCGAGCCTGCACCTGGGACTGCAGGCGCTGACAGAGGGTGCTCCGCAGCGCCGCAGCGTCGACGTCTCGGGCGTGAAGGCGCAGGTGCTGAAGAGCGCCCGATTCGTCACGCAACAGGGCATCCAGCTGCACGGTGGCTACGGCATCACGGAGGAATATCGTGTCGGCCATCACTGGCGTCGGCTGCTGCTGACGGACAGCGTCTTCGGCAGTCTTTCGTATCACCTGTCGCGCTACGCCGGGCGCATCCAGGACGACGCGCGCCATGCGCATGACCGGCGCAGGAACGGACGTGAACGCATGAGTGAAGCCGAGGGCATCCGCACCGTGACTGGGCGCCGATGATCGACTTATACGGTTGCGGCAGTCCGAACGTCCTCAAGGTTCTGTTGATGCTCGAAGAGACCGAGCTGCCGTACCGACTGCACGAGGTCAAGGTCCACGCCGGGGAACAATTCACACCGCAATTCCTCCGACTCAATGCCAACAACAAAGTGCCGGTCATCGTCGATGACGATGCCCCGGGCGGCGGCACCCACACGGTCATCGAGTCCGGCGCGATCCTGTTCTACCTTGCGGAGAAGACTGGCCGGTTCTTCGGGGCGACCGCGATCGAGCGCAGCGAGTGCATGCAGTGGCTGATGTTCCAGATGGGCGGCATCGGACCGATGTTTGGCCAGGCCCTGCACTTTCAATACGTCGCACCGGAGGGCAACGACTACGCCCGTCGGCGGTATCTAACCGAGGCCAAGCGACTGTACGACGTGGTTGAAAAGCGGCTTTCGCGGTCGGAGTGGCTGGGTGGCGGCGAGTACTCGATCGCCGACATGGCGGCCTGGCCGTGGGTAGCCAAGTACTACAACACCAAGGGCATCGAGCTGCCACTGGCTTCGTTCCCGAACCTCTCCCGCTGGATCACTGTCATCGAGCAGCGACCGGCCTACCAGCGCATTCACGAGTCGTTCAAGGCGCTGTACAAGGCGGGGCTCGCGGCGCAGCGCGCGGCCAGCACCGACACTCTCGACCGCTTTTTCGGGCGCGGCGAGTATTTCAGGGCCTAGCGGAATCGATCAGGCGAAGCGGGCAGGATTGAGCACCGGGCCGGCGACCTGCTGGCCGCCGTCGGCGCACAAGCACCTCTCCGTTGACGAAGCATGCGGCGTCCGAGGCGAGAAAGGCGGCCGCACCGCCGATGTCTTCCTCGGGGTCGCCAACGCGCCGCAGCGGCAGCTGTGACACCAGCAGGTCGATGATGCCCGGACGTCGGGCATGGGCCGCTTCGAACTCGGCCGTGCGCGCGAGCGGCAGCAGGACGTTGGTCGTGATCTGGTACTGGCCCCACTCGACCGCCGCCGTACGCGCCAGGCCGACGAGGCCCCAGGCCGCCGCATTGTAGGCGCCGAGCGCCTCGCTGACGCTTTCGCCATAGCGATGGCCGACGAGCACGATGCGGCCACGTCCCGACTGCCCGCAGGGCCGGCAGCGCCGCGCGCATCGCCGCAAGCGTGCGCACGCACGCGGCCCAGCGCCCCGTCGAGCGCCGCGTCGTCCAGTCGCTCGAGGGCGCGTGGCTGGGCCGGCGGCAGCAGGTTGCAGACCAGAATGTCCAGCCGGCCGAGCGTTCGGGCCGACTCGGCGACCGCGTTGGTGAGGACCGCCGGCGCATAGCGTGCTGATCCGTCTTCGGGCGGTGCGGCGATTCCATCCAGCTCCGCGGCCAGCATGCCGGCGCGTGCGGGATCCTCTGGATCCAGCAGCGCGAGTCGTACGCCTTCACGGGAGTAGCGGCGAGCAATGCCGGCGCCGATTTCGTCCACGCCGAGCACGAGCGCCGCACGCCCGGCGAGCATGCCTGTCGCGACGCTCATGCGAAGCGGATCCCGAGGCTGTGAAGTTGCGGCAGGCCGAGCAGGTGCGCGCCCCCGTCGACGTACAGCGACTGTCCGGTGATGTAACGCGCCGCGTCGGATGCGAGGCCCGCGACGGCCGCGCCGATGTCTTCTTCGGCACGGCCGTGACGACGCATCGGATTCACGCGAGCGACCGCGTCGGCGCGCTTCGGATCGTCGCGGTAGAAGGCTTCGTAGGCTGGGCTGAGGCCGGCCGGCAGCACGACGTTGACGGTGACTCCGTGCGGGCCGAACTCGTTGGCCAGCGTGCGCGTGAGGCCGCGGATCGCTTCCTTCGTGGCGTTGTAGGCCGTGCCGTAGCGGCTGCCGAACGCACCGTTGATCGATCCGAAATTCACGATCCGCCCGCCGCCCGCCTTGATCATGTGGGGCAGGGCGGCGCGCGCCGTCCACAGTGACGCATGCAGGCCGGAGGCGAGAGCCAACAGCAGACTTTCGTCGGTACGCGGGTCGGTCGCTTCGACCAGGTGGCGGTGTGATCTGGGCGTTGTTGACGACCACGTCGAGGCGACCGAAATGTGCGGCCGTGGCATCGACCAGGCCCATCGCTGCTTCGCGGTTGCAGAGGTCAGCCTCGAGAAAGACCGCCTCGCCGCCGATTTCACGCAGCGCCGCGACCACTTGCTCGCCCTTGGCTTTGGCCCGACCGTTCACGACGACGCGTGCACCTTCGCGAACGAATCGACGGGCAATACCTTCGCCCAGGCCCTGGGTCGAGCCCGTCACGAGAGCGACCTTTCCTGCGAGCAGCGACGAGTTCCGGACCAAGGTAAGGTCGAGCATTACTCGCGCTCCCGGCCGGCGCCGACGACGGCGTCCCGGTCCAGCGCGGGCCCGGCGCCCTGCCCATCGAACGGGAAAGCGGTGGTGTAGAGCCCCAGTTCTTCGAAGCTCGACTCGAGTACGCGGACCTGCGCGACGTCGAGCGCTTCCGTGAGATGCGCCCGCACGGCTTCGGCGTCGGTCGCGCCCAGCACGCCGGCATTCTCGGCGAACACGACTCGCGCGAGACGTCCTCCGCCGGCGCTCAAGATGCTCCCAGTGACCTGCGATGCACGGCTGAGGAAGTAGGCGAGCGTAGCGGCCACCTTTTCCGGCGGCCATGTACTTGCGAAACCAGGCGACGAAAGCTTCGTCAGGAATCGCCTCGATCAGGCGCGTGTAGGCGACGGGCATCACCGCGTTGACGAAGATTCCGTGGCGCCTTGCCCTCACAGGCCGCGTCCAACGTCAGGCCGATCAGGCCTGCCTTGGCGGTGGCATAAGAAGTGTTATGCCCGATGCCGAGCGCGGCATTCGAGGACACGTTCAGGATGCGTCCATAGCCTTGAGCGCGCATCGTGTCCCAGACCGCGCGCATCAGGGCATACGGTCCGAGCAGATTGGTGCGCAAGTTCCAGTGCAAGGTTCTCGTCGGCCGCTTCCGAGAATGGCGACGGACGGGCAATGCCCGCATTGTTGACCAGGATGTCGACGCGCCCGAATGCCTCGAGCGCATGGGTGACGATCGCCCGTGCCGCAGCCGGCGTGCCGACCGGGCGTGGCGTCGGCGACTGCGCGTCCATCCGACGCACGGATTTCGGCGGCTGCTTCCTCGGCCCGCGCGGGACTCGCCCCGCCACCCTGCATGTCCCCACCGTAGTCGTTGACCAGTATGGCAGCGCCGCGCCGGGCGAGTTCCCGCGCGATGCTGCGAGCCGAGCCCGCCGCCCGCGCCGGTGACGATCGCGACCTGCCCGTCGAAACCGATCGCTGATGGCGTGCGCTCCGTCAGGTGCGTGCGCTTCTGGCGGGCGAGAAAATCCCGCGCGAGGCGGTGGTGCTCTTCGCTCAGCGTCGCCGCGAGCTGGCGGCCGAGCGTGGCGTCCAGCATGCTGGGCCGCCGTCACGTGCAGGTACCGGTTCATCAGCTTCTTGGTCTCGCGCAGCGCCTCGCGCGGCTGCGTCAGCAGCTTCGTCCGCCAGCGCGCGGGCCTCGTCCATCAGCTTTTCCGGCGGAACCACGCGGTTGGCGAGCCCGAACTCGACCGCCTGCTGCGGCGTGATCCGATCGCCGGTGAAGATCAGTTCCTTGGCGCGCAGCAGGCTGGTGTAGAGCGGCCACGCCACGGAGATGCCGTCGCCGACCACGAGGCCGATGTTGATGTGCGGTTCGGCCATGAACGACTTCTCGGACATCAGCACGATGTCGCACAGCGTCGCCATCGTGGCGCCCCAACCGACGGCGGGGCCGTTGACGGCCGCGATGATTGGGATCGGCACGTCGATGAAGCCGTGGATCGTGCGCCGCGCGTTCTCCTGGACGGCGCGGGCGAAGTCCGGAGTCGTCGAGCGTCTTCACGAAGTGAGTCATGTCGCCGCCGGCGCTGAACGCGCGGCCCGCACCGGTGAGGATCGCGACCCTCGCTTCCGGATCTTCCGCGAGCGCTCGAAACAGCTTCGGATAGGTGAACAGCATCTCCGTGGTCGATGCGTTCAGGTCGTTCGGCCGGTTGAGCGTGATGACGCGCAGGCCGCCTTCGGCGGTCACCAGGATGTCTTCTGGCAGGTCGTACAGGTTGGACACGGGAATGACCTCGTCGTCGTTCAGAGGTGTGCGCCGCCGTCGATCACGATCTCGCCGGCGTGCCGACGGATCCAGTTCTCGAACGACGTGAGCGGGACTCCATACTCGGCGAGTGCGCCGATGTCCGCGCGGTAGCCGACTTCGTTGGTCCACTCCTGGGAACGGACCCAGCCCGGGAAGAGCCCCGCGGTAACGGCATCCTTCGGCGTCACCGATTCGGACCTCGACTCGGCTTGTGCAATACGCGAGTCAGTGCGTCCGCGACCTGCTGCATGCTCAGGCTTCAGCTCGCCAGGTCGATGTTACGGTGCTCGAACCGTCGCCGGCTCGACGACGGCCGCGCGTGAAGGCGCCGACGTCGTCACCGGCGATCAGTTGCATGCGCGTGCTCCGGCAGCAGCGCCGTGAGGATCCGGCCCTGCTGCAGGTGCGGGAACATGAACTTCGCCTTGGGCTGGGCGAAGTTCTCCATCATGAACGCGGGCTTCAGCACGGTCCAGTGCTCGAAGCCCGCCTTGCGCACGGCTTCCTCGATATCCCACTT
Organism: uncultured Gammaproteobacteria bacterium; assembly: GCA_963843985.1. GTDB lineage: Bacteria > Pseudomonadota > Gammaproteobacteria > Steroidobacterales > Steroidobacteraceae > RPQJ01. The sequence goes on along the minus strand of CAWJMS010000020.1, from coordinate 6,405 downwards.
GTCGGTCCAGTATTTCTGCCACCAGTAGCCCGTGTCCCAGCGCGGAAAGCTCGTGTGCCGGCCGGCCTCGCAGACCGACGTGTGAACAAAGTGCCGGACGCCCGACTGGCGAGCTGCCTCGACGAGGGCGAAGCCGTGGCGGCGTTCCGAGTCGCTGCCGTCGGCGTCGGGTCTGCTGCACCGAGAAGACGCCATATGCGCCATGCACTGCGGCGAGCAGCGATGACGGGTCGTCCATGTCGCCGCGGACCAGTTCCGCTCCACCGTTTGCGAGCGCCGCGGGCGTGCGCAGAAACAGTGTTCCGCATAAGGATGCGGACGTAGCAGCCGTGCGCCAGCAACGCGCGGGCGACGGCGCCACCCTGCGAGCCGGTCGCGCCGATGACGAGCACGAGTGGATTGTGCGTGCCCGGGGCCGCTCGACAATGTCATTGGAACGAGATCGTGTGACCGCCGTCGACCGCGATCGTCTGCCCGTTGATGTAGCCGCCCGACGGCGAGGCGAGCACGACCGCGAGACCCGCGATTTCGTCGACTTCACCGAAGCGCGTGAGGGATTGCGCGCCTGGTACCACGCGCCAGCGCCTCGTCTTCCCACTGCGAGCGCGCCATCTCCGTCCTGAACGTGCCGGGCGCGATGCAGTTCGCGGTGACGCCGCGGCTCGCGAATTCGCACGCCATGTTGCGCACGAACTGCATGTCCGCGGCCTTGGTGAGGCCGTAGGTGCCTGTCATCGGGTCGCCGAGCAGGCCGACGATCGAGGCGACCACGATGAACCGGCCGTAGCCGCGCTCGAGCATGCCCGGCACGGTCATCTGCGCGAGCCAGATACTGCTCTGCACGTTGACCTGCATGAACTTCGCGAAGGTCTCGTCCTTGAGGTCGAGCACCGAGCCGACCCAGGGATGGATCGCCGCGTTCGCCATCACGATGTCGACGCGACCCCAGGCGCGTGCGCGGTGTCGACCAGGTGCTGCAATTCGTCCTTGCGCCCGATGTTGCAGGGCACGGCGATCGCTTCCCCGCCCGCTGCGCGGATCTCCGCGGCCGCCGCTTCGCAGGCGTCGGCCTTGCGCCCGGAGATCACGACCTTCGCGCCGTGCTCCGCCATGCCGCGTGCACTGGCGAAGCCGATGCCGCGGCTGGAGCCGGTGACGATCGCGACCTTGTCGCGAAGGTCGAAGAGCGATGAGGGCACGTTCGACTCCTGCAACTGATCAGGAATCCGCCGTCGAGCATGAGGACTGCCCGGTGATGTAGCCGCCGGACGGGCCGGCGAGATAGAGCACTGCGGCGGCGATGTCCTGCCCGTTGCCCATGCCGAGCGGCAGACCGATTCGGGTCCGTGCCGGGTCCCGTCAACGTACCGCCGGCCGCGAGACGTGCCTGCAACGACTCGTGAAAGCGTGTCTTGCTGCGCACGGCGCCGGGATGAACGGTGTTCGCGAGTATCCGCTCCCGAGCGTAGTCGAAGGCGACGGACCGCGTCATCGCAACGACTCCGGCGCGCGAGGCTGCGTACGCAGCATTGCCGTGAAGCAACGGATGCAGCGTGCCCATGGTGGTCACGTTGACGATGCGCCCGCCGTTGCCCGCCGCGCGCATCAGCCGCACGCCTTCGCGCATCAACAGGAACGTCGAGCGCTGGTTGACGGACTGCTGGTCGTCGTAGAGCTCGAGCGACGTCTCGAGCAGGTCCTGGTTCGCCGTGACGCCGGCGCAGTTGACGAGGATGTCGAGACGGCCGAAGCGCGACTCGACCTGCCTTGAACAGGGCGACGACGGAGTCCTCGACCTCGATGTCGGTGGGGATCGAGATGACGTGCGTTCCGGTGGGATCGATGCTGCGAGCCAACGCCGCGGTCTTCTCCGCGTCCTTGTCCGCAATGACGATGGTCGCGCCCGCGGCGGCCAGCACCGGCGCGACTCCGGGCTCGAGCAAGCGCCGCTATCCGTGACGACGGCGATCTTGCCGTCGATTCGAAACAGTGCGTCGAGCGACACGCTCACGTCGGCCACGTCAGCACGAGTCGCTCGACACAATTCACCTGGCCCGGGCCGTATACGACCGGCTCGCCGGGCTTGACGCGGAAGTCCGGGATGCGTGCGAGCCACTCCTGCAGAAACAGCTTGATTTCGAGCCTGGCGAGCAGCGTGCCCGGGCAACGGTGCGGTCCGACGCCAAAGCTGTTGTGCGCCCCATCCGCGCGCTTGAAGTCGACTTCCATCGGCTTCGGGAAGCGACGGTCGTCGAGGCCCGCCATCACCGGATTGATGTAGATCTTCTCGCCATCCTTGAATTGGATGCCCTTGTACTCGTAATCCCGCGTCAAGGTCCTTGCGGTGGCGGACGGAAAGCGCCGCATCAGTTCCTCGATGGCGCTGTCGACGAGCCCGGGCTCTTCGATCAGCTGGCGTCCGTGCTCCGGATGATTCGCCATGAAATGGGCGATGAAGCCCATTGTCGAGGCCACCGTGTCGAGCCCGCCGAACAGGATCACCAGCAGCATGCTCATCATGTCGGTGTCGTTGATCGGCTGGCCGTCACCTTGGCATGGACGACGGCGCTCAGCACATCGTCGCCCGGGTTGGCGCGACGGTCTGCGACCACCGGCCCCAGGTAGTCCATCATCAGGTGCGACGCCTCGGCGCGTTCTGCGCTCGTGCCGCGCGTCGACATCTGTGCATAGCGCAGCAGCTTGAGGCGGTCGGCCATCGGCAGGTTCGTCAGCCGCATGAAGATCGCGATCGGCAGGATCAGCGCGAAGTCCCGCATGAACTCGCACTCGCCGCGCGGCTTGAAGCCTTCGATCAGGTCGACGGCGAACTGCCGCGTGAACTCCTTGAGCTCGCTGATGCGTTTCGGCGAGAACCACGGATTGAGGATGGCGCGAAACGGAGTGTGCTCCGGCGGGTCGGACTCGAGCGGCAACAGGCGCGTCGGTCGAGTGTTGGCCGGCATCGTCACGTCGCGCATCGAGAATGGGTCGTGATTGCGCTGCGCGAAGTCGATGTCCTCGGCGCGCGTAAAGATCCAGTGTCCGCCGTGGTAAGGCGCCCAGACGATGTCGGGTCCGTCGTGCAGCCTGTGCCAGGCGCCATGGAGGTCTTCCAGTGCGCCGGGCGGGTTGTGCACGTTGAAGTCGACGACCAATTCGGGCGGCACGTGTGCCGGGCGGGGGGCGGGAGGAATGTCAGCGTGGCTCATGGGGTTCTCCAGATCGAGTGCGAATCAGCCGACCAGGTAGCCGCCGTCGACGTACAGGCTCTGGCCCGTGACGCACCGCGCAGCGTCGCTGCAGAGGAACAGCACGGCACGGGCGATCTCGTCCGGGTCGAGGATGCCCACCTTCAGTGCCATGCGGTTCTGCCAGTCCTCGCCCATCTTGCGCAGCGAGTCCGGCGAGAAACTCGACGGGATCGAGCCCGAGCCGCCCGGCGTGTTCGTGCCGCCCGGGCCGACGGCGTTGACGCGAATCCCGTGCGGGCCGAGTTCGACGGCGAGCGAGCGCGTGATGCTGGCGACGGCGGCTTTCGCCGCGTTGTAGTCGACTTTCCAGCGCACCGGATGCGCCGCGGCGGTCGAACTGATGTTGACGATCGCGCCGCCGCGTCCCTGCGCGACCATCTGGCGGGCGACGGCCTGGCTCACGAAGAACACCGCCTTCTCGTTTACGGCCATGTAGCGGTCCCAGACTTCGGGCGTGAGCGTGTCCCAGGTGAACCAGCCACGAAGCGCGGCGTTGTTGACCAGGATGTCGACGCCGCCGAACGCGGCAACCGTCGCGGCGACGAGGCGCTCGATGTCGGCGCCGCCGATACGTCCGCTGCGTTGCCGATGGCCTTGCCGCCGGCCGCCCTGATCTCCGCCGCCACCGCGTCGACGCCATCCTGCGCGAGGTCCGTCACGACGACAGCGGCGCCGGCGTCGGCGAGCCGCAAGGCGATGGCGCGGCCAATGCCGCGGGCCGATCCCGTGACGATCGCCGTGCGACCGGACAGGTCGAACAACTGAGGTCTTCTGCACGTCGTGACGGCCTCGTTGGCGGATGGTCCGATGGTAATCAATAACGCGGCGTGTGACAATAGAAACGTCATTCAAAAATATGAACGCCCGACCGGGCGGGTTCGAGACCGATCGTGGACACCAACGTTCGCGCCGGATTGATTCCGAGGACACACCACCATGCCCATCCCCCCGCAATACAGAGCTCGGCTGCTCGGGAAAGTCGCCATCGTGACCGGAGCCGGGTCGCAGGGCGACGGCGTCGGTGCGGGGAAGGCCATCGCGGTGGTGATGGCGGGCGAGGGAGCGAAGGTGTGCCTGGTCGACTGTGAGCCAACGCGAGCCGAGAACGCACGCCCTGATCCGGGCCGCAGGTGGTGAATCGTTCGTGAGCGTGGGTGACGTCACTCGCGCGGCCGACTGCACCGCTTCCTCGCCGAGACCATACAGCATTTCTTCGTCTCGACATCCTGGTCAACAACGTGGGCACTGCAGGGGCCCTCGGCACCTTCGAGAATTTCGACGAGGCAGCCTGGGCCCGCGTCATCGACGTCAACCTGAAGAGCGCGGTATTGATGAGTCGGTTCGCCGTGCCGCAGATGATCCAGCGCGGCGGCGGTGCCATCGTCAATATTTCTTCCATTGCCGGCATCCGCGCCCACGGCGGGGGTTTCGCCTATGGGCCGTCGAAGGCCGCGATGAACGAACTGAGCTGTGAATTGGCCGTTGCCTACGGCCGGCAAGGAATCCGCGCAAATACCGTGGCGCCTGGGCACATCGTCACGCCCTTGTCGCAGGGTCTGCTGGGCGAAGACGCGCGCGCTGCGCGGCGAAAAGTGAATACTCTGGGAGTCGAGGGCGACGCGTGGGACGTTGCGGCTGCAGCGCTGTTCCTGGCCAGCGATGAAGCTCGTTTCATCTCTGGCGTGTTGATCCCGGTGGATGGCGGCGTCGTCCAGACAGGTCCTCTGGCGGCTCACGCCATGATAACGCGGCCCGATCCGGCACCTGCTCATGATTTCGTTGCCTTGGAACTCGAGTCGGGACTGATCCCGCCTGAACTGCATCCATCGAGAGGGGAAGATTGCAATGAATGCAGCTGCTAAGGACATCGTTGCGGCAATGCGAGAGTTCAACGTCTCGAATGAATTCCTGGGCAATCGCGCGGCGTTGCAAGCTGCCTGGGACCGCGATGGCTACCTGTTCTTCCGTGACGTACTCGATCATGAGCCGCTGGAGCGCCTGCGAGGCATCATGGTCGATTACCTGGACCGCAATGGATTCGTGGATCGCGATGACCCCGAACTGCGCTGGAGCGGCAAGGCCCGTGAAGGCTTCACGTTCTTCCCCGTGGAAGAGTTGAACGAACGCCGCGCGTCGGCCACTGTCATGCAGGACCCGAAGATCCGGGCGTTCTTTCAGCGTCTATTCGGCGTGCCGTTGTACTGGGTTCCCTTCACCGAGTACCGCACCACACCACCCGCCATCGACCGTTCCAATGCTCGCTTCGACTTCATCCATGAAGACGCGATCTACAGCGACCGCCTGGACTTCATCATCTGCTGGATTCCATTGTCCGACATCGATGCCGATGTAGGCGGGCTTTGCCTGGCCGAGGGACTGCACAAGCTGCCGTGCCTGCACAGGAAGGACGGTGACAAGATCATCCCGATCGAGCCTGGGCAGGTGCCACAGGATGCTGGGTCCGGACCCATTACCGCCTGGGAGATGTGTTGTTGATGAGCCGGCGCACGCCGCACACCGGGCTGGCCAACCACTCGGATCGCTTTCGGCTGTCAATCGACACGCGCATTCTGCCGGCCGGTGGCGACTTTCCATTCGTGCCGCGGCTGCCCTACGTGGGCGACCTGGTCTCCGTCACGCCGGACGGTATCGTCGTGCGCGACGCACAGGGTGAACACCGCTTGCGTCTCGACAAGACGAGCTACGTTCGCGGCTTCCAGGGTAACAAGCTCACGGAGAGCGAAATTCCCGGTGTTTATCACGCCGGAATCGGAGTGATCGTGGCTTATGACGGCGACCTCGTACAGACCTTGCGCCCGCAGCACTGAGCCGCTGCTCCGCCGGGTCATCCTGTCAAAATCAACGGGTGACGGAAGTACCAGTCATGCCAGAAATCAAAGACAAGGTCGCCATCGTAATGGGGGCCTCGCGCGCGGGCAACATGGGCCAGGCGATCGCACGCCGTTTCCTGGCCGAAGGCGCGAAGGTTGTCGTGGCGCGGACGGGGGTATGGAGGGGCTGCAGACATTCGCGGGCCGGACGGGCGCGACCGCGAAGCGCTGCGACATCAGCAGCAAGGCCGAGGTTCAGGCCCTGACGGACGCAGTGCTGGCGGATCACGGCGCGATCGACATCGCGGTGAACGCTGCGGCTA
>CAWJMS010000019.1:0-31243 GCA_963843985.1 uncultured Gammaproteobacteria bacterium | reverse complement strand
AGGCGCGAAGGTCGTGATCACCGACGTGAACGTCGCCGACGGCCAGAAGGTGGCCGACGAAATCAACGCCAGGCACCCGGGCAGCGTCGCTCTTCCTGCAGCAGGACGTGCGCGACGAGGCACGCTGGCAGCAGGTGATCGCCGAGACGGTGAAGAAGTTCGGCGGCCTGCACGTGCTCGTGAACAATGCGGGCGTCGTGAAGATCGCGACGCCCGAGAGCTGCACGCTCGAGGAATTCCGGTTCCAGAACGCCGTGATGTCCGAAGGCGTGTTCCTCGGCTGCAAGCATGCGATTCCGGCGATGAAGGCGGCCGGCGGCGGCTCGATCATCAACATGTCGTCGGTCGCGTCGCACCTCGGCTACCCGGTCTACTTCGCCTACAGCGCCGCCAAGGGCGCCGTGCGCTCGATGACCAAGTCGATCGCCGTGCACTGCCAGATGAACAAGCTGAACATCCGCTGCAATTCCGTCCATCCGGGCGCCATCGACACGGCGATGGTGCGCGAATCGACGAAGCTGCTCGGCATGGAGATGTCGGCGTGGGAACAGAGCCCGACCGGGCTCGGCAAGCCGGAAGATGTCGCCAATCTGATCGTGTACCTGGCGTCCGACGAGTCGCGCTTCGTGAACGGCGCGGAAATCCTGCTCGACAACGCGCTGGTCGCCACAGTAGGCGGCACTCGGCCATCTCGACATCGGGGCGGCAGCCTCCGTGCCGCCCGTTGAATTCACTCGTCCTCGGCGATGGTCAGCGGCAGGCCGTCGAGCGAGTCGGTGAATTCGACCTGGCAGCTCAGGCGCGAACGGACTGCGTCGTAGTGCTGCAGCTCGACGAGCAGTTCCTTTTCGTCGGCCTGCGGCGCCGGCAGGCGGCTCATCCAGTCCGGTTCGATGAAGATGTGGCAGGTGGCGCACGAGCACAGGCCGCCGCAGATGGCCGTCACGCCGTAGTCGAATTCGCGCAGGGTCTCCATGATCTTGAGTCCCGCGCGTCCGTCGACCTCGTGCAACTTGCCGTCGCGGTCGGTCACCATCATCTTCGCCATCTCGCACCTCGGTGTCGGTCAGCCGTCGATTATTGCAGCGCAAGAGCCATAACGCACCTTCGCGGAACCGATTGCGCGTACGCTCGGGGCCCCGGCCCCCTCTGTTCGTCGGACCGTGCGGCCTGGTTCCAGCCGCCGACGGCCGGCATTCTGCCTGACTGGTTGCCATAAAAAAACAGTCATGACTGTTTAATTCAGGCTCGTGCCGTGACTATAATCCCGCAGCGGCCTCGTCGGGCCGCACCCACCGGTTCCTGGAGGCTGCGATGGATCTTGGTCTGAGAGGCAAGAAAGCAATCGTCACCGGCGCTACGCGCGGAATTGGGCGGGCCATCGTCGACCTGCTGGCCGCCGAAGGGTGCGACATCGGCTTCTGCGCCCGCAAGGAAGACGAGGTACAGGAAGCCGCGGCCGCGCTGCGCGCCAAGGGCGTGACGGTCTCGGGTGCCCCGGTGAACGTGCGCGATGGCGATGCCTACAAGGCCTGGCTCGAGAAGACGGCCGGCGACTTCGGCGGCTGCGACATCTTCGTCGCCAACGTCAGCGCCGGCGGCGGCATGGACAGCGAAAAGAACTGGTGGAAGAACTTCGAGATCGACGTGCTGCACACCGTGCGCGGCTGCGAGACCCTGACGGAGCACCTGAAGAAGTCCGGACAGGGCTCCGTGGTGATCATCAGCTCCACCAACGCGATCGAGACCTTCGGCGGCGCCGATGGCCTACAACGCGATGAAGGCCGCGCTGATCACCTATGCGAAGCAGCTCGCGCAGTTCGTCGGCAAGAGCAACGTGCGCGTCAACTCCATCTGCCCCGGCCCGATCTACTTCGAAGGCGGCGCCTGGGAAATGATCAAGGGCACCAACCAGAAGTTCTACGACTCGACGCTGCGCGCGATCCCCTGCGGCCGCATGGGCACACCGGAAGAACTCGCTCGCCTGGTCGCGTTCATCTCGAGCCCCGCGGCGAGCCTCGTCACCGGCGCCAACATCGTGGCCGACAACGGCTTCACGAAAGGCGTGCGGTTCTAGGCCGGTCCATGGCCAAGGCTGCAATCGACGCGTATTTCGTCTGTGGGGGCCGATACCACGACATCGACTACGCGCGGCTGCAGCTGCTGGGCCTCCTCGCCGAACACGAGCGCATCCGCACGCGCATGGCGGAGGACTACCGTGACGTCGCCGCGATCACCGCGAGCGATTTCCTGGTCACGTACACCGTCGACGTCGTCCCGGACGAGGCCACGGCGCAGGCACTGCGCGACTACGTTGCGGGCGGCAAGCGCTGGCTCGCGCTGCACGGCACCAATTCGATCCTGCGCTATGCGAAGGGCCGCGGCTGGGAAGCGCCGCGCGACGCGAAGACCTTCATGGAGACGGTCGGCAGCCAGTTCGTCGCGCACCCGGCCATCGAACCGTATCGCGTCGAGGTAACGCAGCCCGGCCATCCGCTGGTCGCGGGCATCGAACCGTTCGACGCCGACGACGAGTTGTATCTCTCCGAACTGCACCCGCCGCTCGATGTGCTGCTGCACACGCGCTGGACGGGCGAGACGAAACTCTTCGCCGAGAAGGACTGGACCCGCGACGAACCGCGCCCGGTCATGTACCTGAAACAGGTCGGCGACGGCGAAGTGCTCTACCTCACGCTCGGCCATGCCCGCGGCCGCTACGACATGCGGCCGCTGATGGACGAGTACCATCAGGTGGAGCGCGGCAGCTGGAAGGTGCCCGCCTTCCACGAATTGCTGCGCCGTGGCATCCGCTGGGCCGCGCGGCTCGACTGACCGAGGAACCGGACATGGCTTCCGATCCCAAGCTCGAAGCATTGCTCGCGGCGTCGAAGGCGCCCGCGTTCAAGAAGGTGAAGCGCGTGCCGCCGGAGCTGAGCCCGGAGACGCCGGCCGAAAAGGCGCCGGATCCGGAACTCGGCCACGCGATGATCTCGAAGGAGCGCTACACCTCGCCCGAGTTCATGAAGCTCGAGTGGGAAAAGATCTGGAGCAAGGTCTGGCTGCTCGGCGGCCTGGAATCGGACATTCGCCGAGCCCGGCGACTACATCTCGACCGAGATCGGCCGCGAGTCCGTGCTGATCGTCCGGCAGCAGGACGGCAAGGTGCGCGCGTTCTTCAATGTCTGCCTGCATCGTGGCAATCGGCTGCGCCCGACGGGCGTCGGCAGCGCGCAGACGTTCAAGTGCCAGTACCACCACTGGGAATACGATCTCGACGGCGCGTTCAAGCGCATCCCGGACCTCGACACCTTCCCGCAAGGCGCGCCGCCCTGTCGCGGCCTCGTGGAACTGCCGTGCGACACCTGGGGCAGCTTCGTGTGGTTCAGCCTGGACCCGCAAGTCGGTCCGCTGCGCGAGTTCCTCGACCCGATGCCGCGGCACCTCGACCCGTACAACTTCCACAAGATGGCGCTCACGCGCGACATCACCGTCGAGTGGAACTGCAACTGGAAAGCGTCGGTCGACGCGTTCAACGAGAGCTACCACGTGCAGGGCATTCACCCGCAGCTGATGTGGTACCTGCACGACCTCGACATCCAGATCGACTGCTACGACCGGCACACGCGGTATCTGATCCCGTTCGGCACCTGGAGTCCGCGCGTCCGCCGCCCGCCCGGCATTCCGGACCCGATCAAGGTGATCATGAAGGGCGCCGGCATGGACCCGGCCGACTACGACGAGCCGTACGAGAACATCCGCCGCGACGTGCAGCAGTTCAAGCGCAAGCACGGTCCGGCGCAGGGCAAGGATTACTCGCGGCTGAACGACGACCAGCTCACCGACGACTACCACTACCTGATCTTCCCGAACCTCTCGCTGAACGTGCACGCGGACGACCTGATGCTGTTCCGCCAGCGACCGCACCCGACCGACCCGGACAAGATGTTCTACGACATCTGGACGCTCGAGCTGGTGCCGGACGGCAAGGAGTGGCCCGAGCGGCCGAAGCACCAGCACTTCAGGCACGGCGACAAGTCGATCGGCCTGGTGCTCGACCAGGACTCCGCCAACCTGCCCGGCGTGCAGGCCGGCATGCACTCGGCGGCGTTCGAGGGCCTGTGGATCGGCTCGCAGGAACTGCGCATCCGCCACTTCCACAAGGTCATCGACGATTACGTGTACGGCCCTGGCGGCAAGCCGCCCGGCGCCATCTAGCAATGCCTCCCCAGAGCGAGCTGTCATGACACAACCTCTTTCGGCGGAGCGGCTGAAACGCGCCTACCGCCAGATGAAGACGATCCGCGAGTTCGAGGAACGCCTGCACGTCGAGATCGCCACCGGCGAGATCCCGGGCTTTACGCACTTGTATGCGGGCCAGGAAGCGGTGGCGGTCGGCGTGTGCGAGCACCTCGACGACGCGGACTACATCGTCAGCACGCACCGTGGTCACGGTCACTGCATCGCCAAGGGCTGCGACGTGGACGGCATGATGCTCGAGATCTACGGGCGCGCCGACGGCCTGTGCAAGGGCAAGGGCGGCTCGATGCACATCGCCGACGTCGCGAAGGGAATGCTCGGCGCGAACGCCATCGTCGGCGGCGGCCCGCCGCTCGCCGTGGGCGCGGCGATCGCCTGCCGCAATCGCGGCAACGGCAAGGTCAGCATCGCGTTCGGCGGCGACGGCAGCTGCAACCAGGGCACGGTCTTCGAGGCCATGAACATGGCCGTGGTGCTGAAGGTGCCGGCGATCTTCGTGATCGAGGACAACGGCTACAGCGAGCACACCGGCGCCAGTTACTCGGTGGGCTCGAAGGACATCGCCGGCCGCTCGCGTGCATTCGGCATGGCGGCCGAGAAGTGCGACGGTGCCGATTTCTTCTCCGTCTACGAGACCGTCGGCAAGTTGATCGACGCCGCGCGTCGCGGCGGGGGGCCGGCCACGCTCGAGGCGAAGATCACGCGCTTCTACGGGCATTTCGAGGGCGACCCGCAGCTGTATCGCGCGAAAGACGAAGTGAAGCAGCAACGCGAGACGATGGACTGCCTGAAGAATTTCCGCGCGCGGGTGACGAAGGAAGGCTGGCTGACGGATGCCGACCTCGACGCCATCGATGCGCAGGTGCTCGCGCAGATCGACGCGGCCGTGGCCCGGGCGAAAGCCTCGCCGCCGCCGAGCGAGTCCGAGATCACCACCGACGTCTACATCACGTATTGAGTCGCACGCATGCCACAGAAATCATTTCGCGACGCACTGAACGAGGCGATGCACCTCGAGATGGAACGCGACCCGTCGGTGATCGTCCTCGGTGAGGACGTCTCGGGCGGCGCCGGCGGCACCTCGGGCAATCGCGAAGCCTCGGGCGGCATCTTCGGCGTGACCAAGGGCCTGCTGCCGAAATTCGGCGAGCACCGCGTCATCGACACGCCGATTTCCGAATCCGCGATCATCGGCGCGGCGGGCGGCGCGGCGCTCGCGGGCCTGCGCCCGGTGGCCGAACTGATGTTCGCCGACTTCGTCGGCGTCAGCATGGACCAGATCTTCAACCAGATGGCGAAGTTCCGCTACATGTTCGGCGGCAAGACGCGCTGCCCTGCAGTCGTGCGGCTCGCGATGGGCGCCGGCATGAACATGGGCGCGCAGCACTCGCAGACGATCTACGCGCTGCTCACCGCGGTGCCGGGCCTGAAGGTGGTCATCCCGTCGAACGCCTACGACGCCAAGGGCCTGCTGATCCAGGCCATCCGCGACGACGACCCGGTGATGTTCTTCGAGCACAAGGCGCTCTACCCGCGCAAGGGTGAAGTGCCCGATGGCGCGTACACGATTCCGTTTGGCGAAGCGAACCTGCTGCGCGAAGGCGAGCACGTCACGGTGGTGGCCATCGGACGCATGGTGGTGTTCGCGGAGAAGGTGATCGACGCGTTGGCGAAGGAAGGCATCACCTGCGACCTGATCGATCCGCGCACGACCTCGCCGCTCGACGAGGAGACGATCCTCGAGAGCGTCGAGAACACCGGGCGGCTGGTCGTGGTGGACGAATCCAACCCGCGCTGCAGTGTCGCGTCCGAGATCTGCGCAATCGTCGCCGAGAAAGGGTTCCGCTCTCTGAAGGCCGCGCCGCGGTCGGTGACGGCGCCGCACACGCCGGTGCCGTTCGCCCGCGAGCTCGAGCGTGCCTACGTGCCGGGCCCGGCGCGCATCGAAGCCGCCATTCGCGCGGTGATGAAGGACTGACCGACGCCGCGTCAGTTGCGAAGCCGGCGCTCGAGTGCGACGGCGCGTTCGGCAAACACCGGATCGGCGCCCTCGCCTGCCGGCCATGCGCGATACCAGAGCCACTGCACGTAGTCGAAGGCCCAGCAAGCCGCCCGCAGCGCATCGAGGCCCGGCGCCGCGTCGACTCCGTAGGCGTCGAGCAGCAGATCCCGCTCGTGCGGTCCGCAATCGTGCTGGCACAGGAACGACGCGAAGTCGAACACGGGCTCGCCGGCGCCGCCGTATTCCCAGTCCACGAGCCACAATCGATCCGCGCCTTCGACCAGGTTCAGGTGATGCAGGTCGTTGTGGCATAGCGTGTCGCGCCGGCCGACGCCCGCCATTGCCGCAAACGTCGCGCGAGCCCGGTCGCGGAACGCCTCGCCCGCTGCCGACTCGCCGGTGCATTGCGTCTCGAGGTGGGCCGCCTGTGCTGCGAAATCCACGCGTCGCATTCCAGCCGGCACCGGCAGCGCATGCAGCACGCGCAGCGCAGCGCCGACGCGGGCCAGGTTGCGCGGCGTGATCGCTTCCTCCCGCGCCAGCGCGTGCCCGCCCACGTGACGCGTCACGAGCAGCCGCTGCGACGGATCGCAACGCACGACCTCCGGCGCGAGACCCGCGCGAGCCACGATCTGCAACAGCGCGCACTCGCTCGCGCGATCGACGCCGAGTCGAGCCGAGTCGACGGGACTGAGGCGCACGAAGTATCTCTGGCCGGCCGACTCCGCGACCCAGGCGTGATTGCTGAGCCCGCCTTCCTGCACCGTCATCTGCGCGTCGGCCAGCGCCACCGTGGACTCGGCCGTCCGCAATGCCGCGCGTACCTCGCGTTCGCGGGCGACGGCCTGCGTCGTGCCCGCCCTTTCAGGCATGAGCCGCGCGAGCCGCGATCGACTCGGCCTTCTCCGAGGTCCGCGCGCCACATCAGGTAACCGCGGACGGCCATCATCGAATAGATGACGAACAGCACGGTCGTGGCGCGCAGTCCCTGGGAGAAATACAGCCCGGCCGCGACGACGTCGGTCACGATCCAGTACAGCCAGTTCTCGAGCACCTTGCGCGCCACCAGCCAGGTCGCGAACACGCTCACCCAGGCAGTCAGCGCGTCGACATACGGCACGAGCCCGCCGCCGGCGCCGGCGTTCCAGCGGCCGTTTACGATGCCGACGACGGCAACGATCGCAAGCGCCGCGAGGTGCCAGCGCAACGGCCAGCGGGTCACCTGCAGTTCGCGCTGCGCGCCCTCGCCGCCCCGGCGCCACGCCCACCAGCCGTAGAGCCCCATGCCGACGAAAAACACCTGCAGGCAAGCCTGCATCACCAGCCCGCTGCGCCAGAAGAGCACCATGAAGATCGAGGCGCTGACGATCGACGCCGGCCAGCAGAGCGCGTTCTGGCGTATTGCGAGCAACAGGTAGGCGAGCGCAAACACCACGGCGACCCACTCCGCCGCGGAGATCTCGGTGATCGCGCTCCAGAGGATCGCCAGCACGCTCAACGCTCGTCGTCGGTCGGCTGGCCGCCGAGCACCTTCATGACGAACACGGCGCGCTGGTCGCCGGCAAACGTGGTCCTGGTCTCGGCCGCGAGCGCCGCAAAGACCACATCGTGCTCGCCCGCGACCTGCGTGCTCATCGCGTTGGTCGTCACCTGCAGGCCGGCGTGGCGGTTCAGCCGCGCGATGAAGTCCTTGATCGGGGCGACATAGTGCGCGTCGAGGGGATAGAGGCTGATTTCCACCGCGGTCTTCATGGTTCGCTCCTGGGGGTCCGGTCGATGTCAGTGCAATCGCCACTCGACGGTCACGCCGATGCTGCGCGGATCGCCGCGCTGCGTATACAGCTTGGTCGGATAGTCGGGCGGCTCGAGCTGGAAGTAGAAGCCGCGCACCGCGTAGTTCTCGTCGAACACGTTGCGGCTCCAGGCGTAGGCCGACCAGCGTTCGCCGCGATAGCCCGCCTTGAGATTCACCAACTGGTACGGCTTCGAGCGCTGGTCGTGGCTGGTGTCGAAGTAGTACGCGTCCATGCCGGTGAGGTCGGCGCGCGCCATCCACCCCTGCTCGTGGCCGAGCTGCCCGGAGAGCGAGTACTGGTAGCCCGGCGCGTGCGCCTGTTCGCGGCCGTCGAGGCTGCGTCCGCCGTAGGCGTAGTTGATGTACTTCGACTCGAGCAGACCGAGCGTGGCGGAAAGCCCGAACCAGTCCGTCGCCTGCCAGTTCGCCGAGGTCTCGAGGCCGTAGTTGCGGCCGCTCGCCGCATTGTCGGTGAAGAAGACGTACGACAGCGGATCGCCGGGATCCAGCTGATACGACGCCGACACCTGCTGCTGCTCCCGCCACATGTAGAACACCGACACCTGCGCGTCGAATGCCTGCTGCGGGCTCGAATACCGCAGGCCCGTCTCGGCGTTCCACAGGTACTCGGGATCGAACTGCCGGCGATCATCCGGCACGAACGCGCCGATGTTGAAGCCGCCCGCCTTGTAGCCGCGGCTCATCGTGGCGTACCACGTCGTGGGACCGCTCAGCGCGCCGCGCAGCGACAGGTGCCCGCCCCACATGTCGTCGCGCGGCGAGAACTTCGAGCCCGCTGAGTCCTCGTAATCCGAGCTTCGCGTCTCCGCACGCACGCCGCCACTCAAGACCGCCGAAGCAGCCACGCGCCACTCCGCCTCGGCGTACAGCGCAAGGTTCGTCGCCGAGTATCGGCTCACCAGGGTCGGATGCAGCGGCTGCTGGGCGAAGTAGTCGTCCTGGTCGTTGTCTTCGTCGAGCCCGAGCGCGTAGACCCCGGCCACCCAACCGAAACCCGTGGTGTCCGCGGTCGATTCGCTCACCAGCCGCAGGTCTTCACTCACCGTGCGGCGCTGCCGGCCATAGCGCGAGAAATAATCGTACGGCGCGTTGACGCCCCAGTACGGATCGTTGCCCCAGTCCCCGTCGAAGCTGTAGACGATGTCCGAATCCGCGTAGGCCGTGACGCTTTCCAGGCTTACGCTGCCGAGGTCACCCCGCACGCCGATCGACGCGCCTTTCGAGCGCTTGCGCGTCGCGGCCGGGCCGGTCGGTCAGCGTACGCAGCTTGTTGTCGGGCGAGAACGCGTCGAAGCCGTTGTCGAGGTCGACGTACAAAGCGGCGAGATCGATGCGCCAGCCGTCCGCCGGCTCGAGACGCAGCTTGCCGCGCAGCGTCGTCTCGTCGCGGCCGTTGGTGTCGTCGCGGTTGAGGAACGCGTTGTGGCGGAAGCCATCCTGCTGGAAGTGCTGCGCGACGAGCCGCCAGCCGTCGTTCTCAGCGTCCGTCGGCACGCCGCCGCCGACCGCGAGTCCAATGGCCTGGATGCCGTCGTCGCCGGCCGTAGCTTCCGCGCGCAGATCCGTCGCGCCGTCCGGGTCGCGCGTCTGCACCTTGATCAACCCGGCCAGCGCGTTGGCGCCGTAGCGCGTGCCCTGCGGCCCTCGCAACACTTCCACCTGGTCGACGTCGAACAGCGTCGCGGGCATGCCGACGCCGCTGAAGTCGATCTCGTCGATCAGGAACCCGACCGACGGATTCGGCGCGCCCTGGTACTGCTCCAGCTCGCCGATGCCGCGCAACTGGAAGTACCGCGGCCGCGACGTGCCGCCCGACCAGTTGAGGTTGGGCACCAGCCCGAGCACGTCCGCGAAATGCTGCAGCGACGCCTGCTGCAGCACCTGCTCGGGCAGCACGGTGACGCTGGTCGGGATGCTGGACAGGGTCTCGCGCCGGAACGACGCGGTGACCACGATCTCCTCGAGTTCGCCGGCCGCCGGGCTCTGCGGGGCCGCGCAGATCGCAAGTGGCGGCGCGGACAGCGCGCAAACGCCCGCAAGGGCAACGATGGAATGGACGCGAGTCGACGGCATGACACCTGCTCCCTACGCCGGTACTAACCGGATCAGGTTCAACGGGTTCGTCGATGTGCGGACGCGCCGCGGTCGACATCTCAGGCCCTGCAGGCCACCCCAAGGTGACGCCAGTATAGCGGATGCTGCGCCGCCGTATCGCGGCGGTGGTTGACGCGGACCCCGGCGTGGGGACTAATTCACGGTCTGTTCCACTCGGGACCCTCGGAATGACCAAGAGCCGTCAGTGCCGCCTGTATCTCGTCGACGCCTTCACGCGTGAGCGCTTCTGCGGCAATCCCGCGGCCGTGGTGCTCGACGCGAACGTCCTCACCGAGGACGAGATGCGGCACATCGCCCGCGAAATGAGGCACATGGACGTCGCGTTCGTGCTCGATTCGGACGCGCCGGAATACGACGTCGACATCCGCTTTTTCTCGCCGCGCCGCGAGGTGACGTTCCTCGGCCACGCCACCGTGGCGGCGCATTACGTGCGCGCGATGGCGAACGGCGTGCCGAAGGGCAAGGTCCGGCAGAAGACGGCAGTCGGCATCCTCGAAATCGGCGTCAGCGGCAAGGGCTCGAAGCTCCGTGTGACGATTCACCAGACGCCCGCGTCGTTCGGCCCGACGGTGCCGGATGAACGCGTCGGCCCGGTGCTCGACGCGCTCGGCATCAGCTCGTCGAGCCTGCACCACAGCTGCCCGATCCAGGTGATGAGCAAGCCGAACTCGCGGCTGCTGATCGGCGTGCAGTCCCCCGAGGTCCTCGATTCGCTGCAGCCGAAGATGGATCAGTTGATCAGCCTGACGCCGCACGTCGGCGCGGACGGCTTTTTCGTGTTCGCGTTGAAGCCGGGCACGTCCGACCCGGTGGAAACCGAATCGCGAATGTTCTGCCCGGTGCTCGGCGTACCGGAAGATCCGGTGAGCGGCAATGCGCACGGCATGCTCGGCGTGTACCTGGTGCACAACGGCCTGCTGCGGATCGACGACGGCGTGGCCCGCTTCCACGGGCACCAGGGCCGCTTCGTCGAACGGCCCGGCCACGTCGATGTCGAGGTGGTGGCTTCGGGCAAGCGCGCGAGCGAAGTGCGCGTCACCGGCGACGCCGTGATCGTGAGCGAGGGCGTGCTCCCGCTCTGACCGGCGCGGCGGCCCGTCAGATCTCGACCACGATCTTCCCGACGGCCCGACGTTCGGCGACGCAGGCGATCGCCTCCGCCGCATTCTCCAAGGGGTAGCCGTCCGCCGATGTGCGGACGGATCAGGCCCTGCTCATGCATCGCGATCAGGACCGCGAGCTGGCGCCGCAACCAATCCGGATCGGTCCGCAGATCGGCGCTCCATGCCACTCCGATGATCTTCGCGCGGTTGAGGAGAACCAGGTTCATCGGCAGCCGCGGGATTCCGGCCGCGAATCCGACAACCAGCAACCGTCCGCCCTGGGCGATGGCGCGCAACGCGGCCTCGGCGTAGTCGCCACCGACAACGTCGAGGATTGCGTGGGCCCCGCCGGGTCCGCACGCCTTGCGGAACTCTGCAACCAGTGCTTTCGACTCCGCGGCATCCAGCGCACCTGTGGGATAAACGACGACCGCATCCGCCCCGCGACTGGTCGCAACGACCGCCTTGTCCGGCGACGACACGGCAGCCACGACTCGCGCCCCCATCGCCTTGGCAATCTCCACGGCGGCGAGGCCGACGCCACCCGCAGCGCCGAGTACCAGCGCCGTTTCGCCCGATTGCATGCCTGCGCAGTCCTGGAGTGCGTAGCGCGCCGTCCCGTAGGTCGTGACCAGCGCGGCCGCGACGTCGAACGGCATCGAATCGGGAATGCGCGCGCATCGCACCACGGCCACATCGACCTGCTCCGCCATGCCGCCCCAGCGAACCTGTGCCAGCACGCGATCGCCCGGCGCGAAGTCGACCACTCCCTCACCGACCATCTGCACCGTCCCAGCGATGTCAAGCCCCGGGCTGAACGGACGTGGCGGCCGTTCCTGGTAACGGTCCGCGATCATCAGGACATCCGGATAGTTCACCGCGCAGGCGCGCACCGCGATGCGAACGTGGCCATCCGCCACGGCCGACGGAAGCTCGACCTCCTCCTGCACCAGGCATTCGGGGCCGCCCGCGCGATGACTCATTACCGCGCGCAAGGATGACGCTCCGCAGCTGCGTCCAGACGGTGAATCAGAAGCCCAAGTCCTTGCATGGCACATCGATGGCGCCCGAGACCTGTTGCACCGCAGCCACCAGCTTCTCCTTTTCGATCCCCGCAATGTAACCGTCGATCAGCCGTTGGTAGTTGCTGATGAGGCCTTCGGCCTGGTTCGAAAGCCGCATGAACTCGAAGCCTCTCGTGTGCAGGCCCTGTTGCTGCCGAGGCAGGTTGGAGAAGTCTTGCGTCGGGATCGCGGGCCACCGCGGGTCGTTGTACTCCCACGGCTCGGGCGTCTTGATCGGTGGGGGAGTCTCGCCTTCCGGATACCGCGTCAGGGACCACAGCTCGAACAGGCACTCCTCCGGACCGAGCGGACGGATCCGATAGGACGATGCGCTGCCGTACGTCGGCAGCAGGAAGTAATGCGGGAAACAATACTTGACCGCGGTGGCCAGCTGCTTGGCATCGATTTCGTTCAGGTCGCCGATGTCCATGCCCTGCTTGCGGTGGCTTTCGACGACCGCTTCGTTGACTTTCTTGCGCCATTCGATCGTCGCGCCCGCCAGGTCTTCCGGCAGTTCCGTCTCGATGAGGGCCTCCGCCGTGAGGACATCCTTGGCGTGCGTCATGCCGGCCATACCCGCGCTGAGCGTCTTCATGAAATAGACGTTCATGCCAATGAAGTCCTTTGCCGCGATCTTCGCGGGCATCGGCGTCGTCGGCAACGTCTGGTACAGCGACATCGGCGAGAGTTCGAGCGGCACCGGCACGTACGCGATCGTCTCGGGCTTCGTCGGGTCGCCCGGCACCAGCTGCGGGTGCGTCGCCAGGACGTGGTAACCCTCCATGAACGCTTCCATCGCAAGCTTCCAGTTCACAGGGAGGCGCGCCGCGTACCACCACTCCACCTTCAGGCTCTCGACGTGCCAGGCGTCGCCCATGTCGCCGAACGGGCCGAGCGATTCACGCAGCGGTGGCGCGTCGTCATCGAAGTTGATGAACGCACAGCCGCCCCAGGTCTCGAGCCTGCATTCGCGCAGCGCAAGGTCGCTGCCGCGCAACTGGTCCTTCTCGAAAATCGCCGGGGTGAAGATGAACTTGCACTGTCCGTCGGTACGAAACTGCCAACCATGGAACGGGCATGTAAAGCCGTCCGTCGCGCAGCCGCGATCCACGGCGAGTTTCACGCCACGATGCCGGCAATGGTTGTAGTACGCCTTGATAGTCGTCTCATCGACACGGACGACGATCACGGACTCATCGAAGATCTCGTAGACGACGAAGTCGCCGGGCTTCTCGATCTCCTGAAGCCGGCAGGCCATCTGCCAGACGTGTGGCCAGAGTTTCTCGCGCTCGAGGCGGTAGAATTCCGGATCGTAATATCGGCGTGCATCGACCCGGTCGGGCCGCGTCACGGCGAAAGGAACGTTGGCCTCAATCCTGGCGCGCGACGAATCGGTCATTACTCTCTCCCCAGCGCTTGGCAAATCGGGGGCATCGTAACGCATTATTGAACGTCGTTCATATAGTCATTTATCGCAAACGATTCGCTAACGTACTGAAAGGTTGTACGGACGACCCGATGGCGTTTATATTACCGAACGCCATTCATTTTTCTGGCGCAGGGGACCCCGATGGCAGGAGCAGCGACCCCAGGCGGCGTTTCGCCCATTCCGGCGCACGTGCCGGCGAACCTGGTCTATGACTTCGACGTGTACAACGCCGCGGCGCGGGACGAGGACTTCCACCTCGCGATCAAGAAGCTCCACGACCCGGGCGTGCCGGAGGTCTTCTGGACGCCCCGCAACGGCGGGCACTGGGTCCTGACGCGCGGCGAGGACATCCACAAGGTGTTCGCGGATTACGAGCACTTCTCCAACCATGCGCTGACGGTGCCCCGAAGCTCGGCTCCGCCGGTCCCGATGTACCCGATCTTCCTCGATCCACCGGAGCACACGGCATTCCGCGCGCTGATCAACCCGTGGTTCTCGCCGAAGGCCGTGGCGGGGCTCGAACAGAAAGCCCGCACGCTTGCGATCCGACTGATCGACGAGATCAAGCCGCGCGGCCGCTGCGACTTCGTCACGGATTTCGCGCAGCACCTGCCGATCCAGGTCTTCATGTCGATCGTGGACGTGCCCGGCCAGCGACCGCGAGCAGCTACTCGAATGGGCTGACGGCATGGTGCGCCCGGAGAAGCCCGAAGACGTGCACGAAACGATCAAGCACGTCTTCGCGTACGCCTCCCAGAAAATCACCGAGCGGCGTGCGAAGCCGGGCGAGGACCTGATCTCCAAGCTGACCCAGGCCCAGGTCAATGGCCGGCCCATGACGCACGAAGAAGTCATGGGCATGGTGTCGCTGATCCTGCTCGGCGGCATGGACACGGTGGTCTCTGCCATGTCGTTCGCTGCGAACTTCATGGCAGGTAGCCCGTCGCACCGCCATCAGCTGATCGAAAATCCGGAGCTGATCCCGAAAGCCGTCGACGAATTGCTACGGCGGTTTCCGGTCGTCAACCAGGGTCGCCTGGTCGCCAAGGACATCGAACTCAAGGGCGCGCCGATGAAGGCCGGCGACATGGTCATCATGCCGACCACGCTGCACGGCCTCGACGATCGCAAGTTCCCGAACCCGATGGAGGTCGACTTCGACCGCCCGACGCCGATCCACAGCACGTTCGGCAATGGCCCGCACCGCTGCCCGGGCTCGAATCTCGGCCGCACGGAACTGAAGATCTTCCTGCAGGAGTGGCTGCCCCGGATTCCGGACTTCCGCCACGACCCCAACGGCAAGGTGGGCATGAGTTCGGGCGTCAACGCGACGGTCTATCGCCTGCCGCTCGTCTGGGAGGTCGCGTGAGCGGCCGGCCGCTGGCGGGACGGGTCGCGCTGATCACCGGCGCGGGCCAGGGCGTCGGGCTGGGTATCGCGCAGGCCTTTGCCAACGCCGGCGCACAACTCGTGCTGACCGGTCGCGACGCGTCGAAACTCGAAGGCGTTGCGGCGGAGCTTCGTCGCGACGGGACGGACGTTGCCACGGTCGCGGGCGATGTGCGCACGCGCGAAACGGCGGAACGCAACGTCGCCGCGGCCATCGAACGGTTTGGCCACCTCGACGTGCTCGTCAACAATGCGCAAAGCTCCGTTCCCGGCGTGCCGCTCGAGCAGATCGACGACGCGACGATTGCGCTCACGGTCGAATCGGGGCTCCTCGGCACGCTGTACCACATGCAGGCCGCCTTCCCGCACCTCAAGGAGCGCGGCGGCTCGATCATCAACTTCGGCTCGCGCGAGGGCGAATTTGGCGGCGTCGGCTTCGGCATTTACGCTGCCACGAAGGAAGCGATACGCGGGCTCTCCCGCACGGCGGCGCGCGAGTGGGGCAAGCACGGTATCCGGGTGAACGTGATCTGCCCGGCGGCGCTCAGCCCGGCGGCGGTGAAGTTCCTCGATGCGAACCCCAAGGAAGCCGAGTACTACAAGGGCCAGATTGCGCTCGGCTACTTCGGTGATCCTGCGGCCGACATCGGGCCCGTCGCGGTATTCCTCGCCGGCCCCGAATCGCGCTATGTCACCGGCCAGACCGTCAATGCCGACGGCGGCCAGATGATGCTCTAAGGACGTTGCAACCGATGAACAAGAGCGTTGCTCCCCTGTTCGACCTCAGCGGCACGACCGCCGTCGTCACCGGCGCGGGTCGTGGCATCGGCAAGGCCGTGGCTGAATTGTTCGCATGCGCCGGCGCCCGCGTCGCCGTCGCGGACATCGATACCGAAAGCGCGCGCAGCGTCACCGATGGGATCGTGTCGGCGGGCGGCCAGGCCGTCGCCATCACGGCCGACATATCCGACGAAGCCGCCGTCAAGGCCATGTACGCCACGGCCCTGGAGAAGTTCGGCAGCCTCGAGAGCCTCGTGCACTCGGCGGCGATCTTCCCGAAGTACGCCCTGCTCGATATCACCGTCGAGCAGTGGGATCGCATCCAGGCGGTGAACCTGCGCGGCACCATGCTCGTCATGCGCGAGGCAATCCGCCACATGCGTGCCGCAGGCCGTGGCGGCTCGATCGTCAACATCTCGTCCGTCAGCGGCGAGCGCGAGCTCATCTTCCACAACGCGGCCTATGGCGCGAGCAAGGCCGGCATGACGAACCTCACGCGCGTCGCTGCGCTCGAGTTCGGTGGCGACAAGATTCGCGTCAACGCCGTGCTTCCCGGCGGCACGGCAACCGAAGGCGCGATCGCCGCATCGAAGGACATGGCGCAGCGCGGCCTCGAGGTGAAGGGTCCGATCATGCTGCCCGGTCGCGTGCCGCTCGGCATGATGGGTGCGCCCGAGGACATTGCAGCCGCCTGCCTATTCTTCGCGAGCCCTGCCTCGAAGCAGATCACCGGACAGTGCCTCGCCGTCGACGGCGGGTTCATGGTGAGCTGAGCATATCTCCCAGGCAACCGCGCAGCGAGGTTGGACCGATGGGACGCCTGGACGACAAGATTGCCCTGGTCACAGGTGCGAGCGCGGGCATCGGGCGAGCCGTTGCGCTGCGATTTGCCCAGGAAGGCGCCCGAGTGGTCGCGGTCGCACGTGGTGCTGCGGTCGAAGCACTGGCTGCGCGAATCGCAGGGACGTATCGAGGGCCTGCGGTGCGACGTCGCGGATCCCGCACAGGTCGCCGCGCTCGCGGACCATTGCCGCTCACGCTACGGACGCCTCGACGTGCTGTGCAACAACGCCGGGGTCGGCGGCCGGACGAACGTTCGCCTCCACGAGCTCGAGCCCGAGGACTGGGACCTCGTCATGGGAACGAACCTGCGGGGTGCGTTCCTGGTGCTGAAGTACTCACTGCCGCTGATGCTGGCAGCCGGTGGCGGCTCGATCGTCAACATGGCCTCGATCGGCAGCTTCCGCGCGACGCCCGGCTCCGCGCCTTACATCACGTCGAAGGGTGGCCTGCTGCTCCTTACGCGCACGGCCGCGCTCGAATACGTGGGCGACAACATCCGCGTGAACGCGGTCTGTCCCGGCGTCACTCGCACCGAGATCCTGGCGAATGTGCCCGACGAGTACCAGCAGATGCTCACGTCGAAGGTGCCGATGGGGCGCATGGGTACGCCTGAAGAAGTGGCGTCGCTGACGCTCTTCCTCGCCTCCGACGAAGCGAGCTACATCACGGGCGCTGCGTACATCATCGACGGCGGCCGCGGCGCCGGCTAGCAGGACGACGAGCCGGCGGACAGGACGTGCGGTCCAACCCATCCTGGCGGCCCGGCCGTCGCAAAGGCTCAGCCGCGCCCGGTGACCGGAATGAGAGCCCCGGTCACGCTCCTCGCGGACTCCGACGCGAGGAACAGTACGACCTCCGCAATGTCGGCAGGCGCCACCCAGCGTGAAAAGTCCGCGCTCGGCATGTCGGTCCGGTTCTGCGGCGTGTCGATGATGCCCGGCAGGACGGCATTGACCGTCATTCCGTGGTCCTTCAACTCATCGGCGAGGCTTTCCGTCAGCTTGTGCACGCCCGCCTTGGAGGCCGCGTAAGCGGCCATGCCAGCCGCTGCGCGGCCTGCGGCGGCACCGGCACCCACATTGACGATGCGCCCGGCTCCGCTCGCCTTCAGGTGCCGCAGAGCGGCCTGCGAAACCACGATCGCGGTCTTCAGGTTCATCGCATACATCAGGTCCCAGGTGGCGATGTCGCCGTCCGCCAGCAGTTGCCAGCGGAATCCGCCTGCCACGTTGACGAGTGCATCGACGCCCCCGAATTTCTCGACGACGAGGCCCACCGCGCGGGCCGCCGCTGCGGCATCCGTCAGGTCGACGTTGCCGATCGCAACGCGCGACGTTCCTGCGTCAGCGTCAGGCGGATTCGCCCGATCGAGTACGGCAACGCGCCAACCGGCCTCTGCGAAGCGCTGTGCAACGGCGGCGCCCAGTACGCCAAGACCGCCCGTGACGATGACGACGTGTGGTCTGGAATTCACGTACGGATGCTCCTGGATACCGCCGGCGCTGAGCCCTGTACGAGGACGGAAGAATCAGAATCCGCAGCAGTCACGCACGATGAGGGGTTTCCGTGGGCGGGCTACGTCGGAACCCCGGCTAGTTGTGTTGACCGACCGCTACTGCGGTCAAGAAAAAGGGCGGCGCGTGTGCGCCGCCCTCTCGCCTCAGGTCCTGCGCGTATCGGTGTACCGATCACGCAGTCCGGCGCCAGGCGTCAGAAGCTGTACTTGAGATCGAGACCATACTGCCGCGGCGTGCCGTACACGTACGTGGCGTAGCCGAACTGGAGCATCTGGTTGGACGAATTGACGTTGTATTTCTCGTCCGTGAGGTTCTTGATCCAGATGCCCGTGTCGAAGTTCGACCCGAACATCTTCCTCCAGCTGGTCGTGAAGTTGAGCACCGTGGTTGCGTCGAGTTTGTCGTACTGACGGAAATCACGATCCGGGTCGATGCTGATGAGTTCACCGGACGCATCCACCGGACCCGCGACCGTGGGCGAATCGTGGGCGAGCGTACCATCCCTGTAGAACGCACTCAGCGTCGAACTGATGGCGCCGAGGTTGGAGCCGACCGGCCAGTGTGCCGTGAGCGAGCCCGTGAGCACGCTTTGCGGCGTCTGCGACATCGGTTCGCCCTGCAGGTCCACGAACGCGTACACACCCGGGATGTTCACGATCGCTTTGAAGTTCGTGTACTCGGACTTGACGTAGTTCCAGGCAAACGAAGCGGTAAAAATGTCGGTGAATGCGTACGTCGCCTCCAGGTCGAAGCCGTAGTAGGTCGACGCGCCGGCATTCACGACACCGGTGAACGTCGTGCCGCTGGCAGTGGTGCCGTTCTGCACGCGCTGCTGGTTCTTGTAGCTGCCGTAGAAACCGGCGAGGTTGGTGCGGATCGGCCGCCCGGCGAGTTGCCAGTCCGACTTGATTCCCATCTCGAAGTCGACGACCGTCTCCGGGCTTGAACACGAACGGGACGCCGGTTTCCGCCGGGTTGGCCTGGTTGTTGAAGCCCCCGGCGACGTAACCGCCGCGGGAAGCAGCATAGACGAGCGTGCCTTCACTGATCTGGTCTTCGATCGAAACGTTGTAGCTCACCCTGTCGGAATCCATGTCCATGAAAGCGATGCAGCGGTCCCGGTCGGGGTTCTTGTACAGGTTGATCGACGCCGCGCAGACGAAGCCCTGATCGAACTTGCCCCATAACGGGTCGCTCGCGGCGCCGAAGGCCTGGAAATTCCGGGTGGTGTAGTCGCCCGTGTCCTTCGTGTAGCGCAGTCCGACCGTTGCCTTCAGTGTGTCGCTCAGCGCGTACGAGAACTGGGAGTAGATCGCCTTGGAGTCGATACTTCGCCCGTACTCGTTGTTGACCTGGATGGGGTAAAACTGGTTCACGAGGGCCTCGATGGCGCCCGCCGCGGGCCCGAAACCGCTGTAATCGAACGGCAGGCCCACGACGCGGTACGAGTTCCCGGTGGTTCGGTCCGTCGTTGAATAGAAAAGGCCCGTCTTGTTGTGCAGGCGGCCATCCATCACGCTCCAGTCGATGGAGGGTTCGATGGTCCAAACCTGCTTGTCGTCTTTGGTACGGCCGTTGACGACCGGCAGGATGGTCGCGTCATTGTCCTGTGCCGTGTCCAGCGTGAGGTCCTGGTAGCCCACGACCAGCTTGACCGACACGTCGTCGTTGAACTTGTAGCTGGCGGCCTCGATCACGTTGACAATGTCGGCCTTGTTCCAGGTCGGCTTTGGGCCGATGGCAACGTGAAAGCGATCGAAGTCATTGACGGTAATGCCCTTGGCTGCCCAGTTCACCGGCAGCGTGAGGCCACCCAGGAACGTCGTGTAGTTGTAGACACCGCGCAGCGCGACGGGAATCTCCTGGGCGCCGGCATTGGCGTCTTCCTTGAAGTACTCGACCGACAGGTCGTTCTGGAACCGATCGCTCGGTGTCCCAGCGCATCGACAGGCGCGCGGACTGGCGGTCCGTGTCGTTGAGATCGCCATTGCCGTTGACCGGCGTGCCGTTCTTCGTGTACCCATCGGCTTGCACGATGCTGCCCGCGAGGCGGAAGGCGAGGGGTCGCCGGCGGGCACGTTGACCATGCCCTCGAATTCCATCCGGTTATAGTTGCCGTAGCCGGCCTGCACATAAGCCTCGAAACGATTGGTCGGCTTGTTCGGGCGGAAGATGATCGCGCCGCCCGTCGAGTTGGCGCCGAACAGGGTGCCCTGCGGACCCTTCAGCGTCGTGATCGACTGCATGTCGTACATCATGTTGGCGACCGAGCGCGTCGATGCGACCGGAACGTCGTCGATGTAGGCGGTGACCGTGTCCGAGGTGCCGTTGTCGGCCTTCGCCGCACGGATCGCGAACGCCGGCGCGCCGCCCTGCGAGGTCGGGATGATGGTCAGTCCGGGCACGACCAGCTGCAGGTCCATCACGTCCAGGACCGCATTGGCCTCGAGTCCTTGCGCCGAGATTGCCGTGAGGGACACCGGCACGTTCTGCGTCAATTCCTCTTCCTTCCGGGCGGTGACCACGATCTCTTCCAGGCCTGTCGTTGGCGCCGTGGCGACGACGTGCGACTGGTCGTCGGCGCTCGCCGGCGTCGTGCCCAGGATGGATGCGATCATTGCCGCAAGCGTCAGGCTGCCACGTGTCACACGGCCGATGTTTTGTCTCATCACGGTTCCCCCTGCAATTTGGCGAGCGATAGAAGTCACAGGGTTTTCCTTTTAGATGATCGTGAACATGACGTCAACGGATATTTGACTACCGTTCATGTTTGTGAACAATGTCGTTCCAACGCAACACGCGCCGGCTTGGCCATGGGGTAGCTACCGCAATGCAAAGTCCCAGTCTTCGCAGCCTTCCAAGTCGACCCATGCGGGCAATTAGGATTCTCGTCTACGGCGACCAGCCTGTGCTGCGTTGCGAGGACGCCCCGGAAACCGTGCTGCTTTCGAGCCATGTGATGATCAGTGTGCGCACCTCCAAAGACAGCGATTTAGACGGCAACAATCCACTGTCTGGCGTCGGCGTTTACTGGAACGCGCGCACGCCCCGATAGATCAGGCACTGCAGAATCGGCCGACCAACATGCGCGAACCCCTTTTCAGAACTCGAATCACCGACCTGCTCGGAATCCGGCACCCCATCCTCTGCGGTGGAATGGGCCCCGCAGTCTCCGACGCGAAATACGTCGCGGCCGTGGTCAATGCCGGGGGCATGGGGTTCATCGTGTCCTCTGGCTGGGGTAACGATTCGGAAGGCCTGCGTGAGCAGGTCCGTGCGTGCCGTGAGTACACCGGCGGCAAGCCGTTCGGCGTGAACCTTTACATCTCACGTCAGCCAGGAGGACTCGAGCGTGCCGTCGAACACGTCAAGATGCTGCGTGACGAAGGTGTCGCCTGCGTCGAGACCGCCGGCGCAAGCCCCGAGCCGTTGTTGCCGATGCTGCGCGAGGCAGGCATCAAAGTGCTGCACAAGGTGCCCGCGGTGCGGTACGCCGTAAGCGCAAGTCGGCTGGGCGTCGATGCGATCATCGTGGTAGGCAACGAGTGCGGCGGGCACCCCGGGGTCTACCAGATTGGAACCATGGTCCAGGCTGCGCACGCCCCGTCGGCCGTGACGCTGCCGGTGGTGGTCGGCGGCGGCATCGGCACCGGCCGGCAGATGGCCGCGGCCCTCGCCATGGGCGCCGACGGCGTGGTCCTCGGCACGCGCATGCTCGTGGCCGAAGAACTGTGGATCCACCGAAGTTACAAGGAACTCATGACACGCGCCGACGGCACGGAGAGCGTTGTCGTGAAGACGACGTTGCGGGACCACCACCGTGTGTACAAGAATGAATCGGCGCGTGCCGTGCTTGAGTTGGACGATCGCAAAGAGACCGACTTCGAGCAGTACCGACCGTTCGTGACGGGCAACCTGGCTCGCGCGGCATACCTCACCGGTGACCCGAGCAAGGGCATGCTCGACTTCGGTCACTCCGCGATCTTTGCGGATCGGATCGAAACGGTCGAGCAGATTTTCGACCGCCTGATCGACGATGCGGCCGACGCGCGGAGTCGATTGGACCGCCTCGCAACCGTTCCCAGCAAGTCGAGCACGATTGCTGCGGGATCCTGATTGGCGGGATTCAAACGACGCAAGCAAATTCCAACGTAGCCCCATGAGCAAAGCCATGAACGACCTCGCTGTCACCATTCCCTCGCACGTTCCGCCCGAGCTGGTGCGTGACGTCGATCCCTTCAACCTCGTGGGCGGAGCGAAGGACGCGCACTTGGCCTGGAAGCAAGTGCAGGATTCCGTGCCGGATATCTATTACACGCCACGCTACGGCGGCTACTGGTTGCTCAACCGTGCCAGTCTGCTGAACGAGGTCTGGCACGACCACGAGCGCTTCTGCTCCAGCGGCGGCATCTCCGTGCCGCCGATGCCACCGGGCTTGCCGCCGCAGTTGCCGATCGTCGCGGATCCGCCGCTGCACCAGTATTACCGGCACCCGCTCAGCGTTGCCTTGTCGCCCAAGCGGGTGCATGACCTGAACAGCGAGATGCGCGCGCTGGCGGTCGAGTTGATCGAAGGCTTACAGGCCCGCGGCGAATGCGAGTTCGTGCAGGACTTTTCGATGCACTTGCCGATGATCGTGTTCCTGCGCCTGGTCGACCTGCCGGTCGCCGACCGTCCCTGGCTGATCGCCCGCGCCGAGATCGCGACGCGCAACGCAGATCTCGCCAGGCGCAACCAGGCTTTTCAGGACATCTTCGGCTACCTCGACTCCTGGGTGCGCCAGCGTGCGCGCGAGCCGGGTCATGACCTGATCAGCGACATCACCCGCATCAAGGTGGGCGACCGTCCCATCACGCACGAGGAGGCGCTGGGCGAATGTGCGCTGGCGCTGTTCGGCGGGCTGGACACGGTTGCGGGCTCGATGGGCTTCGTGATGCGTTTCCTTGCCGAGCATCCCGCCCATCGCCAGCAACTGATCGACGAGCCGACGCTGATCCCGGCCGCGATCGAAGAGTTGCTGCGGCGTCATTCCATTCCGATGGTGGCGCGCACCGTGACGCAGGACCTGACGCTAGGCGGCGTGGCAATGAAGGCTGGCGATCACCTGATTCTGGAAACCGCAATGCACGGATTGGACGAGCGCGCCTGGCCGGATGCCTTGCGGGTGGACTTCCACCGCGACGTCCGCGACCACATGGCCTTCGGTCGCGGCGTCCACAAGTGCCCCGGTGCCAACCTGGCCCGCGCCGAGTTGCGCATCCTGTTGGAGGAGTGGCTGCCGCGCATCCCGAACTTCTCGACCCGACCCGAGGATCCGCCAGTCACCGCCAATGGCGCAGTGATGGGCATGATTCGCCTGCCGCTGGTCTGGCCCGTTCCGAAGGTTGGATGATCGCGCTGCACCACGCTGGGCCGCGCGACAATCCATCCGAGGCGTCGGACTCAAATATCGCTTGAATCCGTCGGCACCGTGTTTCGGGTGCACGCCGAGCGATTCCTCGAGGGATCGACGATCTGCACGAGGAACCGCTCGCCGAGGCGATCGCGGAGCATCGTCATCCGCTCGCGCTCGGCCGGTTCGTCGAAGTACCCGTGGGCGTGACAGTTCTCGATCTCGTCGATCCGACACGGCGCGGCCGGTCCGGCTTGCACGTGATTCACGCTATTGCGCCGCCACCGGCCGTCGCTGCAGCCTGCACGGAGGCTGCGATCTCCGCCGCGGTGGGGTTGCGGCGCAGCGTCAGGCCGCCGGTGACGTGGAAAGTCTGACCGGTCATGAAGCATTCGTCGCTGGCGACGAACAGCGCCGCATTGGCGACGTCTTCCACCGTCGTCAACCGGCCGAGCGGGTATTCCTTGATGAACGCATCGACCATACCCGGCGCCATGAAGCTCCCCAGCATCGGCGTAATGGTGAGGCCCGGGGAGATCGTGTTGGCACGGATGCCGAACTGGCCGAACTCGTTGGCCACTGCGCGGGTGACATGGTTCATTCCGGCCTTGGCGCCCATGTAAGCCGCGTGGTTCTCGAACATGATGTCCGCCACCGCAGAGGAGATGTTGATGATCGACCCGCCGCGGCCAGCGGCGCGGTCGCGTCTCATGGCGCCCACCATCGCCTGCATGAAGAAGAAGCTGCCCTTGAAGATGATGGCCAGCATTTCGTCGATCTCGGCCTCGCTCGTCTGTTCGAAAGGCGAGTACTGCCCGGTAGCCGCAGCGTTCACCGCGATGTCGATCGCGCCGTGATCCGCCAGCACTGCGTCCGTCAGGGCCTGAACCTCGGCCTTGCTGCTGATGTCGCAGCGCTTCGCGGTCGCGCCCGTCCGGCCCGCGAATGTCTGCAGCCCCTCCAACCCCCGTCCCGCCACGACAACCTTCGCGCCTTCGGCCAGGAAACGGCGTGCGATCGCCTGGCCCATGTTGCCCGCGCGCGAGGCCCCCATTACGATGGCGACCTTGTCTTTGATTTCTGGCATGACTGGTACTTCCGTCACCCGTTGATTTTGACAGGATGACCCGGCAGAGCAGCGGTTCAGTGTTGGGGGCGCAGCGTCTGCACCAGGTCACCCTGATAGGCCACGATCACTTCGGTCCCCACCTGGTAAACACTGGGAATTTCGCTCGCGGTCAGCTTGTTGCCCTGGAAGCCGCGAACGTAGCTGGTCTCATCGAGTCGAAGGGCGCGTTCGCCCTGCGCATCCCGTAGAACGATGCGGTCGGCCGTGATGGACAGCAGTTTGCCGACGTACGGCAGCCGCGGCACGAAAGGAAAGTTGCCACCCGCCGGCAGAATGCGTGTGTCTATCGACAGCCGGAAGCGATCCGAGTAGTTGGCCAGACCGGTGTGCGGGGTTCGCCGACTCATCAACAGCACATCTCCCAGGCGGTAGTGGGTCCGGACCCACGCATCTTCTGGTACCTGCCCAGGCTCGATCGGGATAATCTTGTCCCCATCCTTCCCATGCAGGCACGGCAGTTTGTGCAGGCCCTCGGCCAGGCAAAGTCCGCCCACATCCGCGTCAATGTCGGACAGCGGAATCCAGCAGATGATGAAATCCAGCCGGTCGCTGTAGATCGCGTCCTCGTGGATGAAATCGAAGCGATCGCCGCAACGGTCTATCGCAGGTGGCGTGGTGCGGTATTCGGTAAAAGGCACCCAGTACAGCGGCACGCCGAACAGATGTTGAAAGAACGCCTGGATCTTCGGGTCCTGCATGAGGGTGGCCGAAGCGCGGCGTTCGTTCAGCTCTTCCACGGGAAAGAAGGTAAAGCCTTCACGGGCTTTGCCGCTCCAGCGCACTTCGGGGTCATTGCGATCCGCGTAGCCATTGCGGTGCCAGGTAATCGACCATGATGCCTCGCAGGCGCTCCAGCGGCTCATGATCGAGAACGTCACGGAAGAACAGGTACCCGTCGCGATCCCAGGCCGCCTGCAGCGCCGCTCGGTCGCCCAGGAATTCGTTCGAGACATTGAACTCGCGCATGGCCGGGACGATGTCCTTGACTGCCGCATTCATTGCGATTGCTCCTCTCGATTGATGGAGTTCAAAAGGGATCGGTGCCGCACTCGCCGTGCCAGCACGACGAAGTCACTGCGTACGCACCGGATCGGGTTGTGTGATCAGGGCGTGAGCGGCCAGCGGCACCGGTTTGGACGACACCGCCATCCACCGGCATCAGCACGCCCGAGATGAAACGAGCTTCATCGCTGGCCAGGAATAACGCGGCCGCAGCGACGTCCCAGGCGTCGCCCTCGATCGCCAGTGTGTTCACCTTGCGTCGCGCGGCGCGCGCCTCCTGGCCCAACAGACCCTGGGACAGAGGTGTCACGATGTGACCTGGTGCGACTGTGTCGGCGCGATGCCGCCGACGGCCGTAAGCGACGGCCGACTTCGCAGCTCGACTCGTTCATCGCGGCCTTCGACGGTCCGTAGGCGAAGCTGCCCGCCGTGGGCACGAATGCCGGCAACGGATGAAACGTTGACGATGGCGCCGCCGCCGCGCTAACATCACCGCCGCACGGCGAACCGGCCCATCAGGACCGCGCTCGTGAGACCGACATCGATGACCCGGTCCCAGGCCGCTTCGTCGAGGTCTCAAAGGTCGCCCAGGGACCTGGATGCCGACGAACTGTTCACCAGGATATCGACCCCACCACAGCGGTCTACGGTCCGGCGACGAATCGCTCGGAGTCCGCGGAGCGGGTGATGTCTCCCGCGCAGACGAACCGATCGCCACCCGCGGCCCGGATCAAGGCGTGCGTTTCCTCTGCCGCGTGGGCCTCACGATCGACCAGGCAGCACCCTGGGTCCCTCCGCCCGCCATCATCGACCGCGATGGCCTGACCCGTGCCCACGCGAGCGCCTTGGAGCCGGCCCCTGTGACGATGGCAACCTTTCGAAGTAGCCGAGCTCGGTATCGTGCGGGATCGGCACGGTAGTGTCTCCTGGGAATCGATCCACGCACGAATGTGTCATACTTCAGGTGGGTCCAGGATCGGACTCAAACCCGCCCTGTCGATGTTCCGAGCACGCGGAACGTCATCTCTCATTTCACACGGCGCTGATTTGATTACCATCCACCCCTCAGCCAGCATGGGCGACGCCACCGTGGAGAAGACCTCGGAGTTATTCGACCTCACCTGGTCGGACGGCCATCGTGAAAGGCGAGCGCGTGGGCATCGGCCGCGCGATCGCCTTGCGCCTGGCGGACGCGCGGCGCCGCGGTCGTCGCGGCCGACCTTGCACAGGATGCCGTGGATACGGTTGTCGTCGAGAATCCACTCGGCCGGTGGCAGGGCCGTCGGAAAGGCGTGCCGATGTGTCGTCCGGCGCCGACATCGAAGGCTCCGTCGAGGCGATCTGCGTCCGCGCTTCGGCAGCGTCGAGATACTGCGTGAACAATGAGGCCTTCGCGGCTGGTTCACCTGGGACACGCTGACGCCGAAGTTGGGATCGCTACATGGCCGTGAACGAGAAGGCCGTCCTCCGTGAGCCAGGCCGTCGCGCGGCGTATGGTCGCGCAGGCCCGCGGTGGCGGATCGGTCACATCAGGTCCGACCGCCCGGTGACACCCCGTCCGCTGGAAAGCTTGATTACAACGCGGCCAAGGCGGTGGTCGCGAAGCATGACCCGCTCGCTCGCGCTGGAACTGGTCCGCACCGGATTCGCGTCAACGCCGTCGGCCCGGCGGCACGAACACGCCGGGCGGCTCTGGTTCGATCCTGTCGAGCCTTCGGCCGGAACCGCTGCGCAAGATGGGCGAGGACTGGCACAAGCGTAGTGGCCTTGCCCGTCGGGCCTGGACGCCGACGAGATCGCCGCGCCGTGCTGTCCTCAGCAGCGACGCGGCCCGCTGCGCACAGGGGAGCCTTTACGTGGACGGTGGGTACCTCGTCGGCTGAGCCGTGAGATCTGACGCGGAGCAGACGCATGGTCATGCAGACCTTTCGGACGCCCCCCGTCCTGGCCAACGTCCTCCCGACCTCGTCGTCGACTTCAACGTTATGGTCCGCCGGGCGCGGCCGAGACCTGCATGGCGCCTGGCGAGGCTGCACGATGGGCCCGACTCGTCGGGCCCCCTACCAACGGCGGAGCACTGGATCTTCGACGCGCGCGAAGAGATCGACTCCGCCCAGTGTAAGCATGATCCGTTTTCGATGCGGGACGTGAACGATGCCCGTGAACACGTGCCCGACGTCATTGTTGCCGCTCGAAGCGGACCCGCCCGAGCACGCTGCGTTTCGGGCAATCCTCAATCCGTGGTTTTCGCCGAAGCGGATCGGTGAACTCAAGGAATTCACGCGTCAACTGGCCGTCGATTTGATCGAAGGCTTCAAGCCGCGCGGTAAATGCGAGTTCATGCAGGACTTCGCCCTGATCCTGCATCGATTGCGATCTTCATGCCGGCTGACGCAACTGCCGATCGCCGACCGTGCGAAGTTGCTCAGGTACGCACAGATGTCGACCCGCGGAACGCCGGACGAACGTGCGGAGGCCTCCCGGTTGATGATGGCGTACCTCGCGCCGGTGGTTGCCCACCGCCGAGCCAATCCGGGCGCCGACGTGCTCAGCGCGGTGATCCACGGCAAGGTCGAAGGCAAGCCTATCAACGACACTGACATGATGAGCATGCTGCTCGTCATCCTGTTCGGCGGCCTCGACACGGTGGCTTCGGCGATGGGCTTCATCGCGAACTACATGGCCAGCAGCCCGAGCCACCGACGGCAGCTGATTCGAGGAACCCGCGCTCGTCGACAAGGCCGTCGAGGAACTGATGCGGAGACTTCCGCCCTCGAACACCGCCCGCACGATCACGCGTGATTACGAATACAAGGGCATCCAGCTGCGGGCCGGCGACAAGGTGTACATCTCGACGCTGCTGTCGGGCCTCGACGAACGTCGTTATCCGGACGCATGGCAGGTCGACTTCAAGCGCCAGGACGTCTTGCATGCCAGTTTCGGCACGGGACCGCACCGCTGCCCGGCTCGTTGCTGGCCCGGCTCGAGATCAAGCTGTTCCTGCAGGAGTGGCTCGCGCGCATCCCGGAATTCTCCGTCAAGTCGGGCGAGCCGGTCGTTTACGGTCCGGGACAGGTGAACTGCGTCGAGCGGCTCGTCTTGACGTGGCCGACATGACCGTCACGCTCGACACACTGTTTCGGATCGACGGAAAGGTCGCCGTTGTCACTGACAGCGGCGCCGGCGCCAGCACGGACGTCGCCCCGATACTTGCGGCCACTGGCGCGCACGTCGTCATCGCAGACGTTGACGCCGAGAGAACCGAGGCTCTCGCGCGCAGCATCGATGCCTCCGGAGAGACCGTCGTCGCCATTCCGACCGACATCGAGTCCGAACCGGCGGTGGTGGCATTGTTCGAACAGGTCAAGGCGCGGTTCGGGCGGCTCGACATCCTCGTCAACTGCGCTGGTGTCACCGGCAACCGCGACCTGCTCGAGACGTCGCTCGATCTGTTCGACGATCAGCACTCTCTCAATCAGCGCGCAACGTTCCTGCTGATGCGCGAGGGCGTGCGACTGATGCGCGCAGCGGGGCATGGCGGGCGCATCGTAAACGTGACGACGATGGGCACGTTGCATCCGTCGTTGCACGGTAACGCGGCCTATGCCGCCTCGCGCGCCGGGGTGGTCGCGATGACGCGATCGATCGCATGCGACTACGTACGAGACCGAATCCTTGCGAACACCGTCCATCCGGGCGCCGTGCGCGGAAAGACCCTCTTTCATCCAAGCCTGCAGGTCCGCCTCGCGGCGGGCGGCACCATGACGGGACCCTGCGCGGATCCGAACCGGTTGCCCTTGGGCATGGGCACGGGGCAGGACATCGCCGCCGCCGTGCTGTACCTGGTCGGCCCATCGGGTGGTTACATCACGGGTCAATCCATCGTGCTGGACGGCGGATTCCTCATCAGTTAGGAGTGCATGTGCCCTCATCCCTCTTCGATCTTCGCGGCAAGGTCGCGATCGTCACCGGCTCGAGCCGCGGGATCGGCTTCGCCAGTGCACGCGGCATGTCCGAGCACGGCGCCAAGGTCGTGATCTGCAGCCGCAAGGCCGAAGCATGCGACGCCGCTGCCTCAGAGGTCCGCTTAGCGGGCGGGGAAGCGATTTCTGTGCCCTGCAACATCGGGCGCAAGGACGAATCGCAGCGCGTGGTAGATGCCGCGCACGATGCATGGGGTCGCGTCGACATCGTCATGGCAAACGCCGCCATCCATCCCTGGGTCGGTTCGGTGCTCGACCTCAAGGAAGAAACGTTCGCGAAGTTCATGCAGGTGAACGTGCAGAGCAGCATCTGGCTCGCACAGATGACGCTTCCCGGGATGCTCGAGAGGAGGTATGGCCGAATCATCCGTGGTCGCCTCGATCGTCGGCCTGCTCGGCGACTCAATGACTGGCACGTATGGCCTGACCAAGGCCGCGGACATGCAGTTCGTGCGCAACCTCGCCTGCGAATTCGCGAGCCGTGGCGTGACGGCAAATTCGCATTGCGCCCGGCAAACGTTCAAGACGGAGATGGCACGCTCACAATGGGAAGACGAAGCGCCGCGCGCTGGTACCAGGGACGCAACCCGGTCGCGCCGCTTCGGTGAGTCGATGAAGTCGCGGGACTCGCCGTCCTGCTCGCTCGCCCTCGGGCGGCTACATCAACGGCCAGACGATCGCCGTCGACGGCGGTCATACGGTTTCGTTCCACAGAGACTCGTCGAACGACCCCGTGGCAACGACAGAAGCCGTTCGTCCTTGTCGACCGGCGCGACAGGCTCGCAGGCGGCGTGTCGCCCGCGTGCTGCTGGCCCACGGCTGGAAGGTCCGTGCCGCGGCGAAAGCACTCGTCTCTGAACGCACGCTACGGCGCTCGCAAACGGTGGGCGCAGAGACTCGGCCCGCGGCGACATGGACGACCTGTCATCGCTGGACCTACCGCAACTGCACGGCGGCGTACGGCGTCTTCGGTGGAGCTGCCAGACCCGGCCACACGGATAACGAACGTCGCCACGGCGCGCGCTCATCGAGGCGGACGACTCGCGGGAATCAGTACTTCGTGCACACCCTGGTCGCCGAGGCCGACGAACACCCGCCTGATTCCCGCGCTGGGAGACGGGTCACTGGCATCACAAGTACCTGACGGACAAATGGGAGGTCGAAGAAACGGTCCGCCAGGCCGGTTTCGAACGATGGACCGTGCTGCGGCTGCGTTCCTGATGGACAACTCCGCCCTGCCCAAGGCTACGTTCATGTTTCCCGATCTGCGGGAGGGGCGATCGTCACCGTGTTCGGAACGTAGCACGGATGGCGAGCTGCTCGCGGCGGGGACGACGCGGCGGCGCCTTCACGCTGGCCGCGTTCGAACGCCGGGAACGAATTCCTCTGCAAGAACATCGATCCGGCGGCAGAGGCACTGAC
>CAWJMS010000018.1:0-42341 GCA_963843985.1 uncultured Gammaproteobacteria bacterium | reverse complement strand
GGGCGTGGGCGTCCATCCTGCTAGGATGTACGGCCTGCATCGACAGCGCAACCAAGCGAGCGGCGTGATGAGCTGGGAACCGGAACTCGACGAACTGCGGCAACGCCAGGCCCTGGCGCGCGAAATGGGCGGCCCGGACAAGGTCGCGCGGCAGCACAAGGCGGGACGCATGACGGTGCGCGAGCGCATCGACGCGCTGCTCGACGCCGGCACTTTCGGCGAGATCGGCTCGATCAGCGGCACAGTCTCATACGACGAATCGGGCGCGCTGCAGTCGATGACGCCGACCAACTTCGTCTTCGGTCGCGGCCGGATCGAGGGCCGGGTCGTCGCGGTGGCCGGCGACGATTTCACCGTGCGTGGCGGCGCGTCGGACGCGTCGATCATCGAGAAGCAGGTCGCCGCCGAACAGATGGCGCACGAACTGCGGATGCCGATGGTGCGCCTGATCGAAGGCAGCGGCGGCGGCGGATCCGTCAAGTCGCTCGAGTCGCTCGGCTATACGTACGTGCCCTACCTGCCCGGCTGGGACCACATGGTGCGCAACCTCGCGACCGTGCCCGTCGTGAGCCTGGGGCTCGGGCCGATCGCGGGCTTCGGCGCCGCGAAGGTCGTGCAGAGCCACTACTCGATGCTGGTGCGCGGCCAGGCGCAGATGTTCGTCGCCGGCCCGCCGGTGGTGGCGGCCGCCGGGCAGACGCTCACCAAGGAGGAACTCGGCAGCAGCCGGATCCACGCGGCCAATGGCGCCGTGGACGACGAGGTCGAGAGCGAGCACGAGGCGTTGTCGCGTGCACGGCGGTTTCTCGGCTACCTGCCTTCTTCCATTGACGAGTTGCCGCCGCGCGTCGTGAACGACGACGACCCGGGACGCCGCGAGGACTTCCTGATCGCCGCGGTGCCTCGCGATCGCCGCGAGGTCTATCGCATGCGGCCGATCATCGAGGCGATCGTCGACACCGGCTCGTTCTTCGAAATGGGCCGGCTGCACGGCCGCTCGGTCATCACCGGCCTCGCCCGGTTCGACGGCTGGCCGGTCGCCGTGATCGCCAGCGACCCGTTCGTGATCGGCGGACTGTGGACGGCCGCCAGTTCGGCGAAGCTGGAGCGGTTCGTCAGCTTCGCCCAGACGTTTCACCTGCCGGTCGTGCACCTCGTGGACAATCCGGGCTTCATGATCGGCAAGCAGGCCGAGCAAGAAGCGACCATCCGGGCCGGCGCGCGCGTGCTGACGGCGATCTACCAGGCCACGGTGCCCTGGTGCAGCGTCATCATTCGCAAGGTGTTCGGCGTGGCCGGCGCCGGCCACGCGAACCATACGCGCTTCCATTACCGCTATGCCTGGCCGTCGGCGGACTGGGGTTCGCTGCCGATCGAAGGCGGCATCGAGGCGGCCTACAAGGCCGAACTCGACGCCTCCACCGACCGCACGGCGCTCGCTGCCGAGATCACGCAGCGGCTGAACCGGCTGCGCTCGCCGTTCCGTTCGGCCGAACGCTTCCAGATCGAGGAAATCATCGATCCTCGCGACACACGCCAGCTGCTCTGCGAATTCGCCACCCTGGCGGCTCCGCAGCGCGTCGCCGGACCGTCGCAGTTCGGCTACCGTCCCTGAGCCGGACGCAGCAGTTTCCCGCGATGTACGCGGATTGCGGGCCGAGCGTATGATTTGCTCCGGTCGAGAGGGCGCACAAGGAAATGGTGTCCAGGTTCAGACTGTGGCTGGCGGGCTTGCTCGATCGTTTCGATCCGGCGCCGGCGAATTCACGCGTGAAGTTCCGGCATCTCGACGCGGACTCGCCGTTCCATGCGGTCAGCATCCGGCCCGGCGTCGTCAGCTGCCAGGCATCGAAGCAGTTCGGCAGCATGCGCTTCCTGTCGAGCAACGCGCCGCGCTTCCCGCTGCCCGAGTGCACGTGCGCGAAGTGCGAGTGCAGCTACACGCACTACGCGGACCGGCGCCGGGGATTCGATCGCCGCAGGACGCTCGAGAAGCCGCCCGAGGCGGCGATCGTGGAGCGGCGGAAGGCTCACGGTCGCCGCGCGACCGACGCAATGGGATTCAACGATCCGCGGGCCACCAAGTAGCGTTCGCGTGCTGCTCGCCTACACCCGTGCCGTCAGCCCCGCATTGGGCGACTGTGAACTGACGCATCTCGAACGCGCGCCCATCGACGTGTCGCGTGCGGCCGACGAGCATGCGGCCTACGAAGCGCGGCTCGCGAGCCTCGGAGCCGTGATCCGTCGCCTGCCCCCCGAACCCGACATGCCCGACGGCGTGTTCGTCGAGGACACCGCGATCGTGTTCGAGGAAGTCGTCGTCGTGACCCGGCCGGGTGCGTTGTCGAGACGAGCCGAAACGAACAGCGTCGCGGCGGCCTTGGCGCGGCACCGCCCGGTGCGCTGGATCGAAGACCCGGGCACGATGGATGGCGGCGACGTGCTCGCCGCGACCGGTCGAATCGTCTACGTCGGCGTGTCCTCGCGCACCAACGTCGCGGCGATCGGCCAGCTCGCGCGGCTGCTTGCGCCCTGGTCCTATACGGTGATCCCGGTCGAGTTCGGCGGTTGCCTGCACCTCAAGTCGGCCGCGACCGAGGTCCGCGACGACCTGATGCTGCTGAATCCCGACTGGGTCGATCCGGCGGTCTTCGCGCACCACCGGCCTGTCCGCGTCGACCCGGACGAAGCGCACGCCGCCAACGCATTGGCCCTGTTCGACCACGTGATCCATCCCGCGCACCACCCGCTGACGCGGCGCCGGCTCGAGACGGAAGGACTGCGCGTGTCGCCGCTCGAGATGTCGGAACTCGCCAAGGCCGAGGCCGGAGTGACCTGCTGCAGCCTGCTGGTGCGCGTCGCCTGATGTGACATCATTGCGGCACATGACCATGCCGTCCGGGAGGTTCGCATGAAGTTCGCAACCCGCGCCGCTCTCACGCTGCTGCTCGCCATCGGCTGCGCCGCCGGGACCGCCCAGGCCGCCCCGAAGCCGGGCACGCTCGCCGATGCGCTGCAGATCCTGCAGGGCAAGGAGTTCGTGGACCTGACGCACAGCTTCAGCCCGACGAGCCCGGTCTGGGGCGGATTCGGCCAGGCCACGATGTCGGCGGCCTCCGACCCGAAGACGCACCGCCCCTACACGATCGACAAGGACGGCTTCCGTTCGATCATCTACACGATGGTCGGGCAGTACGGCACGCACATCGATCCGCCCGCGCATTTCAGCGCCGACGGACTGACGCTGGACCAGATCCCGGTCAAGCAGATGATCCTGCCGCTGGTCGTCTTCGACGTCACGCCGCTGCTCGCCGCCGATCCGAATCACGCGCTCAGCGTCGACGACATCAAGGCCTGGGAAAAGGCGCACGGGCCGGTGCCGGCCGGGTCGTTCGCGGCATTGCGGACCGACATGTACAAGGACTGGGACACGAATCCCGAGCGCTTCAAGCGCAGCCCGTTCCCGGCCTGGTCGCTGGCCGCGATCCAGTACCTGTTCGACGAACGCAAGGTGACCGCCATCGGACACGAGTCGCTCGACACGGACACGACCGACTCGATGGCCTCCGAGACGTGGTTGCTGAAGCAGAACCACTTCCAGATCGAGGTGATGGCCAACCTCGACAAGGTGCCGGCCACCGGCGCGGTGATCGTCGTCAGCTGGCCGAAGGTCGAGAACGGCTACGGCTTTCCGGCCCGCGCATTCGCGATCCTGCCCTGACCTCGCGCGGCGCCGCCAGGCGGGGCTAGCGGGTGAGGGACGCCCTCTCGGCACTGCGACACCTGGCGTTGCCGCTGCACGCCGCTCCGTTGCTGCTGGTCGGCATCTTCGCGGTGCTGCTGCGGCTCGCAATGCACGCCGGCCTGCTCGGCTTGCCGCTCGCGGCCATCCTGCTGTCGTGGTTCTTCAAGTACGCGTTCATGCTGCTGGATCACGCGGCACAGGGCCGGCCCGGCGCGCCGGTCCTCACCCCGGAAGCGGCCAATCCCGTCGGCGAAATGCGGCCGGTGCTTTACGCCGTCGTGTGTGGCGCGTTCTACCTGTTGACCGAGCGGCTGGCGGATCTATTCGGCCCCGGCGTCGGCGTCGCGCTGCGCGTCGCCGCGATGGCCGCGCTGCCCGCCATCGTCGCGGTCCACGCGATCACCGGTTCGCTGTTCGAGGCAATGAACCCGCGCGTCGTCTTCGCAATGGTGCGCAGGCTGGGGAGCACGTACCTGCTGCTGTTCGCCGTCGCGCTCGCCTGTGCGCTGGTCGGGCGTGCCGTTGTGCTCGATGCGCCGGGGCTCGCGGTCATCGTCAAGATCGCGCTGCTGATGCTGCTGTGGCTCGGCTTCTTCGCGTTGCTCGGCGGCGTGATCCACGATCGGCGGCACGAGGTGGGATACGAGCCCGAACAGTCGCCGGAGCGGTCGACGCAACGCGAGCACCGGGAGCGCGATCGCGACCGCGATCGCTTCGTCGACCAGCTGTTCGTCGAATACCGGACGGGCGCCTTGAAGAATGCGACACAGACGATCCGCAAGCACATCGAGGGCAGCGGC
The DNA here is from genome assembly GCA_963843985.1 of uncultured Gammaproteobacteria bacterium. Classification (GTDB taxonomy): domain Bacteria; phylum Pseudomonadota; class Gammaproteobacteria; order Steroidobacterales; family Steroidobacteraceae; genus RPQJ01. Next base: position 37,796 of record CAWJMS010000018.1, on the reverse strand, counting down.
GACCCGATCGAGGAGTATTCCTGGATCCTCGAGCGCGTCGCCGCATGGCCGAATCCCCGGCTCGGCAACTGGCTGGCGCAGGAGCTGCTGCCGCGGTTGCTGGCCATCCAGCGAAACGGCGAGGCGTTGGCCATCGTCAGGCAACGCATCGCGGCGGATCCCGGATTTCGCCCGACGACGTCGGCGCAACTGGCCAGGCTCGCGCAACTCGCCGTGGCGGGCGGCGAGCGTCCGCTGGCCCGCGCGCTGCTGACGGACTTCGACCGGCGCTTTCCGGACGACCCTGCGCGAGGCAGCATCGAACAGTTGCGGCGGCAACTCGAGCGGTAGCTCGTCGCGCGCTCAGCGCAGCGTGGACATGTCGATGACGAACCGGTACTTCACGTCGGCGCGCTCCATGCGCTCGAAGGCATGGTTGACGTCCCGCATGTGAATCATCTCGCAATCGGGCAGCACGCCCTTTTCGGCACAGAAATCGAGCAGCGCCTGGGTCTCGGCCAGACCGCCGATCGGCGACGCGGTGAGGCTCCGGCGGCCACGCAACAACGAACGCGAGTGATAGCCGGGCATCTGGGCAATCGCGCCGACGAGGACCAGCGTGCCTTCGACGTCGAGCAGATTCAGCAACGACTCGAGTTCGTGGGCGACCGGGATCGTGTCGATGATCAGGTCGAGACCCGATGCGGCGGCGGCGACGGAATCCTGGTCCGATGACACGAGCACGCGGTGCGCGCCGAGGGCGAGCGCATCCGCACGCTTGGACGCGGAACCCGTGACGACGGTCACCTCGCACCCGAGCGCAACGCCGAGTTTCACCGCCATGTGGCCAAGACCGCCGAGACCCGCCACGCCGAGCCGGGTGCCCTTCCCCGCCCGGTACTTGCGCAGCGGCGAATAGACGGTGATTCCGGCGCAGAGCAGCGGCGCGGCGCGGGCCCGGTCGAGCCGCTCCGGCACGCGCAGCACGAACGCTTCGCGCGCGACGATGTGATCCGAGTAGCCGCCGTAAGTCACCTCGCCGGTCGCGAGGTCGCGACTGTTGTACGTCAACGTGTAACCCTTGCGGCAGAACTGCTCCTCGCCGCGCTGGCACTGGTCGCAGGCGCCGCAGGAATCGACCAGGCACCCGACCGCGGCCGTGTCCCCCACCTTGAACTTGCGCACCGCCGGTCCGACCTCGGCGACTCGGCCCACGATCTCGTGGCCCGGACAGCACGGGTAGATCGTCCCGCCCCAGTCGTTGCGCGCCTGGTGCAGGTCGGTGTGGCAGATGCCGCAATACAGGATGTCGAGGCGGACGTCGTCGGGCCGCAGGGCCCGGCGCTCGAAATGAAACGGTGCTAGCGGGGTGGCCGCATCGCGGGCCGCATAACCGAGGGCTTTGGACATGGCTATCCTCAGGGGTGGCCGGCCACCGAATGGTCTTAGGAACGCGGCCGCGAGGCAAGCGCGCTAGCGCTCGACCTCGAGCGTCAGCGCGGAGGGCCGCAACGGCTGATCGGTCCGGCCATCGAGCAGCGCGCCGAGCCGTGCACCGAGCAGCCATACCAGCAACGCCCCGGTCGCGCCGATGGCGGCGTGCAACCCCCAGAACCGCAGCGGTCCAAGCGGCTCGTAATAGCGGCCGAGCCAGCCGATCAGGTTGTTGCCCACGAACAGCGTCATGAACGTGAGGCCCATCATCGTCGCGTTGACGCTGGCCGGCGCGGCTCGCGACACGAGCGCCAGCAATGTCGGCCAGTAGTACAGGAACGCGATGCCCTGGATTGCACAGGCAAGGAACGGCCAGATCGGGCTGACGCCGTCGCCGCCGGTTGCGAGGATCACGACGACCAGCAGCAGGTTGCCCGCGCCCGAGATCAACGCGCCGGTGCCGATCTTTGCCAGCGATTTCGGTTCGCCGCCGCGCTGCGCCTGGCGGTGCCACAGCCAGAACAGCAACGGCACGCCGACGATGCTGAAGAACGAGTCGACGGACTGGTACCAGGGAACCGGGATCGAGTAGCCGCCGACCGCCAGGTCCACGTGCCCGTTGATCCAGACCGGCAGCACGTTCGCGATCTGGTAGTACGAGACCGACTGGAAGATCGTGATCAGCATGACGACGGCCAGCGCGCCGATGGTGCGCCAGTCGCCAGTGGTGAGCCGGGTGCTGGCGCGCTGCCGACGCTCGACGCGCGCGGGCAGGTGCCGGTAGCCGTACAGGTACGTCGCGAGCCCGGCAAGCATGAAGAACGCCGCCGCGCCGAACCCCGCGTGCCAGCCGTATTGCTGCGCGAGCGCGCCGCAGAACAGCGGACCCACGACCGCGCCGACGTTGATGCCGGTGCTGAAGATCACGAACCCGCGGCTGCGCCGCGCCTCGTCATCCGCCGGATAGAGCGCGCCGACCTGCGCCGAAATATTGCCCTTCAGCAGGCCCGAGCCGACCGCCAGCATCACGAGCGCGAGCAGGAACGATCGATCGAACGCCATCGCCAGGTGACCGGCGCTCATCGTCGTCGCGCCGATCACGACCGCGACGCGCTGCCCGATCCAGCGGTCGGCGACGATGCCGCCGATCAGCGGCGTGAAATACACGAACCCGGAATACAGGCCGAAGATCACCGACGCGAGCGCCTGCGGGGACAACGGGCCGGTGGCGGATTCCACCGCCGAGCGAAACGCGGCGAATCCCGCGACGTGCTCGACGTGCCCGGGCAACAGCACCTGGTCGATCATGTACAGCACCAGCAGCGCCACCATCCCGTAATACGAGAAGCGCTCCCAGGCTTCGGTGAATGCCAGGAAGAACACGCCTTTCGGGTGGCCCATGAACTCGCCGGTCGGCGCGTGCGTTGCGGCGGTGGTCATGGTCGCGCGTCCTGGCTGGAAATGGAGATCCGGTCGTGTCTCATACACGCTTTCGGGTCGACCGCGTCGACAAACTCGAATTCGCCACGGCCCCAGCGCTCGCGCAGCACGAACTTCTGGATCTTGCCGGACCCCGTCAGCGGGAACTGGTCGAGAAACACCCAGTAGCGCGGCGCCTTCGGCCCGGCCAGCCGGTCGCGCACGTGCGCACGCAGTGCTTCGACCGACGGAAGTTGACCGGACACCCGCACGAACGCGGCCAGTTCCTCGCCCATCTTCGGGTCCGGCACGCCGATCACGGCGACTTCGGCCACCAGCGGGTGCTCGATCAGCGCCGCCTCGATCTCGGCCGGGAACAGGTTCTCGCCGCCGCGGATGACCATGTCCTTGAGCCGGCCCGTGATCCGGCAATAGCCGCGCGCGTCCATGGTCGCGAGATCGCCCGTGTGCAGCCAGCCGTCGGCGTCGATCGCCGCCGCGGTGGCTTCGGGTTTGTCGAAGTACTCCTTCATCACCATGTAGCCGCGCGCGCACAGCTCGCCGACCTGCCCGTGCGGCACCGGTTCGCCGGTCGCCGGGTCGGCCACCTTCACGTCGGCACAGGGCATCGGCTGGCCGACCGTGTGAGCCTTGTCGTCGGACGTGTCGGTCAGCCGGGTCTGGTTGATCAGCGGCGCGGCTTCCGTCTGGCCGTAGACGATGCTGAAGGTCACGCCGAGCCGCGATTCGATCGCGCGTACGATCTCCGGAGGAACGCTGGCGCCGCCGCACACGGCCACCCGCACCGCCGACAGGTTGCGACGCGCGAAATCCGGGTGCTCCAGCATCGCGATCAGCATCGTCGGCACGCCGAGCATGTGCGTGCCGCGTTCCTGCTCCAGCAATTCCAGCAGTCTCCCCGGCATCGAACGCCGGCAGGAACGCGTGCGTGGCGCGCGCCTGGATCGTCCCGAGCAACGCCATCGCACAGCCGGCCGTGTGGAAGAACGGCATCGCATGCCCGTACACGTCGCCTTCGCGCATGCCGATGATCTGCGCGTAGAAGCGCGAGTTGTTGGTCAGCGCCCGATGGTCCAGCAGCGCGCCCTTCGGCGAACCCGTCGTGCCGGACGTGTACTGGATCTGCGCCGGATCGTCCGGCGTCACGTCGGGCAGCGCCCGCGCGGGATCGCCGCTCGCGAGGAACGCTTCCCACGCCTCGATGCGGAGACACTGCGCAGTTCCGGCAGGCCCGGCCGCACCTGTTCCACCCACTCCGCCATCGGGTTGCCACGGAACGCGTCGACGTGGAACAGGCCCGACCGACCGTGACTGGCGCAACACGTACTCGAGTTCGCGCGCACGGTACGCCGGATTGACCGTCACGAGCACGATGCCGGCGAGCCCGGCACCGAGTTCGAGCAGTTCCCATGCGGCGGAATTCGGCGCGTACACGGCGACGTGCTCGCCGGGCCTGAACCGCGCCAGCAGCGCGCGGGCCGTGCGCTCGGCGTCGCGCAGCAGCTCGGCATACGTCCAGCAAGCGCGATCACCCGGTTGCGGTCCCCACGCGATGACCGCCGTCCGCTCCGCGGCTCGCTGCGCGGCATCGCGCAGGACCGATCCCACGGTCGATTCCAGCACCGGCACGGCCGGGTCGGCCCGCCAGAGCGATTGCGCCTCGATGCCCATCGCGGAGTTCCCCTCGTAACGCGCCATGGCCGTCCGCCAGGGCGGGTGTTCTTTGTGCGGCGAACGTACCAGAATCGGTCGTGCAGCGTTACCGGGATGGCCTGCGTCGATGAGGCTACGCGCTGGCGTAGAGGCGGTTCAGCACCGTCCGCAGCACGCGCTCGACCGATCGGGCCAGTTGCGGCTGCAAGGCCGTCGCGGACGCGCCGCTCTCGGCTGCCATCCACAGCGTGGCGAGATCCCCCTGCTCGGCGCCTGTCGCGGCGTCGACGACCGGCTTCCAGTGCGGCGGGTACTCGCTCTCGACATAGTCGCCACGACCGCGCCCGAAATGCGCCACCGCGAGGTAGCGCAGCGCCGCACCCTGGACCAGGCGCGTCAGCACGGTTCCGTCCCATCGCACCGTCGACACATCGGTGCCGCGCAGCACGTTGTAACCGTGCGCGAGGCCCACGGCGCCGGCCGCGCCGACCAGCGCACCGACCAGCGCGCCCCCGCCGAGCGTGAGACCGCCCGTGGCCAGATCGGCCGCGAGCCCGCCGAGCGCGCCGGACACCGCGGCGCCGATCACGCCGGCCGCGCCTCGGCTCGCGGCCTTGTCGATCGCGAAGTCGGCCGTGATGCGCGCCTCGACCTGCGCCGCCGCATGGCCCGACAAGCCGTGCAACGCGATGATCTCATCGGTCGCCGCGCGGATGCGCGCGTCGGCGCGGTCCGTCAGGTTGCGCGTCGCGCGCTCGATCGCGGCCCCTCCTCGCCCGCCGCCGCTGACTGCCTGGCGTATCCATGACTTTGCGGCGTCGCCGACGCCGATCGTCGGAACCTGTTCGCCGTCGGCAGCGATCTCGGCCAGCTCTGCGGCCAGTACGCCCACCGAGCGTACGAACACATCCTCGTTGCGCGCCCGCCAGGCCGCGTCGATGCGTTGAAATGCCGGCTGCTGCTCCGCGGACAGCACCGGGCGCACGCGATCGAGCAGCGCGTGCTCCTGCACCCAGCAACGCGCGAATGCGTCGAACGCCAGCGTGTCGCGCACACACGGATAGCGGCGCAGGAAACTCGCCCACCGCTCCACTTCCGCTCGCTCCTGCTGCGGCGCGCGCGGCGGGCCCAGCTGATTCAGCAGCACGAGCACCGGCTTCGCCAGCCAACCCACGATCTGCATCTCGGCGTCCAGGTATCCGGCGCTCGCCGGGTCTTCCGCCGAGTTCACGAGGTACAGGACCACGTCTGCCTCGTCGCGGATGTTGCGCAGCGCCTGCTGGCTGCTGAAGAACGGCCGATCGGTGCAGCGATCCCAGACCTGCGTCAGGAACCAGCCGAGCGCGCTGTCGTCCCGCCGCAGGCGCTTGAGCAGCCGCGCGCTGTCGCCGAAACCCGGCGTGTCCCACAACCGCAGCGCGTCGCCCTGCGTCGTCTCGATCAGCGTGTACTCGCTCGCGAGTTCGGTGACGTGCGCGGCGTCGATCACCTCGCCGACGTCCCGGCGCAGCAGCGTGCGCGCGAGCGTGGTCTTGCCGACGTTCGTATGCGAGATCAGGCTGAGGTGGATCGCCGTCATTCAGCGCGGGCCGCCGGCCAGAAACGCGAGTTCGAACCCGTGTCGCGACGCGAAGTCCTGCCAGAGCCGGCGCCGCTCCCCGAGCCGGCTCGCCAGCGACGTATCCGCGCCGAAGCGCTCGAGGTAGGCGGCCTCGTCGACCAGCAACCGGCATGGACCCGCAAGCGTGCTATCACGTGCGCGCTCGCGCGCGGCGTCGAGCACTCGTCCGTGGTTTTCGGTCTCCGGCGTCGAAGCGAGATTCATCAGCAGCACGCAGCCATCGAGGCCTTGCCCGAACTCCCGGAGCACGGGTTCGAGTGCGCTCTCCGAGCCGTACGCGACCACCGGGTGCAGCCGCGGCCGCGCCCCGCGGCCGAACATTTCCTGCAGCCTCGGCTCGAGTCGCGCGGTGATGGCGGCGCCTGGATCGTACGCGTATGGAATGACGTGGATCGCCGTCTGCAAGCCCTGCCCCCCTGCTCCAAGCGCCATTCGGGCGTAGGCCGACAGTTCTTCCGGGAGGCCGGCGACATGCTGCAGCCGCAGCGCGTTGAATGCGGCTGTCGTGGCCAGCAGCAGGCGTGGCACGACCACCGTGGCGAGCAGGCACAACGCGAGCACGTGAATCCACGGTGCCGCCGTTGCGCCACCGGACCCATCCGGCAGGAACTGGAGGCGCGCCACAGCGTCGACGGTTGCCGGCAACTCGATGCCGGCCCAGGCGGCGGCGGGACCGTAGAGCGTGTCGATCAGCCACTTCACCTGGCGCGCACCGAACCAGGTGCTCTCCCACCCCGCCACATAGGCGTGACCGATTCCCCGCTGGTACAGACCGGCGATCAGGCCCAGGGCCAGGGTCGCGGCCGCAAGATGCAGCCACTGCCGCATCTGCTGCGCCAGCACCGGCGCGCCGAGCCGGCTCCAGTCCGTCACGAATCGCTTCACGGCCTCGCCGAGCACGGTGTCCACCTGCGTGGTGCGCGCCACGAACGGGCCGAGGCGGCGCCCGATGCTGCGGACGGTCGAACCGAGGTGTCGCGTCGCGCGCCTGGCACGTTGCGCCAGTTGCCGGATGACCCCGAGCACGACCCACAGGTAGACGATGAAGTTCCACGCGAGCAACCCGAGGAACGGCAGCGCGAGGATGTTGATGCGTCGCGAATCGTTCATCGCCGAGAGGCCGAACCCGCTCACGAATGCGACGACGAGCAGCGAGTAGCCGGCCCAGGCGGGCCAGCCGCTGCGCGCGAGCAGGTCGTCGAACACCGGGTGACGCTGCAGCACCGGAGCCGCCAGCCGGCCCGCACGATCCGCCAGCGCCTGCACGACGCGCCGTCCGGACGAGGCAGCGGCGATCTCGTCCGTCCCGAGGCCGGTGGCGCGCAATGCGTCGCGGGCCGCGCGTTCGCGTTCGCCCCATGGAATCACCTGTCCGGGCCGATCGGCTTCCTCGATGGCCTTGACGAGCAGGATTTCGCGCAGCGTGTCCGGACGCATGGGGGGCGTCTACTTCGCGCGGCCGGCCGCGCCGATCGTCTCGTCGGCGAAATACACCCGGATCGAGGCGCCCGATTCCGTCGACCACGGCGCCTGGGTCACCAGCCACTTGCGCACGAATTCCTCGACGGTCTTCCGGGCGGGCTCGCGCTGCAACTGCACGTAGGCCGGCAGCACCGCCTTGCGCGCGAGCTTCGCCGTCAATTCGCGCTCCAGGTCGTCGAGCGATTCCGTGCCGGTGAACGGCAGCAGGACCCAGGTTCCCGAAGCGTCCTTTTCCATCCGTCCGAAATCGACACCGACCGGCAGGCTCGGCCGGACCGGCGGCGCGATCACCGTGAATTCGCGCCCGGTGCGCAGCACGTTCCATTCGGGCGCCAGTTCGATCTGGTACTTGTAGACGACCGGCACGCGAATACGCGGCGTGGTCTGGCCGACCGCAATGCCGAGCACCGAATGAATGAACCGGGTCTCGAACACCTCGGTGGCCTGGATCCGCGACACCTCGAGCAGGCCGCCCCGGGTGCGCATCACCAGGATCTCATCCGGCGCACTCGAGCGCACCTGCTCGCGGGTCGTCTGCCAGATCCTGAACGAACCGACCTTCTGCCAGGCGTACATCAGCCCGGCGCCGACGCACAGCGCGAGCAGGATCGTCGGGACGCGGCTGGCCGGCTTCAAGCGCTCAATCCGCCAGCGGCTCGAAGCGAGCCGTGAAATGCCGCAGCTGCTGCGGCTGCGACACGATGCGCAGGCCGCGCAGCCGGTCCTTGCGCACGGCGATGTCCTCGAACACCTCCACGAGATAGTCCGCGTGCGACTGCGTGTAGACCCGGCGCGGCATCGCCAGGCGCACCAGATCCATGTCGGCGGCGACTTCCGTGCCATCGGGCCTCGCGCCGAACATCACGGTGCCGATTTCGCAGGCACGGATGCCGCCGAGCTCGTAGAGTGTCACCGCGAGCGCCTGGCCCGGATACTGCAGCGGCGGGATGTGCGGCAGGAGCTTGCGCGCGTCGACGAACACCGCGTGGCCGCCGACCGGTCGCACGATCGGGATGCCGAGCTCGAGCAGCTTCTCGCCGATGTACTCGTTGGTGCGCACGCGATAGCGCAGGTACTGCTCGTCGACGATTTCCGTGAGACCGACCGCGATCGCGTCGAGGTCGCGGCCGGCGAGCCCGCCGTAGGTCGGGAAGCCTTCGGTCAGGATCAGGCGATTGCGGGCCGCCGCGGCGAGCGTGTCGTCGTTGACCGCCAGCCAGCCGCCGATGTTGGCGAATGCGTCCTTCTTCGCGCTCATCGTCATGCCGTCGGCGACCGCGAACATGTCGCGGACGATGTCCGGGACGCGGCGGTCGGCCTGGCCCGGCTCGCGGCACTTGATGAACCAGGCGTTTTCGGCGAAACGGCAGCCGTCGATGATCAGCGGCTTGCCGTGCCGGTGCGCGATCGCGGCGGTTGCGCGGATGTTCTCGAGGCTGACGGGCTGCCCGCCGCCGGCGTTGTTGGTGACCGTCAGCATCACGAGCGGAATGCGGTCGCCCGACTCCTGCAGCAGACTCTCGAGTCGCGCGAGATCGAGGTTGCCCTTGAACGGAAACGGCTGGTCCGTCTGGTGCGCCTCGGCCACCACCAGGTCCACTGCCGTGGCTCCGGTCGCTTCGATGTTGCCGCGTGTCGTGTCGAAGTGCGTGTTCGAGGGAATGAGCTTGCCCGCGCCGCCGACGATCGAGAACAGGATGGCCTCGGCCGCGCGGCCCTGGTGCGTCGGGATCACGTGACGGAACGGCATCAGGTCGCGCACCGCCTTCTCGAAGCGGTAGTACGACGGCGATCCGGCGTACGACTCGTCGCCGCGCATCACCGCGCCCCACTGCGCCGCGCTCATGGCCCCGGTGCCCGAATCGGTCAGCAGGTCGATGATCACGTCGTCCGAGTGGAGGCCGAACAGGTTCCAGCCCGCCTGCTTCAGCAGCTCGCCGCGCTCCTCGGGCGTCGTGAGCCGGATCGGCTCCACGGCCTTGATGCGGAATGGCTCGATGATGGTCTTCATGTCTTCCCCGCTGCGTGCTGGATCGCGAACCGGCTCAGGTCCGCACTTTCTCGCGGTGTCCGTCGCGCTCCGAGTAGCGCGACTTGGCGTCGAATTCGTCCAGGTCGACGGCGACGCTCTTGCCGCCGTAGACCGTTGCCTTCAGCCACGCGAGTTCGGCCGGCACGTCCTCGCGCGACGCCAGCTCGCCGACCCAGGTGCGCTTGTCCGGCACCCAGCGATAGCCACGCTTCTTCAGCGCATCCTTCGACTCGAACGGCGAGTTGTTGGCCCAGAGCCGGAACGACGGCTTGCGCGCAGTCTCGAGCAGCACCTGCAGCGAGGTCGATCCCGTCTGCCCGAACGGCCGGCTCAGCAGTTCGAGCAGCGCCAGGCAGTCGATCTCGGCGCGATGGCCCTCGTAGAAGAATCCGTGCCGGTACGCGAGGTATTCGAGCTTCGAGCTCTCGATGCCGGCCTCCGACCACGGGATTTCCTGCCACGAGCAGGCCCACGGCACCGTCGCGAAGACGGGCAGGCGCGACTCGAGGAAGCCGCGGTCGAAGCGCGCGTTGTGCGCGATCACGATGCCCGACTGCTTCACCAGCGCATCGACGCGCGCATCGTCGATCCGTCGACCTGCCACCATCGCATCGGTGATCCCGTGGATGGCCGTCGATTCCGGCGGAATCGGCCGGCCCGGGTCTTCGAGCCCGTCGTAGCTGTCGACGACCTGGCCGACGTCGCCGGTCTCGAGGCAATACTCGAACACGACGATCGCCAGCTCGATGACCTGGTCCTGGGCGGCATCCGTGCCCGTCGTCTCGGTATCGACGATGGCGGCGCGACGGATCTTGCTGCCGCTCAACGGCGGCCGCGGCTTGTTTCGGATCGAGCCTGCGGATCACACGGAAATCCGGGCTGGCGGCCAGCTTCGCGGCGAGTTCGTCGAGCTTCGCATCGGTCATGGAATTCTCACTGCCAGCACGCCATCGCCCTCGAGCGTCGTCTTGAATCCGGCGGCCTGCAGGCGCCTGGCCACTTCCCGCGGCACGTCCCGGCCGGTCGTCAGTCGGTTCGGCGCGCCGGTGTAGTGGAACAGCTTACCCTTCGGCTTCAGGACGCGCGCGAGCTGCTGGTAGAACGCCTGCGAGTAGAGCTCGCCGGCGATTCCGAACCGCGGCGGATCGTGCAGCACGGCGTCGAACGACCCGGCAGGCAACTCCGTGATTCGCGCCGCGACGTCGCCCTGCTCCAGTTCCAGCGCGCCGCCCGCCGCGGGAGACCAGGGATTGAGGCTGCGCAGCCAGAGCACGTCCGGATTCTTTTCGAACGACAGGATCCGCAGCGCCCCGCCCGCCAGGCACCACGCCGCGAAATAGCCGAGCCCGCCGCAGGTGTCGAGCACCGCCTTGCCAGCCGGCCGGATCCAGTCCACCTTGCGGCGCGCGTCGGCGTACGGGCGATTCGCGTGCCGTCGGCAGCATCTTGATGCCGTCGATCTCGAACGTCGGGGCGCCCCACTCCGTTGGCACCAGCTTGACCAGCGCCTGGCCATAGCGCGCGACGGGAGCAAACCCCGTGCCCGTCCAGTGGTAGATCGTTCGTTCCTTGCAGGTTTCGAGGTACGGATACGTGCCCTCGTGCCAGCGCCAGGCCGAGGAGCCGGTCTCCAGCCCGTTCGATGGATCGGCCAAGGTCCAGCGAGCACTCGCACGCCGCAGCGCCCGCGCGACGCGCATCGAGCAGTGCCTCGTGCACGTCCTGAGTGACCAGCGGGCCAGAGGCCGGCAAGCGTCAGCCCAGCGTCAGCAGGTGCCGGCCGTACGCGGCGACGTCGTCCCACTTCGTGTAGTCGATGACGGTGCGGCGGTCCGTGGGGCCGTGGGTCACCTTCATGATCAGCTGGATCATCAGGACCTCGAACCACCGCCACGCCGGGTAGTCGACCTTGCCCGCGATCACCTTGAGATCGCGGGGTTTCCAGCGCGAAAGCTGCAGGAACTTCTGCATGTAGCGATTGCCCGCGACCGTCGCCTTCTCCGGCGTGCGCGCGACGACCGAGACGTTGAAAAAGCTGTTCGGCACGCGCATCGAGCTGCGCCCGGTGCGCGGCGACGAAATCGAGGAACGGGGCGTCGTAGGTGCCGTAGATCACCGGCGCGCCGAGCGCGACGGTGCCGTAGCGGTCCCACTCGACCCCCTCGTGGATCGCCTCCTGGATGTCCATCATCTCGGCGCGGCCGCCAGCCTCGACGATCGCCTCGCAGATACGCCGCGACACGCGCGCCGTGTGGCCGCGCCGGCTCCAATACAACACCAGCACCGGTTTCATGTCGGGATTCCTTCCGCTTCGGCCGCCCGCAACGCCTCGTCCCACAGCCGCTTCGGCACGTAAGTCGTGAGTCGCTGCAATACGAGCCGCGAGATGTCCTCGTTGATCTCGTGACCTGCGAACGGCTCGATGTCCGCCGTCACGTCGCCGCCCAGCGCGAGCAGGTGTTGCGCCGCCTCGACCGAGTGCCGGCAGGGAATCACCGGATCCTCCCTGCCGTGCAGCAGGTGGAACGTCACGCTCGTCGGCACCGCATCCGGCAGGTGCGCGAATCGGCCGGCGATGGCGATCACTCGGCCGGCCGGCGGATTCGACCCGAGGCACGACTCGAGCGCCATGATCGAGCCCTGCGAAAAGCCGACGATGGCCGTGCGGTCCGCCGTCACGCCACAACGCTGCTGCCAGCTGCGGATCACCTCGAGGAAGCCCGGCATGGCCGCGGCGACGCGAGTGACGCGACGGGCGTCGTCGACGCCGTCGAGCGCGAACCATTGCAGTCCGCCTGGAGACCCTGTCGGTTCGGGCCCGGCGACGCTCACTACGGTCGCGCCCGGAAATGCGCTCGCAAGACGCCGGCCGAGCGGCACGAGATCCTCCGCATTGGCGCCATAACCGTGAAAAAGCAGGATCAACTGCTGCGCGGGGCCCGGAGCCTCCTGCACTACGATCGACTGGGGATTCATCCTACCGCCGTGGATTACGCGGCGTGGAGGCTACCCGCCGCGGTGCCTCGCGGCAAGGGTACGGCGGGCGCCACTCAGAACCAGTTGAAGTTGAAGCTGATGCTGATGCGCTCGGCCGCCACCGGATTCGGCGCCACCTCATGCCGCAGCCAGCTCTCGAACAGCACGACGTTCCCGGCCGACGCGGGCACCGTCACCCAGCAGCGGTTCTCCGGGCGATGCTGCGCCTTGCGCGGCGGCGCGGCCATGTAGCGGTCGAGTCGCGGGTCCTCGAACTTGAGCCCGGGCGAACCGCGAGGAGTGCGCACGTAATACGTCCCGCTGATGGTCGACAGCGGATGCAGGTGCGCACTGTGCGTCACGCCACGCGGCATGATGTTGACCCAGCAGTCGGTCATGGCAAGGTCGCGGCCGACGAGGTCGAAATCGAGCGCTCTCGCGAACGCGAGCACGTGCCGGCGCAGTTTGACGCCCAGGGCCGCGAATGTCGGCGACAGCGTGTGCATGCGACACAGCGACCCGTACGACGTGTAACCGCCCGGGTAGTGCGTCTTCGACCAGTTGCGGCCGCCGCGGTCGTCCTCGCGCAGCTGCAACGACTCGCGCTGCAGCCGTCCGTTGAGCGCCTGCCAGCCCGAAGGCTGCAGGCGCCCAACGTACACCCGCGTGGGGAAGAACGAATGCAGCGGCATCAGCCGCCTTATTTGAACAGCCCCAGCGCACGGAGGATGAAAATCAGCACTACGGCGCCGGCGATGGCGACGACGAATCCCATGATGCCGCCGTTCGGGGCGATGCCGAGCTTCGCGGCGAGCCAGAACCCGAGTGACGAACCAACGATGCCGACCAGAATGTTGGCGATCATGCCCATCTGCGCGTTGGTCTTCATCACGATGCTGGCGAGCCAGCCGACGATGCCGCCGATGATCAGCGAAATGATCCAACCCATGACGATTCCTCCTGGCGTGACGACGATTGTGGTGTTGCTTATGTGTCAGCCGGCAGTATAACCGCCATCCACGATTTCCACGGAACCGTTCATGTAGCTGGCGTCCTCCGAACCGAGGAACGCAACCGCGGCGGCCACTTCTTCCGGCCGCGCGCAGCGTTTCAGCGGGTGCAGCGCCGCAAGCGCCTCCCAGGTCTCCCCGTCCGGCAACGGGCCCAGCGTCAGTGGCGTCTGGATGAAGCTCGGGCACACGGCATTGACCCGGATTCCGGCCGGGCCGAACTCCAGCGCCGCGGTCCGGGTGAGGCCGAGCACGCCATGTTTGGCGGCCACGTAGGCGGCCGCTCCGGCGAATCCGACGGTCCCGAGGACGGAGGCCATGTTCACCACGGCGCCGCCGCCCTGCCTGGCCATGATCGGCAATTCCGCGCGCATGCAATGAAAGACGCCGGACAGGTTCACGGCGAGCACCCTGTTCCACGTGTCCGGCGGGTAGTCGGTCATGGGCACGAGCACACCGGAGATACCGGCGTTGTTGACGGCCACATCGAGGCGGCCGAAATGGGCCGCGACCGCCTGGACCGCGCTTTCAGTCGCCGCAGCGTCGGTTACGTCGCAGGTTGCGACGAACACGTCGGCCCCCGACGCGCGCAGCGACGCAGCCACCCGCTCGGCCGCGGCGGTCTCCACGTCGACGATGGCTAGCCTCGCGCCCTCGAGCGCCAGCCGGCGGCAACAGGCTTCGCCTATGCCCGACGCGCCACCGGTGACCAGCACGACCCGGCCCGCGTATCGCTCGCGGACGGCTGCACTCATTCGCCGGACACGCGCACGACGAGCTTGCCGAAATTCGAGCCCTGCAGCAGGCCGATGAAGGCCTGCGGCGCATTCTGCAGTCCGTCCACGACGTCCTCGCGATACTTGATCTTGCCGGCCGCGAGCCAGCCCGACATGTCGCGGACGAAGTCCGCCTGCCGGTTGTAGTGATCGAAGATGATGAAGCCCTGCATCTTCACGCGCTTCACGAGCAGCGTCCGCATCAGCATCGGCGTGAAATCCGGCCCCGCCGGCAACCCGGTCAGGTTGTACCAGGCGATCACGCCGCAGACCGGCACGCGCGCGCCGATATTGAGCAGCGGCAGTACGGCGAGCAGCACGTGGCCGCCGACGTTCTCGAAATAGACGTCGATGCCCTTGGGACACGCCGCGGCGAGCTTTTCCGCCAGGTCGTCCTGGTAATGATCGAGGCAGGCGTCGAAGCCGAGTTCCTTCACGGCGTACGCGCACTTGTCGGCGCCGCCCGCGATGCCGACGACGCGGCACCCTTTCAGCTTGGCAATCTGGCCCACGGTTGCGCCGACCGGGCCCGTGGCCGCGGCCACGACGACGGTCTCGCCGGCCTTAGGCTGGCCGATGTCGAGCAGGCCCACGTATGCGGTGAGACCGGGCATGCCGAGCACGCCGAGCGCCCAGGACACGCGGCGCGCCGCCGAGGCCGAGCTTGACGAGGCCGCTGGCCGGTGCGACCGGATGGTCCTGCCAGCCGGTATCGCCGACGACGAGGTCGCCTTCCGCAAATCCTGCCGCACGGGACTCGACCACGCGGCTGACGGCTGCGCCGGTCATCATGCCGCCGACCGCCACGGGCTCGACATACGAGGGTCCCTCGCTCATGCGCCCGCGCATGTACGGATCGAGCGACAGGTAGAGCGTGCGCAGACGCAGCTCGCCGTCGCCGGGCTTCGACTCGGGCACTTCCTCGAGACGGAAACAATCCGGCGTGGGCAGGCCGACGGGGCGCTTGGCGAGTAGGATTCGACGATTCATCGTGGAGGCTCCGGCTGCCGGGGCAGCGCTAGGAAGAGGGAATCAGCCGCTGGCGACGGGCTTGGCGCGCCACTGGTAGTCGATGGATTCCTGCGCAAAACGCACGAACCAGTCGATCGCGTCCGGGCTCATCATGGCATCGCGGCTCGCCGCCTTGTCAAGCGACCAGCCCATCAGGATCTTGCGCACCGGAATTTCCATTTTCTTGCCGGTGAGCGTGTAGGGAATCGCGTCGACCTGGTACATCCGGTCGGGCACGTGCCTCGGACTGCAGTCCTGCCGCAGGCGCTGCGCAATCCGCGTGCGCAATGCATCGTCGAGCGCGACTCCCGGGTGCAGCTTCAGGAACAGCGGCATGAAGAAGTTGCCGCCCGGCAGTTCGCAGCAGACGACGAGGCTGTCGGCGACACCCTCGACCTGCTCGACGGCGCGATAGATCTCCGCGGAACCGATGCGCACGCCGAAACGGTTGAGCGTCGAATCGGAGCGGCCGTAGATGTAGCAGCCGCCGCGGCGATTGATCTTGATGAAATCGCCGTGCCGCCACACGCCAGGGAAATGTTCGAAGTACGATTCGCGGTAACGCACTCCGCCCTCGTCGCCCCAGAATTTCTCCGGCATCGACGGGAACGGGCTCGTGACGACGAGTTCACCCACCTCGTCGACGACCTCCTGCCCCTCGTCGTTCCAGACGTGGACGTCCATCCCGAGCATCCGCGTCTGGATCTCGCCGGCGTACACCGGCAGCGTCGGCGCCGCGCCGACGAAACCGCTGCAGATCTCCGTGCCGCCCGACTGCGAGGTGACCCACAGGTCCTGCTTCACGCACCGGTAGAACCAGTCGAACGTCTCCGGTGTGCTCGGGGCGCCGCTCACGACCACCGATTCGAGCGCCGACAGGTCGTGCGTCGAGCCGGGCGTCAGGTGCGCCTTTTCCATCATCTGCACGTAGGTCGGGCTGGCGCCGAAGCTCGTCGTGCGCGTATCGGCCGCCAGCTTCCACAGGAAATCCGGCGACGGATGCGCAGGGTTGCCGTCGTACAGCACGGCCGACGAACCGGTCAGCAGCGCGGCAAGCAGGATGTTCCACATCATCCAGCCGGTCGTGCTGTAGAAGAACATCACCGAGCCGGGCCGCAGGTTGAGGTGGAAGTGCATCAGCTTCAGGTGCTCGAGCAGCACGCCCACGTGCGTGTGCACGATGGGTTTCGGCAGGCCGGTGGTCCCCGAGGAGAACACCACCCAGAGCGGATGGTCGTGCGCGACGCGGTGGAACCGGAACTGCTCGGCCGGGACGTCGGCGCGATCCATGACCCGGGACCAGAGCACGGCCTGCTGCAGGTCGGGCGCAGGCGCCCCCGGCTTCAGGTACGGCAGCCAGACGATGCGCTCGAGCGTCGGCAGGTCCGCGGCGATGCGCCGCACTTCGGCTTCGCGGCTGAAATCCTTGCCGCCGAACCGATACCCGTCGGCCGCAAACAGCACCTTCGGCGCGATCTGCGCGAAGCGATCCACCACCGTGCGCGTGCCGAACTCGATCGCCGCAGACGACCAGACGGCTCCGATCGCGGCCGTCGCCATCATCGCAACCGCCGTTTCCGGCACGTTCGGCATGTACGACACGATCCGGTCGCCGGGCACGACACCCATCGCGCGCAATTGCGTGGCGAGCACCCTCACCTGCCGACCCAGTTCGTGCCAGGTCATGCTCGCCAGCGGACGCGTTTCCGAGAGGTGATGAAAGACGGTCTCTCCGGGTGCGGCCCGCTGTTCCTGGCGCAGCATGTGCTCCACGTAATTGACGCGCGCGCCCTCGAACCAGTGCACGCCCAGCATTTCGCGCTTGTCGAGCGCGCGTGCGAACCTTCCCTCGTGGATGACCTCGAAGTAATCCCAGATCGAGCGCCAGAACCCGTCGAGATCCGTCACCGACCACCGCCACAACGAGTCGTAATCGGGCGTGTCGATGCCGCGCGTGTCGCCGAGCCAGCGCTGGTAGCGGGCGACGTTGGACGAGGCGGCGAATTCCGGCCGCGGCGTCCAAAGCAGTTGTCCCTCCGCCACCATTTTGTGTCCCCTGTTGTCCGTTGCGTTGAGCGCGGCTCAGCGCACCGCGTAGACGTCGTAGGCCACTTGCAGCGTCGCGAAGTCGACCGCGCCGAAACCGATGAACAGCTCTCGCTGCAGCCATGCGAAGGAAGGGTGTGCCGAGCGCAGGATCGGACAGGTTCGCAAAGGCAGCGTCGCGGGCAACGCGCCCTGCACGAATTTCGCATATCCGTCCGGCCCGAGGTCGCCGAGACCGCGATACGCGACGTCGATCAGCGCGCCTTCGTCCGTCTCGATCGTTGCCTTGACGTCGAGCACGCAGACGCCGTCCGGCCGCACGGTCAGCCAGTCACCGCCGACGGGCCGCAGCCTGCCCTTGACGCCCGGACCTGCGAGCTCGCCGCCGGTGACGTAGAAGTTGACGCGTATGCCCTCCGCCACCGGGCCAATGACCTCGGGCGGTGTCAGCGATGCCGAGTAGCTGCACACGTATTCGAGCCTGGGAGCCGCGGCATAGGCCATGAATCACCTCAGCAGGGCAAGTCGTTCGAGCACGCGTTCAGGCTCGGCGCTGGCGGGCACGGTCGCGTAGCGGAAACCACTCGGCGGTGCCGCGATCGCGGGTGCGCCATCCCAGAAACCCGGATCGATCGTCTGTCCGAAGACGCAGCCTGGGACCGGCCGCGGGCCGACGCAGAAGTCGAAGCCCGTTCCTTCGCCGTCGAACCGCAGACCGGGCACGCCGAGGCCGACGTCCCAGCGATAGTGGCCCGCGACATTGACCACGGATTGATAGCAGGCGACCTCGGCTGACGATGCCGGTTCGCTCGCAGCCGTTTCGACGAGCAACAGTGCCTGGATGCCGCTCTCCCCGAACGACCTCAGGAAGTCCGCCATGTACAAGGCCGCCGAGTCCGCTTCGTCCTCGCCGACGTCGACGTTTGCATCGTGCGCCTGGGAGTACGCAGCGGCGACCCAGGCCCGCGGCGATGGGCAGCCGAGTGCGAAGTCCGGCCCCGGCGCGCTGCCGCGCAGCGCCTGCACCAGCGCCACCAGGTGCGCGCGCAACGCTTCGTCGGCCAGCAGGACTTTGATCGGGAACACCGCGCGCGTCCGCGCTCGCATGGCGTCGCGCAACGCCGGGTGCCCGTCCAGCCAGGCGCCGCAGACGCGATCGACGGGCAGCGCGACGACGTCCGAGTGCAACAGCCCCTGCGCCTTGCGCAGCCACGAACCGCAGGACGCGGTGTCGAGCCACGGCACGGCGCCGCCGGCCAGCAGGCGCCCGGCATAGTCGACGTAGTCGAGCCACAAGGCCTTGCCGCCGCTCGCCAATACGTGATCGATGAAGGCCGGCATCGTGATGCCTCAGGCGGCCGTGTAACCGCCATCGAGGACCAGCTCGGACCCGGTGGTCCAGCGGGAAGCGTCCGCCGCGAGGTACAGCACCGCGCACGCGACGTCCTCGGCCTTGCCGAAGCCGAGCGGGTGCGCCGCCTGGAAGGCCGCGGAGGCCGTCGCGACATCCGGCGCGAGCCCGAGCGCGACGATGTGCTTGATGAAATCGTCGCCCATTTCCGTCGCGACGATGCCCGGGTGCACGGAGTTCACCCGGATGCCGGTGCCGAGCTGCGCGCACTCGATGGCGGCGGCCTTGGTCATCGAACGTACTGCGCCCTTCGACGAGTGGTAGGCGATGTGCGCCGTCGAACCGATGAGCCCCGCGATCGAGGACAGGTTGACGATCGATCCGCCACGGCCGGCGACCCCGCCCGGCTGCATCGCGCGCACGGCGTGCTTCAGGCCGAAGAATACGCCCGTCACGTTGACGTCCATCACGCGGCGAAAGTCCTCCGCCGTGCATTGCGTCAGCAGCGCGGCCGTCTCGATGCCGGCGTTGTTGACCAGCACGTCCAGGCCGCCGAAATGGCGCACGGCCGCGCCGATCGCGACTTCCCACTGCGCCTCGTCGGTCACGTCGTGACGTTCGAATCGCACCGTGTGACCCGCTCCCGCGAGCCGCGCCGCGGTCGCCGAGCCTTCGGCGACCAGCACGTCCGTGATCAGCACGCGTGCGCCGGCCTGCGCCAGCGCGGTCGCAATCTCCGACCCGAGGCCGCGGGCTCCGCCGGTGACCAGCGCCACCTTGCCATCGAGCCGGAACGCCGACAGGTAATCCTTCATGGTTCGTGCCTTCGCGCCCGTTCGCCGTCAGGCCTTGGCCTGCAATGCCGCCACCTGCGCTTCCAGCTCCGCAATGCGCAGGTCCTTCGGGTTCAACATGAACACGCCCTGCAGCTTGTCCGCATCCATCTTGATGCGCTGGCCCGCGCTGCTCGCGTAGATCTCGCGCGGATTGTCCCAGCTGCCGTAATACGGGACCTTCGCCGGCGGCTCCGCGGTGACCCACTCCTGGCAGAACTGGTCGAAGGGTTTGCCGCGGGCGATGCGGGCCTTGCGATAGTCGTCCCGCAGCTTGCGCGTCGCCTCCTCGTCGACGACCAGCGTCCGCTCGTCGTACACGACCTTGTAGATGTCGCGCGCGTTCTCGTGCGACATGAGGTCCTCCACCAGGTCCTTCATGACCAGCGCGGGGTCGCGCTCGAGCACGTCGCCGTAGCCGCCTCCGGAACCCTGGCAGATCATGTAGAGCTCGCCGTCGGCGCACAGTTCGAAGGTCATGCCCATGTCGTTGCTGCTGTACTTGCCGCCCTTGATCGGCTGCTCGTTCATCAGCCGGACGATGTCGAACTCCTCGACCACGTTCGGGTTCTTCTCCAGCTCGTCGAAGATGTTGATGCCCTTGATCTTGAGCAGCTGGTACGACGGGCACGAATAGCCGCCGAACAGGCCCTGGGCCGACGGGAACTTGGACCCTTCGCAGCCCGTCATGAAACCCCACAGGCCGGAGCCGCGAGCCGTGGCGATCTGCTCGTAACCCATGCCGGCCCGGTACTTGCCCCAGCCGATGCGGTCCTTGGCGAGCCGCTGCGCGCCGAGGCGGATGATCGGCGTGTCTTCTTCGTTGATCTCGTGTTCGCCGCTGTCGCACATGAAGCCGAACACCGGCGACACCGAGTGCTCGCCGTCGGCATTGCAGCGCGCGCCCTGGCCGTTGCCGTTGATGTCGCTGCAGAAGTTGCCGGTGACGTCGCCGTGCTGCGTGAGCCCGCCGTAGATCAGCGTGGCGGCCTGGTCGTACTGCGACGCGATGATGGCCGAGTAGCGGGTCGGCAGGCTGTAGTTGAACTTGGCCATCGGGATGGTCCAGACGACGCAGCCCTTGAACAGCGGCATCAGGCTCATCGCCTGCGGCATCTCGCCCTCGGCGTCGATGATCGAGTTGCGATCGGTGACGATCTCGATCGGCGACAGCACGGCCATCGAATGCGGCAGGTCCGGCCAGATGTTCTGCAGCAGCCCGGTGCAGAGCGCCGCCTTGAACGACGCGATGTTGGTGTTGACCGAGCGATTCAGGAACTGCGGCGCGGTGCCGCGGAAATCGAGCACCATCCGGTCGCCCTTGACCGTGATGGCGAGCGAGATCTTCTGCATGGCGCTCTCGCGCAACGTCGAGTCCATGAACTGCAGCACCCGGGTGGTGCCGTCCGGCAGTTCGCGGATGCGACGGCGCATCTCCGTCTCGACGTCCTCGAGGTGGATGCGCAGCGTGCCGACCAGCGCGTCCCGGCCGAACTGGTCGAGGATCGCGACCATGCGGTCGCGCAACCGCATGACCGCGTGCAGCTTCACCTTCATGTCCTCGAGCTGCAGCTTGGGGTCGCGCACCGAGTTCTGCAGGAACGTCAGCAGGTCGCGCTTGATGTGGAAATTCTCGACGACCTTGAAGGGCGACATCTTCAGCCCCTCGTCGTACTTGCTCTCGGCGGCCGCCGGCATGCCGCCCGGCTCGCAGGACCCGTTCTCGCCCTCGTGGATCGTCGAAGACAGCCAGCACACCAGCTCGCCCTTGTAGAAGAGCGGCATCATCATCGACTGGTCGGTGTTGTGGATGCCGCCGTAGCGCGCGTCGTTGTGAATGAAGCCGTCGCCGTCCCTGACGCCGACGGTCGGGTCGGCGACCCAGTTCTTCATGATGAAGCGGATCGGGTAGAAGCAGCAGGCCGCGAACGCGATGATGCCGTGCGGCGCGATCATCGCAAGGTCCCCCTGGGCGGTGTAGATGCCCGTCACGAGGTCGCCCCACTTCGCGCCCGGTGCGGCGCCCATCTGGTTCACCATCGTGAACGCCTCGGAGAGGGCCGCGTTGATCAGGCCGCGCACGTGGTGCACCTGGTGCGGGTCGATGCCCTTGGCGAGGGCGGCCTCCTCCATCGGCGATCGAGGCGTCACGCCGTGGAACCGCATGATCTCCGGGTCCGGCCCGAGAAACAGCGTGTTGTCGGCGAGAAACTTGTCTCGCAGCGTCTTTTCTTCGGCGGTGGTGGCTTCGTTCATGGCGTTTCCGTGGGTGACTGCTGCGCCGACTTGCGGATGAACCAGACGCCGCCCTGGGCGACGGCGTGATAGGTCCAGCCCGGTTCGACCAGGTACGTGGTGGCGCGCGTCGTGATGATCGCGGGCCCGTCGATGGCCGTGCCTTCGGCGAGCGCGGTCTCGCCGTAGATCGCGGTCTTCACCGCCTTGTCGTGGCCGACGAAATGGCAGTCGCGATGGCCGGCGGACGCCGGCGGAGCCTTCGGCTGCTCCGCGACCTGCAACCGCTCGAAGTGCACCGTGGGTTGCTCGACGTACGAGCACACGCGGATCGTATTGATCCGCACGCCGGCCTCGGGCG
Organism: uncultured Gammaproteobacteria bacterium; assembly: GCA_963843985.1. Taxonomy (GTDB): domain Bacteria; phylum Pseudomonadota; class Gammaproteobacteria; order Steroidobacterales; family Steroidobacteraceae; genus RPQJ01. The sequence continues at coordinate 15,556 of CAWJMS010000018.1, read as the reverse complement.
ACTGGCTGCCCTCGCCGAAGCGCTCGCCGTAGCGCTGGTGGAACTGGTCGATGATGGCGAGCACGTCGCGCTGCGCATGCAGGCGATCGCGATCGCTGACGACGGCGGTCTGCACGCGCTGGTTGCCGTAACGCATGTCGAGTTCGAGGCGATAGCGGATGGCGTCCGGGTCCATCTCCTGCCGCAGCAGGTCCTCGCGCCCGCGACGCTCGAGTTCCTCGACGTTGCGGTTGAACGACTCGTAATCGGCAAAGAATTCCTTGGCGTTCGGGTTGAACAGCACCGTCCAGGTGCTCATCTCGTGGATGTGCATCTGGTTCACGTTGCCGGCGCCGCAGGCGGAGAACGTGGCGGAAAATGGCGGAGCCAGAATCCGGTTCACGCCCAGCGCGTTGGCGATGCCGCACGCATGCAGCGGCCCGTTGCCGCCGTACGCGAGGATCGTGAAGTCCCGCGGCTCGTAGCCGCGGGTGCGCAGCTCGGTGGCGATCCCGTTCGCCATGTTGGCATCGACCTGGCGCTTGATGAGCCGCGCGACCTCGACGACGCTCATGTCGAGGTCGTCGCACAGCGACTCCTCGATGGCCTGTTTCGCGCGCTTCGGATTGAGCGGAATGCGGCCGTTGGCGTAATTGGCCGGGTCGAGGTAGCCGAGCAGCAGGTCCGCGTCCGTCACCGTCGGCAGCAGCCCGCCGCGGTCGTAGCACGCCGGCCCCGGGTCGGATCCCGCGGATTTCGGGCCGATTTCGATCGTCTTGTACATGCGCTCATAACGCGCGATGGAGCCGCCGCCGGCGCCGAGCGTCACGAGGTGCACCATCGGCACGCTGACCAGCCAGCGATCGATGACCGGGTTGAAGTCGTAGTACTTCACGCCGCCCTGGACGACGATGCCGATGTCGAAGCTCGTGCCGCCCATGTCGGTCGCCACGACGTTGCCGAGCGTCGCCTGCGCCGAGAGGTGCTCGCTGGCGGCAATCCCGGACACGGGGCCGGAGTGCACCGTCTGCAGGGCGTCGGTCGAATTGAGTTGCGCCATGCCGCCCGAGTTGTGGTTCACCAGCATCGGCTTCCCATAGCCCTGCGCGCGCAGGTTCAGTTCGAGCGTGCCGAGGCCGTGATACATGGTCTGGTGCAGGAACGCGTCGATGATGGTCGACGTGCCGCGCGCGTACTCGCCTTTGCGGCCGGCGACCTGGTGCGACAGCAGCATCGGGATGGCGCCGAGCAGATGCGCCGGGTATTCCTCGAGGAAGATCTCGCGCACGCGCAGCTCGTGGGTCGCATTGACGACGCTGTTGGTGAACATGACGACCAGCGCCTCGGCCCCCTGGTCCACCAGCTCACGGATGCGCTGCCGGACGTCTTCCTCGTCGAGGCGCCAGAAGATGTTGCCCAGGTAATCCACCCGCTCGCGGATCTCGCGAATCATCGGAATCGGCACGATCGGCGGCGGACGCCGCGCGTTCGGGATGTCCATCTGCTCGATCTCGGGCAGGCCTTCGCCGTATCCGCGTGCCCGCGACAGCGGCACCGTGTGCTTGAAGCCCGCCGTCACCAGCAGGCCGATGCGCGGGCCCTTGCGCTCGATGAGCGCATTGGTGCCGAGCGTCGTCGCGTAACGAACCGAATCGACCGCGGAGAGCAGCGTGGAGGCCTCCACGCCGAGTTGCCCGCAGGCATCCGCGAGCGACTCGTTGAACCCCAGCGCAAGGTTGTGGTGGGTCGTGAGGGCCTTGCCTTCGACGTAGCGACCGCTCCAGGCCACGAAGCAATCCGTGAACGTACCGCCGATGTCGACTGAAACTCTCTTCATGGCGCGCCTCAGGACTCGTGGCGGTGTGGGTGGTCGGCGTGCAGCGCACGCATGTTCCGCGCCTTCTCCAGCGCGAGGTCGGGCCCGACCGGCGGCTCGACGACCTCCTTGCGGTCCTTCCACTGCGCCTTGAGCGCGTCGATGTCGAGTTCGATGTCGTGCACCGGCGGATGCCCGGGCGGCAGGTACTCGGCCTCGACCATCGTCCCGCACTGCGGGCAGTAGTATTCGAGGATCCGGCACCAGGTCGGGTCGGGCGAGTACGTGCGGTCGTACTTGTCCGGATCGAGCAGCGGCTTGTGGATCTCGCGCGGGTCCCGGTCGTACACCAGCAGGCCGCGCTTGTAGTTCTCGCGCGCATTGCCGAGGACGCGGTTGCAGCGCCGGCATTCCCACTTCTCGGTGTCGAGATCGATGCGCAGATACTCCGTGATGAGCACCTTCATGGTGAGTTCCCTCAGGTCCGCACGAGCAGGATGTCGCCTGCGTCGTTGATTTCGAATTTCCAGCCGGCATCGAGCCGGCAGGTGAAAAAGGCTTCCTCGAGCACCGCCGGCCCGCTGGCCGACGCGCCCGCGGGTTGCTCCTCGACGCGGTACAGCGGCAGGTCCTGGCGCTTGCCGCCGACCAGCACGTTGCGGCTCCGGGCGCTGACGGCCGCTCGCATGGGTTGCCCGAATCGTCCAGAGAGGGTGGCGTGCGCGACGGGCTTCACGACCGTCATCACCAGCGACCACTGGGCCTTGGCCGGCAGGCCCGCCGGCAGCTTGCCGTCGTGCAGCGTGATCGCCTGCTCGCCGTCGGCGCCGGCCACGTTCAGCGTCTCTTCGATGCGGCACTCGTCGAGCACCGCGCCCTCGGCGAACATGCCGCGTCGCGCGCGCTCGAGCAGCAGTTCGCGGCAGGCCGCGAGCCCCTTCGCGTCATTCGACGACAATCCGGCCGCAAAGTCGTGGCCGATGTCGGAGAAGCCGATGCCGAATGCGGAAAACACCGCGGCAAGGCCGGGAATCACGACCTTGCGGATGCCTGCCACCTCGGCAACCCGGCAAACGACAAACGGCCCGGCCCCGCCGAACGCGGCCAGCACCGCGTCGTCGGATACGTTCGTGTAGCGCTTCAGGCTGTCGACCACCTTGCCGACCCACGCCTGCTCCATCTTGTCGACCGCCGCTTCCAGCGACAGCCCCAGCGGCTTCGCCACCTTGTCCGTCACGGCGGCGCGCGCCCGCTCGGCATCGATCTTGAGTTCGCCGCCGAAATACGAGGCGGGATCGAGCAGTCCGGCCAGCAGGAACGCATCGGTCATGGTCGCTTCGCGGCCGCCGAGCCCGAAACACGCGGGGCCCGGCGCGCTGCCCACGCTCTCCGGACCGACCTTGATGCGACCGTCGACGACGCTGATGATGGAGCTGCCGCCGACGCCGGCGCTGACGACGTCGCACAGCGGCAGCGACGTGACCACGCCCTCGATCGTGCCGCGCGGCCTGGCGCGGACGACCCCTTTCTCGACGAGCCCGATGTCCGTGGTCGTGCCGCCGATGTCCATCGACAACAGTCGATTGAATCCGTAGTGCGCCGCGAGCGCCCGCGACCCTTCCATGCCGCCGCGCGGCCCGGAACTGTAGGTCTTCACCGCCACCGTCCTGGCGACGCGCGCCGAGTGGCCGTCGTTGCGGAAGATCAGCAGCGGATTGCGCGTGCGGTAGTCGCGCAGCTTGTGCTCGGCGTTGTACAGGAAGCGCTCCATCGCCGGGTGCAGGAAGGCATTGAAGATCGACGTCCAGGTGCGGCGCGCGTCGTCGGCGTCATCGACGAGCTCGTGCGAATAGAGGATCGGCAGCGCGCCGAGCAGGTGCGGCGGAAACGTGCGCAGCAGCTTGCGCTTGACCTGGGCTTCGGCCGCTTCGCGCGCCGTCCCGCCGAAAGCCACGACGACGCGATTGGCGCCCTCGGAGGCCAGCGCATTGACCGCCTGGACCGCGGCCGTGTCGAGCGCATCGCCCTTCAGCGCGACCTCGAGGACGCGGACCCGCTTGCCGACGAGTGCTCCGAACAGCTGGCCGACCTCGGCGGCTGCCCTGCAGTGCTTGCGCCGCTCAGGCCGCCGCCGAAGATCACCCCGAGGCGCGGGCCCTTGCGCTCCACGAGCGCATTGGTGCCCTGCGTCGTCGAGTAGCGGATGTAGTCGGTCGACAGCAGCAGGCCGAGCAGGTCCTCCTTGCCGTAGATCGCGCGCGATGCCTTCTTGAGGCCATCGAACAGGCACTGCGGAAAGATCATGCGGCGTCGTGATCGTCTTGGTGCGATACACGCGCGCGCCGTCGATGACGCAGATATCGGTGAGCGTGCCGCCGTTGTCGATGTTGATCAGCTTGCCGCTCGCGGGTGACGTCTTGGTCACGTGCGCTCCTCTTTGCTTGATTCGATCAGCCGGCGCCGAGCCGCATCAGGGCGGCGCTGGTCAGGTACTTGTCGTAGACGCCGGGGTCGTTGACCGATGTCGCGTGGCCGCCCGCGATGGAGCGCACTTGCTCGAAGCGCGTCATCCGCCCCGACTGGATGTCGAACACGTGGACGTGCGTCCAGGACCAGTACGGATGCGCGCCGTCCATGAACGACTGGTCCCCGCTCTGGTACAGCCCGTACGCCCCGTCGAAGGAACGATAGGGTTCGCCTCGCCGGTCGAACGACACCATGCCGATCGGCAGCAGCGTCCGCGCGTCGAACCAGACACGTTTCTTGCTGACCGGCGCGCGCGGAAATCTCACGGGCTCGGCTTCGACGACCACCGCCTCCGGCACCAGCTCGACCGTCGTGTCGTAAAAGGTCGCGCCCTTCGGGCCGCCGTGGGTCGGGTGCTGCCAGTTGGCGTGTGCCGGGTTCCATCCGCCGGACACGGCCGCCAGCATCGGTCCGCGCCCGACGATCCGGTAGTTGCCCCAGGTATTCAATGGATCGCCCGCGGCCCAGGCGTCCGAGAGATACAGCGTCGATCCGGGGATCAGCGGCTCGAAGCGCTGGTCGGTCGGGAACTGCCGGATGCGGCGGAACGCGGGCAAGTAGCCGTACAGCTCCGGCATCGTCGACTGGTCGTAGGCCCACACGTTGAGGAACGACGTGCCCTTCACCGCGTCGGGCGCGCTGAAGAACACGGTCTGGTAGCGGAGCTGCGATTCGTGCCCGGTCCAGTAGGGCTTCGGCACGAGCCGCGTGCGCGCCACCGTGGACAGCTCCGCCCAGCCCGACTGGTATTCGAACTGGACGTTGCCCTCGCGCGAAAGGTCGAATTCGCGCGTCGCATAGAACGAAGCGTCGTGCCGTCCCCAGCTGAGCGTGAGGCTCGCGAAGTACTCCACCGCGCTCTGCGGCGCCGGAAACGGGTTGCCGCCGATCCACGGCTTGCCGTCGCGCGTCACGACATTGCCGCGGTCGTCGAATCTCGCCTGTCCCTGGTTGCGCAGCGTGGCCTCGAGGTACTCCCACGGACTGAGCCGTGTCACATCGGTCGTGGTCGGCGCGACCCGCAGGCGACGACCCATCTTCGCGATCTGCTCGTACCGGATCGGGTCGAGCAGGCTGCGGACGTGCTCGACGTTGGCCGCGGTGATCTCGTCGCCGGCCTTGATCCGCCCCTTCGTGTAGGCATCGAGCGACAGCAGCTCGTCCGGGTACGCCTTGCCGATGTCGCCGCTGTCCGCGATGACCTTCCACAGCGGCAGCAGCACGCCCGCCCCGGCCGAGCCGCACGCCATCGCCCGCAGGAAGTGACGGCGGCTGGTGCGAGGCGGTGCAAATTCGGCGTGCCATCGAACAATGGGGTCTACCGCTGCTGGGGCCGATCGCGGCCGGATCAGAACTGCACGCCGATGCGCACGGCGACTTCGTCCGCGTAGTCCGCGGAGCTGAGCGCGTTGTTGTTCGGATTTCCGCCGATCGTGCCGTTCAGGTAGTTGTAGAACGCCTCCATCGTGACCGTGCCGTTCGGTTTCCAGCGGATCGCCGGCTGCACCAGCAGGCCGCCGCCGAGGTCGTACAGGATCGCGAGGTCCGCGCGCCAGATCAGGTTCGCGAAGGGCTGCTGGAACGCGAAGGCCACCGCGGTGTAGCCGCCGTCCTTGCCGTCCGGCACGTGATTCACCGTCGCGCCGTAACCGCCCAGGTAGCGGCCGAAGATGTCGCTCTGCGTCTTGTGCAGCACCTGTCCCACCATGTAGGTGGCGGGCAGGCTGCTCGAAAAGCGCTGGTACTTTTCGAGCACCAGCGCCGCGACCAGTTCGTCCTTGGTCACGAAATCCTTGCCGAGGCCCGGATCCGTGAACACCCGATCGGGCGTGTACAGAGCCTCGACGTTCATGATCAGCTGGTCGGTGAACGAGCCCGGGTCGCCGCTGAACACGTAGCTCACGCCGGCGCCGATGTTGGTCTCGAGGTCGTACTTGCGCTCGATGTGGCCCCGCAGGCCGGCGTTGTTGGTCCCTGCCGCGATGCCGCCGGCCAGCTGGAAGAACAGGTCGAGTTCCTGGCGCGCCAGCGTGTAGTTCGGCGCCTCGAATGCGCCGAGCAGCCCGGTCCACGGCTGGAAGTCGCGCACCGCGGAGTTGAGGCCGGCCACGCCGTCGAGACGCGACCGGGCCGCGTAGTCGAACCACTCCTGCGACGACCAGACACCCGTCGAGTCGACTTCGAACGGCGTGTTCTGCAGCACGAAGCCGCTCCCTTCGAAGCCCGCGCCCGGGATGTCGCGATTCACGCCCGACCTCGTCCAGCGATAGACGCCGTCCGGGTTGTAGCGGCGCGCAAACACGCCCTGCAGGCCGAAGTTGCCGAGCTGCCCCTTCAGTCGGATGCCGAAGTCGATGTTGTTGTCGTAGTCGTCGTAGCGGTCGTGCACCGTGAACTGCGAAGCGATGGCGTTGTACGGGTTGTTCGGATTCGGCAGCACGCTCGGGCGGAACTGCGACACGTACGCGTCCGCCATCCACTGGTCGGCGAACTGGTACGTGGTGCGCAGGGCCAGCGTCGGGATGCGCTTGTCCGAGAATTCCTCCGGCACGTAGTCGAGCACCGAGTGGCGGCGCAGGTCGAGGCCGTCCGGGATGTCGAGCACGCGGAAGAAGATGGCCTGCCCCCAGGCGATCTGCTGGTTGCCGAGCCGGATATCGAGCGGACCGTGGTTGTACTCGAGGAACAGCGCCGGGAAGTACGCCTGGTAGTTCTCGCCGGTCCACTCGAGCGGGCTCGAATGGCCCTTGCCTTCGACCACGTAGTCGAAATAGTTCGGCTTGCCGTAGAGCTTGCCGGCGGCCTGGCTGTTGACGTCGCTGCGGGTCGAACTCGCCGTACCAGCCCGGATCGAACAGCGCGTGCAGCTTGGCGACGGCCGACCAGCTCTCCGAGAACTTCAGGGTCGCGTCGAACTGCGCCCGGAACATCTGCATGTTCAGGTCCGGATTGTCCGGCTGGCCGTTGCGCGTGGTGGTGTCGGCGTAAGAAGCCGACCAGGCGTGCTGTCGCGATGTGACCGTCTTGCCGGTTGTAGACGTTGCCGCGCTGGTTGAGCGGGTTTGCGTCGCCCGGTCGAGAAGGCCGTCTCGGAGCGGATCATGCCGCTGAACGAGAAGTCCATCCCGGAGCCGGACGATGCGGAGGACTGCTCCGTCGCCTCCTGCGCAAGCGTCGCCTGCGACGCCATCGCCCCGAGCAGCACCGCGATCCAGGCAGCCAGTTTCGCACTACGATTCATGTTCGAGCCCCCTAAGAGTGAAGCAGCAAGCATTGCCCTGTTGATGTGTTCTCTCAGCGTCCGATTCTCACGATGCGTCCCGAGTGCCCGACCACCAGCGCGCCCGCGGCAGCGACCGCTGCCGGTCGTCACGACGCCCGAGTACCAGGCTGAACCGAAATCTCCGCCGCCGATGCGTCGCCAGGCGAGACCGTCGTCGCTCGCGAGCATGTCGCGCATGGCCGTCACCAGCACCCGGCCGTCGGGCGCCGAATGCACGCCCAGCAGGTTGGCGGTACTGCCGGACGGCACGTCGGCCCAGGTCGCTCCGCCATCGGTCGTGCGCAGCACGGTGCCGCCCTGTCCCACGGCATAGCCGACGCCGTCGTCGCGCAGGTCGAGCGCGAACAGCGACGCTTCGCCCTTGTGCAGCACGCTCCAGGTCTGTCCGCCGTCCGACGAGCGCAGGATCAGCCCGAACTCGCCCACGCAGGTGATGGCGCCGTCGGCCGCGACCTTGACCGCATAGAGATGCGGCTCGAGGCCCTGCTCGGTGAAGCCCTCCGTCCACGACGGCGCCACCGACACCCAGTTCACGCCGCCGTCGGCCGATCGCAGGATCTTGCCGAACGAACCCACCGCCGCCGCCACACCGGCGGCATTGAAGTCGACGCCGAACAGGCGCTCTTCCGTGCCGCTGGTGGCAGCGGTCCACGCGCCCTGGGCATCCCGGACGAGGACCAGTCCGGATTGGCCCACCGCGATCGCGCGACCGCCGAGCGTCGCGACGCCCAGCAACGCCTTTTCGGTGGGTGACTTCGCGGCCCCCTGCCAGGACTGGCCACCGTCCTTCGACGCCAGGATCTCGCCGCCGGCGCCGACCGCGATGCCCTCGTCACCGTCGAACGCCACCGCGAACAGCGCCTGGTGCGCCGTCCCGGTCACGACGGGGACGACGGACGTCCCCGCGGCGAACGACTGGCTCGTCGCCTGCACCGCCAGCGCGCCCGCGAGCAGCGCGATGACCAGCGTGCGGGGCCTGCGCTGGATCCGGCTTTTCATCAGGCCGACCCGAGCCTCTGGATGGCCTGCACCGTCAGGTACTTGTTGTAGACGTCCACGCCGCCGGTGTCGTAGGTGCTCTTGTAGCCGCCCTTCACCTCGCGCGCCTGCACGAAACGGCTCATGCGGTTCGACTGGATGTCGTGGCTGTGCACGCCGACCCACGACCAGCCCGGGTGCGTGCCGTCCTTCACGGTGAGTTTCTCGTTCGAGTACTGCGCGTACATCGGCTCGAACGTCTTCCAGATCTCGCCGCGGCGGTCGAACGTGTTGTAGGCCACGTACATGCCGTTGCGCACGTCGATCCACATCCGCTTCTTGCTGACAGGCGCCCGCGGATAGCCCGTCGGCTCCGCATCCACCACCAGGCACTCCGGCACCAGTTCCGCCCAGGTGTCGAAGAACGTCTGGTTCTTCGGGCCGCCGTGGACCGGCCGCTCGTAGTTGTCCATGGTGCCGCCGCGGCCACCCATGAAGTTGCGGCCGCCGATGATGCCGAGCATCGGCTTGCGGCCGATGATCTTGTAGTTGCCCCAGGTCAGCATCGGGTCGCCGGCGGCCCACGCATCCGACAGGAACAGCGTGATGCCCGGCACCAGCGGCTCGAAGCGCTGGTTGGTCGGGAACTGGCGCACGCGCCGGAACGCCGGCAGGTAGCCCTGCAGGTCGGGGAACTTGCGCTGGTCATAGCTCCAGGTATTGAGGAACGCCGTCCCGGCCGTGTCCTGCGGCGACGTGAACCACACCGACTGGTAGCGCAGCAGGTCGCTCTTGTTGTTCCACACCGTGCCGTCGGAGCGCGCCGTCGTGTTCAGCTCCGCCCAGACGAAGTCGTACTGGTAGCCGACGCCGCCGTCCGGCGCGATGTCCCAGTCCCGGACCGCGTACTGCGAATAGCTGTGGCGCCCCCACGCGAGCGTCAGGTTGGCCACCGCCTCCTCGCCCGTCTTCGGGTCGGGGAAGGGATTGCCGCCGTTCCAGGGGCCGCCCTTGTCGGTGACCACGTTGCCGTTCGCATCGAACTTGGCCGTGCCCTTGTTGCGCAGCGTGGCCTCGAGATATTCGTGCGGAAACAGCCGCGTGACGTCCTTCGTCGACTCGACGATGTTGATGCGCCGGCCCATCGTCTTCACGTGCTGGTAGGCGATGGGGTCGAGCAGGTCCTTCACGGCCTCGACGTTCTGCGCCGTGATCACGTCGCCGGGCTTGATCTTGCCCTTGGTGTACGCGTCGATGTGCAGCAGTTCGTCCGGATACGCCTTGCTGACGTCGTCCGCCGAATGCGCCACCAGCGGCATCAGCGGCGCGAGCACGCCCGCCGTTGCGCCGACGCCCGCCTTTTGCAGCAGCGCGCGACGCCCGTAGTCAAAGTCGAATTTCTTGATCCACATGACGACCTCCTCGCCAACGATTCACTGCAGAAAATGCACCGCTCGAAAGCTGCGGCGCCGCCATTCTCATTTCGCGCCCGCCAGCGCGCTGTCCTCGAGGACGTACGCCGACAGGTCCACGCCCTCGCCCACCAGCAGGTCCCTGCGGCCGACGAACCTCGGCTTGATGAACCACACCAGCAGCGGCAGCACCACGAGCGCCAGCACCATGTTGATCAGCATGACCAGCACCAGCAGCAGCCCCATGTCCGCCATGAACTTGAGCCCCGACAGGAAGTACCAGGGCAGGATGCCGATCAGCATGATCGACGCCGTGAACATGATCGCCTTGCCGGTCGTCGTGAGGGCCGCGGTGATCGTCAGGCCCCAGTCGTGCCCGTGCGCGTGGTGCTCCTCGCAGATGCGCGAGAGCAGGTAGATGCCGTAGTCGATGCCGACGCCCACGCCGATCGACGCCACCAGCAGCGAGTTGATGTCGAGCCCGACGCCCATCAGGTGCAGCGACGCGCCGAGCACGATGTTGGCCATGTTGACCGGCACCAGCAGGATCAGGCCGGCCACGACCGAGCGATAGGCCAGGCTGCAGCCGATCAGGATCACCAGGTTCAGGAATCCGAGGATCGCCCAGTGGTAGCGCTCGACGACGTTGTTCATCGCGTTCTGCAGCGCGATGGTCCCGGTGCCGAGGCGGATGCGGAAGCCCTTGTGGTCCGCGCCCACTGCGGCCAGGGCCGCGCGGGCCTGCGCGAGCGCGGTGTCGACCGTCTGCTGCTTGTTGTTCTCGTACCAGAGCGAGACGGTGCCGTTCTGCTGCTCGAAGTCGATCACGTGCGAGTACGCCTTCGGGCTGCTGCCGAGCATGACCGCCGACGCCGCCGCATTGACCGCCTGGTCCGTGCCGTCGAGCGGCAGCCACTTCGGGTTGCCGCCGGAGAACAGCCGGTTGGCCTCCATCAGGTAGTCGCCGAACGACAGCGTCGCGCGCGGCGGATGCGCCTTGCGCTCGATCAGCGCCTGCACCTTCTGCATGGTGAGGATGGTGTCGGCCTGTCGCATCACTCGATCCGGGTCGTTCTGGTTCTTCGCCTCGAACACCAGCTCGAGCGTGTTGACTCCGGGGAAATTGCGGTTGATCTGCGCCACGCCCCGGTTGTACTCGGACACCGGCCAGAGCAGGTTGCTGCCCTCCACCGGGTTGCCGATCTCGAGGTGGCTCAGGTTGTACAGCGCGAATGCCATGCAGGCGACGACGACGATGCCGGTCACGCGCGCCGGCTTGCCGTGGGTGATGCCGGCAATCCTCGCGAGCAGGATGCGCGCCATCCGGTGCGTGCCCGACTGCGTCGCCGTGCCGACCAGGCGATCGACGTTGCGCGGCGCCGGCAGCTCCGCGAGCAGCAGCGAAATCAGCACGACCCCGGTCGGAATCAGCCAGATGGCCCAGAAGCCGCAGAACAGCGCGAACCGCTGCATGGCCGGGATCGGCGCCATGGCGATCAGGAAGATCGCCACGATGTCCGTGAAGATGCCGAGCACGCTCGGCGCCATCATGACGCCCATGGTGATCTCGGCGGCCTTCACGCGATCCTTCACGTGCGAGTAGATCTCGTAATAGCGCTCCGTGAACTGCACGCAATGCGAGAACGAACGGGCCACCAGCAGCAGCGGCACGATCATCAGCAGCGGCTCGATCGGCGAGCGCAGCCAGCCGACGAACCCGAAGCCCCAGATGGCGGCGACCGCGCTCGTCACGATGGGCGTGACCACGCCCACCACGTTGCGCATGTACAGCACCAGCGCAAGCACCAGCGCCGTGAGGGTGACCGCAAAGATCATCACCATCTGCGATTCGTACTGGTACACCCACCCCGTCAGCGCCGGCTGGCCCGCCAGGTAGATGTCGTGCCCGTCGTCGCGGGCCTTGGTGACCAGTCCCTGGACGAACTTGAACGCCTGGCCGTAGTCGAGCCGCTGCTCGATGAAGGTGGCGTTGATGAGCGTGGCGCTGCTGTCGCCGGAGATCAGGAATGCGCGCGAACCCGGGCTCTTGTCGACGCGGCTGCGGAACTCCGCGATCTCCTCCGCCGTGGCCGGGACGTGGTCCTCCATCAGCGGGCGCATGTCGACGCCCTCGGCGGTCGCCTCGGCGTAGCGCGCTTTTTCAGTTGCGATCGAGAGGATCTGGTCGTGATCGACGCCAGGCGCGAGGTCGATGTCGCGCGTGATCTGCCAGACCTTCGCCAGCGTCGTCGCGTTGTAGATGTCGCCCTTGCGATTTTTCACCATCACGGTGACGGTGAGCGGGTTGCCGAAATTCGGGTGGTCCTTGTAGACCTGCACGAACGGATCGTCCGTCGGCAGCAGGTCGGAGAAGATCGTCCGGATCTCGACGTGGCGAATGCCGAGCGCGAACGCGGCCGTGACGATCGCGAAGGCGATCAGGCCGGCGCGGCGATGCCGCATCACCCATCGCGCAAGCCGGGCGCGGGCGGAATACATTCAGCAACCCGCCTGGCAGGCGATCCGGCCGGTGCGCGTGCCGGCCCATGCTCGTGTCGTCATTGTCATTCGCTCCCCCGACCTCGCAAGGTCGGGGCCGACTCTACGAACAACGCCTGCGCGTTTACCTACACGAACGGGTAGTTATGACGACTATCTTGTCTTGCGCTGCAGCAAGGTCGTTGCAGCGATGTTGCAGCGCATTAACTCACGATGCCGAGCTGTCGCGCGGCATTGATCGCCTGCATCCGGCTGCTCACCGCGAGCTTCGCGTAGATGTTCTTGAGGTGGAATTTCACGGTGTTCTCCGATACGAACAGCCGTGCCGCCACTTCCCGATTCGACACGCCGTTGGCGAGGAACACGAGGATCTGCTGTTCGCGATCGGACAGCGGCTCGAGCAAGGCCTTGGCGCCGGCGGGCGCCACGCGACTCAGGTCGGTGCCGGACGCCGACAACAGCTGCTCGATGAAGGCCCGGTGCTCGTCGGTGTCGACGTCGTCGCGGGCCGCGCGCTCGTGGATACCCTGGTACTCCTCGCGCAACAGCCGCACGATCCCCTCGCCTTCGTCGAGAAAGCTGCGGACGTAGCGGCCGGAACCGCCGAGTTGCAGCGCCTTGCGCAGGCTGCGATGCGCGGCGTTGTGCGCGCCCTCGCGCTGGCGCAGCAGGGCCTCGAGCAGGTGCAGCTTCATCCGGCGATACGCGCGCCCGGGCTGGCGCGCGAACTCGGCCGACAACTGCGCAGCGGCGCCCGCGAAATCGCCCGCGTGAATCGCGAGGCGAACGCGCCCGAGCGATTCGCCGCCGAGGTCTTCCGCCAGCGGGATCCAGCCCGACGCATGACGGCCGTCCGGTGCGGGAATGTGCCCGGCGATCGTCTTGGCGCGCTCGACATCGCCGGCCGCCAGCGCGCGTCGCACGCGTTCCCAGTCCGCGATGCCGATGAGCCGCGGCCAGTTGCTGTCGTGACCGATGCGCTCGACCTCGTCGAGCAGCTCGAGCGCCTGCTCCTTGCGTCCGCGGACGTCGTGCAGGCGCACCATCGAGATCAGCGCCACGGCGATGAAGTCGAGGATCACCGACCCGGCGATGTCGTCGTGGTACTGGCCGCAGAGCGACTCCACGGCATCGAGTTCATTGGCTTCGTACAGCGCCCAGATGTGGCACGACGCCAGCGCCGCCGAGGCGAAGGACTTGTCGAGGTCGCTGCCGGGGGCCGCGACGTCGCGCCGGAAGCGATCGAGCGCCTCGGGCAACCTGCCCTGCAGCACGAGACTGACGCCGCCGATCGCCGCGGTGTAGCCGCCGCTGAACGTTGCGCCGCCCCGCTCGTTGAACGCCCGCGCCAGCCCGAGCGACTTGCGCACCGATTCGAACTCCCCGACCGACAGGTCGCGAAAGGCCACGACGTTCTCCGCGGCCCCGATTTCGAAGGCCGGGAACCCCACGTCCGCGCGGTCGTGCAGCTGCAGGCGCTCGATGCTCGCGTAGGCGCGCGGAATGTCGTCTTCGAAGACTTCCGCCATCGCCAGCACCAGCGCGGGATTGGCCGCATCGCAGGCAGCCGGGTCCTTCGCCATCCGACGCAGGTGCTCGAGCACCGGCCGCAATTTCTGCTGCCGGCGCAGGAACATCAACGCCCACGCCACCTTGATCGCGAGCGACGGGCGCGCGACGACGTGCTCGAGCGGCATGCGGTCGAACCACCGCTCGACGGTCGTCAGGTGCGCGCTCACCGTCAGTTGCGACGCCCAGGTGTCGAGCGTGTCCGCCGCCAGGTCGAAGTCGCGGCACGACAATGCATGGTGCACCGCCTCCTCGTATTGCTTCTGCTCCAGGTGCCACGCCGCCGCCCGCTGGTGCACCTCGCGCGCCTGGGCCTCGGACCGCCGGCAGAAGCTCTCGGACAGGATCGTCGAGAACAGGCCGTGATACTTGAACCAGCGCCCTTCGGAATCGAGGCTGCGCACGAAGAGCCCGGAGCGCTCGAGCTCGAGCAGCACTTCCTGGGAATCGGTACGACCGGTGACGAGGTCGCACAGCGGCGCGGTCAGGCGCGTCAACAGGCTCGTGCGCAGCAGGAATGCCTGCGTCCGCGGGGCCTGCAGCGCCAGCACGTTGTCGGCGAGATACTCGGCGAGCTGACGCGGGCTGTGCTGCCCGAGGTCGTCGAGGGAATTGCGGACCTCCGGGCTGCCGAGCGTCAGCCGGTATAACTGCAGCGCCGCAGGCCAGCCTTCGGTGCGCCGGTAAATGGTGCCGATTTCCTCGCCGCTGACCCGCAGGTCGGTCGATCCCGAGAAGAACTCGTTCACCTCCCCGGGCGAGAACCGCAGGTCGTCCGCGTTGATCACCAGTGCGACATTGTTGACCAGCAGCTTCGCAAGCCCGACCTCGGGCAACGAACGGGAGCCCACGAAGATGCGCACGTTCTCCGGCACGCGATCGAACAAGTCGCGGAAGAGCGACAGGATGGCCCGATTGCGCAACAACTGGAATTCGTCGAGGAACACGGCCGCGGGCTGATCCAGTCGGGACAGGCGGTCGAGGAACCAGTCCGCGCGCCGGCGCCGCCGTGCCGCCGTCGGCACATTCTCGGGGCGCGAACCGTCGCTGCGCCCCTCGCAGAGCAAGTCGACGAGTGCCTGCATGTGGATGGCGAGGCGCCGCGGATCGTTGTCGGCGTCGTCGAAGGTGAGCCAGGCGGTCTTCCAGCCGTACGCCTCGTGCAGGCTCTTGATCTGCTGCAGCGTCGTCGATTTACCGTGTCCTGCCGGCCCCTGCAGCATGATGACTCGTGCGCCCTCGCTGTGGACGATGCGGTCCAGGATCGCCCCGCGAGCAATGGCCCCGGCGTACGGCGCCGGAGCGAAGAACTTGTGCGCGCTGACGTGATCCGGCAGCGACGCATCGTCCGCACCGCGTGCGCGACCGGCCGCGGCGGACTTCAGTTCGCGGACGATCCGCTCGCGCTCGGCTCGGATCTGCGTTGGCGAGACCTTCAGCATGATAGATCCAGGTCAATACAGGCGGGGCACCAGGCGCCGCGTGCGCGCGGCG
>CAWJMS010000017.1:0-42316 GCA_963843985.1 uncultured Gammaproteobacteria bacterium | reverse complement strand
TCGCCGGGCTTGATCTTGCCCTTGGTGTACGCGTCGATGTGCAGCAGTTCGTCCGGATACGCCTTGCTGACGTCGTCCGCCGAATGCGCCACCAGCGGCATCAGCGGCGCGAGCACGCCCGCCGTTGCGCCGACGCCCGCCTTTTGCAGCAGCGCGCGACGCCCGTAGTCAAAGTCGAATTTCTTGATCCACATGACGACCTCCTCGCCAACGATTCACTGCAGAAAATGCACCGCTCGAAAGCTGCGGCGCCGCCATTCTCATTTCGCGCCCGCCAGGGCGCTGTCCTCGAGGACGTACGCCGACAGGTCCACGCCCTCGCCTACCAGCAGGTCCCTGCGGCCGACGAACTTCGGCTTGATGAACCACACCAGCAGCGGCAGCACCACGAGCGCCAGCACCATGTTGATCAGCATGACCAGCACCAGCAGCAGCCCCATGTCCGCCATGAACTTGAGCCCCGACAGGAAGTACCAGGGCAGGATGCCGATCAGCATGATCGACGCCGTGAACATGATCGCCTTGCCGGTCGTCGTGAGGGCCGCGGTGATCGTCAGGCCCCAGTCGTGCCCGTGCGCGTGGTGCTCCTCGCAGATGCGCGAGAGCAGGTAGATGCCATAGTCGATGCCGACGCCCACGCCGATCGACGCCACCAGCAGCGAGTTGATGTCGAGCCCGACGCCCATCAGGTGCAGCGACGCGCCGAGCACGATGTTGGCCATGTTGACCGGCACCAGCAGGATCAGGCCGGCCACGACCGAGCGATAGGCCAGGCTGCAGCCGATCAGGATCACCAGGTTCAGGAATCCGAGGATCGCCCAGTGGTAGCGCTCGACGACGTTGTTCATCGCGTTCTGCAGCGCGATGGTCCCGGTGCCGAGGCGGATGCGGAAGCCCTTGTGATCCGCGCCCACTGCGGCGAAGGCCGCGCGGGCCTGCGCGAGCGCGGTGTCGACCGTCTGCTGCTTGTTGTTCTCGTACCAGAGCGAGACGGTGCCGTTCTGCTGCTCGAAGTCGATCACGTGCGAGTACGCCTTCGGGCTGCTGCCGAGCATGACCGCCGACGCCGCCGCATTGACCGCCTGGTCGGTGCCGTCGAGCGGCAGCCACTTCGGGTTGCCGCCGGAGAACAGCCGGTTGGCCTCCATCAGGTAGTCGCCGAACGACAGCGTCGCGCGCGGCGGATGCGCCTTGCGCTCGATCAGCGCCTGCACCTTCTGCATGGTGAGGATGGTGTCGGCCTGTCGCATCACCCGATCCGGGTCGTTCTGGTTCTTCGCCTCGAACACCAGCTCGAGCGTGTTGACTCCGGGGAAATTGCGGTTGATCTGCGCCACGCCCCGGTTGTACTCGGACACCGGCCAGAGCAGGTTGCTGCCCTCCACCGGGTTGCCGATCTCGAGGTGGCTCAGGTTGTACAGCGCGAATGCCATGCCGGCGACGACGACGATGCCGGTCACGCGCGCCGGCTTGCCGTGGGTGATGCCGGCAATCCTCGCGAGCAGGATGCGCGCCATCCGGTGCGCGCCCGACTGCGTCGCCGTGCCGACCAGGCGATCGACGTTGCGCGGCGCCGGCAGCTCCGCGAGCAGCAGCGAAATCAGCACGACCCCGGTCGGGATCAGCCAGATGGCCCAGAACCCGCAGAACAGCGCGAAACGCTGCATGGCCGGGATCGGCGCCATGGCGATCAGGAAGATCGCCACGATGTCCGTGAAGATGCCGAGCACGCTCGGCGCCATCATGACGCCCATGGTGATCTCGGCGGCCTTGACGCGATCCTTCACGTGCAAGTAGATCTCGTAATAGCGCTCCGTGAACTGCACGCAGTGCGAAAACGAACGGGCCACCAGCAGCAGCGGCACGATCATCAGCAGCGGCTCGATCGGCGAGCGCAGCCAGCCGACGAACCCGAAGCCCCAGATCGCGGCGACCGCGCTCGTCACGATGGGCGTCACCACGCCCACCACGTTGCGCATGTACAGCGCCAGCGCCAGCACCAGCGCCGTGAGGGTGACCGCGAAGATCATCACCATCTGCGATTCGTACTGGTACACCCACCCCGTCAGCGCCGGCTGGCCCGCCAGGTAGATGTCGTGCCCGTCGTCGCGGGCCTTGGTGACCAGTCCCTGGACGAACTTGAACGCCTGGCCGTAGTCGAGCCGCTGCTCGATGAAGGTGGCGTTGATCAGCGTGGCGCTGCTGTCGCCGGAGATCAGGAATGCGCGTGAACCCGGGCTCTTGTCGACGCGGCTGCGGAACTCCGCGATCTCCTCCGCCGTGGCCGGGACGTGGTCCTCCATCAGCGGGCGCATGTCGACGCCCTCGGCGGTCGCCTCCGCGTAGCGCGCTTTTTCAGTCGCGATCGAGAGGATCTGGTCGTGATCGACGCCAGGCGCGAGGTCGATGTCGCGCGTGATCTGCCAGACCTTCGCCAGCGTCGTCGCGTTGTAGATGTCGCCCTTGCGATTTTTCACCATCACGGTGACGGTGAGCGGGTTGCCGAAATTCGGGTGGTCCTTGTAGACCTGCACGAACGGATCGTCCCTCGGCAGCAGGTCGGAGAAGATCGTCCGGATCTCGACGTGGCGAATGCCGAGCGCGAACGCGGCGGTGACGATCGCGAAGGCGACCAGGCAGGCACGGCGGTGCCGCATCACCCAGCGCGCTAGCCGGGCGCGGGCGGAATACATTCAGCAACCCGCCTGGCCGGCGATCCGGCAGGTGCGCGTACCCGCCCATGCTCGTGTCGTCATTGTCATTCGCTCCCCCGACCTCGCAAGGTCGGGGCCGACTCTACGAACAACGCCTGCGCGTTTACCTACACGAACGGGTAGTTATGACGACTATCTTGTCTTGCGCTGCAGCAAGTCGTTGCAGCGATGTTGCAGCGCATTAACTCACGATGCCGAGCTGTCGCGCGGCATTGATTGCCTGCATCCGGCTGCTCACCGCGAGCTTCGCGTAGATGTTCTTGAGGTGGAACTTCACGGTGTTCTCCGAGACGAACAGCCGTGCCGCCACTTCCCGATTCGACACGCCGTTGGCGAGGAACACGAGGATCTGCTGTTCGCGATCGGACAACGGCTCGAGCAAGGCCTTGGCGCCGGCGGGCGCCACGCGACTCAGGTCGGTGCCGGACGCCGACAACAACTGCTCGATGAAAGCCCGGTGCTCGTCGGTGTCGACATCGTCGCGGGCCGCGCGCTCGTGGATACCCTGGTACTCCTCGCGCAACAGCCGCACGATCCCCTCGCCTTCGTCCAGAAAGCTGCGGACGTAGCGGCCGGAACCGCCGAGTTGCAGCGCCTTGCGCAGGCTGCGATGCGCGGCGTTGTGCGCACCCTCGCGCTGGCGCAGCAGGGCCTCGAGCAGGTACAGCTTCATGCGGCGATACGCGCGCCCCGGCTGGCGCGCGAACTCGGCCGACAACTGCGCACGGCGCCCGCGAAATCGCCCGCGTGAATCGCGAGCCGAACGCGCCCGAGCGATTCGCCGCCGAGGTCTTCCGCCAGCGGGATCCAGCCCGGCGCATGACGGCCGTCCGGTGCGGGAATGTGCCCGGCGATCGTCTTGGCGCGCTCGACGTCGCCGGCCGCCAGCGCGCGTCGCACCCGTTCCCAGTCCGCGATGCCGATCAGCCGCGGCCAGTTGCTGTCGTGCCCGATGCGCTCGACCTCGTCCAGCAGCTCGAGCGCCTGCTCCTTGCGTCCGCGGACGTCGTGCAGGCGCACCATCGAGATCAACGCCACGGCGATGAAGTCGAGGATCACCGACCCGGCGATGTCGTCGTGGTACTGGCCGCAGAGCGACTCCACGGCATCGAGTTCATTGGCTTCGTACAGCGCCCAGATGTGGCACGACGCCAGCGCCGCCGAGGCGAAGGACTTGTCGAGGTCGCTGCCGGGGGCCGCGACGTCGCGCCGGAAGCGATCGAGCGCCTCGGGCAACCGGCCCTGCAGCACGAGACTGACGCCGCCGATCGCCGCGGTGTAGCCGCCGCTGAACGTTGCGCCGCCCCGCTCGTTGAACGCCCGCGCCAGCCCGAGCGACTTGCGCACCGATTCGAACTCCCCGACCGAGAGGTCGCGAAAAGCCACGACGTTTTCCGCGGCCCCGATCTCGAAGGCCGGGAAGCCCACGTCCGCGCGGTCGTGCAGCTGCAGGCGCTCGATGCTCGCGTAGGCGCGCGGAATGTCGTCGTCGAAGACTTCCGCCATCGCCAGCACCAGCGCCGGATTGGCCGCATCGCAGGCAGCAGGGTCCTTCGCCATCCGCCGCAGGTGCTCGAGCAGCGGCCGCAATTTCTGCTGCCGGCGCAGGAACATCAGCGCCCACGCCACCTTGATCGCGAGCGACGGGCGCGCGACGACGTGCTCGAGCGGCATGCGGTCGAACCACCGCTCGACGGTCGTCAGGTGCGCGCTCACCGTCAGTTGCGACGCCCAGGTGTCGAGCGTGTCCGCCGCCAGGTCGAAGTCGCGGCACGACAATGCGTGGTGCACCGCCTCCTCGTATTGCTTCTGCTCCAGGTGCCACGCCGCCGCCCGCTGGTGCACCTCGCGTGCCTGGGCCTCGGACCGGCGGCAGAAGCTCTCGGACAGGATCGTCGAGAACAGGCCGTGATACTTGAACCAGCGCCCTTCGGAATCGAGGCTGCGCACGAACAGCCCGGAGCGCTCGAGCTCGAGCAGCACTTCCTGGGAATCGGTCCGACCGGTGACGAGGTCGCACAACGGCGCGGTCAGGCGCGTCAACAGGCTCGTGCGCAGCAGGAATGCCTGCGTCCGCGGGGCCTGCAGCGCCAGCACGTTGTCGGCGAGATATTCGGCGAGCTGGCGCGGGCTGTGCTGCCCGAGGTCGTCGAGGGAATTGCGGACCTCCGGGCTGCCGAGGGTCAGCCGGTACAACTGCAGCGCGGCCGGCCAGCCTTCGGTGCGCCGGTAGATGGTGCCGATTTCCTCGCCGCTGACCCGCAGGTCGGTCGAGCCCGAGAAGAACTCGTTCACCTCCCCGGGCGAGAACCGCAGGTCGTCCGCGTTGATCACCAGTGCGACATTGTTGACCAGCAGCTTCGCGAGCCCGACCTCGGGCAACGAACGCGAGCCGACGAAGATGCGCACGTTCTCCGGCACGCGATCGAACAAGTCCCGGAACAGCGACAGGATGGCCCGATTGCGCAGCAGCTGGAATTCATCGAGGAACACCGCGGCCGGCCGATCCAGTCGGGACAGGCGGTCGAGGAACCAGTCCGCGCGCCGGCGCCGCCGCGCCGCCGTCGGGACATTCTCAGGGCGCGAACCGTCGCTGCGCCCCTCGCAGAGCAAGTCGACGAGTGCCTGCATGTGGAGGGCGAGGCGCCGCGGATCGTTGTCGGCGTCGTCGAAGGTGAGCCAGGCGGTCTTCCAGCCGTACGCCTCGTGCAGGCTCTTGATCTGCTGCAGCGTCGTCGATTTGCCGTGGCCCGCCGGCCCCTGCAGCATGATGACCCTTGCGCCCTCGCTGTGGACGATGCGGTCGAGGATCGCGCCGCGGGCAATCGCCCCCGCATACGGGGCCGGCGCGAAGAACTTGTGCGCGCTGACGTGATCCGGCAGCGATGCATCGTCCGCGCCGCGTGCGCGACCGGCGCGCGGCGGACTTCAGTTCGCGGACGATCCGCTCGCGCTCGGCTCGGATCTGCGTTGGCGAGACCTTCAGCATGGTCGCTCCAGGTCAATACAGGCACGGCAGCAGGCGCCGCGTGCGCCCGGCGTACTGGCGATACGCCTCGCCGAGCGAGGCCTGCAAGGCCGTCTCCTCGACCTGGATGCGCCGCGCGAAGGCGAGCGCGATCGGCACCGTGACGAGAGCCAGCGACAGCCAGTTGCCGACGCACACGCCGTATCCCGCGAACGCGAGCAGCACGCCCGGTGTACGAAGGATGCCGGACGTAACGGTACGGGCCGTCGTCGACCACGCGGTGGTCGGCGGCGATCGCGACGTCCACCGTGAAGAATCGACCGAGGTGCACGATGGCCCACCAGCGCAGCGCCAGGCCGGACACGAACAATGCGAGGCCGAGCGGATAAAGCAACTCGAGCAGCGGCGAGTGCGCCTTCGGCACCAGCGCGGCGGCCATGATCGCGAGGGCGACGCTCGTGAGGATGGTCATCCACAGCACGCGCAACGAGTTCGAGTCCGCGCGCGCGACGGCGCCGCGCGAGCGCTTGAAGACCGACAACGCGACCTCGGAGCAGCCGAACACCATTCCGAGCAGGTCCGGTCCGGGCAGGCGCATCCGTCAGTCCTCGATCCGTCCACGCTGCGGTTTCGGGCCTTCGTCGTCGTCCTCGGCCGACGGCGTGTGCCGGATCGCGTCGAGCACGCCTTGCGCCGCCCGGTAGCGGTATTCGTAGCGAGGGTCGACGGGCGCACGGCGTGTCCGCAGGTACAGCTCGAGCGCTTCGCGGACGACCTCGGCTTCGAGATCGGGCAGCAGCAGCTTGATGGGGCCCATCGTCATCGCCGTGCCTCGCGTCAGCCCTTCTGCTGCGAGTAGAGCTTCACCACTTCGTAGAGGAACCGGCGCCCGTCCAGCAGCGACTTGACGCGGATCCGCTCGTTGAGGCCGTGCGCGTGACTGCCCTCGGCGTCGTGGAACATGCCCGAGAGCCCGTAGGTCGGAATGCCGGCCTGGTTCAGGTACCGGCCGTCGGTCGCGCCGGGTGACATCGTCGGCACCAGCGGCACGCCGGGCCACAACTTCGCCGACACCTTGCGCACCGGGTCGAGCACGGCCGGCGACAGCGCGGGCACCGGCGCAGTGATGCCGCGCACGTCGGCGATCGAGATCTTGATGCCGTCGTCGGCGACGACCCGTTGCAGTTCGGCCTGCACCGCGTCGATCGTCTCGTCGGGCAGGATGCGGCAGTTCACGTTGGCGGTCGCGCGCTGCGGCAGCGCGTTCGGCGCGTGCCCGCCGTTGATCATCGTCGCCACGCAAGTGGTGCGCAGCATGCCGTTCCAGCCCGGGTTCGCGGTCCACAGCCGGCCGGCTGCCTCGGCGTCGTTCGGGTTCGCCACGATCGCGCGCATGTCCGCGGCGACCTGCGGCGACTTGGCGAGTTCCGCCTGCCTGGTGAAGTACGCGCGCGTCGTCCCGTTCAGGCGCACGGGGAACTGGTACGCGCCGAGCTTCTCGAGCCCGGCCGCGAGCTGGCTGATCGCGTTGACGCGCACCGGCACGGAGCTGTGGCCGCCCGGGTTGGTCGTCTCGAGCGTGAAGTCCTGGTACACCTTCTCGCCTGCCTGGATGCCGAGCGACACGGGATTGCCCTCGTCGTCGAGCAGGCCGCCCGAGCCTTCGTTCAGGACGATCTGCGCCTGCATCGTCTCGGGCCGGTTCTTCATCAGCCACTCGACGCCGTCGAAGTGCTCGGAGGTCTCCTCGCCGCAGGTCAGTGCCAGCCGAATGTCGCGGCGCGGCTTGTAACCTTCGCGCTTGAAGCGGATCAGCAGGTCGGTGAACACGGCCGCCATCGCCTTGTCGTCGCTCGCGCCGCGCGCGTAGAAGAAGCCGTTCTCCTCGACCAGCTTGAACGGATCGCGGGCCCAGTCCTCGCGCCTGGCTTCGACCACGTCGATGTGCGCGAGCAGCATCACGGGTTTCAGCTTGCGGTCCTGGCCCGGATACGTGGCGATCAGCGATCCGGCCTTCGGATATTCCGGCGGCACGATCACCTGCATCGAGTCTTTCGGCAGGCCCGCCGCCTGCAGGCGCGCGGCCATTGCCTCGGCCGCCTCGGTGCAACTGCCGACGGACAGCGTCGTGTTGATTTCGACCAGTTGCCGGTAGAGCGAACGGAAGTCCGCTTCCCCGTCCGACGCTGCAGGTGCGGCAGTGCGCCGGCACGACGGCGGCGCAGTCCCGCCGCGAACGCGATCCATCGCAACCGGGTCCTTTGCGTTCACTCGGTGAGTCATCGACAGTCCTCTCAGATCTTGTGCGTCGAGAGTAGCAGGCTCGTTTCGGTGCTGGCGATGCCGTCGAGCTGGCGGATGCGCGTCAGCACGCCGTCGAACGCCTGCAGGCTGTCGGCCCGCACCTCGGCGACGATGTCCCAGCGACCGTTGGTGGTGTGCAGCGCCGTGACCGACGGCTCGCCGCGCAGCGCCTTCAGCACCGCCTCGGCGCGATTCCCCTCCACCGCCACCGTCATCAGCCCGCGGATGCGCTGCTCCTCGTGTTGCGGCTTGAGCCGGACGCTGTAGCCGACGATCGTCCCGTCGGCTTCGAGCCGGGCCAGGCGGTTCTGCACCGTGCCGCGCGCGACGCCGAGTTGCTTGGCGAGCGCGGCCACCGATGCGCGCCCGTTGTCGCGCAGCAGTCCGATCAGTCGCCGATCGATGTCGTCCATCTGGAGGTGTCCCGTCTGAGGTGTCTGGTACGAAGGTTTGCAGGTTTTGACGTTTTGCACAGAGTAGTCTGACGTTCTGGTCAATTCATATCAAGTTTTGCGCACTTTTCTGGCTTTTAGTTGGCTCGCGGGCGGGACACACTGGGCCCCGCCCGGCAGAACCCAGGCCCGGAGCGACGGAGGAACACCCATGGTCGACTACATCGGGATGGAGCGGATTCAGGAACTGGTGATGCGCCGGGGGCCCGCCGCATTCCTGCAGGGACTGGCCGCCGAGATCGAGGCGGACTACCGCCGCTGGGCCGATTTCGACAAGTCGCCGCGCCACGCCACGCACTCCCCGGTCGGCGTCATCGAACTGATGCCCGCGAGCGACGGCAAGCTCTATGCGTTCAAGTACGTCAACGGCCACCCGAAGAACACGGCCGAAGGGCTGCTCACCGTCACGGCGTTCGGCGTGCTCGCCGACGTCGACACGGGTTATCCGCTGCTGCTGTCCGAGATGACCGTCACGACCGCGCTGCGCACGGCCGCCACCTCCGTCGTGGCCGCGCGGCACATGGCGCGCCGCGACGCCAGGGTCATGGCGCTGATCGGCAACGGCGCGCAGAGCGAATTCCAGGCCATCGCGTTCCACAGCCTGCTCGGCATTCGCGAGGTGCGGCTGTTCGACGTCGATCCGCTGGCGACCGACAAGCTCGAGCGCAACCTCGCCGCGATGCAACTCGAGGACCTCGCAGTCGTGCGTTGTCGCTCGACCGCCGAGGCGGTGCGCGGCGCGGACATCGTCACGACGGTCACCGCGGACAAGTGCAACGCGACCATCCTGACGCCGGAGATGATCGAGCCCGGCATGCACCTCAACGCCATCGGCGGCGACTGCCCGGGCAAGACCGAATTGCACGCCGACATCCTGTTGCGTCCCGACGCGCGCGTCGTGGTCGAGTACGAGCCGCAGTCGCGGATCGAAGGCGAAATCCAGCAGCTCGATGCGTCGTTCCCGGTCACGGAACTGGCCGAAGTCGTCAGCGGGCCGCGCCGCGGGCCGGGCGAGCGAGCGCGAAGTGACGATGTTCGATTCGGTCGGTTTCGCGCTCGAGGACTTCTCGTCGCTGCGTTACCTGCACCAGCTGCTCCGCGCCGAAGCGGGCGACCGCGCCCGGCATCGACCTGGTGCCGGAACTGCGCGACCCGAAGGACCTGTACAGCGTGCTCGGCCGCCGGCAGGCGCGTGCGACGGCGCTGCCCCAGCGCCGTGCCGCGGGTTCGGTGCGCCTCGCGTGATCACGGACGTCAACCGCACCGTCAGCCTGATCGGCGCGCCGACCGACGTCGGTGCCGGCGATCGCGGCGCATCGATGGGCCCGGAGGCGATGCGCGTCGCCGGCCTGCAGGCGGCGTTGCAATCGCGCGGACTCAAGGTGCTCGATCGCGGCAACCTGGCCGGCCCGCCGAATCCCGGAAGCGTCCCCGGTCGGCGGCTATCGTCACGTCTTCGAAGTCACTGAGTGGAACCGTCGCGTCCACGAAGCGGTGCACGCCGAACTGGCGCACGAGCACCTGCCGATCCTGCTCGGCGGCGACCACAGCCTCGCGATCGGGTCGATCGGCGCGGTGGCCCGTCATTGCCGCGAACGCAAGCTCAAGCTGCGCGTGCTCTGGCTCGACGCGCACGCGGATTTCAACACGCGGGAGATCTCGCCTTCGGGCGCGCTGCACGGCATGCCGGTCTCCTGCCTGTGCGGGTTCGGCCCGGCCGAATTGCTGGACCTCGGCGGCTACTCGCCGGCGATCGATCCGCACTGGATACGCCAGATCGGCATCCGCAGCGTCGACCAGGGCGAGAAGGCGTTCGTCCACGAGCAGGGACTCGAAGTGTTCGACATGCGCTACATCGACGAGATGGGCATGCGCCATGCGATGGAGCAGGCGCTGGCCGGGATCGACGACGACACGCACGTGCACGTCAGCTTCGACGTGGACTTCCTCGACCCGGAAATCGCCCCGGGCGTCGGCACCACCATCCCCGGCGGGCCGTCGTATCGCGAGGCCCAGCTCTGCATGGAAATGATCGCCGACACCGGCCAGTTTCGCTCGCTGGACGTGATGGAGCTGAACCCGGCCCTCGACGTCCGCAACAAGACCGCGCGGGTCGCCGTGGACCTGATCGAGTCGCTGTTCGGCAAGAGCACGCTGATGCGCAAGGCGGCGCGCCCGCTGACGCGAGTCTTGCGTACAATGCGCGACCCCCCTTTCGTCAGGTTGCGGGTCGAACGATGGGCGATTCCTTACGCGATCAATTGCTGAAGGCCGGCCTCGTCTCCGAGCGCCAGGCCAAGCAGGCCGAGCTGCAGTCCCGGCAACAGCATCACCAGCAGGCCCGCGGCCCGAAGAAGAGCCGGCCGGCCACGGGCTCGCCCGCTCCGAGCGCGGCCGTGCTGAAGGCGCAGGCCGAGAAGGCTGCGCGCGACCAGGAGATGAACCGCAAGCAGCAGGAAAAGGCTGCGGCCCGGGCGCGGGCGGCGGAGATCACCCAGATCATCGAGCAGCATCGGGTGCCGCGCGTCGAGGAAAGCGACGACTATTTCAACTTCGTTGCGAACGGCAAGGTGCGGCGTATGGCGGTGTCGCCGGAGCAGCGCGCCCGGATCGTGTCCGGCTCGCTGGTGATCGTGCGCTGGAGTGGCCGCAACGAGCTGCTGCCGCCCGAGGCCGCGGAACAGGTGCGCACGCGCCACGCGACGGCCGTGATCGCGCTGCCCTCGAGCGATGCCTCGGCACCCGCTGCGGACGACCCGTACAAGGACTTCGTCGTCCCCGACGACCTCAAGTGGTAATTCCTGGAGGTGCCGGGTTTGACTTATTGACTTATGGACGTTTGCTCCAACCGCAAACGTCCATAAGTCAATAAGTCAAACCCGGCACCTCTCGGTCTTACCTCTTCAAGATCTCGAAGCTGCCGATTGCAACGCCGAGATCCCAGCCGCTGCCGGTGCCGCTCAGCGACAGCGACACCTCGCCCTTCGTGACCACCTGCGCCTTGGCTGATTTCACGGCCCCCGCCTGCGCCTCGGCCGAAGCATAGACACCCAGCAGTTCCTTGATATTGCTCACGGACGAAAAGTCGCCCTGGCCGTTGTCGATCGTGGACTTGCCGACGGTCAAGCCGCCGCCTCGCGCCTTGAGCTTCACGCTCATCGACTGGCCGTTCGAGCACTTGATCGTGCCGGTGCCGTTCGACTCCTTGTAGAAGATCGACCAGCCCGAGATCTTGAACGTCATCCGGCATTTCACGTTGCCATCGGCGTTGGCAGCCGTCGGCATGGCCAGGGCCGCGGTGCGCGGCGAGTATTGCGGGAATCATCCACTGGCGCATGCGTCATCCTCCAGGCGAAGCCACTAATCTGCCGAAAGCACTGTCGCGTGTAAACGCTCGAGCATCCGACAGCTTCGATAAGTCAATAAGTCAAACCCGGCACCTCTAAGAAAGCAGATCGCCGAGGCGATCTGGCGTATTCGGTATGCGCTCGAGGTGCGGGTAGCGCAGGCCGTCGTGGTACGCAAGCCTGGCGGTCTGGAACACGTCGAAGTTCTTCACCAGCAGGTCGATCGTGCCCTGCCCGCCCTTGGCGGCGACGATCGCTTCCTTCAGCACGTCCGACGACCACGCGCGTCCATTGACGGCCAGCAGGGTCATCCCCGGCGCGAGGCCCGCGACGAAGGCCGGGCTGCCCCAGACGACATCCGTGATCCTGCCGTCCGCATTGTCGACCGTCAGGCCCAGCGAATACGTGAAGCTCGACACCTTGCCGGCCTTGTCGACCGCCAGGTAATACGGCGAAGGCTTGTCGGTGTAGACGAGCCGCCAGCCGCCCCGCGCGAGGCCCTCGAGCGGCGCACCCGGACCGTGGCCCTCGACGCGCTCGCGCAGGAACCCGTCCCAGTCGGCCGGGTGCAGCTCGCCCAGCGTGCGCACGACGTCGTCGCGGGTGTAGGTGACGGGCCCGAGTTCGCCGTCGTGCACGCCGAAGAACCGCCGCGCAAAATCGTCGAGCGACTTCCTGCCGCGCGTCGCCTCGCGCAGCCGCGTATCGACGTCCAGCCAGAGGAACAGGCCTTCGGTGTAATAGTCGCGGCCGCGCTGCCAGCTCGGCCAGCTCTGCACCGCGCGATACGCGATGATCGGCTGATTCGTCGTGTCCTGCAGGTTGCGCCACGTCCGCCCGGCGCGGGCCGTATCGAACAGCGCCGCGGCATTCGCCAGTGCGTCGCGCGCGTACTCCGGCGTCCACAGCCCCGAGCGCGCCGCGAGCACCACGCCCCAGAACTCCGTCATGCCCTCGTACACCCACAGCAGGCTCGTGTGCATCGGCACCTCGAAGCTCGGCGTCCACAGGTCCGCCGGCCGGCGGAACTTGCCGTTCCACGAATGCTCGAGTTCGTGCGCCAGCAGGTCGCGCCCGGGCGCCGTGCCGTTCCAGTCGCTGAAGTAGCCGAGTCCGACGGCGTCCTCGCTCGACTGGTGATGCTCGAGCCCGATCCCGCTCAGGTTGTCGCTGATCGCCAGCAGGAAATCGTAGTGCGCGAAATGCCGCGAGCCGAACAACGCGATTTCCTCCTGCACCAGCTTGCGGTGCGCCGCCAGTTGCGCGTCCGTCGCCTCCAGCTCCGACGGCCGGTCGGCAAACACGTTGAGCCGCACCGGCGCCTTGGGATTGGTGTCGAGGTCGTAGCGCTTGAAGTATCGCCCCGCGTACAGCGGCGAATCGACCAGCGTACTCGAGCGGCACCGGCGCAAATGCGACCACGTCGCCCGTGCGACGGGCGCCATCGAGCGCGCTCGCAAACTGCCAGCCGGCGGGCAGCCGGATCGACGGTTCGAACGTGATCCGTCGCGCGTAGTAGCCCGCCGGGTACAGCAGCGCCTTTTCCCAGTGCAGCCCGAACAGGTCGGGCGTCATCACGCGCCGCCCCTGTTCGGCCACGGTCGGCGTGACGAACTGGAATTCGAGCTCGAGTTGCGTCACGCCCGCGGGCACCTCCACGTGGAAGGCGTGCATCATTTCCGGATCGCGCTGCCATTCGAGCCGCTGACCGCCCGGCATCGCGGCGATCGTCAGGCCGGCGAGCAGTTCAACCGGCCCCGTCGTCGAGTGATTGCCGGGCAGCCATTTCGGATACAGCAGCACCAGCGGACCCGGGCCGCCACCGGCACCGACTCCCGGACGTGGAACACGCGGTGATCGAGATCGGTCGCATCCACCTGGAGCCGCACCACGCCCGGATACGCAGCGTCGAGCGGTGGCGGTATCGCGATCAGAGGCCGCGCCGACCGACGTCCACACCAAGGCTGCGGCCACGGCCGCTCGAAATCCGCAAAGACCCATCGCGTCCCCCCGTCTCGAACCCAACCTCACACCAGCAGCGCCTGCTCGAGCTTCGCGCGCATCGCCGCGTCACAGCCGATCGCGCCCGCCAGGTACGCATCGACGGAGCCGTGCGCGGACTCGAGTGCGTCGAACGCTGTCTGCAGGTAATCCGCGTCGGCGGCCAGCAGCGCGTCCTGCGCTTCGCGCCGCAGGTCGACCATGAACCGCGTGCTCGACGCGATGCCGAACCCGGACTGGTCGTTCATCAGCTGCGAGCGCAGGTCGACGGCGGCGTTCGTCAGCAGGTAGTCGTCGAATACAGCCTCGCGCGGCACGCCGAGCGCGGTCAGCAGCAGCGCCGCGGCAAAGCCCGTGCGATCCTTGCCGGCCGTGCAGTGCAGGATCATCGGGGCCTCGGGGTCGCTCGCCAGCTCGCCGAACAGCCCGCGCAGGTGCGTCTCGAGCCGCGCCGGCATCGACGCGTAGTGACGCATCATCAAGCGACGGGCGAGCGTGAGGTCGATGGTCTCCGGCGCCGGCAAAGCCCGGAGGAACGCGCCCTCCTGCGGCACGCCCCACGAGAGACTGCGCACGCCCTCGCCGAAATCCGGATTCGGCTGCGTCGCCCGCTCGTCGGGCCGGCGCAGGTCGCAGACCAGCCGCACGCCGAAGCCGGCCACCGTCGCGCAGTCCGGCCCGCTCAGCTGCGTCAGCACGCCGGACCGGAACAGCCGTCGCCAGCGGACGTGCCGGCCGTCGCGCGCCGGGTAGCCGCCGAAGTCGCGGAAGTTGCAGCCTCGCTCGAGTGCGGGAATCCGGATCATCCAGTCATGATCACACGGCGACGCGTGCATTTCCAACGCGCGCAGCTCGCCCCTCGTCCAGGGAACCTCGCGGCCGCAAGCCAGTCGAAGTGAACGGATACAATGCCGCGCCCTTTCGGCCGGCACCGACCCAGGAGACTTCGCCCATGACCCAACGGCTGTTCGCCATCCTCGCCACGCTCGCCTGCGCCTTCGCGCTGCCGCTGCACGCCGCGGAGTCCACCGGCAATGCGATCGACGACTCCTCGATCACCGCGCAGATCAAGGCCGACATGTTCGACAACAAGAACACGCATGCGACCAAGATCAGCGTCACGACCTACCAGGGGATCGTGCAGCTGAGCGGCTTCGTCAGCACCGACAACGAAAAGAACTGGGCCGAGAAGATCGCGAAGGACGTCAAGGGGGTGAAGGAGGTGCGCAACAGCATCGCGCTGCACCCGGACACCTCGATGGGCACCAAGCTCGACGACACCGTGCTCACCAGCAAGGTGAAGGCGGCGTTCATGGACTCGGCGGACGTCAAGAGCGGCGACATCACCGTGATCTCGGAGGGCGGCATCGTGCAGCTCTCCGGCTTCGTGCCCAGCCAGGCGATGAAAGAGCGCGCCGTCAAGGTGGCATCGACGATCGCGGGCGTGCAGCGTGTGGACGACGTGCTGATCGTCAAGCCGAAGTAACGCGCGCTTCCCGGCGCACCGCGTGTGCGCCGCGCGATCCCGGCGCGAACGCTCAGCCGGTCCAGTAGCGCGTACATGTGCACGCGGCCGGTGCGAACGTCGCACATGGCGCGGCGCGTCGTTCCGTCCTCGTTCCACTCCTTCACGGCCACCCGCGCCGGCAACTGCACGGGCGTCAGGAACTGCGTCTCCAGTCGCGAGCCCGGCCCATGCGCAGCCCGCGGCGGATGGGCCAGCGAGCGGGCCAGCGACCACATGCCGTGCGAGATCGCCCCGCGCAGGCCGAAGAACCGGGCGGCACGATCGCTGAGATGGATCGGATTGAAGTCGTTCGACACGCGCGCGTAGTCCCAGGACGTGCGCAGCGAAACGTCGAACTCCTCGAGCACGCGCGCGTCCTTCGGCGCCTTCGGCGGTCGCGGCGGCCGTCCGCCGGTGCGCTCGGCTGCGTCCGGCCAGCGCGACAGGAAGACGCTGGTCTCGTGCCACAGCACGCGTCCGCCGCTGGAGAGGCTGGCTGTCGAGATCGAACACGATGCCCGCGTCGGTCTTGCGATACTCGAGCAGCGAGGTCTCCACCGAGACGTCCATGCCGGGCCGCAACTCGGCGAGCGGCTCGATGCGATTCGACAGGTGGATCAGCCCCATCGGGCGCAGCGGGAACGATTCGGTGGCGAAGATCTTCAGGTGCAGCGGCATCGCCACGATGTGCGGGTAGGTCAGCGGCACGCCGTCGGCCGCGTCGTAGCCGCAGACGGCCGCATACTTCGCGACGTCCTTGCGCCGCAGCTTCACGCGCTCGACGTGCGCGTGGAACGCCGGGAGTTCCGCGAGTTCGGTGACCGGCGGGCGCGGCGTGAGCACCACCCGCGGGTAGCAAGCCAGCCCGGACGGCAGCTCGCCGAAACGCAGGTGGATCGAACGCGTCACCTCAGGGTTGGACCTTCGAGATCGAGACGTTCAGGTCGGCCGGTCCGCCCTTCTTCTGGACGGCGGAGCCGAGCAGGTCGCCGCTCGCAGTCATCACGTCGCCGCCGAAAGCGACCCGGGCGATCACCTCGACATCGTTGACCGACGACAGGTTGCGGCCGTCGATCATCGAATTGGCGTCGCTCAGCACCACGGTGGTCGGCAACTCGTCGGTCGTGAGGCGCACCGCGGCGAGCGGCGGCCCCGGAATGCCCGGCTCGCGCGCCGACACGAACAGCGTGGTGCCCGGCTTCAGCCGGCCGTTGAGCGCAGGATCGACCGACACGGCCACCTTGATCGTGCGGCCCTGCGGCGCCGCGGCGGCGCCCTCGGCCGCGCCGCCTGACATCGCGCCGGCGCCAGCCGGACTGGACGAGGCGGCCTGCGCGGCCGGCACCGCCGCCCCGAGCGCGCTCAACTGCTGGGCGACGATCTGCCGCACCTCGTCGGGTGGATTCTGCTCGAGCAGCTTGGTCCAACGCGCCTTCGCCGTCTCGACGTCGTTCGCGCGATAGGCGATCACGCCCGAGTACCAGAGCGCTTTCTGGTTGACCGGGTCGGCCGCGAGCGTGGCCGCGAGAATGCCCTTCGCCCGGTCCTGCACCGCCGGGTCCTCGGTGAGGATCAGGGCCTCGGCGAGGTCGAGCTGCAGCGCCATGTCCTTGTCGCCGACGATCGCAATCGCCTTCTCGTACGCGCCGATCGCGTCCCGGGGCCGGTTCGTCACGAGGAAGGTGCGGGCCAGCATGCGCCAGCCTTCGGCGTCGTTCGGGTTCGCCTGGAGCTTGGCCTCGAGCTGGCGCGTGATCTCCTCCATCGACGCGGGATTGCCGGCGTCGCCATGGCCCGCGGGCACCGCGTCCGCGAGACCTGGATCCTTCCACGGGAAATTCGACGCGTGCTCGTACATGGCCGCGGCGCCGATCGCGAGCAGCACCGCGATCGCGGCGGCCGGGACGATCGCCGGCGCGATGACAGGCTGGCCCTTCACGTCCGCGGCGACCGGGCGCAACAGCGGATAAGACACGACGAAAATCGCCGTCAACAGCATGACGGCACAGACGATGATGAATACGGTCACGATTTGCCGGCCTCCGGGCCTGCCTGGTCAGTTTCGGTTGCGATGTCGACCTCCTCGGCGCGGCGCTTGATGAAGCGCACCGCGGCGAAGACGCCGATCAGCAGGAACAGTGCGGGCGCCGCCCAGAGCAGCAGGTTCTTGCCCGACATGCGCGGGTTGTAGAGCACGAAGTCGCCGTAACGGGCGAGCATGAAGTCCCTGATCTCCTCGTCCGACTTGCCGTCGGCGATCATCTTGTGGACTTCACGGCGCAGATCCACCGCGAGCGATGCGTTCGAGTCCGCGATGGTCTCGTTCTGGCAGACGAGGCAGCGCAGCTCCTTGATGACTCCCTCGTAGCGGGCTTGCAGCGCCGGGTCGGCGAAATCGCGCTCGGTGTCGATCGCGAGGGCGTGGCCCGCCAGCGCGATGCCGATTGCCACGAGAGCGGCGCGCAGAAATGCTCGGCCGGTCACGACTTCGCTCCCTGCCCGCCCTGCGCGGTCCGGATGAGCGGCAGGAACTCCTTCGTCCAGACCTCGAGCGTCATCGGCGCGATGTGCTTGTGGATCACCTTGCCGTCGGGACCGATCAGGAACGTCTCGGGCGCGCCGTACACGCCCCAGTCGATCGCCGTGCGGCCCTCGTGATCCGTCGCCACGGCGGCGTACGGATTGCCGAGCTGCTGCAGCCACTCGCGCGCCGCGGCGTCGTCGTCCTTCCAGTTGAGGCCGATGATCGGCACCACGTTGTCCCGGGAGATCGCCACCCAGGCCTCGTGCTCCTCCCGGCAACCGACGCACCAGGTGCCCCAGACGTTGAGGATCCAGGTCTTGCCGGCGAGATCCTTCGAGGCGACCGGGAACGCCGGATCCTGCAGGCTCGGCAGCGTGAACTGCGGCGCCGGCTTGCCGATCAGCGGCGAAGGCACGTACGACGGGTCGCGATAGCAGCCCGACGAACAGGAACGCGCCGAGGGCGGCGAAGATGGCGAACGGAGCGACGAACTTCCACATGATGCGTGCCCTGCCTCTCAGGTGGCCTTGGCCGTGCCCGGCGCGCCGATCTTGTCGGACGCCGTCGATCGCCGCCTGAGGAAGCGCCGATCGGTGATCGCGAGCAGCCCGCCGAGCGCCATCACGATGGCGCCGAGCCAGATGAACCGCACCATCGGCTTGTACTGCAGCCGCATGCTCCACGCGCCGTCGCCGAGGTCTTCACCCATGGCGACGAACAGGTCGCGGTTCCAGGCGAACTCGCAGCCCGGCTTCGGTCATCGGGCTCTTCTGCACGCGGTAGATGCGCTTCTGCGGGTGCAGCGACCGCGATCACCTTGCCGTCGCGGCTGATCACCACCTCGGACTGGACTGCCGTGTAGTTCGGGCCCTCGATCTGCTTCGTGCCTTGAACTTGAACTCGTAGCCCTGCGATCGTGTGCGTCTCGCCCGGGCGCAGCGCGATGTCCTTCTCGACCTTGTACGTCTGCACCACCGTGACGCCGATCGCGAACAGGCCGACGCCGATGTGCGCGACGCGACATGCCGAGCAGGCCGCGCGAGATCGACTGCTTGCGGCGCAAGCGCTGCACCGGCTCGCACAACGACGAGAGGATCACCCACAGGCCGGCGGTCAGCCCGACGGCGCCCATGAGGTTGAAGCCACCGTAGGCGGCGATCGTGACCACCAGGCCGAACACCAGCGCCACGAGGCCGAGCACCGACGAGCGGGCCCTTCATCGCCTCGAGCTGGCCCTTCTTCCAGCTGGCGTGCATGCCGACCGCCAGCAGGAACAGCAGCGGCAGCGTCGGGATCAGGAAGATCGAGGTTGAAGTACGGCGGGCCGACCGAGATCTTGCCGAGGTTCAGCGCGTCGAGGAACAGCGGATACAGCGTGCCGAGCAGGATCAGCGCCGCGGCGACCACCAGCAGCACGTTGTTGAACATCAGGAACGACTCGCGCGACACCGACGTCGAAGCCGCCGCGGGTGCGGAGCGCCGGGCCGCGCCACGCGTAGAGCGCGAGCGAACCGCCGATCACGACGCCGAGGAAGCCGAGGATGAAGAGGCCGCGACTCGGGTCCGAGGCGAACGAGTGCACCGACACCAGCACGCCGGAGCGCACCAGGAACGTGCCGACGCAGGCTCAGCGAGAACTGCGATGATCGCGAGCAGCAGCGTCCAGCTCTTGAAGAGCCCGCGCTTCTCGGTGACCGCCAGCGAATGGATCAGCGCCGTGCCGACCAGCCACGGCATGAACGAGGCGTTCTCGACCGGGTCCCAGAACCACCAGCCGCCCCAGCCGAGTTCGTAGTAGGCCCACCAGCTGCCGCCGGCGATGCCGACCGTCAGGAACAGCCAGGAGATCGTCGTCCACGGGCGTGTCCAGCGCGCCCATTTCTCGTCGAGCTGGCCTTCGAGCATCGCGGCGACCGCGAACGCGAACGCCACGGCCGAGCCGACGTAACCCGCGTACAGCGTCGGCGGGTGCACGGCGAGCGCGAAGTCCTGCAGCAGCGGGTTCAGGTCGCGGCCGTCCGTCGCCGCCGGGATCAGCCGCTCGAACGGGCTGGACGTGAACAGGATGAACGAGAGGAATCCGATGCTGACGATGCCGAGCACGCCCATCACGCGCGAAGCGAACGTCACCGGCAGGTTGCGGCTGAACGCGGCCACCGCCAGCGACCAGGTCGACAGCGCGAACGACCACAACAGCAGCGAGCCCTCGTGGGCGCCCCACACCGCCGTGAAGCGGTAGAACGTCGGCAGCTCCGAGTTGGAGTTGTTCGCCACGTACAGCACCGAGAAGTCGTTCTTGTAGAACGCGTAGCACAGCACGCCGAAAGCCAGGGCCACGAAGACCCACTGGCCGGCGACCGCCGGGCGCACGGCGCTCATCCAGCGGCGGTTGCCGGTATGCGCGCCCGCGAGGCCGAGGAAGGCCTGCGCGACCGCGATCATCAGCGCGAGGATGAGTGCGAAGAGTCCGAGTTCGACGACCATGTGTGATGTCTCCCCAGTGGCCGCTGGATCAGGTGCTGCCCGGCGGGGCGGCCGCCGTAGTCTGCGCCGCGCCGGCCGCGTCCATGTGCGGCTTCAGGCTCTCCTTGACCTCGGGCGGCATGTAGTTCTCGTCGTGCTTCGCCAGCACTTCCTCGGCGACGAACTGGCCGTCATCGCCCAGCTTGCCGCGGGCGATGATGCCCTGCCCCTCGCGGAACAGGTCCGGCAGCACGCCCGTGTAGCTGACGCCGATTTCCTTGTTGAAGTCGGTCAGCGTGAAGCGCACCTCGAGGCTGCCCGGTGCGCGCTTGACGCTGCCGTTCTCGACGAGGCCGCCGACGCGGAACGAGCGCGACGACGGCGCCTCGCCGGCCGAGATCTGCGTCGGGCTGTAGTAATAGAGCAGGTTCTTGTTGAAGGCCTGCAGCGCGAAGGCGGTGGCGATGCCGACGCCGGCCACGATGGCGACCACCGTGACCATGCGCTTCTGTCGAGGGGTCATGAGCGTGTCTCCCGGGCGATTTCAGTACGGCGCTGGGCGTTCGACCTGGGCCTCGGCCTCGCTGCGGCGGGCGGCCCACCAGTTCCAGATCAGCACCAAGGCGGTTAGACCGTACGCGGGCCAGACATATCCCGCATAACCACCCATCGCAAGAACATTCTGCAAGTCCATGATTTAGCTTGCCTCTTTGAGCCAGCCGGCATTGCGCTCGCGGCGCAGGATCTCGCCGCGCAGCCGGCGGGAGATGGCCCAGCCGAAATACAGCTGGAACCCGGCGATCATGATGAACAAGCGGAATCAGCATCGCCAGCGCGATCGACGGCTTCGCGAGCTTCGTCACGCTGGCGCCCTGGTGCAGCGTCGTCCACCACTTCACCGAGTAGTGGATGATCGGGACGTTGATCACGCCGACGATCGCGAGCACGGCGCTCGCCCGGTCCGCCCGCTGCGGGTCGTCGAACGACGCGCGCAGCGCCATGTAGCCGAGGTACAGGAACAGCAGCAGCAGCTCGGACGTGAGCCGCGCGTCCCAGACCCACCAGGTGCCCCACATCGGCTTGCCCCAGATCGAGCCGGTGGCGAGCGCCAGGAACGTGAACGACGCGCCGATCGGCGCGCACGCCGCCGAGGCCGCATGCGCGAGCTTGATGCGCCAGATCAGGCCCGACGGCGGCGGCGACCGCCATCACGACGTAGGTGAACATCGACATCCAGGCGCTCGGCGCGTGGACGTAGAGGATGCGGAACGCGTCGCCCTGCTGGTAGTCGGCGGGCGCCTTGAAGAGCCCCCACCAGGTGGCGAGCAGGATCAGGCCGAGGGCCGGCCAGCCGAACCACGGTGCCATCTTGCCGAGCAGCCGGTAGGCATGCGGCGGCGAGGCGAGCTTATGAAACCAGAACCACATGATTTGCCTGTGACTCCTGCAATCCGGATCAGTTCTCGACGCTTATACGTATTGCCGCCGACATCGCCAACGGGCCGAGGCTCAGCGACATGAAAAAGATGGCCGCCAGCAGCTGCAGCGGACCCGACGGCGACTCGCCGTCCATCGCCATCGCCGACCGCCCGTGCGCCGAAGATCAGCAGCGGCATGGCGAGCGGCAGCACCAGCAGCGACAGCAGCACGCTGCCGCGCCGGACGCCGACCGTGAGCGCCGCGCCGATGCCGCCGAGGATGCTCAGCGTGCCGGTGCCGAGCAGCAGCGACAGCACCAGCGTGCCCCACGCCTCGCCCGGCAGGCCGAGCGCGGTGCCGACGATGGGCGACATGATCACCAGCGGCAGGCCCGTCAGCACCCAGTGCGCCGCCGTCTTGGCGAGCAGCAGCCAGCCGAGCGGCTGGCCCGACAGCACCCATTGCTCGGTCGTGCCGTCCTCGACGTCGGCGCGGAACAGCGCCTCGAGCGCCAGCAGCGAGGAGAGCAGCGCGGCCACCCAGACGACGCCGCCGGAGATCACGCGCAACTGCGACAGGTCCGGCGTGGTGGCGAGCGGGAACATCGTCGTGACGACGACGTAGAAGATCAGCGGCTGCGTCACTTCGTCCCAGCGCCGCCAGGCCAGCGTCAGGTCGCGCTGGAAGACCAGTCGGGCGGCTACGGTGATCGGCGTGCGATTCACGGCTCGAGCTCCAGCCGGCGCAGGATCGGCGCGTCGTCGAGCAGGCGCTGGTGCGCCGCCGCGATGGCGAGGCCGCCGCCAGACACGTGCTCGTGGATCAGCTCCTCGACGAGCGCGATGCCGGCGATGTCGAGGTTGGTGACGGGTTCGTCGAGTATCCACAGCGCCGCGTTGTCCAGCACCAGCCGGGCGAGCGCGAGGCGGCGCTTCTGGCCCGCGGACAGCGAGCGGGCCGGCAGGTCGCCGCGGGAGAGGATGCCCACGCGATCGAGCGCGGCATCGACGTCTTCGGCCGTCAGCGACTCGCGCAGGCCGGACAGAAACCTGAGGTTCTCGCGCGCCGTGAGGTCGGCCTTCAGCGAATTGAGGTGGCCCAGGTACGACAACTCGGTGTTGAATTCGTCGCGGTTGCCGCGGATCGACTTGCCGCGCCATTCGAGCGAGCCGGTTTCGGCGGGCAGCAACCCGCAGATCACGCGCAGCAGCGTCGTCTTGCCGACGCCGTTGGGACCGGTGACCTTGAGGAACTCGCCGGGGCGCACGGTGAACGACACGTCCCGCAGGATGTGCCGGTCGCCCCGCCACGCGTTGATTGCGCGGGCCTCGAACAAGGCCCCGTCGAAAGCCATCGATCCTCCGCCAAGCCGACCGGCTAGAGGCCGCCGGAAGCATGCCCGGCCAGGCGACTCAAGTCGGCGCGGAGTCTAGCAAAGGAGACTCATTCCAGTGTTGCGGAATGCCGCAGTCAGGCTTCGGCCACGGGTTGCAGAAGCACGAGATCGGCGCCTTCTTCGACGCGATCGCCGGCCTTGACGTGGACGGTCTGGACGCGTCCGTCCCACGGGGCCGTGAGCGAGTGCTCCATTTTCATGGCTTCGAGCACCATCAGCACCGCGCCGGCCTGCACCGTCTGGCCTTCGGCGACGCGAACGTCGAGCACGTGTCCGGGCATCGGCGCCCGGAAATGGCCCTCGTGTTCCGCCGAGGCGTGGTGTTCGGCGCCCGTGTCGTCGTGAAACTCGAAGCGCAGGCACTGACGGCGCAGCACCAGGCGATCGTGATCCGGCTCGCAACGCGCGCTGACCGGCCGACCGTCGATCGTGCCGGACACGTCGCCGGGCCCCGTGTTGCGCAGCGCGACGCGGTGACGCTTGTCGCCCAGCCGAACGAGCAGATCGGAATAGGGGACATTCTCGGTCTTGCCGAAAAAGGAGAATGTCCCCTATTTATCTCCAGCCAGTGCGCCTGGTCGCCGAGCCGCAGCGCCACGCGGATCGTCGCCGGCGAATTCATCCGGAATCCGGTCGCCGCCTGCCACGGGCTCGCCGCGGCATGCGCGACACCCGACGTGTCGCCGGGCATGCGCTGCACGGTCACCGCCGCCGCAATCAACCACGCGTCGATCGCCTCCGCTTCGGGCACGCCCACCACCGGCTGCAGCGCCTGCTCGAGCAGCCGCGTGCTGACGTCGCCGGCGCGCACCGCGTCCGCGCCGAGGATCTCCCAGAGGAAACGCGCATTGGTGCGCACGCCCTCCACTTCCGTCCGCTCGAGCGCGTGGCGCAGCCGATCGATTGCGCCGAGCCGGTCGGGCGCCCACGCGACGATCTTCGCGATCATCGGGTCGTAGTGCACGCTCACTTCGTCGCCCTGCTGCACGCCGGCGTCGACGCGCACGCCTTCGAGACCCTCGGGCAGGCGCAGCCGCGACAGCACGCCGGTCGACGGCAGGAAACCGCGCTCCGGGTCTTCGGCGTAGAGGCGAGCCTCGACGGCGTGTCCCGAGCGCGCGATCTCCTCCTGGCGCAGCGGCAACGGCTCGCCCGCAGCCACGCGCAACTGCCATTCGACGAGATCGAGGCCGGTGATCATCTCGGTGACCGGATGCTCGACCTGCAGACGGGTGTTCATCTCGAGGAAGTAGAACTCGCGACCGTCGAACAGGAATTCGACCGTGCCGGCGCCCTGGTAACCGACCGCGCGAGCCGCCGCGACGGCAGCGGCGCCCATCGCCGCGCGGGTTGCGTCGGCGAGGCCCGGCGCCGGCGCTTCCTCGATCACCTTCTGATGACGGCGCTGCAACGAGCAATCGCGCTCGAACAGGTGCAGGGCGGTGCCCTGCGTATCCGCGAAGACCTGGATCTCGACGTGCCGGCCCTTCTCGACGAAGCGCTCGAGCAGCACGCGATCGTCGCCGAACGCCTTGAGCGCCTCGCGTCGCGCGCCGGACAGCGCCTCGGCCGAGCTCGCCCGCCGCGCGCACGATGCGCATGCCCTTGCCGCCGCCGCCCGCGGTCGGCTTGATCAGCAGCGGGAACCCCACCTTCTGCGCGGCGTCGGCGAGCGTGGCGTCGGACTGATCGTCGTCGTCGTAACCCGGCAGCACCGGCACGCCCGCCGCCGACATCAGGCGGCGCGCCTCGCTCTTCGATCCCATCTTGACGATCGCCTCGGCCGGCGGCCCGACGAACACGCGCTGCGCCGCGGCGCAGGCGGCCGCGAACGCCGCGTTCTCGGAGAGAAATCCGTAGCCGGGATGGATCGCTGCGGCGTCCGTCTGCCGCGCGGCCTCGAGGATGCGCGCGACGTTGAGGTAGCTCTCGCGTGCGGCGGCGGGCCCGATGCAGACGGCCTCGTCGGCCAGCCGCACGTGCAGCGCGCCGCGATCGGCTTCGGAGTACACCGCGATCGTGCGCAGGCCGAGCCTGCGCGCCGTGCGGATGACGCGGCAGGCGATTTCGCCTCGATTGGCGATCAGGACGCTCTTCAGCATGGCCGCCTCACATCCTGAAGATGCCGTACGGCATCTCGCCTTCGTCGGGCCGGCACGTCGCCGCCGACAGCGCGAGCGACAGCACCGCGCGGGTATCCACCGGATCGATCACGCCGTCGTCCCACAGCCGCGCGCTGGCATAGGTCGGATGCCCCTGCGTCTCGTACTGGCCGCGGATCTCGTCGCGGAACGCGCGCTCCTCGTCCTCCGGCCACTGCTCGTTGCGCCGTTGCAGGCCCTCGCGCTTGACGATCGCGAGCACGGTGGCCGCCTGCTCGCCTCCCATCACGGAGATGCGCGAGTTCGGCCAGGTCCACAGGA
Source organism: uncultured Gammaproteobacteria bacterium (assembly GCA_963843985.1). GTDB lineage: Bacteria > Pseudomonadota > Gammaproteobacteria > Steroidobacterales > Steroidobacteraceae > RPQJ01. The sequence goes on along the minus strand of CAWJMS010000017.1, from coordinate 16,798 downwards.
AGCGTCCGCCGTAGGCGCGGCCGCACATCGCGTAGTTGCCCGCGCCGAACGAGCCGCCGATGATCACCGTGAACTTCGGCACCGACGCGCACGCGACCGCGGTCACCATCTTGGCGCCGTCGCGGGCGATGCCGCCGGCTTCGTACTTGCGGCCCACCATGAACCCGGTGATGTTCTGCAGGAACACCAGCGGGATGCGCCGGCGATTGCACAGCTCGACGAAGTGCGCGCCCTTCAGCGCCGACTCCGAGAACAGCACGCCGTTGTTGGCGATGATGCCGACGGGGTAGCCGGCGATGCGCGCGTAGCCGCACACGAGCGTCGCGCCGTACAGCGCCTTGAATTCATCGAACTCCGAGGCGTCGACCAGCCGCGCAATCACTTCGCGCACGTCGTACGGATGGCGCGTGTCGCGCGGGACGATGCCGTACAGCTCGTCGATGGCATAGCGCGGAGCGCGGGCCGGTTCCGGCGGCGGCCGCGAGCCGTCGCGATTGAGGTTCGACACCAGCCGCCGCGCGATCCAGAGCGCGTGCGCGTCGTTGTCGGCGAGGTGGTCCACCACCCCGGACTGCCGGGCATGCACGTCGCCGCCGCCCAGGGTCTCGGCATCGACCCGCTCGCCGGTCGCCGCCTGCACCAGCGGCGGGCCGCCGAGGAAGATCGTGCCCTGCTCGCGCACGATGATCGATTCGTCGCACATCGCCGGCACGTACGCCCCGCCCGCCGTGCACGAGCCCATCACCACGGCGAGCTGCGCAACGCCGCGAGCCGACATCTGCGCCTGGTTGTAGAAGATGCGGCCGAAATGATCCTTGTCGGGGAACACGTCGTCCTGGCGCGGCAGGAACGCGCCGCCGGAATCGACCAGGTAGACGCAGGGCAGCCGGTTCTCGAGCGCGATCTCCTGCGCCCGCAGGTGCTTGCGCACCGTGATCGGGTAATAGGTGCCGCCCTTCACCGTCGCGTCGTTGGCGACGATCACGCACTCGCGCCCGCTGACGCGTCCGATGCCGGCGACGATGCCGCCGGCCGGGAGCCAGTCGTCGTAGACCTGGTGCCCTGCCAGCTGGCCGATCTCGAGGAACGGCGAACCGGGGTCGAGCAGCCGGTCGATGCGGTCGCGCACGAACATCTTGCCGCGGCCTTCGTGCTGGGCTCGCGCGGCGTCCGAGCCACCCGCGCGGATCTTGTCGACCAGGACACGCAGATCCGACGCGAGAGCGCGGTTGACGGCCTCGTTGGCGGTGAAATCGGCCGACGCTCGCTGGATCCGGGATTCGATGACGCTCACGAGCCGAACCTCCGTGGATCGGTCAGCGCTGCGGCGCGGCCGCGAGGATGCGCTCGGCCTGCCGCACGTGCGGGCGGTCGAGCAACTTGCCGTCGAGCGTGAGCGCGCCATGGCCCGGCGCCGCGCGGAACGCGGCGAGCACGCGCTGCGCCCAGGAGATCTCCTCAGCCGACGGCGTGAACGCGGCATGGATCGCCGGGATCTGCGCCGGGTGGATCGCCAGCTTGGCCGTGTATCCCGCGCGGCGCGAGGCGCGCGCACGACGCTCGACCGCCGCCATGTCCTTCACTTCGGTATCGACGGTCTCGATGGCCGCGACGCCCGCGGCGGCGGCCGCGTACAGGCACAGCGTGCTCGCCATGACGTACGGCGGCTCGTACTCGCCCGCCTCCGTCTTGTTGCCGAGCGAGCCGAGGTCGGCCGCGAGGTCCTCGGCGCCCCAGGTGAGGCCGATCACGCGGCTCGGCGCCGGCGCGAACGATGCGGCGCTCAACACGGCCTGCGCGCTCTCGGTGATCAGCGGAATCACCTTGATGCTGCCGGTGTCGAAACCGTGCGCCGCCTCCAGCACCTCGAGCCAATGGTCGAGCCGGCGCACGTCGTCGCCGTTGCGCGCCTTGGGCAGCATGATGCCGTCGGGCCGCGAGAATGCGATCGCCGCGATGTCGGGCAGCGCGTCGTCGGTCTCGATCGGATTGATGCGCACCCACAGCGGCACGTGCCGCTCGGACACCTTCAGGTAATGTGGAAATCTCGACGCGGGCGCGCGGGCGGTTGGCCGCGGCGACGGCGTCCTCGAGGTCGAAGATCACCGCGTCGGCGCCGCTGGCCTCGGCCTTCGCGAAGCGCTCCGGGCGATCGCCGGGCACGAACAGCATCGAACGCATCAGGCCTTCCCTTTGCGCTTCATCAGCGCGGTTCGCTTGCACACGGCCACTTCCTCGTCGCGTTGATTGAAGCAGCGGTGCATGAATATCACGATCCCGGCATCCGGGCGCGACTTGCTCTCGCGCATCTCGTGGACCACGGTCTCGGTGCGCAGCGTGTCGCCCGGGTAGACCGGCTTCGGAAAGCGCACCTCGTCCCAGCCGAGGTTCGCCACCGTCGTGCCGAGCGTGGTGTCGGCCACGGAGACGCCGACCATCAGGCTCAGCGTGAAACAGCTGTTCACGATCCGCGAGCCGAACTCGGTGCCCTTCATGTACTCCTCGTCGAGGTGCAGCGCCGCCGGGTTGTGCGTCAGCGCGCTGAAGATCAGGTTGTCCGCCTCGGTGACCGTCCGGCGCAGCACGTGCTCGAAGCGCATGCCGAGCGCGAACTCCTCGTAATACAGGCCGCCCATTGCCATGGTCGCCTCCTCCGTTCAGGCCGACGCGGCGAACAGCTCGCGGCCGATCAGCATCCGGCGGATCTCGCTGGTGCCCGCGCCGATCTCGTAGAGCTTGGCGTCGCGCAGCAGTCGACCTGCGGGAAAGTCATTGATGTAGCCGTTGCCGCCGAGCGCCTGGATGGCCTCGAGCGCCATCTGCGTCGCCCGCTCCGACGCGAGCAGGATGCAGCCGGCCGCGTCGGCCCGGGTGGTCCGGCCGGCATCGCAGGCGCGGGCCACCGCGTACACGTAGGCGCGTGCAGGAACTCGCCGCGGTGTACATGTCCGCCAGCTTGCCCTGCATCAGCTGGAAGCGAGCCGATGGGCTCGCCGAACTGCTTGCGCTCGTGCACGTAGGGCACGACGAGGTCGAGGCACGCGCGCATCAGGCCGAGCGGCCCGCCCGCCAGCACGACCCGTTCGTAGTCGAGGCCGCTCATCAGCACCCGGGCGCCGTGGCCGACCTCGCCGAGCACGTTCTCGACCGGCACCTCGCAGTCCTGGAACACGAGTTCGCAGGTATCGGAGCCGCGCATGCCGAGCTTGTCGAGCTTCTGCGCGGTCGAGTACCCCTTGAACGCTTTCTCGATCAGAAACGCCGTGACGCCCTTCGTGGCCGAGCGACGGATCGACGGTGGCGTAGACCACCAGCACGTCCGCACTCGGGCCGTTGGTGATCCACATCTTGTTGCCGTTCAGCACGTAGCGATCACCGCGGCGCTCGGCACGCAGCTTCATGCCCATCACGTCCGAACCCGCGCCCGGTCTCGCTCATCGCGAGCGCGCCGAGATGCTGGCCGCTCACGAGCCGCGGCAGGTACTGACGCTTCTGCGAGTCGGTGCCCCAGCGATGAATCTGGTTCACGCACAGGTTGGAGTGCGCGCCATAGGAGAGGCCGACGGAGCCGGACGCGCGGCTGATCTCCTCCATCGCCACGACGTGCGCGAGGTAGCCGAAGCCGGTGCCGCCCCATTCGGCATCGACCGTGATGCCGAGCAGGCCCAACTCGCCGAGCTTCGGCCACAGGTCGCGCGGAAAGAGGTTGCTGCGATCGATCTCCTCGGCGCGCGGCGCGATCTCCTGCCGCGCGAAGGCGCGCACCGTCTCGCGGAGCTGGTCGATCTCTTCGCCGAGTCCAAAGTCGAAGTCGAGCATCGGAATCGCCCCCGGGGCTTGCCATGGTTGTCGCAGGCGGTATATTGTCGGACAGTCCGACTATCAGTCAATACCGGCGTACCTCGATGACCCAGGCCTCCCCCAAGACCCCGATCTTCGAACCCCTCACCCGGCAGCCGGCCTATCACCGGGTGTCGTCGGCCATCGAGCAGAAGATCCTACGCCGCAGCCTCAGGCTCGGCGACCTGCTGCCGACCGAGACCGAGCTGGCCGAGCAGTTCGCCGTGAACCGCTCGACCGTGCGCGAGGCGCTGCGCCGGCTCGAATCCGCGGGCCTCGTCGAACGCGCGGCGGGCGGCAAGCGGCTGAGGGTGTCGCGACCGGGGCAGGCGGAAACCGCGTCGCAGCGTCGGCCGTGCGCTGGCGCTGGACGACGTCACGTTCATCGAATTGTGGGAAGGCATGCGAGCGGTCGCACCGCGCACGGCTGCGCTCGCCGCCGAGCACGCCGACGCCGCCGGCCTCGCGCGGCTGGAAGCGATCATCACCCGCGTCGAAGCGGCCCGCGGCGCGGACAGTGTCGTGGTGCACGTCGGCGAATTCTTCGGGACCCTGGCCGAACTGAGCGGCAACCGCGTGCTGCAGCTCGCCATGCAGCCGGTGACCCAGCTGCTCGCCCCGTCGCTGCGCCGCATGATCGATCGCGTGCCGCAGGGACGCGCCCGCATCCTGGTGGCCCAGCGCTGCATCGTCGAAGCGATGCGTGCCGCGAAGCCGGCCGAAGCCGAGTCGTGGATGAGCCGGCACGTGCAGGACTTCCGCCGCGGCTACGAGCTCGCCGGCATCGCGCTCGACACGCGCGTCGGCACCTCGACGATCACCGACTGAATCCCCCTCACCCGACCTACGGTCGACCTCTCCCACCCAAAGGTGGGAGAGGTGATCCACTCCCTCTCCCGCCAAGCGGGAGAGGTTCCGACCCCCTCTCCCGCCAAGCGGGAGAGGGTTGGGGTGAGGGTCTTGTTCTTTCCGAAAGCCCTCACCCTCTCGGCCATGCATCCGCGCCACGACGGAACATGGTGGATTGAAGTCGCGCCGATCTTCATGGTCCTGCCGATACTCATCGGCACGCACCGGCGTTGTCCGCTCTCCTCGTTGCTTGCCGTACTGATCGGGCTTTATGCGCTGGTGCTGTCTGAACGGCTGCTACGGCAGTCTACGCCGGCGGGAAGGGCAGCTCGACGTACGCACCTGGCCTGAGCGCCGCAAGCGCGTGCGCGACGTAGGCGGTGTGCTGTCTGATGAGGCGCCAGTCGGTGGTCAATAGAACCACAATGGCCAGACCGCGATCCGACAGATTCTGCTGATAGCGCAGATTCCGGTCCGTCGTCACGACCGCAACGAACCCTTCAGCCTCGGCCGCACTCAGCAGTTCGCCATTCTGCAGCACGTGCCAGCCGCGCTCGAAGGCAGTAACGACCTCGTGATCCGTCAACGCATGGCGCAGAGGGGCCGGCGTTCCCTGGTCGAACAGAATTCTCACGCAGCGCCGTTACGCCGCATCGAGGCTGTGCTGAGCGTATTCGAGCACCGCATCAACCTGCGCGCACGTGACGCCCGGGAACCAGTCCAGAAATTCCTGCACGGTGGCGCCACCTTCGATATTCTCGAAAAGCGCCTTCACCGGGACACGGCTGTTCTTGAACAGCCACGCACCGCTGACTTTTCCGGGAATCCGCTCGACGGCGGAACACTGCGCCCAATCGATCATATGCATAAGGTGGTGAATTCCGGGCTGGAAAGCAAGGGTACGGTCGGGCTTCGGGGCAGTCCCGACCCTGGGGCCGGTCAACCTGTCGGAGGTTGAGTTTCCGGTCGCGGTGAGATCCGCCGCCGAACGTGGCCGCGCTTCCGGCAAGCCCCCTCCTTGTTCTTCCGGATTGAGGTCAGACGCGCGGCAAGCGCGCTCGGCGGCGAAGCCGCCAGGACCCTCGCCGACCTCGATCGCCTGCGGGCGAAGCTGATAGGCTGAACGTATGCCGGATTTCGACCCCAATCAGGAACCAAGCGCCTGGGGCGCCTGGGACGATGCGGAGAAATTGAGGCGCTGGTCGTTCGAACGCCGTACGCCGGAGCAGCGCCTTGCCTGGCTCCAATCCGCGCTGCAGCTCGCTTACCAGAGCGGCGCGATCAAGCCACGCCGCCCCGAATGCTCCGGAGTCTCCGGCGGTGTCGTCGCGCCCGCATCACCGACGGCGGTTCGTGGTAGTCGTCGCCACCGCTGAGTACGCCGCCACGCAGGTCCGGTGACTAACTCATGAATCCGTCTCTTCTCTTCCCCCCAACCCACGCAGGACGGCCGCAGAACGGTTCTACATCCGCACGATGTGCAGGAGCCCCGACCTGGCGTACTTGAGGATGTGCTCGTCCCGTGTCGCGAGCGCAATGCCGTGGGTTCGCGCGGTCGCGATCAGGAAGCGGTCCGCCGGATCTCCCTGCGGCTCACCCGGGAGCAGCGTGCTTTCGGCCGCAACCACCGCATCGAACGGTGGATTCTGAGAGCCGGGAGAGCCGCGCCGGGAATTCGGCGATTTCTGCGGCGGCGCGATTCTCGATAACCTCTCTTGAAAGACCATTCTCGGATCGCTACCCTTGCAATGAGTTTCAAGAGGTTTGATCCTTGCCCACGCCTGCTCGCCGTCGCACCAAAGACCTCAGCGGCCCCGGCTTGCTCATCGGCTACGCCCGGGTGTCGACCGAAGAGCAGAACCTCGCGCTGCAGCTCGAGGCACTGAAGAAGGCCGGCTGTGCGCGGGTCTTCACCGACAAGGCCAGTGGTACTGGAGCCGTGCGGCCCGGCCTCGCCGAGGCACTGTCTCACCTGCGCCCGCGCGATACGCTCGTCGTCTGGAAGCTCGACCGGCTCGGCCGCAGCGTCAAAGGGCTCGTCGATCTCGTGAACGGACTCGAGGCACGTGACGTGCACTTTCGCAGTGTCACCGACGGTATCGATACCAAGACCCCGGCAGGCCGGTTCTTCTTCCACGTCATGGCGAGCCTCGCGCAGATGGAGCGCGAGCTGATCGTCGAGCGAACCCGCGCCGGGCTTGCGGTCGCCCGCAAGCTTGGCCGTGTGGGTGGGCGCAAACGCCGCATGACCGACAGCAAGATCAAAGCCGCCCGGCGGCTTCTCGCCGGCGGCACGCCTCCGCGGGACGTGGCCGAGAATCTCGGCGTGTCGGTGCCTACCCTATATCGGTGGCTCCCAGCCTCCGAGCGGGCCTAGCGTCCGTGACCGACCACGCTTTGCACCCGATGGACGCAACGAAAGGAGACTGACCGACGTGGCTGCATTGTCGCGCCTGGGCAGGCAAATTGAAGAGCTCGTCGGCGCGCTCAATCGCCTCGGCGTCCGGTTCGCGTTGATCGGCGGACTCGCGCTCACGGCACACAAGGTCATTCGCGCGACGCAAGACATTGATATGTTGACCGATGCCGTCAGCGCTGACGACATTGATCAGGAATTACTCCGGCTCGGCTATCGGTGCATACACCGCAGTGCCGATGCCGGCAATTACCTGCGTGGCGATGAGCGCGTTGATTTCCTCTACGCTCATCGGCCCGCCGCACGCCATTTGCTCGCCGGCGCGGCGGAGTTCACGACGCCGTTCGGTGTCCTGCGGGTCGTCAGTCCCGAAGGACTGATTGGCTTCAAGCTGCAGGCCCTCGTCAACGATCCACGCCGCACGCAGGATCTGGCGGACATCCGCGCGTTGATACGTGCCAATCGGGCGACCCTGAACATGGCCGAGGTGCGCGAGTTCTTCCGATTGTTCGATCGCGAGGCTTTGCTCGAGGAGTTTCTCAATGACCCCGAATAGCTCGGATCGGCCCCTCTTAGCCAGCGACGCAGGCGTGGTCACCCCACCGGCCGACACGCGAGATCCATTTACAGCCCTCGACGACCTCATGGCGGTCATCGAAGCACTGTGCCCCCAATGGCCTGCACGCAGTACGGCCGCCGGCCCCGGCTCGTTCAGGTTGTGAGGAAGGGTCAGCGCCCGCAAACCCGCTTACTGCGAGAACGCGTGAAGACCATGTTGTTGCCGTTTACGTCCGACCGCACGTCGGTGGCGAATGTCCCGTCGGGCAACAGGTCATTGCTCGGCGCTGAAAGCCGGACGCAGGTCTACTCTACCACGCCGGCCGCTTTGCAGACGGCGCGCACGATCGACTCCGACAACGATCCGGCCACGACGGGGCGGAGCTTCAACTCGTCCCCGGTTGCTGCGAGCACCGTGAACTCGGACCCATCGGCCGCAACGTAGGCGCGCGACTGCAGTGCAAACGACAAGTGGCCGCAGTCGACGACCAGGCGATCGAGCGCGGCGAAGATGCTCTTGCCGCTCTCGTCATCCTTCTTCGGCGTGGCGTATTCGTTGCGGACCATCGCGCTGACCGTGTCCCGGTCGCGGATCACAGACCGCGGGTCGAGCGAGTAGCGGTTGCCGTCGCCGTCCTTCGCGATCTCCTGCCAGTCGGCGGCGTTCGCCGCGGTCGCGGCCAACACGACCAGCCAGAACGCCCGACGAAGCGCATTGCGCAGGCTGTCCATTCCCGAGACCTCGCGACGTCCGCTCATCGATTGCGTCCGTACTGCTCGTGGCTCGAAACCCACTCGTCGGCGACGATCGCCGAGCCGAGCGACAATTCGCCGCAGAGCACCGTCGCCGCGACGATCTCCGCGAACTTGTAGACCTTGCCGGAGCCGACGCACCCGAGCATCTGCAGGCACTCGCGCTGCGTGGCGAGCCCCGTGCCGCCGCCGTGCGTCGCGACGATCAGCGACGGAATGGTGATCGAGTAGTAGTAATCGCCCGCCGGCGTCACCTCACCGTGCACCAGGGCCGCCGACGATTCCGCGACGTTCGCCACGTCCTGCCCGGTGGCGATGAAGATCGCCGTGATGGCGTTGGCCGAGTGCGCGCCGTTGTTGACGACGCCGGACATGAACCCGCCCAACTGGCTCACCAGCCGCGCCTTGAACAGGGTCGCCGCGTTGGTGTTCATGATCTCGCGCAGCAGGCGATCCGGGATCACCGCTTCGGCGACCACGCGCTTGCCGCGCGTGCGCAGCGTGTTGATGCGCGACGCCTTCTTGTCGGTGTCGAAGTTCGCGGCCAGGAAGTAGTGCTGCAGCGGACCCTTGTAGTTCGCCTGCATCCAGTCGCACGCGGCCTTGGTGGCGCGCCCGACCATGTTCTGTCCGGCCGCGTCGCCCGGTCGTGTAGTTGAAGCGCAGGTAACGGAAGCGGCTCGCCGAGTACTGCTCGATGTCGCGCAGCTTGCCGGACCGCGTGGTCTTTTCCGCCTCGGCCTTGATCTCGGCGAAGTGCTCGACCACCCAGGCGCCGAAGTCGCGAGCCTGCCGCGCATTGTCGAACAGGAACGCCGGCGCGCGCTGCATGGCGTCGTCGCACGACGGTGGTGGTGACGCCGCCGGCGGCCCGCAGCAGTTTCATGCCGCGGTTGTAGCTCGCGACGAGCGTGCCCTCGGTCGTGGCGAGCGGCACGAAGAACTCGCCCTGGGCGTGCTCACCGTTCACCAGCAACGGGCCCGCCAGGCCGATGGGCACCTGGGCCACGCCGGTGAAGTGCTCGATGTTTCCGGGCAAGGTGTCGGGCCGCACCGAGTAGTGGCCGACGTGCTCGAGCCGGGCGCCCGTCGCATCGGCGACGAACTGGCGGCGAGTCGTCGCTGCGTCGTCGGAGTAGTCGTCGTCGCGCGAACGCGGAATCTTATGTTCAATCATGGTGCCCTCCCCGGGTGGCCGAGTGTGGACGAGGGGGTGGCGGGGCCGTCAAGTCGTACGCGCGCCGGGCCGGTGGTCGGGTATATCCCACCAGGAACTTGGTAGCATGGCCGGGAGGGCGAATGCCGTGGGTGGGCGTGCGTTTTCCCCTTTGACGCAGTCAAGGGAAAAGTAAATGACCATGGATTTGCGCCGCGGGAAGGCGGCACTCCGGGTCGTCATCGCCACCGCCATCTCGATGATGCTGGCTTTGCCGACCGCGCAATCGCAGACCTCACCGCCCAGCGGCAGGCCGGCTGCATCGATTGCGCCAGCGACGCAGACCGACATCAATGCCTTCCTGTCCACGTTCGACAAGAAGGCTGTGGCGCGCGCCGGGAGCCCCGCCGCCGCTCAGCCGGCCCCTGCCGAGGCTGCGCCCGAGTCGGGCGCCGACGACCGGCCGGCGCGGTTCACCGAAGAAGCGAGTCCGTTTCGCACCCTGTTCCTGATGCTCGGCGGCATCGTCGTGTGCGCCCTCGCCACGGTCGGTCTCACGCTGACGTTCTTCGCGCTGCGCAAGGAAATCATTCGGCGCAAGCGCGGGCGTCGCCGTCCATCGTCGGGCAACAGCCGGGGCGCGCACGCGGCGCACCGCTGAGGCGTTCGACCCGACTGGTGAACCGGAGTGTGACCCGAGCCCGCCACGACGGCAGGGGGATCCGATGCGAGCAGTCCGGTTGATCGACTGGAAGCGCGAGCCGGAGATGCAGGACGTCCCAGAGCCCGATCCCGGCCCCGGTCAGGTGGTGGTCAAAATAGGCGGTGCCGGACTCTGTCACTCCGACCTCCACCTCATGCACGACTTCGCGCCGGGTCAGATGCCGTGGTCGGTGCCTTTCACGCTCGGCCACGAGAACGCCGGGTGGGTGCATGCCGTGGGTGCCGGTGTCACCGGCTGGGACATCGGCCAGCCGGTAGCGGTCTACGGCGCATGGGGGTGCGGTCGCTGCTACCGCTGCCGCCTCGGCATGGAGAATTTTTGCGAGAACGTCGCCGCGCTCAACGGCGCCGGGGCCGGGCTCGGTCGCGATGGCGGCTTGGCTCCCTACCTGCTCGTGCCCTCGGCCCGCTTCCTCGTGCCGCTCACCTCCCTCGACCCAGTGCAGGCGGCGCCACTGACCGACGCCGGCCTCAGCCCTTATCGGGCCGTGAAGCGCTCACTGCCGATTCTCATCCCGGGCTCCACCGCTGTGGTGATTGGGGCCGGCGGTCTAGGGCACATGGCCATCCAGATCCTCATGTCACCTCAGCCCGGCCCGGATCATCGTAGTCGACAAGAACCCTGCGGCCCTCGATCTCGCCCGGGACTTGGGGGCTCACATCACAGTGATGGCAGGCGATGACGCCGCGGACAAGATACGCGAGGCCACCAACGCGAAAGGCGCAACGGCCGTAATCGACTTCGTCGGCGCCGACAGCACCCTGCGGCTGGCTGCGGCCGTGGCCAGGCCACTCGGGCACGTCACGCTAGTGGGCATCGCGGGCGGCAGCCACGCCTTTGGCTTCTTCACGGGCGCACAGGAGGTCGCTTTCGCCACCAGCAATTGGGGCACCATCCCCGAGCTGGTCGAGGTCATCGCGATGGCTGAGGCTGGTCACCTCCAGGTGCGTGTGCAGCGCATCGCTCTCGACCAAGCCATCGCGGGCTACCACCAGCTGGCCGCGGGCACGCTCATCGGCCGTGGTGTCGTCGTCCCCTGACCTGACTGACCGGCCGAGCGCTCAGCGCTCATCGGCCGCCAGCACGCGCTCGAGCGCGCGCCGAAGTCGGCCCTTGCCGAAGCCGGGCGGCAACTTGTTCAGGGAGACATCGCCGTACGTCCCTGTCGCATCCGAAGGAAAACACGCCGCCTGTCGTCTTCTCGATCAGGAACTGATTGAACGGCAACGCGACGATGGGCAGGTCCATTGCCTCCGCAAAATAGATGCCGAAGGGACAAACCAGCGTCGGCTCGAAGCGAATGTCGTGCTGCCACGGAGTGTTTGTGAAGTCATCACCGCCGATCAGGCCGCCTTCCTTGACCTTCGGCATCAGCTTGATCAGGTCGATGGTGATGCCCCGCAGCGTGTGGTCGCCATCGATATACGCGAAATCGAGCGACCCATCCGGGATCTCATCGATGACTTCCTTGGTTCTGCCTCTAAGCACAACTCGCTTGGCCGCCGCGAAATCAGTCTTGCTCGATCGCTTCGGCGTAGATGTCGTCGAAGGACTCGGATTGACAATTGAGCGGCTTGTTCCAATCCGGAAGAGACGCCCAGGGATCGATCATGTAGTAGCGCTCCAGGAACTCGCATTGCTCGAGAATCGGACGTGCGAAATCCCCCTTCCAGACGCCAATCTCGACCATTGCCTTGACGTTGGCGGTCCGCAAGATGCGAGTCCACACGTCCAACCGGGACTTGGACTCCGCCACTACGCTCTGTATCTGTAGTTGTTCCATTTTCATGCTTCGTACGTCCTTCGATGCCTACGACGTGAATTGAAACTCGGGTCACGTGACGCCCCCTGCCGCCGAAGCCATGGCGAAATCCGCGCAGCATGCAACTGCGGCGACGTTCGTTCTGGCGATCTACCAATGCCTTGCCTTATCGGCACGACGACGCGCTTCAGCGTCAGCGGATGGCAATCCCGCGCACCACCAGTCGTAGTCGCGCCGTCATCGGTTCGATGAAGTGAAAATAGGCAAGCGGGAGCCCAAGACCGCACGCAATCAACAATGCTATCTGCCACGGCGTCGGAAGACGATGAATACGATTGCCGTATGGCCACATATACAAGCAACGGCAACCAATGGCCCACGTAGACGGGATAAGAATAGTCCCCTAACAGTCGATCAAGAACATGGGTCCGTGTCTTCCTGATCGAAAGGAATAGCGCACGCGAGCAACAGCACGACGAAAAGGAATGTTGGCCAAAAGAACGGAGTGCCAGCATCAGCTCTGATGTAGGCCGTCACCATGACGGAAAGCGCCGTAGCCGAAGCACATATCGTCCAATCGATCCATGACCCACGAAGCGAAAAGAAGAATGCTCCGCCGGCGCAGAAGAATGGCGCGAACATCAGAATCGGATTCCATACAGGCCGTGCCGCCAGGTAGTAGATAACCAGCGGCAACAGTACTACCGCAGCCAAATGGAACGCGACGCGAAGGCTGAGCTTCTTGCTGAGCTTGCTTGCAAGCAGAAGAATGGCGATACCGAAATAGAACGCCATTTCGACGCGCAACGCCCAGGCAATCCTCAGTACCCGGACGTCCGGGTCCATAGCGAACCTCCCAGGTAGCGGGAAGATGATTACTCAGGTTACGCACTAAGTTGCTTGCGGAAAAAAGATCGCCAATCGGAGCCCCTGTCTCGTCGGTCAAGGTTGCGAACCCACTGACGGCAAAGAGGACCGCGAACGAGACGAGGACAGCGACAGCATAAAGAGGCCAGATGCGAAGCAATCGATTTACAAGAAATGGACCGGGTCTATTGGAGTAAATGAAGTCCGCTGCCTCCGTTACGACAAAGCCGGAGAGAAAGAAGAAGACGAGGACCGCGATGCTGCCCGGCTCAAAAAGCATGACCGCCGCCTTCCCAGTGACACCGCTCCACTGCACGTAATGCTGGAGCATTACCGACAACGCCAGGAATAGACGGAACGTCCCGAAGGGCCGATACGGGATCCGGACGAATTGCGTTTTTCAAGGCAAACGAGTCATTGTCCTACAGGTGTCGCAACCGGCGTGCGTGCGATAACGTCGCGTGCGAGGCGCAGCCACTTTCGAGCATGCCTGGAGTGTCGATGCCTTGGTGCCCCGACAGACTCGAATCTGTCAGTCGACCGTGAGGTCAGCGGACTTTAGGGCGTTGGACGGTTGCGTAGATCGTTCACTGAGCGCGCGTAGACTGCGGATATTCCAAGACCCGGCCACACCGGCCTTGCAAGCTCCCTCTCCTACGACAATCGAAGCTAAGCGCGTTGCCGATTTCCGCGCCCCTGGCGGGACCGATCTAAGCAAGAGTCACAGCCGAGGCAACAGATTCAATTGAGATATAGCCAGACGCGCACCGGATACGTTCTTCCGGCAAAAGCAGAAAGTCCGTAAAGCGTCGATCCTGCCGAAAGTCGTAATCGGAAAATCGAAACAATCCGCTACTAGTGATGGCGAATGCCCTGTACCGGAGGCACGCAATACGTTCCCAAGTCTCTTCGTTGCCATGCTTCCGCGGAAGAATCTCGACGACAATCAGCAGGTCGGAGAGCTTCAATTGTCTTCTGCCCGCCCTGAAAGACCGCTGCTTCAGTAGTCCTCGACATCAATCTTCATCAGTGTCGGCGTCGAGATAGACAACGTCAGTGGCGAACGAATCCAAGGTGCGCAGTGTCACTGGGATCTGGCTATTAGCTTTGCGGGCCTGCCACGAGTCGCTCGCGCACGGTGCCGGTCGTCTCCTCGTCTTGCGACGACTGACTCTCGGGTAAGAACAGCGTGCCTTCCCCGTCATGATCGCTCAGGGCAATCGCTCTAACGCGACTATCGTCCAACCCGTTTGCGCGATGAAAGGCTCGGTTCTTTTCAAGAATTGCCGGAACCGGCTCGAATCCATCGACAACGATTGTCGGATTCAGCAACTTGGCAAGGACCGCATAAAGGCCAATATTCGAACCGACGTCGATGAAGTGCGCCGCCGTCGGCAGGAAGGATCGCAGGACACGCCAGGTGTACTGGCTCAAACCCCTCACTGCCATGCCAATGGATATTGGACGCGAACCCAACACCTACGTTCTTGGGAAATCGAAGGTCAATTCCGTCGTAGGTAACTCTTCTCCCGTTGACCTTGACTTTCTTGCATATCTCGTCATCGACGCGGTGGGCTACATTCCGAATCGATGTTGCGACAGGAACCGCCGCGCTAGCGAACCAATGGTTCTCCCGTACCGAGTTAAGAACAGAACGAAGTCTTCCCATGGCTAGCTAGATTCCTTTGACTCGGGGTCGCTCAGTGTAGTTCGATCAGTCTGCAACCGTCAGTTGCGATTCCAGGACGCGCCGAATTCCGCAATCCCTTCAGACGGTGTACTTCGTCGTCGGCCCAGCCTTTGGCCGTCTTGCGGTTCGTCGAATCGCTTGGAAGCCAGGCCGGAGTCCCGTCAGCCGGGCCTGGGCCAGCCGCAACAATTTGGTGCCCCGGACAGGACTCGAACCTGTACGGCCTTGCGGCCAGCGGATTTTAAGTCCGAAGCGTCTACCAGTTTCGCCACCGGGGCCGGTGTCGCGCGCTCGGGGGCGCAGTGTACGAGTCCGCCCGGCGCTTGTCCCGGCGCGCCAAGTTGGTTCGTCGAGGGTCCGACCGGCGCCCTTCTGGTGCAAACCTCACTCGCTCGCATTCGGACCGCGAGTCGCGCTTGCCATGCACTCCGGCATTTTCGTGCGCGGCAGTCGTCACCGACTCCGTGGCACGGCGGTTGCACGCCGTCATCGGGATGAAACTGTCCCTGGCGAATGTGCGACCCATGAAAGCCCTGTCCATCGAGCAGCTGGGCTGGCGGGTGAAGCCGGGTATCCTCGGCCGCCACGCCTCGAGTCCGCAGTCGGTGCACGCCCTGCTCGGCTACTTCCTCAAGGACCGCACGTCGCCCACGCCCTTCCCCGGTCGCGATCGCCTGGCGACCGAAGGCCTCTTCGAATGGGGCCTCGCCCCGCCGCTCGAGAAGGTCATCGAGACCCCGAAGCACCTCGACCTGCTGCTGCAGATGCCGGAACTGTACCGGCGCAGCGTGGCCGTCATCGAGCCGTGGGGCGACGTCGGGACCAATCTGCAGGGCGAGGCGGTGCGGGCCTCCAAGAACCTCGCGTACATCCTGCAGCAGGTCGCCGATGCCGACACCGTGCTGCATCCGGTCTGGCAAAGCGGCATTGCGAATCCGGAGCGGCTGGCCAGCGTCCTGGGCGCCTCGATCGCGACCATCGTCCAGGGGGGCAACCCCTCCGTGCACGACCCGCGCAGCTTCGACGGCTCGAAGGCCGGCCTCGACGACTTGCTGGCCCTGACCGATCAGTTACTGTTGCAACGGTCTCTCGGCAGCGGACCGACGATCTTCATCTGCCTCGGCCACCAGTTGGCGGCCGCCTCGCACGTCCGGCTGCTGAGGCGCGCCGTCCGCGAGGTGCAAGCCGCCCGCCCCCTGCCGCTCGATCCCGGTGGTCGCGCCCTGGCCTCGCTACAGCGCGTCTGCAAGCGCATCGCGTCTGTAGGAGAGAGCCTACGCGTGGTCAAGCAAGACAGGGTGTGCGCCCATGGCTGGCATGACGGAGCATTCGCCGTGGCGCGCAACGAGAGCAGTGAGGTCGGGACCCGCCGTCTGCTGCCCTACGCCCGCCGCGGGCAGATGGACCACGTGCCGGCGGAGCTCCACGAAGCCCATGCCCTGGTGGCCGACGAGCTCGAAGGGGTGATTGACATGGTCATGGCGCTCGAGCGCGATCTCGCGGTGCAGATGTTCCACAGCGACGAGGTCAACGAAGAGGCCGGTCTGTTCGCCAATTGGGCCTACAAGAGCCTGCACGAAGCGATCGTCCCGATCCGGCACGAACTGGCTGTCAGCCCGCTCGGCTGGCTGCTGCACCTCCCCTATGCCGTCGAGATCCTGGCGCAGACGCAGGTCGACGACGAGTCCTGGACCGAGGTGAGCACGACGGCCATCTACTACAAGGACTGGGAGACCCACCGGGTCCGGCGGTCGTTTACCTGCCAGTTCCACCCCGAGCTGATGGCGGACATCCGGGACATCGGGGGCCGGACCGCCCCACGGTACGCCGAACTAAAAGATAACGATGGGGTTCGCCTACTCGTGCGGCTTATGTATTATGGGATGCAGGAATGACCCGGTACGCGGCCAGTGGGGGGCTGGCAGAACTGCGTGTCGCGTCTATTCCTGCGTCTCGAGCGTGTCTGGGTCCTGCCGCTTTGGCATGATCCCAACCCGCGGACCACGACTAAACAAGCGACGGATTTGAAATGGATTCAGGCCGCTTCGCCCTCTGGATCGGACTCGTGGTCGCCGCCTCGGCTGTCATCGGCCTGCTGCGACCCTTCTGCCGCAAGTTCCAGCTGATCGACACGCCCAATGAGCGCAAGCAGCACGGCGAATCCGTGCCGGTGGCCGGCGGGC
>CAWJMS010000016.1:0-14963 GCA_963843985.1 uncultured Gammaproteobacteria bacterium | reverse complement strand
CACAGCCGCGTGGCGCGCTTGTACGGCCACCCGACCACCGAAATAGTCGCTTAGACCCGGCTGACGACGAGTTCGAGAACCCTGTCGACCACCTCCTCGACCGCAATCCCCGTCGAGTCGATCACGACAGCGTCCGGCGCGGGGCGGAGTGGCGCCACGGGCCGGGTGGAATCGCGTCGATCCCGCTCGAGGATCTCCTGCGAAAGGTCGGCCAGGCTAACATCAATCCCCTTTCCTTTCAACTGCTTATGGCGCCTGATCGCGCGCTCGTCCGCGGTTGCCGTCAGGAACACCTTGAGATCGGGCGCTCCGGGAAAACGACCGTCCCCATGTCCCGGCCGTCCGCGACGAGCCCCGGTGGGCGCGGCAAAGTCGCGCTGGCGCTCCAGCAGGGCCTGCGGACATCCGGCATCGCGGCCACCCGCGACGCCGCGGCACCGGCGCCTCCGTCCGCAGCGCCGCGGTGACGTCCTGGCCGTCGAGCAGCACCCGTCGCTCCGCCGCGCGTCCGACCTCGAAGCGCACGTCGAGCGCGCGCGGCGATCCGCGCGTGCCCGGGCTCCTCGTCGGCTGCCGCAGGCCGCGCCGGCCCGCCAGCGCGACCAGGCGGTAGAGCGCGCCGCTGTCGAGCAGGTGCCAGCCGAGCCGGCGGCCACGAGCCGCGGCGATCGGTGCCCTTGCCGGAGCCGCTCGGCCCGTCGATGGCGATGACCGGAACGTCCATGGGTCAGTCAGGGCGCCTCAGGCGCGCTCCTCGATGCGAAGCCCGACCGAGTGCGCGAGGCGACAAAGCCCGGGAACGACGTCGCGACGTTC
Organism: uncultured Gammaproteobacteria bacterium; assembly: GCA_963843985.1. Taxonomy (GTDB): domain Bacteria; phylum Pseudomonadota; class Gammaproteobacteria; order Steroidobacterales; family Steroidobacteraceae; genus RPQJ01. The sequence goes on along the minus strand of CAWJMS010000016.1, from coordinate 14,147 downwards.
GCCACGTCCAGGATCTCGATCGGCGCCTCGGCGCGGCAGGCTCGCGACCGCGAACGACATGGCGATGCGGTGATCGCCGCGGCTGTCGACCGTGCCGCCGCCGATGCGGCCGCCCTCGATCCGCAGGCCGTCCGGCGAGCACCTCGTTCGCACGCCGAGCGCGGCGAGCCCGCGCGCCATCACGGCGATGCGGTCGCTCTCCTTGACGCGCAGCTCCTCGGCGCCGGTGACGAGCGTCTCGCCCTCGGCGCAGGCGGCGGCGATGAAGAACACCGGGAACTCGTCGATCGCGAGCGGCACGAGCCGCTCCGGCACGCGCACCCCGCGCAGAGTCGCCGGCCGCACCTCGATGTCGGCGACCGGCTCGGCGCCGCAGCTGCGGTGGTTGATCAGGCGCAGGTCCGCACCCATCAGCGCCAGCATCTCGAGCAGGCCCGTCCGCGTCGGATTGACGCCGACGCCGCGGATCGTGAACAGGCGTCGCGCGCGCCGATGCAGGCGGCGACGATGAAGAACGCCGCCGACGAGAAATCGCCCGGCACGCTCGATGCTCGCCGCCTCGTAGCTCGCGGCGGCGGCTGCAACGTGGCCACGCCGCCGCGCGGCGCTCACCTCGCACCCGAAGCTCTGCAGCATGCGCTCGGTGTGATCGCGCGTCGACGGCCGGCTCCTCGACCGTCGTCTCGCCCTCGCGCGTAGAGTCCCGCGAGCAGCACCGCGGACTTCACCTGCGCGCTCGCGACCGGCATCGCGTAGCGGATGCCGTGCAGCGCGGCACCGCCGCGCGATCCGCACCGGCGGCTTGCCGTCGAGCGTCTCGATCCGCGCGCCCATCTCGCGCAACGGCTTCGCGACGCGCTCCATCGGCCGCCGCATCAGCGACGCGTCGCCGACGAGCTCCGAATCGAACGGCTGGGCCGCGAGCAGGCCCATGAACAGCCGCATCGCCGTGCCGGCGTTGCCCATGTCGAGCGTCGCTCGACGGGCGCCTCGAGCCGTCGAGGCCGACCCCGTCGCACGACGACCGTCGCCGCGGCGCGGACGCTCGACGTCGACGCCGAGCTCGCGCACGGCGCGCATCGTCGCGAGGCAGTCCTCGCCCTCGAGAAAGCCGTCGATGCGGCGTCGTGCCGGACGGCGATCGCGCCGAGCATCAGCGCGCGATGTGAGATGGACTTGTCGCCCGGCACCGTCACCTCGCCCGCGACCCGGTCGACGGCGGCGTGACTCGGTACGAACGGCCATCGGTCAGAGCATCGGCCTTCGGGTAGGAACCGAGCACCTTGCACAGCGATGCGCCTTGTCCTTCAGCTCGGCCAGCGCCGTGGCGAGCGGCTCGCGCTCGGCGTGGCCTTCGAGGTCGATGAAGAACACGTAGTCCCACTTGCGCCGGCGCGACGGCCGCGACTCGATGCGCGTCATGCTGATGCCGTGCCTGCGCGAACGGCTCGAGCAGCCGGAACAGCGCGCCCGGCGCATCGGTGTGCGCCGCCGACACCAGCAGCGTCGTCTTGTCCGCGCCGCTCGGCGCGGACGACTTGCGGCCGATCACCAGGAAGCGCGTCGTGTTGTCCGGCCGGTCCTCGATCTCGGGCACCAGCAGGTTGAGACCGTAGACCTCGGCGGCCGCCGCGCCGGCGATCGCCGCCGTGCCGTCCTCGTCGCGCGCGCGACGCGCGCCCTCGGCATTGCTGCCGACCGGCACGCGCTCGACGTCCGGCAGGTGCTCCTCCAGCCAGCCGCGGCACTGCGCGAGCGCCTGCGGATGCGCGCAGACGCGCTCGATCGTCGCGCGAGCGCCTTCATGCGTGCCCATCAGGTTCTGGTGGATGCGCAGCTCGACCTCGCCGCAGATCCTGAGCGGCGAGGTCAGGAACATGTCGAGCGTGTTGTTGACCGTGCCCTCGCTCGAGTTCTCGATCGGCACCACGCCGAAATCGGCCGCGCCGGACTCGACTTCGTGGAACACCTCCTCGATCGACGTGAGCGGCAGCGCGCGCACCGAATGACCGAAATGCTTGAGCACGGCCTGCTGCGTGAACGTGCCCTCGGGGCCGAGGAAGCCGACCTTGAGCGGCTCCTGCTGCGCGAGGCACGCCGACATGATCTCGCGGAACAGCCGCACGATCTCCTCGTCGCGCAGCGGGCCGCGCTCTTGCGGTTGCGCTCGAGCGCCTGGCGCAGCACCTGCGCCTCGCGCTCCGGGCGGTAGAAGTCGACGGTGTGCCCGGCGGCGTGCTTCGAAATGCCGACCTGCTGCGCGAGTCGCGCGCGCTCGTTGATGAGCGCATGCAGCTGCGGCGTCGACGTGGTCGATCCGCTCGCGGATCGTCGCTCGAGCGCCGGCCTCTGGCTGCCGCTTCTGCGCGGGCGCCGCCTCGGCGCTTCTTGCCGCGGCCTTCCTGCCGAGCTTCCTGCTCGCCACGTTGTCACATCAGGCGCGCCGCGAGCACGCCGTGAATCGACGCGCATCTGCGCGAGCACGGCCGGCTCGATGGGCGCGTCGATGTCGATGAGCGTGTAGGCGAGATCGCCGCGCGACTTGTTCAGCAGGTCGGCGATGTTGAGCTTCGCGGCCGCCAGGCAGGTCGAGATCTGGCCGACCATGTTCGGCACGTTGTCGTTGGCGATGGCCGACGCGGTTGCCGCCGATGCGCGGCAGCACCGCCTCCGGGAAATTGACGGAGTTGCGGATGTTGCCGTTCTCGAGGAAGTCGCGCAGCGTGTCCGCCACCATGATCGCGCAGTTCTCCTCGGCCTCGCCCGTCGAGGCGCCGAGGTGCGGCAGCGCGACGACCTGCGGGTGGTTCTTCGACGCCTTGGTCGGGAAATCGCAGACGTAGGCGGACAGCTGGCCGCTGTCGAGCGCCGCGAGCACGGCCGGCTCGTCGACGATGCTGCGCGCGCGAGAAGTTCAGGATCACGCTGCCGCGGGGCATCAGCCGGATGCGCGCCTCGTTGACGAGGTTGCGCGTCGCGTCGTTGAGCGGCACGTGCACCGTGACCATGTCGGAGCGCGCGAACAGGTCGTCGAGGCTGAGCGCCTGCTCGACGCCGGACGACAGCTGCCAGGCGCGCTGCACGGTGATCTGCGGATCGTAGCCGAGCGCCTTCATGCCGCAGCCCGAGCGCGGCGTTGGCGACTTCGACGCCGATGGCGCCGAGGCCGACCACGCCGAGCGTGCGTCCCGGCAACTCGTAGCCGACGAACTTCTTCTTGCCCTTCTCGACCGCTTCCTCGACGGCGTGGTCGTCGCCCTCGAGTTCGCGCACGTAGCCCCAGGCCTGGCAGATGTTGCGCGCGGCGAGGAACAATCCGGAGAGCACCAGCTCCTTCACGGCGTTCGCGTTCGCGCCCGGCGCGTTGAACACCGGGACGCCGCGCTGGCTCAGCTTGGCCACCGGCACGTTGTTGGTGCCGGCGCCCGCGCGGGCGACGGCCAGCACGCTTGCGGGATCTCGAGCGAGTGCATGTCCGCCGAGCGCAGCAGGATCGCGTCCGGGTGGCCGATCTCGGAGGCGACCTCGTAGCGGTCGCGCGGCAATCGCTCGAGGCCGCGCACCGAGATGTTGTTCAGCGTGAGGATCTTGAAGGGCATGGCCATCAACCGTTCTTGCGCTGGAACTCGTTCATGTACTGCACCAGCGCCTCGACGCCGGCCATCGGCATCGCGTTGTAGAGGCTGGCGCGCATGCCGCCGACCGAACGGTGACCCTCGAGCGTCACGAGCCCCGCCTTCTTCGCGCCGTCGAGGAAGGGCTTGTCGAGTTCGGCGTTCGGCAAGCGTGAACGGCACGTTCATCCACGAGCGGCGACGACTTCGCGACCGGGTTCTTGTAGAACCCCGAGCCGTCGATCGCGCCGTAGAGCTTCTCCGCCTTGGCGCGATTGAGCTTTTCCATCGCGGCCAGGCCGCCCTGCCGCTTGACCCACTGGAACACGAGCCCGGCCACGTACCAGGAATACGTCGCCGGCGTATTGAGCATCGAGCCGTCCGCCGCCATCGCGGCCCAGTCGAACACCGTCGGCGTGTCGGCGCGGGCCCGGCCGAGCAGGTCGTCGCGCACGATGACGACGACGAGCCCGGCCGGACCGATGTTCTTCTGCGCGCCGGCGTAGATCACGCCGAAGCGGCCGACGTCGAGCGGGCGCGACAGGATCGTCGACGAGAGGTCGGCGACGAGCGGCACGTCGCCTGTCTGCGGGATGAACGGAAACTCGACGCCGCCGATGGTCTCGTTCGGCGTGTAGTGCACGTAGGCCGCGCCCGGCGTGAGCTTCCATTCGGACTGCGCCGGCGCGCGCAGTATAGGCGCCGCCTGCATCGGCCGCGACGTTCACCTTGCAGTACTTCTTCGCCTCGCCGATCGCCTTCTTCGACCAGGCGCCGGTATTGACGTAGTCGGCGATCGAAGCAGGGGTCGTGAGGTTGTGCGGGACCGCCGCGAACTGCGCCGTGGCGCCGCCTTGCAGGAACAGCACCTTGTAGTTCGCGGGAACGGCGAGCAGCTCGCGCAGATCGGCCTCCGCCTGCTGGGCGATCCCGACGAAGGTCTTGCCGCGATGGCTCATCTCCATGACGGACATGCCCTGCCCGTGCCAGTCGAGCATCTCGTCGCGCAGCTGTTCGAGGACTTCCTGCGGTAATGCCGCCGGGCCGGCGCTGAAATTAAACACGCGGGTCATGGACGGCGACGCTCCGTTGCAGGCCTTGTTGCATTGCAATGGAGTGTAGCAGGCGAGGCGGCGCCGTTGCGGGCCTCGCCTCGACTGGAATCTACTCATGCCGCCCGGTCGGGCGGCCGGATCAATGCGTAACCGGCGGACCGTCGCCTGTCGCTTCACCGGCCGGAGCATCCGGCGCCATCGCAGAGGCCCCTTCGGCGGACGGCTCGTCGTCGTCCACGCTTTCGGGCTCGACGGGCTCGACGCCGATGAGCCGCTCGCCCTCGTCGAGGCGGATCAGGCGTACGCCCTGGGTATTGCGACCCAGCACCGAGATGTCGCTCGCGCGCGTGCGCACCAGCGTGCCGTTCGAACTCATCAGCATCAGCTCATCGGTCGGCGCCACCTGCGCGGCCGCGACCAGCTGGCCGTTGCGCTCCGTCGTCTGCATGGCGATGACGCCCTGCCCACCCCGGCCGTGGACCGGGAACTCCTCGACCGACGTCAGCTTGCCGAAACCGTTCTCGGACGCGATCAGCACCCGGCCCTGGGCGTCGGGAATGATCAGCGAGATGACCTGAGCCGCTTCCGGCAGCTTGATCCCGCGAACGCCCGACGCATTGCGGCCCATCGGCCGCACGTCGTCTTCGGAGAAGCGGATCGCCTTGCCCTCCGTCGTGCAGAGCATGACGTCGCGGAAGCCGTCGGTGAGCGACACGCCGACCAGCTTGTCGCCCTCCTCGAGGTCGACCGCGATGATGCCGGCGGCGCGCGGTCGCGAGAATGCGGCGAGCGACGTCTTCTTCACCGTGCCGTCGGCCGTGGCCATGAAGACGTAGCGGCCTTCTTCGAATTCGCGGATCGGCAGCATCGCGGTGATGCGCTCGCCTTCGTGCAGCGGCAGCAGGTTGACGATCGGCTTGCCGCGTGAGCCGCGGCCCGCCTGTGGCAGCTTGTAGACCTTGAGCCAGTAGAGCTGGCCACGGTTCGAAAAGCAGAGCAGCGTGTCGTGCGTGTTGGCGACGAACAGCTTCTCGACGAAATCCTCTTCCTTCATCGTCGTCGCGGACTTGCCGCGGCCGCCGCGGCCCTGCGCGCGGTATTCGCTCACCGGCTGCGCCTTGGCGTATCCGCCGTGTGACAGCGTCACCACCACGTCCTGCGGCGTGATCAGGTCCTCGATGGTGAGGTCCGACTCGTCGTGCTCGATGCGTGTCCGGCGCGCGTCGCCGTACTGGTCGCGAATCTGCAGCAATTCGTCGCGGATCACCTGCAACAGCCGCTCCGGGCGACCGAGGATGTCGCCCAGGTCGGCGACGACCTTCAACAGTTCGGCATACTCGGCCAGGATCTTGTCCTGCTCGAGCCCGGTGAGGCGGTGCAGTCGCAGGTCGAGGATGGCCTGGGCCTGGGTTTCGGACAGCCGGTACTCGAGGCCGTGCAAGCCGAGCGCCGTGTCGAGGCCGTCCGGACGCGCCGCCACCGATCCGGCGCGAGCCAGCATCTCGGGCACCGCACCGCCGCGCCATGCACGCGCCATCAGGCCGACCTTGGCCTCCGCGGGTGCCGGCGAGGCCTTGATCAGCGCGATCATCTCGTCGATGTTCGCGAGCGCGACGGCGAGGCCCTCGAGGATGTGGGCGCGCTCGCGGGCCTTGCGCAGGTCGAACACGGTGCGCCGGGTGACGATTTCGCGCCGGTGACGCAGGAACGCGTCGATGAAATCCTTCAGGTTGAGCAGCTTCGGCTGGCCGTCGATCAGCGCGACCATGTTGACGCCGAACACCGACTCCATCGGCGTCTGCTTGTAGAGATTGTTGAGGACGATGTCCGAGTTCTCGCCGCGCTTCAGTTCGATGACGACGCGCATGCCGTCCTTGTCGGACTCGTCGCGCAGCTCGGAGATGCCCTCGATCAGCTTGCCGCGCACCAGCTCGGCGATGCGCTCGATCAGGCGCGCCTTGTTCACCTGGTACGGCAGCTCGGTGACGATGATGGCCTCGCGGCCGTTGTCGTCGATCTCCTCGATCGCGGCGAGCGCGCGCACCTGGATACGGCCGCGGCCGGTCGTGTACGCGTTGTAGATCTCGCGCGCGCCATTGATGATGCCGGCCGTCGGAAAATCCGGGCCTGGCACGAGCTCCATCAGTTCGGGAATCGTGATCGCGGGTCTGTCGATCACGGCCACGCAGGCGTTCACGATCTCGGTGAGATTGTGCGGCGGGATGTTGGTCGCCATGCCGACCGCGATGCCCGACGACCCGTTGATCAGCAGGTTCGGCACCCGCGTCGGCAGCACCGACGGCTCGGTCTCGGATTCGTCGTAGTTCGGGACGAAGTCGACCGTTTCCTTGTCGATGTCGGCGAGCAGCTCGCCGGCCATCCGTGACATGCGCACTTCGGTGTAGCGCATGGCGGCCGGAGCGTCGCCGTCCACCGAGCCGAAGTTGCCCTGGCCGTCGACCAGCAGGTAGCGCATCGAGAACGGCTGCGCCATGCGAACGATGGTGTCGTACACGGCCGTGTCGCCGTGGGGGTGGTACTTGCCGATGACGTCGCCGACCACGCGGGCGGACTTCTTGTAGGCCTTGTTGTATTCGTTGCCGAGTTCGCGCATCGCGTACAGGACGCGTCGATGCACCGGCTTCAGCCCGTCCCGGACGTCGGGCAGGGCGCGCCCGACGATCACGCTCATCGCGTAATCGAGATAGGACTGGCGCATCTCGTCTTCGAGGTTGACGTGGAGCAGTTCGCGTGCGATTTCGACCATGGAATCCGTCGGTCTCAAGGGGTGTTGCGGCCGGCTTTTGGCCGGCCTAAAAAGATCGGAAATCATACCACAGCACAGGCCTGAAACTCGCCCCGGATCGCTCCGTTTCTGACGTCCGCAGCCCCGCCGCCGGTATACTGCCGGCTCCTCCCGCCGCGATGGTCCGCATGGAGCCTGTCGACACGCTCGTTTGTGCACGCTGGGTCCTGCCCGTGGAACCCGTCGGTCATGCGCTCGACGATCACGCAGTCGCGATCCGCAACGGCCGGATCGTCGCGGTGCTGCCCGAAGCGGAAGCGCTGCGCCGTTATGAACCCGTCGAAATCCTGCGCCGGCCGCATCACGTCCTGCTGCCTGGATTCGTCAACGCGCACACGCACGCCGCAATGACCCTGCTGCGCGGTCGCGCCGAGAATCAGGGCCTGGGCCCATGGCTCACCGACACAATCTGGCCCATCGAGAGGCGCTGGGTGGACCCGGAGTACGTGCGCGACGGAACGGAACTCGCGATTGCCGAGATGCTGCGCGGCGGGACGACCTGCTTCGCGGACATGCACCTGTGGCCCGAGGTCGTCGCGCGCACGGCCGCTGAAGTGCATATGCGCATCTGCGTCGGCCTCGTCGTGACCGACGCAGAGTCACGCTGGGCGGCAACCGCCGACGAATACATCGAAAAGGGCATGAGCCTGCGTGACGAATACCGGGGCGACCCGCTCGTCACCTCGCACCTCGCGCCGCATGCGCCCTACTCCGTGAGCGATGCGACACTGGTCCGGGTGCGCCGTCTCGCCGATGAACTCGAGATTCCCGTCGCGATGCACCTTCATGAGACGCGCTGGGAGATCGAGCAGAGCCTGTCACGCCACGGCATGCGGCCGCTCGCCCGGCTCGCGGGCCTCGGACTCGCCAGCCCGTTGCTGATCGCCGTGCACATGGCGCAGACCGAGGACGCCGACGTCGAGATCCTGGCCAGCGCCGGCGCCGCCGTGGTGCATTGCCCCGAGTCGAACCTCAAGCTCGGCAACGGCATTGCGCCGCTCGCGGCGCTGCTCGGCCGGGGAGTCCGCGTCGCGCTCGGCACGGACGGCGCCGCATCGAACAACGACCTCGACATGCTCGGCGAAGCTCGCACGGCCGGCTTGTTGTCGGCAGGCGTCGCCGCCACGCCGGGCACGGTCATCGCGACGGACCTGCTGCGCATGGCGACGCTGGAAGGCGCGCGGGCGCTCGGCCTTGGCGACACCATCGGGTCACTGCTGCCGGGCAAGTGGGCCGACCTGTGCTGCGTCGACCTGCGATGTGCACGCAGCTGGCCGGTGCATGACGCCGCCACCGCGCTGGTGTACTCGGCGAATTCGGGCCAGGTGACCGACACGTGGGTCGCCGGCCGGCGGCTGCTCGCGGACGGTACGCTGCGGTACGTCGACGAACAATCGGCGCTCGACCGCGCCGATGCGTGGCGCCACCGGATGGCCCGAACCGGACTGGCCGAGGAGATCGATCGCGATGCGTAACGTGGATCCGGCCGAGATTGCGCGTTTCCAGTCGGCGGCCAGCCGATGGTGGGATCCGCAGGGCGAGATGCGCCCGCTGCACGACCTCAATCCGGTGAGGCTCGATTACGTCGAGCGCGCCGCGGGGCTGGCAGGCGTCGACGTGCTCGACGTGGGTTGCGGCGGCGGACTGCTCGCCGAGGCAATGGCACGCAAGGGTGCGCGGGTCGTGGGACTCGACCTGGCCAGCGACCTGCTCGAGGTCGCGAAGCTGCACGCGCTCGAGGCCGGGGTTCCGCTCGAATACTGCCTGGAGTCGGCCGAGGAACATGCCGCCGGTCACGCCGCGGCCTACGACGTCGTCACCTGCATGGAGATGCTCGAGCACGTGCCGGACCCGGCGGCGGTCGTCGAAGCGCTGGCTCGCATGGTGCGCCCGGGAGGTCACGTCTTCCTCTCGACGATCAATCGCACGCCGCGCGCGTACGCGCTCGCCATCGTGGGCGCCGAATACGTGCTGCGGCTGCTGCCGCCGGGAACGCACACGTACGAGAAGTTCATCCGCCCGTCCGAGCTGTCCGCCTGGGCGCAGGCGGCCGGGCTCACGCTCGCGGACATCAGCGGCCTCGACTACGACCCGTTCACGCGCCGCGCCGCCTTGAAATCCGACGCGTCCGTGAACTACCTGATGCACGTGCGCCGGCCTGAGCGCCATTCGACATGACCGCCGCGGCCGCCCTGCTGTTCGATCTCGATGGCACCATGCTCGACACCGCGCCCGACATGGGCGGCGCCCTGAACCGCCTGCTCGACGAGGAAGGCCGTGCGCCCCTGCCCGCAGCCGCTATCCGACCCGTCGTGTCGCACGGCGCAGCGCGGCTCGTGAAGCTCGGATTCCCGGGCACCGACGGCGACGAATTCGAACGCCTGCGCCTGCGATTCCTCGACCTCTATTCGCGGCATCTCGCCAGCGAGACGCTGCCGTTTCCGGGACTGCTCGACCTGCTCGACGAGCTCGAGCGTCGGTCCGTGCCGTGGGGCGTCGTCACCAACAAGCCCGGCTGGCTCACCGACCCGCTGCTCGACCGGCTGGGACTTTCGAAGCGCGCCGGCTGCGTCGTCAGCGGCGATACGGTTGCGGAACGCAAGCCGCATCCATTGCCGCTGTTGCACGCCGCGGGCCTGATTCGAGTCTCACCCGCGGCCTGCGTGTACGTCGGCGACGCCGAACGCGACATCCAGGCGGGGCGCGCGGCCGGCATGCGAACCGTGGTTGCGGCTTACGGTTACCTCGGCGACGACGATTCGCCTGCGAGCTGGAACGCCACCGGCATCATCGATCACCCGCAGCAGTTGCTGTCGTGGGTGAACTGCGCCGAGATCGGACAGTGACCTCGCCGTCGACCGAAACGTTGTTGCTGCTCGCGCTGTTGCCGCTGATCGCGCTCGCCGCGGGCTGGCTCATCGGCCGGCGACGCGCGCACGCGCTCGAGGTCGAGCTGGCGACGGCGCGGGCCGAACTCAAGTCCGTCGAGGATATCGGCCGGGAGCGCGAACAGGCGCTCGAACTGGCCATGCAGAAGCTGCGGGCCGGGTTCGATTCGGTCGCCGGCGAGGCATTGCGCGGCAACAGCGAGGTCTTCCTGCAACTCGCCCGGCAGTCTTTCGGCCAGCAGCAGGAGCTCGCGCTCCGCAATCTCACCGAACGCGAGAAATCGGTCGAGACGATGCTGGCGCCGGTGCGCGACGCGCTGCAGAAGACGCACGAGCAGATCGCCCGCATCGAGAAGGACCGGGCCGAGACCTTCGGCGCGCTCAGGAACTCGCTCGAATCGGTCACGCTCGGACAGGTCGCCCTGCAGCGCGAGACGCGCAACCTCGTCACGGCGTTGCGACGCCCCGAAGTGCGCGGCCAGTGGGGCGAGATGACGTTGAAACGGCTCGCGGAGCTGGCCGGCATGGTCGAGCACTGCGACTTCGTCGAACAGGTGCACGTGGCGGGCGAGGACGGCAACCTGCGTCCCGACATGATCGTCAACATGCCGGACGGGCGGCAGCTCGTCGTCGACGTCAAGACGCCGCTCGACGCCTATCTTTCGGCGGCCGAGGCCACGACCGACGAGGATCGCGCGGCCGCGATCCGGCGCCACGCGCTTGCCGTGCAGGAGAGGGTCCGCCAGCTTGCGCAGAAGGCGTACTGGTCGCAGTTCGAGAACAGCCCGGATTTCGTGGTGCTGTTCATTCCGGGGGACCAGTTCCTGAGCGCGGCCGTCGGCGAGATTCCGGACCTGCTCGAGGACGCGATCCGCCAGCACGTCATCATCGCGACGCCCACGAGTTTCATCGCGCTGCTGAAGGCGGTCGGCTACGGCTGGCGCCAGAATGCGCTGGCCGACAATGCCGCCCGCATCCAGGAGCTCGGCGAGGACATCTACAAGCGGCTGGCAACGTTCACCGCGCATCTCGGCAAGGTCGGGCGCTCGCTCGGGCAGAGCGTGGACGCGTACAACAGCGCGGTTGGCTCGCTGGAGCGCCAGGTGTTGCCGGGCGCCCGGAAATTCACCGAACTGGGACTGCGGCCGACCAAGGAGATCGAGGAGACGACACCGATCGACAAGCTCGCGCGACCGCTGCTGGAAACCGACGAGGCGACCGGAGATGAGTAGCGCCGGCAACGCAGACCGGGACGATCCGGTGCAACGCGGCACGCCGCCCGGATCCCTGCGCTACTTCTCGACGCTGTTCGCGCCGGCGCGGGCGCGTCCGCTGCTCGAAGCGCTGCACGCATTCGACGCCGAGATTCGCGACTTCCTGAATACGCAGGACCACGACGTCGCCCACGCGCGGATGCAGTGGTGGCGAGCCGAAGTCGACCGGTACGCCGCCGGCCGGCCGCAGCACCCGATCACCGTGGCGCTACTCGGCTTGACGCATTGCGCCAGCCACGATCCGCTGCTGCTTCACGAAGCGCTTACGGCTGCGGATCTCGACCTGGCGCGGATGACGTATTGCTCGTGGATCGAACTCGAGGCCTATGCCTTCCGCTGCGCGGGATCGCTGCAGACACTCGCGGCTGCAGCCCTGGCCGGCCCGCGTGACCTCAGCGCCGCTGAACGCGACTTCGCGCGGCGCCTCGGCTCGGCATTGCGCCAGACCGAGATGCTGCGCGATCGCTCGATCGACTTGCGGCACGGTCGACTGTACATACCCACCGACGTGATGCAAGCCGCCGGAGTCGATCCAACCGACCTGCGCTCGGCCTCGCCCGAAGCCATCGCCCGCATCCTCACCGACTGGCGCGATCGGATCGGCGAGTCGCTCGTCGCGCTGCCCGCCTTGCTCTCCGCGGCCGAGCGCAGCGCGCAGCGGCCCGGCCTGGTGCTGGCCGCCTTGCACCAGCGCCTGCTGGAGCGGATCGACCCGCAAGCGGACGCGGAGCTAGACCGTGCCGAGGTTCCACCGTGGTCGCGCCTGTGGACGGCGTGGACCACTGCCGTGCGCTACGCCTAGCAGCGCCCGCGCCCCACCGGAGTTGCCATGCCGTTGACCGACGACCAAGTGCGGCGCTACGCGCCAGATGCCGAGGCGCTGCGCGATCGCGTCATCGTCGTGACCGGCGCCGGCGGATCCATCGGTTCCGCGCTGGCCCGCGCCTGTGCGTCGCACGGCGCGCAAGTCGTGCTCTGCGGCCGCAGCGTGCGCAAGCTCGAAACCGTATACGACTCGATCGTCGCAGCCGGCAGCCCGCGGCCCTCGATCGCACCGCTCGATTTCGACAAGGCCGACGCGAGCCACTACCACGCGCTCGCGGACGTGCTCGGCACGGAGTTCGGCCGGATCGACGGTCTCGCGCACGTCGCGGCCATGCTGGGCGACCGCTCGCCGATCGAGCACTACGACGTGCCGACCTGGCTCAAGGTCATGCACGTCAACGTCAACGCGGCGTTCATCCTGACGCGCACGCTGTTGCCGCTGCTGCAGCAATCGACCGACGCGTCGATCGTGTTCACGACGAGCGGCGTCTCGGTGCGCGGGAGCGCCTACTGGGGCGCCTACGCGACATCGAAATTCGCGGTCGAAGGGCTGATGCAGGTCCTCGCCGACGAACTCGACACGGCGACCCGGATTCGAGTCAACAGCGTCAATCCCGGCAAGGTGCGCTCGCCGATGCGCGCAAAGGCGTTTCCGGGCGAGGACACGTCGTTGCTTGCGCCGCCGGAGGCCGTACTGTCGCCGTTCCTCTACCTGCTCGGCTCGGCCGGCAAGGGCGTCACCGGCCGCCGCTTCTCTTCCCAGGCTTAGCACCGGGGCGGCGCGCTTTCCGGCCGCGGGCTGGTTTCTCCTGGTCGGGCTTCGCGCTGCGGCCCGCGAGTGCCGCGAGCGCGTCGAGTTCTTCGCCCTCTACCTCGCGCGAACGGCCCCGCGGCAGTTCGCGAGGCAGCTTCATCGGTCCCCACTGCACGAGCATGATGCGGCTCACCTTGAGACCGGCGGCGTCGAACAAGGCTCGGACGGCGCCGCGCGGCACCGTGCGATCGGCCGCCACGCGAAACCACACGTTGAGCGCGCCCGCGCCGGATGGCTCCACCGCCGAGAACGTGACGGTGCCGCCGTCCAACTCGACGGCGAGCGGCATCTCGGGCCAATCGTCCTCGATCGTCGGCTTCAAGGCCCGCACGCGATACTCGACCGGAAGTTCGCGGCCGCGCCGCGCGATCGCGGTGGCGAAGGCGCCGTCGTTCGTGAGCAGCAGCAACCCGTCCTCTCCGTAGCCGAGTGCGTTGATCGGGACCCACCGTCCGCCGTGCAACTTCGGCAACCGCTCGTCGACACCCTCGCGCTCGTCGCCTTCCTGCGGCCGCAGCATCTCGCCCGTCGGCTTGTGATAGACGATGACCTTCAGGCGCTGCGCGACCGTGAGCAGCCGCGTGACGTCGCGACCGTCGACCACGACTTTGTCGCCCGACTGCACGTGCTGGCCGATCTCCGCGGGCCGGCCGTTGACCAGCACGCGACCCTCGCGGATCCAGTCTTCGACCTGGCGGCGCGAGCCCAGCCCGTGCTGGGCGAGCAATTTGTGCAACCGCTCGTTCATGCGCGTGGCCGGGGCCGCGGGGCCGGCGTCAACGTTCTTGCGTATCGCGCGGACCGGCGACGAGGATTGGCGCCTGCGGCGCGTCGTCGTCGGCATCGGATTCGTCGTCATCGCCCGCTGGCT